>CAWJOD010000021.1:0-298031 GCA_963844425.1 uncultured Thermoleophilia bacterium | reverse complement strand
TCGGAGTAGGCGACGGCTCGTGGACTAGCCACCGCCAGCCCGACGATCCGCTCGACCAGGAGCTCGAAGGAGAGGCCGCCGGCCTCGGCGGCCATCGGCAGCAGGCTGGTGTCGGTGAGCCCGGGGATCGCGTTCACCTCGAGCACCTGCGGCCCGTCGTCGCCGAGCATCAGGTCCACCCGCGCGAACGCGGTCAGCCCGAGCGCCGTCCACGTCTCGCGGGCGGCGGCCTCGACCGCGGCCAGCTCGTCGGCATCGAGCGGAGCCGGGCAAGCGAACTCGGTCCGGCCGATCTCGTAGCGCGCCTCGTAGTCGAAGCGGTCCTCCTCGCGGGGGACCGCCTCGACCACGGGCAGCGGCTCGCCGTCGAGCAGCGAGACGGCGAGCTCACGGCCCGGCACGTGGCGTTCCAGCAGGACCCGGTCGTCGTAGCTGAACGCGGCGACCAGCGCCGCCGGGACCTCGCTCGCGGCCGCCGGCGAACCGGACGCCGAGGGAGGAGCCCTGGCCGACCGGCTTGATCACCAGCGGGAAGCCGAGCCGGTCCTCGATCTCCTCGAGCGCGTCGCCGGCGCCGAGCTCGCGGAATGCCGTCTGGTTGAAGGCGACCCAGTCCGGGGTCGGGACCCCCGCGGCGCGCAGCTCGTGCTTCGCCAGCATCTTGTCCATGCAGCGGACGCAGGCCGCGATCCCGGGGCCGGTGTAGGGGATGCCGAGGATCTCCAGCAGCTCCTGCGCGGTCCCGTCCTCGCCGCCGGGCCCGTGCAGCGCGATGAAGGCGACGTCCGGCCGCTCGCTCGCGGAGGTCGCGGACCAGGGTCGGCGCCGACGTCGAGCGCGACGACCTCGTGGCCAAGCGAGCGCAGCGCGTCCTCCACCCGCGCGCCGGAGCGCAGCGAGACCTCGCGCTCGAGCGACCGGCCACCCTTGAGCACCGCGACCTTCATCGTTCGCGCCGCGGCCTGAGCGGAAGCACCGACCCGCCTCTCGCCAACCGCCTCCGTGCGACTGCCGCCGGCGTCCGGTGCTCCTGCGTGATCGTCTCGTACAGCGCCACCTGCTCGGCGATCGACCTCGCCGATCCGCCGGATCCCCTCGCTGATCTCGTCCTCGGCTGACGCCGGAGAAGTTGAGCCGCATCGAGTTCGTGCCGCGCCCGTCGACGTAGGCGGCGGCTGCCGGGGACGAAGGCGACGTTCTCGCGCAGCGCCTTCGCCAGCAGGTCGCCCGTGTCGATGTAATCGGGAAGCGTGGCCCACACGAAGAGGCCGCCCTCTGGCCGCGTCCAGCTGGCCTGCGCCGGGAAGTGCGCCTCGAGCGCCTCCAGCATCGCGTCGCGCCGCTCGCGGTAGATCGTCGATGATCTCGGCGATGTACTGCTGCCAGCGCCCCTCGGCGAAGTACTCGCGGACGAAGTACTGGGTCAGGGTCGAGGTGCAGAGGTCCGACGGCCTGCTTTCCGAGCACGATCTTCTCCATCACCGGCGGCGGCGCGCACAGCCAGCCGAGGCGGATCCCGGGCGAGAGGATCTTGGAGAAGGTGCCGATGTAGATCACGTAGTCGCCGCCGTCGAGCTTGTAGAGGGGCTCCTCGGGCTCGCCCTCGTAGCGGAGCAGCCCGTAAGGGTTGTCCTCGACCACGAGCACCTCGCGCTCGCGCGCGATCTCGACCAGCCGCCGCCGCCGCTCCCCCGAGAGCGTCACCCCGGCGGGGTTCTGGAAGCTCGGCACCGAGTAGATGAACTTCGGCCGCCGGCCCTCGGCGGCGAGGCGGTCGAGCAGCTCCTCGAGCTCGTCGATCCGCATCCCGTCGTCGTCGGTCGTCACCTGGTGGACGTCGGCCTCGTAGGCGCAGAAGACCGGCACCGCGCCCGGGTAGGTCGGGCGCCTCGCAGATCACGGGGTCGCCGGGGTCGACCAGCGTCTTCGCGATCAGGTCGATCGCCTGCTGGCCGCCGGTGGTGACGATCACGTCCTCGGGGTCGGGCTGCATGCCCTCAGCCGCCATCACCTCGCCGGATGCAGTCCTTCGTCTCCTCGAAGCCCTCGGTCGGCCCGTACTGGAGGGCCTCGCCGCCGACTCCTGCGCGATGCGGGTCATCTGCGCGGCGAAGCTCGCGGGCGGGAAGGTCGAGGTGTCGGGAAGCCCACCGGCGAGCGAGATCACCTCCGGCCGGGAGGTGATCGCCATCAGGTCGCGCATCGCCGACGAGCGCATCACCCGGGTCCTCGCCGCGAACAGGCCCGCGTAGCGCTCGAGGTCGCGGGCGCGAGTGTGCGCGCGGCGGTGCGGCGGCGTCGCCGCCGCGTCGCCCGGCCGTCTTTACCGGTTCGGCCATGCGCTCAGTTTGGCGCAAAGGGATCGCTGGCCGCGACCACTAAATTGCGCGGCCCGCCCGTGGACGTCTTCCTCGCCATCTGCCAGGGCCTCGGCCTCGCGCTCGCCGCGGGGATCGGCGGCATGCTCGCCCTGCTCCTGATGTCCGTCCTCGCCCACGTCGACGTCGGCTGGGATCTCGACGGCACCGACTTCGAGTGGTTCGCGAGCGAGTGGTTCATCCCGATCCTCTTCGTCCTCAACATCCTCGCTTTCTTCCACGCGCGGGGGTCGCTGCCGAGGGACGCCGGCCGAGTCTCCTCGCCGCCGTGCATCGTCGGCCTCGGCGCGGTCGCGTTCGCCGGCTCGCTCGCCGAGGAGACCTCGACCTGGTGGCCGGGCATCGTCGCCGGCGCAGCCGTCGCGGCGTTCGCCTGCGGCGTCACTACCGAGTTCCTCGCGGGGGCCACCGCGCGCAGCGAGGAGACCGCCGCGACGCTCAACCTGATCGTCGCCGGCGCTGGCCTCGTCCTGGTCGTCGTCGCGCTCTTCCTGCCGCCGGTCTCGCTTCTCGCCGCCGTCGGCCTCGTCGTCCTCGCCGCCGGGCCGGCGCCGCCGGGCCGGCGAGAAGTACGAGGGCCTGCGCTCGCTGCGATGACGGCGACCTCCGCGCCGTCGTGAGCCCGTCGCCCAAGCTCGTCCTCGTCGTCGTCGACTCGCTGCATCCGGAGAACTTCGACCGCGCGATCGACTCGGGCGACGCGCCGACCCTCGCCGCGCTGCGCGAGCGCGGCACGCTGATCGACGACTGCGTCTCGTCGTTCCCCTCGGTCACCCCGGTCTGCACGCTCCGAGATCACGACCGGCGTCGGCCCCGACCGCCACTGGATCCCGGGGATGAACTGGTACCACCGCACCGAGCGGCGCTACGTCGAGTACGGCTCGTCGTTCGAGGCGACCCGCGCCTTCGGCCTCTTCCGGACGCTCTACGACACCGTCTACAACCTCAACATGAGCCACCTCTCGCGACGAGGTGGAGACCGTCTTCGAGCGCCTCGGCGACGCCGGCTTGCGCAGCGCCTGCACCCCGTTCCTGATGTACCGCGGCCGCACCCGCCACGAGCTCGGGCTCGACGGGCTGCTTCGCCGCTTCGCCGGCGCCGCCGGCTTCCACCACGCGGTCTGGGGCCCGGACGAGCTCTTCTACGGCGAGCTCTACGCGAGCCGGCGGGTCCCGTGCAAGCCGACGCTCGCCCGTCCCGGCACCCGTGACGAGTACTCCGGCTGCGTCAGCCGCGAGCTGATCGCCGGCGACCTCTACGACTTCCTGCTCTTCTCGCTCCCCGACCACGACTACCACTCGCACAAGCTCGGGCCCCAGAACTCGCTCGACTCCCTGATCGCGGCCGACGCCGAGCTCGGCTCGCTGATCGAGGCCGGCGGCGGCCTCGATGCCTTCTGCGAGGAGCACGCGCTGATCCTCGATCTCCGACCACGCCCAGACGCCGGTGGCCGAATCGCTCCCGCTCGCCGACATCCTCGCCGCCGAGTGGCGGGTGCTGCAGCCGAACAGCGAGAGCGCGGCCGAGGCCGAGATCGCGGTGGGCCCGACCTCCCGCGCCGGCGGCGTCTACCTGCTCACCGAGGGCCGGCGCCGCGAGATCGCCCACGAGCGCATCCGCATGCGCCTGCGCGGAACCGACGGCGTCGATCTCGTCACCTGGCTCGACGGCGAGGAGGCCGTGGTCGCAAAGCGCGGGGACGAGCTCCGCTTCGCGTCCGCGGCGCTGCGACGCACGCCGACCTCGCGCGGCGGCGAGTGGGCGACCGACGGGGGAGCTCGTCGGCGTCCTCGGCCTCGCCGAGCGCGACGGGCGCCTCGTCTCCGACGACCTATCCGGACGCGCTCGGCCGCCTCTGGCGCTCGCTGCGCAGTCCGAACGCGGCCGACGTGCATGATCTCCGCTGGACGAGGGATGGGAGTGCGTCGACTGGGGTGGGGCGACGCACGTCGGCGGGCGGCAGCCACGGCTCGCTCCTCGCCGGGCGACTCGCTCTGCCCGCTGCTCCTCGTCGGCTGGCCCGAGGAGACCGCCGAGCGGCGCGAGCAGTGGACGCTTCGCGACGTCGCCGCGCGCTCGTCGCTCGAGCACTTCGAGCTGCCCGACCGGGCCGAGGTGGCGGCGTGAGCACGGAGCGCAGCACCACGGAGGTCGCCGCGGACTGGACCTGGGGGCTTGCGCGGCGGATCCACCTCGGCACCCGCAAGCCCGCGAACTGGATGCAGCTCTTCCAGTTCGGCGCTCGTCGGCGCCTCCGGCTACGTCGTCAACCTCGCCGTCTTCGCCCTCCTCGCCGAGGCGGCTCGGACGTCCACCACATCCCCGCCGCGATCGGCGCCTTCTGCGTCGCCGTGCTCAACAACTTCTGCTGGAACCGCCACTGGACCTTCCGCGCCACGCGACGGGCACGCCGGGTTCCAGGCCGCCCGCTTCTTCACCGTCAGCGTCGCCGCGCTCGGGGTCAACCTGATCGTGCTCGAGCTGCTCGTCTCCACCGCCGGGCTCGCCGAGCTCCCCGCGCAGGCGATCGCCGTCGCGGTCGCGATGCCGGTCAACTTCATCGGCAACAAGCTGTGGACGTTCGGCTGATCCGCCGCGCGGGCGCGGGGGTGCTCGCCGCGCTCGTGCTGGCGCTCGCAGCCGCGCGCGCCCGCGCTCGCCCAGAGCGAGGCCGGGTCGACCGGCGGCACCCCGGAGGACGAGCCCGGAGGAGCAGCTCGAGCTGAGCTCGAGCGGAGGCGATCGAGATCGCCGAGAAGCGACCCGAAGGTCGGTCGCGAGCGCGAAGGCCGCACGGCGACCTCGAGCGCGTCGCCCAGGCGAAGCCGCCGCGACACGTGGCAGGTCGGCTTCAAGGACGGCGACGACGAGGTCGTCCAGGTGCTGGTCGACGACCCGAGCGGCGACGTCGCGCGAGTCCTGGACCGGCTACCAGGTCGAGTGGCAGATGGCGCGCGGCTACCCCGGCGCCTTCGGCGGCATGCTCAACGCGCCCTAGGTCTGGCTGCCGCTCTGCGCGATCTTCCTCTGCGGCCTCCTCGACTTCCGCCGCCTCGCGCCGCGATCGCCCACCTCGACCTGCTCGTGCTCGCTCGGCTTCGGCGTCTCGCACTTCTTCTTCAACCGCGGCGACATCGGCGTCTCGGTGCCGCTCGCCTACCCGGTCCTCGCTCTACCTGCTCGCGCGGATGCTCTGGATCGGGTTCCGCGGCCGCGGCGAGGGCCTGCGGCCGTCCGCGCCCGACGCTCTGGCTCGGCGCGGCGACGGTCTTCCTGCTCGCCTTCCGGCTCGTGCTCAACGTCGCCGACTCGGGCGTGATCGACGTCGGCTACGCGGGGGTGATCGGCGCCGACCTGCTCGCCCACGGCGACCCGATCTACGGCGAGGGCGTGTTCCCGGACGACAACCGCTTCGGCGACACCTACGGCCCGGTCGAACTACTTCGCCTACCTGCCGTTCGAGCTGGCCTGCCCTGGAGCGGCGAGTGGGACGAGCTGCCCGCCGCCCACGGCGCCGCGATCTTCTTCGACCTCGCCACCGTCGCCGGCCTCTTCTGCTCGGCCGTCCGGCTGCGCCCGGGCGCCGCGCGGCCGCGAGCTCGGGACGATCCTGGCCTTCGCCTGGGCCGCCTTCCCGTACACGGCGTTCACGCTCGCCGTCGAACACCAACGACTCGCTCGTCGCGGCCCTGATCGCTGGTCGCTCGTCGTGCTCTCCTCGCCGGTCGCCCGCGGCGCGCTGCTCGCGCTGGCGGTCGGGGTCAAGTTCGCCCCGCTCGCGCTCGCGCCGCTGTACGCGGCCGGCCATCGCGCGCTTCCGCGCCCGCGCGGCTCGTGGTTTCGCCCGCCGGCGCGCCGCCGTCGCTCTTCACCGTCGCCCTCGTCGGCGTCACCGCCCTGCTCCTCGTCCACCCGGCGATCGACCCCGGGCCTGGCCACCTTCTACGAGCGCACGATCGCGAGCCAGATCGACCGCACCTCGCCGTTCAGCATCTGGGGCCAGGCCGACCTCGACTGGCTGCACCTCGCCGTCGAGCTCGTTCGCCGCTCGGCCTCGCCGTCGCTGGTCGCCTTCGCCCCGAAGCAGCGCACCTTCGCCCAGTTCGCCGCCCTCGCCGCCGCGGTCGCTGATCGCGGTCCAGCTCACCGCCGACCACTGGTTCTACCTCTACATCGTCTGGTTCTTCCCGCCGCTGATCGCGGCGCTGGTGATGCTGGGCCGCGACGAACCTAAAGAGGTGCCAGGCCCCTTAACAATCGACGGGGAGCAGGACCTGCTCGATCGAGCGGCGCGAGCCCGTCGTCGCCGATCTCCACCGCCGCGCCCATCACCCAGACGTCCTCGGTCGCGGTCTCGAAGCGGATCGGCATCTGCGTCCGGAACGCCTGCAGCACCTGCTCCCTCTTCGCCGCCGATGACCCCGTCGCGCGAGCCGGTCATGCCGACGTCGGAGATGTGGGCGGTGCCGCCGGGCAGAACGCGGGCGTCGGCGGTCGGGACGTGGGTGTGGGTGCCCCAGACGGCGGCGACGCGGCCGTCGAGGTGCCAGCCCATCGCGACCTTCTCGCTGGTCACCTCGGCGTGGAAGTCGACGACGAAGACGTCGGCCTCGTCGCTCGAGGCGCTCGAGCAGGGCGTCGGCCTCGTCGAAGGGCGAGCGCGCGGCGTCGAGGTAGACCGTGCCCGATGAGGTTGATCACGCAGACCCGCCGCCCGCCCGCCTCGACGATCGTGTGGCCCCGGCCCGGGTTCGCCGTCGCGGTAGTTGGCGGGCCGGATCACGCGGTCCTCGCGGTCGAGGTAGGCGTAGACGTCGCGGTGGCGGTAGACGTGGTTGCCGGTCGTGATCACGTCGACGCCGGCGTCGAAGATCTTGCGCGCGGTCTTCTCGGTGATCCCGATGCCGCCGGCGGAGTTCTCGCCGTTGGCGATCGACCAGATCGGGCCCGTAGCGCTCGCGCAGCTCGGCATCGCCGCGGCCAGCCCGTCGCGCCCCGGCTGGCCGACGATGTCGCCGATGAAGAGGACCCGCATCGAGCGCCAGCGTAGAGCCGCCGATACCGTTCCCGCCCGTGAGCGGACCGCGCTCAACGTCGCCGCCGCGCGGACCCGCCGAGGCCGTGCTGGAGGCGCGCGAGCTGCGCAAGACCTATCGGCGACCGCGAGGCGCTGCGCGGCGGTCAGCTTCGCCGCCGGCCGGGGCGAGCTGCTCGCGATCATCGGTCCCAACGGCGCCGGCAAGACGACCCTGCTGTCGATCATCGCCGGAATCCAGCCGGCGGACGGCGGCAGCGTCACGCGCACCCCGTCCGAGATCGGCTGGGTCCCCCAGCAGGCGGCGATCTACCGCCGCCTGACGGTCGAGGAGAACCTGCGCCTGTTCGCCAACCTCGAGGGCGTCGACGACGTCGAGACGAGCGTGGACGAGATGCTCGCCCGGGTCGACCTCGCCGACCGCCGCGGCGACCAGGTTTCGACGCTCTCGGGCGGCAACCAGCAACGCGTGAACATCGCGATCGGCCTGCTCTCACGACCCGTCGGTCCTGCTCCTCGACGAGCCGACCACGGGCCTCGACCCGCGCAGCCGCGAGCAGCTCTGGGAGTTCTTCGACGAGCCTCGCCGCCGAGGGCACGACCGTGATCTTCTCGACCCACAACATCGCCGAGGCCGAGCGCTACGGCGAGCGCCTGCTCGTGATCGCCGACGGCGAGGCCCTCTTCTACGGCACCGTCGCGGAGCTGCACCAGGCCGAACCGGTGCCGGAGGGCGCGGCGACCGAGCGCGACTTCGAGCGCGCCTTCATCGACTTCCTGGCGCCCGGGGCCACTGAGCCGACCGTGCGCTGGCTTCTTCGCAAGGACCTGCAGCTCCTGCGGCGCTCGCCGCTCGTCACCGCGCTGCTCGTGCTCTACCCGATCGCGCTCGCGATCCTGATCGGTCTCGCGCTCTCCGCCGGGCCCAGCGACCCCCGGGTCGCCTTCCTCAACCAGATCCCGGAGGGCGAGGAGGTCGCCGTCGGCGGCTCCGAGGTCAACCCGGTCTCCGCCCGTGGCGAGCTCTGCGGCCGGGTCGAGTGCGTCGATGTCGACTCCGAGGAGGAGGCGCGGCAGATGGTCGAGGACGGGGAGGTGCTCGCCGCCCTGATCCTGCCCGAGGACTTCGCCGACCAGGTGCGCTCGCTCGGCGGCCTCTCCCCGACGAGCCCGACGGTGCACGTGATCGTCAACGAGGAGGACCCGGTCAAGGCGCAGCTCGTCGAGGACCGGATCTCGACGCCTGATCACCGAGGCGAACCTGATCGTCTCCCGGCAGATCTCGGAGAGCTCGGCGGGCTACCTCGACCTCCTGCTCCAGGGCGGCGAGTTCTCCTTCCTCGGCCAGAGCCTCGACGTCCTCGGCCTCGAGAAGACGGAGGAGATCCTGACCGCGGCCAGCGAGGAGACCGACGACCCGAAGGTGAAGAAGCAGCTCGAGCCGGTGATCGAGTTCGCCGGGCTCGCCCGTGAGAACCTCGACTTCGCGATCCCGATCCTGGGCGCCATCGCGGAGCCGATCCAGGTGGACAAGGAGCTCGTCTCCGGGTCGGCGCCGGGCCTCGACAACTTCGCGATCGCCGTCGCCGCGACCGTCACCCTGATGTTCGTCACGGTCCTGCTCGTCGCCGGCTCGCTCGCGCTCGAGCGCGAGGAGAACACCTACCCGCGCCTCGTCCGCAGCCTGGTCTCGCGCGGCGCCCTGCTCGCCGAGAAGGTCGTCCTCGGGATCGCCGTCGCGTTCGTCGTCACCCTCCTGATGCTGGCCGGGCTGGCGTTCTTCGTCTCGCTCGAGTGGTCGCGCGTTCCCGCTCTGGGTCCCGGCGGTGATCGCCGGCGGCGCCGGCTTCGCCGCCTTCGGCGCCGCGATCGGAGCGGCCGCCCGCGAGGTCCGCGCGGCCAGCCTGCTCGCGTTCATGCTCTCCCTGCCGATCGCCTTCCTCTCGCTGGTGCCCTCGGGCACGGTCGGCGCCACCCTCTTCGACGTCATCCAGATCGTCCGCGCCGCGTTCCCGTTCGACCCCTCGCTGGACGCGCTCTCGGGCGCCCTCGACGAGTCCGGCCCCGGCCTCGTCGTGCCGATCGTCCACCTCGCGTTGCTGACCGTCGCCTACGGCGTGATCGCCCGGGTCGCGCTCCGCCGTTTCGGATAGGCGCGTGGGAGTCCGCCCGCGGATCCCGCCGCTGGTCGCGAGCCTCGCGATCCTCCTCTGCCTCGGCGGTGTGCTCGCGCTGGTCGACGAGCCGGCTCCGGCCGGGAGCGGGACCGGCGAAGCGGCCGAGCCGCCGCCGACCGACGCGGTCGCCGAGCCCGAGGTGATCGCCGCCCGGCTCGAGCGCCTGCGCGGCCTCGAGTTCGACGAGGTCCCGGAGGTGATGACGCTGACCGCCCCGCAGTGGCGGAGGAAGATCGCGAAGATGGCGAAGAAGGGCGGCGGAAGCCCGGCCGACCGGCGCGAGGCGGACGCGGTCGCCGAGTTCCTCAAGCTCAGTGGCCTGGCGACGCCGGACTTCGAGCTCGAGCAGGCCACGGAGGGCGTCGGCGAGCTGATCGGAGGCTTCTACCGCCCGAAGTCGAAGCGCCTCGTCCTGGTCGAGCAGCCGCTTCAGGGTCCCCAGGGGATCGAGTCGGTGACGGCGCACGAGCTCGAGCACGCGCTCCAGGACCAGAACTACCCCGGCGTTCTCAAGCTCGACGCGGTCTCGGACGAGGAGGAGATCGGGATCTCGGCACTTGTCGAGGGCGATGCCACCGTCGTCGAGCGGCGCTACGAGCGCCGCTACCTCGGGACCTCGCCCGCCGCGGAGGAGACGTCGCTGCTCTCGCCGGCGAACCTGGCCGCCGGCCTGCCCCCGGCCCTGGTCGCCTCGGTCCGGTTCCCCTACACAGCGGGGGCAGACTTCGTCGCCAACCTCGAGCGCCGCGGCGGCTGGGAGCTCGTCGACGACGCCTTCGAGGACCCGCCGACGACGAGCGAGCAGATCCTCCACCCGGGCAAGTGGGTCGCCGGCGAGGAGGGCGCGAAGGTCGAGGTCGACGGGGCGGCCGCGCTCGGGCCTCCCTGGACCTCGGTCGCGAGCGTCGAGTCGGGCGAGCTCGACGCGATCCTGGTCCTCGGCTCCGGGGTCCCGTCCGACGTCGCGTCGCGGGCGCGCGAAGGGGTGGCAGGGCGGCGCGCTTCGAGGCCTTCCGGCTCCCCGGCGGCGGCCCTGAATGCCCCGGCGCCTGCCGCGAGAAGCGCGCCGCGCTGCTCGTCTACGAGTGGGAGGGCGACGCCGACGCGGTGGAGTTCGCCACGGCGGCCTCGCGCTACCTCACCGAGCGGCTCAGCGAAGGCCGCCGCGACGGCCTCACCTTCCCCATCCCCGGCGGCGGTGCCGCGGCGCTGGCGGTCGACGGCACGAGGACGGCGATCGCCTACGCGCCGTCGCCCGAGCTCGCCCGCCGCCTCGCGGCTGCGGGCGCCGGATAGGTTCCGCGGTGCCCGTGGAGCCCATGCCGCCGATCGAGGGGGAACCCGAGCGGGAGCAGCTTTCGCGTGCGCTCTCGCACCGTCAGATCCAGCTGATGGCCATCGGCGGCGCGATCGGCGTCGGCCTCTTCCTCGGCTCGGGGAAGGCGATCCGGGAGGCCGGTCCGGCGGTCCTGCTCTGCTACCTGCTCGCCGGCGCGGTGGTCTTCCTGATGCTCCGCGCGCTCGGCGAGATGGCGGTCGACCGCCCGATCTCGGGGAGCTTCGCCCGCTACGCCGAGGAGCTCGTCGGCCCGTGGGCCGGGTTTGCCACCGGCTGGACCTACTGGGTGCTCTGGGTGACGACGGTGATGGCCGAGGTGACCGCGGTCGGGATCTACGTCGACTACTTCTTCGCCGACGTCCCCCAGTGGCTCCCGGCCTTCGTCTCGATCGCGGTCCTGCTCGGCGCGAACCTGATCTCGGTGCGCTGGTTCGGCGAGACCGAGTTCTGGTTCGCATTGATCAAGGTGACCGCGATCGTCGCCTTCATCGTGAGCGGGATCGCGATCCTCGTGTTCAACCTCGGCGACCTCGGCGAGCAGGCCGCGGTCTCCAACCTCTGGGAGTACGGCGGCTTCTTCCCGAAGGGCGTCGGCGGGATGCTCGAGGCGCTTCAGATCGTCACCTTCGCCTTCATCGGGGTCGAGCTGATCGGCCTCACGGCGGCGGAGACCAAGAACCCCGAGCGCGAGCTGCCGGCGGCGATCAACCGGGTCGCCTGGCGGATCCTGCTCTTCTACGTCGGGGCGATCCTGATCATCCTCATGCTGATCCCCTGGAACCAGGTCAGCCTGACGACGAGCCCGTTCGTGATCGCCTGGGAGAGCATCGGGATCGCGGCCGCCGCCGGGATCCTGAACGGGGTCGTCCTCACATCCGCGCTCTCCTCGTCGAACAGCGGGATCTTCGCCAGCGCGCGGATGATGTTCTCGCTCTCGCAGAGTCGCGAGAGGCGCCGCGCGGCCTCGCGAAGCTGAGCCGCACCCACGTCCCCGCCCGAGCCCTGTACGTGACCGGCGCCGCGCTGATGGTTGGCGTCGTGATCAACATCGTCGACCCCGGCGACGCCTTCGTCTACATCACCAGCGTCGCCACGGTCGGCATCCTCTGGGTCTGGGGGATGGTCGCCGTCGCCCACCTGCGCTTCCGCCGCGCGGGACACACCGCCGGCGAGTCGAAGTTCGCGTCGCCCGGCTATCCGTGGAGCAACTACGTCGTGATCGCCTACTGCCTGCTCGTCTTCGTCCTGCTCGCGATCACCCCGGACCAGCGCATCGCGGTGATCGCGGGCGTGATCTGGGCCGCCCTGGTCGCGCTCGGCTGGTGGCGGGTCTCGCGGTCACGACATCGCGAGCGGCGGCGGGAGCGGCCCTAGAATCCGAAACGTGAGCTTTCCCGCCACGCGGCTGCGACGCATGCGCCGCACCGAGACGCTCCGGGACCTCGTTCGGGAGACCGAGCTCTCGCCGGCGCACCTCGTCCAGCCGCTCTTCGTCGTCTCCGGCTCCGACGTGCGCGAGCCGGTCGAGTCGATGCCCGGGATCGAGCGCTTCTCGATCTCCGAGCTCGTCGCCGAGGCGACCGAGATCCAGGCCGCCGGCATCGGCGCGGTGATCCTCTTCGGGATCCCGGCCGACAAGGACGAGGCCGGTTCCGGGGCCTACGACGACGAGGGAATCGTGCAGATGGCGGTGCGCGCGCTCAAGGAGGCCCACCCCGAGCTGCTCGTGATCACCGACGTCTGCCTGTGCGAGTACACGTCGCACGGGCACTGCGGGTTCGTCCGCGACGGCGAGGTCGACAACGACATCTCGGTGGAGCTGATCGCCCGCACCGCGATCTCGCACGCCGAGGCCGGCGCCGACGCGGTCGCGCCGAGCGACATGATGGACGGCCGGGTCGCGGCGATCCGGACGCAGCTCGACGAAGAGGGGCACCCGAACACCCCGATCGTCGCCTACAGCGCCAAGTACGCCTCCGCCTTCTACGGCCCCTTCCGCGAGGCGGCGGAGTCGACCCCCGAGTTCGGCGACCGCCGCGGCTACCAGATGGACCCGGCGAACGCGCTCGAGGCCGTCCGCGAGGCGAAGCTCGACCTCGAGGAGGGCGCCGACGTGGTCATGGTGAAGCCGGCGCTCCCCTATCTCGACGTCGTCCGCCGGGTGAAGGACGAGACCGGCGCCCCGGTCGCCGCCTACCACGTCTCGGGCGAGTACTCGATGCTGAAGGCGGCCGCGGCGCAGGGCTGGTTCGACGAGCGCGACGCCGCCCTCGAGTCGCTGACCGCGATCCGGCGTGCCGGCGCCGACATGATCGTGACCTACTACGCCAAGGAGGCAGCGGGGTGGCTGTAACGCCGCAGCCGAAGGTCCGCTCGCGCAAGGACGGCGCGGCGGTCCCGCTCGACGAGACCGACAAGCGGCTGATGAACCTGCTGCAGTCGCGCTTCCCGCTCGCCGCCGAGCCGTTCGGGCCGGTCGCCGAGGAGGCCGAGCCTGAGCCTGGCGAGACGATGCGCCGCACCCAGCGCCTGCTCGACGAGCGCATCATCCGCGAGATCACCCCGATCTTCGACACCCGGGCGCTCGGCTACGAGTCGATGCTCGTCGCCGCCAAGGTCGACGCCGAGAACCCGCACCGCGCGGCGAAGATCATCAACTCCCACCCGGGCGTCTCCCACAACTACCTGCGCACGCACGAGTTCAACCTCTGGTTCACGATCGCCACCCCGCCCGACTCGGAGCTCGGGCTGCAGGGGACGCTCGAGGCGCTCCAGCGGCTGACCGGCGCCGAGTCGATCCGCCAGCTGCCGACCCTCACCCTCTTCAAGATCAACATGAACCTGGAGATGGAGAAGGGCACCGACGCGCTCGCGGCCGCGGTCGAGGCGGCGCCGCCGCGCGAGCTCGAGCCCCAGCCCTACGACGACGCCGACATCGCCGTGATCCGCGCCCTCCAGGGCCCGATGGAGGTCACCGAGCGCCCGTATGACGCCGCCGCCGCCGAGGTCGGGATCTCGACCGACGACCTCCTGGCCCACCTCGAGGGGATGGTCGAGCGCAAGATCCTGCGCCGGGTCGCCGCGATCCTCTATCACCGCCGCGCCGGCTTCTCGGCGAACGGGATGGGGGTCTGGCGCGTTCCCGAGGAGGAGATCCCCGACGGTCGGCGGGCGCATGGCCTCGGTCCGCGGGCATCTCGCACTGCTACCAGCGGCCGACCTACGAGGACTGGCCCTACAGCGTCTTCACGATGGCCCACGGGCGCTCGAAGGAGGAGTGCGACGCGATCCTCGACTCGATCGCCGACGAGCACGACCTGCACGGCGACGACCGCGCCGTCCTCTACTCCTCGACCGAGTTCAAGAAGATCCGCCTGCACTACTTCACCGACGACTACGCCCGCTGGGAAGCCGAGCACGCGTGAGCCCGCCGGACCGGGCGGACTTCGACACCCGAACCTCCGCCTCGATCTACGCCAGCGCCGTCGGCCTGATCCCGGGCGGGGTGAACTCCCCCGTGCGGGCGATGAAGTCGATCGGCCGCGACCACCCGATCTTCGTCGAGCGCGGCGAGGGCTTCGAGCTGATCGACGCCGACGGCCACCGCTACATCGACTGGGTCTGCTCCTGGGGCCCGCTGATCCTCGGCCACGCCCATCCCGCGGTGGTCGAGGCGGTGATCGACGCCGCCGCGCGCCGGGACCAGCTTCGGCGCCCCGACCGAGGCCGAGGTCGAGCTCGCCGACGAGGTCCGTTCGCGGATGCCCTGGGTCGAGATGTCGCGGATGGTCAACTCGGGCACCGAGGCGACGATGAGCGCGCTCCGCCTCGCTCGCGCCGCGACCGGCCGCGAGCAGGTGCTGAAGTTCGCCGGCGCCTACCACGGCCACGTCGACGGCCTGCTGGCCGAGGCCGGGCTCGGGCCTCGCGACCAATGCCCTGCCGGCGAGCCCGGGCGTGCCCGAGGCGCAGGCGGCCGCGACGATCGTCGTCCCGTGGAACGACCGCGAGGCGCTCTCCGCGGCGCTCGCCGAGAGCGAGCCGGCGGCGATCCTGGCCGAGCCGATCGCGGCGAACATGGGCGTCGTCCCGCCCGAGCCGGGCTTCCTCGAGTTCCTGCGCGAGCAGGCGAGCGCGTCGGGCGCGCTGCTCGTCTTCGACGAGGTGATCACGCGGCTTCCGCGTCGCCGCCGGCGGCGCCCAGGAGCTCTTCCGGGTCCGGCCCGACCTGACGATCATGGGCAAGGTGCTGGGCGGCGGCCTCCCTGCCGCCGCCTACGGCGGCCGGCGCGAGCTGATGCAGCGGGTCGCGCCCGCCGGCGACGTCTACCAGGCGGGGACGCTCTCCGGCAACCCGCTCGCGGTCGCGGCCGGCCTCGCCACGCTCGGCGAGCTCGACGCCGGCGCCTACGAGCGGTTGCGCGCCTCCACCGCCCGGCTCGCGGGCGGCCTGCGCGAGGCCGCCGAGGGCCGCCCGGTCCAGATCGCCTCGGTCCCGGGCCTGGTCACGCCGTTCTTCAGCGAGGAGCCCGTGACCGACTTCGCCGGCGCGTCGGCCTGCGACCTCGACGCGTACGGCCGCTTCTGCCGCGCGATGCTCGCCCGCGGCGTCTACCCGCCCGCGTCCCAGTTCGAGGCCTGGTTCGTCTCGGTCGTCCACGACGAAGCGGCGATCGACCGCACCGTCGCGGCGGCGGCCGAGGCCTTCGTGGAGGCGTTCGGATGAGCGGAGCGCTCGAGCAGCTCGCCGACCTGCTTCGCGAGGACGGCAGCGTGATCGCCGACCATCTGCCCGAGGCCGGCGAGGAGAACGGCGCCGCGCCGCTGGCCGAGCTCGTCGCGGCCGGTCCCCGCGCCGCCGAGGCGCCGGACGAGTACGCGCTGCTGGTGGAGGCGGTGCGGGAGGGCTACCTCCTCCACTACGGCGAGCCGCGCGTGGTGCGCGCGGCCGACGAGGACCTGCGCCTGCTCGCGGGCGACTACCTCTACGCGCTCGGCCTCGAGCGCCTGGCGGGGCTCGGCGACCTGGAGGCCGTGCGCGAGCTCGCCGACCTGATCTCGATCTCCGCCCAGCTCCACGCCGAGCGCGCCGGCGCACGGCTCACGCGAGCTCTGGCTGGCCAGCGCGGTCGCCGTCGCGGCCGGCGGCGGGCCCGCCCACGAGCGGGCAAAGGACCGGTTGCGCTCCGGCGACGAGGGCGCCGAGCGGGACCTGCTCGCCCTGGCGACCGAGACGGCGACCGACACCGGGCTCGGACAGGGCGCTGGCTCGCCTCGCCGAATCAATAGAATCCGCGCCCCTTGGCTGACGGGAACGACACAGGCAACGGGTCGGAGCGACCCGCGGAGCCGCTGCTGCCGAAGCCGGACCCGGCCGGCTACTTCAAGGGCGAGTCGATGACGCGGCGTACGGTCTTCGCCCTGATCGGCCAGGGCCTGGGCGGC
Source organism: uncultured Thermoleophilia bacterium (assembly GCA_963844425.1). Lineage (GTDB taxonomy): Bacteria > Actinomycetota > Thermoleophilia > Solirubrobacterales > 70-9 > DASUSH01. Next base: position 281,656 of record CAWJOD010000021.1, on the reverse strand, counting down.
GCCGCGGTCGCCGCGGTCGCCCTGCCGACGATCGGATTCGCCCTCGCGCCGGTCTTCGACGAGCAGGAGGTGCTCTGGGAGCCGGTCGGCCCCGAGGACGACTTCTCCGCCGAGACCTACACCCCGGTGACCCTCACGATCGTCGAGAACATCGGCGAGGCGGGCAAGACCACCGCCTACGTCCGGCGCGGCTCGGAGGACCTCGACGAGGAGCCGACCGACTACATCGCCGTCTCGACCCGCTGCGCGCACCTCGGCTGCCCGGTGCGCTTCGTCCGCGCCGCCGGCAACTTCATCTGCCCGTGCCACGGCGGCGTCTACGGCTTCCGCGGCGAGGTCATCGGCGGCCCGCCGGTCCGCCCGCTCGACCGCTTCCAGACCCGGGTCGTCGACGGCAACGTCGAGATCGGCCCCCGCTACAGCGTCACCTCGCAGCTCGACCCGGTCCGCGCCCGCGACCCGGGCGAGTTCACCGGCGGCATCTGGGAGTACCTCTACCCGCCGCGGCCCTCGGTGCCGCCGCCGCCGTGATGAGCGAGACGGAGACGAAGACCAAGAAGCGCCGCGGCCCGGCCTTCCTGCACCGCCCGCAGAAGCCGGGCGAGTCGGCGAACGGCTCCGGCAACGGCGACGGTGGCGGCCCGCTGGAGGTCGCCAAGGAGGGCGCGATCGACCTCGTCGGCTGGGTCGACGAGCGCACGGCGGCGACCGGCTTCCTCACCGGGATGCTCTTCCGCAAGGTCCCGAAGGGGACCAACTGGTTCTACACGCTCGGCTCGGGGACGCTCTTCGCCTTCGTCTTCCAGGCGCTGACCGGCGTCTTCCTGGCGATGTACTACGTGCCCTCGGCGACCGAGGCCTACGACTCGATCACCCACCTCACCAACGACGTCTTCCTCGGCGAGTTCGTGCGCGGCATGCACAAGTGGGGCGCGACGGTGATGATGGTGCTGATCTTCCTGCACATGGGGCGCACCTTCTTCTTCGGCGCCTACAAGTACCCGCGCGAGCTCAACTGGATCATCGGCGTGATCCTGCTCGTCCTGACCCTGATGATGGGCCTGACCGGGCTACCTGCTGCCGTTCGACCAGCGCTCCTTCTGGGCGACGATCGTCGCCGTCAACATCAACGGCACCGGGCCCATCATCGGCCCCTACCTCGCCGACTTCCTTCGCGCCGGCCCCGAGTTCGGGGCGACGACGATCGCGCGCTTCTACTCGATCCACATGCTGCTCGTGCCCGGCGCGATCATCGCCCTGATCGGCGCCCACCTCTACCTCGTCGTGAAGCAGGGGACGACGGCGCCGCCGTGGAAGCGCGCCGACGTCAAGCCGAAGTCGCTCCGAGAGGAGAAGGTCGGCTAGGCGGCCGGCGATCGCGCGATGAACAACGCCGAGAAGGAGCAATACCTCCGCGAGTACGAGGTGCTGAAGAAGCAGGGCAAGCCCTTCTTCCCCTACGCGGTGCTGAAGGACTCGGCGATGGCGCTGATCGTCGCCGCGGTGATCATCGCGATGTCGCTCGTCCTCGGCGCCGAGCAGGGCCCGAAGGCCGACCCGACGACGACCACCTACGTGCCGCGGCCCGGAGTGGTACTTCTTCTTCCTCTTCGAGCTCCTGCGCGTGATCAAGCCGCCGGAGCTGGTGCCGGTGGCGACGATCGGGATCCCGACGGTCTGCCTGGTCCTGCTGATCCTGCTGCCGTTCTACGACCGCAATCCCGAGCGGCGCCCGGAGCGGCGCCCGATCGCGACCACCGCCGGGATCCTGACGATCGTCGCGATGGCCTTCCTGACCATCCTCGGCGCCCAGGCCGGCTCGCCGACCGAGATCGAGCTCGCAGGTCGCGCCCCAATACGAGCAGGGCAAGGAGGTCGCCGGCCAGTCCGGCTGCCTTGCGTGCCACATCTTCGAGCACAACGGCAACTCGGGCCCGGGCCCGGAGCTGACCGAGATCGGCGAGCAGCTGCCGCGTGCCGCGATCGCGCGCTCGCTCGAGGTCGGGCCCGGGGATCATGCCGTCCTACGCCGCCCTCAAGGAGGAGGACCCGGAGAAGTTCAACGCCCTTGTCGACTTCCTCGCCTCGCTCAACGGCCAGTCGAACGAGACCGCCGAAGCCGGCAGCTCCCAGACCGGCGAGTGAGCCCCGCGCCTTCGGGGGTCCCCGCCAGGGGAGAGGACCAGTTCGCGACCCAGGTGCGGGGGATGTTCGACCGCATCGCCGGGGTCTACGACCTGATGAACACGGCGATGTCCGCCGGGCTCCACCACCGCTGGCGCGAGCGCACCGCCGACCGCGCCGAGCTCGGACCCGGTGACAGCGCCCTCGACGTCTGCTGCGGGACGGGCGACCTCGCGCTCGAGCTCTCCCGCCGCGTGGGCCCCCAGGGCCGGGTGGTCGGCTGCGACTTCTCCGAGCGGATGCTCGAGCTGGCCCGGGCGAAGGGCGCCGATGCCGGCGCCGGGATCGATTTCGAGTGGGCCGACGCGCTCGAGCTGCCCTACGAGGACGGCGGGTTCGACGCGGTCACGGTCGGCTTCGGCGTCCGCAACCTCGCCGACCTCGACCGCGGCCTCGCCGAGATGGCGCGGGTGCTGCGGCCCGGGGGCAGGCTCGCGATCCTCGAGATCACCCAGCCGCAGCGCCCTCCGCTCTCCACCTTCTTCTCCCTCTGGTTCGACCGGCTCGTGCCCGTGCTGGGCACGCTCGCCGGCGACCGCGACGCCTACACCTACCTGCCCGAGTCGGTGAAGCGCTTCCCCCCGCCGGACGGCCTCGCCGCGCCGGCTCGACGGCGCCGGGTTCGAGCGCATCCGCTGGACCGTCCTCGCGGGCGGGATCATCGCGATCCACAGTGGGACGAAGCCATGAGCAACGCGGCCGTCCCGGCTCCCGTGACCAAGGTCCTCGACGCCGCGGGGACCTGGCTTCCGGCGACCATGGCGGAGGTCGAGACTCGCCTCGAGCACGCCGCCGCCGCGGCGGGCGGGCCACTCGCGGACGACGCGACCGCGACGCTGGCGGCCGGGGGCAAGCGCCTGCGGCCGCTGCTCGTCCTCCTCTGCGCCGGCCCGGAGTCGGCCGCTTCGGCGACGAGCGCCGCGACCGCGGTCGAGCTGGTCCACATGGCGACCCTCGTCCACGACGACGTCCTCGACGCCGCGCCGCTTCGGCGCGGCCGTCCCACCGTGCTCGCGATGTCCGGTCGCCCGCGCGCGACCGCGACCGGCGACCTGCTCTTCTCGCGGGCATTCGCCGAGCTCGCCGCCGACGGCGACCGAGGGCGCGTGGAGCTCCTGACCACCGCCTCGGTCGCGCTCGCCCGCGGCGAGCTCGAGCAGCGCCGCGACGCCTTCGACCTCGGCGTCTCCGCGGAGCGCTACCTCGAGCGCTGCCGGCTGAAGACCGCCGCCCTCTTCGAGTGCGCCTGCACGATCGGCGACGGGCGGGCAAGCCTCTCGGGCTTCGGGCGCCGCGTCGGCCTCGCCTTCCAGCTCCTCGACGACGTCCTCGACGTCACGGGCCCGCCCGAGCGAACGGGCAAGGCCCGGGGCACCGACCTCCTGGACGGGACCGTGACCCTGCCCCTGATCCGCGCCCGCGAGATCGACCCCACCCTCGCCCGGATCGACCTGCGGGCCCTCGACGCCGCCGGCGCCGAGGAGGTCTGCGAGCGCATCGTCGCCACCGGCGCCGCGGAGGAGGTCCGCGAGCTCGCCCGCGCCCACGTCGGCGACGCCAAGGCCGAGCTCGCCGCCGCCGGGCTCGATCCCGAGCGCCGCACCCTGCTCGACCTCGTCGCCGACGGGGTGGTCGAGCGGTACGCCTAGGCCCTCCCAGATCCCCTCGTCTAGAGTCGCCTGACCGATGAAGGCAGCGGTGATCTACGAGAACGGGCCTCCGGACGTGTTGCGCTACGAGGACGTCCCCGATCCCGAGTGCCCCGACGGCTGCGTCGTGATCGACGTCGAGGCGATCAGCATCGAGGGCGGGGACCTGCTGCACCGCGCCGGCTCGCCGCCGCCGTCGGTCCCGCACGTCGTCGGGTACGTCGCCGCGGGCGTCGTGGTCGAGGTCGGCCAGGGCGTGGAGAACCGCGCCGTCGGCGACCGGGTCGTGAGCCTGAACATGGCGGGCTCGCACGCCTCCAAGCGGGCGGTCCCGGCGATGTCCACGTGGCCGATCCCCGACGGGCTGGACGCCGCGCAGGCCGGCGGCGTCCCGGTCGCCGTGGGGACGGCGCAGGAGTGCCTCTTCACGGCCGGCCATCTCGAAGCCGACCAGTCGGTCCTGATCCAGGCGGGAGCCGGAGGAGTCGGGATGGCCGCGATCCAGCTTGCGAAGCAGGCCGGCGCGACCGTGCTCGCGACCGCGTCGAGCGACGAGAAGCTGGAGCGACTGAAGGAGTTCGGGCTCGACCACGGGATCAACTACGCGACCGAGGACTTCGTCGAGCGCGCGCGGGAGCTGACCGACGGGCGCGGCGTCGACGTGATCGTCGACTCGGTGGGTGGCCAGACCCTCGCCGACGGAGTCGGCGCGCTCGCCTACCGAGGCACGCTCGTCAGCGTCGGGGTGGCCGGGCGTGCCGGCTCGAACGTCGAGGCGAAGGATCTCTGGGCTCAGAACAACACGCTGCGCGGGGTCTTCCTCGGCGGCGCGATGCTGGCCGAGTATCCCCGTGTCCACGCGATGATCGCCGAGTTGCTCGAGCGGGTCGCGAGCGGCGACGTGCGCGTCGTGATCGACAGGACGTTTCCATTGGCCGAAGCCGCCGCGGCCCACGCGTACATCGAGAGCCGCAAGGCCTTCGGCCGCGTCGCGATGACGCCGTAGCTAGGCGGGGACCGCGGCCCGCGCCTCGCGGTCGCGCTCGACCTCGGTCGCGAGGTCGTCGAGCACCCGCAGGAGGCCGACCTCGTGGTCGGTCGTGGTCAGCCGGCCCTTCTCGTCGAAGGCTTCGTGGGCGACCGCGACCGCGACCGCCTCGGTGTCGATCACGCGGGCGCCCGCGGATCCGAGGACCTTGCGGGCCTCGTCCTGCGCCCAGACGGCGCCGAAGCGGCCGGTGCTGGCGCCGGTGACCGCGACCGGCTTGTTCTGAAGAGCCGCTCCCGCGCGAGGGCGCGAAGCCCAGTCGAGGGCGTTCTTCAGGATCCCCGGGATCGAGCTGTTGTACTCGGGGGTGGCGATGAGGATCGCGTCGGCGCCCGCGATCGCGGCGCGGAGCTCGGCCACGGGTGCGGGGGCGGGATCGACGTCGTCGTCCTCGTCGTAGGGCGGGATCGACTTCAGCCCCGTGTAGAGCTCGATCTCGATGCCCGCCGGCGCCTGCTCCGCCAGGTGACGGAGCAGGCGGGCGTTCAGGGAGTCGGCGCGGACGCTGCCGGGGATGGCGAGGATCCGCATGGGGTCACTCCTTGTTGAGCTCGAGCTCGACGGCCAGCGAGACGTCGTTGGCGAGTGCCGGGCTGCCGTCGGGCAGGTCCATCTGCCAGTTCATCCCGAACTCGGTGCGGTCGATCGTCGCCTCGAGGGAGAGCGCGAGCTTCGCGCCCGCTTCCTGGAGGTCGATCGGGCCGCGGATCGTGCCGGCGGCGACGACCGCCTGGGTCGCGCCGGCGAGCTCGAGGTCACCGGCGAGCCGGACCTCGTCCCCATCGATGGTGAGCTCGGTCGAGCGGAATCGGATCTCGGGGTTGCGCTCGGCGTCGAAGAAATCAGGCGCGAACAGGTGCGGCCGGATGTTCTCGTCGTCGACGTCGATGCTGTCCACCGGGACGGTCCCGGTGAGCACGGCGCCGTCGTCGCCGACCTCGAGCTTCGCGTCGAGGCTCTTGAAGGAGCCGCGGAAGATCGAGAGCCCGGCGTGCTGGACGGCGAACGTGGCGCTCGAATGCGCGTGATCGACGCCCCAGGTTCCCGCCGGGACCCGCTCGGTTGCTGCGGTTGCGGTGGTCATATCTCTCAGTCCTTTCGTTGCAGTTACAACGGTTGCAGTGACATCAGTGTAGCAACAACAGTTGTTCCGTCAACGGATACGCGTTACAATCGACCTCATGGCAACCCAGGTAAAGGCGAGGATCAGCGAGGAGCAGCTACGCGCCTGGCGTGCGTTCCTGCGCGCGCATTCGACGATGCTCCGGCGGATCAGCCAGGACCTCGTCGAGGCCGAGCTGCCGCCGCTCAGCTGGTACGACGTCCTCGCGGTCCTGCGCGACGCGCCCGAGGCCCGGCTGCGCCAGGTCGACGTCGCCGAGCGCCTGCTGCTCTCGACCAGCGGGCTCAGCCGCCTGCTCGACCGGATCGAGGCCGCGGGCCTCGTCCGCCGCGTCACCTGCCCCGGGGATCGCCGCAGCCTCCACCTCGAGCTCACCGACGAGGGCGCCGAGATGCTCGAGCGGATGTGGCCCGTCTACGCCCGCGGCATCGCCGAGGACTTCCTGCCGGCGTTCGGTGCGAGCGCCGGCGAGATCGCGCGGCGCGATGGAGTCGATCGGCGAGTCCTGCGACGCGGCCCGCGAGGAGTCGGAAGCGGCCTAGAAGTCTTCGGCCAGGATCAGATCACGTTCGAGGGCGTCGATGAAACGATCGACCTCCTCTTCCATGATCGCCCGGCTGAGCTCGGAGAGGTCGTCGAGCAGGCCCTCGGTGCCGTCGTCGAGGACCTCGTCGAAGGCGTCCATGACCTTCTGGTCGTGGACCTCCGAGCCGAACCACTCGCACTCGGGGCACCGCAGATCGACGCGCCAGCGGGATCGGCCCGCGGGCTCCCAGTCGGTCGGATGCACGAGCCTGGATGAGCACTCGGGGCAGACGTGAAGCTCGCGCTTGCCGTCCTTGCGATCGCATCTCTCGCCGCTCTCCCGTGTCGCATTCGCGTGCGGCGACATCTCGATCACGTGGCCGCCGGGCAGGACGACCTTGTGGTTTGAGGAGCCTCGATCTGCCTTGCGTCCCATCAATTGGAAGTATCGGGAACCGGCGCGCGCGTCTTTAAGGGTTTTCCCGCAGACTTTGCGCGGAACTGCCGCAAACCTGGGCCCAGAGCCGCCTCGGAGCCGCCTAGACTGCCGCCATGGTCCTCTCAGACCGCACGATCCGGGCCGAGATCGAGGCCGGGCGAATCGTCTTCGACCCCTTCGACGAGAACATGATCCAGCCGTCGAGCGTCGACGTCCGCGTCGACAACCGCTTCCGGGTCTTCCACAACTCCCGGCACCCCTACATCGACGTGCGCCAGCCGATGGAGGACCTGACCGAGCTCGTCACCGTCGAGGGCGACCGGCCGTTCATCCTGCACCCGGGCGAGTTCGTCCTCGGGCAGACGCTGGAGCGGGTCAGCCTGCCCTCCGACGTCGTCGCCCGGCTCGAGGGGAAGTCCAGCCTGGGCCGGCTCGGGCTGCTGATCCACTCGACCGCGGGCTTCGTCGATGCCGGCTTCGAGGGCAACCTCACGCTGGAGCTCTCCAACGTCGCCAACCTGCCGATCACGATCTACCACGGGATGCCGATCGGCCAGATGTCGTTCATGCGCATGGACGAGCCGGTGGAACGGCCCTACGGCACCGCCGAGGCGGGCTCCAAGTACCAGGGTCAGGCCGAGCCGACGGCCTCGCTCTACTACAAGAACTTCGAGCGCCACCGAATTCCCGGCTAGAGGCAAACTGATCCGGTCGCGGCCGGCGCCGTTACCATCCATCACGATGGATTTCAGCCTTTGGCAGATAGCGATCGTTCTGGTCATCGCCCTGATCGTCTTCGGCCCGAAGCGGCTGCCCGAGCTGGGCAAGTCGCTGGGAACCGGGATGCGCGAGTTCAAGGACTCGATCACCGGTAACCACAAGGACGAGGACGACGAGAAGCCGAGCATCGAGAGTGCCTCGCAGACCGAGAAGGTCGACAGCGAGGTAGTCACCGAGAACAAGGCGTAGCCCCGTGGCCAGAGCGCGGGCGGTCAATTTCGACGACCGTCTGACGCTCGTCGAGCATCTCGACGAGCTGCGGACGCGAATCATCATCTCGCTCGCCGCGTTCGGAGTGGCCTTCGCGCTCTGCTTCTGGCAGGACGCGCTGATGCTCGACATCTTCAACGCGGCGCTGCCCGAGAACACGCCGCAGCCGATCACGCTCGGCGTCACCGAGCCCTTCTTCACCACGGTCGAGGTCTCCGCCTACGGCGCCTTCGTGATCTCGCTGCCGGTGATCCTCTACCAGGCCTACGCCTTCGTCCTGCCGGCCTTCTCGGATTCCGAGCGCAAGGTGATGCTGCCGTTCCTGATCGCGGCGCCGGCTCCTGTTCCTCGCCGGCGTCGCCTTCTCGTACTTCGTCGTCCTGCCGGCGGCGATCAAGTTCCTCCTCAACTTCAACGCGTCCGACTTCAACATCGAGGTCCGGGCGAAGGACTACTACCGCTTCATCGGCGTCCTCTGCCTCTCGCTCGGGGTGCTCTTCCAGATCCCGCTCGGGGTGCTCTCGATCACCCGGCTCGGCATCGTCACCCCCGACCAGCTCGCGCACAACCGCCGCTACGTGATCCTCGGGATCTCGGTCGTCGCCGCGGCCCTGCCGGGCGGCGACCCGGTCAGCATGCTGCTGATCATGTTCCCGCTGATCCTCCTCTACGAGGCGAGCATCCTGATCGCCCGGCGCTTCGGCGATGCACCGGATCGGGACCTCGCCGCGGCGGAGCCGGCGGCCGGCGAGTCCGGGTAGCGGCACCCGCGAGCCGGCACTAGCCTTTCCGCGATGCTCTTCGATCTGAGCGGCAAGCGAAAGCGCGTCGTCAAGGTGGTCTACGGCGCGCTGGCGGTCCTGTTCGCGGTCAGCTTCGTCGGCTTCGGCATCGGCTCCGATGCGGCCGGCGGGCTCTTCGACGCGTTCGGCCTCGGCTCGGACGACAACTCGAACGGCAACCCCGCCTTCGAGGACCAGATCAACGAGGCCGAGCAGAAGGTCGCCGCCGACCCCAAGGACGAGAAGGCCCTCGCGGACCTCGTCCAGATCCACTACCAGGCGGGCAACGACGCCGTCGAGGTCGACGAGACGACCGGGCAGATCTCGATGACGCAGGACTCCGAGCAGGAATACAACGAGGCCGTGAGCGCCTGGCAGGACTACCTCAAGGTCGCGAAGAAGCCCGACGACTCGACCGCGGCGATCGCCAACCAGGCCTACGGGGTCCTGCTCCAGTTCTCCGAGCCGACGGAGGTCTCCACGATCGCCAAGGACGCAGTCGTCCCGGCCGAGATCTCCGCGGAGGCCAACCCCGGCGTCGGTCCGTGGGCCACGGTCGCCCAGTACGCGTACTTCGCCGGCGACACCGAGCTCGGCGACGAGGCGGCGAAGAAGGCCCTCGCGGAGGCCGACCCGTCGCAGCGCAAGCAGCTCCAGAAGGACCTCGACTCGAGCGCGAAGGCCGCGATCCAGCTCGAGAAGGAGATCAAGAAGCAGGCCGAGAAGGGCGGCGACGAAGAGGCCTTCACGAACCCGCTCGAGCAGGGCATCGGCGGCGGCGCCCTGCCCGGCGGCGCGGCGCCCCCGGGTGCTCCTCCGGCCACCCCGCCGGCCCCCTGATCGACGCCCGTTCCGCCGCGCCGCAGCCATGAACCGGCGGCTACCATCCTGCTCCCGGGCCGTTAGCTCAGCTGGTAGAGCAGGAGACTCTTAATCTCAAGGTCACAGGTTCGATCCCTGTACGGCCCATGACCCCGTCCCATCAGCGTCCTCGCGGGACCACTACCGTTCCCCGCCCATGAACACGGCAAGCAGAATCCGACCGGCGCGCGCCCTCGTGCTCCTCGCATCGCTTGCAGCAGGCCTTTTTCTCGTGGCTGGCTGCGGCGAGGACGAGGACGATCTGGAGACGCTCCATCTCGTCTCCGATCCCAAGGAGGAAGTCTTCGACGTAGTCGACGTCGGAGACCGGGGCCGGACGGCTGGTGACTTCTACGTCTTCGAGGGGCCGATGCTCGATCCCGACAGCGAGGAGGTCGCCGGCCACGTCTTCGGGACCCAGACCTCGCTCTCGCTCGACGACGACACCGACGTCGTTCAGGCGTTGATCACCTACGAGCTGGGCGAGGGCAGCCAGATCCTGGTCGGCGGCACCGCCGAGTACCCGGCTGGCGGAGATGGTCTCGTCGAGGGCGAGGAATACGTTCGGCCGATCCTCGGCGGAACCGGCGACTATGCCGCCGCCGACGGCTCCCTGACGACCGTTCGCCAGTCCGACGGCAGCTACGAGCAGACCTTCGAGTTCGGCGACTAGCGCCGCTCGCCGCGTGACCCTCGACCTGTTCGCGGGGATCCCGGTCAGCGACTACAAGGCCGCGCTCGCCTGGTACGAGCTGCTGCTGGGCAACCCGCCGTCGTTCATCCCGCACGAGACCGAGGCGGTCTGGGAGCTCGCCGAGCATCGGTACGTGTTCATCGAGGAGCGGCCCGAGGATGCCGGCCACGCGATGCACACCCTCTTCAGCGACGACCTCGACTCGCTCGTCGCGCAGATAGCCGAACGAGGGCTGGAGCCCGCGGAACGGGAGACCTACTCGAACGGCGTGCGCAAGGCCACCTACCGCGATCCCGATGGCAACGAGATCGGGTTCGGCGGCGCTCCACTCGCGGCGGATTAGCCGCCGGAGCGGACCTATCGGCGTACAATCAGAGGAGGTGATTCGCGGCCGCGGAGCGCCTTTCTACGAGAGGATTCGGGATGGCCAGGCCTGGGAAGCGTCGCGACGGCGACCCCGCAGGCTCGTCCAATGGCGGGGGATCCGACCCCGCACCCGCCGGCGCGGACGCGGACCGGACGGCGGCCGAATCCGACCAGACGCATCTCCGACGCCGACCAGACGCACTCCGACGCCGACCAGACCGCGGCTGAGAGCGACCAGGCGCAGGCGGATCGCGACCAGCGTTCCTCCGAGCGGGACCAGGTCGCAGCCGACCGCGATCACTCGACCCGCGACTTGCAGGGCGCGCAGAGCGTGCAGGCGTCGGCGACTTCGGATGCCGAACGAGCGCTCAGCGCCGCCGATCGGGTTGCAACGACCGAAGCGCGCGCGATGACGGCGTACCAGCGGACCGATAGCGCGACTGAGCGGGATAAGCAGGCGGCTCTCCGCGACCTCCAGGCAACGGCGCGCGACCGTACCGCCGAGATACGCGATCGCGCCGCCGGCGAACACGAGCGTTCGATCGGCCGTAAGGATTCCCAGGTCTCGAGGGCGAGAGCAACCGCGGCCGCCGACCGCGCCCGCGCGGCGGAGGATCGCGCCCGCGCCGCCCGCGATCGCGAGGAGGCGGCCGCGATCGGGAGCAGGCGCGGATCGAGCTGGAGAAGGCCCAGCTCGACGACCTGACCGGCTTCTACAGGACCGGGCTCGGCCGGACGGTGTTGCAGCGCGAGATCGATCGGAGCCGCCGCGACGGCGGCAGGATGGTGGTCTGCTACTGCGACGTCGACGGGCTGAAGGAGCGGAACGACGAGCTGGGCCACTCGGCCGGCGACGCGCTGTTGCTGGCGATGGCGGCGGCGATCCGTTCCCGGGTTCGCTCCCACGACCCCGTCGTCCGAGTCGGCGGGGATGAGTTCATCTGCGCACTCACCGACGTCGACGTCGAGCAGGCGGCCGGCATGTTCACCGACATCCAGGAGCACCTCGCGGCCGCGGACGACGGCGGCACGATGAGCTTCGGGCTGGCGGCATTGCGCGTGGACGACTCGCTCGAGACCATCATCGAGCGCAGCGACCGCGAGCTTCGAGAGGCGAAGAGAAGCCGCTCCTGATCCGTCACCCGGAAGCGAGATCGCCGACCAGCGCCCGGACCCGCGCCTCGATCTCGTCTCGTATCCGGCGCACCGTCTCGAGGTCCTTGCCGGCCGGATCCTCCAGCTCCCAGTCCTCGTAGCGCTTGCCCGGGTAGATCGGGCAGGCGTCGCCGCAGCCCATCGTGATCACGACGTCGGCCGCGCGCACGGAGTCGTCGGTGAGCGGCTTCGGGAACTCCTCGGAGAGGTCGACCCCGACCTCCTTCATCGCGTCGACCGCAAGCGGGTTGATCTCGTCGGCTGGATCCGAGCCCGCGGTCTCGACCCGGATCTCGTCGCCCGCGAGTCGATTGAGCAGCCCCGCCGCCATCTGCGAGCGGCCGGCGTTGTGGACGCAGACGAAGAGCACGCGCTTCTTCATGCCCTCAGAGTAAAAGATTGACGTTTATCAGTTGAATTGATATATCTATATAGATGGCTGTCGATCTGGAGCTCGCCCCGAAGCAGAAGCGCGCCGCCGGCGAGCCGTGCTGCGAGCCGGTGGTCTACCCGGAAATCGCGCGCAGCGAGGCCGAGCGGATGGCAGCCGTCGCCAAGGCCCTCGGCGACCCGATCCGCATGCAACTGGTCGATGTGCTCCGAAAGCACGCCGGCAAAGTCTGCGTCTGCGAGCTCGTCCCCCTCTTCGACCTCTCCCAGCCCACCATCTCCCACCACCTGAAGAAGCTGCGCGGGGCCGGCATCGTCGGATCCGAGCGCCAGGGACTGTGGGCCTACTACTACGTCAATCTCGAAGCACTGGAGGAACTGAGCGCATGGCTGAGCTAGAGACCAAGGACGGCGAGGCGAACGTCGGGCTGTTGCTCCGCTGAGGCCCAGGAAACGTGCTGCGAGCCCGAGGCCAAGGGTGAGTGCTGCGGTGACGGCCAGTCGGGTGACGGATGCGGGTGCAGCGCCGGCCAGAAGAGCGAGACCGTCGATGTGCAAGCGGCAGTCCGAGAGCGATACGCGGCCGCCGCCCGCAGCGTGGCCGGCTCGCAGGCTTCGAACGAGGCCGTGACGGCGTCGTGCGGTTGCGGGTCCCCCGAGATCGAGCAGCTCAAGGGCGAGGCCTTCGGCGAGAAGCTCTACTCGGTCGAGGAGAGGGGGACCCTCCCCGACGCTGCCCAGCTCGCCTCACTCGGCTGCGGAAACCCGAACGCGGTCGCCGACCTCGACGAGGGCGAGACGGTCCTTGACCTCGGCTCCGGCGGCGGCATCGACGTCCTGCTCTCGGCCCGGCGGGTCGGCCCGGCCGGCAAGGCGTACGGGCTCGACATGACCGACGAGATGCTCGAGCTCGCACGCGCCAACCAGCGCGAGGCCGGGGTCGAGAACGTCGAGTTCCTCAAGGGCACGATCGAGGAGATCCCGCTGGCCGACGACTCGGTCGACGTGATCATCTCCAACTGCGTAATCAACCTCTCCGGCGACAAGCCGGCCGTATTCCGCGAGGCGGCCCGAGTCCTGCGCCCCGGCGGCCGGTTCGCCGTCACCGACGTGATTGCCGACCCGGACATGGACGAGGCCACGAAGGCCGACATGGCGAAGTGGACCGGTTGCATCGCCGGGGCCCTGACGAAGCCGGAGTTCGAGCGCGAGCTCGAAGGCGCGGGGTTCACGGGAGTCGAGATCCGCGAGACGCACAGGGTCCACGACCAGGCGGGCTCGGCGATCGTCCGCGCCGAGTTGGCGTACTGAGCAGCACTAATTGAGACAGACCGACTTAGGTGTCCGTGTTACATTCGGGGCCCGTGTCGAGGCTCATCGCACTCCTGGTCGCCCTCTCCGCGCTCGTCGCGATGCTCCTCGCGCCGACGGCGCAGGCGGGCTTGAGGGGAGAACCGCCGACGCCGGTGATCTTCGTCCACGGCCAGTCGGGCTCGGCGCAGCAGTTCGAGACGAACGCGATGCGCCTGACCAGCAACGGCTTCCCCCAGAACCGGATCTTCGCCTACGAGTACAACACCTCCGCCAGCTCCAACGACACCGCGATCGCCGACCTCGACGGCTTCATCGCGGGCGTCAAGCAGGCCACCGGCGCCGAGCAGGTGGACGTCCTCGCGCACTCGCGCGGGACCACGGTGATGCACAGCTACCTCTCGACCCCCGAGCGCGCGGCATCGGTGCGCAGCTACGTCAACTTCGACGGCCGCACGAGCGACGCTCCGCCCGGCGGCGTCCCGACGCTGGCCGTCTGGGGCGAGGGCGACCAGACGCGCACGATCGGCGGCGCCGAGAACGTCTACTTCCCGGACAAGGCGCACACGGAGGTGACGACGTCGGCCGAGGCGTTCGCGGACGTGTACGAGTTCCTGATCGGCAGGGCGCCGAAGACGACCGGCGTCGTCCCCGAGAAGCCGGACAAGGTGACGGTCAGGGGCCGCGCGCTCGTCTTCCCCGACAACGCGGGCATCGACGGCGGCACGCTGCGCGTCTTCGAGGTGGAGGAAGAAACCGGCCAGCGGGTGACGCAACCGGCCCGTCTACGAGAAGGCGATCGACGCCGGCGGGAACTTCGGGCCGATCAAGGTGAACGGCCGCCGGCACTACGAGTTCGAGATCTCGCGCGCGGGCGAGTCGACGATCCACAACTACCCGGAGCCGTTCGAGCGCGACGACCACTTCTACCGCGTCCTGACGGCGCCGGCCCTGAACCCCTTCATCGAGCGCAGCCCGAACCACGTCTCGGTCGCGGTCACGCGGATGCGCGAGTTCTGGGGCGACCAGGCGAGCCCGAAGGCCAACGACAGGCTCGCGTTCGACGGCTTCAACGTGATCAACGGCGCGATCGCGCCGCGGGCGCGCCGCGTCCTCGCCGTGTTCAACTTCGACAAGAACTCCGACGGCGTGTCCGACACGAGCGCCTCGCTTGCCCCCTTCAACTCGATCAGCTTCCTCACCGCCGTCGACAACTACATGGCGGCGAGCCCGGACGCGAGCGGATCGATCGAGGTCAGGGAGACCATGCGCGATCCGGGCGGGTTCAAGCGGACCATCAACGTCCCCGACTGGCCCTCGGACCAGCACACCGTCTCGGTCTACTTCAAGGACTACGAGGCGAAGGCGTTCAAGAAGAAGCGGAAGAGGTAGCGCCGACTGACTCGACGGCCTCCTGGAGGTCTTCGACCGAGAGGAACGTGCTGCCGGTGAAGCTCGCGTCGCGGAAGCGGACGATGCCCTTGCCGTCGATGACGAAGATCGAGCGCTGCGTGAACCAGCCGCCGGGCGTGACCGCGCGGCGCTCGCGAAGCCAGGCGAGCGGCGATGCCCAGCCGGTGACGCCGTAGGCCTTGGCGACCTCCATTCCCTCGTCGGCGAGCAGAGGCACGTTGAGCCGCTTCTCCTCGGCCCAGCGCTCGTGCGAGTCGACCGACTGCGGCGAGATCCCGAGCAGCGGCACGCCGAGCCGGTCGAGGCCCTCGGAGTCGTCGCGGTATGAGCAGAACTGCTTCGTGCACACGGCGGTGTCGTCGCCGGGGTAGAAGGCGAGGATCACGCCCGGGCCGTCGCCGAGGTAGTCGGCGAGGCGATAGGTCTTCCCCTCGGTACCGGGGAGCTCGAACTCCGGTGCCCTGTCGCCGACGTCGATCTTCGCCATGCACCGAGGCTACAGGGAGCGCGCAGGCACAGGACTGTCACCGGGCTCGTCCGATCGGGGGATGTTGATGGCGCCGATTGGCGCCGATACTCGCCACGTGATGGACAGGAACGGCACGGGGCCCGCGTCGCCCCGGGTGCTCGTCGTCGATGACGACGACACGGTGCGCAGGTTGCTCCAGCGCATCCTCGAGAACGCGCGCTACGAGGTCGTCGCGGTCGGGAACGCGGCGAGCGCCCGCGCAGAGCTGGAGGGCGGCCGCTTCGATCTGATGGTGTGCGACGTGCGGATGCCGGGCGAGTCCGGCCTCACGCTGATCGGGAGCATCCGCAAGCTCGCTCCCAACCTCGGCGTCCTGATCGTCAGCGCCGTCGACGATCCGACCGTTGCCGGCATCGCCACCGACTCGGGCGCCTG
Organism: uncultured Thermoleophilia bacterium; assembly: GCA_963844425.1. Taxonomy (GTDB): domain Bacteria; phylum Actinomycetota; class Thermoleophilia; order Solirubrobacterales; family 70-9; genus DASUSH01. Next base: position 265,822 of record CAWJOD010000021.1, on the reverse strand, counting down.
CGGCTACCTGCTGAAGCCCTTCACCGAGAACGAGCTCCTGATCAACGTCTCGAACGCCCTGAGCAGGTCCCGGCTCGAGCGCGAGACCCGCGACTACGAGGATCGGCTGCGCGAGGACGTGGCCGCCCGGACGGCCGAGCTGCGCCAGTCGCGCCGCCAGACGATCCGCTACCTCGCTCGCGCCGTCGAGCTCCGCGACGACGACACCGGTGGGCACATCGAGCGAATCGGCGAGAGCTGCGCGGTGATCGCCGACGGGCTCGGCCTGGATCCGGCCCTCGTCGAGCTGGTGCGCGAAGCGGCGCCGATGCACGACGTCGGCAAGATCGGGATCGAGGACCGCATCCTGCGCAAGCCGGGAACGCTGACGGTGGAGGAGCGGGTGAAGATGCAGCGCCACGCCGAGCTCGGCCGCGAGCTGCTGCAGGGCTCGGGCGAGGAGCTACTCGACCTCGCCGCCGAGATCGCCTGGACGCATCACGAGCGCTTCGACGGAAGCGGCTATCCCCGCGGGCTCAGCGGGGAGGAGATCCCGCTTGCGGGCAGGATCGTCGCCGTCGCCGATGTCTTCGACGCGCTCGTCTCCGATCGCGTCTACCGCCCCGCGTTCACGGTGGATCGTGCGATCGAGATGGTCGAGAACGCCCGCGGCAACCATTTCGACCCCGCGGTCGTCGACGCCTTCAGGATGGAGCTGCCCCGGATCCTGGAGCTGCGCCGCCGCGCGAGCTTCGGCGACCCCGCCGTCTGATCCGGTCGCTCAGCGCGGGACGACGCGGAAGCCGTGGCTCGCGGGCGTCGGGTCGGCGACGCCGCCGTAGCTCGCCCTCACCCGGAAGCGGTGCGACCCGCGATCGACTCGGAATCGCTCCGGCGACGCGCAGTCGCGCCACTCGCCGTCGTCGAGGCGGCACTGGAAGCCGTCGGCCCGGTCGGCGTCGAACTCGAAGCGGACCCGCCGGTGGCGACCGCGAGCGGGAGGACCGTCGGTGATCCGCGTCGACGGCTGCACCTCCTCGCTGCCGCCGGCGTCGCCACCACCGCCGTCGCCGGCCACGTCACCATCGGCCGAGCCGCCGTCTGGGTCGCCGCCGGTCGAACCGCCGACCGAACCGCCCGTGGAGCCGCCATCTCGAGCCGCCTCCCGGCGAACCGCCGCCGGCCGGGCCGCCGCCGACGTCCGTGTCGCCGGGCACGGGCGTCGTGCGCGGGAAGTCGATCGGCTCGCGGCGCTGGAGCTGCTGGAGCAGCGCGACCTTGCCGGCCACGGGGGTCTGCCAGTCGTCGCCGAGGACGCCGCCCGTATCGCCGGAGTTCGGGTTCCACGACCAGTACGTCCAGGAGTGCCCGCGGCGGCCGATGAAGTCGATCAGCTGGCGCTGCCAGATCCCCTCGGTGGTGTCCGTGCCGGTCTGGCGCCCGCCGAACTCGCCGATCAGGATCGGCGCCGTGCCGGCGTCGGCGATGTAGTCGAAGCCCTTCTGCCAGCGGTCGTAGAGGATCGACTGCATGTTCGGATCGGAGAACCAGGGCTGGTCGAAGACCCCGGGCCCGTATTCGTGCGGGGAGTAGACGAGCTTGTGCGCGCGCTGGAGGCGGACGGGGTGCGAGCCGACGCCCTCGAGGTTCCCGCCCCACCAGTGCCGGTCGAGCTGCTGCCCGGGCGTGGGCCCCTCGGTGCCCTCGACGATCACGAGCCAGTGCGGCGCGATCTCGTGGACCGCGTCGCCGGCGAGCTCGGCGGCTCGGCGCCAGTCCTCGGCGGCGCCCGTGCCCCACTGCGCCTCGCCGTGGGGCTCGTTCTTGAGGTCGGCGGCGACGACGTTGGGGTCGTCGCCGTAGCGGTTCGCCATCGTCCGCCAGGCATCGACCCACTCGTCCTCGGTGTAGCCGTTCCCGTACCAGAGCGGGTTCATGAACGAGTCGTCGTCGAGCGAGTGGAGGTCGAGCACGATCAGGAGCCCCTGCGCGCCGCGCCTCCTCGACGATCAGGTCGAGGGCCTGCAGCGGCGTCTTGCCGGCGAGCTCGGAGTTCCGGCCGAGCCCGGTGTTGACCGAGGAGATCGAGCTCGACCGGATCGCCTCGATCGAGAACGGCAGCCTGATCGCGTTGAACCCGAGGCTGCGGATCTGCGCCAGCATGTCCGCGTAGTCGCGAGCCCAGAGCCCGTGCGCGACGTGGACCGAGGTCTCGAAGCCGAACCAGTTGACGCCCTGGATCACGAAGCGCTCGCCGTCGCGATCGACGATCCGGGCGCCGTCGGTCGAGAGCGGCGCGCGTTCGACGTTTCCCGCGCTCGCCACAGCCGGCATCGCCATCCATGCGACGGCGATCGCCAGGATCGCTGCCATCGGCATCCTTGCCATGGTGGGCCATCGTAGGCGCGGGGTTAAGGCCGGCCTAAGGGCGCGGATGCCGGCGCCTAGCTGTCCGTGGAGGCGATCCGGCCGTCGGTCGTGAGGCTGGCGTTGACGCCGGCGAACGCGTCCGCCTGGAGCTTCGCGATCTCCGCGTCGTCGATGTTGCCGAGCGCTTCGAGCCCGGTCCACTTGCCGTCGACCAGGACCTGCGCGCGGGCCCCGGGCTCCGGGTCGAGCGCGCGGGCGGCGAAGACCACCGCGCAGAGCCCCGTCTCCGAATCGGTGGGCTTGCCCTCGGGCGTCAGGCGGAGGACCTCGACGCGCTCGTAGCCGTGGCCGCTGAACTGGTGCAGGCCGAAGGCGACCATCGCCTCGTCGTCGTTCCAGTCCTCGATGCACTGCGCGTCCGCCTCCGCCGCCGAGCCGTCGTCGCCACCCGATCCGGCGAGGACGACGACGAGGACGGCGACGACGAGCCCGACGGCGAGCACGGCGGCGACGAACAGCCGCGTGCGGCTCTGGTCCGCTCCCTCGTCCACGGCGAAACCGTACCGGGGCCTAATCTTCGGCGACCGTGTGCGGCCGCTACACCCTCACCAAGAAGGAGCACGACACGCTCGCCGATCGCTTCGAGGCGAAGCTCGCCGGACAGCTCACCGAGCGCGCCAAGGAGGAGAAGGGGAAGGGCCACGAGCCGCCCGGCACCGGGCGCTTCAACGTCGCTCCGACCCAGGAGGTGCTCGCGGTCGTCCGCGACAAGGACGACGCGGAGCGTGAGATGCGGCTGCTGCGCTGGGGCCTGCTGCCGGTGTGGGCGAAGGACCTCAAGGCCGGCTACAAGATGATCAACGCCAAGGCGGAGACGGTCCTCGAGAAGCGGACCTACAAGCCGCTCGTCGGCAAGGGGCACCACCGCTGCCTGATCCTCGCCGACGGCTTCTACGAGTGGATGAAGGCGGAGGACCCGAAGCAGCCGCGCCAGCCGGTCCGGTTCACCGTCGACGGCGGCGAGCCGTTCGCCTTCGCCGGGCTGTGGACGCGCTCGAAGATCGAGGACGAGTGGATCGAGAGCTGCACGCTGATCACGACCAACCCGAACGACGTCGTCAAGCGCGTGCACAACCGGATGCCGGTGATCTTCCCGTCGAGCGACGCCGAGGCGACCTGGCTCGACCCGAGCCTCGAGCCCGAGGACGCGCTCGAGCTGTGCGTGCCGTTCCCCGCCGAGCGGATGGAGAGCGCACCCGCCAACCCCGAGCTGAACAAGGTCGGCGGCACCACCGAGAGCGCCGGCTCTGCTCGTCGCCCCGGCCTGAGCCGCCCGCGAGCGCCTTATCCTCACACCGATGAGAGTTGGGATCGTCGGACTCGGATATGTCGGCCTGCCGCTGGCGGTCGCCTTCGCGGAGGCGGGCTGCGACGTCGTCGGCTTCGACGCCGATCAGCGGCGCGTCCAGCGCCTGCAGCGCTCCGAATCGGACATCGAGGACGTCAGCTCCGAGCGCCTGCGCGCCGTCGCCGAGCGCTTCACCGCGACCGGCGAGCACCCGAAGCTGCGCACCTGCGACGCCGTCCTGATCTGCGTGCCGACGCCGCTCGCCAACCAGCGCGAGCCCGACCTCTCCTACATCGTCGACGCCGCGACCCAGCTCGCCAGCCATCTCGAGCGCGGCCAGCTCGTCGTGCTCGAGTCGACCACCTACCCGGGAACGACCCGCGAGCGGGTGCTGCCGATCCTCGAGGAGTCCGGGCTCTCCGCCGGCACCGACTTCAACCTCGCCTTCTCGCCCGAGCGGATCGACCCGGGCCGCGCCACCGACCAGCTGCGGACCACCCCGAAGGTCGTCGGCGGGCTGACGCCCGCCTGCGCGGCGCGTGCCCGCGAGCTCTACGAGCAGATCTGCGACGAGGTCGTCGACGTCTCCTCGCCGGAGGCCGCGGAGCTGACGAAGCTGCTGGAGAACATCTTCCGCTCGGTCAACATCGCGCTCGTCAACGAGCTCGCCCAGCTCTGCGACCGGATGGGGATCGACGTCTGGGAGGTGGTGGACGCCGCCTCGACGAAGCCGTTCGGCTTCATGCGCTTCGAGCCCGGGCCCGGCATGGGCGGGCACTGCCTTCCCGTCGACCCGTTCTACCTCGCCTTCAAGGCGCGCGAGCACGACTTCTATCCGGAGTTCATCGAGCTCGCCGGAAAGCTCAACCAGTCGCAGCCGAAGTTCTGCGTCGAGCGGGCCGAGCGCGCCCTCAACGACGCCCGCAAGCCGGTCAACGGCTCGCGGATCCTGATCCTGGGCGTCGCCTACAAGGCCGGCGTCTCCGACATGCGCGAGTCGCCGGCGCTGAAGATCCTGCGCGACCTGCGCGCGCTCGGCGGCGACGTCGCCTACCACGACCCGCACGTTCCCGAGCTCGCCGAGTTCGGGCTGCGAGAGCGGCGACCTCGACGCCGAGCTGGGCCGGGCCGACCTGGTCATGATCGTCACCGCCCACACCGAGGTCGACTACGAGCGCGTCGTCCGCGACTCGGCGCTCATCCTCGACCTGCGCGGCGTCACCCGCGGCATCGAGGCCGAGAACCTCATCTACCTCTAGCGGCAAGATGTTCGGTCGCAAGTTCGCCCAGCGCGCCGACCGGTTGACGCTCGGGCTCGCGGCGGTGGCGGTGGGCACCGCGGGGACCGTCATCGGCGGCGAGGTGCTGAAGCTGGCGAGGCGGCGGGCCAAGGCCGAGCCGACGGCCGGGACCGTGATCGGGAGCGCCGAGCAGGCGATCGAGGCGGCGGGCCTGGCGACCCAGGACACGGTCACGGTCGCCGCCGAGGGCTACGAGGCGACCCCGCGCGGCGAGACGGTGCTCTTCAACATGCTGAACGGCTTCGTCGGCGGCTTCGCGGTGATGCGGCTCTCGACCGCCGGGATCCGCGGCGGCTGGTGGCCGCTCGGCAACGTCAGCGTCGGCGACCGCCACATCCACCACTTCGTGCCCGGGATCCTGATCGCGTTCGCGACCGGCGGGCACCGCGATCGCGACCCAGAACGACGAAGCTCGAGGAGGCGCTCGCGATCCCGTTCGGCGTCGGCGTCGGCATGACCTTCGACGAGGCGGCGCTGCTGCTCGACCTGCGCGACGTCTACTGGACCCGCGAGGGGATCCTCTCCGTGCAGGTCAGCCTCGGGATGGCCGCGCTGATGGCGACGACGATCCTCGGCCTGCGGATGCTGCGCCGCGGCGAGCAGCGCGCGGTGGAGGGCGGCGCGATCCCGCCGCCCGCAGCCGCCTGGGGCTCCGATCCGTGGGGCTCGGTGCCGGCGCCCCTGGCCGGCGAGACCGGCCGCTGGAACGTGCCGCCGGAGATGCGCGACGCCGAGCTAGGACGCGACGCGGTAACGGTGGAAGAGCTCGCCGCCGTCGGCGAGCAGCGAGACCAGCTCGAGCTCGCGCACGGCCTCGGGCAGGCCCTCGGCGAGCCCCGGCCCCGCACCGCCGGCGAGCTTCGGCGCCGTGGTGATGAAGAGCTCGTCGACGAGGCCGGCCTCGAGCAGCTGGGCATGGAGGTGCGGGCCGCCCTCGCACAGCAGGCCGCGGATGCCGCGCTCGGTGCGCAGGTGGCGCATCGCCTCGACCAGGTCGACCCTGCCCTCGTGGCGGACCACCCGTACCGGAGTCGCGGTCTCCGGAGCCTCGGTGTCGGCCGAGGTGAAGATCAGCACGCGGCCCGCCCCGCAGGTGAAGAGCTCCGCGTCCCAGGGCAGGTCGAGCCGCGCCGAGACGATCACCATCAGCGGGTCGTGGGGGAGCCCCTCGCGCTCGCGCCGCGCGCGCTTCTGGGGGTCGCCGACGATGCGGCCGTAGCGCTCGGCCCGCATCGTCCCGGCGCCGATCATCAGCGGCGTCGACGCGCGTGCGCAGCCCGACCAGCATCGCCGTGTCGGTCGCGGTGCCGATCGGCCCCGAGCGCCCCGAGATCGTCGCCTGCCCGTCGACCGTGAGGGCGAAGTTGGTGGCGGTGTAGGGGCGGTCGTCGTGCGCGGCGCCGACGAAGTCGAGCTGCGCGACCTCCTCCGCGATCGTGGTCGTGCCCTCCTCGGGGAGGAGGCGGCGGACCTCAGCCACGTTCGATCTCGGCGAGGTGGTCGACGTTGGCGCGGTCGTCCGCCTCGTCGCTCGCGGCGCCGCCGAACCAGCCGTCGAGGATCTCGCCGAGCTCCGCCTCCGAGGTGCTGCGCAGGCTGATCGCGAGCACGTTGGCGTCGTTCCAGCGCCGCGCCCCCTCCGCGGTCGCGGCGTCGCCGCAGAGCGCCGCCCGGATCCCCTCCACCTTGTTCGCCGCGATCGATGCCCCGGTCCCGGTCCAGCAGCAGACGATTCCCTGCTCGGCACGACCCTCGGCAACGTCCCGAGCCGCCGCCTCGCTCGCCCAGGCCCAGTCGTCGCGCTCGGCCTCGGCGAGCGCGCCGTGCGGCACGGGCTCGTGCCCACGCTTTCGCAGCTCGTCGACCACGGCCTCGGCGACCCCGGTGATTTCGTCGGCGGCGACGGAGATGCGCATGCGTGGAGGTTATGTGGCAAACAGGGACAAGGGGAGCACTGGCGACTTCCTTTCGCTATGCGAAAGGTTCTCGCCACGCCCACCTCCAGCACCGCTAGGCCGGTGCGAACAGCCGCACCGCGGTCGCTCTTCCCCTTCATCGGCACCGGGTCGCGCTCGGCCCACTCGCCGTGGTCGCGGTCGAGGAGCTCCATGGTCGCGGCGGTGATCGAGGACGTCGTCGCCGGTCTCGCGGGTCGCGGCCTCGACGCGGGCGGCGGTGTTGACGGCGTCGCCGATCACGGTGAAGTCGAGGCGGCCGCCGCCGCCGACGGTGCCGACGACGACATCGCCGCTGTTGACGCCGACGCCGACGCGCAGCCCGTCGCCGGTCGAACCGCCGTTCAGGGCGCCGATCTCGAGCGCGGCGGCGACGGCGCGGTCGGCGTGGTCCTCGAGCCGCGCCGGCGCGCCGAAGACGGCGAGCAATCCGTCGCCGATGAACTTGTTCGCGTGCCCGCCGTGCTCGAGCACGATCGGGACGACGCGCTCGTACAGGTCGTTGAGGCTGGCGACCACCTCCTGGGGCCCGACCCGCTCAGAGAACCCGGTGAAGTCGCGCACGTCGAGGAAGAGCAGCGAGAGCTCGAGCTGCTCGCCGGCGAAGTCGGTGCCCTCGCTGACGACGCGCTCGGCGAGGCTCGGGTCGACGAACGCGCCGAAGGCCTCGCGCAGGCGCTCGCGCTCGGCGAGCCCGCGCGTCATCCGGTTGAACCCGGCCTCCAGCAGGCCGACCTCGCTGCCGTCGTCGACCGCGCACCTGGGTGCTGAACTCGCCGCGCTCGACCCGCTCCAGCGCACCGTCGCATCGAGCCCAGCGGGTCGACCACCGACCGCGCGGCGATCATCGTCGCGATCGACGCCGTTCAGGATCCCGATCCCCGCGAGGACGAGGCTGGCGACCGCGACCTCGCCGGAGTCGAACTCCGCGCCGGCGAGGTCGCCGGCGCGCGAAGGCGACGATCCCGAGCATCGGCACGCCGCTGCCGAAGACCCACGCCATCGCCGACCGCGCCCCGACGCCCGCCGACCCGGCTTCGGGCGGCGGTCCGCCGGCGAGGGCGCGAGCGGTCGACGGGGCGCATGATCAGCTCGACGACGAGGTACTGCAGCGAGACGGACGTGAGCCCGCCCGCAAGGATCCCCAGAAGGACGGCCGCGCGCGACGCTCACGTCGATGGTCGCGACGAGGCCGGCCGTGAGCAGCGCGCCCCCTGTCCACGGGACCGCGGTGCCGAGGGCCCAGTTCCGCGGATAGCGAAGCACCCGCTCCTGAATCTCGACGCCCGCGGGCTCGCCGCTGCGAAGCCACTCCGCGACCGGGCGGAACGGGCGGCGCGTGATGAGGAGCATAGCCGAGCGGCAGGGTGACCGCCATGTAGCCGACGAAGAGCGGCCAGAGGTCGGCGATCTGCTCGATCTTCGCTTCCGTGAGGGTCGTCGGCGCCAGATAGAGGAGGAAGATGAAGACTCCGCTCGCCCCGATCAGGTTCGACGTGCCGCCGAAGATCGCAAGGCGTCGCTCGACGTCGAGGGCGAGCTCCTCGCCGCCGAGGCCCGGGGGCGAGCGCCAGAACCAGTGCCAGAGGTCCATGGCGGCTCAGTTTGGCGCCTCGGCGGCTGTCGGCGCGCTACTCGAACCAGCCGGTCGGGCGCCCGGCGAGCTCCTCGAGCCGCTCGACGTCCGGCCGGAAGACCTCGACCAGGCGCGCGCGCAGGCCCGCCGGCAGCTCCGGCTTCGGCGCCTCGCCCGAGCCGGGGTCGTGGACGATCCGCTCCACGACCCATCGCCAGCGCTCCGGGAGGCGGTCGAAGTTGCGGTCGAGCGAGCGCAGGCCCGGGAGGCGGACGGCGCGGTCCATGAGCCGGAACCCGCCGCCGCCCTTGGCGCTCCCGGTCTCCCACTCGCGCTCGAACTGCGGCGAGGTGAAGCCCTCCTCGACGCCGAGGAACCCGAACAACGTCCGCATCGTCTCCGCCCGCCGGTCGCGCAGCTCCTCGCGGGTCACGAAGGCGATCCGCTCGGAGCCGAGGTGCTCGAGATAGGGCTCGGCCTGGCGGGCGTAGAGCGAGCGCTGGACATAGGCGCTCTCGGTGTCGCCGAGCGCCTCCTCCATCGGGCCGCTCCTCATAGCCGCCGCCGACGTTGTGCAGGTAGTGGGAGAGGAGGCGGTCGATGGGGTTGCGGACCATGTAGACGACCTTCGCCTCGGCGCCGAGGACCCGGGCGACCCGCTCGGCGACGCCGGTGAAGCGGGGCTCGTTCGTGTAGTGCGGCGAGGTCTCTCCGCGCACGTTGTCGGCGGCGGAGAAGTGGTTCGCGTACCAGTCCTCGCCGAGGTCCCAGTTCAGCTCCTCGACGAAGAAGTTGAGCTCCTTCGGCCTCGACATGCCGATCTCGGGATGCAGCCCGAGGTAGTGGTGCAGGCTCGTCGTCCCGCACTTGAGCCCGCCGATGACGACCAGGTTCGGCAGCGCCGCGCCGGCTCTCCGAACCTGCCTGCCGCGCGCGCGGGCGGACGCGAAGCGCTCGTGCGCACGCGCCACCATCGCCTCATCGGCGGGATCTCGTCCCGCGGCCACGGCGACGAGCCTAGGAGCCCGCGCCGAGCTTCTTCGCCGCGTCGCGCAGGGTCTTGACCTCGGCGGTCGCCGCCTTGCGGCCCTCGAGCTTCTCGCCGTGGCGGTTGACCCAGATCACCGGCACGTTCATCTTCAAAAGCGGGGCGACGTCGGACGTGTAGCCGCTGGCGATGTGGAGCCAGCCCTTCTTGCCGCCGAGCCGGCGCGAGGTCTCCTTGAAATGCGCGGGGTCCGGCTTGTAGCTGCGCACCTGCTGCGCGGTGACGACGAGGTCGAGCTCCGTGCGCAGGTGGCGGCGCGATACGCCGAGCAGCTTGTCGTCGATGTTGGAGACGATGCCGACCGGGTAGCGCTTCGCGATCCGGTCCATCGCCGCGTTCGCCTCGCGGAACGGCATCCAGTAGGCGACGCTGTCGGGAAGGAACTGCGCCCGCGAGGGCTCCAGCTCCCAGCCGATCTCGCCCGCGACCTTGACCGCGGTGCGGCGCAGGACCTCGGCGTAGAGCTCATACGAGCCGGCCATCACCTCGTGCTGGACCTCGAAGAAGCGGGCCATGAACGGCTCGAGGTCGAACGAGAAGCCGTCCCGATCGGCCTCCTTCTTGAACGCGTCGGCGATCCCCTTGTCCCAATCGACCAGGGTCCCGTAGCAATCGGTGGTGACGATCTGGATGTCTTTGAGCTTGGGTAGTGGCATAAAAAAGCGGGCGCCTCGCTAGCGCTCGCAGGGTCGGGATTATGACTGAGGCGACTCGGATAGGCTGCCCGGCCTCATGGATCTACTCGAGTACCAGGGTAAGCAGCTCTTCTCGAAGCACGGCGTGAACGTCCCCGAGGGCCGACACGCTAGCGACGCCGCGAAAGCGGTCGAGGCCGCGGAGGAGATCGGCTACCCCGCCGTGATCAAGGCGCAGGTGCGGATCGGCGGCCGCGGCAAGGCCGGCGGGATCAAGATCGCCAACAACCGCGACGAGGCCGCCGAGCACGCGGCGGCCATCCACGGCATGGACATCCGCGGCTTCACGGTGCACGACCTCTGGGTCGAGCAGGCCTCCGACATCGCCCACGAGTACTACGCCTCGGTGATCCTCGACCGCTCCGAGAAGAAGCTCCTGGTGATGGCCTCGGCGAAGGGCGGGATGGATGTCGAGGAGGTCGCGGAGACCGACCCGGACGCGCTCGTCAGCAGGCACGTCCCCCCGAGCGAGCAGCTCTCCGTCGACGTCGCGCGGGAGATCGCGACCGAGGCGAAGGTCGCCGACGACGTCGTCGACCAGGTCGCCGAGATGCTCGTCACCCTCGTCGACGTCGCGGTCGCCGAGGACGCCACCCTGATCGAGGTCAACCCGCTGATCGTCACCACCGACCGCGAGGTCTGGGCGCTCGACGCGAAGGTGACGATCGACGGCAACGCGCTCTTCCGCCACGAGGAGCTCGCCGACCTCGCCGAGGACGCCGGCGGCGACCCGCAGGAGAAGATGGCGAAGGAGAAGGGCCTCACCTACGTGAAGCTCGGCGGCAACATCGGCATCCTCGGCAACGGCGCCGGGCTCTGCATGTCGACGCTCGACGTCGTCGCCCAGGCGGGCGGCAAGCCGGCGAACTTCCTCGACGCGGGCGGTGGCTCGAAGGCGGAGGCGATCGTCGACGCGCTCGAGGTCATCACCTCGGACGAGAACGTCACCGGGATCCTCTTCAACATCTTCGGCGGCATCACCCGCTGCGACGAGGTCGCGAACGGGATCGTCACAGCTGCCAAGCAGGTCAACATCCAGATGCCGATCGTCGTCCGCCTCGACGGCACCAACTCGGAGGAGGGCCTGAAGATCCTCCGCGAAGCCAACCTGCCGAACCTGACCGAGCAGAAGACGATGCTCGACGCCGCCGAGAAGGTCGTCGAGCTGGCGAACGCATGAGCATCATCGTCGACTCCGATACGAAGCTCGTCATCTCCGGCCTGACCGGCCGCGAGGGCACCTTCCACGGGATGCGCAACCGCGAGTACGGGACCGACCTGGTCGCGGGCGTGACCCCGAAGAAGGGCGGCCAGGAGGTCGAGGGCGTGCCGATCTTCGACACGATCGCGGAGGCGCGCGAGGAGCGAGGCGCCAACACCTCGATGATCTTCGTGCCCGCCCGTTTCGCGGCCGCGGCGATCAACGAGGCGATCGACGCCGGGATCGAGACGGTGATCGCGATCACCGAGGGCATCCCCGTCCACGACATGCTGAAGACCTACTGGAAGGCGAAGGAGGCAGGCACGCGGCTGATCGGCCCGAACTGCCCCGGCATCCTCTCCCCGGGCAAGGCCAACGTCGGGATCATCCCCGCGCACTTCTTCGAGGCCGGCCCCATCGGCGTCGTCTCCAAGTCCGGCACGCTCACCTACCAGATCGGCAACGAGCTGGCCCAGGCCGGCGTCGGCAACTCCTCGATCGTCGGCATCGGCGGCGACCCGATCGTCGGCTCCGACTTCATCGACATCCTCGACCCTCTACGAGGCCGACGACGAGACCGAGCTGATCGTGATGGTCGGCGAGATCGGCGGCGACGCCGAGGAGCGCGCCGCCGAGTTCATCGCCGAGAAGGTCTCGAAGCCGGTCGTCGCCTACATCGCCGGCTTCACCGCCCCGCCCGGCAAGCAGATGGGCCACGCCGGCGCGATCATCTCCGGCTCCTCCGGCACCGCCGAGGCGAAGAAGGAGGCGCTCGAGGCCAAGGGCGTGGGCGTCGGCCGCAGCCCGACGGAGACCGCGCAGCTTGCGGTCGAAGCGCTGAAGAGCGCGTAATCGGCCGCGGCCGACCGGCCGCCCCGTTGCTAGGCTCGAAGTGCGATGGCTTCCGACGTGATCTCCTTCGCCCGCGGCGCTCCGAGCGCCGACATCCTGCCCCGCGAGGCCGTTCGCGAGGCCGCCGCCGACGCGCTCGAGAACGACTGGCAGAAGGCGCTCTCATACGGCGTCGGCATCGGCCATCCGGGGCTCTGCGAATGGATCGCCGAGCGCCAGGGGCTGCCGTCGCCGGCGCACGTGATGGTCACCAACGGCTCGCTCGAGGCGGGGGCGATGCTGTTCGAGTACGCGCTCGAGCCCGGCGACCGGGTGATCGTCGAGCAGCCCTCCTACGACCGGACCCTGCTGCTGATCGGCCGCCTCGGGGTCGAGGTCGTCGGCGTCCCGCTCGAGGACGACGGGATCGACGTCGACGCGCTCGAGCGCGAGCTCGCGGCCGGACCGGTCAAGTTCGTCCACGTCATCCCCAACTTCCACAACCCGGCCGGCTGCACGCTCTCCGAGCCGAAGCGCCGGCGCCTGGTCGAGCTCGCCCGCGAGCACGACTTCTGGCTCTTCGAGGACGACCCCTACCGCGAGGTGTGCTTCGGCGAGAAGTGCCCGCCGACGATGCTCTCGATGGCGGGCGTCGAGGGCGACGTCAAGATCGTCCACGCCTCCTCGTTCTCGAAGACGATCAGCCCCGGGGTCCGGGTCGGCTACCTCGCCGGCCCGATCGATCCGATCCAGGACCTGGCCAAGCGCGCGAACGAGACGTACATCTCGCCGAACATGCTGGCCGAGTCGATCGTGCTCGAGCTCTGCCGCTCGGGCGGGCTCGACCGCAACATCGAGATCGTCAGCGAGGCGCTGCACGAGCGCTGCTCGACCCTGGTCGAGGCGCTTCGCGAGCGCATCCCCGAAGCCGAGTTCGTGGTCCCCGAGGGCGGCTACTTCCTCTGGCTCGACCTTCCCGAGGACGTCGACACCACGGAGCTCGCGGCCGCCGCCAAGGAGGAGGGCGTCACCTTCATCGCCGGCCCCGACTTCATGCTCGACGGCGGCCGCTCGAGCCTGCGCCTCTCATTCGCCAGCGTCCCGGCGGAGCAGATCCCCGAGGGAGTGGGGCGGATCGCGACGGCGCTCGACAAGGTCCGGGCCAAGAGCCCCGCGTAGGCCCCGTCCCCTCCCACCGGTTTCGCCGCAAATTGCGTAGTTGTTTCTTGACCGTTCTTTCACCTCGCGTTTCACTAGGCGGCGTAGCTTCTCGTCCAATGAGAGCGACGATCGGAGGTGAGGGATGAGTCCAGTCTGGTTGATCGAAGGTGGCGCGGCGATCGCTGAGCCGGAGGTGCCGAGCGACGAAGCGGCCGCGAACGGGGGAAAGACGCGGCGGTTTCCGAGCTCGACGGATGAGCGCCTCTCGGCGCTGGCCGCCGCCGTCCGCGACCACGAGAGCCGGGGACGCCACACGGCGATGCCGGCGCGGCCGGAGGACCTGACGCTCTACCGGCGCCTGCGCCAGATCTGCGGGGAGCGGTAGCCGTCGCCGGACGCAGAAGCGGCGGCCCTGAGGCCGCCGCTCCGTGCGTTGGTATCCGCTGTCGTCGGTGCGGTTACTCGACGTGGGCGCAGTAGGCGTTGGCGCCCAGCAACCAGTTGCCCGCATATGCCTCGATCTCCGCGGCTTCGGCGATGACGCGCCGTCGTCGCCGGACGAGCTTGACGCCGTCGAGGGCTCGACGTTGCGGTGCATCACGTCTCGGCGGTTGATGCCCCGGTGGCTTGCCGGTTCCGGAGACGTGCGCCGGAAGGTAGTCCTGGATCGACCTGCTTGCCCGCGCCGGGCACGACCGACCTGACACGCCCCTTGATCGCTGACCCGAGTTGCTCCGAGCCGTGCTCGGCGCTGGTCCGAGCCACGATGCTCCAGGCCGCTGATTCGCGGCCGGTCCCCTGCGGTTCTCGATATCGGCCCAGTGGCGCCGCGTCGGTGAGGTCCGTGCCGGGAACGCCGCTGCGACGAGCCCTCGGCGCGCCGGCAAGTCGCCCTGCGGCCCCGGGCCGGCCTTCGTCCAGCGCCAGGAGGTCGCGATTCTGCTGTGGCGGCCTGTCGAGCGCTTGTCCCGCCGTTCTTCGCGATCGCCGAGTCGCCTTGCCGGCCGTGCCGACGACGTTCGGAGTCCTCCGAAGTGCACGCCGCATCGCGCAGCCACGAGGGCGGCGACTGCGGCGAGTCCGAGGATCATACTTGTTGCGGAGTGCATGGATCTTCGCTGGGTTTCCGTCTCCGGGTGGGGCGGCCAATCTCCCAGCGGAGCGAGCGCCGCGATAAGGCGGGGAAACCGGCGAATCCGGCGGGGGGCGAGCACCTGGCCGATGTGCGGCTACCCGTACACACGGGTACCGCCCAGGCGGCGAGAATCAGGACTGCGATGACGAGCGTCTTGATCGTTGACGACGACCCCGGCTTCCGCCGCCTCGCCACCCTGCTGCTCGAGGACGAGGGCTTCGAGGTGGTGGGCGCGGCGGCCGACGGCGTAACGGCCGCGCGCGCCGCGCGCGAGCTCGGGCCCGACGTCGTCCTGCTCGACGTCAACCTCACCGAGGAGAGCGGCTTCGACGTGGCCCGCCGGATCTGCCGGCGTCCCCGGCGCTCCCGCCGTCGTGCTGACCTCGACCCGCGCGGAAAGCGACTACGCGGGGCTCGCCCGGCAGACCGGCGCCCGCGGCTTCCTGCCCAAGGACGAGCTCTCGTCGCGAGGATCCAGCGGCTCGTCGGATGAGCGCGCGCTTGCGGAGCGGGAGAGGCAGCGTTACGGTCGGTCCGGTGCCCGCTCCCGCTGCACTCAGGGCAGATCATGCGGTGGCGCGCATCCTGGCCGTCACGGATGACGAGGAGTCGCTCTATCCGCGGGTCCTCGCCGCGATCGGCGAGGCGCTCGAGTGGGACTTCGGCGCCCTCTGGGTCGCCGCGCCCGATGACCGCGGGCTCGTCTGCGTCCAGGTCTGGTCGGCGGACGGGTTCGACCCCGGCGCCTTCGCGGGCTCGACCCGGTCGCTCCATCTTTCCCCGGGCGTCGGCCTGCCCGGACGGGTCTGGCAGAGCGGCGAGCCGGCCTGGCTCACCGACCTTCCGAACGCCCCCAACTTCCCCCGCGCGAGCGTCGCAGACGCGGTCGGCCTCGTGGCCGCCTTCGGCTTTCCGATCGCGAGCCCGGGCGGCACGATCGGGGTGATGGAGTTCTTCACCCGCGCGCCGCGTACCCCGGACGACGAGCTGCTCGCGACGATGGGAAGCCTCGGCAGCCAGATCGGCCAGTTCGTCGTCCGCCGGCGCGCCGAGGCCGAGCTCCGCGACAGCGCCGAGCGCAAACGGGCGATCCTCGACGCCGCTCTCGACTGCGTGATCACCGTGGACGAGCTCGGTGCGGTGCTCGAGTTCAACCCGGCCGCCGAGCGCGTGTTCGGATACCGGGCCGCCGAGGCGGTCGGTGCCGACATGGCCGACCTCGTCATTCCGCCGTCGCTTCGCGCCGCGCCACAGAGCCGCTTTCGCGCGCTACGTGGAGACCGAGGAGGCGCACGTCCTCGGCAAGCGTCTCGAGATGACCGCGATGCGCGCTGATGGCAGTGAGTTCCCGGTCGAGCTGACGATCACCCGGATCAACCTCCCGGGGCCGCCGAAGTTCACGGGCTACATCCGCGAGATGACCGAGCTGAAGCGGGCCGAAGCCGAGCTGCGTGCGTCGCGCGCGCGGATCGTCGAGGCCGCTGACGGCGAGCGCCGGCGACTGGAGCGGGACCTCCACGACGGGGCCCAGCAGCGGCTCGTCAACCTCGGCCTGACGCTGCGGCTCGCCCGCTCGCGCCTCGAGGCGGGCGATGCCGAGGCGGTCTCCATGATCGACGAGGCGATCGACCAGCTCGCCTCGGCGACCGCCGAGCTGCGCGAGTTCGCCCGGGGGATCCACCCGGCGGTGCTCTCGGATGGCGGCCTGGGACCGGCCCTGACCACGCTGGTCGAGGCATCCCATACCCCGGTCGTGCTGATCGAGGCGCCGGAGGAGAGGCTGCCGGCGCCGCTCGAGGCGACCGCCTACTTCGTCGTCGCCGAGGCCCTCACCAACGTCGCCCGCTACGCCGAGGCCGAGCGCACCGAGGTCCGCGCCGTCCGCCGCGACGGCGAGCTGGTCGTCGAGGTGCGCGACGACGGTCGCGGCGGCGCCGATCCCGGCAGCGGCTCCGGTCTGCGGGGCCTCGCCGACAGGGTCTCCGCGCTCGGCGGCGAGCTCGAGGTGGTGAGCCCGGCGGGGGAAGGCACCCTCGTGAGGTCGCGGGTCCCATGCGAGTAGTTATCGCGGAAGACTCGGTGCTGCTGCGCGAGGGGATCGCCCGCCTGCTCACGGAGGCGGGGATCGACGTGGTCGGCCAGGCCGGCGACGCCGAGGACCTGATGCGCAAGGTACGCGCGCACAAGCCCGACGTCGCGATCGTCGACATCAAGATGCCGCCCGCCCACGAGGACGAGGGGCTGCGGGCAGCGCGAGAGATCAGGCAGGAGCTGCCGGGCACAGGCGTGCTCGTTCTCTCCCAGTACGTCGACGAGCACTACGCCGTCCAGCTTCTCTCCGATGGGGCGGAGGGCGTCGGCTACCTGCTGAAGGACCGAGTCGAGGACGTCGACCGATTCGTCGACGCCGTTCGCAGGGTCGCGGCCGGCGGCTCGGCGCTCGATCCGGATGTCGTCTCCAAGATGGTCGGCCGCAAGCAGGACGAGCCCTTGGCGACGCTGACGCCGCGCGAGCGCGAGGTGATCGAGCTGATGGCCCAGGGCCTCTCCAACAAGGCGATCTGCGCGGAGCTGGTGCTCTCAGAGCGCGCGGTCGAGCGCCACATCACCGGCGTCCTCTCGAAGCTCGAGATCCCGACCACGGGCCAGGAGCACCGGCGCGTGCTGGCCGTGCTCGCCTATCTCCGCGGCTAGCGGCCGTAGCGGTCGCTGGAGAGGACGAGCTGGTCCGGCAGCGGCGGCCGGGATGGCGGCGCCGGGTCGGCGCGGACCGAGACGGTCTCGGCGACGTCGCGGGCGACCCGGTGCTCGCCGTCGGCGGACCTGACGATCACCTCGTCGCCGTTGGCGCTGCCGATCGTCCCGGTCAGGCCGGGGTGGAGCCCGGTGTCCTTGAGGTAGTGGAGTAGCTCCTCGGCCTCGTTCTCGAACCGCAGGATCTCGACGTTCGCCTCGAACTCGCAGTCGGCCAGCAGGGAGCCCTGCTCGCGCGCCCCCTCGACGATCGGGTGCCCGTGCGGGCACGTGGTCGCGTCGCCGATCGCGGCGAGCATTCGCTCCTCGAGCACCGGCGACATCGCGTGCTCCAGCCGTTCGGCCTCCTCGTGGACCTCGTCCCAGGGGATCCCGAGGACGTCGGTCAGGAAGCGCTCGATCAGCCGGTGGCGGCGGACGATCGCGCGGGCGTGCTCGCGGCCCTCGTCGGTGAAGCGGAGCGACTTGTCGTCGGAGCGACTGACGTAGCCGTCGCGTTCGAGCCGGCCGATCATCTCGTGCACGGTCGGGGCCGAGAGCCGCATCGCGCGGGCGATGTTCGCGCCGGTCATCGGCAGCCCCGCCTCCTCGAGCCAGAACATGCTCTGCAGGTACTCCTCCTCGGCGTCGGTCGCGTGCTCGTGGCTCACCTCTTCGAGTCTAGTAATCGGCCCTCAGCTCGCATCGGCCAGCGTTCCGACGACCGCCTCGTAGAAGCCGTCGCCCATCGCGCCCTCGGTCACGGTCACGTTCGCGAGGCCGGCGATCGCCTCGCGGATGCCCGGGTCGCGCGCCGGGCCGTTGGCGGGGACGAAGAAGCGGCCGACGACGGCGGCGACGCCGAGGTCCTCGGCCGAGTCGCCGATGGCGATGCACTCCTCGGGCACGTAGCCGCGGACGCGCATGTGGAAGGCGACGGCCTTCGCCTTCGAGGCCTCCGCGGGGACCAGGTGGTAGGCGTGGGTGATCTCGATCCCCGGCATCGGCCGCCCGATCGCGCCGTTGTCGAGGAAGCGCAGGTGATCGTGGCCCTGCTCGGCGAGCAGCGCGTTCGCCTCGTCGACCTCGATCTTGCCGCGGAAGAGGTGGGAGAGCTCGCGACCGACGTGCCAGGGCGAGTGGTACTCGAGCCGGCCCGGGAACGCCTCGAAGAGCAGGTCCGGGACGCCGGCGGCGACGATCTTCTCGTAGACGCGTGCCCTCCTCGTCGGAGACGAGGTCGCCGGTCAGGTAGGTGCGCTCCCGGTCGATCACGATCGCGCACCCGGCCTCGTAGATGTAGGCGGTCTGGCCCATCAGCCGCGAGTCCTCGAGCACCTGCGCCTCGCGGCGCCCGGACTTGACGACGACCTCGACGCCGGCGCGGTGAAGCGCCTCGAGCGCGCGCGACTGGGCCCGCGAGAAATTGCCCTCGGCGTCGCGGAAGAGCGAGCCCCCCATTCCGAGGAGGGTCCCGTCGAGGTCCGTGTAGACACAGCGCAGCGCCACGGCGGGGTACCGTAGCCAGGATGCCGCAGGACGCGATCGTCGCCGCCCGCGCGACCTCCTGGTCGCTCCCCGATCGCGAGCTCGACCTCACCGCCCCGCTCGGCGCCGGGATCGTCAACGTCACCGACGACTCCTTCTTCGAGGGCGCGCGCAGCGGCACGCCCGAGGGCGCCGTCGCCGACGGGCTGCGCCTCGCCGAGGCGGGCTTCGATCTGCTCGACGTCGGCGCCGTCGCCGCCCGCAGCGGCCCGCCGGTGGACCCCGATCAGGAGTCGGCGCGCCTGGTCCCCGCGGTCGCCGGCCTCGCCGAGCGGACCGGCGTGCCGATCAGCGCCGACACCTTCTCGCCCGGTCGTGGCGCGGCGCGCGGTGGAGGCCGGGGCGAGCATCGTCAACGACATCGGCGGCGGCGATCCGGAGATGCTCGCGGCGGTCGCGGAGTCGGGCGCCTCCTACGTGCTCATGCACATCGAGGGCCCGCCGCGGGTCGACCGCGAGCTCCCCGCCGTATCGACGACCCGGTCGCCTACCTCGTCCACTGGTTCGGCGAACGGATCAAGGCGGCGGTTTCGGCCGGGATCGACGAGCGCCGGATCGCGATCGACCCCGGGCTCGACTTCGACCTCTCGGTCGAGGACGACCTCGAGATCCTGCGGCGGCTGGCGGAGCTGCACGCGCTCGGCCGGCCGATCTTCCTCTCGCTCTCGCGCAAGGACTTCCTCGGCGCCGTGCTCGCCGGCTCCTGGGACGAGCGCTCGCCGGCGGCCGACCGCGAGTGGGCGACCTGCGCCGCGGCGGCGCTCGCGGTCACGGCCGGCGCCCAGGTGCTGCGCCTCCACGACGCGAGCGCGCTCGACGCGGTTCGGGTCGCCGGCCGGATCGCCCATGGCTGACCAGGCGTCGGGCGCCGCGGTCGAGACCGCCTGGGAGTGGGTCGTCGGAGCCGGCGTCGACGACGGCCGCCTGGTCGAGGCGAGCGCGCTGCCGCCGCGCCTGGCCCAGACGGCGGAGATCCCCGACACGCTCCATCCCGAGCTCGTCGCGGCCCTGCGCGGCGCCGGCATCGAGCGCCTCTTCTCGCACCAGCTCGAGGCGCTCGAGGCCGCCGCCGAGGGCAACCTGATCGTCACCAGCGGCACGGCCTCCGGCAAGTCGCTCTCCTTCAACCTGCCCGTTCTCGACTCGCTGACCCGCGATCCCGCCGGGCGTGCGATCTACCTCTATCCGACCAAGGCGCTCGCCCAGGACCAGGCGCGAAAGCTCTCCGAGCTCCGCCTCGGCACGCTGCGCCACGCGATCTACGACGGCGACACGCCGCGCGAGGACCGGCCGCAGATCCGCAAGCGCTCGAACCTGATCCTGACCAACCCGGACATGCTCAACGTCGGCGTCCTGCCCCACCACAAGCGCTGGGGAGACGTGCTCGCCAACCTCGAGTGGATCGTCCTCGACGAGGCCCACACCTACCGCGGCGTCTTCGGCTCCCACGTCGCCAACGTCATGCGGCGGCTGCGCCGCGTCGCGCGAATCTACGGCGCGAACCCGCGGTTCGTCCTCGCCTCGGCGACGATCGCGAACCCGGTCGAGCTCGCCGAGCGGCTCGTCGGGGAGCCGTTCTCCCTGATCGACTCGGACGGCGCGCCGCGGGCCCGGCGGCGGATCGGGATCTGGAACCCGCCGCTGATCGACGAGGACCTCGGGACGCGGCGCTCGCCGCTCTCGGAGTCGGCCGAGCTGCTCGCCGACCTCGTCGCCGCCGGCGTGCGGACGATCTGCTTCCTGCGCAGCCGCCGCGGGATCGAGCTGATCCAGCGCTTCGCAAAGATGCGCCTCGAGGACCAGGGTCACGGCGAGCTCGCCGACCGGATCGCGCCCTACCGGGCCGGCTACACGCCGCAGCAGCGCCGCGAGATCGAGGCGCGGCTCTCGTCGGGCGAGCTGCTCGCGGTGGTCGCCACCGACGCGCTCGAGCTCGGGATCGACATCGGCGAGCTCGACGCCGCGATCTGCACCACCTTCCCGGGCACCGTCGCCAGCCTGCGCCAGATGTGGGGCCGGGCCGGGCGCAGGCGCGAGGGGATCGCGATGTACGTCGCCGGCCAGGACGCGCTCGACCAGTTCTTCTGCCGGCACCCCGACGAGTTCCTCGAGCGGCCCGTCGAGGCGGCGATCCTCGATCACCGCAACGAGCGGATCAGGCTCGCGCACCTGCTGGCCGCCGCCTTCGAGGCGCCGCTCGGCGCCGAGGACGCCGAGATCCTCGACTCCGACTGGGAGCAGGGCGCGGCCGAGCTCGTGCGCCAGGGCGAGCTGCGGCAAGGGAAGGGGCGGCCGCTACTACCCGCGCGGACCGGGCTTCCCGGCGGGAGCGATCTCGCTGCGCTCGGCGTCGGCGGACTCGGTCGCCGTCGTCGAGGCCGCCTCGGGGGAGATGCTCGGCACCGTCGAGGCCGAGCGCGCCTTCTCGACCGTCCACCCGGGCGCCGTCTACCTGCACTTCGGCCGCTCGTACGAGGTCCGCGAGCTCGATGTCGACGCGCGGCGGGCGATCGTCGAGCCCTTCGACGGCGACTGGTACACGCAGCCGAAGAAGGAGACCGAGGTCTTCATCGAGGAGATCGCCGAGCGCCGGTCGATCGGCGCGCTCGAGCTCTCCTTCGGCGAGGTATCGGTCACCGAGCAGGTGATGGCGTTCCAGCGCAAGAGCCTCTCCGACCACGAGGTGATCGAGATGGTCGCGCTCGACCTCCCCGAGCAGAACTTCCCGACCCAGGCGCTCTGGTACGAGCTCGGCGACGAGCTCGCCGGGCCCGCCGCGCTGCCTCCCGAGCACCAGCTCGGCGCCCTGCACGCCGCCGAGCATTCGCAGATCGCGGTGCTCCCGCTGCTGGCGATGTGCGACCGCTGGGACATCGGCGGGCTCTCCACGAACGTCCACTTCCAGACCGGCCGGCCGACGATCTTCATCTACGACGGCCACCCGGGGGGCGTCGGCATCGCCCGCCAGGGGTTCGAGCGCTTCGACCGGCTCGTCGGCGACGCCGCCCGGCTGGTCGGCGAGTGCCCCTGCCGCGCGGGCTGCCCGTCCTGCGTGCAGAGCCCGAAGTGCGGCAACCTGAACGAGCCCCTCCACAAGGCGGGCGCGCTCCAGCTGATGGAGGCGACGATCAACGCGATCGGCGCCGAGGCGCGGCCGCTGAAGCGCCCGCGGGCGGCGTGACGAGGCCGCCTCAGATCAGCGTGATCGGCGCCGGCGCCGAGGACGCCGAGCTCGCCGCGATCGCCGAGGAGGTCGGGGGCCTTCTCGCCCGGGCCGGCGCCCGGCTCGTATGCGGCGGCCTCGGCGGCGTGATGGAGGCGGCCGCGCGCGGGGCCGCCGCCGCCGGCGGCGAGGTGATCGGGATCCTGCCCACCGCGGACCCGGGGGACGCAAACCCGCACGTGACCCACCCGGTCGCGACCGGCATCGGCCAGGCGCGGAACCTCGCCGTCGTCGCCTCCGGGGATGCGGTGATCGCGGTCGGCGGGGCGTGGGGGACGCTCTCGGAGATCGCCTTCGCGCGCCGCCTCGGCAGGCCCGTGATCGGCCTGCGGACCTGGGAGCTCGCGAGCGCCTCCGAGGAGGCTGGGATCGTGCTCGCGGCCGACCCGGCGGAGGCCGTCGAGAGCGCGCTCGAGCAGGCCCAGTCGGCCGAATAGGCCAGGGTCGTGCCGTCCGTTACGACGTTTGGTCCCATAGCTGACGGGTAGGCAGGGCATGGGACCCGCGCGGGTTGGGGGACACGCGCGGAAGGTCGTTGTCCAGAGTCAAAAGCCTCGGAGGGGTTATCCAAGTGAAGAGATTCCTGCTTTGCCTTGCCGCGCTCGCGTGTGCCGCCCTTGTCGTGCCGGCAGGAGCTTCCGCCGCCACGGACCGCTACATCGTCGTCCTCGACGACGGCGCCGACGCCGCCTCGGTGGCATCGGATCTCGGCCTCGAGACCGGTCACGTCTACCGGCACGCGCTCGACGGCTTTTCGACCCGGATGAGCCCGGCGACGGCGGCAACCGTCGAGGCGCTCCCGGTTGTCGAATACGTCCAGGCCGACCGGCGCGTGACGACGGCCGCGCAGACGACGCCGACCGGGATCGACCGCGCCGACGCCGACCTCAGCCCGACCGCCGCGATCGGCGGCAACGGCGGCGACGTCGACGTCGACGTCGCCGTGATCGACACCGGCGTCCAGGCCAACCACCCCGATCTGAAGGTGACCCAGAACAAGAACTGCTCGCTGTTCGGCCTCGGCGGCGCCGATGACCAGAACGGCCACGGCACCCACGTCGCCGGCACCGTCGGCGCGCTCGACAACCAGCAGGGCGTCGTCGGCATGGCCCCGGGCGCCCGGATCTGGAACGTCCGCGTCCTGAACGCCGCCGGCGTCGGGCTCCAGTCCGACATCATCTGCGGGATCGATTACGTGACCGCGAACGCCGGCTCGATCGAGGTCGCGAACATGAGCCTGAGCGGTGGCGGGTCCGACGACGGCAACTGCGGCCGGACCGACGGCGACGCCGAGCACCAGGCGATCTGCCGGGCGGTGGGCGCCGGAGTGACCTTCGCGGTCGCCGCCGGCAATGACAGCGAGGACGCTGCCAACTCGGCCCCGGCCGCGTACGACGAGGTGATCACCGTTTCCGCGCTCGCAGACTTCAACGGCAAGCCCGGCGGAGGCGCCGCGTCGACCTGCACCAGCGATCAGGACGACACGTTCGCGAGCTTCTCGAACTACGGCGCGGACGTGGACATCATCGCCCCCGGCGTGTGCATCAACTCGACCTGGATGGGCTCGGGCTACAACACGATCTCCGGTACGTCGATGGCGAGCCCGCACGTCGCCGGCGCTGCGGCTCTCTACGAGTCCACGCACCCGGGCTCGACCCCGGCGCAGACGAAGGCCGCCCTGCAGTCGGCGGGGACGCTCGACTGGTCCGACGCGGACGATCCCGACCCGATCAAGGAACGCCTGCTGAACGTCTCCGGCTTCTAGGGCACATCCCCGGGGGTGGCCTCTCCGGGCCGGCGCGGCATAGGATCGTGCCCGTGCTCTGGATGAACACCGACCCGGACTCGATGAAGCAGGAGATCGCCGCGAGCGGCTGGATCGACACGGAGGTCGACGGCGAGGTCCTCGCGGTCGGCCACCTGCGGCAGGGCAAGGCGCCGACGACGGCCGGGATGGTCACCGGGCTCGCCGTCTGGGAGGTCCTGCGACCGCGGCGCTCGAAGCTCCTGCCCCGCCACTTCGTGCTCGCCGTCACCCCCGAACGCGTCGTCGCCTGGAAGGCGGCCGGCGGTAGCGACGAGGGCTCCTCCCACTACGAGCTCAAGATCCTCTCGGGCGAGCAGGCCTCGTACCCGCGTTCCTCCGTCTCGGTGTCCGACCTGCCCGAGGGCGCCAAGTCGAAGGGCGCGACGATGACGATCGACGGCAAGAGCTTCCCGGTCTCGCGCCCGAACCTGAGCGGCGACCCGAACACCGACGAGTGCCTGGCGGTTCTCGGCGGGCTGACCACCGGCTGATCCCTCGCTAGCCTTCCCGCCCAACCCGGCGAGGTAGCTCAGTTGGTAGAGCACACGACTGAAAATCGTGGTGTCGGCAGTTCGATTCTGCCCCTCGCCATCGCCTGATCCTCCGCCCTCGAAACAGCACGTTTCGAGAAGTCCGGGCGCTGCCGGCGCCTAGGGTCGCCTTCTCGCAATCGACCAAGGAGGAAACGACGATGAAGGTCTCCTACGCGCAGCTCTGGGTCCACGACCAGGACGAGGCGCTCGCCTTCTACACCGAGAAGCTCGGGATGGAGGTCCGCGAGGACGTCACGATGCCCGAGATGGGTGACTTCCGCTGGCTCGCCGTCGGGCCGGCTGGCCAGGACGACGTCTCGATCGTCCTCATGGCCATCCCCGGCGAGCCGGTCATGGATGCCGAGACGAAGGCACAGGTCGAGGAGCTGATGTCGAAGGGCTTCGCCGGCACCGTCTTCCTGACCACCGACGACGTCCGCTCCTCGTACGCGGCCCTGAAGGAGCGAGGCGTCGAGTTCGTGGACGAGCCAGAGGAGCGGCCGTACGGGATCGACTCCTCGTTCCGCGATCCCTCGGGCAACAACTTCCGGCTGACCCAATTGCCCTCGGGGCAGGGTGGCTAGCATCGCCTGAGTGGGCACCCCGGAGACCGCCGAACGCACCGAGACGCTTCCCGGCTGGGACCTCGAGCACCTGCTCGAAGGGTCCGAGGTCCCAGCCGCGGCCGAGGGCGCAGGCGCCGAGCGCGTCGACGCCCTCATCGACGAGGCCGACGCGCTCGCCGAGCGGTTCGCTGCGGAGCACGAGGGCAAGGTCGCCGAGCTCGACTCGGAGGGCCTCCGCGAGGCGATGCTCGCCCTTGCGCGCATCTCGGAGCTGGTCGGGCGGGCCGGCAGCTACGCGCAGCTCGCCTTCTCGGCGGACACGGCCGACCCGGTGACCGGCGCGCTCATGCAGCGGGTTACCGAGCGCGCCACGCAGGTGCAGACGAAGCTGCTCTTCTTCGAGCTCGAGTGGGTCGCGATCGACGACGAGCGCGCCGACGAGCTGCTGGCCGGTGAGGGGCTCGACTTCTGCCGGCACCACCTCGAGCTCGAGCGCCGCTACCGCCCGCACGTCCTCTCCAAGCCCGAGGAGCTCATCGTCACCGAGCTCAGCGTCACCGGCTGCTCGGCCTGGAGCCGGCTCTTCGACGAGCTCACCTCGGCGATCAGGGTCGAGGTCCCCGGCGCCGAGCCGGCGGCGCTGGACGTCGCCCTCTCCAAGCTCCGGGATCCGGACCGCGACGTCCGGCGCGGGACCGCGGAGGCGGTGACCGAGGCGCTCGAGCCCGGCCTGCGCACGCGCGCCTACGTCTTCAACACCCTGCTTCAGGACAAGGCGACCGCCGACCGCCTGCGCGACTACCCGGACTGGATCGCCGCTCGCAACCTCTCCAACGAGGCCTCGGACGAGTCGGTCCAGGCGCTGGTCGACGCCGTCCAGGGCCGCTACGAGCTCGCCCGGCGCTGGTATCGGGTGAAGGCGCGGCTCCTCGGCATCGAACGGCTCGCCGACTACGACCGGATGGCCAGCGTCTCCGCCGACGACGTCGAGATCCCCTGGAACGAGGGGCGGACGATCGTCCGCGACGCCTTCGCCTCTTTCTCGGACCGGGCCGCCGAGGTCTTCGACCGCTTCGTCGACGAGCGCTGGGTCGACGTGCCGCCGCGGGAGGGCAAGCGCGGCGGCGCCTTCTCGGCGCCGACGGTGCCCGAGGTCCACCCCTACGTGATGCTCAACTACACCGACACCCGCAACGACGTCCTCACCCTCGCCCACGAGCTCGGCCACGGCCTCCACCAGACGCTCGCCCGCGAGCAGGGCACCTTCCACCAGAACACACCGCTCACCGTCGCCGAGACCGCCTCGGTGTTCGCCGAGCAGGTCGTCCTCGGCCGCCTGCTCGCCGAGGCCGAGAGCCCGGAGTCGCGGCTCTCCCTGCTCGCCGAGGCCGTCGAGGGCCAGATCGCGACCGTCTTCCGCCAGATCGCGATGAACCGCTTCGAGGACGCGGTCCACCGCGCCCGGCGCGCCGAGGGCGAGCTCTCGGTCGAGCGCTTCGGCGAGCTCTGGGGCTCGACCCAGTCGGACCTGCTCGGCGACAGCGTCGAGCTCACCGACGGCTACGGCTCGTGGTGGTCCTACGTGCCCCACTTCATCGGCGCCCCGGGCTACGTCTACGCCTACGCCTACGGCCAGCTCCTCGCGCTCTCGGTCTACCGCAAGTACGAGGCGGAGGGAGAGGCGATGGTCCCCGCCTATCTCGAGATGCTCGCGGCCGGCGGGTCGCGCTCACCCGAGGAGCTCGGGGAGATCGTCGGCGTGGACCTCGCCGACCCCGGCTTCTGGGACTCGGGCCTCGACCTCGTCGCCGAGCAGATCTCGGCGGCCGAGGCCGCGGCCGAAGAGCTGATCGCGGCGCGCTAGCGCGACGTCAGCTTTTCCTCCCGATCCGCGACTTAGCCAGGGAGAGTTCAGCCGTCCGGCGCGCTCTCTACTTTCACGACGATCAGATGAACGCCCAGCTCGGCATCGACGGCACCATCCCGGTCAACGGGGATTCCCCTGCAAATGGGGCACAAAACGGCAGCGCCGCCCGGATCTTCATCCGCGACCTCGCCGACGGCCAGCAGGTGACGGCCGCCTTCGTCGTCCGCGGCCGCGAGCGCCGGCGGAAGAAGGACGGCAGCGACTGGCTGCAGCTGATTCTCGCCGATCGCACCGGCCGCATCCCCGCCAAGCTCTGGGAGGGTGTCGACGAGGTCTTCGACCTCTGCGCCGCGGGGTCGATCGTGATCGCCGAGGGCCGCTACTCGGTGCACGAGCGCTACGGCGCGAGCGTGACCCTGCAGCGGATCCGCGCCGCCGCCGAGGGCGAATACGACAGCGCCGACCTGCTCGACGTCGCCGACACCCCCGTCGAGCGCCTCGAAGGCGACCTGCGCGCCCTGATCGCGACGATCCAGGACCCTCACCTCGCCGCCCTGCTCGACCGCTTCTTCGGCGAGGGCACCCCCCGCTGGCGGCGCTTCCGCGAGGCGCCGGCGGCGAAGTTCTACCACCAGGCCTACAGGCACGGATTGCTCGACCACTCGCTCTCCGTCGCGCAGGCGGTCAGCGCGGCCGCCTCCGCCTTTCCCGGGCATCGACCGCGACGTCGCCGTCACCGGCGGGCTGCTGCACGACATCGGCAAGACCGAGGCCTACAACGACGACCCGCTCGCCATCGACCTCACCGACGACGGCCGCCTGCTCGGCGAGATCCCGCTCGGCTACTACATGGTCCGTCGCGAGATCGAGTCGATCGAGGGCTTCCCGCCGCCGCTCGCCCGCGCGATCCTGCACATCGTCCTCTCCCACCACGGCAAGCTCGAGCAGGGCTCCCCGGTCGTCCCCGCCACGCGCGAGGCGACGCTCGTGCACGCGATCGACAACCTCGGCGGCACCCTCGGCAGCTTCGACCGGATCGAGCGCGCCCTGCCCGACGGCGAGGCCTGGTCCGGCTTCGACCGCGGCATCGACTCCTCGGCGTACTTCCTCTCGCGCGCGGCGTAATCTCCGCCGCGTGCGGACGGTTGTGGCGAACCGTGTGGAGCTGTGCGTCGACGAGTTCGGCGATCCCGGTGACCGGCCGCTCCTCCTGATCGCCGGATTGGGCTCGTCGATGGACGGCTGGCCGCCCGAGCTCTGCGAGCGCCTGGCGGCCGGCGGGCGCCGCGTCGTCCGCTACGACCACCGCGACACCGGGCAGTCGATCACCTATCCGCCCGGCGAGCCCGGCTATACGGGCTGGGACCTCACCGCCGACGCGCTTGGGGTCCTCGACGCGCTCGGCGTCGAGCGCGCGGACCTCGTCGGCATCTCGGCCGGCGGCGGGATCGCGCAGGAGGTCGCGCTCGAGCGCCCCGAGCGCGTCGCCTCGCTCACGCTGATCTCGACGGGCTTCGCCGACCGCCCCCTGCCGGCAATCCCGCACCCCGACGGCGTCGAGCCGCTCGCCTTCGACGAGCCCCAGCCCGACTGGGCGGACCGCGACGCGGTCGTCGACTACCTGGTCGCCTACGAGCGCGCGCTCGCCAGCCCGGCCCGCGAGTTCGACGTCGCGGAGGCCCGGGCGAGGGTCGGCGCCGCCGTCGACCGCGCCGCCGACATCGCCGCGATCGCCAACCATGACGTGATGGACCACGGCGACGGCGCCGTCGGGACGGCTCGAGGACCTCGACCTCCCGGCGCTGGTCGTCCACGGCGCAGACGACCCGATGTTCCCGGTCGGCCACGGCGAGGCGCTCGCCGCCGCGATCCCCGGCGCCCGCCTCCTCGTCCTCGACGCCGTCGGCCACGAGTTGCCGCCGGAGAGCTGGGACCGCGTCGTCCCCGCGATCCACGCGCTCTGACGTTTAGGCTGGAGCCGATGAACGAGGCCGAGCCACACGGCTTCAAGGAGGGCGACCCGGTCTGGGTCGAGGACGGCGACGGCAAGCACCACCCCGGCGTGTTCGTCGGCGACAACGAGAACGCAGGTTGGTTCGGCGGCGGCCCGAGCGCCTACGTCGTGCATCCCGAGGCCCACCAGGCGGAGGTCGTCTCGATCTTCCGGATCACGCCGCGCGACGAGTAGCCACGTTGCGTCTCGCCGAGCCGGTCCGCATCGCCTCGCCCGACGACGCGGCTGACGCGGCCCGCCTCCTGCACGACTTCAACACCGAGTACGACGATTTCACCCCCGGGCCCGCGGTGCTCAGCGAGCGGCTCGGCCCGATGATCGCCTCGGGGGAGGCCACCGTCCTGCTCGCCGGCGAGGGGCCCGACGGGATCGGGGTCCTCCGCTTTCGCCGGCTCGTCTTCGAGGACGGGATGCACGCCCTCCTCGAGGAGCTCTACGTCGCCCCCGGGCGGCGCGGGCAGGGTCTGGGCCGGGCCCTGCTCGAGGCCGCGATGCGGACGGCGCGCGAGCAGGGCGCGCTCTGGATCGAGCTCGGAACGAGCGAGGACGACGTCGCCGCCCGTGGGCTCTACGAGAGCGCCGGGTTCACGAACCGCGAGGGTCGCCCGGACGGACCGGTGATGTTCGTCTACGAGCGGGAGCTGTGAGCGCTCCGCTCCAGGGCATCCGCGTCCTGGATGCCGCGAGCTTCATCGCGGGGCCGCTGGCGGCCGCGATGCTCGGCGACCTCGGCGCCGACGTGGTCAAGCTCGAGTTCGGGCCGGGTGACCCGCTGCGGCGGATCGGGGGCGTCCTCGACGACGACACCTCGGCCACGTTCGCCTTCGCCAACCGCGGCAAGCGCGGCGTCTCGGTCGATCTCTCCGACGACCGGCAGCGCCGAGGTCGTCACCCGGCTCGTCGCCGGGTCCGACATCGTCGTCCACAACCAGCGGCCTGCCTCGGCGAAGCGCCTCGGCCTCGACGCTGCCGGGGTCGTCGTCGAGGTCAGCGCTTTCGGCGACCGCGGCCCGTACGCCGAGCGCGCCGCCCTCGACCCGATCGTGCAGGCGATGTCGGGGATCGCAGCGCTCACCGGCGACCCCGAGGGGGAGCCCCGCCGCGCCGGGGCGCCGGTCGTCGACGTCGCCACAGCGATGACCGCGGCGATTCGGAGCCCTCGGCGCCCTGCGCGACCACGAGCGATCCGGCGAGCCGCGGCGGGTGACGGTCTCGCTCTTCGAGGTCGGGCTGATGCTCAACTGCACGGGCTTCGCGATGCGCTCCGCCCATGGAAAGCCGCTGGAGCGGCTCGGTAACGCCAGCCACGCGCTGCTCGCCGACCAGTTCGCCGCCCGCGACGGGCTCCTCTGGCTCGCGGTCTGGGAGACGCGGCAGTGGCGGCGCCTCTGCGAGCTGCTCGGCCTCGGCGACCTCGCCGCGAACGAGCGCTACCAGACCAACGCCGGCCGCGTGGACAACCAGGAGGAGCTGCGATCGCGACTGGCGCAGGCGATCGAGGTCTGGGTTGCGGAGGACCTGCGCGCGGCGCTGACCGCGGCGGGGATCCCCGCCGCGGTGACGCTCACGCTCGAGGAGGTGATCGCCGATCCCCACGTTCGCGCGAGCGGCGCGATGCAGCTCGAGACCCGGCTCGGCGGGCCCGACCTGACCCTGCCGGCCGGCCCGCTGCGCTACGACGGGGCCCGCCCGGAGCAGGACCGGCCGGCGCCCGGGCTCGGCGAGCACACGCGGGAGCTCGTCGCCGAGCTGTTCCCCGAAGACGGCTAGAAGGGTTCGCCGGGTCGAAGCGCTGGTTGCAGCGCTGGATCACGGTGACGTTGCCGTTCGCGTCGGTGATGCAGCTCAGGAGCTTGTTGGCCTCCTCGATCTGCGCAGCCGAGGACGCCTGCTGCTGTTCCTGCAGCTTCTCCGCGTGGCGAACCGACTTCTGGATGTTCGGCGAGAAGTCGTCGAAGCCCTCGATCGAATCGAAGCCGCGATCGATCGCGTTGTCGGTGGTCTCGAGCACCGGCTTGACGATGAAGAAGTAGGACGCCGCCAGGATCGCCACCGTGGTGAGGATCTTGAGCAGTGGGCTGATGAAGGTCCCCGCTCCGATCATTGCTGCAGATTACGCTCCAGGAAGGCGGTCTGGTCGGCGACCGCCCGCTCGAAGAGCTCGTCGACGTAGATGTCGAAATGGCGGCCGTCGTAGTGGGCCACCTCGCCGCGCCTCGCGCGCTCGGCCGCCTCGACCGCGGCCCCGGGCGGCGTCACCCCGTCGCGATCGCACACGCAGACGAGCAGCGGGCACTCGATCCGCCCGGCGGAGCGCTTCGGCCGGTAGAGCGGGAAGCGCAGGAGGAGCCGCGCCGTGAAGCGGTTCTGCCAGGTGCTCCGCTCCGGGACCAGCCGCCCGTACCCGGCCTCGGCATCGTCGTCGACCAGCGCCGCGGCGCTTCCCGGTGGACCGGTCAGGGGCGCGTAGACGGGATCGGCGCCGCGGAGGCGCGCGAGCTCGTCGCGAAGGCCGTTCCAGCTCGCCCGCAGCGCCCGCCGCACGCTGAAGACGCCCAGCGCCGCGATTCCATCGGCCATCGGCACCTGCGCGATCGCCGCCGCCAGCCGGTGGTCCTCGGCGGCGATCGTGATCGCGTGCCCGCCTCCGAAGGAGGTGCCCCAGATCGCCACGCGCTCGGGATCGACGCCCTCGAGCGAGCGCGCGAACGCGATCGCCGCCCGCCAGTCGTCGAGCTGGCGCCCGATGTCCAGCAGCTGTCGCGGCTCGCCGGTGGATGCGCCGAAATGGCGATAGTCGAAGACCACCACCGCCAGCCCCGCGGCCGCGAACCGCTCCGCGTACGGCGGCAGCCCCGCCTCCCGCACGCCGCCGAGCCCGTTGGCCATGACCACGCAGGGGGCTGTGCCGCCGCCATCCGGCTCGTAAAGCCACGCGGCGATCTGCTCTCCGCCGCTGATGAACGACACCTCTCGCCGCAGCACGTGGGGAACTTGCCACAAAAACGTCCGCAAACGGCGTATTTCCGCCTGGGAGAGCCCCCGGACCGCCTCTATTGTGGGTCCGCGATGGCCAAGGACACCGAGAAGCTGATCCGCCAGCTCTCCCTGATCTCGTTCCTGATGGCGAACCGGCGCCCGGTCTCGGCGCTCGAGATCAAGCAGGAGGTCGAGGGCTACAGCTCGATGAACGAGGACGCGTTCGCGCGCCGCTTCTACGCCGACCGCGCCGAGCTCGAGAGCCTCGGCATCCACCTCCAGGTGCAGAAGCCGGGCGAGGGCTTCTTCGAGGCCGAGCTCTACGCGCTGCCGCCGGAGAACTACTACCTGCCCTCGATCCAGTTCACCGACGAGGAGCTGGCGGCGATGCGGACGGCGCTCGTCCTCCTCGACGGCCGCTTCGCCTATGCCGAGCCGCTGAGGCTGGCCCTGCAGCAGGTCTCATGGGGACGGCCCAGCCCGCTGACGGGGAACGACACCGCTCCCGTCGACGTCTCGGTCGAGGCCTCCGCGGGCACCGGCGGCCGCGAGCTCTCGCAGCGGCTGTCGAAGATCGAGACCGCGATCTCGCGACGCAAGACGATCGTCTTCCGCTACTACACGATGCAGCGCGACGAGATCTCCGACCGCAAGGTCAACCCGTACCACCTCGTCTTCCGCGGCGGCCAGTTCTATTTGATCGGCCACTCGCACGAGCGCGACGCGGTCCGCGTCTTCCGGCTCTCGCGGATCCAGGGCAAGGTCTCCTACGCCTCCAAGGCGGAGCACGACTTCCCGCCGCCCGAGGACTTCGACCGCCGCGACTACGCGACTCGCGCCGACTGGCAGATGGGCGAGATCTCGGGCCGCGCCCAGGTCTTCATCCGCGACCGGATCGCCTGGCTGATCGAGCGCGACTACGGCACCTACGGCGAGATGCGGCCGGCCCGCAAGTCCGACGGCGCGCCGGGCAAGGGCTCGATCTTCGAGACCGACTTCGCCTCCGCCCATCAGCTGATCTCCTGGGCCCTCGCCTGGCGCAACAACGCCCGGATCCTCGAGCCGCCGGAGCTGGCGCTCGAGGCGACCGAGCGGCTGCAGATGCTGCGCGAGCGCCACGAGGGCGAGTTCAAGGTGGCCGAGACGGTCAACCGCCCGATCGAGGCGAGCCCGGCGCAAGCCGGTCGATCGAATGGCCGCTCCGAGTCGGTGATCCGCCCGGAGCGATTCGCCCGCCTGGTGACGCTCGCCGGGATCTTCATCGACGCCGCCCGCAACGACCGCTCGCTGAAGATCGCCGACGTCACGGACCAGCTGAAGATCAGCGAGGAGGAGCTGCGCGAGGACGTCGCCGTTCTCAACGTCGTCAACTTCGGCGGCGGTACGTACGTCCTCTACGCCGACGTCGGCGACACCGAGATCGAGGTCGATGCCGACACCTACGGCGACAGCTTCGCCCGCCCGGCGCGGCTCCTGCCGCTCGAGGCGAAGGCGCTGATCGCCGCGATCGACCTGCTCGGCGATCACCTGCCGCAGGCGAGCCTGCGCTCGGCGCGCGAGAAGATCACCGGCGCGCTCGGTCACGACCCCTCCGAGGAGGGCCTCGAGATCGCGCCGGGCTCCGACGACTCCGAGGTCGTCCGCACGGTCAACGAGGCGATCGCCTCCGGCCGGGTGCTCGAGCTCCACTACTACAAGGAGAACGAGGACCAGTTCAACAAGCGCATGGTCGAGCCCCACCGCCTGCAGAACGGGACCGAGGGCTGGTACGTCGTCTGCTGGGACCTCAACCGCGAGGCGGTACGCCACTTCCGCCTCGACCGGATCAAGGAGGCGACGCTGACCGAGGACGAGGTCGAGCCCCGGCTCCAGCTCGAGGAGATGTCGGGCGGCGAGTCCTGGCTCGAGCGGGGCGAGGTCGAGGACGCCCGCGTCGCCCGCGTCTGGGTCTCGCCCGAGCGCGCTCGCTGGGTGCGCGAGGACCGCACCGTCACCGAGGAGCTCGCCGACGGCGCCCTCGTCGCCGAGCTCCCCTACGCGGGCGTCTCCTGGCTCGTCCGCGAGATCCTTCGCGGCGCCGGCGACCTCGTCGTGCTCGAGCCCGAGGAGGCTCGCTCGGCCATGGCCGAGGCCATCGCCGAGCAGGCGGAGAAGGTCGCGGCCTAGCTACGCGCCTCGGGCATCCGCGGTGGCGAGAGCCTCCGCCGGTGCCGCCCGCGCGCTTCGTTCGGGCACCAGCCTGAGCGCCACCACCCCGGCGAGGACCGCCGCGGCGATCCCGAACAGGTAGGCGTCGTCGGCGACGCTCGCGGCCTCGGCGAGGGTCTGGGGCTCGCCGACGATCGCGATCAGGATCGCCGTGCCGAGGACGGCGCCGAGCTGGCGGCCGGCCGAGGTGAGCGCGGTCGCGATCCCGAACCGGGCGGCGGGGATCTCGGCCGCGGCGGCGGCGCCGAGGGTCGGGAAGGCGAGGCCGATCCCGGCGCCGGCGAGCAGCATTCCCGGCAGCCAGGTGGCGAGGTAATCGGGCTCGGTTCCGGCGCTCATCAGGATCGCGAGCCCGGCGCCGTAGAGGATCGTGCCCGGCACGATCACGGCCCGGTGGCCGAAGCGGTCGGCGAGCTTGCCCGCGGGCCCGGCGAAGATGGCGGAGGTCAGCGGCCCCGGCATCACCGCGAGCCCGGCGTGGAGGACGCTGTAGCCCCAGACGCCGGTGAGGAAGAGGATGTTGCCGAGGATCGTCGAGAAGAAGGCGGCGGCGAAGAGGAGCGTGCCGAGCGTGCCGATCCGGAACGAGCGGATCCCGAACAGCTCGAGGTCGACGATCGGCCGCGGGTGGCTGCGGCTCCGGACGACCACCGCGCCGAGCAGGACGGCGGCGGCGGCGAAGCAGCCGATCACCGCCGCCGAGCCCCAGCCCCAGCCGTTGCCCTCGACGATCCCGAGGGCGAGCACTCCCAGGCCCGCGGCGGCGAGCGCCGAGCCGGCGAGGTCGGGCAGCCCGCTCGCCTCCTCGTCGCGGCTCTCGGCGACCCCGCGGAGGGTGGCCAGGAGGACGAGCGCGCCCAGTGGCAGGTTGACGAGGAAGATCCAGCGCCAGTCCGCGATCTCGACGAGGACGCCGCCGAGCGGCGGGCCGACGGTCGCGGCCAGCGCGGCCGCGGCGCCCCAGATCCCGACCCCCGCGGCGCGGCGCTCGAGCGGGAACAGCGGCAGCAGCAGCGCGAGCGAGACCGAGACCATGATCGCGGCGCCGAGGCCCTGCAGCGCGCGGGCGGCGACGAGCAGCTCCCAGCTCGGCGCGACCGCGCAGAGCATGCTGGTCGAGATGAAGAGCGCGACCCCGATCAGGAACACCCGGCGGCGGCCGTAGCGGTCGGCGAGCCCGCCGGCGGGGACGAGCAGGGCGGCGAGGGCGATGAAGTAGGCGTCGAGGATCCAGCTCAGCTCCGCCGGGGTCGCATCCGCGAACGAGGCGCGGATGTCGGGGAAGCTGGTGTTGACGATCGTCGTGTCGAGGAAGGCGAGGAACGCCCCTCCGCAGGTGGCGAAAAGCGCCAGTGTCCGGTTGCTCAGTTGCAAAGCGAAACGGAACGTAAATCGCTCAGTTCGCAATTGCAACGGACATTGGTCACACAGCTAGACTCGCGTCAGCGATGCGCCACGAGCAGCTGCTTGAGACCAACTGCGCGATCTCGCGGACGAGCGCGATGCTCGGCGAGCGCTGGGTCTTCGCGATCCTGCGCGCCGCCTACTTCCGCGCCCGCACCTTCGAGGACTACCTCGAGGCGACGGGGATCGCCCGCAACGTCCTCGCCGACCGCCTGCGCCGCCTCGTCGACTTCGGCATCCTCGAGCGCAGGCCCTACGAGGAGAGCGTGAAGCGCCAGCGCAGCGAGTACCGGCTCACCGACGCCGGCCTCGACCTCTACCCGGTGATCGTCTCGATGATGGAGTGGGGCAACAAGCACGCCGGCTTCCTCGAGGGCCCACCGGTGGTCCTACGCCACATCACCTGCGGTGAGATCACCCACCCGCGCCTCACCTGCGACCACTGCGGCGAGGAGGTCCTCCCGCGCGAGGTCGAGCCGCTGCCGGGCCCCGGCGCAACCTAAACCGGGGCCAGACCCTTAAGATTCGCTAGCCGCTCGGGCCGAAGCGTTCGGTGCGGATCTGGATCGGCTCGCAGCCGCCCGTCTGGGCGAGCCGGCTGGCGCTCTCGACGAACCCGTTCGAGCCGCAGACGAAGACGACGGCCGCGTCGCGCGCCGCCTCGCAGACGAGCTCCTCGTCGATCCGCCCGGTGTGGCCGCTCCAGCCCGCCGGAGCGGTCCGCGTGTAGGTCAGGGTCGTGTCCTCGCCCAGCTCGTCGGCGTAGATCACGTCCTCGCCGGTCCGGACCGAGTAGACGAGCCGCATCGGGAGGTCGGGCATCGTCCGCCGCCGGTGGCGCAGCATCGCCATCAGCGGCACGACCCCCGAGCCGCCGCCGACCAGCAGCACCGGGGCCTCGCCGCGCCAGACGAAGTAGGAGGCGAAGGGGCCCCGCACCTCGACCTGGTCTCCCTCCTCGAGGACGTCGTGGAAGTAGGGCGAGACCTCGCCGTCGGCGAGGCGGTCGATCGTGAGCTCGATCTCACCCTCGTCGAGGGGCGAGGACGCGACCGAGTAGGAGCGCTGCGCCCGGTAGCCGTCCTCGGCGGTGAGCCGGACGTCGTAGTGCTGGCCGGGGAGGTGCGGCATCCACATCGGGAGCTCGAGCCGGAACGACTTGACCGTCGGCGGTCTCCCGCTTGATCTCCCGGACCGTGGCGATCTGCCACCGGCCCGGCGCCTTCTGCTCCATCGGCGCGAGCGCCGCTAGTCGGTCCAATACCGCTCCTCCTTCCAGGGGTCGCCGCGGTTGTGGTACCCGTTCGCCTCCCAGAAGCCGGGCTCGTCGTGGTCCATCACCCGCAGCCCGGCGATCCACTTGGCGCTCTTCCAGAAGTAGAGGTGCGGGACGAGCAGCCGCGCCGGGCCCCCGTGCTCGCGCGGCAGCGGCTCGCCCTCGTGCTCGGTCACGACCCAGGCCTTGCCGTCGGTGAGGTCCTCGATCGCGAGGTTGGTCGTGTAGCCGCCGTAGGAGTGGGCCATCGCGTAGGCCTCGAGGGGCTCGGCGGCCTCGAGCAGGGTGTCGACCGAGACGCCCCGGAAGCTCGTGCCGAGCTTCGACCACGAGGTCACGCAGTGGATGTCGCAGGGGACCTCCTCGAACTCGAGCTCGGCGAACTCCTCCCAGCTCCACTCGCGCTCCTCCGCGACCATGCCGTCGACGCGGAAGCTCCACTCGCTGGTCGGGACGTCCGGAGTCGGCCCCGCCGTCAGCACCGGGAACCCGGGCTCGACGTACTGCCCAGGCGGCACCCGCCCCTGGAGCTCGGGGTCGACCCGGCGCTTGCCACCGAACCCACGCGATACGAACGCCATGCGCAAAACCTAAACAACTGCCCGCCCGCCCTCAGACCCCTTTAGGTTGGAGACGTGAGCGATCGTGCCCCCGGCCATCCCGAGATCGAGCGGATCGTGGCGCCGAACCCGGGGCCGATGACGCTCGAGGGGACGAACACCTTCGTCGTCGAGCGCGGCGGGCGCGCCTTCGTGATCGACCCCGGGCCTGCCGACGAGGGCCATCTCGCTCGCGTGCGCCAGGCGGGCGAGGCACTCGGAGGGATCGCGGGAGTGCTGCTCACCCACTCGCACGGCGACCACGCCGACGGGGCGGCTCCCCTGGGCGAGCGGATCCTCTGGCCCGGCGGCGACCCCGCGCCCTTCGAGGCCGTGCCAACGCCCGGGCACAGCGACGACCATGTCGTCTTCGCGTTCGGCGACGTCGTCTTCTGCGGCGACCTGGTCCTCGGCGAGGGCTCGACCTTCGTTCCCCCCGACGGCGGCTCGCTGATCGCGTACCTCGAATCGCTCGAGCGCCTTCGGGGGCTCGACGCCGCGCTCCTCTGCCCGGGGCACGGCCCGTGGATCACCGACCCCGGCTCAAAGGTCGACGAGTACATCGAGCACAAGCTCGACCGTGAGCGCAAGCTGCTCGCCGCGCTCGAGGTCGGCGAGCGCTCCCGGGCGCGGCTTCTCGACGCCGCCTGGGACGACGTCCCTCCGGAGCTGCGCGCCGCCGCGGCGATCGTGATGCAGGCCCACCTCGAAAAGCTCGACGCCGAGGGCCGGCTGCCCGGCGGCGAGCTGACCGAGTAGCGACCGCGAAGCCGCGGGCTGATATCCAATCGGCCATGGCAATCGCCGACCGCAGCCTCCCCGGACCGCTTTCCGCGACCGCTGCGATCGCGGCCGGCGCACTCGTGGGCGCGGTTGCCAGCACCGCGGCCGGCATCTGGTACCAGCTCCTGCGCCGCCCGCTCCCGCGCACCGCCGGCTCGATGACGATCGACGGGCTCGACGACGACGTCGAGATCCGCCGCGACCGCTGGGGCGTGCCGCTCGTCAACGCCCGGACCCGCCACGACCTCTGGTTCGGGCAGGGCTTCTGCCACGGCCAGGACCGGCTCTGGCAGCTCGAGCTCTACCGCCGCACCGCCGCCGGGCGGATCTCGGAGATCGCCGGCGCCGAGACGCTCCCCACCGACCGGCTGATGCGGACGCTCGGCTTTCGCCGGGTCGCCGAGCGGGAGGAGGCCGAGCTCGCACCGGAGCTGCGCGGCGAGCTCGAGGCGCTCTGCGCCGGCGTCAACGCCGCGGCCGAGGCCCGCCCGCTGCCATTCGAGTTCCAGGTCCTGCGGCTCGGCTTCGATCCCTGGACGCCCGCCGACATTCTCGCGGCGACGAAGCTCCTCGCCTTCGGGCTCTCGACCAACTGGGAGCGCGAGCTGCTCCGCGCCGAGATGGCCCGCGAGCTCGGCCCCGACCGCGCGGCGCTGCTCGACCCCACCTATCCGCTCGGCCACCCGCTGGCGACCAGGCCGGGCGACGGGTTCAAGGGCCCGGGCCTCGAGATCGCCGAGCAGATCGATCGCGTCCGCGAGACCCTCGGCCTCGCGGTCGAGGCGAGCGGCTCGAACAACTGGGCGGTGAGCGGCGCCCGCTCGGCGTCGGGGTCGCCGATGCTCGCCGGCGACCCTCACCTGCCTCCGAGCATGCCCGGCATCTGGTACCAGGCGGGGCTCAAGCTCGGCGAGCGCGAGGCTCGAGGCGCGACGATCCCCGGGATTCCCGGCATCTACATGGGCCACAACAACGACGTCGCCTGGAGCTTCACCAACGTCATGGCCGACGTCCAGGACCTCTACATCGAGCGGATCGACGGCGAGCGCTACGAGCACGCGGGCGCGTGGCGTCCGCTCGAAGAGGTCGCCGAGGACATCGTCGTCAAGGGGCGGAGCGCAGCCCGAGCGGGTCGACGTGCGCTCCACCCACCACGGGCCCCTGGTCACCGATGTCCTCGGGACCGACGAGACCGAGCCGCTCGCGCTTCGCTTCGCCGCGCTCGAGATGCCCTGCGTCACCCCGGCGCAGACCTGCATCCTCGACCCGCGCAGCGGCCCGGAGCTGCTGGAGGGGCTGGCGCCGCACACCCTGCCGGCGTCGAACCTGCTCTGGGCCGACCGCGACGGAGGCATCGGCTACAAGCTGATCGGCCGGATCCCGATCCGCCGCGGCGACTGCCCCGACCTGCCGAAGCCGGGCTGGACCGACGAGTACGAGTGGGACGGCTACGTCCGCCTACGAGGAGCTGCCCGAGGCGCGCGATCCCGACCGCGGCTTCCTCGTCACCGCCAACAACCGGATCGAGCCGGAGGACTACCCGCACCACATCTCCAGCGAGTACCTCGACGGCTACCGCGCCCGCCGGATCGAATGGCTGATCACCGATCGCGAGGAGCACGACGCCGAGGGCTTCGCCCGGATGCAGGTCGACGAGGTCTCGCTCCCCGGCCTCGAGGTCGCCCACCGGCTCGCGCGCCTGCGCGCGCGCGACCAGCGCGAGGTGCAGGCGATCGAGCGCCTGCGCAGCTGGGACGGCCGCATGTCACCGGACTCGATCGCGGCCTCGATCTACCAGGCGTTCACGATCCAGCTCGCGCGCGAGTTCGCCCGCGCCGCGATCGGCGACCGCGACCTCGCCGAGCGCTGGCTCGACCGCTCCTCGTCGGGCTTCACCAACCACGTCACCTCCCCATGGCGGTGGCAGACGCGCCTGATGGACCTCTGGGCCGAGGGCGACGCCGAGCTCGTCGGCCGCTCCTGGGACGAGCTCGCGCTCGACTCGCTGCGGGCCGGGCTCGACTACCTCGCCGACCGCTTCGGGCCGGAGCCGGAGCGCTGGCGCTGGGGCCGGGTGCACCGGATGACCTTCCCGCACCCGCTCGGCGAGGCGAACGCGCTCTTCGACAGGATCTTCAACCGCCGCATCGAGACCGGCGGCTCCCAGGAGACGGTGAGCCAGATCGCCTTCGACCCGAACGACCCCTTCAACGCCGTCTGGGCGCCGAGCTGGCGGATGGTGATCGACATGGCCGATCCCGGTGCGGCGCGCTGGCAGTCGTTCACCGGGCAGTCCGGGCACCCCGGCAGCCCCCATTACGACGACCTGCAGCCACGCTGGCTCGCGGGGAAGACCCAGCGCGATGGCCGGCGAGGGCCCGTTCCGGGTGCTGCGACTGAACCCGTGGAGCCGCGGATGAGCCGGCGCGATCAGATCAAGCTCAGCCCCGAGGAGCAGCGGGAGCTGCTCGAGTCCGAGCGCGTCGTCCACGTCGCGACCATGGGCCCCCGCGGCTGGCCGCACGTGATGCCGCTCTGGTACGTCATCCGCGACGGAGAGATCTGGGTATGGACCTATGCCAAGTCGCAGAAGGTCAAGAACCTCGAGCGCGACCACCGCGCGACCCTGCTGATCGAGACGGGCGAGGAGTACCAGGAGCTGCGCGGGATCCAGATCGAGGCCGAGGCCGAGCTCATCCGCGACAGCGAGCGGGTGCTCGATTACGGCAAGGAGCTGACGATCCGATACACGGAGGGCATCGACTCGATCGAGGGCGACGCCGCCGCCGCGCTCGAGGCGCAGGCTCCGAAGCGCGTCGCGATCCGCTTCCACGCCGTCCGCACCGCGACCTGGGACCACCGCAAGCTCGGCGGCACCTACTAGGCGCCCACGAGTAGCCTTGCGGCGCCGATGGAGCCGCTCAAGGGCCTGATCCTCTCCGGAGGCGCGGGTACGCGCCTGCGCCCGATCACGCACACCTCCGCCAAGCAGCTGGTGCCGGTGGCGAACAAGCCCGTGCTCTTCTACGGGATCGAGGCCCTGGTCGAGGCCGGGGTCACCGAGATCGGGATCATCGTCTCGCCGCAGACCGGGGACGAGATCCGCACCGTGACCGGCGACGGCTCGCGCTTCGGCGCGCGGATCGAGTTCATCACCCAGGACGAGCCGCTGGGGCTCGCGCACGCGCTGCTCACCGGCGAGGAGTTCCTCGCCGGCTCGCCGTTCGTGATGTACCTCGGCGACAACCTCCTCCGCGAGGGGATCGTGGAGCTCGCCGAGCAGTTCCGCAACACCGAGCCCGACGCGCTGATCCTGCTCACCCGCGTCCCCGACCCGAGCCACTACGGCGTCGCCGAGCTGGAGGAGGACCGCGTCGTCCGCCTGATCGAGAAGCCGACCGAGCCGCCGAGCGACCTCGCCCTCGTCGGCGTCTACATGTTCACCCCGCTCGTCTTCGACGCGGCGCGGCAGATCGAACCCTCCGCGCGCGGCGAGCTCGAGATCACCGACACGATCCAGCGCCTGATCGATCATGGCAAGCGGGTCGAGTCGCGGACCGTGAGCGGCTGGTGGAAGGACACCGGCCGGCTCGAGGACATGCTCGAAGCGAACCGCCTGGTGCTCGAGGACTCGGTGCGTCGTATCGACGGGGAGCTCGACGAGTCCTCGAAGGTCGAGGGCCGGGTCGTGATCGAAGCGGGCGCGCGACTCGAGCGCTCGGTCGTCCGCGGGCCCGCCGTGATCGGCCCCGACGCCCGCATCGCCGACGCCTACGTCGGGCCCTACACGGCGATCGCGCGCGGGGTCGTGGTGGAGCGCTCGGAGGTCGAGCACTCGATCCTCCTCGAGGGTTCCCATGTCGTGGACCTGCCGGCGCGGATGGAGGCGAGCCTGCTCGGCCGCAACGTCCACCTCTCGAGCTCCGACGGCCTCCCGAAGACGCTGCGGATGATCGTCGGCGACAACGCGGAGATCACGATCCCGTGAAGGTGCTGGTAACCGGGGCGGCGGGCATGCTCGGGTCCGACCTGGTCCCCGCCCTTCGCGAGCGCGGGCACCACGTGACGGCTCTCACCCGCCGCGAGCTCGACATCGCCGACAGGCGAGCGGTCGAGGCGGCGCTGACCGACCACCGCCCCGATTGCGTTGTCAACTGCGCCGCCTGGACCGATGTCGACGGTGCCGAGGCCG
Source organism: uncultured Thermoleophilia bacterium (assembly GCA_963844425.1). Taxonomy (GTDB): domain Bacteria; phylum Actinomycetota; class Thermoleophilia; order Solirubrobacterales; family 70-9; genus DASUSH01. The sequence goes on along the minus strand of CAWJOD010000021.1, from coordinate 223,490 downwards.
ACGAGGCAGGGGCGACCCGCCTCAACGACCAGGCCGCGGCGCTGCTCGCTGCGGCCGCAGCCGGTGTCGGCGCGAGCTACGTCTTCATCTCCACCGACTACGTCTTCGACGGAAGGCGCGGCGCCCCCTACGTCGAGAGCGATCCCACCGACCCGATCGGGGCCTACGGCCGTTCGAAGCTCGGCGGCGAGACCTCGGTCGCGGTCACCAACCCGCGCTCCTACGTCGTCCGGACGTCGTGGCTCTTCGGGCGCCACGGCAAGAACTTCGTCGAGACGATGCTGGGCCTCGCCGACACCGAGCCGGAGGTGCTGGTCGTCTCCGACCAGGTCGGCTGCCCGACCTACACCGTTCATCTGGCCGCCGCCCTGGCCGAGCTGATCGAGAGCGGTCGGTTCGGCATCCACCACATCGCCGGGTCCGGCGAGTGCTCGTGGTTCGAGTTCGCCCAGGAGATCTTCGACCAGGCGAACTCCGAGACCAGGGTGATGGCGGCGACGACCGAGATGCTCGCGCGGCCGGCGCCGCGCCCGGAGTACTCGGTCCTGCGCTCCGAGCGACGCGACGCGATCGTGCTCCCCGAGTGGCGCCGCGGCCTCGCCGAGTACCTGGCCGAGCGCCGCGCCGAGGCGGTCGCTATGAGGCTGCTCGTCACCGGCGGCGCCGGGTTCATCGGCTCGGGGTTCGTCCATCGCCGCCTCTCGGATTATCCCGAGGACTCGATCCGGGTCCTGGACAAGCTCACCTACGCCGGGCGTCGCGAGAACCTCGAGGGCCTGCCGGACGACCGCGTTGAGCTGGTCGAAGCCGACGTCGCCGATCGCGATGCCGTGCGCGCCTCGCTCGAGGGCTGCGACGCCGTCGTCAACTTCGCCGCCGAGTCTCACGTCGACCGCTCGATCGAATCGCCGGGTGAGTTCATCACGACCGACGTCTTCGGCACCTTCGTGCTCCTCGAAGCCGCCCGCGACGCGGGCGTGCGCCACCTGCAGATCTCCACCGACGAGGTGTACGGATCGATCGAGGACGGGACCTTCACCGAGGCCTCGCCGATCGAGCCCTCCTCGCCGTACTCGGCGTCGAAGGCCGGTGGCGACCTGATCGTGCGCGCCTTCAACCACACCTACGACGCCGACGCGCTCGTCTGCCGGGCCTCCAACAACTACGGCCCGCGGCAGTACCCCGAGAAGCTGATCCCGCTGTGCATCCTGAACGCGCTCGCCGGCGACCCGCTGCCCGTCTACGGGGACGGCATGCAGGTCCGGAACTGGCTCCACGTGAGCGACTTCTGCAGCGCGATCTCGGTCGTGCTCGAGCGCGGGGAGGCCGGGGAGGTCTACAACGTCGGCGGCCCCGACGAGCTCCCCAACATCGATGTCGTCCGCCGGATCCTCGAGCTCACGGGACGCGACGAGTCGCTCATCACCTACGTCACCGACCGCCCCGGCCACGATCGCCGCTACTCGCTCTCCGCGGACCGGACCGAAGCGCTCGGCTGGAAGGCGGCTGTCGACTTCGAGCAGGGTCTGGCAAGCACGGTCGAGTGGTATCGCGACAACGAGTCGTGGTGGGGCCCGATCCGCTCCGGCGACTACCGCGATTACTACGAGCGCCAGTACGGCCGGGCGCTGAGCTGATGCCGCGCAGGCTCGAGACCTCCCTCGACGGCGTGATCCTGGTCGAGCCCGACCCGCACGGAGATGACCGCGGCTTCCTCGTCGAGACCTACCGGGCCGACGTCTGGCGCGAGCTCGGCATCGTCGTCGAGGCGTTCGTCCAGGACAACCACTCGCGTTCGGCGCGCGGCACCCTGCGGGGCCTGCACTTCCAGACCCGCCCCGGACAGGCGAAGCTCGTCCGCTGCGTGCGCGGTGCGATCTTCGACGTGGCGGTCGACCTGCGCCGCGAGTCGCCGACCTTCGGGCGCTGGGAGGGCCACGAGCTCTCCGACTCGAACCACCACCAGCTGTTCGTCCCGGTCGGCTTCGCCCACGGCTTCCTCGTCCTCTCCGAGGAGGCCGACGTCGTCTACAAGCTCTCGAGCTACTACGACCCCGAGACCGAGTCTGGAATCGCGTGGGACGACCCCGAGGTCGGCGTCCAATGGCCCGTTCCCGGCGAAGCCGAGCCGCAGCTCTCGGCGCGCGATCAGGCGGCGCCGCGGCTCGCCGAGATCGCCGGCGAGCTCCCCTTCTAGCCGGGACGGGGCTCTCTAAGATCTGTGGGTTGAGCACTCGCGCGGATGCGAGTGCGAGATCCACACATTGAGTCCCAGCGCCAAGGAAACCAGGAAGACCGACGCCCTCGCTCCCTTCAGCGAGGACGTCCGGCGCTGGTTCGAGGCCTCGTTCGAGGCGCCCACGCCCGCCCAGGCGCTGGGCTGGCCGGCGATCTCGTCCGGCCAGAACGCCCTGATCTGCGCGCCGACGGGCTCCGGGAAGACGCTTGCCGCGTTCCTGTGGGGGATCGACCGCCTCGCGCGCGAGAAGGCGGCGGCCGCCGAGGATGCCGAGGCCCATCCCGGGGTCCGCCTCGTCTACGTCTCGCCGCTGAAGGCGCTCTCCTACGACGTCGAGCGCAACCTGCGGGCGCCGCTGGCCGGGATCGGCGCGAATGTGTCGGTCGGGCTGCGAACCGGCGACACGCCGCAGAAGGACCGCCAGGCGATGCTGCGCAAGCCGCCCGACATCCTGATCACGACGCCGGAGTCGCTCTACCTGATGCTGAGCTCCCGGGCGCGCGAGATCCTCACCGGGGTCGAGGCGGTGATCGTCGACGAGATCCACGCCGTCGCCCAGTCCAAGCGGGGCGCCCACCTCGCGCTCACCCTCGAGCGCCTCGCCCACGGCGTGACCGAGGAGGGTGGCCCCGATCCGCAGCGGATCGGGCTCTCGGCGACCCAGCGCCCGCTCGACCTGATCGGCCGCTTCCTGGTCGGGCCGCGCCGCGAGGTCGAGATCGTCGACGCCGGGCGCAAGAAGAAGCTCGACCTGGAGATCCAGGTCCCGGTCGAGGACATGACGCGACCCTGGCGCCGACGCCCCGGCGGCCCGACGGAACCGGCAGCGGAGCTGAGGATTCCGGCGGCGGTGACTTCGAGGGCGCCGTGAATCCGCGCTCGATCTGGCCGGCGATCTACCCGGAGCTGCTCGAGCTGGTGCGCGAGCACACCTCGACGATCATCTTCGTGAACGCCCGCCGCGGCGCCGAGCGGCTCGCCAAGCGCCTGAACGAGCTCGCCAACGAGCAGCAAGAGCAGGAGCTACCCGCGACTGAGCAGGCCGGCCACAAACCCGCCGGAAGCGGACGCGAAGCGGAGCATTCCGGCGGCGGTGATGTCGGTCGAGGTCGCCCGTGCCCACCACGGCTCGCTCGCCCACGAGGAGCGCCTCGTCGTGGAGGAGATGCTGAAGTCGGGCCAGCTCCCCTGCCTCGTCGCGACCTCGTCGCTCGAGCTCGGCATCGACATGGGCGCCGTCGACCTCGTGATCCAGGTCGAGTCCCCGAAGTCGGTGACGCGGGGCCTGCAGCGGGTCGGTCGCGCGGGCCACGGGCTCGGCGAGGTCTCCCGCGGCCGGATCTTCCCGAAGTTCCGCGCCGACCTGCTCGAGTGCGCGGTCGTCGCCCAGCGCATGCGCGAGGGCGAGATCGAGGAGACCGTGATCCCGCGCAATCCCCTCGACGTCCTCGCGCAGCACCTGGTCTCGATCGTCGCCGACGACGAGTGGGAGGTCGACGAGGTCAGGAAGCTCGTCACCGGCGCAGAGTCCTTCTCCGACCTCTCCGACGAGCAGTTCGAGAACGTCCTCGACATGCTCGACGGCCGCTACCCGTCCGAGCGATTCTCCGAGCTGCGCCCGCGGATCGCCTGGGACCGCTCGGCGGGAACGGTGCGCGGCCGCAAGGGAGCACGGCAGCTGGTGGTGACCAACGCCGGCACGATCCCCGACCGCGGCCTCTACGGCGTCCACCTCCCCGACGGCCGCCGGGTCGGCGAGCTCGACGAGGAGATGGTCTACGAGGCGCGCCCCGGCCAGACCTTCCTGCTCGGCGCGACGACCTGGCGGATCGAGGACATCACCCGCGACCGCGTCATCGTCACCCCCGCGCCAGGCGTCCCCGGCGCGGTCCCGTTCTGGCGCGGCGACGGGATCGGCCGCCCGGCGGAGCTCGGCAAGGCGATCGGCGCCTTCTCCCGCGAGGCGGTCGCGATGAAGCCGGCGAAGCTGGCCAAGGACTACTCGCTCGACCGTCGTGCCGCCGAGAACCTCGTCTCCTATCTGCGCGAGCAGCAGGCGGCGACCCGCGTCGTCCCCTCCGACGAGACGATCGTCGTCGAGCGCTTCCGCGACGAGATCGGGGACTGGCGGCTCTGCGTGCTCTCGCCATACGGCGGCCGCGTCCACTCGGCCTGGGGCCTGGCCCTCTCGGCGAAGATCCGCAACGACCTCGATGTCGAGGCCGACGCGATCTGGTCCGACGACGGGATCGTCATCCACATGCCCGACGCGGACGAACCGCCGCCGTCGGACCTCGTCCTCCTCGAGCCCGACGAGGTCGAGGACCTCGTGGTGGGCGAGCTCGCGGGGTCGGCGCTCTACGGCTCCCACTTCCGCGAGAACGCGGCCCGCTCGCTCCTGCTCCCGCGCGCCTATCCGGGCAAGCGCACCCCGCTCTGGCAGCAGCGGCTGAAGTCGCAGAGCCTGCTCGAGGTCGCCCGCGACTTCCCCCGCTTCCCGGTCGTCCTCGAGACCTACCGCGAGGTCCTCAAGGACGTCCTCGACCTGCCCGCGCTCGACACCCTGCTGCGCGATCTGCAGACCCGCCGCGTCTCCCTCGTCGAGGTCGAGACCTCGACCGCGTCGCCGTTCGCCTCCTCGCTCCTCTTCGACTACGTCGCGACCTACATGTACGAGGGCGACACGCCGAACGCCGAACGCCGAGCCGCGGCCCTCGCCCTCGACCGCGACCTCCTGCGCGAGCTGCTCGGCCAGGAGGAGCTGCGCGAGCTGATCGAGCCCGACGCCCTGGCCGACGTCGAGGCCTCGCTCCAGCACCTCACCGAGCACTCCCGCGGCAAGGACCGCGACGCCCTCCAGGTCGTCCTGCGCAGGCTCGGCGACCTCACCCCGGAGGAATGCGAGGCGCGGGTCGCCGACGGGTTCTCGGCGGAATCGATGCTGGGCAAGCTCGAGCGCGAGCGGAGCGCCGCCAAGGTCCGCGTGAACGGGGAGGAGCGATGGATCGCCGCCGAGGACTCGGGGCTCTACCGCGATGCGCTCGGCGTGCCCCCGGCCCCGGGCCTGCCGGACTCCTTCCTCGAGCCGGTGCCGGACGCGATGCTCTCCCTCGTCCGCCGGTACGCCCGCACCCACGGCCCGTTCCCGACCGCTCAGCTCGCCGCCCGCTACGGCGTGGACCCGCTGCCCGCCCTGCGCGAGCTCGAGCGCGACGGCGACCTCGTCCGCGGCGAGCTCCTTCCGGGGGGAACCGAGCGCGAGTGGTGCGACTCCGAGGTCCTGCGCCGCATCCGCCGCGCCAGCGTCGCCCACCTGCGCGCCGAGGCCGAGCCGGCGGACCCCCGCGAGCTCGCCCGCTTCCTGCCCGCCTGGCAGAACGTCGACGCCCACCGGCCCGCGGGCGCCGGCCCCGACCGCCTGCGCGAGGCGCTGGTGCCCCTGCAGGGCATCGCGCTCACCCCCGAGGTCTGGGAGCGAGACGTGCTGCCGCGCCGGCTCGGCGCCTACAGCCCGGCGTGGCTCGACCAGCTCACGACGGGTGGCGAGATCGTCTGGATCGGCGCGGGAGCGCTCGGCACCCGCAGCGGCAAGGTGGCGCTCTACTTCCGCGAGGACGTCCGGATCGCGGGGCCGCCGCCGGGGAACGACCGCCTCGAGAGCCCGCAGGGCGAGGTCCACGACGAGGTCCGGGCCCTGCTCGAGTCCCACCCCTGCTTCTGGGTCGACCTGATGGCCGAGATCGACCGCTCGCCGGAGGAGCTCCACGAGGCGCTCTGGGACCTGGCCTGGGCCGGCGAGGCGACGAACGACGCCTTCGCGCCGCTGCGCGCCCCCCGCCTATCCGCGGTGCGCAACCAGCAGCGCCGCGGCCGCCGGTTCGCCGCCCGGCGCGCCGCGACCGGCCAGGCCGTCCAGGGCCGCTGGTCGCTCACAGCGTCGATTTTCGGAGACCGGCCGCAGAGCGGCCCGCGCCTCCGCGCCCAGGCCGAGCTGATGCTCGAGCGCTACGGCATCGTCACCCGCGAGTCGGTGCTCGCCGAGGGCGTTCCCGGCGGCTTCGCCAGCGTCTACGGCGAGCTCTCCAACCTCGAGATGCTCGGCAGCGCCCGCCGTGGCTACTTCGTCGAGGGCCTCGGCGGAGCCCAGTTCGCCCTCCCGGGCGCGATCGAGCGGCTGCGCTCGCTGCCCCATGCCGAGGGGGAGCACGTCGTGCTCGCCGCGACCGACCCCGCGCAGCCCTACGGCGCCGCGCTCTCCTGGCCGAAGCTCGAGGGCGGGCGCAAGCCGAGCCGCGTCGCCGGCGCCTACCTCGTCATGCGCGACGGCGACCCGCTGCTCTACGTCGAGCGCGGCGGCCGCGGCCTGCTGCGCCTCCGCCACCTCGACGAGGACGAGCTCGCCGGCGCTCTCACCGCCCTCACCGACGCCGCGGCCGCCGGCCGGGTCCCCAGGCTCGGGATCGAGCGCGTCGACGGCGAGCCGGCGATCGGCTCCCCGGTCGAGGAGGCGCTCGTGGACGCCGGCTTCTCGCGCCAGCCGCGCCGCCTCGTCGCCGCGGCGTGAACCTAAAGAGGGGCCTGGCCCCTTAACAATGCCCGAGGGCGACACGATCCACCGCATCGCCGGCCGGATCCGCGCGGCGCTCGAGGGCAAGGAGATCGGCCGGGCCGAGACGCCCGACCCGCGCTCGCCGATCCACGGGCGGGCGGAAACGCTCGCGGGACGCACGCTCGAGTCGGTCGAGGCCCGTGGCAAGCACCTGATCGCCCACTTCTCCGGCGACCTCGCCCTGCACAGCCACCTCGGCATCAACGGGCGCTGGCGGGTCTTCGCCGACGGGCGAATGCCGTTCGGCAGGCCGTGGCTCGTCCTCGCCTCGGGCCGGGCGATCGCGGCGCAGTCCGGCGGCAAGATCCTGCGCCTGGTCTCGGAGTCGCGGATCCGCAACGACCCGGGCCTCATGCAGCTCGGCCCGGACCCGCTCGCGAAGGGGTTCGACCCGGACGCCGCCGCCCGCCGCCTGCTCGCGTCGGGCGACCGGCGCGAGGTCGGGGAGGCGATCCTCGACCAGCGCGTGATCGCGGGGATCGGGAACGTGATCCGCAACGAGGCCCTGTGGGCGAGCCGGATCGACCCCTGGCGGCAGATCGGCGACCTCGAGCCCGAGGAGGCCTCGGACCTCGTGCTCGCCAACCAGCGGGTGATGCAGCTCTCGATCCGGAAGGGAAGGCGCCCGCACAACGTCTACAAGGCGGACGGCCGGCGCTGCCCCAACTGCGGCGGGCGGATCAGCGTGCGCGGGCAGGGCGACGCCAACCGAGCCACCTACTGGTGTCCAGGCTGCCAGTCGTAGCCCGACGCCTTCGCGGTGAGGACGACCAGCCCCGCCAGCGCGATCAGGATCGGGATCCCGCCGGCGAGGCTGATCGTGGTGCGGGCGCCGAGGGCGGTGACGAGGATGCCTCCGCCGACGAGGGCGAACATCTCGGCGCCGTTGCGCAGCGCGTTGTAGGCCGCGGCCGCCCGCCCGTGGGCGGCGGCCGGGACGCGCTGGTGGATGAGGGTGCGGACGAAGACGTTCTTGGCGCCGTGGGCGGCGCCGCCGAGGACGTAGGCGAGGGCGGCGAACGGGATCGAGAGCACGAGCGTGGGCAGCCCGAGCCAGAAGCCCTGGATCGCGATCGCGGCGACGGCGGCGACCGCGAGGTGCTCGGGACGGATGCGGGAGGCGAGCCCGATCGAGCCGATCGCCATCCCCGCGGTCCAGGTCGCCATCAGCAGGCCGTAGGTGGCCGCGCTGCCGCCGAGGACGTCCGTGGCGTAGAACGGCATCGCCGGCCAGACGATCGTCATCGTGGCGAGGGAGGCGATCGCGATCAGGATCGTCGTCCAGAGCGACGACGATGTGCGGCGCAGAACGGCGAATCCCGAGCGCGCCTCGCCGGCCTGCTCGCCACCGCCGGACCCGTGCTCGGACGCCGCGGGGTGACGGCGGACCGTGAGCGAAAGCGCGATCGCGACGACGGCGAGGAAGGTGAGGGCGTTGCCGGCGAGGGCGACCGCGGGTGTCCGGCGGCGGCCAGCAGGCCGCCGAGTGCGGGACCGATGGTCATGCCCAGGTAGCGGGAGGACTCGATCCACCCGTTCAGGCGCGCGACCCCGTCCTCGCCCGCCGCGACCGGGCTGAGCGAGAACTCCGCGGCCTGGGCGACCGCGTTGCCCGTCCCGATCATCGCCGCGAGGACGAGGAGCGCCGGGATCGAGTCGAGGGCGACGATCATCGACGCGGCCACGACGGCCTGCGCGAGCGAGACGACCGTGAGCAGCCGCACGTTCTCGAAGCGGTCGACGATCCGCCCGGCGACCGAGCCCAGCACGACGCTCGGCCCCCAGAGCGCGCCGAAGAACGCCGCGACGGCGAAACCCGAGCCGGTCTCCGCGGCGAGGATCGTCGCCAGCGGCGCGATGGCCAGGGTGTCGCCGGCGGCCGAGAGGCCGACCGACGCGGTGAGCATGACTCTGTCGCGTGCGGTCCCCATGCACCGTCACGATCTCGCGCGGCGCCCCCCTGCGCATCGCCCCGAAGGGCCATCTTCCGAAAGATGGCCCATTCCGGCCATCGGCCGGAGACAGGCGCCTGAGCCTCTACTTTCTAGAGCGGATGTCGATCGCGATCAGGGCAGGCCTGGGAGCCGCGATGCTTGTGGGAGCGCTCCTCCTGATCGTCGCGGTCCCGCGCGCCGCGCCGGTCCGCGTCGCCGAGTTCGTCGCCGATTGCCCGGCGAGCCACCGCGCCCCCGACGACCCGATCGTCTATCCGGGCCAGCCGGGCAACTCGCACCTGCACGAGTTCTTCGGCAACCGCTCGACGGACGCGTTCTCCACCGCGAAGTCGCTGCGCAGATCGGGCACCACCTGCAAGCCGCGGGGCGACCGCTCCGCCTACTGGGTGCCGGTTCTCCAGGACGCGGACGGGAAGCCGATCGACGTGCTCGAGGCGACCTTCTACTACGTCTCCTCGCACGAGGACCGCGGGGCCCTGCGGCTCTGGCCGCGCGGCCTGCGGATGGTGGCCGGCTACGACTACGGACCACCGGGCGGGGCGGCCCGGTGGAGCTGCCGCGGCAGCGGCATGCCGAGCGAGCGCACGATTCCGCGCTGTCCCGAGGGCAATCCGCTCGAGCTCCTGCTCAACTTCCCCGACTGCTGGGACGGCGAGCGCCGCGACTCCGCGGACCACCACGAGCACATGGCCTACAGCGTCGCCGGCCGTTGCCAGCCGAGCCATCCGGTGGAGGTCCCCGGCCTGCGCTACAAGCTGCTCTACGACTCGCTCGGCGGTGCCGACGTGCGGCTCTCGGTCGGCGCCGACGAGGCGACCCTCGCCCACGGCGACTTCTTCGACGCCTGGAAGCGCTCGGCGCTTCGCAACCGGGTTCGCGATTGCCTCGTCGCCCGCGTCAAGTGCGGCGCCGACGGGAAGCCGGCTCGGTGAGCGGGGCGGACGGCGTCCCGGCGCTCGCAGATCCGCGGGCTGACGAAGCGCTACGACGACGGGACCCTCGCCCTCGAGGGCCTCGATCTCGAGGTGCCCTCGGGGGAGTTCTTCGGGTTGCTCGGCCCGAACGGTGCCGGCAAGACGACGCTGATCGGGGCGGTCTCGAACCTGATCCGGATCACCGAGGGCGAGGTGCTCGTGTTCGGCAGGCCCGCCTCGAGCCTCGAGGCGCGGCGGATGCTCGGGGTGGCGGAGCAGGACCCGAACCTCGACCGCTTCCTCAGCGTGCGCGAGGCGCTCGTCTACCACGGCGGCTACTTCGGCCTCACCAAGCGCGAGTCCGAGCAGCGGGCGGAGGAGATGATCGAGGTCTTCGACCTCGGGGCGAAGGCCGACGTGCGCGCGCCGAAGCTGTCGGGGGGCCAGCGCCGGCGGCTCCAGCTCGCCCGCGCGCTCCTGCACGAGCCACGCCTGGTGATCCTCGACGAGCCGACCGCGGGCGTCGACATCGAGCTCCGCCGCGAGCTCTGGCGCTACATCCGCCGCCTGCACGAGGCCGGGACGACGATCCTGCTCACGACCCACTACCTGGAGGAGGCGGAGGCGCTCTGCGAGGACGTCGCGCTGATCTCCGGCGGCAGGATCGTCGCCCGCTCCGACCCGCAGACGCTCAAGGAGCAGTACGGCGTCGGCACCCTCGAGGACGTCTACCTGTCGGCCGTGGGCCGTGGCGCCGAGCTCGAGGAGGTCGGACCGTGACCCCGAACCCGGCGCGGTCGCTGCTGTGGCTCTCCGCCCGCGAGTGCCTGCGGGTCTCGAAGCTGTGGACGCAGACGATGCTCGCCCCGGTCGTCTCCTCGGTCCTCTTCATCCTCGTCTTCGGGCTCTCGCTCGGGACCAGGATCAAGGAGGTCGGGGGCATCCCGTACGACGAGTTCATCGTCCCCGGCCTGATCGCGATGGCGATGGCGCAGGCCGCGTACTCGAACAACTCCAGCTCGATCTTCCAGGCGCGCTCCGACCACTACATCAACGACGTCCTCTCGGCCCCGATGCACCCGTGGCAGATGAACCTCGGTCTCGCGATCGGCGGCGCCTACCGGGCGCTCCTGATCGGCGCCGGGCTGACGGTGGTCGCGCTGCCGCTGACCGGGACGCCGATCGAGCACCCCCTCGTCCTGCTCGCCGCAACGATCCTGCTCGTCGTCCTCTTCGGCGCCCTCGGCGTGGTCGTCGGGATCTACGCGGAGACGTTCGACCACCACACCTTCGTCAACAACATCGTGATCCTGCCGCTGACCTTCCTCGGCGGCGTCTTCTACTCGGTCACCTCGCTCCCCAGCCCCTGGGAGGAGATCTCGCACGCCAACCCGATCTTCTACATAGTCAGCACGGTGCGGTACGGCTTCCTCGGGGTAGAGCGACGTCAGCGTCTGGCTCTCGTTCGGGGTCACCCTGGCGATGGCCGCCGCCGCCGTCGCCTGGTCGCAGTACCTGTTCTCGACCGGCAAGAAGCTGAAGCCGTAGGGTCTCGCCGATGCGATTCGCATGCCTCGCCGCTCTCGCTGCCGTCCTGCTCGCCGGCTGCGGCGTCGAGACGATCCAGATCGAGCGCCAGCCCGCGAAGGAGTTCGCCGACGACCCGGCCGAGGCGAGCGCCTACGACAGCGCCGAGCGGCGCTGCTCGAACGCGAAGAGCCTGCGCGAGCTCGCCAAGGACGTCGGCGCCGCCAAGGACACCCCCGACGCGATCGCTCGCAATCTCGCGACGAAGGACGACGACCCGGAGATCGCAAGCGCGACCTACTCGGGTTGCCTGGACGGCATCGAGCAGGCCAAGCTCGACTAGGAATCGATCGTCTAGGCAAGCGTCGCGACGACGATCGCGTGGTTGAGGTCGCCCTCGGCCCCGATGTGTCGCCCGACCTCGCCGTAGGTGAACGCGCCGGCGATCGGGGGCACCGAATCGAATGCCGCGTACAGGGCCGAGGACTCGAGCCCGAGGCCGCCGCCGATCGCCCGCTTGCGACCGGCGCAGTCGAAGACGAGCGCGGCGCCGGGCGGGCGCCCGAGTGAGCTCAGGGAGTCCTCGACCGCGCGCGAGGAGGCGGCGATGATGTCGGCGGGGGCCTGGTGCGTGAACCCGACCTCGGTCCCGACGGGGAGATGGGTGGCGCAGGCGAGCGCGGTGCCCTCGCGCCAGCGGATGTGGCGAAGCCGCCGCTCCCCGGCCGGACCGGCCTGGGCGAGGGGATGGGTCACGGCGAAGGCCTCGAAGTCGTCGTCGTCGAGCGGGCCCCCGTGCTGCCCATGGCGCTCGAGGTAGAGCTCGCCGGCGGGCCGGCCGTCGAGCTCGGTGACGACCAGCCCCTCGGAGGCGGTGACCTGCGCCGGCTCGGCGACGGTGACGCAGCCGTCGGCGGTGCCGAGCCCGATCCCGTTCGGGGCCGCGAGGGCGACCGCGAGGAGCGCGTCGTGGCGCGGCTCGCCGTCGAGGATCGCGGTCTCGGGCCCGCCCGCCCCTCCGCCGGCGATCGGCACGTCCGGCCCGGCGACCTCGTAGGCGCCGGCGACGGCTTCGGCCTGGTCCGAGCGGGGCGTGTCGAGCAGCAGCAGCAGCAGGACGTTGCGCTCCCCGGCGAGCGGGCGCAGCGCCTCGGCGCTCGCCTCGGCCGCGCTCGCGCGCAGCTCGCCGGGCGGCGCCGGTCGCGTCGCGACCGCGGTGCGGACCCTGGAGCCGAAGGCGATCGCGGCGCAGCCTTCCTCGACGATCCCGTCCGGCCCGAGCGCGCCCTTGCCGGTGAGCCCGGCGCCGCGCGCGTCGCCGGCCGCCTCGGCGATCTCGGCCGCCGCGGGCTCCGGATCGAGCCCCGAGGAGAACGCGAGGACGAGGCCGGGCGCCTCGCCGCAGTTCTCGATCGCGCGGGTCACGGCCCTGCCGGCCGCGTCCTGCCCGCGCGCCGCGGCGGACCCGGCGATGCCGGTCGAGGCGGCGACTTCGATTTCGATCCCTCTACCCACGACGACACCCTGAACGGATGCGCGAGACAGCATAAGCCGCCCGAGGTCCGGCCTGGAGGCGATAATCGACGGGTTGAACACGACCAATGCCAACATCGAGCTGCTCCGGCGGGTGCCGCTCTTCTCGGAGCTCTCCGAGGACGAGCTCAGCGGGATCGCCGAGGTCGCGATTCCGCGCTCCTATCCGAAGGGGGTCCGGGTCTTCCACGAGGGCGATCGCTCGGACGCCTGCTACATCGTCCGCAGCGGCGACCTCCGGGTCACCCGCGAGCATCCCGACGGTCGCGCCATCGCCCTCGCCACGCTCGGCCCCGGCGACATCTTCGGCGAGCTCGCGATGCTCGACGGGGAGGCGCGATCGGCGAGCGTCGAGTCGCTCAGCGAAAGTGACCTCCTGGCGCTCCCCGCCGGCGACGTGCGCCGCCTGCTCGCCGCCACGCCGGAGACGACGGTCAAGCTCGTCGTCGCCCTCGTCCGCCGCCTCCGCGAGGCGAACGAGCGGATCTCCCGGCAGTCGTTCCAGACCGTGCCGAGCCGGGTCGCCGGAGTGCTCTCCCAGCTGATCGCCGAGGAGGCGCCGCTCGAGGTCCGCGAAGGCGTCACGATCCAGATGACGCAGGCAGACCTCGCCCAGCTCGCCGGCACGTCCAGGGAGAGCGTCAGCCGCTTCCTGGCGACGCTCGAGCGCGCGGGGGTCGTCCGCGTCGGCCGCGGCCGGGTGACCGTGCTCGAGCCCCGGCGCCTGCGCGCCTACATCTTCTAGGGGGCCGATCGTGGCGCGCGACCCCGCCGCGCAGAGGAAGCGGATGGTCGAGCGCCAGCTTCGCCGACGGGGGATCGGCGACGAGCGCGTGCTCGCGGCGATGGGGTCGGTGCCCCGCGAGCGCTTCGTCCCCGGGCTCGAGCATCGCGCCTACTACGACGGCGCGCTGCCGATCGGGCACGGCCAGACGATCTCCCAGCCGTGGATCGTCGCCGCGATCGCCCAGGCGCTGGCGCTGGCGGGCGGCGAGCGGGTGCTCGACGTCGGCAGCGGCTCGGGCTACTCGGTCGCGGTCCTCGCGGAGCTCGCGGACGAGGTGATCGGAGTCGAGCGGGTCGAGGCGCTCGCGGAACGCTCGCGGACGACGCTCGCCGAGCTGGGCGTGAACGGGGTCGAGATAATCGCCGCCGACGGCAGCGAGGGCCTGCCCGACCGCGCCCCGTTCGACGCGATCGCGGTGCACGCGACAGCGCCCGGCGCGCCCGTGGCGCTGCTCTCGCAGCTCACCGTCGGCGGGCGCCTGGTGATCCCGATCGCCACCGAGGGCGCCGACATGCTCACCGTCTTCCGCCGTACGGCCGAGGCGATCGACCCGGCGGCCGGCACCGGGCTCGAGGCCGCGAGCCTCGGCGCGACCCGCTTCGTGCCGCTGATCGGCCGCGCCGGTTTCGACGAGGGCGACTGAGCGCTCAGTCGGGCTGCGCCGTGGTCAGCGGCGCGTCCTCGCGCCGCGCGATCTCGAGCGCCGAGCTCAGACCGCGCTGACTGCCGAGGTCGATGAGAGGCTGTATGGCCATCCGCAGCGGCAACAGCGGCTTCGACTGGCCGGGCGCGACGATGCGGCGCGAGCGCCGCGCGATGCCGGTTTCGAGAGCGTCGATCGCGACCTTGAGCGGCGCCACCCGGGAGATCCGCTCGAACGCGCCCGAGGTGAGCTCGCGCGCGGCCTCGGTCCCGAAGCCGCGACTCGTCATCTCGGTGTCGATCTCGGCGAAGTAGCCGACGCCGACGCGGCACCCCGACGCGCGTAGCTCGATCCGCAGCGTGTTGCCCAGCGCCTCGACGGCGGCCTTCGAGGCGCTATACGCGCCCATCAGCGGCAGGTGAACTGCCGCGCCGACCGACGCGATCGGCAGCGCGTAGCCCCGCTCGTGGCTGATGTGAGGCCCGGCCGCCCGCAGCGTGTAGTACACGCCCATCACGTTGACCGCGATGGTCCGCTCCATCACCGCCGGGTCGCCGCCGACCATCGGCATCTGGGCGGCGACACCGGCGTTGGCGACGACGACGTCGAGGCCGCCGAGCGATGCCACCGCGTCCTCGGTCGCGCGCTCGACCTCCTCTCTGGAAGCGACGTTGCAGCGCGACCAGTGGGCGCCGCCGCAGCGCGCCGCGACCTCGGCGAGGGCCGCTTCCTCCAGCCCCACGACCGCGAGGCGAGCACCACGCTGGTGCAAGCGCTCCGCGAGAGCGGCGCCGATCCCGCGTGCGGCGCCGGTGATCAGCACACGGCGTCCCTCGAGCGAGATGTTCTGCCTTCCGAGCATCGGGGTCCTTTCGGTGGCGGGCTGCGAGGATGTATTACAGCTAGCCGGCGCGGGCCAGGTAGGCTCGCCCCGTGGACGGCGCCACCTATGCCCTCAACTTCTACTCGTCGGTCTTCATCGACCAGCTCAAGCGCGGTCGCAAGACGGCGACGATCCGGCTCGGGGACAAGTCGCGCAAGTACAAGCGCGGGCAGATCGTCTGGGTGACGGTCGGTTTCAGGCACTCGCCGCGGGAGAAGATCTTCGACGCCGTCATCGACGACGTCGAGGTGAAGCAGGTCAAGGACCTCTCGCCGCGCGACGTCGAGCACGACAACCCCGAGCTCCGCCGGACCGAGGAGACGATGCAGTTCCTCGAGCAGATCTACGGGCGCCCGATCTCCGAGGACGACGTCGTCACGGTGATCCGCTTCTCCCAGATCGTCCATCACCAGGCGCCCCACGTCGGCAACGGCGAGCCACCGAGCCGGAACTAGCGTCCCCCGCCGGGATGGCCGAGTACCGCTTCTTGACGACTTGGCTGATCGAGGCCGGCCGGGAGCGGGTCTGGGACGCGATCTACGACTCGGAGCGATGGCCCGAGTGGTGGCGCGGGGTCGAGGAGGCGAAGCGGATCGCCGCAGGGGACGAGCGCGGGATCGGCCAGCTCGGCAGCTACGTCTGGCGCTCGCGCCTGCCCTACCCGGTCCGCTTCGAGATCACGACGACGCGGGTCGAGCCGCCCCACCTGCTCGAGGGCGACGCAGCCGGGGAGCTCGAGGGCACCGGCCGCTGGCGCCTGTTCGAGCAGCGCTCCGGTGAGACCCCGGTCACCGCGGTCCTCTACGAGTGGAACGTCGCGACGACGAAGGCCTGGATGAACCTGCTCGCTCCGATCGCACGCCCGGTCTTCCGGTGGAACCACGACTGGGTGATGCGCAACGGGGGAACCGGGCTGGCCCGCGAGCTCGGCGCCCGCCTGCTCGCCGCCGACTGATCGCGGCACAGATCTCAGTCATCTCGACTTAGATCAACGGCGAATTCAACCCGCTAGTATTGCGGCGCTGGCACTCTCACCATTAGAGTGCCAAACCCGCGAACTTAGGCCCCAACCAATCAACGGAGGTATTGAGGGAATGAAACTGAAGCCCCTTGGAGATCGTCTCATCGTGCAGGCGGTCGAGGAGGAGGAGCCCACTGCCAGCGGCATCGTCCTGCCCGACACAGCGAAGGAGAAGCCCCAGAAGGGCAAGGTCATCGCGGTCGGCGAAGGCAACTGGGACGAGGACGGCGAGAAGCGGATTCCGCTCGACGTCGCCGAGGGTGACGAGGTCCTCTACAGCAAGTACGGCGGAACCGAGATCAAGGTGGACGGCGACGAACTGCTCGTCCTGCGCGAGTCGGACGTACTCGCCAAGGTCCAGTAGCCGCCCAATTCGTAATTTCTTAAGGAGGAACTGAAGCCAAATGGCTCACAAGGAACTGAAGTACCACGAGGAGGCCCGGGCGGCGCTGCAGGACGGCGTCGACGCGGTCGCCAACGCGGTCAAGGTGACGCTCGGCCCGAAGGGCCGCTACGTCGTCCTCGACAAGAAGTTCGGCGCCCCGACCATCACCAACGACGGTGTCACGATCGCTCGTGAGATCGAGGTCGAGGACGTCTTCGAGAACCAGGGCGCGCAGCTCGTCCGCGAGGTCGCGACCGCGACCAACGACGTCGCCGGCGACGGCACGACGACGGCGACGCTGCTCGCGCAGACGATCGTCCGCCACGGCCTCAAGAACGTCGCCGCCGGGGCCAACCCGCTGGCGCTGCGCCGCGGCATCGAGTCCGCGGTCGACCAGGTCGTCGAGCATCTCCGCGAGAAGCAGTCGTCGGAGATCTCGGGCAAGGAGCAGATCGCCCGCGTCGCCGCGATCTCCGCGGCCGACGAGGAGATCGGCGACGTCATCGCCGACGCGATCGACAAGGTCGGCAAGGACGGCGTCGTCAACGTCGAGGAGGGCCAGACCTTCGGCATGGAGCTGGAGTTCACCGAGGGCATGCAGTTCGACAAGGGCTACATCTCGCCCTACATGGTCACCGACCAGGACCGCATGGAGGCCGTGCTCGAGGACCCGTACATCCTGATCGCGAACCAGAAGATCGGTTCGGTTCGGGACGTGCTGCCGGTGCTCGAGGCCGTGATGCAGGGCGGCAAGCCGCTTGCTGATCGTGGCCGAGGACGTCGAGGGCGAGTCGCTCGCGACGCTCGTCGTCAACAAGCTCCGCGGCACCTTCTCGGGCGTCGCGGTCAAGGCACCGGGCTTCGGCGACCGCCGCAAGCGGATGCTCGAGGACATCGCGATCCTCACCGGCGGTGAGGTGATCACCGAGGAGATGGGGCTGAAGCTGGAGAACACCAGCGTCGATCAGCTCGGTCGCGCCCGCCGCGTCGTCGTCTCCAAGGACACGACGACGATCATCGACGGTGCCGGCGAGAAGGCCGCAGATCGAGGGCCGGATCAGCCAGATCCGCCAGGAGATCGAGAACACCGACTCCGACTTCGATCGCGAGAAGCTCCAGGAGCGCCTCGCCAAGCTCGCTGGAGGTGTCGCCGTGGTCAAGGTCGGCGCTGCCACCGAGACCGAGATGAAGGAGAAGAAGCACCGCGTCGAGGACGCCCTGCAGGCGACCCGCGCGGCGCTCGAAGAGGGCATCGTCCCCGGTGGCGGTGTCGCTCTGCTCAACTCCGAGGAGGCGATCGACTCGAAGGAGCTCGACGCCGACGAGGCGACGGGCGCGGAGATCATCCGCCGCTCGCTCTCCGAGCCGATCCGCCAGATCGCCGAGAACTCGGGCCTCGAGGGCTCGGTCGTGGTCGAGAAGATCCGCGGCCTCAAGGCCGGCGAGGGTCTCGACGCGGCGACCGGCGAGTACGGCGACCTGATCAAGGCCGGCGTCATCGACCCGACGATGGTGACTCGCTCGGCGCTGCAGAATGCGGCCTCGATCGCGAAGAACATCCTCACCACCGAGGCGATCGTCGCCGAGCCGCCCGAGAAGGAGGGCGCAGGCGCCCCGGCCGGCATGCCCGACATGGGCGGGATGATGTAACCAGCCTTCCGGCTGGAGGTTTGAAAGGGGCCGCCTTCGGGCGGCCCTTTTCTTTTGTTCATAGCTGCGAGCGTGCCTGCTGGATGACTAGCTCCCGATAGCGCTGGAAGCCAGGACAGCGCGCATCGGCCCCGGCTCGACGCCGAGCAGCTCGGTGTCCGCGGCGCCGCGCTCGGTGGTCATCGGCACCTCCATCAGCTCCGCCTCCTCCCAGGTGGCGAACGCGGTCTCGCCCCAGATCCGCCGCAGCCAGATCAGGGCCGTCCTGACGAGCGGCAGCGGGACGTGCACGACCCGGCGCCTGCGACCGGCGCTGAGGGCGACGATCCTCGCCATCTGCTCGTAGGTGAGCGTCTCCGGCCCGGCGAGCTCGAAGCGCTCGGAGCCGTCGTCGCGCTCGAGCGCGACCGCGGTCGCGCGCGCGACGTCGCGCGCCCAGATCGGCTGGTAGGCGGATCGCCCGTCGCCGGAGATCGGCAGCACCGGCAGCAGCGCGAGCCGGCGTTGCCACGAGGTCCAGTGGTCGTGGGGGTCGTAGACGATCGAGGGGGCGATGATCGTCGAGCGCAGGTCGGATTCGACGACCGCGTGCTCGGCCAGGGCCTTCGATCGGAAGAAGCGGGTCCGCTGGAAGCTCGTGGCGCCGATCGCGGAGAAGAAGACGAAGCGCTCCGACCCCGGCGCGCTCGGCGGCGCGCAGCAGGCGGGCGGTGCCGAGGCCGTTCACCTCCTCGAGCCGGCGCGGCGGCTGGTCGCGGATCGTCGCGCCGAGGTGGACGACGGTCTTGACCCCGCGCATCGCGT
Source organism: uncultured Thermoleophilia bacterium (assembly GCA_963844425.1). Classification (GTDB taxonomy): domain Bacteria; phylum Actinomycetota; class Thermoleophilia; order Solirubrobacterales; family 70-9; genus DASUSH01. Next base: position 204,540 of record CAWJOD010000021.1, on the reverse strand, counting down.
GCCGGAGGCCGTGCGGGTCGCCGAGGTCGGCGAGCGCGATCTGTACGTTGACCCGCTGGGCGCCGAGCCGGCGAGGATCGCGCACGAGCGCGCGAACGGTGTGCCCGCGCTGGAGCAGCTCGGGGATGAGCGCCGTACCGACGACGCCGGTTGCCCCCGTGACCAGGATCATCGCTGGCGACACCCTACGCGACCGCCGCCGCCGGCCGGTTCCGACGCCCGGCGTGCCCGCTGCCATAGAATGCGGGCGCGCACGGCAGGGTTGGTCCCGGCCGCTCGCATCCAGGGCCAACCACCACCGACCGACCGACCGACCGAAGGGAGCCATACTTGACCTACGTCATCGCGGAACCCTGCATCGACACGAAGGACAACTCGTGCGTCGAGGTCTGCCCGGTCGATTGCATCCACCCGACGCCCGACGAGCCGGACTACGAGAACGTCACCCAGCTCTACATCGACCCCGACGAGTGCATCGACTGCGACGCCTGCGTCGAGGCGTGCCCCGTCGACGCCTGCTTCGCGGAGGACCAGCTTCCCGAGGAGTGGGCCAAGTTCACGGCGATCAACGCCGAGTACTTCACGAGCAAGTAGCTCCTAGCTCGCAGGGGTAGGGCCTCCGTTCTCTCGTTCGGACGGGGTGGCTTTTGCGTGCCTGACTTGACATGTGACTAATTAGTCACATATACTCCTTGGCATGGACACGGTGTTCAGGGCCCTTGCCGACCCGACCCGACGCAGCCTGCTCGACGAGCTCTTCGAGCGCGACGGCCAATCGCTGAGTGCGCTCGAGGAACGGCTGCCGATGACCAGGTTCGGCGTGATGAAGCACCTCAAGGTGCTGGAGGAGGCCGGTCTCGTCACGACGAAGCGACGTGGCCGCGAGAAGCTCCACTTCCTGAACCCGGTCCCGATCAGGCTCGTCCACGACCGCTGGGTGAGCAAATACGCGGAGCCCTGGGTGTCATCCCTCTCGGGGCTGAAGCGCGACCTCGAGGAGGAATGATGGAAAAGGTGTTCGAGATCTACATCAAGACGACCCCGGAGCGGCTCTGGGAGGCGATCACGGACGAGGAGAGCCGGCGGAAGTACAACTTCGGCGTCGGCGTCAGCTCGGACTGGACCGAGGGCTCGGGCTACGAGTCGGTTCACCCGGGCGCCGGGATCGCGATCGCAGAGGGCGAGAACCTCGAGGTCGACCCGCCACGGCGGCTCGTCCAGAGCATGACCGCTCTCTGGAGCGACGAGGTCAAGAGCGAGGGCGTCTCGACCGTGACGTGGGAGATCGAGCAAGTCGGTGACTCGTGCCAGCTCACCGTCACCCACTCGGACCTCGCGGAGAACGCCAACGACGAGCTCTACGGCGGCTGGATGATGATCCTCTCGGGTCTGAAGACGCTGCTCGAGATCGGCTCGCCGCTGACCGACGGCTCGGCGTGAAGAAGCACCTGCGGAGTGCTGGAGGCGGCGCGGTCTCGTCGCGACGACGTGCGGCGACGGCCGCGCAGACGGCTCCAGCTGCCTGCACCCCTTCCCGATCGGCTCGTCGCCGCGACCGCTGGCTGAGCAGATACGTCGGCGCCACTCGGCGTGTCCTGCGTCGGCGTCGGGCGCGACCTCGAGGCAGGACTCGACGGACGCGCCGCTCGGCATCCACATCAAGCCGGCCCGCAGCGCTCTGAGGCGATCACCGACAAGGAGAACCTGAGAAGCTCGACCCGCACGCGCCGGCTCGTGCAGAGCTTCACCGCCCTGTGGAGCGCACGACGTGAAGTCGGAGGGCCACGTCGACGGTGACGTGGGAGATCGAGCAGGTCGAGGACTCGTGCCGGCTGACGGTGACCCACGCGGACCTGGCGGAACGCCAACGACAGCTCTACGGCGGCTGGCCGATGATCCTGTCGGGCCTGAAGACGCTGCTCGAGACCGGTGAGTGCTCGCCACGCCCGGCTCGCTGCGCTACTCGGCGGGGCGTCCGCCTAGGCGGCGCCGCCGGCCTGCACGACCGGCAGCTCGGTGCCGCTGATCGGCGTGCCGACGGGGGCGACCGGCGTCTGCCATCGCCTCGGCCGGCTGCATCACCGGCAGCTCCTGAGGCGTCGCGGCGACGATCCCGCGCGCCGCGGCGCGGATCGCCTGCGAGGCGGGCGCGTCGGGCTGGGCGAGCGACGAGCGGGCTCGCCGACGTCGGCCTGCGCGCGCAGCTCCTCCTGCAGCGGGACCTTGCCGAGCAGGGGAACGTCGAGCTCGTCGGCGAGGAGCTGGCCGCCGCCCTCGCCGAAGATCGTGAAGCGCTGGCCGTCGGGGGTCGTGAAGCCGGACATGTTCTCGATCGCGCCGAGGATCTCGAGGTCGAACTTGGCCGCCATCTCGGCGGCGCGCTTGGCGACCTGCTGAGCGGCGGGCTGCGGGGTCGTGACGAGCAGGAACTTGCGCCTGGGGAAGCAGCTGGGAGAGCGTCATCGAGACGTCGCCGGTGCCCGGGCGGCAGGTCGAGCAGCAGGTAGTCGAGCTCGCCCCAGTCGACGTCCTCGAGGAACTGCTGGATCGCCTTGTGGAGCATCGGGCCCGCGCCAGACGACCGCGGCGTTCTCCTCGACGAAGAAGCCGATCGACATCGTCCGCACGCCGCCGGCGCCGATCGGGCGGCACGATCTTGCGGCGCTCGTTCACGTCGGGGCGCTGGTTGACGCCGAGCATGCGCGGGAGCGAGTAGCCGTAGACGTCGGCGTCGAGCGCGCCGGCCGAGTGGCCCTCGGCGGCGAGCGCGGCGGCGAGGTTGGCGGTCATCGTCGACTTGCCGACCCCGCCCTTGCCCGAGCCGACGCAGATCACGTTGCCGACGGCGGCGAGCGCGCCCTCGGGCAGGCCGGCGGGCCGGCCGAGCACCTTCTGCAGGTTCTGCTTCTCGCCGTCGGAGAGCACGTCGAACCCGACCGCGACCTCGTTCACGCCCGTCGAGCTCGGAGACCTGCTTCGCGACCGCCTGCTGGAAATGGCCGCGGATCGGGCAGCCCGCGGTCGTGAGCGAGACCACGACCTCGACCCGGCCGCCCTCGCGGATCTCGATCGAGCGGACCATCCCGAGGTCGACGATCGAGCGCCGCAGCTCGGGGTCGATGACGGGCCGCAGCGCCTCGGTGATCTGCTCCTTCGTGGGCATCGAGGCAAGTCTAGGGGGTGGAACCTCGACTGAACGTGTCCCGAAAGCGATCGACCGGCCACTTGGGCCGGTCGATCGGGGAGGAGAGGTTGCTTTCTACCCGCGTGCGGGGCGTCTGCCCACCGGGCGGGTAGATCTCTCCGGGCGCGCCGCCAACCTCAGCGCGGCGACCCGGGCTAAGCGACTAGACCAGCGAGGAGACCCGCTCCTCGACCTCGGTCCGGACGCGCTTCAGCTGCGTCTCCGCCTGGCGGCGGTTCTGCCGCAGCGTCGTCTCGGCCTTGCGGCGGTTCTGCCGCACGGTCGTCTCCAGCTTGCGCCGGTTCTGGCGGACCTGGGTCCGGGTCCGGCGGATCTGCTGCTCCACACGGCGGCGACGGGCCTTGAGCTCGCGCTCCGTGCGGTTGCGGGTCCGCTTCGCCTGCTGCGTGGCCTTGCGACGGGCGGTGCCGCCACGACGCTCGACCTTGTTCAGCTCACGACGGAGCTGGGTGCGGACCTTGCGAAGCTCGCGCTCCGCGGTCTCGCGCTGGTGTAGGGCTGCACCGTCTCGTTGACGCGGTCGGCGAACGCGAGCGCCGTGCCGACGGGCACGTCGACGACGGTCTCGGCAGCCTGCCGGGCGCGCGCGTAGGCGACCTCGGCGACGTTCTGCTGCGTCGACGTCGTCTGGCTCTGGGTGGTCCGCTTCTGCGCGGTCGGTCCGGCGCTTGGTGCTGCGTGGTGCTGCGCCGGCGAGTGGTGCCGCCACTGTTCTTGGTGGCTGCCATCGGTATCGTGTCTCCCTCGGTTGAGGTCGGTTTCTAACTTCCTTATTTCTAAGGATGTTCAGCGTAGCAAGCCGAACACCTGTTTGTACCCCAGCGCGTGAAATCGGTTACAGGACGGCCGGTCCGCGCTCAGCAGCGAACCGGTCTCGCGCTGGACGTCGAGCACGGTCGCGAGCCCGTCGCGCGTCGCGGGCGCCCGCGATCGCGTAGCGCGCGTCGAGGTCGAGCGCCGCGTCGGCGAGCTCGAGCTCGCCGAAGGCGACCTGCGCCGCCGGCCTCGCGGACGATCAGCTGCCCGGCGGCGGCGTCGACCGAGCGGCAGTGGCGGCCGCTGAGCATCGCGTCGAAGCGGCCGGCGGCGATGTAGGCGAGCGAGATCGCGATCGAGCCGAGCGACGCGCAGGCGGTACGCCTTGCCCTCCAGCGCGGCCGCGACCTGGCGCGATCCGCTCCGGGCTCGCCGACTCGACCCCGACGACCTCGAGCCCCTCGAACGGGCGCTCGGCTTCGAGCGGCTCGCCGCCGAGGCGCGCGCCGCTCGCCCCGCACGGCGCTGAACTCCTCGTCGGCGCCGAAGTCGTGGACGAAGCCGAACTCGACGTCGGCCATCGAGGCCGCCGGAGGCGACGGCGACGCTGAGGCTGTGGGAGGGGATCGTGCGGCGGGCGTTCAGCGAGCCGTCGATCGGGTCGATCACGACGCGGGCGCCGGGGTCAGCTCGCCGAACTCGACCTGGCCGCGCTCCTCGGAGACGGCGACGAACTCGTGGCCCTCGCCGTGCAGCCGCTCGAGCTCGGCGAAGGCGACGTCCTCGCAGCGGCGGTCGATCACGAGCGTGTTGTCGCCGCCCTCGCCGATGCCCTCGTACTCGGTCCGCGCGTCGATCCCGCCGACCTCGGCGAAGATCGCGCGCTGGCCCTCGACCATGCGCCGGCAGGCTTCGAGCCATGCCGTCGGCGTCGATCGGGTTCTCGCCTGCCATCCGGGCGCTGACTCTAGTCGCGCCCGGCTCGCCCCGTGGCTCGCCGGAGGCTACGGTTTCAGGCGGTGCCCGATCCTCGCCCCCGCAGCCGCCGCTGACCGACGCCCAGCGACGGGTGGCGGAGCACCGCGGCGGGCCGCGTCCTGGTCCGCGGCCGGGCCGGGCAGCGGCAAGAGCGCCGCGCTCGCCGCGAGGGTGGTCGCCCTGGCCGGCGAGCGCGGCCCCGAGCGGGTCCTCGTGCTCGCTCGCACGCGCGCCGGGGCGGCCGACCTGCGCGCGCGGATCGAGGCGGCGCTCGACGGGCCCCTACGAGGAGCTCTGGGTCGGCACCTACGAGTCGATCGCCGAGCGCCTGCTGCGCGAGCACGCGGTCGAGGCCGGCCTCGACCCGTTCTTCGAGACCGTCTCGGCCGCCGACCGGCTCGCCTTCATGCTCGACCGCCTCGACGACCTGCCCCTGCGCCGCCACGAGATCCGCGGCAACCCCGGCGGCCTGCTCGCCCGCCTGCTGCAGCGCATCGACATGGTCAAGGCCGAGGCGGTGACGCCCGCGCGCCTGCGCGGCTGGGCCGTCGAGCGCGAGCGCGCCGCCGCCGACCCGCGCGAGCGCGAGCACGCCCGGCGCGAGATCGAGTTCGCCGACCTCTACTCGCACCACGAGCGCGCCCTGCGCGAGTTCGGCAGCCTCGACGGCGGCGACGTCGTGATCGAGCTGACCCGCCTCGCGGCCGAGCGCGCCGACGTCCGCGAGCGCCTCGGCGAGCGCTTCCCCGAGCTCGTCGTCGACGAGCTCGAGGAGGCGGGCGTCGCCCACCGCGGCGCTCGCTCGCGCGCCCTCGCCCCACACGACCGGCTCGCCGGCGCGATCGACGAGGCGGCCTCCCTGCGCCGCTACCGCGGCGCCGCGACGGCGACGGTCGAGTCGCTCCGCCGCCGCTACCCCGACCTGACCGAGATCGAGCTCGGCGAGCCGCTGCGCGCACGCGGAGCCGATCGACCGGGTGAGCGCACGCGATCACCGCCGCGGGAGCCGGCAGGCGAGGCCGACTCGCCGACCCGCGCGACCGATAGCGGCGCGAGCCGGGGTCGTCCGTTCTGGCGCTGTCGCTCCGAGCGGGCGATGGCGCAGGCCGCGGCGCACGAGATCGAGCGCCGGCCTGCACTCCGGCGAGCTGCGGCCCGAGGACGCCTGCGTCGTCGTCGGCTCGCTGCAGCGCGACGGACGCCTCGTCGCCGCGGCGCTCGAGGAGCGCAGCGTCCCGTTCCGGCTCGCGGGCTCCTCGGCCTTCTTCGGCCGCCCCGAGGTGCGCGACGCGATCGCCTGGCTGCGCATGCTCGCCGACCCGAACGACTCCGCGGCGGTCGTGCGCGCCCTCACCCGCCCGCCGATCGAGCTGCGCTCGGTCGACCTCGCGCGCTGCACGACGATCGCCCGCCGCCGCAAGCTCGACATGGTCTCGGCGCTCGAGGCGGCGCTCGAGAGCCCGCAGATCCCGCCCGAGGCGCGCGACCGGATCCAGGCCTTCCTGCGGCTCTACCGCTCCGCCTCGAGCGCGCTCGAGGAGCTGCGCGCCGACGTCTTCGTGATGCGCCTGATCGAGCGGATCGGGCTGCGCCGCACCGACCTCTTCGCCGCGCACCCCGAGGCGGCCGAGCGCCTCGTCAGCCTCGCCCGGCTCGGCGAGCTCGCGGCGGCCTGGACCCGCCGCGAGCCGCGCGGCTCGACCCGCGACTTCGTCCGCTACCTGGCCGCCGTCGCCGACGCCGGCGAGCTCGACGCCGGCGCCGCGCTCGACACCGTGCGCCCGCCGGCCGGCGCGGTCCTGCTCGCCGAGCCCGAGCAGCTGAAGGGGCTCGAGTTCCGCCGCGTCTGGATGCTCGGCCTGCGCCGCGGCGGGCTGCCGGCCTACCCGGAGCGCGACCGCTGGATCCCCGACGAGCTCGTCGCCGACGACCTGCCCGAGCCCGGCCGCGAGCTCGCCGCGGCGCGCCGTGTGCGCCTCGCCTACGTCGCGGTCAGCCGCGCCCGCGAGGGCCTCGTCCTCGCCTGGCCCGAGGAGACCGCCGACGGCAGCGCCCGCCCGTCGGAGCTCTACGAGGCGGCGCGGGCGGCGATCGGCGCCGAGGAGGTCGTCCAGGAGGAGGAGCTCTTCGGCCCCGCCGAGAGCGTCCACGCGACCTACCGGATGATCCGCGACGAGGTGCTCGAGGCCTCCTGGCGGGCGGGCGCCGCGATCAGCGAGATGCGCCTCGACACCGCCGAGGACGTCGACCGGGCGGTCGCCCGCTTCCTCGAGCTGGTCAAGCTCGCCGCGCTCGTGCAGCGCCCGGGATCGGAGCCGGCGGCCGAGGCGCTCGCCGCGATCAACGACCTGCTCGGGCGGGTGGCGACGCCCGAGCAGCAGGCGGCGCTCACCGCCTCGGCGCTCGACGAGTACCTGCTCGACGACGACCGCGAGCTCGAGCGCCGCAAGCGGCTCGCCGCCGCCCGCGACGAGCCCTCGCTCGAGACCTTCCTGCCGACGCGCGGCTCGGGGCTCGCGCTCTCGGCCTCCGACATCGACCTCTACCGGACCTGCCCGCTGAAGTACAAGTTCGCGCGCGTCTTCGCGATCCCGCAGGAGCCGACGATCAACCAGCGCTTCGGGATCCTGATCCACCAGGTGCTCGAGCGCTACCACGCCGACGAGGTCCGCGGCGGCGATGGCGAGCCGCAGACGGTCTTCGGCGAGACCGGCCTCGACCGCCTGCTGGCGCTGTTCGAGGCCGCCTGGCGGCGCTCGGGGTTCGGCTCCTCCGACGACGAGCTCCAGTACCGCGACCGCGCGGTCGCCGCCCTCGCCCGCTACCACGAGCGCCACATCGACGCCGACGCGTCCCCGGTCTGGCTCGAGCGCGGCTTCTCGTTCGCGATCGGGCCGCACCAGCTGCGCGGCCGCGTCGACCGCGTCGACCGCCACCCCGACGGCGACTACGAGCTGATCGACTACAAGACCGGCCAGCACAAGACCGAGGCCGAGCTCTCCGACGACCTCCAGCTCGCGCTCTACCGCGTCGCCGCCGAGGAGGCCTGGGACATCCAGGCCGAGCTCGGCTCCTACTACTACGTCCTCGACGACGAGAAGGTCGCGGTCCACGCCGCCCCCGACGACCGCGAGCGGGTCGAGCGCACCGTGCTCGAGGTCGGCGAGGGCATCCGCGGCCAGGACTTCGAGCCGAAGCCGAGCTACACGATCTGCTCCTGGTGCGACTACCGGCTGATCTGCCCCGCGAGCGAGGCCTGAAGTCGATCGTCCGCGGCGAACGTCCCGATCACTCCGGACTCCGGGACGTCCGCGATTAGTCGTCGGTTCGCTGGCGCAGGAACCGCTGGAAGTCGCGGGCGATCGTGTCGCCCGACGGGACGTCGCCCGGCCCGAGCCGGGCGTCCTCGTCGACCTGCTCGGCCTCGAGCCGGGTCGACCAGCTCCTCGATCTCGGGGTTGGCCGAGACGGCGCGGTTCACCTGCTCCTCGAAGCGGCCCATCGCCTCCTCGAGCTCGGAGGCCTCGATGACGACGCCGGTCAGGCCCTCGAGCCGGCGCAGCAGGGCGAGCGCGGCCTTCGGGTTCGGGACCGCCGCGACGTAGTGCGGGATCGCGGCCCAGAGGCTGGCCGAGCTGATCCCGCGCTGGCGGAAGGTGTCGTGGAGAACGCCGACGATCCCGGTCGGCCCCTCGTAGCTCGAGCGGTCGAGGCCGAGGCTCTCGACGAGCTCCGGGTCGGAGGCGAGGCCGGTGATCGGGACGGGGCGGGTGTGGGGGACGTCGGCGATCAGCGCGCCGAGGGTGATGATCAGCGTCACGCCCATCCGCTCGGCGGCGTCGGCGATCGACTCCGAGAACGTTCGCCAGCGCAGGCTGGGCTCGGTGCCGTGCAGCAGGACCAGGTCGCGCTCGGCGCCGGGCGCGGGCGCCGCCAGAAGCGAGTTCTGCGGCCAATCGATCCGGCGGGTCTGCCCCTCGGTCAGATGGATCGTCGGCCGGTTCGTCTGGAAGTCGAAGAACTCCTCCGGGTCGAGCTCGGCGACGGTGTCGGCGCCGAGGTCGATCGCCGCGGCTTCGAGCGCCGTCGTCGCCGCGTTCGCGGCGTCGTTCCAGCCGGCGAAGGCGCAGACGAGAGCCGGGGAGCGAAGCTCCGGCACCTCACCCTCCCACCTCAATGCATCCACCTCGGCGACCCTACCGGGTGGCGAAATCGGGCGATCCACCCCGCTCCGAGCGGGGTTCCGGACCCGCGCTTGCGTCCGCGGCGAGGGTCACCATCGACGAGCGATGGAAGCCGCCGAGGCGCTGACCGACCCCGCTCCGACGCCAGGCGGTCGCCGAGCTGCGCGCCGGGCAGCCGTTCAGCGGCCGCTACGCCTGCGTGCGCAAGGACCGGATGACCGGCCGCAACGGCGCGCGCGTACCTCGCCGTCGAGCTCCGCGACCGCACCGGGACCATCGCCGCGCGGGTCTTTCGCGACGCCGACCGGCTCGCCAGCCGGTTCGACCGCGGCGACGCCGTGCACGCTCGCGGCCGCGCCCAGCGCTACCGCGGCGAGCTCAGTCGCCGAGATCGACGACGTCCGCCGGCTCGAGCCGGGCTCCTGGGACCCCGCCGAGTTCCTTCCCGTCGCCTACCGCTCGCTCGAGGAGCTCAACGGGTTCTTCGAGCACCTGACCCGCGAGGTCCACGACGCGGCGCTGCGTGACGTGGTCGAGCGCGTCGCCGGCACCGAGCCGGTGATGACCGAGCTCCGCAAGGCGCCGTGCTCGCGCGGCGGCCACCACGCCTACGTCGGCGGGCTGCTCGAGCACACGGTCGCGGTCGGCACGCTCGTGCTCGAGCTCTGCCAGCTGCACCCTCGGCTCGACTCGGACCTGCTGATGGCGGCGGCGCTGCTCCACGACGTCGGCCGCACCCGCGAGTTCACCTACGGCGCCGAGTTCGGGATCACCGACGAGGGCCGGATGCTCGGCCACCTCACGCTCGGCGCCGAGATCGTCGGCGCCGCCGCCGGCGGGCTCTCGAGCGATCGCCGCGTCGCCCTCCTGCACTGCATCCTCTCCCACCACGGCCCCGAGGCCGCCGGGCGCTCGCGGCAGGCGATCGGCACGCGCAGCGGCTTCGGCTCGGCGGAGGCGCTCGCGCTCTACCGCCTGAACGCGCTCGACGCCGGCGTCAAGGGCGCGCTCGAGCAGGGCCTGTAGAGGCCCGGCCGGTCGCGTCGCTCACTCGGCGATCTCCCGACCCATTTCTGCGGGGACGCAATCCTTGAACTTGGGAGGCATCCTCCATGCGAAGCACGGTCGACTCGTATTGACGTATACCCCGGCTCCAACGTCGCCGTAGGTCGCACTTCCCCGCGCGTCCCGACCGCTCGAATGCCCGACTGACAACCTGCCGATACGGACCTCCGGCCCGCGACACGATCCCGGCCGTATAGCACTACCCTGGACTCTTGCACGTCCGCGCCCGTGAGCTCCTCGCTTTACTCGCCCAGGACGCAGAGGCGCAGTTCTCGATCGCGACCGGCTGATATCCGATCCCTAGTCGGGGTCGACCCGCCGCCGCATCGCCTTCTTCTGCGAGCGCCTGCGCTTGCCCTCGAGCCGGCGGCGGCGGGCGCCGGCGCTGGGGCGGGTGGCGCGGCGGCGCTTCGGCTCGCGCAAACCGGCGGCGATCTTCTCGCGCAGGCGCCGCAGGGCGAGCTCGCGGTTCCGCGCCTGCCCGCGGGCGTCCTGGGCGACGGCGGTGACGCGGGGGCCGAGGCGGCGGGCCAGCCGGCGCTTGTGCTCGTCGCCGAGCGCGCGCGACGCCTCGACGTCGAAGACGGCCTCGACCCGCGAGGCGGTCACGTTGGCGTGCTGGCCGCCCGGCCCGGAGGAGCGGCTCGCCCGCAGCTCGACCTCCGCGATCGGGATCTCGACCCCCGGCGCGACGTGGAGGGAGTCAGGCATCGGCGGCTTCCGGCTCGCCGCCGTCGCCCGGGTTGCGGAGGGCGCGGACGACGAGCTGCGCGGCGACCACCAGCAGGAGGCCGGCGAAGCCGATCTCGAGGGCGCGCTGCGGGACCGCGTTCGAGACCAGGACGCCGAGCGCGACCCCGGGGATCGAGAGCAGCCCGATCGTGATCCCCTCGCGCATGCGCACGTTGCCGTAGCCGCGCTGCCGGATCACGCCCGCGATCGCCACCGGGACGATCGCGAGCAGCGACGTCGACTCCGCCTCCAGCTGGGTGTCGCCCAGGAAGATCACCAGCGCCGGGACGAAGATGATCCCGCCGCCGACGCCGAGCAGGCCGCCGACGACGCCGCCGCAGAAGCCGAGGATGATCACGAGCACCTCGCTCATGGGACGAGCAGGTGGATCGCGACGGCGACGAGCAGGACGGCGAAGAGCAGCGAGATCGAGCGCTCGGGCAGGCGCTGCTGGAGGGCGGTCCCGGCGAGCACCCCGCCGATCGCCGGGACCCCGATCAGGACGCCGTCCAGGTAGTCGACGTTGCCGTGCAGGGCCTGGCCGAAGGCGCCGAGGGCTCCGATGATCACGATCGCAGCGAGGCTCGTGCCGGTCGCCTCGCGCTCGCCGAAGGCGAACCAGAAGATCAGCAGCGGCACGATCACCGTGCCCCCGCCCACGCCGAAGAGGCCGCTGAAGGCGCCCGCGGCGATGCCGATGGCGGTCAGCTTCGCGAGGCGGCCACGCCGCGATACTAGATGCGGTGCCCGCCGCCATCCCCAGACGCCGACCGCCTGCTCGAGCCGCTTCGCCGCGAGCCCTCCGCGTCGGCGGTGCTCAGCGACGTCGACGGGACGCTGGCGCCGATCGTCGACGACCCGGAGGCGGCGGCGATCCTGCCCGCGGCGCGCGAGGCCCTCGCGGACCTCGCCGGCGAGCTACGCCGTCGTCGGCTGCGTCTCCGGCCGCCCGGCCGCCGAGGCCCGGCGGATCGTCGGCCTCGACGACCTCGTCTACCTCGGCAACCACGGCCTCGAGCGCCTCGATCCGGGCGCGCCGACGCCGCGCTCCTCCGCGGCGCTGGCGGGGCACGAGGACGACGCCGCCGACTTCCTCGCGAGCGTCGACGACGGGCGGCTCGACGCCGGCCTGCGCACCGAGGACAAGGGGCCGATCCGCGCCCTGCATTGGCGTGGCGCCGAAGACGAGGACCGGGCCGAGGCCGAGGCGGCGGCGATCGCGGCCGAGGCGGAGGAGGCCGGGCTCGCCGTCCACCGCGGGCGCAAGGTGATCGAGCTCCGCCCGCCCGTCCCCTTCGACAAGGGCTCGGCGATCGCCGAGCTGCTCGCCGACCACCCGATCCGCCACGCCCTCTACGCCGGCGACGACCGCACCGACGTCGACGGCTTTCGCGCCCTGCGCGAGCGCGCCGCCTCGGGCGGGCTCGAGACCGCTCGTCTGCGTCGCGATCGGCTCGAGCGAGTCGCCGCCCGAGGTGACCGCGGAGGCGGACCTCGTCGTCGCCGATCCGTCCGAGCTCGCCGACCTGCTGGGCAGACTGGCGAGCCCGTAGCCATGCTCTTCACGGACCTCCTCCGCCTCACCGTCCTCCTCGTCGCCGGCCTCGCCACGGCGCTCGGCGGGGTCGCGATCGTCGCCGCGGACGCCGCCGACGACAACCTCACCCTGATCGTCACCGGTGCGTGGTGGGTGGTCGCGGTCGTGGTCGGGCTCCTACTCGGCCGTCCCGAGCGGGCCCACGAGAGCGTCGCGGAGGTGCTCGCCGCGGCGCGGACGATCACGAGCCTGCCCGACATGAGCCCGAACCGGATCGCGCTCGGCCGGCTCTGGCCGCTCGGCGTCTTCGCCCTCGTCGCCGGCGGCTTCGCCGCGGTCTTCCCGTCGGTGCCCGCGATCGGCTCCGGCTACGCCCTGCTCGTCGCGCTCATGTGGCGCAACCGCGAGGCCGCGGTGACCGGCGTCGAGGACCGCGACGGGGTTCGCTTCTACGTCGAGCCGTCATCGCCGTTCGAGCCGCTGCGCCTCGTCCGCACCCCCGGGCTCAGCCGCGACCGGACCCCGGCGGGCCACCCGCCGCCCCCGCCGACGGGCTAGGTCCGCAGCAGCTTCTTGAACTCGCCCCAGCCGCGCGTGTTGGCGAGGTCGTCCTTCGTCAGCCACGCCCGTCGCGCGGTCGCGATCCCGTAGCGCATGTTCCCGAGCGTGCGGATCTGGTGCGCGTCGGTGTTGGCGACGATCGTGACCCCCGAATCGACGGCGAGCCTGACGTGGCGCTCCGAGAGGTCGCGGCGGTTCGGGTTGCCGTTGATCTCGAGCATCGTCCCGGTCCGCGCCGCCGCCTTCGCCGACCTCCTCGACGTCGATGTCGTAGGGCTCGCGGCGCAGGATCAGCCGGCCGGTGAGGTGGCCGATGCAGTCGACGAGGGGGTTCTCGATGGCGGTGACGACCCGCTTCGTCATCTGCTTCTCGGAGCTGCGGAAGGCCGTGTGGACGCTGGCGATCACCCAGTCGAGCTCGGCGAGGAGCTCGTCGGGGTAGTCGAGCGTGCCGTCGGGGAGGATGTTGACCTCGGAGCCGGCGAGCAGCCTGAACCCGCGCTTGCCCTTGTTCCACTCGCGGATCTCCTCGATCCGCGCCGCGAGCTGCTCGTCGGTCACGTGGTTGCCGAACCCGTGGCTCGCCGAGTGGTCGGTGATCGCGAGGTACTCGTAGCCGAGCTCGCGCGCGGCCGCCGCCATCTCCTCGAGCGTGTTCTTGCCGTCCGAGAGCGTCGTGTGGCAATGCAGGTCGCCCCGCATGTCCCCCTCGGTGACGAGCTCCGGCAGCTCGCCCTTCTGCGGCGGCGGCGATCTCGCCGCGGCCCTCGCGCAGCTCGGGCTCGATGTAGGCCATGCCGAGGCGCTCGTAGACCTCCTCCTCGGTGGCGAAGAGCTCGGCGTCCTCGGCGCGCTTGCCCTCCTCGACCTCGGCGATGCCGAGCTCGGAGACCGAGAGCCCCATCGCGAGCGCGCGCTCGCGCAGCTGCACGTTGTGCTCGGCCGATCCGGTGAAGTGCTGGAGCAGGTTGCCGTAGGCCTCGGGCGGGGAGATCCGCAGGTCGATCGAGAGCCCGCTGTGGGTGACGACCTTCGCGGCGGCGTCGCCCCCGCGCCCGGCCTGGGCGACGAGGGGGTGCTTCTGGAGCGTCGCGGCGAGCGCGGACGGGTCCGAGGAGGTCGCGATCAGGTCGACGTCCTTGCAGGTCTCCGCCATCCGCCGCGCCGAGCCGGCGATCTCCACGCGGTCCGCCTCGGGCAGCTCGCGCAGCGCCTCCGCCAGCTCCTCGGCCGCCTCGAGCGCCTCTGCGAGCAGGACCCGCACCGTCGGACCCTCCTCGCCGAGCTTCTCGATCTCGGCGAGCAGGTTCTGCTCGGCCTTCTCGCCGAAGCCCTTCATCGAGCTCAGCTCGCCCTGCCTCGCCGCCGCCTCGAGACCCTCGAGGTCGGCGATCCCGAGCTCGTCGTAGAAGCGGCGCGCGGTCTTCGCCCCGAGCCCGGGGATCCTCGTGACCTCGATCAGGGTCGGCGGGAACTTCTGCTTCAGCTTCTCGGTCTGCGGCAGCGAGCCCTCGTCGAGCAGGGTCAGGACCTTCGTCTCGATCGTCGAGCCGATCCCCGGGCAGCTCGGTGAGCCTGCCCTGGCGGGCGAGCTCGGCGATCGAGACCGGGTGCGAGCGGATCACCCGCGCCGCCTCCCGGTAGGCGATCACGCGGTAGCGGACGGCGCCGTCGAGCTCGTAGAGCGTCCCGAGCTCATCGAGGGCGGCGGCGATCTCGCCATTGCGCATCGCCGGAACATAGGCCCATAGCCTTGCGCCGTGGGGACCGAACCGGCGGAAACAACCTCCGGCCCGACCTGGGTCGTGATCCCGACGTACAACGAGGCCGAGACGATCGCCGGGCTCGTCGCCGCCGTGCGCGCCGAGCTGCCCGAGGAGCGGCGGATCCTCGTCGTCGACGACGCCTCCCCCGACGGCACCGGGGAGATCGCCGACCGCCTCGCGACCGAGCACGACGACGTCGAGGTCCTCCACCGCCGCGAGAAGCTCGGCCTCGGCCCGGCCTACGTCGCCGGCTTCCGCGCCGCGCTCGAAGGCGGCGCCGCGCGGATCGTGCAGATGGACGCCGACTTCTCGCACGAGCCCCAGGCGCTGCCCGTCCTGCTCGCGGCGCTTGCGGACGCGGACCTCGTGCTCGGCTCGCGCTACGTCCCCGGCGGCGACGTCCACGACTGGGGCGCGGGGCGGCGGGCGATCAGCCGGCTCGGCTCGAAGTACGCCCGGACGGCCCTCGGCGTCCGCGTCCACGACCTCACCGGCGGCTACAAGGTCTGGCGTCGCGCAGCCGCTCGAGGGGATCTCGATCGAGGACGTGAGCGCGACCGGTTACGCCTTCCAGGTGGAGACGACCTACCGCGCGATCAAGGCCGGATACCGTGTCGCGGAGGTACCGATCACCTTCCGCGACCGGCGGATCGGCGCCTCGAAGATGACTCGCTCGATAGTTTTCGAGGCGGCCTGGCAGGTGCCGGCGATGCGGCTGCGGCGCCACCTCTAGGTAGGTACTATACTTTCTGAAGTAACACGACGAGTAGATCAGGAGAACTAGTGAGTGGGAACCTCCCAGACGTGACCGACGCCAACTTCAAGGCCGAGGTCCTCGATTCAGAGACGCCGGTGCTGGTCGATTTCTGGGCGCCGTGGTGCGGGCCCTGCCGGGTCGTCCACCCGATCCTCGAGGAGATGGCGAACGAGCGCGACGACGTCAAGATCGTCAGCCTCAACGTCGACGAGAACCAGGACACGGCCTCCACCTACGACGTCCTCTCGATCCCGACGATGATCCTGTTCAAGAGCGGCGACGCGGCGAAGCGGGTCGTCGGCGCGATGCCGAAGAAGCGGCTCGAGGCCGAGCTCGAGCCCGCGCTGGCCTGAGCGCCTGAGCGGCCGCGACCCCTTGGTCGAGCTCTTCTGGTGGCAGGGTTGTCCCTCCACCGAGGAGGCCCTGGCCGAGCTGCGCGAGGAGATGACGGCGGCCGGGCTCGACCCGGGAGCGTCGTGGTGCATGAGATCCACGACGACGCCGAGGCCGAGCGCGCCGGTTTCGTCGGCTCGCCGACGATCCGCGTCGACGGCCGCGACGTGGCCGACCCGGGCGCCGAGCCGGTCGGCCTCAACTGCCGGGTCTACCGGCTCCGCGACGGCCGCATCTCGCCTGTCCCCGACCGCGCCGACCTCCGCGACGCGCTGAGGTCCGGCCATGAACCGGCGGCGAGCAGGCACCCCCGCTCGAGCTCCCCGACACCGCGGGCGAGTCGCATTCCCTGCCGCGCGCCCGGTGAGGCGCAGCGCGACCGTGGTCATCTGGACCTGCAACCACTGCCCGTACGCGCTGGCCTGGCACGACCGCACCGTCGCCGTCGCGCGCGACTACGCCGAGCGCGGCGTGCGCTTCTTCGCCGTCAACTCCAACGACGCGGAGCGCTACCCGGCACGACTCGCCCGAGGCGATGCGCGAGCGCGTCGAGGCCGAGGACTGGCCGTTCCCCTACCTCCACGACGAGAGCCAGGAGGCGGCGCGCGCCTACGACGCCAAGGTGACGCCGCACGTCTACGTCTTCGACTCCGACCTGAGGCTCGCCTACGAGGGCGCCCCCGACGCCGACCACCGCGACCCCTCGCTCGACGCGGCCTGGCTCCGCGAGGCGCTCGACCCCGTGCTCGCCGGCCGCGAGCCCGAACGGGCGGAGACCGAGCCGGTCGGCTGCTCGATCAAGTGGCGAACCTAAAGGGGTCAGACCCCTTTAGGTTGCGCGGGTGACCGCGATCCGCAGCTCGCGGCCCTCGATGCGTCGCCGCGGCGCCGTCTCGCGGCCGTCGTAGCCGACCGGCCGTCGCCAGCGTCTCGCCGGCGAGGTAGTCCTCGTGCTCGCGCGCGGCCGCGACCAGCTCGTCGTCGCCGCCGAGGCCGAGCTCGATCCGGTCGGTGACCTCGAGGCCGGCCTCCTTGCGCGCGTTCTGGACGGCGCGGACGACCTCGCGTGCGAGGCCCTCGCGGCGGAGCTCGTCGTCGAGCTCGAGCGCGAGCGCGACCGCGCGGCCGGACTCGGCCTCGACCTGGTAGCCCTCGAGCGGCTCCATCACGAGCGAGACGTCGTCGGGCTCGAGGTCGTGGTCGGTGCCGTCGAGCTGGATGCCGATCCGCCGTTCGCCGGCGACCATCGCCGAGGCCGCGGCCGGGTCGAGCGCCTCGATCGCCGCCGCGGCCTGCGGCATGCCGCTTGCCGAAGCGCGGGCCGAGCCGCCGGTAGTTTGGCTTGACCGTGTAGGTCGCGAGCTCGCCCTCCTCGGTCACGAACTCGAGCTCCTTCACGTTCAGCTCGGCGGTGACGAGGCTCGGCGAAGCGCTCGATCGTGCCGCGCTCCTCCTCGCTCGCGACGACGACCGCCTTGCGCAGCGGCTGGCGCATCTTCACCTTGCCGTGCGCCCGCGCGGCGCGGCCGAGCTCGACGGCGCGCTGCGCCGCCTCCATCCCGGCCTCGAGCTCCGCGTCGACGAGCGCATCGTCGGGGACCGGGAAGTCGGCGAGGTGGACCGAGTCGCCGCCGCCGGTGAGGTTGTGGTGGATCTCGTCGGCGAGGAACGGCGTGAACGGGGCGAGCAGCTTCGCGACCTCGACCAGGCAGTGGCGCAGCGTCGCGAGCGCGCCGGGGTCGCCGTCCCAGAAGCGGCGGCGCGAGAGCCGCACGTACCAGTTCGAGAGCTCGTCGACGTAGGCGGCGATCGCCCGGCCCGAGGTGGTCGTGTCGAAGTCGTCGAGCGCGCTCGCGGACCGTGCGCGATCGACGCCCTGGAGCCGCGAGACAGCCCACCGGTCGAGCTCGTCGTCACCGGACTGGCTCGTCGCGCGGCCGTCCGGCGACGCCCTGCCGCGTTCGCGTAGAGGACGAAGAACGAGTAGGTGTTCCAGAGCGTCAGCAGGAACTGGCGGACCGACTCGTTGACGGCCTCGAGCGAGAACCGGTAGCCCGCCCACGGCCCCGCCTGCTGGGCGGTGAAGTAGTACCAGCGGAGCGCGTCGGCGCCGTGGGTCGTCGATCACCTCCCACGGGTCGACGACGTTGCCGCGGCTCTTCGACATCTTCTGGCCGTCGGGATCGAGGATCAGGCCGAGGCAGACGCAGTTGAGGTAGCTCGTCTCGGTCGAAGAGCAGCGTCGACTCGGCGAGCAGCGAGTAGAACCAGCCGCGGGTCTGGTCGATCCCCTCGCAGATGTAGTCGGCGGGGAAGCGCTCGGCGAAGAGCTCCTCCGACCCGGGCTCGAACGGGTAGTGGAACTGCGCGAACGGCATCGCGCCCGAGTCGAACCAGGTGTCGATCACCTCGGGCGTGCGGCGCATCTCGCCGCCGCACGCGCGCGCAGCTCAGCACGACGTCGTCGATGTACGGGCGATGCAGGTCGTCGGGCACCTCGCCGCCGCGCTCGCGCAGGTCGGCCACCGAGCCGGCGCAGAAGCGCTCCGTCGCACTCGGCGGACTCGCACTCCCAGACCGGCAGCGGCGTGCCCCAGTAGCGCTCGCGCGAGAGCGCCCAGTCGACGTTGCCCTCGAGCCACTTGCCGAACCGGCCGTGCTTGATGTGCTCCGGGTGCCAGCCGATCGTCTCGTTCTCGGCGAGCATCCGGTCGCGGACGTCGGTCGTCTTGATGTACCAGCTCGACTTCGCGTAGTAGATGAGCGGCGTCTCGCAGCGCCAGCAGTGCGGGTAGGAGTGCTCGTAGCTCTCCTCGCGGAAGAGCCGGCCGGACTCGCGCGAGCGCCTCGACGATCTCCGGGTCGGCCTCCTTCACGCCCTTGCCGGCGAACGGCCCGGCGCGGTCGTCGAAGGTGCCGTCGGGCCGGACCGGGTTCTGCAGCTTGATCCCGTACTGCTCGCCCAGCCGGAAGTCGTCCTCGCCGAAGGCGATCGCGGTGTGGACGAGGCCCGTGCCCTCGTCGGTGGTGACGAAGTCGCCGAGCAGGACGGTGTGGCCCCGCGGGCCGTAGTCGGAGACGTAGGGGAAGGGCGGCTCGTAGCGCGGTCCCGGCGAGCGTCTCGCCGGGGAACGTGGCGAGGACCTCGGCGCCCTCGCCGACGACGCGTCTCGATGCGCTCGGCCGCGACGATGAAGACCTCGTCGGAGCCGGCGGGGCGCGACCCGCGCGTACTCGATGTCCGGCCCCGGCGGCGACCGCCGCGTTCGAGATCAGCGTCCACGGGGTCGTCGTCCAGACGAGCAGCGAGTCGCCCTCGTGCAGCGGGCTCTCGGGCCGCTCGTCGGAGGGCGCGACCGCCGTCGATCGGCAGCCGCACGAAGACCGCCGGGTCGACGACGTCCCGGTAGCCGCTGCGAGACCTCGTGCGAGGAGAGCGCGGTGCCGCAGCGCGGGCAGTAGGGCACGACCTTGTGGCCGGTGTAGAGGCGGTCGTCGTCCCAGATCTTGCGCAGCGCCCACCAGACCGACTCGATGTAGTCGTTCTCGAGCGTCACGTAGGGGTCGTCGAGGTCGATCCAGAAGGCGATCCGCTCGGTCAGCCGGTTCCACTCCTCGACGTAGGTGAAGACCGACTCGCGGCAGCGCTGCGTTGAACTCGGCGATCCCGAAGGCCTCGATCTCGGCCTTCGAGGAGATCCCCAGCTGCTTCTCGACCTCGAGCTCGACCGGGAGGCCGTGGCAGTCCCAGCCCGCCTTGCGCGGGACGCGGTAGCCGCACATCGTCCTGTAGCGCGGGTAGATGTCCTTGAAGACGCGCGAGAGGACGTGGTGCGATGCCGGGCTTCCCGTTCGCCGTCGGCGGCCCCTCGTAGAAGCTCCAGGTCTCCGCGCCCTCGCGCTGCTCGAGCGAGCGCGCGGAAGACGTCTCGCTCGCGCCAGCGCTCGAGCACGCGTCTCCTCGAGCTGCGGGAAAGGACTGCTTCGGGTCGACGGGCTGGAATCCGCTCACAGGCGGCGATTCTAGGAACCGGCCTCTCCCTCCACCTGAGAGCAGGCAGACCATCGGTGCTGGATATGCTGGGCTGCATGGCCGAGACAGCGGTTGAGGACAAGCTCTGGGGGGGCGAGACCGACAAGGCGGTCGCCAACTTCCCCGTCTCCGGCCAGCCGATCCCGGCCCCCGTCGTGCACTGGCTCGGGCCGGCTGAAGGCGGCCGCGGCCAGGGCCAACGCCGAGCTCGGCCTCCTCGACGCCGACATCGCCGAGCGGATCGCCGACGCGGGCGACGCGATCGCGGCCGGCGAGCACGACGAGCAGTTCCCCGTCGACGTCTTCCAGACCGGCTCGGGCACCTCGTCGAACATGAACACGAACGAGGTGATGGCCAACCTCGCCGGCGACGAGGCCCACCCCAACGACCACGTGAACATGGGCCAGTCGTCGAACGACGTCTTCCCCTCGGCGGTCCACCTCGCCGCGCTCGAGGAGGTCTCCCGCGACCTGCTGCCGGCGCTGGACGAGCTCGCCTCGGCGCTGGCGCGAAAGGCGGACGAGTTCCGCGACGTCGTCAAGGCCGGGCGCACCCACCTGATGGACGCGGTCCCGGTCACGCTCGGCCAGGAGTTCGGCGGCTACGCGGCGCAGATCCGGCTCGGCGCCGACCGCGTCCGGGCCACGCTCGGGCGCGTCGGGCCAGATCCCGCTCGGCGGCACCGCCACCGGCACCGGGCTCAACACCCACCCCGAGTTCGCCGAGCGCGTCCGCGCGAAGCTCGCCGCCGACACCAACCTCGAGATCTCCGCGCCGGCCGACCCGTTCGAGGCGCAGGCCAACCGCGACGCCCTGGTCGAGCTCTCGGGCGCGCTCAAGGTCGTCGCCGTCTCGCTGACCAAGATCGCCAACGACCTCGCGCTGATGGGCTCCGGCCCGCGCGCCGGGCTCGCCGAGCTGCGGCTGCCCGAGCTGCAGAAGGGCTCCTCGATCATGCCCGGCAAGGTCAACCCGGTGATCCCCGAGGTCGTGATCCAGGTCGGCGCCCAGGTGATCGGCAACGACGCCGCGATCACCGTCGCCGGTACCCAGGGCCAGTTCGAGCTCAACGTGCGGGTGCCGCTGATCGCCCGCAACCTGCTCGACTCGATCAAGCTGCTCGCGTCGGCCTCGCGCCTGCTCGACGAGAAGGTCGTCCGCGACGTCGAGGCCAACGAGGAGATGTGCGAGCGCCACGCCGAGGCGACCCTCGCGACCGCGACCGCGCTCAACCCGCACATCGGCTACGACCGCGCCACCGAGATCGTCAAGAAGGCCGCCGAGTCCGGCCGGATGCTCCGCGAGGTGGCCCAGGAGCACGGCGTCGAGGACGAGACCCTCGACGAGGCGCTCGACCACCGCAAGATGGCCCGCCCGCACGAGTAACGAATCGACCCCGAGGGGAGACTCAAAGGTATGAGCGAGAACGAGAGCCGTACCACTACAGACAGACGCCACCTTCGGCGCGGGCTGCTTCTGGAAGCCCGAGATGGTCTTCAAGGAGACCCCGGGCGTCGTCGACACCGCCGTCGGCTACGAGGGCGGCCACGTCGACAACCCGACCTACGAGCAGGTCTGCACCGGCACGACCGGCCACGCCGAGGTCGCCCGGGTCGAGTTCGACCCGGAGGTCGTCTCCTACGGGGAGCTGGTCGAGAAGTTCTGGGAGATCCACGACCCGACCCAGGTCGACCGCCAGGGCGTCGACGTCGGCTCGCAGTACCGCTCGGTGATCTTCTTCCAGGATCCCGAGCAGGAGCGGATCGCGCGCGAGTCCATCGAGGAGCGCGCGCCGAGGAGACGACCTCGGCGCGCGCCGGAATCGCGCACCTGATCGGGCCCGGCGACCGGCTTCTGAGCGGGCCGAGCGTGAGCGTCACCCAGGAGCAGTGCGGCTCACCGTCGAGCGGCGGCGGGGCGCCGTCGTCGCGCGAGGCATCGGCTGCTCGCGGAGGCCTCGACGCGGTCGGCGAAGCGTGATGAGTGGAGCTCGCAGCGGTGACGTCTCCCCGCCGCCGCCGGCAGGAGCCCTCCGGGTCGACGTCTCCCGAGCTCGCGTCGCCGGCCGGCGGGATCACCTCGAACGTCTCTGCGAGCACTCGTTCTCGGCGCCCTCCGAGCGGACCCGAGTCACGGCGAGCCCTCGTCGGCGATGCGTGGACCAGTGAAGCTCCGCCCGCCCTACGCCGATCGTGCGCTGTCGGACGTGGAGCGACCCGACCCGAGCGTAGATCTCGCCGCGTCAGATCAAGCGGCGGGGCTCGTACCATCGTACCTCGCCGCCGCGCGGGGACGCGCGATCAGCCGGCCCCGAAACCTCTCCGAGGACGCGCACGGTGAGGATCGACCGAGGCCTGGCGTCGGAGGCACGCCCCGTACTCGGGGTTCAGTCGCCCCAGAACTCGGCCGGCGTCGCCGGCGTAGGACCAGTCCGAGCCGTGCTCCTCGCGGCAGCGACAGCCTGCTTGGACGTCGTCGACCAACGAGGTCGCAGGTTCCGTCGTCGCCCACGACCCCGCGTTGCCGGCCGTAGCGGCGAGTGCCGCCGCAGCCTAGCTTCAGAGGTTGACCGCGACGTACTTCGTCTCGAGGTACTCCTCGATCCCCTCGTTGCCGCCCTCGCGGCCGATGCCGGACTGCTTGACGCCGCCGAACGGCGCGCCGGCGTTCGAGACCATGCCCTGGTTCAGGCCGATCATCCCGGTCTCGAGGCCCTCGCAGACGCGCAGCGCGCGCTTGATGTCGCGGGTGAAGACGTAGGCGACGAGGCCGTACTCGGTGTCGTTGGCGGCGGCGATCGGCCGCCTCCTCGGAGTCGAAGGTGGCGACCGGCGCGACCGGGCCGAAGATCTCCTCGCGCAGCAGGCGGGCGTCGTCGGGGACGTCGGCGAGCACGGTGGGCTCGTAGAAGTAGCCGGCGCCGTCGACGGTGCTGCCGCCGACGAGCGCCTTCGCGCCCTTCGACGTCGCGTCCTCGACCAGCTCCGCGACCTTGCCGCGCTGGTCCTCGTCGATCAGCGGGCCGATGTCGACGCCCTCCTCGGTGCCCCGGCCGATCTTGAGCTTGCCCATGCGCTCGGCGAGCCCCGAGGCGAACTCGTCGGCGAGCGGCTCGGCGACGTGGAAGCGGTTCGCCGAGGTGCAGGCCTCGCCGATGTTCCGCATCTTCGCGATCATCGCCCCCTCGAGCGCGGCGTCGAGGTCGGCGTCGTCGAAGACGAGGAAGGGAGCGTTGCCGCCGAGCTCCATCGAGACGTTCAGGACCTGGTCGGCGGCCTGGGCGATCAGCGAGCGGCCCACCTCGGTCGAGCCGGTGAAGCTGAGCTTTCGCAGGCGGTCGTCGGAGATCACCGGCTCGGCGATCCCGCCCGAGGACTCGCCGACGACGACGTTGAGGACGCCGTCCGGGAGGCCGCACTCGGCGAGCAGGTCGGCGAGCGCGAGCGCCGAGAGCGGGGTCAGCTTCGCCGGCTTCCAGACCATCGTGCAGCCGGCGGCGATCGCCGGCCCGACCTTGCGCGTGCCCATCGCGGTCGGGAAGTTCCAGGGCGTGATGAAGAAGCAGGGGCCGACCGGCTGGCGCATGATCAGGACGCGGCTGGCGCCGTTGCCGGCGACCTTGTAGTCGCCGTCGATCCGCAGCGCCTCGCCGGAGAACCAGCGGAAGAACTCGGCGGCGTAGGTGATCTCCGCCTTCGACTCGGCGACGGCCTTGCCCATCTCGAGCGTCATCAGCGTCGCGAGCTCGTCGGTGCGCTCGCCGAGCTGCTCGAACGCCTTCCAGAGGATCTCGCCCGCGTTCGTTCGGCGGGGTCGCCGCCCACTCGGGCTGCGCCGCGGCGGCGGCGTCGAGCGCCGCCTTCGCGTCCTCGGCGCCGCCGTCGGCGATCTCGCAGAGCGTCTCGCCGGTCGAGGGATCCTCGACCGCGAAGCGTTCCCCCGCCGCTCGCGTCGCGCCACTCGCCGCCGATGAAGAGCTGCTTCGGGACCGCGTCGATGACCTTGCTCTCGTCCACCTGGTACCGATGCATCGCCGTACCCCTTCGCGTCCGTTCGGCTCGAACTCATCGCTTGCGCTCATCGCGTCGCCGCGCGTGGCGCTGCTCCTGCCCGGCGCCGCCGGGGCCGCCGAAATGGGCGGTCAAGGGGCGCGGGTTCGGCCACGGCGTCGGGCTGAGCCAGTACGGCGCCTTCGGCTTCGCGAAGCACGGCCGCAGCTACAAGCAGATCGTCGGCCACTACTACAAGGGGACGAAGGTGGGCGGTGCCGGCAAGGCGAAGGTGCGGGTCCTCGTCGGCGGTGGCGACCACGTCGCCTTCAGCGGCGCCGAGCGCGCCGTGCGGCGAGAGGCTGAAGGAGAAGAAGGGCTACCGCTTCGAGCGGTCGGGCGGCGGCGTCGCGCTCGCGTCCGGGCGGCGGCAACCGGCTGGCCTCCTGCGGCGACTCGGGCGGCGCCCGGGGCGGCTCCTCCGTCACCTACGGCGGCCGCGGCGACTTCCGCGGCGAGCTGCTCGCGGTCGCGAGCGGCGGCGGGCTGAACGCCGTCAACCGGCTCGGCATCGACGACTACGTGCAAGGGAGTGGTCCCGAACGAGATGCCCAGCTCGTGGCCCGGCGACGCGCTCAAGGCGCAGGCGCTGGTCGCTCGCTCCTACGCGCTCACGACGCACGGTCGACGGCGACGGCTTCGACCTCTACGACGACACCCGCAGCCAGGTCTACGACGGCAAGTCCTCGGAGACGAAGCCGACCAACCGGGCCGTGAAGTCGACCGGCGGCGAGGTGGTGAAGGACGGCGGCAAGATCGCCACGACCTACTACTTCTCGACCTCGGGCGGGCGCACGGAGAGCTCCCAGTTCGGCTTCCCGGGCGGCGGGTCGGTCCCCTACCTGAAGAGCGTCTCCGACCCCTACGACGGCACCTCGCCCTACCACCGCTGGAAGGAGAAGTTCTCCCAGGGCGCGATGGAGAGCAGGCTCGGCGTCGCCGGCAACCTGCGCGACATCGACATCGTCAAGACCGGGGACTCCCCGCGGATCGTGAAGGCGCGGATCGTGGGCTCCGGGCGGCAAGGAGACGGTCAGCGGCGCGACCCTGCAGGCGCGGCTCGGCCTGCTGAGCACCTGGGCGAAGTTCAAGAAGAGCTAGATACCCCTTGGGGGTATGTTAATCTGGCTCCCATGGAAGCCCACGCGGCCCACGCTCACGACCACGATCACGAGATGCCGACCGAGGGCGGTGCCCTCACGAGCCTCGCGATCAGCGCCACCCTGCACTGCCTGACCGGGTGCGCGATCGGCGAGATCGCGGGGATGGTGATCGGGACCGCGCTCGGGTTCTCGCAATGGGGGACGGTCGCGCTCGCGGTCGCCCTCGCCTTCCTCTTCGGCTACACGCTCACGAGCATGCCGCTGCTGCGCGCCGGGCTCGCGCTCTGGCGCCGTGATCCCGATCGCGCTCGCCTCGGACACGGTCTCGATCGCGGTGATGGAGGTGGTCGACAACGCGATCATGGTCACCGTGCCCGGCGCGATGGAGGCCGAGCTCGACTCGCTCCTCTTCTGGGGCACGCTCTCGGTCGCGCTCGTGATCGCCGGGGCGATCGCGGTTCCCGTTCAACCGCTGGCTGCTCAAGCGCGGCAAGGGACACGCCGTCGTCCACGAGACCGGCATCCACGGCGGGCCCTCGCCGCGCCTCGTCGGCGCCGTCGCCGCGGTCGCGTTCGTCTTCGGCGCGACGGTGCTGGCTGTCGAGGCGTTCGGCTCCGGGACGCTCGCCTAGGTCGATGGCGGGCTACGTCCCTGCGCTGCGCTTCCGCGCCCTGACCGGGCTCTACGACCCGGTCGTCCGCGCGACGACGCGCGAGGCCGAGTTCAAGCGCCGCCTGCTGGACCGCGCGGCCATCGGGCCCGGCGATCGGGTCCTCGACCTCGCCTGCGGGACCGGGACGCTCGCGATCGAGGCGAAGCAGCGGACGCCGGGGGCGGAGCTCGTCGGCGTCGACGGCGACCCGGAGATGCTCGCCCGCGCTCGCGAGAAGGCGGCCGCCGCAGGCCTCGAGATCGAGCTCGACGAGGGGCTCTCGACCGACCTCCCCTACGACGACGCGACCTTCGACCGCGTGCTCTCGACCCTCTTCTTCCACCACCTCGACCTCGCCGGCAAGCGGACCACGATCGCCGAGATCGCGCGCGTGCTGCGGCCGGGGGGCGAGCTCCACGTCGCCGACTGGGGCCGCCCCTCCGACCCGCTGATGGCGCGCGCTCTCCTGGCAGGTCCGCCTGCTCGACGGGCTCGACGTCACCCGCGAGAACTTCGACGGCTCGCTGCCCGGCCTGATCGCCGAGGGCGGCCTCGAGGACGTCGCCGAGCGGGATCGCCTGCGGACCCCGCTCGGCTCGATGGTCCTGCCTCGCTGCGCGGGCTCCGCGCGGCTAGCTGCTCGGCGCTCGCCTCGACGACCACCTCGCCCCGGTCCACGGAGGCCCGGGTGCCCGGCGTGTCCGAGGGGTCCATGCCGTCGAAGGCCGCCTCGGATGCGCGCATCTTCTCCTCGTCCTCGAAGAACTGGAGCACGACCGCCGTGCCCTGATCCTCGTCGACTACGACCTTGATCCCGGTGGACTCGACCCCCTCCGGCGGTCCGTCCGACTCATTGATGCGACTCTTGATCTCGTTGATCCGGTCGGAGCTCACGTCGGTGAATCTGACTATCCGTATGTGCATCCGTTCCTCCAGTTCCGTCCGATTCACCCGTCTGGGTAGGGCTGAACCGGAATTTCGTGATCCGTGTCCCGTGTGCCGAATTCATACGCCGCGGCCCCGGCGACGTCAAGGCGCCGCGGCGGCCTCCCGTCCTGCTCGACGGTCAGCTCGAGGTCGGAGATCGAGCAGTTCAGGGTGTTGTGCTCCGGTCCGACCGGGTCGGCGTAGACCCAGGCGACGAAGTTGCGCTTCTCCGAGCTGACGCGGCCGCGGACCGAGATGCCCTTGCCGGTGAGCTCGAAGTCGCAGCTCGTCGGCCTCTCGGAGACCTTCGTCCCGCGGACCCGGTCGAAGCCGCCGAGCCGGTGGCGCTCGCCGTCGAGGAAGAGCATCCCGTTCCCGACCCAGGGCGTCGTCCAGGGCCCGATCTTGATCCGGCCCACCGCCATGTCGAACCAGCTCGCATCGGCGCCGCCACCGCCCTCGAGCTCCGCGCCCTGGATCCAGACCCAGCGCTCGGCGTGCTCGGCGCCCCAGTTGTGGCCGACCATCCCCGGCCAGCCGTCGAGCTCGATCTCGCGGTCGCCCACGGTCAGCCGTGCCGCTGTAGCGCGCGCCCGGATACGGGCTCAGGAACTTCGTCTTCGGCAGCGGCGCCCCGTAGAGGAAGTCGTAGGGGAGATGGTGGAACGGCTCGCCGGCGTCCTCGTACGCCAGGTCCCAGCTCGCCTCGAGCGCATCGGTCGCGATCCGGCCCTGGGCCGACCCGGGGGAGAAGGTCGCACCGTCGACGCGGATGTAGCCGCCATCGGGGACCGAGAGCTCGTCCTCGGAAACGGTGACCTTGGTCGCCAGCGGCCGCTCGGCGTCGGCGTCGAAGAGCGTGAACCAGATCGAGGCGGTCATCGGCTCGCCGGGGCGCTTGTGGACGGTGTGGCGGATCCAGGCGCCGAGGCCGCCGCCGGGGCGGGAAGCCTTGATGTAGAAGCTCTCGTAGTGGCCGGCCTTCGGGCCGACCGAGGGGAATCGCGCCTCGGTTCGCGCCTTCATCGCGCCTTCATCGGCCGAACCTAACATGGGGCCGATGGCTTCGAAGGTGGGACACGGAGCCGGGCCGGGGGGTGAAGGCCGGCTCGGGGAGGGCGCGCGTGCGCTCATCGGTCTGGCGGCGGTGCTCGTCATCGCCGCCGCGATCGCGATCCCGGTCGCGATCCTGCTCGGCGGCGACGACCCGCCCGAGGTGAAGACCGAGGAGGTCGCCGCGGCCGGCCGCGACGCCGGCGGCGAGTCCGACCCCTTCGCCTGGAAGCCCGATCGCCGCGAGGACCTCGAGAAGCGCGCCGCCGCCGGGCTCTCCCACGTCCTCTACGCCAACAGCCCCGGTGGGGTCCTCGCCTCCGCGCGGCGGACCGAGCGCTGGCGGGATGAGATCGAGACCGCGGCGAAGAGCTCCGGCACCGACCCCGACCTGCTCGAGGCGATGGTCTTCCTCGAGAGCGCGGGCCGCCCGGACGTGATCGCCGGCGACGATGTCGAGGCGGCCGCCGGGCTGACCCAGATCCTCGCCTCGACCGGGATCGACCTGCTCGGGATGGAGATCGACGTCGCCCGCTCGCGCGCGCTGACCAAGCAGGCCGGGCGGGCCGCGTCGCGCGGCGACGAGGCGAAGTACCGGAAGCTGCTGCGCGAGCGCGCCGAGGTCGACGAGCGCTTCGACCCGGTCGAGGCGCTTGGCGGCGACGGGGCGCTACCTGACGACGGCCCGCGAGACCTTCGCCGAGGACGACCTCGCGATCACCTCGTACCACATGGGCATCGGCAACCTCGAGGACGTGATCCAGGCCTACGCGGGCTCCGACGCCCCGGCTCGCGAGCTGGTCGAGTCCGGGGACCTGAGCTACGCCCAGCTCTACTTCGACAGCTCGCCGACCCGGCACGCGGAGGCCTGGAACGTGCTCTCCGAGTTCGCCGACGACTCCGCGACCTACCTCTGGCGCGTCTACGCGGCGCGCGAGATCATGCGGCTCTACCGCGAGGACCCGGCCGAGCTCGAGCGCCTCGCCTCCCTGCAGACCCAGAAGGCGACCCAGGAGGAGGTCTTCCACCCCGAGGACGAGACCGAGATCTTCGACGACCCGGGCGAGATCGAGGACGCCCGCGACTCCGGCGACCTGGTCGCCCTGCCCGTCGACCCGGGCTCGGGTTCCGCGTCTCCGAGCAGATGGGCGAGCTCGCGACCGAAGCTCGACCAGTCGCGTGAGCTCTACCGCGCGCTTCGCCCCGAGGCGCTCGCGACCCTGATCTACCTCTCCTCGCAGGTGCAGGAGGAGAGCGGCGCGACCCGGCCGCTGCGGGTGACCAGCACCGTCCGCGACCGCACCTACCAGGACCTCCTGATCGGCAGCAACCCCGAGGCGACGACCGAGTACTCGCTGCACACCACCGGCTGGTCCTTCGACGTCCTCCGCAAGTACGAGTCGGACGCCCAGGGCGAGGCCTTCCAGTTCGCCCTCGACCGCCTGAAGGCGCTGAACGTCATCGACTACGCCTACGAGCCCGCCGCGATCCACATCACCGTCGGCCCCGACGCGGCGCCGCTTGTCGACTAGGGCGACCCCTTAGTCGCGCCCGGCCAAGCATTCCTGGATAACCCCCGGAACCCGGGGTCAGGACAGGAATGCTCGCTCTGCATGGAAAGCGACTATCTGACAGGTCGCGAGATACTGGGCGGACGATGTCGCAGGAGAACGTGGATCTCGTCCGCCAGATGATCAGGACGTTCAACGAGGAAGGGATCGAACGCGTCAGCCGGGAGTTCCTGGCTGACGACGTCGAGTTTCGGGAACCGCCCGAGCAACCCGGTGCGAAGGTGGCTCGGGGGCGCGAGGAGACGGTGGACTACTTCGCCGGATTCGACCAAGTTTGGGAAAGCCATGCATCGTACGCCGAGGAGATCCGACCCCTGGACGCACAGCGTGTTCTTCTCCTCAGCGTGGAGCGCTTTCGAGGCAGAGACGGGATCGAGGTCGCCCAACCCGCCGGGACGATCTTCACCCTTCACCGGGGCAAGGTCGTCCGCTGGGAGGCCTTCTGGAACAGGGAGACGGCCTTCGAAGCCGCCGGGCTGTCGGCGTAATCGAGAAGTATCGCTTTGGACGAAAAGCAGAAGCTTTCAGTTCTCCTAAGCAGAAGCACCCTAAGGCGACGCTTGGCGCGCGTTGCCTGGGTCGGGTGCAGCCCGTTTCAATCGACGAAGCCCCACGTCGCGCTGCCGAGAGAGCTTCCGACGGCGTCGTACGCAGTCGCTGTTACATCGTCCTCGGTCACCCCTTCGGGGAGGAACGCGACGAAGACCCCGATCGGCCCTCTCGCGCCGGCCTTCTCCAGGAGCGCCCGCGGCAATTGCTCGGTAGTCGCGTCAAGCGATTCAGTCTTGCCCTCATGCTCAAAGTTGAGCTCGACCGAGGAGACGTCCCGGCTTACGAAGCCAAGGACCTCGTGCTCATTCGGGCCCAGGGTCGTCGCGCCAGTCGCCATGATCGGACTGGAGGGGGAGGGAGGATCTGCTCCCCGCACGCGCCTCCAGCATCCGGGAGACGACGTGCCGGGAGCATGGTCACATAACAGGTGCCTTCCGTCGTGCCATAGAGAACCAACTCGAACGGCTCGCCGCGCGCCGTGTTGCCGGATGCGATCACCGTGGCTCGAGGGGGCCGCGCATGAGTTCCTTCCACGCGAGCCAGGGCGACCGTCGGTGGACCACCGACGTCGGCCGCTTCAGAGTGCCCCCGCCCTTGGGCGTTTCCCGGCTCACATTTTCGCCGCTGTCGCCGCATCCAGCCAGTGCGAGAGCGATCGTCGCGGCTCCCAAGCAGAACCGAACCATCGCGCGATTATCCCGAGGACGAGAACCGGGCGCTCCACTTTCGTCCGAAGCGAAAGGGCCCGGGGTTGGCGACTTTGGGGCGCATACGACCCAAACGCGCCTTCGCGGCGGACTTCTGCTTTCCATGCAAAGCAGAACCGACCACCTGGTCGGCAGGCGCCTAGACCTTGATCGTGATCACGTCGCCGTCGGCGACGACGTAGTCGCGGCCCTCGGTGCGGAGCACGCCGCGGTCGCGGGCGGGCGCGTAGCCGCCGGCCTCGACCAGGTCGCGCCAGCCCACGACCTCGGCGCGGATGAACGCCGGCCTGGATCTCGCCGTGGATGCGGCCCGCGGCCTGCCAGGCGGTCCAGCCGCGCGGGATCGAGCGGGCGTTGGCCTCGACGTCGGGGCCGGCGGTGAAGAACGTGATCAGCCCGAGGAGCTCGTAGGCGGCGCGGACCAGGCGGTTGAGGCCCGGCTCCGGCGGGCAGGCCGAGCTCGGCGCGCATCGCGGCCGCCTCCTCCGGGTCGAGCTCGGCGAGCTCGGACTCGATCCGGGCGCTCACCGCGACGGCGGTCGCGCCGCGCTCGGCGGCCATGCGCGGCGATCTGCGGCCGGGACCTCGGCGTCGCCCTCGTCGACGTTGGCGGCGAACAGGACGGGCTTCGAGGTGAGCGCGCCGAGGCGCCGATCGGCATCCCCGGCGGCCTCGGGCACGGGGACCGTGCGGACCGGCTCGCCGCGCTCGAGCGCGGCGACGACGCGCTCGAGCCAGTCGTGCTCGGCGACCGCCATCCGGGTCGAGCGAGCGCGCCTGCTTCGTAACCCGCTCGAGCCGGCGCTCGGCCTGCTCGAGGTCGGAGAGCAGCAGCTCGGCCTCGATCGTCTCGATGTCGGCGACCGGGTCCACGGCCCCGTCCGGATGGGGCACGCCGGAGTCGGAGTGGGCGCGGACGACGTGGCAGATCGCGTCCGTCTCGCGGATCGCGCCGAGGAACTGGTTGCCGAGCCCCTCGCCGGCCGAGGCCCCGCGGACGAGGCCGGCGATGTCGTGGAACTCGATCGTCGCCGGCACCAGCTTCGAGCTGCGGGCGGCGGCGCCGACCTCGGCGAGGCGCTCGTCGGGGACGGGCGCGATCGCCACGTTCGGGTCGATCGTCGTGAACGCGTAGCCGGCGGTCTCGGCGCCGCCCTGGGTGAGCGCGTTGAAGAGGGTCGACTTCCCCGCGTTGGGGAGGCCGACGATGCCTACCTTCATGGTTTGGGCGCGGGTGGGGCCGCTCGCACAGGGAGGTCCCTCACCCGGGACCCCCCCGTGCGATCGGCCATGACAGTCGGCTCTGGTTCGGTCGGCTCGTCGAGGTATGGGATTGATTTGCCGATGATTCGGCCCAGGGCGACGCCTACGAGCACATCCGATGGGTAGTGCATGCCGAGGTAGGGGCGGCCGACGCAGATCAGGGCCGCGAGCGTGTAGACGACCGGCCGGGAGCCGGGGGCGATCCTCCCGATCGCCGTCGCCGCCGCGACCGACGAGGTCGCGTGCGCCGACGGGAAGGAGAGCGAGCTGGCGGCGTAGCCCAGCGCGGGCAGCTCCTCGATCACCGGTCGCTCGCGGTTGATCGCCCGCTTGAAGGCGTAGTTGGCGACGATCGCGACCGGGGCGAGCGCCGCGGCGGCAAGCCAGCGCACGCGGCGGCGCCGATCGCCCGCGGCGGCGACGAGTGATGACGCCGACCAGATGGCGCCGGACTCGCCCGCCCAGCCGAGCGCCTTCATCGGCGTCTCGATCGCGCGCCTGGTGGCCGTGCGAGCGCAGGAACCGCAGCAGGCCCAGATCGAGCTTCGCCAGCGGTCGCCCGGCGGCGGCGGCCCAGGCGACGCGGGGTAGTCGGTTGAGGACGCGGCGGCGCACGGGCGGACCACGATAGGAGGGGGGCCGGGGCCGCACCGTCCGCCGCCGCCGCTGAAATCCCAGCAGTGGACGACGAGCTTCGCGCCTACGAGCGGCGCTTCCGCCGGGCCGGCCTGCCGCTCTTCATCGAGGACTTCCGCGCCTCGACGAACGTCTTCAACCGCGCCGTGCCCGTGCTCGCGATCGTCTTCGTCGCGCAGATGCTGAACGCGCTCGAACCTCGAATGGTCGCTCGCCGGCAACATCGCGGCGGTGCTCGGCGGGCTCGCGATCCTGCTGCTCGCGGTCGGGCTCGCCAACGTCGCGCGCGGCCGGCCGATGCGGTCGGTCCCCCGGACGGTCGGGAAGGTCGAGCTGGCCCTGTACGTGCTCGTCCCGGCGGTGTTGCCGCTGATCTTCGGCGGCCAGTGGCGAAGCGCGCTCGTGATCGCCGCCGCCAACCTGGCCTTCCTGGGGCTGATCTACGCGGTCCTCGGCCTCGGCCTGGCGGCGATCCTGCGCTGGGTCCTCGTCCGCCTCGTGAGCCAGCTCGCGCGGCTCGCTCGAGCTGATCGCCCGCGCCGTTCCGCTGCTCGCGATCTTCGCCCTGCTCTCGTTCACGACCCAGGAGATGTGGGAGATCTTCTCCTCGCTGACGACGCGCGATCTTCTGGACGATCATCGCCCTCTTCGTCCTGCTCGGAACGGCGTTCCTCGCCGTCCGCCTGCCGCGGGAGGCGCGCGCGCTCGAGCGCGAGGCGAAGGCCGACGACGTCCCGCTTCGCCGCCGCCAGCGACTCAACGTCGGCCTCGTGATGTTCGTCAGCCAGGCGGTGCAGGTGCTGATCGTCAGCCTGGTGGTGGCCGCTCTTCTTCGCGCTCTTCGGGCTGCTCGCGATCGACGAGTCGGTCCGGACCAACTGGATCGGATCCGGGGGCGACGTGCTGCTCTCCTTCGAGCTCTTCGGCACGCAGCTCGAGCTCACCCGCGAGCTGCTGCGCGTGGCCGCTCGGCCTGGGCGCCTTCTCCGGCTTCTACTTCGCGATCGCGATGCTCACCGACTCGACCTACCGCGAGGAGTTCCTCGAGGAGCTCTCCACCGAGATGCGCGCGAGCTTCGAGGCCCGCGCCGAGTACCTGCGGCTGCGCGCGCGCCTGAGTAGGGTTCCCTCGCGCACGCCAGCGAGGAGGAGAGCATGACCACGATCCACACGGGCCCCTACGACGACGTCGACATCCCGGACGTCGACATCACTTCGTTCGTCTTCGAGAGCGCGGAGGAGCACGCCGACAAGCCGGCCCTGATCGACGGCCCCAGCGGCCGCACGGTCACCTACGCAGAGCTCGTGGGCGGGATCCGCGCGCTCGCCTCCGGCCTCGCCGCTCGCGGCTTCGGCAACGGCGACGTGCTCGCCGTCTACATGCCGAACCTGCCGGAGTACGCGATCGCCTTCCACGGCGCGACCTCCGCCGGCGGCAAGGCCACGACGATGAACCCGCTCTACACCGCGAACGAGGTGGCGCACCAGCTCGCAGGACTCCGGCGCGAAGCTCCTCGTCACGGTCGGCCCGTTCCTGGAGGCGGCGAAAGAGGCCGCCGAAAGCGCCGGGATCGGCGACGAGGTCTACGTCGTGGGAGAGGGCGACGGCGCGAAGCCGTTCACCGAGCTTCTCGGCGACCCGGCGGAGGCGCCGGAGGTCGAGATCGATCCCGGCGAGGACATCGCGGTTCTCCCCTACTCGAGCGGCACCACCGGGCTCCCGAAGGGCGTGATGCTCACCCACCGCAACCTCGTCGCGAACCTGCTCCAGACTCGGGCGACCCAGGAGGTCGACCCCGACGACGTGCTGATCGGCGTCCTGCCCTTCTTCCACATCTACGGGATGCAGGTGATCATGAACCTCGGCCTGCGCGAGGGGGCGACGGTGGTGACGATGCCGCGCTTCGACCTCGACCAGTTCCTCTCGCTGATCGAGGAGCGCGGGGTCACCCGCGCCTACGTCGTGCCCGCCGATCGCGCTCGCGCTCGCCAAGCACCCGGCGGTCGACGAGCACGACGTCTCCTCGCTGAAGATGATCATGTCCGGCGCGGCGCCCGCTCGGCGCCGAGCTCTCGGAGGCGGTCGAGAAGCGCACCGGGGCGAACACGATCCAGGGCTACGGGCTGACCGAGACCAGCCCGGTCACCCACTGCATACCGGCGACCGGCGGCAGGTCCGGGCTCGATCGGCCCGCCCGCTGCCGAGCACCGAGTGCCGCATCGTCGACCCCGAGTCCGGCGAGGACGTCGCCGGCGGCGAGCGCGGCGAGCTCTGGATCCGCGGCCCGCAGGTGATGAAGGGCTACCTCAACAACGACGAGGCGACCGCGGCGACGATCGACGACGAGGGCTGGCTGCACACCGGCGACATCGCGCGTCGTCGACGACGACGGCAACTTCGAGATCGTCGACCGGCTCAAGGAGCTGATCAAGTACAAGGGCTTCCAGGTGCCGCCGGCGGAGCTCGAGGCGCTCCTGATCAACCATCCCGAAGGTCCAGGACGTGGCGGTGATCGGCGTCGCCGACGAGGAGGCCGGCGAGCTGCCGAAGGCCTACATCGTTCCCGGCGAGGAGATCGACCACGACGAGCTCATGGCCTGGGTCGGCGAGCGCGTCGCGCCGCAGAAGAAGATCCGCCTCGTCGAGGAGATCGACGAGATCCCGAAGTCGCCGTCGGGGAAGATCCTGCGCCGCAAGCTGGTCGAGCGCGAGCGCGAGGCCGCCGGCGGGCTGATGGAGGCCGCCACCAGGGCGACGATGGTGCCGGGCTACCGGCACGTCCCGGGCAACCACTGCGGCTCGACCGCGCTCCGCAACCTGCTCGCCTTCCACGGCCTCGAGCTGACCGAGGAGATGGCGTTCGGGCTCGGCGCCGGCGCCTGCTTCTACTACGTCGTCCTCGACGATCAGTCGCCGTCGCGGTTCACGAACGGCCGCGTCTCGCGGCTCGAGGAGCAGTTCGTCGAGCTCACCGGGGCGCCGCTCGAGCTGCACACGTTCGACGACGCCGAGGCGAGCTGGGACGGGGCGCGCGAGACCGTCGACGGCGGCCGCCCGGCGATCCTGCTCTCCGACCTCTACCACCTCGACCACTACGGCAAGTCGGCCCACTTCCCCGGCCACGCCGTCGTCCTCGCCGGCTACGACGACGAGCTCGCCTACCTCTCCGACACCGCCTTCGAGGAGCTGCAGACGACGCGGCTCGAGAACCTGGCCAAGGCGCGCCACGAGAGCCTGCCGGTGTTCCCGCTCGACGGGCACATGTTCACGCTCGCCGGCGGGCGCCGAGCTCGGCGACCTGACCGCGGCCGCGCCTGCCGCGATCGAGTGCTGCGCGAGGCGGATGCTCGAGCCGCCGATGGGAGAGTTCGAGGGGCTGCCCGGCGCTGCGCCGCTTCGCCGACGAGGTCGGCGCCTGGCCGGAGGCGACCGAGGACTGGAAGTGGTGCGCGCGCTTCAACTACCAGGTGATCGAGCGCCGCGGCACCGGCGGCGGCAACTTCCGCGCGATGTACTCGCGCTTCCTCGCCGAGGCCGGCTACGCCGGAGGCGGAGCTCGGCCGCCGAGGCGTCGGCGCGCTGGACCGCGCTCGCGGAGGCGCTGCACGCGGCGAGCGAGCTGGACGAGCCCGAACCGGCGGCGTGGAGCGCGGGTCGAGCGAGGCGGCGCGTCCCGTGCTCGAGGCCGAGGAACGCCTCTGGACGGCGTTGGCCTAAGAGGCTTAAGCTGCCGCGCGATGCGTAAGAGCAGGGGAATGCTTTGCATCGGCGCCGTCGCCGCGACGGCGCTGATCTGCGCCGCCGGGACGGCCGCCTCCGCGGCCGACCGCGGCGCCTTCGGAGACGCATCGTGCGCCGACGTCGCTTCCGACCGCGCCGCCTGGATCGAGTGCATGCTCGGCAACATGTCCACCGAGCAGAAGATCGGCCAGATGTTCGT
The DNA here is from genome assembly GCA_963844425.1 of uncultured Thermoleophilia bacterium. GTDB lineage: Bacteria > Actinomycetota > Thermoleophilia > Solirubrobacterales > 70-9 > DASUSH01. The sequence goes on along the minus strand of CAWJOD010000021.1, from coordinate 168,117 downwards.
CGTCAACGGGTTCGGGCAGACCGCCGACGCGACCGACTCGGCATCGGTGAACGCCAACCACACCCTCTACGGGCCCGAGGTCTCGAACATCGACGACCTGATCGCGAAGTACCAGCCCGGCGGCGTCGTCTACTTCAACTGGTCGAACACGCTGTCGAGCCCATCGCAGGTGGCGACCGCTCTCGAACGGCGTCCAGCACGCCGCGCTCGCCGCAGCCGATGCCGACTCCGATGCTGATCTCGATCGACCAGGAGCAGGGCGAGGTCCTGCGGATCTCCCAGCCGGCGACGGTCTTTCCCGGCAACATGGCGCTCGGCGCGGCGCGCAGCACCAAGCTGACCTACCAGAACGCCGCGATCACGGGTCGCGAGCTCGCCGCGATGGGGATCAACGTCGACAACGCGCCGGTCGTCGACGTCAACACCAACCCGCTGAACATCGCGGACGGCATCCGCGCCTTCGGCGACCGACTCCCTTCGTCTCCAAGCACGGCGTCGCCGCGGTCGAGGGCTACGAGTCCGGTGCGGGCATCTCCGCCGTGGCGAAGCACTGGCCCGGCCTCGGCGGCACCTCGACCAACCCGGATGACGGGATCACGGTCTCCGACCAGACCCTCGCCGAGCTCCGCGAGGCACTTCCCCGCCTTCGAGGCCGCGATCGACGCCGGCGTCGACTCGATCATGGTCACCCACATCGAGACGCCGAACATCCCGGAGTCGAGCTCGGTCCCGACCAGCCTCAGCCCGTTCTTCGTCCAGGACATCCTGCGCGAGGAGCTCGGCTTCGACGGCGTGATCGTGACCGACGCCCTGAACGCGCAGGCGCTCGAAGAACTACACGCCCGAGCAGGTCGCGCTGATGGCGATCGAGGCCGGCAACGACCAGCTGCTCGAGATCGACGGCTTCCCGACTCCGGACGGCCAGTCGAACCTGGTGCCCGCCTACCAGGCCGTCAGCCGACGCGGTCGCGAGCGGGGAGATCCCGCTCTCGCGGATCGAGGAGTCGGTGCGCCGGATCCTCGGCCAGAAGTGGGACGTCGGCCTCGCCGGGCGACCCGATCGTCCCCGAGGCCCAGGTCGAACGACCTCGTCGGCACCTCCGCGCACCTGAACGTCGCCCGCAAGACCGCGAAGCGCTCGATCACCCTGCTGAAGAACAGGGACAACACGCTCCCGCTCTCCGAGTTCAGCAAGACGCGGGTCCTCTCGACCGGCTGGGGGGCGACCTCGACCGGCCTGATCGCCAACGAGATCGCCTCTCGTGACCTGACCGCCCAGCCGCTCGCCACCGGCTCCAACCCGGACGCTCAGAAGATCGCCCAGGTGAAGCGCGCCGCCCGGCAGTTCGACGCGGTCGTCGTCAACACCAACAACGTCTGGGCGCCGGGCTCGCTCGGCCAACGGCAGCTGGTCCGCGAGCTGCCGAGACGGGCGTGCCGGTGATCGCGATCGCGCTCGGGACGCCCTACGACTTCGCCTACGTCCGCCAAGGTCGACGCGTTCATCGCCGCCAGCGACTTCCAGCAGGTCTCGGTGAACGCCGCCGTCTCCGCGCTCATGGGCCAGATCGACCCGCAGGGCAAGCTGCCGGTGACGATCCCGAAGGAGCATCACCCCGACGAGGTCTTCCGCCCGTTCGGCTTCGGGCTCGGGTACTGAGCCGCGCGGTATCCGCGGTAGGCTCGCCGCCGGTGAGCGACCACCTTCCCTGGGCTTTGACCGGGACCTACCTGGAGTCCTGCAACTGCGAGGCGATCTGCCCGTGCCGGAGGATCGGGGGGCGGCAGGGCGGTCGCTCGACCTACGGCGTCTGCCTGGGAACGCTCTCGTGGGCGATCGCGAGCGGCCGGGCCGGCGAGGTGGACCTGTCGGGCTTGAACGTCGTGCTTGCGAACAGGTACGACGACGACGAGCCGGGTTCACCGTGGAGCTTCTGGCTCTTCCTGGACGAGCGGGCGGACGAGCGCCAGCGCGAGGCGCTGACGCAGATCTACCTTGGACGGCTCGGCGGAACGCCCCAACAGCAGTTCCCTGGGCGTTCAAAGCAAGCGAGTTGCTGGGCGTCCGTTCGGTCCCGATCGAGATCGACCACACGCCGGGCCGCGGCTGGTTTCGCGCCGGCGACGAGGTGACGGTCCGGATCCGCGAGCCGGTTCCCGACCAGGAGCCGACCACATGCATCATCCCCGGGCACCACCAGCCCGGTCGGGAGCTCTACGCGGATGACGCTGGCAGTGGACGCCGGTCCGCTCGAGTTCGAGCTCACGGGCAACTGCGCGTACGAGGCCGCCTTCGCCTATGCGTCTGACGGCCAGACGCGGCCTCGTCCATCGACATGCTGTCCATCGCCGACTCGGCGTGCGGCGAGTCGGGGATCGTCAGACCGGGTACGTCGCGAGGAGCCGCGACCACGCCCACCGCCAGCACGAGGAGGATCCCCGTGATTGCGAGGTTCACGCGCTCCCAGGGAAGGAGCTTCTCGGCCGCGATCAGGAGCGCGACGAAGATCATCCACGCGAGGCTCATGACCCCCAGGGCGAAGAGGGCGGCCATCAGCGCCCAGCAGCAGCCGACGCACCAGGCGCCGTGCTGGATGCCCATCGCGACCGCGCCGAGGCGTCCGGGTCGCCAAGCGGTGATCACGAATCCGAGCGGATTGCGGCAGCGCGAAAGCAAGCGTTCTTCAGCGGGCTCAGCTGGTAGACCGCGGCGAGGAGAATCACCGCGAACGCCAGGTACGGGCCGCCTCGATCCCACCCGAGGGCGTCTATGTCGAGCGAGCGCACCAACTCGAACAGCCCGTAGGCGAGCAGCCCGAACGCGGTCCAGGTGAGGAGATAGCCGCCGACGAAGGCGAGCGTTCCACCCACGCCGGCGCCATCTCGAGCACGCTTTCCGCGGTCGGTGATCGCGTACATCGAGACCATGGGCGCGATCGACGGGAACATCATCGCGGCCATCATCACCACCCACGCCGAGACGTAGAAGCCGAGCGCGCCGGGGTCGGTGCCCGGGCCCCGTCCATCCCCGCCATGCGGCCGGCGGTGGTGACCCAGGCGACCGCCGCGGCAGCGAACAGGAGGCCGACGACCGCGACCTGTCTGGAGTCCGTCCGCCACCGGCGCCCGGCTGCCGCTTCCACGGCCCGGAACACTACGCTCGGCCCGCCGCTAGCGTCCCCGCGCCGTGGTCTCCATCTTCACACCGTCCCACCGCGGGGGCGCCGGGTCGCCGATGGTCCTCCTGCACGGATTCACAGACACGTGGCGGACCTGGGACCTCGTCCTGCCGGCGCTCGAGCGGGAGCACGACGTGCTCGCGCCGACCCTCGCGGGCCACGCCGGCGGCCCCGCGATCGAGGGGGAGGCGAACGACGAGGTGCTGGCCGACGCGGTCGAGCGGGCGATGGACGAGGCGGGGTTCGAGACCGCGCACATCGTCGGCAACTCCCTCGGCGGCTACCTCGCCCTGCTGTTGGCGGCGCGTGGGCGGGCGAAGACGGTGGTCGCGCTCGCGCCCGCCGGTGGCTGGGCGGAGGGGGATACGACCTTCCACGAGGCGCAGGACTACTTCCTCGAGATGCACGAGCTGCTCGCCAAAGCCGTCCCGCACGTGGAGCTGATCGTCACCTCGCCGGAGGGCCGCAGGCGCGCGACGCAGGACGTGGCGACGAACTTCGAGCACATCCCGTCCGAGCTGATCGCCCACCTGATGCTCGGCGCGGCGGGATGCGACGCCTGCGTGCCCCTGGTCGAGCACTCACGCCGCGCGGGCTGGAACGTCGACGCCGAGCAGGTCACGTGCCCCGTCCGGGTCGTCTGGGGCACCGAAGATCGGATCCTCGACTGGCCGGGCGCCGCCGTGCGCTTCCGCGAGGAGTGGCTGCCGAACGCCGATTGGGTCGAGCTCGAGGGCATCGGCCACTGCCCCCAGCTGGACGTCCCCACCGAGGCCGCCCAGCTGATCCTCGAGTTCACCGAGTCTTAGGCGGCTTTCTGCGGGCGCCCGAAGGCTCGGACTATGCACGTGGGCACACGGGCCCGGTCCGCGGCCGGCGGGAACGCGGCGCGATAGTCCGTCGGCGAAACGCCGTAGGTCCGGGTGAAGCTGGTCGTGAACGACCCCACGCTGGTCAGGCCGACCGAGAAGCAGATGTCGGTTACCGGGCGGTCGGTCGAGCGCAGCATCGCTGCCGCACGCTCGAGCCGGCGCGTCAGCAGGTACGCGTGCGGCGACTCGCCGAAGGCACGGCGAAACTCACGGCTGAAGTGCGCCCGCGAGAGCCCGGCCGACCGCGCCATGTCATCGACCTTGAGCGGCTCGAAGTAGCGCGCGTCGGCTAGGTCCTTGGCGCGGAGCAGGTGACGTGCGGGCGGGACGAAGGCCATCGCCCACCAGTATCGCGACTTAGATCTACGGCCGGTAGGTCCCGAACGCCCAAAGGTTGCCCTCCGGGTCGCGGGCGGTGAAGTCGCGCGAGCCGTAGTCGGTGTCGGTGAGCCCGAGGGCGATGTCGGCGCCGGCGTCGCGGGCGCGGTCATGGAGCCCGTCGACGTCGTCGATCGCACAGTAGACGAGGTAGTTGCCGGGCCTGATCGCGCTGAAAGGCTCGCGGCCGGTGCCGGCCGTGCCGACCATGACGACCGCCTCGCCGAGACGTACCTCGGCGTGGACGACGTTGCCGTCGTCGTCCTGGTGGACGTCGCCGCGTTCGAAGCCGAGCGTTCCCTCGAGCCACTCGATCGCCGCCAGGGCGTCTTCGTAGAGGACGTTGGGGTAGAACGTCGCGTTCGTCATCGGCTCAATGCTCGCGGAAGCCGACCGAATGCGGCGCGCCGGCGACCTTGAGGAAGACGACGACGGCGAGGTTGATCGCCAGCGTGCCGTCGTCGGTCTCGAGGTCGAACCAGCCCTCGCCGCGCTCGACCGCCTCGCGCAGCCGCCCGAGCGCGTCGTCGGTGAGCCGGGCGGTGACCACCTGCGCCACCGCCAGCCCGATCTCGACCTTCTTCATTTCAGCCATGTCAGTGAGCCTCCGCGGGTTGGACGATCTCGGTCAGGACGCTGCCGGTCGAGCGGGGGTGCACGAAGGCGACCCGGCTGTCGCGGATGCCGGTTCGCGGCTCGGCGTCGATCAGCTCGACGCCGCCCTCCTTCAGGCTCGCGAGCGTCGCCTCGATGTCGGTCACCGCGTAGGCGACGTGGTGCAGCCCCTCCCCCTTGCGGGCGAGGAACTTGCCGACGGGCGTGTCGGGCCCAAGCGGCCTGAGCAGCTCGACGTGGCCATCGCCGACGTCGAGCAGCACGGCCTCGACGCCCTGGGCCTCGACTGTCTCGCGGTGGGCGAGGGTCATCCCGAACGCTGCCTTCGTAGAGCTCGATCGCGCCGTCGAGGTCCTCGACGGCGACGCCGATGTGGTCGATCCGGTCGAACATCGCCGCGAGTCTATTGGCGTCGCCGAGGCTGATCCGGCCCCACCCGGTACCCACTTGACATACCCGCGGTATGTGATTGAAATACCGGACGGTATGCGAACGCCAGCGGCTGGGGCCCCCGACCACACCTTCCTCTTCGTCGATCTCGTCGGCTTCACCGCCCTCGCCGATCTCGAGGGCGACGACCGCGCCGCCGAGGTCGCGCTCGAGCTCCATCGCCGCGTCCGCGCGATCCTGCCCGAGTTCGCGGCCGAGGAGGTGAAGGCGCTGGGCGACGGGATCATGCTCCGCTGTCCCGACGCCGGGGACGGGATCAGGCTCGGCCTGCGGATCGTCGGCGAGCTCGAAGCCGTGCCAAGCATCCCCGCGGTCCGGGTCGGAGTCCACAGCGGGCCGGCGGTCGGCCGCGAGGGCGACTGGTACGGGCGTGCCGTCAACGTCGCCTCCCGGCTCTGCGCGGTCGCGCCCGGCGGCGAGGTCCTCGTCTCCGATGCGGCCCGCGAAGCGGCCGGGCGGCTGCGCAAGATCGAGTTCGGCGATCGTCGCCTGCACTGGCTTCGCAACGTCACCGAGCCGGTCCCGACCTTCTTCGCCCGCGAGCGCGAGTGCTCGGCCGGAGCCTGGCGGTTGCGTTCGCCGGACGCGGGGGCGTCGCGAAGGCGAACCTCGGGATGGCGCCATGACGCAGACCGCGCTCCCGCCCGGCCCGCAGCTCCCGCGCGCCGCTCAGACGGCGGTCTGGTTCCGCAGCGCCCAGTGCGTGCTCGCGATGTGCCACGCCCGCTACGGCCACACGTTCACGCTGAAGATCGCCTACGAGGGCACCTGGGTCTTCGTCACGCGGCCCGAGGACATCAAGAAGGTCTTCACCGCCGACCCCGCCCACCTGCACGCCGGCGAGGCCAACAGGATCCTGCTCCCGGTCGTCGGGCCGCAGTCGCTGCTGCTGCTCGACGAGGACGACCACATGGAGCACCGCAAGCTGCTGCTGCCGCCTTCCACGGCCAGCGGATGAAGGCCTACGGCGAGTTGATGGCCGAGATCGCCGCGGCGGAGATCGAGTCCTGGCCGCTCGGCGAGCCGTACAAGCTGCGCCCGCGGATGCAGGCGGTGACGCTCGAGATCATCCTGCGCACCGTCTTCGGCGTGCGCGAGGGCGAGCGGCTCGACGCGCTGCGCGCCGAGCTGCGGCGCCTGCTCGACATGGTCACGAACCCGCGCCAGGCCCTCTTCCTGATCGCCCTCGGCCCCGAGCGGATCCGCAACTTCGGCCCGTTCAAGCGCGACATCGCGCGCGTCGACCGCGCTGATCCACGCCGAGATCGCCGACCACCGCGACGCGGGCGACCTCGCCGAGCGCGACGACATCCTCTCCCTGATGCTCCAGGCCCGCCACGAGGACGGCAGCCCGATGTCCGACGACGAGCTGCGCGACGAGCTCGTCACCCTGCTCGTCGCCGGCCACGAGACGACCGCGAACGCGCTCGCCTGGGCGGTCGAGCGCCTCGTCCGCCATCCCGACAAGCTCGAGCGGCTGACCGCGGAGGTCGAGGCCGAGGGAGGAGAGCTACCTGACCGCGGTGGTCCAGGAGACCCTGCGCCTGCGCCCGGTGATCTCCCTCGTCAACCGGACCCTGAAGGCGCCGTTCGAGTTCGGCGGCTACGAGCTCCCCGCCGGCGTCAAGGTCGCGCCCTGCATCTACCTCGTCCACCGCGACCCCGAGATCTATCCCGACCCGGACGCCTTCAAGCCCGAGCGCTTCCTCGACAACCCGCCCGGCACCTACACGTGGATCCCGTTCGGCGGCGGCGTGCGGCGCTGCCTCGGCGGCGCCTTCGCCCAGTTCGAGATGCAGGTCGTGCTGCGCGAGCTGGTCGCCCGCGCAGGACCCTGAGCCCGACGCGCCGCCGCGACGAGCGCGTCCTACCGCCGCGCGATCACCGAGACGCCGCGCCACGACGCCGAGGTGCTGGTCGGATGAGCCATGCCGCGTACGCTGACGCGGCGCCAGAAGCAGGCGGAGACGCGCGCGGCGCTCCTGCGCTCGGCGGCGAAGCTCTTCCGCCGGCGCGGGCTCGAGGGAGACCTCCGTCGACGAGATCGCCCACGACGCGGGCTACACGAAGGGCGCCTTCTACTCCAACTTCGAGTCGAAGGAGGAGCTCTTCCTGGTCATGCTCGACGAGAGGTTCGCCGAGCAGCTCGAGCGCTCGACGCGCCGCTCGCGGGCACCGGCGACCCCGACGCACGAGGCGCGCGCACGCGGCCGACGGACTTCATCCGGTACGTTCCGCGGCGACCCGGACTGGCCGCGCCTCTACTTCGAGTTCGTCGCCTACGCGGCGCGCGAACGAGGGCTTCCGCGAGGAGCTGGCGAAGCGCCACCGTGCGCTGCGCGCGCGCCTCGCCGAGATCTTCCGCCGCTGGGCGGACGACTTCGCGGCCGAGCCGCCGATCCCGATCGAGGACATCGCCGCGATGACCGACTTCATGGCGCGACGGCTTCCTGCTCGACCGCATGGTCGACCCGGACCTCGACGAGGACCTCTACGCGACGATGCTGGCGATCTTCTTCCGCGGCCTGCAGGCGATGGCGGTCGGCTGGGAGCCCGATCCCGAAGAGCTTCGCGCCGCGCGGCGGCCGGCGTAGCCGCTCGGCAGCCGGATAGCGATTGCCGGCCCGCTCAGCGCTGCTTGCGCTCTTCGGGCGGCGGAGGCTTCGAGGCGAGTGCCGCGGCGGGCCTTCCGGGTCGGGAGCGACTCACGGCGCGCGCGCCGCGTCGTCGGTCCCGGCGTCGGCGTGCCCTCCATGATCTCGCGGATCTGGTCGTGCTCGATGACCTCGTCGCGGAGCAGGCGCTCGGCGATCACGTCGAGCAGGTCGCGATGGTCGGAGAGCAGGCGGTGGGCGCCGCGGTAGGCCTCCTCGGCGATCGGCGTGGACCTCGTCGTCGCGGGTCTTGCGCAAGCGACTCCGAGAGGGTGAAGTCGTCGCCGGGCAGCTGGTGGGCGCGGATCGTCGTGCCCATGCCGTAGTCGTAGACCATCGAGCGCGCGATGTCGGTGACCTTGCGCAGGTCGTCGGCGGCGCCGGTGGTGACCCGGCCGAACTCGATCTGCTCGGCGACCCGGCCGGCCAGCAGCACCTTCATGTAGTCGATCAGCTCCTCGCGCGACTTCAGGTAGCGGTCCTCCTGCGGGAGGTTGAGCGTGTAGCCCAGCGCCTTGCCGCGCGGGACGATCGAGACCTTCTGCACCTTGTCGACGGTCGGCAGGAGCTCCGAGACGAGCGCGTGCCCCGCCTCGTGCCAGGCGACCACGCGCTTCTCGTGGTCGGTCATCACCTTGCGCGACTCGAGGCCCGGCGACCACCCGCTCGAAGGCGTTGTCGAAGTCGGCCTGGGCGATGAAGTCGCGGCGGCTTGCGGCCGGCGAGGATCGCCGCCTCGTTGCAGAGGTTGGCGAGGTCCGCGCCCGGTGAGCCCGGCGGTGTGGCGCGCGACCCGCCCGAGGTCGACGTCCTGGGCGAGCGGCTTGTCGGTCGAATGGACGCGCAGGATCTGCTCCCGGCCGCGCATGTCGGGCGGCGGGACGAAGACCTGGCGGTCGAAGCGGCCGGGGCGCAGCAGCGCCTTGTCGAGCTTCTCGAGCATGTTCGAGGCGGCCATCACGACGACGTTGTCGCGGGAGTCGAAGCCGTCCATCTCGACGAGCAGCTGGTTGAGGGTCTGGTCGCGCTCGCCGGAGATGTCGGCGCCGCGCTCGGTGCCGACGGCGTCGAGCTCGTCGATGAAGATGATCGCGGGCGCGTGCTCGCGCGCCTCCTTGAACAGGCGCCGGATCCGCGCCGCGCCGAGCCCGGCGAACATCTCGACGAAGGAGGAGGCCGACTGGCTGAAGAACTGCGCGCCGGACTCGTGCGCGACGGCCTTCGCCAGCAGGGTCTTGCCGGTGCCCGGCGGTCCGTGCAGGAGGATCCCCTTCGGCACCTTCGCTCCGAGCGACTTGAACCGCTTCGGGTCGGAGAGGAAGTCGACCACCTCGCGGAGCTCGTCCTTGGTCTCCTCGACCCCGGCGATGTCCCCCCAGGTGATCGCGCTCTTGGAGCGCGGGCTGATCTCCTGCGGCTTCGTCCGCGGCATCAGCTTCAGCGTGCGCCACATGAAGTAGACGATCACCGCGAGCAGGAGCACGGGGGCCCAGGGGATCAGGACGTCGTTCAGGAATGTGTCGTATGTGATCCCTACCACGCGCTATATGGGTATCGGCAGGATTGGACTCAATTCTTCACTCCCTCGGCGCGGAGGATCTCGTCGAGCGCCGCCGTTCCCGACCTCCATCTGCTCGCTGGTCGGCTCCTTGGTGGCGAACACGCGCTGGATCTCGGTGCCGGGCCGGCGGAAGGCGCGGGCGAGCGGATGGTCGGGGTTGCGCTCGGACCAGACGAAGAGCTCGACCGCGGCCGAGACGCCACCGAGCGCGGCGGCGCCGCGGGCGATCCGCCCTGGCGACTCGAGCGAGCCGTTCGACGACGAACTGGCCGGCGAGCGAGAACGCGAGCATCGGCGCGACCAGGTGGGAGCCGCAGCGCTCGTGCTCCTTGGCGACCTCCACCGGATCGACGCCGCGCTCGTAGCCGCCGATCGCCTTGTGCTCGACTCCGTGGTAGGCGGCGAGCTCGGAGCCGCGCAGCGCGACGAGAGCGGGCATCAGGCCGAGGCCGGCGGCCAGCGCCTCGCGCACGGCGAGCGGCCCCGCGCCCGCGCCGGATCGCCGGCGCTCAGGGCGGTCGCCGCGATCGCGGCGGCGAGCACGCGCAGGTCCTCGAAGGGCAGGCGCGCGATCGGCAGGCTGCGGCGCGCGATCGGGATGAAGGCGAAGCCCTCGGCGAGCCGGAGCGGCCCGCGGAGGATCGGCATCGACGAGGCCGGGCCCGGGGAACGTCGGCTTCGGGCCCGACGCGACGCGGATCGTGCCCTCCGGCGTGCGGGCGGCCGCCGCCCACGAGGTCGGGCCGTGGACCAGCAGCCCGTTCTTCAGCGCCATGCCGCCGAGGCGGAGCGGGGCCGATCGGGGCCGGTCGCCCGTTCTGGCTCATCCGAGCAGCCTCCTGGTCAGATCGACGTAGAAGTTGGCGGCGAGCTCCATGTCGGAGACCATGATGCGCTCGTCCGCGCCGTGGATCAGGGGGCCGGCCTCGGCCAGGTCCATCCCGCGCTGCGGGCAGAAGCCGTAGACCGTCGACGCGTCGAAGGCCTTGCGGAACCAGTGGCTGTCGGAGAAGCCCGCCATCACGATCGGCACCAGCCCCGAGCCGGGGTCGAGCTCCTCCATCGTCGCCGCGATCGCGTCGGCGAGGCGGCGAGCTCGAGGGCGAGCGATTGCCGACGGCGTCCTCGACGAACTCGATCTCCGACGTCTCTCGACTCTCGCCGAGAAGCGGGCGGACGCGCTCGCGCGACGTCGGACTGGGTCATCTCCGGCGGCACGCGGCAGTCGACGAGGACCTGGGCGTGTGCGGGGATCACGTTCTCCTTCGGCGAGGCCTGCGCCATCGTCGGCGTCAGCGTCACCCGCAGCATCGGCTCGGCGACGAAGGCGGTGAGCAGCGGGTCGAGCTCCCCGAGCGCGATCGAGCGCGTCGAGCCGAGGCCGTCGGCATCGACCTGCTCGCCCAGCAGCGTCGACAGGAACTCGAGCCCCTCGGGCGTCGGCTCGGGCTCGGGCTGCGAGCGCAGCGCCGTCGAGTGCCGGCGCCAGCTTCAGCAGCGCGTTGTCGCCGAGCGCCGGGCACCGACGCGTGGCCGGCGCGGCCCGCGGGCCTTCACGTTGAAGCGGAAGACCCCCTTCTCGCCGACGCAGAGGGTGTAGAAGCGCCTGCCGCTCCAGCACGAAGCTCATGCCGCCGCCCTCGTTGACGACGAGGTCGGAGCGGACCTTGTCGGGGTGCTCCTCGCAGAGCCACTTCGCGCCCTTGTGGGCGCCCATCTCCTCGTCGGCGGTGACGATCACGAGCAGCTCGCCCTCCGGGCGCCAGCCCGAGCGCGCGAGCGAGGTCGCCGCCGCGATCTCGGCCGCGACCTGGCCCTCCATGTCCTGCGCGCCGCGGCCCCAGACCTGGTCGTCGGCGAGGTCGCCGCTCCACGGGTCGTGGGTCCAGTCGTCGGGATCGGCGGGGACCGTGTCGACGTGGCCGAGCAGGCACAGGGTCGGCCCGCTCGCCCTCGCCGCGCAGCCGGGCGATCAGGTTCGGGCGCTCGGGCTCGACCCCGAGCAGCTCGCATTCGAAGCCGGCGTCGCCGAGCTCGGCGGCGAGCATCTCCTGCGCCTCGCGCTCGTTGCCCGGAGGGTTGGTCGTGTCGAAGCGGATCAGCCGCCGGAGCAGCTCCGTCGCCTCGGCGCCGACGCCGCTGGCCTCATCGAGGGTGGCCCCTCTCTCCATGCGTCCAGCCTAGGGGTCAGACCCCTCGTGCGGCCGGATACAAGGGGTCTGACCGCCTGACCCGCGATCGCGGCGACGAGCATCGCGAGGCCCGCGACCACGCAGACGGCGGCGATCGCGCGCAGCAGGTCCCGCTCCGAGAGCCGGCCGACCATCCGCGCGCCCAGCAGAGCGCCCGGGACCGACGCGCACGCCCGCCGACGAGCGACGAGCGCCCAGTCGATGCCGCTCGGGCAGGTGGCCGATCAGGCCGCCGACGGCGACGACCACCCCGGCGGCGGAGTTGGTGCCGACGGCCGCGCTTCGCGGCGGTCCCCACCCACCGCATCAGCGCCGGCAGGCGCAGCGTCCCGAGGATGAGGCCGACGGTGCCGCCGAGGACGCCGACTGCCGAAGCCGACGAGCGCGGCGTTGGCGATCGCGCGGCCCCGCGACCGCTGCGCCGCGGCCTCGGGCCGCGCCGGTCCGCGGGCGATCTCGACGGCGCCGTAGAGGACCACGAGCGCGATCACGCCGAGCAGCAACCTGCCCGGCAGCTCGCCCGAGATCAGGCCGCCGACGACGCCGCCGGCGAGCGAGGTCGGAGCGAGCCAGCCGAGCAGCCGCCAGTCGAGGCGCCCGGCCCGCCAGTGGGCGATCGCGGCGGCGAACGCCGCGATCCCGCTGATGACGACGTTCGATCCGGCCCCCGCGGCCGGCGAGGACGCGAGCGGCCACGACGACCGGCAGCCGCAGGTTCCCGAGCACGAGCCCGGCGAGCCCGCCCGCGAGGGCGACGGCGAACGACCAGAGGGCGAGCAGGGCGAGCTCGAGCGCCTCCACGGGCCGCCGAAGCTACTCGGCGAACCCCGAGCGACCATCTACTCACTCGGCACCTGATGGCTCAGAGACGGGGGATACGCGCCGCGGTGGTCGACACCGGCTTCGCCGCCGCCGACCGCCTCGACCGGATCGGGCTCGGCGGGGTCACCTGGCGCACCCGCCGCGCCCTCGCCCGGTTCGGCTTCGACGATTACGCGATCGACGTCGACGGCCTCGCCCTCGGCGGCTCGCTCGCCGACCACGGCACCTACCTGCGCATGACCGAGCGGTTCGGCACCCACCCGTTCCAGCAGCAGGTCTTCGAGGACGCTGTCGGCGAGGGCGCGACGGTGCTCGACTGCGGCGCCTACATCGGCCTTTACACCCTCGTCGCCGCCCGCCGCGCGGGTCCCGGCGGGCACGGTCATCGCGGTCGAGCCGGCCCCGCCGAACGTGCCGCGCCCTGCGCGGCGAACGTGAGCGCGAACGGGTACTCGGATCGCGTCGAGATCGTCGAGGCGGCGGCGGCCGACGCAGCCCGGCCGCGCGCCCCTTCACATGCACTGGGCGCTCGACCAGACCGGATTCGTGCCGGCCGACGATGGACGTGAAGGGGACCGTGACCGTGCCCTGCGTGCCGCTCGACGACGTCGTCGGCGAGCGCAGGGTCGACGTGATCAAGGTCGACACCGAGGGCGCCGAGGCGGTCGCCCTCGCCGGCCTGCCGAAGACGCTCGAGCGCAGCTCGGGCGCCGTCGCCTTCATCGAGACGCCATTCGAGCCGGCTCGCGGCCAGCGGCGTCGACCCGGCGAGCTGGGTCGGCGGCCTGCGCGAGCACGGCACGCTCGAGCTGATCGACGAGCCGGCGCGGACGCATCGGGCCCGCCACCGACGAGGCGATAGCGCGAGCCGTCGCCGAGCACCCGATGTCGTTCAACCTCCGGCTCGCGCTGGACTGACATGGAGCGGCTCTTCGGCGACGAGGGCGGAGCGGAGCCCAGGCGGACGCCGGTCCCGGAGAGCGAGGCGCCGCTGGCGGTGCGGATGCGGCCTCGCGACCTCGACGAGCTCGTCGGCCAGGACGAGCTGCTCGCCGCCGGCTCGGCGCTGCGCGCGGCGATCGAGTCGGGCGAGCCGCACTCGGCGATCTTCTACGGGCCGCCGGGCTCGGGGAAGACCACGCTGGCGCGGATCGTCGCCGCCCGGGCCCGACGGCGCCTTCGAGGAGGCGTCGGCGGTGAACGCCGGCCGCGCCGAGGTGCGGGCGATGATCGAGCGCGCCTCCGAGCGCCGGCGCGCCTCGAACCAGGCGACGATCTTCTTCCTCGACGAGATCCACCGCTTCAACAAGGCCCAGCAGGACGCGCTCCTGCCCGCCGTCGAGGAGGGCCTCGTCGTGCTGATCGGGGCGACCACCGAGAACCCGTACTTCGAGGTGAACTCGGCGCTGATCTCGCGCTCGCAGATCTACGAGTTCAGCCCGCTCGGCCCCGTCGAGGTCGGCGAGCTCCTGCGCCGCGCGCTCGACGACCCCGAGCGCGGCATCGCCGATCCGCCGGAGGTCGCCGACGAGGCGCTGGAGCTGATCGCCGCCCGCTCCGGCGGCGACGCCCGCACCGCGCTCGCCGCGCTCGAGCGCGCGGTGGAGACGGTCCGCAGCACGCGGCGGCGCGGTCGACGTCGCCGTCGCCGAGGACGCGCTGCAGCGCAAGGCGCTCCTCTACGACAAGGGCGGCGACCTCCACTACGACTACATCTCGGCCTGGATCAAGGCGACCCGCGGCTCCGACGTCGACGCCTCCCTCTACTACCTCGCGGTGATGCTCGAGGGCGGCGAGGACCCGCGCTTCATCGCCCGCCGGATGGTGATCTTCGCCTCCGAGGACATCGGCAACGCCGACCCGCAGGCGCTCGTCGTCGCCACCGCCGCCGGCGCCGCGGTCGATCGCGTCGGCCTCCCCGAGTGCCAGCTCAACCTCGCCCAGGCCGCGGTCTACCTCGCGCTGGCGCCGAAGTCGAACGCCTCGATGAAGGGCCTCTCGCGCGGCGCTCGGCCACGTCCGCGAGCACGGCGCGAAGCCGCCGCCGCCCTACCTCCAGGACGCCCACTACGCCGGCGCCAAGAAGCTCGGCCGCGGCGTGGGCTACGTGTATCCCGCACGACCAGCCGGGCGGCGTCGCCGACCAGCCGCTCGCGCCCGAGGGCCTCGAGGCCGAGCGCTTCTACGCGCCGACCGACCGCGGCTTCGAGGCCGAGCTCGCGCGGCGGCTGGAAAACTGCGCGATAAGGGGAAGGAGTCGTGACGCTTCCGTCACATCCAGGGCCCCACTCGTAGCGCTCGGCCACCCACGATCCGACGTGTGGCGTCTGATGGCCAACCATTGGTCATTCCCAGCCCCACGTCGCCAAGGGCCGAGGGCGATGATCGCCGCGTAGGATCCTCCGATGGGCACGCTCGAGTCCTTCAACCCGGCCACGGGGGATCTGGTCGGCACGGTCGAGACGATCGCGCCCGAGCAGGTCCAGGAGGTCGTCGACGGCGTCGCCGAGGTCCAGCCGTTCTGGGCCCAGCTCTCGCTCGAGGACCGCGGCCGCTACCTGCGCCGGGCCGCCGACGTCCTCGTCGAGGAGCTCGACGAGGTCGCCGAGCTCCTCACCCGCGAGCAGGGCAAGCCGCGGCTCGAGAGCTACACGATGGAGGTGCTGCCGACCGTCGACCTCCTGCACTGGTGCGCCGACAACGCGCCCGAGATCCTCGCCGACGAGCGCATCCCCTACCCGCAGCTCTTCCTGAAGACCAAGCGCAGCTTCTTCTCCTACGAGCCGATCGGGGTCGTCGGCGTGATCGCGCCCTGGAACTACCCGTGGTCGATCCCGTTCGGCGAGGTCGCGATCGCCCTGGCCGCCGGCAACGGCGTCGTCCTCAAGCCGGCGAGCCTGACGCCGCTGCTCGGCGAGCGGATCCGCGAGACCTTCGAGAAGGCGGGGCTGCCCGAGGGGCTCGTCCGCACCGTCCACGGCGGCGGCGCCGTCGGCCAGGCGCTCTGCGAGGCCTCGACCGGGAAGATCTTCTTCACGGGCTCGGTCGAGGTCGGCCGCGGCGTCGGCGAGATCTGCGCCCGGCAGCTGAAGGGCTCGGTGCTGGAGCTCGGCGGCAAGGACCCGCAGATCGTCTGCGCCGACGCCGACCTCGCGAACGCGGTCTCGGGCGCGGTCTGGGGCGGCTTCGCCAACGCCGGCCAGACCTGCTCGGGGATCGAGCGCACCTACGTCGTCGAGGACGTCGCCGACCGGTTCCTCGAGGGCGTCGTCCGCGAGACCGAGCGGCTGACCGTCGGCGACCCGCTCGAGTGGACGACCGAGATCGGCCCGATGGTCTCCGCCCAGCAGGCCGACCTCGTCACCGAGCTCGTCGACGACGCGCTCGCCGCGGGCGCCGAGCGGCTGACCGGCGGGCCGCGGGAGATCGACGGCTTCCCGGGCCGCTTCATCGCCCCGACGGTGCTCGACCGGGGTCGAGCCCGAGATGCGGATCATGCGCGAGGAGATCTTCGGCCCGGTCCTGCCGATCACGGTCGTCGGCACCGAGGACGAGGCGCTCGCGCTCGCCAACGACTCCAACTTCGGGCTCGGCGCCTCGGTCTGGACCACCGACCGCCAGAAGGGCGAGCGGATCGCGCGCGAGATCGAGTCGGGCATGGTCTGGATCAACGACCACTCCTTCACCCACGGCGCCTGCCAGTGCGCGTGGGGCGGGGTCAAGGAGTCCGGGCCTCGGCCGCTCGCACTCGAAGTTCGGCTTCTACGAGTGCGTCGAGGTGAAGACCGTCACCTGGGAGCCGGGGATGACCCGCGACCTCTGGTGGCAGCCCTACGACCGCACGCTCGGCGACGCGATCCGGGCCTCGACCCGGCTGATCTACGGCCGCAACGGCCACCGCGCGCGAGCGCTTCCGCGAGGGCGCCGCGCCGCTCCTCAAGGCGGGCGCGCGCACGCTGCGCAAGGGCCGCTAGCGGCTAACCCTTGATCTTCAGCTTCGGCGACCAGTCGCTCGCGGCCTTGCCCTGCAGCGAGCGGACGTGGAACCGTGTACTTGGTCCCGGGCTTCAGCTTGAACGCGCCCTCGATCGCCTTCGTGCTGCTCCTCGACGACCTCGGGCTTCTTCGAGCCGGTCTTCTGCCGGACGTCGTAGCGGTTGCCCGTGTCGGTCGTCTCGGTGGCCCAGGTGACGAGGGTCCTCTTGCCCTGCGGCGTCGCGGTCGGCTTCACCGCGATCTCGCCGCGCCATCCCGATCGGCTTGCCGGTCGAGCTGATGAAGCCGTGGGCGTCGCAGTAGTAGTGGAAGGTCCCTGCCGAGGGCGTGACCGTGAACTCGCCGGTCGGCTCGAGGTTGCCGGAGTAGAAGAGCTCGCTCTCCTCGCGGACGTTGTGCTCGCTCGCCGTCGCGGGCGGCCCCCACTGCCAGTGGTAGGACTCGACCCCGACGTCGCTCGCGACGTTCTCGGGCTCGAAGAAGTCGTCGCCGGTCGCGATCTCGGTCACGGAGCCCTGCGCGTGGGCCAGCGCCGGGCACGGCCAGCAGCGCCGCGAGCGCGATCAATCCTCGCTTCATCATGTTCATCCCAACCCTCCGTTGACTCCCTGGTTGCGGAGAGAGTAGTGACCGGCGCTAAATTCGGCCTGCGAGGTGGCCGACACCGACCCGATCGCGCTGCGCGGGCTCTCGCGCGCCTACGGCGACCACCTCGCGCTTCGCGACGTCTCGCTCGAGCTGGCGGCGGGTGAGACGCTCGCCGTCCTCGGCCCCAACGGCGCCGGCAAGACGACGCTGCTGCGGATCCTGGCGACGCTGCTGCGCCCGAGCGGCGGCGAGGCTCGCGGTGCTCGGGGCGGCGCTGCCGCGCGAGGCGCTGGAAGATCCGCGGCCGGATCGGCTTCCTCGGCCACGAGCCGCTTCTCTACCGCGAGCTGACCGTCGCCGAGAACCTCGCCTTCCACGGGCGCCTGCACGGCCTCGAGGGCGACGGCGCGGGGCGCGCGCGCCGAGCTCCTCGAGCGCGTCGGGATGGACGCCGCCGCGGACGTCCGCGTCCACGAGCTCTCCGCCGGCATGCGCCAGCGCGTCGCGGTCTGCCGCGCGCTCCTGCACGAGCCCGAGCTGCTCCTCCTCGACGAGCCGCACGCGCACCTCGACCCGGGCGCCTCGGAGCTGGTCGAGCCGCTGATCGGCGCCGGCTCCGGGCACACCCGGGTGCTCGTCACCCACGATCCCGGCGCCGGGCTCGCGCGGAGCCGACCGGGTGCTGGCGCTCCGCCGCGACGGCGCCGTCGCGATCAGCGCCCCCGCCGGCTGAGGTCGCGCGCGCCGACCTCGACGCGGTCTACGCGCCGGCGGGGGGCGCGGCGTGAACGCGTTCAGCGGCGATCCTCGCCAAGGACCTGCGGATCGAGCTGCGCACGCTCGAGTCGGTGCCGGCGATGGCGCTGTTCGCGATCACGACCTTCGTCATCTTCCGCTACGGCCTCGACCGCGAGGAGCTCGCCGGGCAGCCTCGCCGCCGGGCGTGCTCCTGGTGACGATCCTGTTCGCCGCGGTGCTCGCGATCAACCGCGTCTTCGTCGCCGAGCGCGAGCAGGGCGGGCTTCGACGCGATCCGGCTCGCCCCGGTCGACGGCACCTCGCTCTACGCGGCGAAGATCGCCGCGCTGGTCATCTACCTGGTCGTCCTCGAGCTGATCGCCGTGCCGGTCTTCGGCGTCTTCTTCCTCGAGGAGTGGAGCGGCCTCGGCCCGCTCTGCGCGATCCTCGCCCTGCTCGACGTCGGGCTCGCGGTGATCGGCGTGCTCGTCTCCTCGATCGCGGTCAGCTCCCGCGCCCGCGACCTGCTCGGGCCGCTGATCCTGCTGCCGCTCTCGGTGCCGCTGATGATCGCCGCGGCCGGCGCCGGCGCCGGCCTGCTCGACGCCGGAGGGCCTGAGTACGCCGATTTCGGGCGCTGGATTGCGGTCCTCGCGCTCTACGATGTGACGTTCCTCCTGATCGGCTACGCCGTCTACGACTTCCTGCTGGAGGACTAGCCCGATGAGCCCCAGCCGCCTACGCAACCTGACCATCCTCACCGCGCTCGTCCTCGGCGCGGGCTTCGCGCTCGTCTTCTTCTACGCGCCGCTCGAGCGCGAGGGCTTCGTCCAGAAGATCTTCTACCTGCACGTCCCGCTCGCGATCGTCGCCCTCGTCGGCTTCGTCGTCGCCGCGATCCACGCGATCCGCCACCTGCGAACCGGCGACCCGGTCCACGACTACCGCGCCTACGTCTCGATCCACATGTCGGTGATCTTCGGCGTCGCCGTGCTCGTCACCGGCGCGATCTGGGCGAAGGCCCAGTGGGGCGTGTGGTGGGAGTGGCGCGAGCCGACCCTGGTCAGCTTCCTGATCGTCTTCCTCCTCTACTGCACCTACTACCCGCTCCGCTTCGCGATCCCGGACCGCGAGCGCCAGGCGCGCTACGCCTCGGTCTTCGCGATCACCGCCGGCGCCTTCGTCCCGCTCAACTTCCTCGCGGTCCGGCTCGCCGAGTCGCTTCATCCATCCCGCGCACGTTCTCCTCCGCCGGCGGGCTGCCCGGCGAGATGATGTTCACCTTCCTCGTCTGCCTCGTCGGGGTCGCCCTGCTCTGGACCACCCTCGTCGCCTTCGAGCTCGCCGCGAAGCGCACGCGCGCCGACCTCGGCCGCCTGCGCCGCGCCCTCGCCGAAGGAGCGCGGCCTGATGCCCGCGCTCCCGCTCGACGAGGCCGGCAAGTACGTCGCCGCGGCGTACGTCGCGTTCGCGGTGCTGCTGCTCGTCTACGTCGGGATCATGGCCGCCCGCCTCGGCCGCCTCCAGCGCGAGATCGCCAAGCTCGCCGACCGCGCCGAGCGCCGCGACAACGGCGCGCGCGACGGCGCCGCCGAGCCCGAGAAGCGCACGATCGGGGAGAGGATCGCGCCATGAGCGAGCTGATCGCGCTCGGCGTCTCGCACCGCACCGCGCCGCTCGAGCTGCGGGAGCGGCTGGCGCTCACCGAGGGCCGCGCCGTCGGCGTCCTCGGCGAGCTCGTCGAGTCGCCGCACGTTCACGAGGCGGCGGCGATCTCGACCTGCAACCGCACCGAGCTCTACCTCGTCGCCGCCGACGCGGTCGAGGCGGAGTCGCTCGCGCTCGGCGTGCTCGCCCGCGAGGCCGACATCCGGCCGACCGAGCTGGTCGAGAGCCTCTACTCGCACCGCGCCACCGAGTCCGCCCGCCACCTCTTCCGGGTCGCCGCGGGGCTCGACTCGATGATCCTCGGCGAGGCCGAGATCCAGGGCCAGGTCAAGCGCGCCTACGAGCTCGCGCTGGTCGAGGGCGCGACCGGCCCGGTCCTCAACCGCCTCTTCCGCGGCGCGCTCGCGACCGGCAAGCGCGCCCGCACCGAGACCGGCGATCTCCGAGCGCGGCCTCTCGATCCCCTCCGTCGCCGTCGAGCTCGCGCAGCGCGTCGCTCGGCGACCTCGCCAACCGCGAGGTGCTCCTCGTCGGCGCCGGCGAGACCGCCGAGCTCACCGCCCGGGCGCTCGCCGCGCGCGGCGTCGAGACCGTCTTCATCGCCAACCGCCACCACAACCGCGCGATCGGGCTCGCGCAGCGCTTCGGCGGCCGCGCGGTGCGGATCGACGAGCTGCCGGCGCGGATGGAGGAGGCCGACATCGTCGTCTCCTCGACCAACTCGCCGCACCACATCGTCGAGCGCGAGGAGCTCGAGCTGGTGATGGCCGCCCGCGACGGCAGGCCGCTCCTGATGGTCGACCTCGCGGTGCCGCGCGACATCGAGCCGGGCTGCCGCGAGGTCCCGGGCGTCAGCGTCCACGACGTCGACGACGTGCAGGCGATCGCCGAGCGAAACGCGTCCGGCCGCGCCGCCGAGGGCCGCCGCGCCGAGCGCCTCGTCGAATCCGAGCTCGGCCGCTTCGAGGGCTGGATCGGCTCGCTCGAGGTGGTGCCGACGATCGCGGCGCTGCGCCGCCGCGGCGACGAGATCGTCGCGCCGGGTGCTCGCCGAGAACGAGCACCGCTGGGAGAGCCTCTCGGAGGCCGACCGCGAGCGGGTCGAGGCGCTCGCGCGGGCGATCGCGAGCCGGATGCTGCACGAGCCGACGCTGCGGCTGAAGCGCGCCTCCGGCGACGAGGACTCCTACCTCTACGTCAGCGCGCTGCGCGAGCTCTTCGGGCTCGACGTCGGCACCGAGCCGCTCGCCGCCGGACGACGCCGAGGTGACCGAGCTCGACTCGCGACGCAAGCGCCCCGCCCCTTGAGGCTCGGCACGCGCGGGAGCGCGCTCGCGCTCGCCCAGGCCGAGGCGATCTCCGGCGCCCTCGGCGGGCTCGAGATCGTCGCGATCGAGACCTCGGGCGACCGGGGCGAGGGCGGCGACAAGGCCCGCTTCGTCAAGGAGATCGAGGAGGCGCTCCTCGACGAGGAGATCGACCTCGCGGTGCACTCCGCGAAGGACCTGCCCGCGGACATCCCTGACGGGCTCGCCCTGGTCGGCGTCTCCGAGCGCGAGGACCCCGCCGACGCCTACTGCGGCGCCGCCGGCTCGCTGGCGGCGATCCCGCTCGGGCGCGCGGATCGGGACCTCGAGCCTGCGCCGCAAGGCCCAGCTCCTCGCGATCCGCGACGACGTCGAGGTCCTCGAGGTCCGCGGAAACGTCGACACGCGGCTGGCGAAGCTCGAGCAGACCTCGCTCGACGGGATCGTGCTCGCCGCCGCCGGGCTGCGTAGGCTCGGCCGCGAGGATGCGATCGCCTTCCGCTTCGGCGAGGAAGACATGACCCCGGCGGCCGGGCAGGGGACCCTGGCGCTCGAGGCGCGGGCGGGCGACACGAACGCGGCCGCGGCCGCGGCCGACGATCACCGACGAGGCCGCGCTTGCTCGAGCTGACCGCCGAGCGCGCCGCCATCGGCCGCGCCTCGACGCGACCTGCAACACGCCGGTCGGGGTCCGGGCCCGCCTCGGCCGCGACCGGCTCACCGTCGACGGCTTCGTCGGCATGCCCGACGGCAGCCGCTGGGTCCGCGACTCGCTCTGGGGCGACCGCGACCAGCCCGGGATCGCTCGGGCTCGAGCTCGCCGAGCGGATGCTGAACGCGGGCGCCGCGACGGTGCTCAGGCAGGCCGAGGCGCTGGCGTGAACGGCGGTGCCGCGCGCGCCGGCGTCGTCTACCTCGTCGGCGCCGGGCCCGGGGACCCGGGCCTGATGACGGCGCGCTCGCTGCGAGCTGATCGCGACCGCCGACGTCATCCTCCACGACCGCCTGATCCCGCCGGGCGCCCTCGACGGCGTCCGCGACGACGCCGAGCTCCTCTACGTCGGCAAGCAGCCGGGCGAGGCCGCGGTCGAGCAGGGCGAGATCGAGCGACCTGCTGGTCGACCGGGCGCGCGGCGGCGCCAGCGTCGTCCGGCTCAAGGGCGGCGATCCGTTCGTCTTCGGCCGCGGCGGCGAGGAGGCCGAGGCCCTGGTCGCGGCCGGAGGTCCCGTTCGAGGTCGTTCCCGGCGTCACCGCCGGCATCGCCGCCCCCGCCTACGCCGGGATCCCGGTCACCCATCGCGACGACGCCTCGGCGGTCGCGTTCGTCACCGGCCACGAGGACCCCGAGAAGGCCGAGTCGGCGATCGACTGGGAGGCGCTCGCGCGGTTCCCGGGCACGCTCGTGATCTACATGGGCGTGAAGCGGCTGGAGGCGATCGTCGCCGAGCTGATCGACGCCGGGCGCGATCCGGCCCGAGCCGGCGGCGGTGGTCGAGCGCGGCACCTCGCCCACGCCAGCGCACCGTCGCCGCACCGCTCTCCGAGCTGCCGCGGGAGCGTGCTCGAGACCGGCATCGGGCCGCCGGCGATCGCCATCGTCGGGCAGGGTCGCCGCGCGGCGCGATGCGATCGCCTGGCTCGAGCGCCGCCCGCTCTACGGCCGCCGCGTCGTCGTCACCCGCGCCCGCGCGCAGGCGAGCGGGATGGCCGGCGACGCTCGCCGGGCTCGGCGCCGAGGTGGTCGAGCTGCCCGCGATCCGGATCGAGCCCCGGATCGGCTCGGCGGAGGTGAGCGCGGCGATCGAGGCGATCGGCGAGTACGCGCTCGATCTGCCTGACCAGCCCGAACGGGGTCCGCCTGCTCTTCGAGGAGCTGGCGCAGCACGGCCTCGACGCGCGCGCGCTCGCCGGCGCCGTCGTGGCGGCGATCGGGCCGGGCACCGCCGCCGCGCTCCGCGAGCACGGCGTGATCGCCGACGTCGTCCCCGAGCGCTCGATCGCCGAGGCGCTGGTCGAGGCGCTCGCCGACGTCGAGGTCGAGGGCCGGCGGGTGCTCGTCGCCCGAGCGGCCGAGGCCCGCGAGGTGCTGCCGGACGCGCTGCGCGAGCGCGGCGCCGAGGTCGACGTCGTCGCCCTCTACGAGACCGTCCGCGAGGATCCCGACCCCGCGGCGCTCGCGCTCGCCCGCGAGGCGGACTACGTGACCTTCACCTCCTCCTCGACCGTGACCAACCTGCTCGAGGCGATCGGCGAGGACTTCCCCGCAGAGGCCCGGGTCGTCTCGATCGGCCCGGTGACCAGCGCGACCGCTCGCGAGGCCGGCCTCGAGGTCCACGTCGAGGCCGCCCGCCACGACCCCGGCGGCGTCGTCGAGGCGCTGCTCGCGGACGCGGCGGCGACCGCACGGGTAGCGGCCATGAAGCCGATCACCCTCCTCACCGACTACGGCTACGAGGACGAGTTCGCGGGTGTCTGCAGGGCGGTGATCGAGCGCATCGCCCCCGGCGCGACGGTCATCGACATCTCCCACGGCGTCCCGCCGCGCGACGTGCGCCGCGGGGCACTGGCGCTCGCCGCGGCGCTGCCCTACGGCCCCGAGGCGGTCCACGTCGCCGTCGTCGACCCGGGGGTCGGGACGAGCCGCCGGCCGGTCGCGGTCTCGGTGGCCGGCTCCGAGCACGTCCTCGTCGGCCCCGACAACGGGCTGCTCGCGCCGGCGCTCGATGCCCTGGGCGGCGCCGCGGACGCGGTCGACCTGAGCGGTTCGCGCTTCTGCCTCGATCCGGTCTCCGCGACCTTCCACGGCCGCGACATCTTCGCCCCGGTGGCCGCCCACCTGGCGCTCGGCACGAGCCTCGCCGACGCCGGCGAGGCGATAGACCCGGGGACGCTCGCGCGCCTCGCCGAGCCCCGGGTGGTGGTCGGCACGGATCACGTCGCCGCCCACGTCGCCTACTTCGACCGGTTCGGGAACGCGCTGCTCGACCTTGCGGTGAGCCAGGTCCCGGACGGGGTACTGGCGCCGGGGTCGGCGGTGGTCGTCGAGGGCGGCGGGAGCCGCCACGACGCCGTCGTGGGGCGGACGTTCGCGGACGTCGCGGAGGGCGCCCTCGTCGTCTACGAGAACGCGATCGGCAAGCTCGCGGTCGCGGTCAACCGCGGCAGCGCCCGCGAGGCGCTCGGCATCGACGTCGACGACCAAGTCCTGATCCGGGCGGCGTGAGCGCGCCCGAGCCCGCGCTTCGGCCGGCCGCGCCACCACCACCGGTCCGCCGACTCGACCAACGAGCGCGCCCGCGAGCTCGTCGCCGAGGGCGCGCCGTCGGGAACGGTCGTCACCGCCGCCGAGCAGAGCGCGGGGCGCGGGCGGCCAGGGCCGGACGTGGTCCGCGCCCGCCGGCAAGGCGCTCCTCTGCTCGGCGATCCTGCGGCCCGCTCGGCAGCGAGCACCGGCTGCTGCCGCTCGCCGTGCCGCTCGCGGTCTGCGAGGCGGCGGAGGAGCTCGGCGCCGGCGAGTGCCGGGTGAAATGGCCGAACGACGTCTGGGTCTCCGAGCGCAAGCTCGCCGGGGTCCTGATCGAGGCGCGGCCCCCGGATTGGGCGGTGATCGGGGTCGGCCTCAACGTCGCGATCGAGCCCGACGAGTTCCCCGCGGAGCTGCGGGAGACCGCGACCTCGATCGGCGGCGGGGCGAGCGTCGAGGCGGCGCTCGACGCGCTCTGCGACGCGCTCGACCGGTGGGTCGGCGCGGAGGACGAGGCGGTGCTGGCGGAGTTCCGGCGCCGCGACGCGCTGGTCGGGCGGGAGATCCGCTGGACGGGAGCGGGCGAAGGGGCGGGGCTCGTGGAGGGCGTGGATGCGGACGGGAACCTCCTGGTCCGGCTGCCCGACGGCGAGTCGCGGGCCCTCGGCTCCGGCGAGGTCCACCTGACCCTCTAGCGGTGAACGGGAAGACGAGGTAAGCTCGTTCCGAGCTTCGCTCAGCTCGACTGGAAGAGGAGCGATGCAGGGGAAGGCCAAGGGTCACGGACGGTGGAGGGTGGTGGCCCTCGAGCTCGCGACGGTAGGAATCCTCGCTCTGCCCAGCTCTGCGTTCGGGAACGAGCTCTGGGTGGACAACACGCTCGGCGACCCCGGGCCCAACGACTGCAGCGATCCGGCGAATCCCTGCAATTCGATCGGACGGCGTCCCTCTTGGCAACGCCATCGGACATCCCGCCTCCCACCGTCCACGTCGACGACGACGCGGTGCCCTACATGGAGAACCTGACGTTGTCGGAGAACACCCGCATCGTCGAGGAGAACTTCATCGGCGGCGACGAGCCTCAGGCGGTCATCGACGGCGGGGTCGGGACCGCGATCACCGTCGACGATCCCGGCGGCGAGATCCGCGGCTTCAGGATCCGCGGCGACGCGCGAGCGATCCAGGCGAACGATTCGGTGACGATTGCGAACAACGTCTTCGACGAGGGCACCCGGCCTCCCGAGCCGAACACGTCGTTTGCGACCGTCGAGGTCACGGGCGCCAGCACCAGTGCGACTGTCAACGGCAACATCTTCTCCGACCCATCGCCGACCGACGACCAGTGGGGGATTAGCGCCTTCAGCGCGGGCACGCTGACGCTCCACGACAACACGCTCACCGGCTACCGGTTCCCCGTCTCGGCCTTCGGGTGAGCACCGTGGACGTCCGCCGGAACACGATCGTCGGCCTGCACCAGTTCGGCGGGGTCGTTGACGGCTTCGGATCGCGGTGTCCGACGGCACCGCGACGATCTTCGACAACCTCATCCACCAGCCGGGGCCGGGCCCCAACCGCGGGATCGACCTCGGGGCCTCGGTCGGTGCCCCCGGAATGAACCTGAACGCGACCCTGAGGCGCAATCGCGTCTTCAACCTCTCCCACGGGATCGACGTCACCGACACGACCGGCCCGATCACCCTCGAGGCGGATGTCTTTGCGAACAACTCGACCGTCGGGCTCCAGGCCTTGGACTTTGGGGACGGCGCGCCTCAGTTGGCCGACGTGACGGCCACGAACGTCACCTTGTTCGGCAACGGGACCGACATAGACCTCACCGGCACCGACCTGACGCTGGACTCGTCGATCGTGGGGAACGCCATCAACACGAACGCGTCATCGGCCGCCTGCACGATCACGTTCTCCAGGGGCCCGACGACCGGCGCCGGCTGCCAGAACTTCCAGACCGCCGCCGCGCCGTCGTTCGTGGATCCGCTCACCAACAACTTCCACCTCCAGCCCAGCTCCCAGATGATCGACGCGGGCAATCCGCTCGCTCCGCCCGGGAGCACGACGGACCTCGACGGTCAGCCACGCGTGATGGACGGGAACTGCGACGGTGTGGGAAGGCGGGACATCGGCGCCGACGAGTTCGTCCCTGACTGCGTTCCGCCGGTGACCACGATCACCTCCGGCCCGTCGGGCGAGACCAGCGATCGGAGCCCCTCGTTCGGGTTCGCCGCCAACGAGCCCGGCTCGACCTTTGCGTGCCGCTTCGACTCGGAGCCCTTCGGCCCCTGCAGTGGGCCGGGCAACTCGCACACACCGGCCACTCCGCTCCCAGACGGCGCGCACACCTTCGAGGTCCGGGCCACCGATCCGGCGGGTAACACCGGTTCGGCGGCGAGCCAGGGGTTCACCGTGACCACTCCCACATCCCCACCCGAGATCCCGCCCGTCATCCCGCGCGACGTCGACCCGCCGGAGACGAGCATCGTCAAGGGGGCGAAGAAGGAGCTCGAGCTCGACAAGGCGAGGAGAAGGTGACGGTGAAGTTCCACGTTCGCCTCGGACGAGGCGGGCTCCAGCTTCGAGTGCAAGCGAGACAGGAAGGCCTACAAGTCCTGCACGTCACCGCAGAAGTACGAGGTGCGCGAAGGGCGCCACAAGTTCAGCGTGCGGGCGATCGATCCCGCCGGAAACCTCGACCCGACCGCTGTCGAGCAGAAGTTCCGCGTCACCTCGGGGGGCGACAAGGGCAAGAGCCGCTAGCCGCTCAGTCGCCGGCGTCGTCCTCCGCGGCGGCCTCGGTCTCGTCTGCCTCAGCCTCGGGCCCATCCCCGTTGCTGCCCTCGCTCCGGCCGCCGCGCTTGCCCTTCGACCTGGTCCTGGAGCCGCCGCCCTTGCCCTTTCCGCCGCTCTCGCCGCGGCGCCTGCGCCGGCGGCGCTTTCCCCCGCCGGTCTTGGGGAAGTTGCGCAGCAGCTCGCGGGCGACCGCGGAGGGCTTGCGGGCGGTGCGCATCCGCGCTCCGCGCAGGACCTCCTCGGCCTCGGGCGTGTGGGCGACGGCGGCGGCGAGCAGGGCGACGGCGAGGCGGCGGTCCTGCTGGCGGGCGGCGTGGACGAGCCGGCGCGCGTTGCGGCCGTGGGCGCGGCCGGAGGAGTTGACGAAGAGGCCGAGCAGGCGCTTGGTCTCCGGCCAGCGCTGCACCGCGTACTCCTCGTGCAGCTCGCGCGTGTAGCCGGCGAGCCGCCAGACCCAGGCCTGGGCCTGGTCGCGGCGGCCGATGCGGCGCTCGGCGAGCGACTGCAGGAGGATGCGGACGCCGGCGCGCTTCTCCTCGCGCGGCCAGCTGCCGACGATCTCGATCGCGTCGTCGAAGGCGTCGGCGTCGCGCAGCGCGGCGATCTCGCTCAGCGCCTTGAGGCGAAGCTGGTGGTTGCGGTTGCGCTGCAGGCAGGTCAGCAGGAACCGGCGGCGCAGCTCCTTCGCCGCGTCGTGCTGGAGCATCGCCTTCGCCCGGCGCCAGCCCTGCGGGTTCACCCGCGCGCCGGCCAGCGCCGCCCAGACGTGCTGCTCGGAGTAGTCGAGGTTCTCGACCGCGATCCGCCAGAGCTCGCGCTCGAGCACCGCCATCCGGCGCTCGGGGTCGGCGGAGACCGGCACGATCCGGCGCTCGACGCGGACCCGCCGGCCGCGGCCGCGCCGGACCGGGCCGACGACGATCGCGCCGCCGCGGTAGACGTCGCGGTCGAGCAGGCTGTGCAGGCTGACGACGGTCTCGTCGTGGGTCGTCGCCGGGTGGACGAGGTCGATCACGAGCCCCGCCTCCTTGCCCGGGTTGCGCCGCGTGACCCGGCCGACGCGCTGCTGGTAGATGCGGCGCGAGGCGGTCGGGGCGAGGTGCATGCAGATCGTCGCGCGCGGGGAGTTCCAGCCCTCGGCGAGCAGCATCGCGTTGCACAGCACGTCGACCTCGCCACGCTCGAAGGCGGCGAGGATCTCGTTGAGCTCGCGCTTCGGCGTCTCGCCGGAGACCGCGCGGGCGTTGATCCCGGCCTCGCGGAAGGCGGCGGCGACGTTGTTCGCGTGCTTGACGCCGGCCGTGTAGACGACGCCCGGAACCCGGCGGAAGCGCGAGCGGTAGAGGTCGGCGATCGCGACGTTGAACGGCGCCTGGTCGAGGAGCTTCGCCAGCTCCTCCTGGTCGAAGTCCTGGTCGACCTCGCCCTTGCGCAGCGGCACCTTGGCGATCGTCCGCACGCCGGGGCCCGGCGGGATGCGGATGCAGCGAAGCGGCGCGATCACGCCTCGCCGGGCCGCCTGGGCGAGGTCGAAGCGCGAGGTCTGGGTCGGGAAGAGGTCGGCGACGTGGCGCGCGATCAGGGCGCCGGTCGCGGTCATGCCGATGAAGACCGGCTCCTGCCAGTTGCGGATGCACGCGCTCGTCTTCTCGCCGAGCGCGGTGTGGGCCTCGTCGCAGATCACGATCGAGTAGGCGTCGGAGACCTTGCCCGCGTTGCGCACGAACCACTGGTAGGTCTCGACGGTGACCGGCCCGTAGGGATGGTCCGAGTCGCCGAGCAGCGGCGGCGAGAGGCGCTCGGCGTAGCCGCGGTCGGAGATCTCGCCGATGAACTGGTCGACGAGGTTGCGGCGGTGGGTGAGGATCAGGATCCCGCCGGTGCGCGAGGCCTCGACGAAGCCGACCGCGGCGACCGTCTTGCCGGCGCCGGTCGCGTGCTCGAACCAGAAGCGGCGGCTCGCGCCGGGGTCCTCGGGGGCCTCCTCGACCTGCTCCTCGTCCTCGGCCTCCTGCTCGTCCCAGTCCTGCGGCTCCTCCTCGTCCTCGGCGAGCAGCTCGTCCTCCGCGTCCTCGGCGAGCGCCGTTCGCCGTCCGGCTCCGCGGCCTCGGCGCCGTCCGTCGGCCGGCGCCGTTCGCCTTCGCGGCGCGCTTCGCGGCGCCGTTCCGTGCGCCCCGTTGCCGTTGCGCTGCTCGAGCTCGAGCGTCAGCGCGGCGAGCGTGCCGGAGAGCGCGTCGATCTGGTGGGCGGAGAGCTCGGCGCCGTCCTTCAGGACCGGCGGGTCCTCGTCGAGCACGCGCTCGAGGCCGAGGAAGAGCGAGTAGTCGCTGCGCCATTTCATCGACGGGTGCTCGGCGCCCTCGTCGAGCTCGGCGAGCGCGTCGCGGACGGCCATGTAGCGGGCCGTGCCCGGGCGCGAGGTCCTCGGGCTCCTCGCCCTCGAGCAGGATCGGCTCGCGCGCGAACTCGCTCGCGCGCTCGATTTCAGCGCTCGTCAACGCCGCGCCGCTCGGCGCGTGCCCCCGGTTGGGGCGGAATCAGTGATGTCAGCCAATCGTGGCCTTTCCTCCCGCGCCGCGCCCCGCTCGCATCGTGCGCGCGGCGGCGCGTACTCATGGTTGGGGGGAACGCTTCGAGTTAGAGGTCCCTGCCTGCCAACCCCAAACGTCTCCCGCGGTCCAGGACTTGCTTGGACCGCGTTTATTGTAGGCAAAGTGAGCGCGGGAATGATCGTCTTCGTGCGCGACCGCGCTCGAGCCGCATTGCGGCCGCTGCGACGGTCGCCGCTCTCGCGTGTCGGCGATCGCGCGCCTGCGGCTCCGATTCGGGCGCCGGCCCGGGCAATCCCGAGTCCGGCCGCGACCGACTACGACAAGGCGCTCGCCGACGCGCCGCCGCCGCTCGCCGGCGCTCTACGAGCAGGCGAACGAGATCCTTCCCGGCGGCCTGACGCATACGAGGAGCGGATCGAGGAGCTGCGCGGCCACCCGGTCGTCGTCAACAAGTGGGCGTCGTGGTGCGGGCCCTGCCGCGCCGAGTTCCCCTTCTTCCAGACGCTGGCCGAGAAGCGCGGCGAGGAGATCGCCTTCCTCGGCATCGACGCGCAGGACTCCGACGACGCCGCCGCGACCTTCCTCGAGGAGCTGCCGGTTCCCTACCCGAGCTACAGCGATCCCGACCTCGAGATCTCGAAGTCGCTCGGCGCCGAGCGCGAGTTCCCGGCGACGATCTTCTACGACGCCGACGGCGAGATCGCGTACGTCCATCGCGGCGGCTACCAGGACGAGGCCGACCTCGCCGCCGACATCGACGCTACGCGCGCTGAGCAGGCGGATAATCCGACCATGGAAGCGCTCTCGGCTACCTCCTGATCGCCGCCGCCGTCGCCCTGTTCCTCGTCGAGGCGCTCGCGCCGACCGGCGGCCTGTCGGCCTGCTCGGGGATCGGTCGGCGCTGGTCGCCGGGCGGGATCCTGCTCGACGTCCCGGTGGCGGTGATCGTCCTGCTCGTTGTCGCGATCGTCGCGGTCGGTGCGCTCTTCGGCCGCAAGGTCTGGCGGGCGCATGAAGCAGGAGCAGGTGCTGACCGGCTGGGAGGAGCTGATCGGCGCGGACGGCGAGGTCCGCGTCGCCGCTCGATCCCGTGGGCCAGATCTTCGTCCAGGGCGCCTGTGGCGGGCTCGGCTGGCCGACGAGGAGGAGCAGGTGCCGGTAGGGGATCGCGTGCGGGTCGCGACGGTCGACGGGCTCACCCTCGTGGTGAGCCGGCCTCGGGTAGAGTCGCGATCGATGGGCGTGGCCATAGCGATACTCGCGGTCCTCGTCCTCCTCCTGCTGATCTTGGTCGCCGCCTCGGTCCGGATCCTGCGGGAGTACGAGCGGGGGGTGATCTTCCGGCTCGGCCGGCTGATCGCGCAGAAGGGACCGGGCCTGATCATCCTGATCCCGTTCATCGACCAGATGGTCCGGGTCGACCTGCGGACGGTCACCCTCAACGTGCCGCCGCAGGAGGTGATCACGCGCGACAACGTCACCGTGCAGGTCAACGCCGTTGCCTACTTCCGCGTGATCGACCCGAACAAGGCGATCATCGAGGTCGAGAACTTCCTGCTCGCCACCTCCCAGATCGCGCAGACCACGCTGCGCTCGTGCTCGGCAAGGCCGAGCTCGACGAGCTGCTCGCCGAGCGCGAGCGGCTCAACGCCGAGCTCCAGCAGATCATCGACGAGCAGACCGAGCCCTGGGGCGTGAAGGTGACGACGGTCGAGGTCAAGGACGTCGAGCTCCCGCCGAGATGCAGCGGGCGATGGCTCGCCAGGCCGAAGCCGAGCGCGAGCGGCGCGCGAAGGTCATCGCCGCCGACGGTGAGTTCCAGGCCGCCGAGAAGCTCGCGCGAGGCGGCGAACATCATCAGCCGAACCCGGCGACCCTCCAGCTCCGCTACCTGCAGACGCTGCTCGAGATGGGCGTCAACCAGAACACGACGATCGTCTTCCCGATCCCGATCGACCTGGTCAAGCCCTTCCTGCAGGGAGCGCCGTCGAGCGTCGAGCCCGAGCGACGGCCCGCCGCCTTCGGGTCCGGCGCGGCGGCGCGACCCCGATCCGGCCGCTTGAGCGCACCCCGAGGTCCGGCTCGATCAGCTCACCGGGCTGCGGACGATCCTCGCGCCGGGCCGCGCCGAGCGCCCGAGGCGTTCGCGAAGGCCGCCCGCGACCTGCACCCCGGGGCAGCGAGGACTGCCCCTTCTGCGAGGGCCGCGAGGAGCAGACCCCGCCGGAGACCTGGGCCTTCCGCCCCGCCGGCGGCGACCCGACGGCCTCGGCTGGGTCGCCCGCTCGATGCCCAACCTCTACCCGGTGCTGGGCGAGGCACCGAGCGACGATGAACAGCGACATCGACACGGGGCTGTCCCCTCTGTCACCGCCGGCCCGCTCGAGACCGGCCTCGCCGCCTCCATCGACCCCCTCGCGCGGCGACCCGCGCGACCGGCCCGACCTCTTCGCCTCGGGCCCCGCGGACGGCGCCCACGAGGTGCTCGTCAACGCGCCCGAGCACGTCGTCTCGCTGGCCGAGCTCTCGGAGGAGCGCTTCGGCACCGCGGTCTCCTTCTGGCGAGAGCGGATGCGCGCGTTCGCCGACGAGTCGGCCTACGTGCACCTGATCGTCAACGAGGGCCCCGAGGCCGGCGCCTCGCGCGAGCACACCCACGCCCAGCTCTACGCGCTCGGTTCGTCCCCGCGGAGATCGCCCGCGAGCGCGAGCGGATGAGGGCCTACTACGAGCGCACGATGGGCGGCGACCTGCTCGCCGACGTATCGACCGAGGAGGTCCGCCGGCGCGAGCGCCTGGTCGCGGTCGACGACGAGGCCGTGCTGCTCTGCCCGTGGGCCTCGCGCTCGCCGTTCGAGATGCGGCTCGTCCCGCGCCGTCGAGCCCGCGTTCGAGGTCGACGGGAGGTCGGGACGGCGATGATCCGCCGCGCGATCGAGGGCCTCGCGAAGCTCTTCGGCCCACCGCCGTTCAACCTCTGGGTGCGCACCGCGCCGCGGGAGCCGACGAGCTTCCACTGGCACGTCGACATCGTTCCCCGGCTGACGGTCCTCGCCGGCTTCGAGCTCGGGACCGGGACGCCGATCAACGTCTACCCGCCCGAGCGCGCGGCCTCCGACCTGCGCGAGGCGCTCGGCTAGGCGCCGGGTATGGACCTCGGCCTGCTCGCCGGACACTATGGCCTCATACGGCTGCCCGCGACACCGAGCCGCCCCGCCTTCCGGCCGGGGACGATCTCCGCGCTCGTCCGCGACCGCGACGCACTTGACGTTGGTCGCGCCGGAGGCCGAGGCGCCGGAGTCGGCGAGGCTTCGACGGGGATGGCGGGCGCTCGAGGTCGCCGGGCCGCTCGAGCTCTCGCTGACCGGCGTCCTTGCCGCGCCTCGCCGAGCCGCTGCGGGACGCCGGCGTGCCGATCTTCGTCGTCTCCAGCCACGAGACAGATTTCGTGCTGGTCCCGGGCGACCGCCTCGCCGACGCGGCCGCCGCACTCGAGAGGCGCCGGGCGCGCAGTTAAAGCGGGCCAGGCCCTCTTAACGTTCGCCGGGAATGCGACGTTCAAGGCCTCGCTCGGCCCCAAGCTCCCGGTAGCGGCCCACCCAGTCCTCGGCGAGCGCGCGCAGCTCGCCGTACCGGCCGATGTCGAGGCCGCCGGCAGCTCCGCGCGGGCCTGCTCGCACCAGGTCGCCGCCCAGCGCAGGCACTCGAGGTCCGACCAGCGCGGGTCCATGCGATCCCCTGCTGGATCGAGTTGACGACCGCCTCGGCCTGCATCAGCTCGGTCGTGTCGCCGAGCTCGGCGACTCGCGTTCGCCCGAGTGCCCGCTCGCGTTGACGAAGCCGAAGTCGGCGCCGGCGTCGACCAGGCCCCAGAAGCCGCGCTCCAGCCCGAGCGCGTCCTCGACCGCCCAGTGGACGAGGTCGTGGGCGGCCCGCCGGCGCCCCAGCGCCAGCCCCTCGCCGCCGTCGTCGCGGTGGACGTGGACCGGTCGTGAGGCTCGCCGGTGTGGACGAAGGCGATCTCCACGTCCGCCTAGTGTGCCGCCCTCGATGGCGCCCACCTCCAAGCCGTTCCCTCGCTTCATCGCCGACACCTCGCAGGAGCGGCGGCCGCACGGGCGCTGGGAGGAGCGGCTCCTCGAGGCTCTCGCGGACCGCTGCGCCGGCGCTCGCCGACGAGGCGGGCGCCCCGCTCGACCCGGAGAACGTCCGCTGGTTCCCGGAGCGCACCTGGGGCGAGCGCGCCTACATCCCGGCCACCTCGCGCACGACCGGGCCCGGAGGCGGCGCGATCGAGTACTTCGGCCACGTCTCCTCGTCCGCCCCGAGGGCGGGAGCCGACCGACCTGCGAGCGAGCGCCGACTTCACCGACGTCACCGTCGAAGACAACCCGGATTGGAAGATCGACCTGAACGACGAGGTGATCGGCGGCTGGCGGCCGACGCCGGCCGCGGCGGCGAGGTGACCCTGATCTGGGGCGTCCCGCTGGTGCGCGGCGCCTTCGCGGCGACCGCCGAGCTCGAGGGCGAGGTCCTCGACCAGTCCGCCGTCGAGGAGGGCCGCTTCACCCTGATCGCCGTCGACGCCGTCGCGGGCTTCGGCGATGAGCTCTACCTGAAGGTCCACCTCTGGGACCGCCGCCTGCGCCCGGTCGCGGCGGAGAGCCTCTACGACGAGCCCGGGGCTCCCGATCCGGAGCCCGACGAGCCCGAAGAACCGCCGGCCGGCGACGCCGAGGCGAAACGCGAAGACTCGAGGAGCGCTAGCGGTAGGCGCGCGAGGGCGAGCGCGCCGGCTTCGGCCTGGGCCGCTTCTTCTTCGCGCCCTTGCGCGAAACCGATCGGTCGCGATCGCGTCCGGCGCGATCGAGGCGATCCACTCGCGCATCGTCGTGTCGGCAAGCCGGCCGTAGACGCCGGGGAACCCGGGCTCGGCGCAGCCGGCGCCATAGCTCGTGTCGCCGACCAGGCGCATCGCGGTGCCGGCGGGCACGAGCAACGGCCCGCCGGAGTCGCCCTGGCAGGTGTCGACGCCGCCGTTCGGGAACCCGGCCGCGACCTGCGTCCCGCTCTCGAAGCCGCCGAAGAGCGGGATCGACGCCGTCGATCAGATACGGGTATGCCTCGGCGGCGTCACTGTCGGGGACGATCGGGACGCGGGCCTCCTGAAGGACGTCGGGCTGGTCGCCGTCGGACTCGGTTACGCCGAAGCCCGCGATCGTCGCCATCGTCCCGGCGCTCCAGAGCGAACGCTCCGCGGCCGAGGCGACCTTCACGGGCTGCTTCGACGAGGGCGTGTCGAGCTCGATGATCGCGGCGTCGTGGCTGACGCTGCCGATCCCGGCCCAGCCCGGGTTGACGGTGACCGTGCTCGCGACGTGCTTCTCGCCGTCGGACTCATAACCCGTCAGGGTCGCCGAGGGCGTCTGGTGGGCGCCGATGCTGAGCTCGATCAGCTGCCCGGGCTGGCCGATCGGCGTGTTGACGACGCCGGCCGGCGTCACCGACGAGCAGTGCGCCGCGGTGATCACGTGCCGCGGCGTCACCAGGGTGCCGGTGCACTGGAAGTTCTTGTCGATGACGATGTGCGCGACGTACGGGTACTCGCCCGGCTCGGCGTCGTTGCCGCCGACGACCGCGTGGGCGGGCGCGCTCAGCCCAGCGCGAGCGCAAGCGTGGTGACGAGCTTGGCCAGCCGAGACATCCCCGCCCGGAAACGTAGCAACCGCGTGGCGCGATTGCGCCGGTGCAGCGGCTCGCCGCCGGGCGAGCACGCGACCTGAGTATCGAGCTAGCGGCGCTGCGCCTCGTCCGGAACGCCGTCCTCGTTGTCGTCCTCCGAGTTCCCGAACTCGATGTCGATCGCGTCGTCGACGCGTTGCGGTTCAGGTCCGGGTGGATGCCGCCGACCTGGTAGTAGACCCGGCTGACCAGGCGCTTGCGCACGAAGCGCTTGCGCGCCGGTCGAACATTCGCCGCGGCGGCGGTGATGACGTCGGCGGTGATGAGCACCGTCGTCGCCGGGAACAGGCTGGCGTTGAAGCCGGGCTTGCAGGCGGCGCGTCGACGTCGCCGGGGATGGGGCTGTCACTCGACGTCGCACCGCGCGTCGACCTCCTCGAGGATCTCCCGCTCCTGGCTCATCCGGGCTATCCGCACCGGACGCGCCGCGCTTGCGCGGGATCGACTTGCGCCGCGACGCATCACCGTCCGCGTCCGACGGCCGATCGGCTCGCCGAACGGATCGCGGAATCGCCGCCCGCGGACCATCGAGTCGATCGACAGCACCCGCGGCAGCTGCCGCACCACGACGTTGTCGATCCGCATGTCGTCGGGGCCCGGGTTGACGAAGCGAGCTCGAACGACCGTCGTCGCTGTCGAGCGTTGCCGACGTCGTAGCCGGGCAGTCGCGGCTTGAGCGGCAGTGGGTCGCCGTCGTCGTCGAGCAGCTCGCTCTTCGTGATGATGATCGGGTCAGGCTGGTTGAAGTCGACGCCGGAGAACGTCGCGCCGACGTGGAACTCGCGCCGCCCGGCACCTGGCCGTCCGGTCCGCCGCTCCAGGCCTTGTCCGCCGACCAGGTGAGCCGGAAGCGGTTGTAGGTCGTCCCGTTGAACCTCTGCGTCCCGTCGGCGGACAGCGTCGGGGTCGCTCCACGGGCTCAGCGGGCCGCCGTACGACCACGACATCACCGGCGACGACTGCGGGCTCAGGAACGTCAGCCGGAACCGGTGGGCGGTCTGCGAGTTCGGGTTGACCAGGTCCCAGTTGTGCATGGTCTGGATCGACAGGCCGACGTTGGCGGCCAGCGTCGAGAACTCGTCGTCGCTGAAGTGGCGCCGGTAGCCGGCACGCTGCTCCTGGTTCACGTCGCTGCCCGCGGGCATGAGGTGGCGGCCGAAGGCGTCCTCGCCCGGGCGCGTGTCCGTGTTGTGGGACAGGCCGTAGGTGTGGCCGCCCTCGTGCGCGGCTGTGCCGCCGATCGCGCGCGCCCAGCGGTCGACCGTCGAGTTCGCCCCGTGCAGCGCACCGCCGGGAAGCCGCGGCCTGTTCTGGTAGGTGCCGGCCCACACGCGCGCGAAGCCGAGGTCGGTGGCGTCGCCGGTGTCGACCAGGTTCGCGCGGCCCCAGCGGCCGGCGGGCTCGCCGTCGGTCCCGACCGCGATCGTGACCCGGCGCGGGAACGTCGCCGGCGGCGCGGTCGCCGTCGGCCAGCACCTGGACGTTGAACTCGCAGTAGTCGTCGATGACGACGTCGTTGATCGCGTTGCGCAGTGCGGCCGCCGTGCCGCGTGTACGACGTCAGCAGGCTGGTGTCGAACGGGGTCGGCCGGCGATGTCGGGCCGCCGCCGGCCGCCGCCGAACTCGGGGAACGTCGCGTCGGCCACGGTCGGGTAGTAGAGGTAGAGCTTGTTCGGCTTGGCGTCGTCGGCCGACCCGTAGCTGATCGGGCACGCGGGCGCCGCGCCGGCGCTCGCCGGCGCGACCAGAGCCATCGCCGTCACCGCGACTGCGATCCACGACCTCGTGGAGATCGACCGAGCGTACCCTCGATCGTCTCTGTTTGTCACGGGGTCCGGGTTGGAATTACGAGCCTCCTTGACGTAGGCGAGGCCCTCGAAGCCGCCGGGTGTCGAGTAGTGCGGGGTTCGGGTTCCCGCATCAGCCGTTGAAGGCACAGAGTGGCCCGATTCACGGGCGGCGCTACCTCTGCACCAAGGAGCTGATCATGGAAGCATCGAGCAAGGCAGGAAGCCGCGAATCCGGATGGGCGGCCTTCGCCGGGGTCGCGATGTTCATCCTCGGCTCCCTGCAGGCGTTTTGGGGCCTCGGCGGCATTCTCAACGACGACATCGTGGTCGTCGGCGGGCATGGCGCGATCGTCGCCGACGTCTCACTCTGGGGCTGGGTTCACCTGGTCCTCGGCGCGATCATCGCCGTCACGGGCGTGGGGCTGCTGATGGGACGCAGCGCGGCCCGTTGGATCGCCGTGGTCCTGCTGAGCGTGAGCGCGATCTCCCAGATCGTCTGGTTCACGGCGGCGCCGCTCTGGGCGTTCCTCATGATCATCCTCGACGTGACGATCATCTACCAGCTGACCGCCCGCTGGGAGCAGCAGGCCCGCTGGGAGTAACCGCCGGGCGACCCGGGTTAGGCTGGCGCGGGCATGCCGGTCCTCCTCCGCCTTCTGGCGGCAGCCTCGTTCCTGGCGGCCCTCGTGCCGTCTGCGTCCGCGCAGACGCCGAGCCCAGGACGCAGACCCTCAACGCCGTCGCCCGCCTCGTCGCCGAGACCAAGGCGCTGACCGCCGCGCACGCGCCCGCGGCGACGCGGACCGCGTTGGCCAATGAGCGCCCGCGCGCGTCGGCCTGACGCTGCGCAACCCGTGCCGGGCGATCCGCGAGGTCGGCCGCTACCGCCGGCTCGCTCGCGCGCGTGGACGCGACGACGCCGAAGACCCCGCGCGGCGTGCCCGGCCCGCCGTCCATGCGCGGCCGGCTCGACCGCGACGCGCTCGCCGTCGACGCGGCCTGCGCCAGTTCAGCCGGACGCGCCGCTGCGGCGGCGGGGTCGCGGCCGCGCGGACGACGTCGCTGGAGTCGCGCGTCGGGCGCAGCAGCAAGCGCACGCTGCGGCTGCGCGTGCGGCTGCCCCGCGCGCGGTGGGACGCGTTCAGCGGCGGTGGCGACGACTTCATCGGCCTCAACATGGACGGCGCCGACGCGACGGGCCGCGTCGGCGACCCGGGCGTGCCGGCGTTCACGCGCATGCTCGCCGTGCCCCGGGGCGCGCGGGTGTCGGTGAAGGTGTCGAACGCGCGCAGCTACACGCTCCGCGACGTCGACGTCATGCCCAAGCAGCAGCAGGCGGTCGACGCCGCCGCCGGACGACCACCGCGCGGAGGAGTTCGCCGACAAGCCGTTCCGATCAACCGGCGCGCGTACCGGCCCCGCGGCAAGGTGCCGGCGCGCCTGGCCTACGTCACGAGCTCGGCCAGATGCGCGACCTCACGGTCGCCGGCGTGCAGGTCCCGGGCGCGCAGTACGACCGGCGGACGCGGTCGCTGCGCGTGTACACCGCGATGACGCTGACGGTGCACGTTCCGCGGCGGCGGGCGCTGGCTGCCGGCCGCGAACGCACCGCGTTCGAGGCGCCGTTCGAGCGGATCTACGGGTCGGCGCTGGAGAACTACACGGACGGTCAGGCGCTCGCCGGAGGCGCGCGCGCGGCGACCGACGAGGACGCCCAGGAGTTCGTCCCCGCCTGCGGCGAGGAGTACCTGATCGTCACCTCAGCGGCGCTGCGACCCGCGGCCGACAGGCTGGCCGACGCGAAGCGGGCCGCCGGCTACGTCGTCGGCATCCACGAGGTCGCGCCCGGCACGCCGCCGCCGACGTGCGCACGTTCATCCGCGGCGAGCTGAACGACGACAACTGCACGCGGCCCTCGTACGTCGTCCTGCTCGGCGACACGTCGCACGTGCCGAGCTTCCTGGAGGTCTGTCCCGGGATCGACGAACTGCCAGGTGACGAGCGACCTGTCGTACTCGCTCGACGGCATCGGCACCGACGCGTTCGCCGACGTGATGCTCGGCCGCATCCCGGCGAACACCCTCGCCGTCGCCGACAAGACCGTCGCGAAGATCGTCGCCTACCAGACCCAGCTCCCCGCTCCGCCGGGCGACGACTTCTACAACCACGCGACGGTCACCGTCGAACTTCGAGGGGCTCGGCCCGCGCGACTCCCGCGGGTTCACGATGTCGGCCGAGAGGATGCGCGCCGGGCTGCGCTCGCGCGGCCACGTCGTCACGCGCCTGAACACCGCGCAGGCGACGGCCGACATCCAGTTCTTCAAGGACAACACGCCGATCCCCGACGAGCTCAAGCGGCCGGCGACGCCGTGGACCGACGGCCGCGACCAGGTCGTCAGCGAGCTGAACGCCGGCCGCTTCCTGTTCGTCCACCGCGACCACGGCAGCCGGCTGAGCTGGGCGAACCCCGGCATCAACATCAACGACATCGGCCTGCTGAACTCGAACAGCACCGAGCTGCCGGTCGTGCTGGCGATCAACTGCTCGAGCGCGGGCTTCCAGTTCCCCGGCAACCCGAGCTTCGACGAGCGGCTGCTCCACCGCGAGGGCGGCGGCGCGGTCGCGGTCATCGGCGACACCGACGTCAGCCCGACGGTGCAGAACGACCAGCTGACGGTCGGCTGGGCCGACGCGATGTTCCCGCAGACCGTGCCGACGTTCGGGTCGGCGCAGCCGCTCACGCGCCTCGGCGAGATCCTCAACGCGGGCAAGGCGTACATGGCCGCCCAGGCCGGCCCGACCCAGCAGCTCACCGGCCAGGTCTACCGCGAGCACCTGCTGTGGCACCTGCTCGGCGACCCGAGCATGGAGATCCGCTCCGCGACGCCGTCGGCGTTCGACACGACGAAGATCACGACGCGGTTCCTGCACCGCACCGACGCCGTTCCCGGCGGGCGATCCGTCGTTCCGCGTCCGGGTCACCTCGACGCAGCCCGGGACCGACGGCGACGATCGCGACGCTCAAGCACGCCGGCGAGGTCATCGGCCGCGCGCCGATCGAGGGCGGCGTCGCGCTGATCACGCCGACCAAGCGCACCGACTCCGCGGCGCTGTCGGTGTCGCTCGAGCGCGACGGCTTCATGCCGGCCGAGCTGCCGGTCAGCGCCCGTGCCGACGCTGACGATGACCTGCCCGCCCGAGGTCGACGTGCCCGAGCAGGACAACGTCCTGGTCCGCGGCACCGTGTCGCCGAAGGTCTCCGGGGCGACGGTCAGGTGCGCGCGACGCGCGCGAACGGCACGGTCACGACCCAGAGCACGACGACCGACGCAACAGCGCCTGGGCGCTGAAGCTGTGCCGATGACCACCGCGCACGTCGGGAACGCGAAGTCGAGGCGTTCTACGACGGCGCGGCAAGTACGGCGCCGACAAGTCGTCTGCACCGTGCCGGTCGTCTAACTGCGCGGCACGACACATGGATGGCGACTCGTGCGATCGTCTCCCTTTCGGATAGCGATCGCGGAGGCCCCGGGTAGCATCGGCAATAGCGCATGGTCATGTGGCGCTTGCCCCGATAGCTCAGCTGGATAGAGCGACTCCCTCCTAAGGAGTAGGCCCCAGGTTCGAATCCTGGTCGGGGCGCTCGCGTGCGTGCGGCTAGTGCGCCGCCCGGATCTCCTCCAGGCGAAGCTCGGCCAGGGCCACCGCCATCGCGCCCTCTCCGACCGCGCCCGCCACGCGCTTGGTCGACCCGTGGCGGACGTCGCCGGCGGCGAACAGGCCCGGACGCTCGTCTCGAGCGCGAGCGGGTCGCGGGCGAGCGGCCAGCCCGCGGGGCGCTCCCCGGCTCGAGCAGGTCGGGCCCGGTGAGGATGTAGCCCCGCGCGTCGGTGCGGACGCCGCCCTCCGCCGCCCAGCCCGGTGCGCGGCTCCCCGCCGAGGCAGAGGAAGAGCACCGCGCGCGGCAGTGCTCGCGCTCGCCGCCGCGCGCCGCACGCTCACCGCGGCGAGCCGCCCCTCTCGGCCTCGACCGCCTCGACCTCGTCAGCCGGACGTCGATCAGCGGATGTCCGCGATCCGCTTCACCAGGTAGGCCGACATCGTCCTGCCGAGCTGCGTCGCCGCGGACGAGCATCGTCACGCGCGCGCCCGCGTCGCCAGGTTGCATCGACCGCCTGGCCGGCCGAGTTGCCGGCGCCGACGACGACCACGTCGTCGTCGCCGCACCCGGCGGCCTCGCTGCGTCCGGCGCCGTAGTAGACGCCGCGGCCGAGCAGCTCGTCGACGCCCGTCGACCTCGAGCCGCCGCCAGACCATCCCCGGCGCCGCGATCACGACGGCGCCGCGACGCTGGCCGCCCGCGACCTCGATCGCGAAGCGTCCGTCGGCGCGCGTGCGGCCCCCCGTGACGCCGCGCAGGAACATGAGCTCGGCGCCGAAGCCGCTCGGCCTGGCGTCCGGCGAGCCGCGCGAGCTCCGCGCCGCCGATGCCCTCCGGGAAGCCGAAGAAGTTCTCGATCAGCGACGTGTGCGACGCCTGCCCGCCCGGCACGTCCCGCTCGAGGACGAGCGTCGAGAGGCCGTCCGACGCCGCGTACACCGCGGCCGCGAGCCCCGCCGGTCCGGCGCCGACGATCGCCAGGTCGTACTCCGTCGCGCGGTCGGCGTCGCCGTCCCCCAGGCTTCCGCGACCCGATCGATCGTCGCCGCGGCGACCACCTCGTCGGCGTCGATCACGATCGGAAGATCCTCCGTGACGACCCCGCGCGTGCGCAGCTGCTCGGCGGCCGCTCGGCGCCGGCCTCGAGCCACTCGAAGGGCTGGGCGATCCGGGTGAGGAAGTCGCGCAGGCGCTGGTCCTCGACGCCGAGCGATCGGCCGACGACGCTGACATTCGGGCGGACCGGGCTCACGATTGCATCGAGCGCACCCTACTTTTGCCTTTGCCCGCGAGTGTGGTTGGGTACTCAGCCCATGGCCAGATCGGACTCATTCGCCGGCAGCGGCGTCATCTCCGGCGCCTACCCGCCGATCGCCGACCACGGGCTGATCGGCGACCTGCGGACGGCGGCATTGGTGGGAGCCGACGGGACGATCAACTGGTACTGCACGCCGCGCTTCGACTCCCCGAGCGTGTTCGCGGCCATCCTCGACCACGAGGACGGCGGCCACTGGCTGATCGGGCCGAGCCTCTGGGCCCGCTCGAGCCAGTTCTACTTCCCGGACACCAACGTCCTCATCACGCGCTTCTTCACGCCCGACGGCGTCGGCGAGATCCAGGACTTCATGCCGATCTCGCGGAACCCGCGCGAGGTCGAGCGCCACCGGTTGGTCCGCCGCGTCCTCTGCGCCCGCGGCGAGATGCGGTTCGAGATCGAGGCCGTTCCGCGCTTCGACTACGGGCGGCAGGAGCACGAGCTCCACCCTCGACGACCCGCGTATGGCGATCTTCGAGTCGCCGTCGCTCTCCCTGGCGCTCTCGGCGACCGTCCCGCTCACCCGCGCGCAGAACGACGTCGGCGGCTCGTTCACCCTCGCGGAGGGCGAGACGGCGACCTTCGAGCTCGACCGGATCGCCGACGGCTCCGAGCCGCGGCCCTGCTCGAACGAGGAGTCCACGGAGCTCTTCGCCGAGACCGTCGAGTACTGGCGCCGTTGGCTCTCTCAGTCCCGGTATCGCGGCCGCTGGCGCGAGACCGTGAACCGCTCAGCGCTGATCCTCAAGCTCCTCACCTACAACCCGACCGGCGCGCTGGTCGCCGCGCCGACCACGAGCCTTCCCGAGCAACTCGGCGGCGGGCGCAACTGGGACTACCGCTTCACCTGGATCCGGGACGCCGCATTCTCGGTTTACGCCCTGCTGCGCATCGGGTTCACCGAGGAGGCGCAGGCCTTCGGCGCGTGGTCTGTCCGCCCGTTTCCGCGAGCGCCGCGGCCACGCGGACGGCCCCCTGCAGATCATGTACACGGTCGACGGCGCGCCGGAGATGCCCGAGGAGGAGCTGTCGCATCTCGAGGGGTACGCCGGGTCGGCGCCGGTGCGGATCGGCAATGGCGCCGCCGACCAGCTACAGCTCGACATCTATGGCGAGATGCTCGACTCGATCTACCTCTTCGACCGCCACGGCCAGCCGATCACCGCCGCAGGGTGGGATGACGTCTCCCGGGTCGTCGACTGGGTCTGCGACAACTGGGACCAGGCGGACGAGGGAATCTGGGAGACGCGGGGAGGGCGCAAGGACTTCACCTACTCGCGGCTCATGTCGTGGGTCGGCCTCGACCGCGCGCTGCGGATCTCCCAACATCGCGGGCTGCCCGCCGACGTCCAGCGCTGGACGACCGAGCGCGACGCGATCTACCGCCAGATAATGGACCGCGGCTGGTCGGAGAAGCGCCAGGCCTTCGTCCAGCACTACGAGGACGACGTCCTCGACGCCTCTCTGCTGATGATGCCGCTGACTCGGTTCATCGCCCCCGCCGACCCGCGCTGGCTGTCGACGCTCGAGGCGATGGGCAAGGACCTCGTCTCCGACTCGCTCGTCTACCGCTACGACCCCGAGGCCAGCCCCGACGGCCTCCGCGGCGAGGAGGGCACCTTCTCGATCTGCTC
This sequence comes from uncultured Thermoleophilia bacterium, assembly GCA_963844425.1. Taxonomy (GTDB): domain Bacteria; phylum Actinomycetota; class Thermoleophilia; order Solirubrobacterales; family 70-9; genus DASUSH01. The sequence goes on along the minus strand of CAWJOD010000021.1, from coordinate 124,355 downwards.
GTTCTGGTACGTCGAGGCGCTCGCGCGCGCCGGCCACGTCGAGGCCGCCCGGCTCGCCTTCGAGAAGATGCTCACCTACTCCAACCACCTCGGCCTCTACTCCGAGGAGGTCGGCCCGACCGGGGAGCAGCTGGGGAACTTCCCGCAGGCCTTCACGCACCTGGCGCTGATCAGCGCCGCCTACAACCTCGATCGCGCCCTCGACGACCCTCGCCACAGCGCATAGGATCGGCCCGAGCCACGTTGCGAGGCGCCGTGGTTCGCTGGTAGCGTCGGCTCCGCATGGGGCGATGGGACAAGATCGAGAAGTCGGCGCGCAAGAACGGGTTCGTCGCCGAGGACGAGGTCGTCCAGGCGTGCGGCGTCTCGATCGGCACGACGCATCCAGAACCCGGACGGCACCCACGACAAGAACATGCAGCGGCACGCGCTGATCGTGACCGACACGAAGATGCACGCGATCAAGATGGGCTCGGCCGGGTTCAAGTCGCTGAAGGAGCCGCTCTTCTCGCTCCCGCGCGAGCAGGTGGAGCTCGTGCGCGACGGCTCCAACCTCGTGTTCAACACGCTCGACCGCACCACGGTCTGGTCCTTCGCCTCGTCGGCCTTCGGCCACAACTTCGACGGCGTCGCCGACGCGATGGCCGACCGCCGAGCCCGCCGCCGGCGGAGCGCCGCCCGCTCAGTCGCGCTTGCCGCGACCCCAGAAGAGCTTCAGCGCCCTGCCGAGCAGCCGCGTCGTCCGCTCCTTGTAGGGGAACATGTGGAGGTCGCGGTTCGGCCCCCACCGGGTGACGAGCAGGGTCTGCGGCTTCGTGTACTTGCGGATCCCGTCGACGCCGTGGCGGCTGCCGACGCCCGACGTCTTCCAGCCGCCCATCGGCAGCTCGAGCGCGACGTAGTTGATCCCGGAGTCGTTGACGCAGACCGCGCCGGCCTCGATCCGGCGCGCGATCGACTCGCCCTTTTCGGTGTCGCCCGTGAACACCGATGCCTGGAGCCCGTACGGCGAGTCGTTCGCGAGCCGCACCGCCTCGTCGACGTCCGCGACCTTCATCACCGGCAGGGTCGGCCCGAAGGTCTCCTCGGTCATGCACTCCATCGTGTGGTCGACGTCGACGATCAGGGTCGGCTCGTAGAAGTCGCCGCTGCCCGCGCCGCTTGTGGCCGCCGACCAGGACCCGGGCTCCCTTCTCGACCGCGTCGCGGACGTGTGAGTCGATCAGCTCGATCTGCGGCGGCGAGGTGATCGCGCCGACGTCGACGACGCCGCGCCCGCCCGGCACGCCCTGGCGAAGCTCGCTCACCTTCTCGGTGACCTTGCCGACGAACTCGTCGTAGATCGGCTCCTCGACGTAGACGCGCTCGATCGAGATGCACGTCTGGCCGCCGTTCTGCATCGAGTAGAAGACCGCGGCGTTGGCGGCCCGCTCGACGTTGGCGTCGGCGCAGACGATCATCGGGTCCTTGCCGCCGAGCTCGAGGCCGACCGGGGTGAGCGTCTTCGCCGCCCGCTGCGCGACCTTGATCCCGATCTCGGTCGAGCCGGTGAACATCACGAAGTCGACGGCGTCGATGAGGGCGTTGCCGACCGACGAGCCCTCGCCGACCGCGACCTGGTGGACGTCCTCGGGCAGGCCGCACTCGCGCAGGCACTCGAGCATCAGCAGCGAGGTCATCGGGGTCAGCGTCGCCGGCTTCAGCACGGTCGCGTTGCCGGCGGCGAGCGCCGGGATGCAGTCGCCGAAGGAGTTGGTCAGCGGATAGTTCCAGGGCCCGATCACGCCGACGACGCCGACCGCCTCGCGGCGGACGACGAGCTTGCGCCCGAACACGAACGGCGACGAGGGGCGGACCTTCTCGTCGGCGAGGTACTTGGGGGCGTTCTTCGCCCAGAAGCCAAACGCCGAGGCCGCATACGCGACCTCGGCCAGCAGCGCGTCCTCGTAGGTCTTGCCGGTCTCGGCGACGATCGTGCCCGCGATCCGCTCCTCGTTGTCGAGCACCCACTTCTGCGCCCGGCGGAGGATCCGGCCGCGACCCTCGAAGCCGAGCGCCTCCCAGGCGGGCTGGGCGGCGCGTGCCCGCTCGACGACCTCGGTGACCCCCTTCGGGTTGAGCGCCGGCACCGACGCCACCTTCTCGCCGGTCGCCGGGTTGACGACGTCGATCGTCTTCGCCGTCCCGTGCCCGTTCGCCTGCGCCGTGCTCTTCGCCGTCGCCGTCGTCTGCCCCATCGCTCGAACCTCCAAGCCTCGCCGGTCTGCCGACGGCAAGACTAGTAATGCGCCGAGGCCGGGGTGCCGCCGCGGCGCAGGCGGAGGAGGCCCCATGCGGAGACCAGTGCCCAGACCGTCTCGAGGAGCAGGAACCCCCATTGCGATTCGCGCAGGGCGAGGATGGCCAGGATCACCGACCCCACGAGGTTGAGGACGAGGTAGCTGGGCGAGTCCTGGTCGAGGCGGTGGAACTGCGCCGCCGCGTAAGCGGCGAGAATCAGCAGCGCCCCGACGACCTGAACGATCTGGTCCATGCTCCGAGCGTACCCAGCGACCTCGACCCGGCGGCTCACGGCGCTCGCCGCGGCGCTGCTCGCCGCGATCGCGATCTCGGCCTGCGGCTCCGACGAGCCCGCCGCGGACGTCGATGCCCCGGTCGAGACCGCGCAGCCGGTGCCCGAAGCTCCCGCCCGGCTGGAAGGTGGACGCGCAACGACGCCGGCGGGTTCGCGCTCGGGGTGCCGCCCGGGTGGCAGGCGAAGGCGCAGCAGACCCAGACCCAGCTGAAGTCACCGGACCGGCTCGTGGTCGTCACCGTCACCCCCGACCGCTCGAACGAGCTGCTCGAGGCCGACCTCGAGGAGCTGGCCGAATCGACCGGCGTCCAGTACGGCGAGCAGTTCGAGGGCTTCGAGCTCGGCGACACGGACCGCTTCGAGCATCGATACGACGCCTACTCGGTCGACCGCGAAGGGGAGCCACGACGGCGTCCGCCAGCAGATCGAGGTGATCCTGCTCCGCCGCGGCAGGCTCGTCACCTTCACCGTGATCGTGCAGCGCAACGAGCGCTTCGGCACCGGCGCCTACGTGCCGACGATCGAGCGCGTCGTCCGCTCGATCCGCAGCCGCCCGGTCGGCTGAGCGGTGCGCCTACTCGGGCCGGTCCGGGTAGATGTCGTCGATGGTGACCAGCGGCGCGTAGGGGCCACCGCCGGCCGCCTCGATCGCCTCCGCCGCCGCCGGCGAGCCGGTCGAGGATCGAGACGGTGCCCCGGATGTCGAGGCCCTCCTCGCGGATCCGCTCGATCGCCTTCACGGTCGAGCCGCCGGTCGTGACGACGTCCTCGACGACGAGGCAGGGGGTCCCCGCCCCGAGCAGCGGCCCCTCCACCCAGCGCTGCAGCCCGTGCTCCTTTCGCTCCTTGCGGACGAAGAAGGCGACCAGCTCGGAGTCCGCGCCGGTGGCGCCAGCGCCGCGCAGGCGATCGGGTCGGCGCCCATCGTCAGCCCGCCGATCGCATTCGCGCCGAGCTCGCGGGCGCGGTCGGCCACCAGCCGCCCGGTCGCGAGGAAGGCGCGCGGGCGCAGCAGGGCGCGCTTGGCGTCGACGTAGTACGAGGCGGTGCGGCCGCTCGAGAGCGTGACCTCGCCGATCACGAGCGCGTGCTCGCGCAGCTCGGCGACGAGCGTCTCCCGTGGGCCGTCCGCGTTCATCCGAGCGCCTCCACGAACCCCTGCCGCCAGCTCGGCCAGCGCGGCTGGAAGCCGAGCTCGCGCTTCGCCTTCTCGTTCGAGGCGCCGCGCAGGTCCGCGCGAGAGGTAGGCGGCGTAGCGGCCGGCGACCATCCGCACGAGCAGCGTCGGCACCCGCCGCGGGCGCTTCGCGCCCGACCGCCTCGGCATAGGCGGGGACCCACTCGCGCGCGGCGGCCGGATCGTCGTCGGTGACGTTGTAGACGCCCGGAGTCGCCGCGCTCGAGCGCGGCGATCGTCGCCGCGGCGACGTCGTCGACGTGGACGAACGACCACACCGCGGAGCCGTCGCCGACGATCGGCAGCCGCCGCCGCCGGACCTCCTCGGCCCAATGGCCGTCGGAGGCGTACGCGGTCCGGGGCCCGTACCAGAAGCCGAAGCGCAGGACGATGCCCTCGAGCCCCTCGCGCGTTCGTGACCTGGCGCTCGAGCTCGGCCACCGCGGCGGCGGTCTCGTCGCCGGGCGTGGGGCCATCGACGTACAGCGGGTCCGACTCGTCGTGGAGGCCGCGTCGGCCTCGGCGCGTACGCGAAGGCGATGCTCTGGGCGACGACCCGGCGCGCACCCGCTTCGCGGGCCGCGTCGAGCAGATTCGCCGTGCCCTCCGTCCGCACCCTGTTGGTCGCCTCGAGCCCGCCTTCATCGCGGTCGGGGGTCATCTCCTGCGGCAGATCGGTGAGGTGGTGGATCACCGCCTCCGGCCTCGCCGCGACCACGGCGTCGCGAAGCGCGGCGGCGTCGAGGACGTCGCAGACGACCGGCTCCGCGCCCGCCGCAGCGAGGCCCTCGGCCTTCGCCGGCGTCCGCGTGAGCGCGACGACCTCGTGCCCCGCCTCGAGCAGCCGCGGGCAGCAGCGCGGGCCGATCACGCCGCTGGCGCCGGCGAAGAAGACCCTCATGCGGCTGAGAGCGCGAGATGGAGCGTCAGCGTCCAGGGCTCAGTCGTAGACCCAGATGTCATCCCCGAGGTCGATCCAGTTGTAGATCGACTTCGAGTCGGGGATGGGGTTACGCAGGCAGCCGTGGCTCGCGGGGTAGTCGGGGACCGACTTGTAGCCGTGCGTCGCCTCGCCGCGGTTGTAGTAGACGGAGTAGTACATCCCGATCGCGTTGAAGCCGGGATCCTTGCGGTAGAAGGTGTAGTGGCCGCGGTCCGAGGGGGTCCCGGGAGCGCCGGATGAGATGTGGTAGGTGCGCTGCGGCTTGCCCTTGTCGGCGAGGACCATCACCTGCCGCGAGATGTCGACCTCCACGTGGTGGCCGGCGCCGGGGTAGCGGAGCTTGAACGCGCCCTTGCCGTCGGCGAGCTTCTTGAAGATGTCGGGCGTCGCCGCGTAGGTGCGCGCCATCCCGTTCACCTTGCGGAAGGCGTGGACGGCGCGGGCGCTCGCGGCGTTGTACGTCTTGCCCCGAGGGGCGTTGCCGTAGCCCTGCTTGGCGAGCAGGTTGTGGAAGAGCTGCACGGTCTCGCCGCTGTCGTTGCCGCCGATCCGCGGGTACTTGACGCCGAAGCGCTTGCTCGACTTGGCCGCGCCGCGCTGCTCCGGGGTCTCCTCGTGCGACAGCGCGGAAGGAGTACTTGGCGGGCTCGACGAAGCGCGGAGACTTCAGCTTCACGATGCCCGCGTTCGCGCCCTTCTTGCGCTCGATCGTCTTGCGCTCCTGCTTGATCGCCTTGCCCTTGCGGTAGACGCCGATCTTCATCGTCTGGCCGGGCACGAACGGCTTCACGTGGCGAAGCCGACCGCGCGGCGGTTGACGCGGACGTTGCCGCCGCTCAGCGCCCTTGACGTCGAGCGAGAGCCGGGCCTCCGCCGGCGGCGTGGGCTCGGGCTCGGGGTCGGGCTCGACCGGCGGCACCGGGTCCTGCGCGCCGGCCGCGGGCACGAAGGCGAGAGTCGCGACGGTGGCGACGATCAGAGCGAGGAGCAAACGGGCCGGTCCCTGCAAGGCGGCGGGAATGATAGCCATGGCTCTCTCCGGTCCAGTTCGGGTTCTCCGCCGCAAAGCCTTCCCGCTCCGTTGCCCGTCAGCTGATCGTGATCGTGAACGCGATCGCGTTCTGGAGCGCGTGCATCAGGATCGGCGGGCCGATCGAGCCGGTGCGCTCGTAGAGCCAGGCGAGGAGGACGCCGAACGCGGCGAGCGGCGGGATCACCGCCAGCGTGCCGCCGAGGAGGTGGATCAAGCCGAAGAAGACGCCGGAGATCAGCGCCGCCGGCCAGAAGCTCAGCCGGCCGCGGAGCCCGCCGAAGAGGAAGCCGCGGAAGAAGAGCTCCTCCGAGATCGGCGCCAGCCCGACGACGAGGATGCCCTGGGCGATCGAGCATCGCCGTGTCCTTCTCGGCGCCGATGTCCTGGAGCACCTGCTGCTCGGACTGGGTGTCGACGAGCAGCGAGTAGATCGCCGGTCAGCCCGAGGAAGATCCCGTAGGCGGCGAGCATCCAGCCGATCCCGCTGAGCGGCTTGAACGGGCGCAGCCCGAGCCGGCGGGCGGCGGGCGCGACGCGCTCGATGCGGCAGACGACGAACGGGACCGCGATCAGCCCCGCGGCGAAGAAAGCCTGGGCGACGACGAGCGCCGCGTCGGACTCCGGGTCGCCCGCGATCACGAACGCGATCCCGCCGAGCACCGCGGGGACGACGAGGATCGCGAGCACGATCCCGAGGACGATCCAGCCGACGCCGATCGTCTTCGGCAGCAGGGGGCCGCTCGGGACCGGGGTCGGGCGGCGAAGCCGCGTGCTCGAGGGTGCTCATCGGTGTAGATGGTGGCTGATCTCGCCAAGCGACGAGACGACGGGCACGTCGAACCGCTCCGTCCCTTCGGGGCAGACCCGTCTCCGCCGCGGTCGATGAGCAGTGCCGGGATCCCGGCCGCCTCGGGCTCCGGCGACGTCCTCCGCGACGGTGTCGCCGACCACCAGCGCCTCGCTCCGGCCGGCAGCCCGCGAGCTCGATCCCGGCCGCGAAGATCGCCGGGTCGGGCTTGCGGTGCCCCGCGGTGGCGGAGGCGACGACGCCGTCGAGGCAGCGCGGCGAGGCCGACCCGCTCGAGCACCTCGGGCAGCGAGCAGTCCCAGTTCGAGACGCAGACGAGCGCGAGCCCGCGCTCGCGCAGCTCGGTCAGCGCCGGCTCGGCGTCGGCGAAGGCGCGAAACCGGATCGCCGACATCATCGCCTCCACCGAGACCTCGCGGCCGAGCTCGCCGGCGAGCAGCTCCGCGCAGCGCCGGCGCAGCTCGGCGAGGGCTCCGCGTCGCGCGCCTCGTGGCTGTGCTCGCGGTAGTACGCCATCTCGGCGCGCATGGCCCGCTCGACCTCGTCGCGCGGCAGGTCGCCGCCGAGCGCGGCGCGCAGGCGGGCGGCGGGCGGCTCGAGCTCGACCAATGTGCCGAGCGCATCCAGCAGGACGGCGCGGGTGGCGACGGACATAGCCGCCGATTCTGTATGACAGGGGCATGGAGCAAACGTTTTGGGAGCAGTACGGCGACTGGATCTCGGCCGCGATCACCCTCGCCGGGGCCCTGCGTGATCGCCTACGGGGTCGACCGCTTCGTCATCGGCCGCGGCTCGCAGGTCGCGACGCGCTTCACCGAGGGCGGCGGTCTCGCGGGTCACGGTGACGCGGCTGCGGGTGGTCCGCCGGCTCGTCTTCGTCCTGATCGTCTTCATCGGGGTCGCGCTGGCGCTGACCCAGATCGACGGCGTCAGGCGCCTCGCGACCGGGATCCTCGCCTCGAGCGCGCTGCTCGGGCTGATCGTCGGCCTCGCCGCCCGCCAGTCCGTCGCCAACCTCGTCGCCGGGATCTGATCGCGGTCACCCAGCCGATCCGGATCGGCGACCGGGTCACCTTCGACGAGACGACGGGACGGGTCGAGAACATCACCCTCGCCTACGACCTTCATCGACCCCGGCGACGGTCGGCTGATGGTGGTCCCCAACGAGCACGTCGTCGGCACCGAGATCTTCAACCACTCCACCGGCAACCTCGGGGCGCCGATCGTCGTCTACCTCTGGCTGCCGCCGGGCGGCGACGTCCCGGCGGCGCGCCGGGCCCTCGACGGGATCGCCGAGCACGTCCAGCTCGAACGAGCAGACCCACGAGGGCGTGAAGCTCGAGCTGCGCCACGAACCTCGACGGCGAGCGCACGCGGGTCGGCGGCGAGGAGGCCGCGCTGCGCGAGAAGGCGCCACTCGGCGCTGCGCGAGGCCGGGCTGCTCGAGTTCGCCTGACCTGAAATCGCTGCCTAAAGAGCGGGGCGCTCCGCAGGCGCGCGGCTCACTACCCTCTTTACCGGGATGACCCCGCGTGAGCGCAGAAAGCACCGACGCACGCGGCGGCGCAAGAGCAGCAAGGTCCTGCTGGGCGTCGGGGTCGTCGTTCTCGATCGTCGCGATCGCCGTCCTCAGCTTCGGGATCTGGGTGCTGAACGTCGCCGCCGAGGCGCCCCCGATCGACGAGCTGCGGCCGATCGACAAGGGCGCGAACTCGGTCGTGTTCGCCTCCGACGGCACCCGGCTCGGCTACATCCAGAACGACGAGCTGCGCACGCCGATCCCGCTGAAGTCGATCCCGAAGGAGTTCCAGCAGGCCACGATCGCGATCGAGGACGAGCGCTTCTACGAGCACGACGGCGTCGACGTCGAGGCCGTGGTGCGCGCCGCGGTCGAGAACATCGAGGCCGGCGAGACCCGGCAGGGCGGCTCGACGATCACCCAGCAGCTCGTCCGCAACCTCTACATCTCCGACCCCGAGGACACCCTCGAGCGCAAGATCCGCGAGGCGACGCTCGCCGAGGAGCTCGAGCAGGAGCGCTCGAAGAAGTGGATCCTCGAGGAGTACCTGAACACCGCCTCCTACGGGACGGTCGGCGGCCGCACCGCGGTCGGCGTCGAGGCCGCCGCCCAGACCTTCTTCAACAAGCCGGCGACCGAGCTGAAGCTCACCGAGTCGGCGCTGCTCGCCGGGCTGCCCGCAGGCGCCCTCCGAGTACAACCCGTTCACCGACCCGAACGCAGGCGCTCAAGCGGCGCAACAACGTGCTGGACAACATGGCGAAGCAGGGCTACCTCACCCCGGAGGAAGGCGCAGCGGGCGAAGGCGGCCGGCCTCGGGCTCGAGCCGGGCACCAAGTACTCGGAGATCCGCGAGCCGTACTTCTTCGACTTCGTCGAGTCCGAGCTGATCGACCGCTACGGCGTCAACACGGTGCGCCAGGGCGGGCTCGAGGTCTACACGACGATCGACCCGAAGCTCCAGGACGCGGCCGAGAGCGCGATCGCCGCGCACCCCGCGACCGGCGCCGCGAACGCGCTCGTCTCGACCGACACCGAGACCGGCGAGATCCTCGCGATGGCCTCGTCGGGCGGCTCCGAGGCCTACGGGTCGAGCCAGTTCAACCTCGCCGCGCAGGGAAGCCGCCAGCCCGGTTCCGCGTTCAAGCCGTTCGTGCTGATGACCGCGGTCGACCAGGGGATCGACCCCGACTCGACCTACTACTCGGCCCCGTCGACGATCTCGCTCGACACCGGCGGCCTCGACCCCGTGGACGGTCACCGGCGGCGGCAGCGGCATCGATGAGCCTGCGCGACGCGACCGCGCAGTCGGTCAACACGGTCTACGCGCAGCTCGGCCTCGACGTCGGCGCCGACAACTTCACGCGAGATGGCGAAGGACATGGGCATCACCTCGCCGCTCGAGCCGTTCCCCGCCTACGCGCTCGGCGGCACCGCGGAGTGCTGCACCGTGCTCGAGATGTCGAACGCCTACGCGACGATCGCCGAACGGCGGCGTCCACCACGACCCGACCGGCATCGAGCGGGTCGAGTTCCCCAACGGCGACGAGGACGTGCTCGAGGACTCGGAGGGCAAGCGCGTCGTCAGCGACGGCGTCGCCTACACGGTCGCCGACGTGATGAAGGGCACGCTGATCTCCGGCACCGCGGCGGGCCACGGGATCGGCTGCCCCGCGGCCGGCAAGACCGGCACGACCGAGGAGCAGTCCGATGCCTGGTTCGTCGGCTACACCCCGCACGTCTCGACCGCGGTCTGGACCGGCAACCCGAACGCGCGCGTCCCGCTGCCCGGCTACGGCGCCGACCTCTCGGCGCCGATCTGGCACGACTACATGTCGACCGCGGCGGCCGAGCCGTGCGACGACTTCCCGGAGCCCGAGCAGCCGGCCAACCTCTCGCCCTTCTACAGCGAGCACGCGACCGACCGGCAGCGACCCGGCGACACGACCACCTACGACGACGGCACCGCCGCGCCGGCTCCGGCCGCGCCGGCGCCGACGACGCCGGACCACCGACCCGGGCGGCGGCGGAGCCGGCTACGACCCCGACCTCTACGCGCCCGGCGCCGGCCAGGGCGCGGCTCCGCCCGCCGGCGGCGTCGCCCCTGATCCGCGGCGCCGCCCGCTGCCCTCGCCACACCCGACGTCGGCCCCTTAGATCGATCGCGTGGGCGAGTTCGAGCTGATCGAACGCGTGCGGGCGCGGCTCGCCGAGGCGGGGGTCGGCAGCGGCGACCGGCTCGCGCTCGCCAGCGGCGACGACGCGGCGGTGATCGACGGCCTCGCAGGCGAGCGCGATCTCGGTCGACTCGTCGTCGACGGCGTCCACTTCCGGCGCGAGCTCGCCTCGCCCGCCGCAGATCGGGCGCAAGGCGCTGGCGTCGGCGCTCTCCGACCTGGCGGCGATGGGCGCCGGGCCCGGGGAGGCGCTGGTCGCGCTCGGGCGTGCCCGGCGATTTCGACGAGGACGGACGGCGCCGCGCTTCTCGAGGGCCTGATCGCCGGAGCGCGCGAATGGTCGGTGGCGCTTGCCGGCGGCGACGTCGTCGCCTCGCCCGTCCTCTTCGTCTCGGTGACCGTCCTCGGACCCGCTCGACTCCGGGTCCGCCGCGGTGCGCCGTGACGGCGCCGAGCCGGGCCAGCTCGTCGCCGTGACCGGCGCGCTGGGCGCCGCCGCAGCCGGGCTGCTCCTGCTCGAGCGCCCCGAGCTCGGCGACGGCGCTCGCCGCCGACACCGCCGCCGCTCTCCGCGACGCGCCAGCTCGAGCCGGCACCCCGGCTTCGCCGCAGGGCCGCGCGCTGGCCGCGGCGGGCGCGGCGGCGATGATCGACCTCTCCGACGGCCTCGCCGGCGACGCGCGGTCACGTCGCGAGCGGCGAGCGGCGCGCGGCTCTCGATCGAGCTCGACGCGCCTGCCGCTCGCCGCCGGCGTCGCGGAGGTCGCGGCGGCGGCCGGACGCGACCCGCTCGAGCTCGCCGCCTCGGGCGGCGAGGACTACGAGCTGCTCGCGTGCCTGCCCGCCGACCGGCTGGACGCGCGACGGCGGCCGCGGGCGGGGCCGGCACGACGCTCACGGTGGTCGGCGAGGTGACCGAGGGCACGGGCGTCGAGCTACGCGGCGCGGATCGGGGCCCCGGTCGAAGCTCGCGGCTTCGAGCACCCGGGCGCCTAGGCGGGATTCCGAGGCTGCTTGGGCGGCGGCGCCTCGATCCGGCGGCGGGCTGCCCTGATCAGCCTCATCTTCGCGACGAGGGAACCGGCCACCCGCTGTGGGTCGACCGCGTAGTCCCCCGCGCGCCAGCGCTGCCTCAGGTCATCCACCGTGTCTCCGTTCATCGTGCCTGCTCACGGCGCATCCCTTATCCTCCAGAAGCCTCCCCTGTGGCGACCCGGTTCGTATATCGGTCGGTCGGCGCGAATCGCGTTAGCGCGAATCGGCGGGCGTCGGCCGATTTCCCGCAGCGAGCGGGTTTCCGCGCCTCGGCTGCCCGGCGCCTGCCGCCAGGCACGGCGAGCGCGATCAGGCCCGAGCACGGATCCGGCGATCGAGGCAGCCGAGAAGGGCGGTGAGGAAGCCGATCTGGCCGCCGGTGACGAATAGAACGAGTGTCCAGGGCAGCTCCGCGCCGAGCGCCGAGCCGGTCCGCCAGGTGCAAGAGTGCCGCGACGAGCGGAACCAGCGCGACGACGATCCCGACGAGCGTCCCGGCGACGCTGGCGGCGGTCGCCGGCCGGGCGCCGAGGAGCCAGACGTGGGCCAGGGGCACGCATACGAGCGCGAGATACGGATTGATCGAACCAGATCCCGAGCACGCCGACGGAAGCGACCAACCCGAGAGCCGTCGCCAGCGTCTCGCGCAGCGGGCGCGCGGGCCGCGACAGGGCGCGGACCAGGACCGCGACCGTGGCGAAGACCGCCAGCAGGGCGACGAGGACCCCCGCCGAGCGCCAGCCGAAGCCGTAGAGGCCCGGGTCGAACGGGAAGCCCGGGTCCGGCGCGATCCCGACGAGGGCGAGCAGGTAGGCGGCGACGAGCGCGGCGAGGAAGGGCAGCGAGCGCGTCAGCGCCCAGAGCAGCGAGCCGAGCGCGGGCTCGCGGCGGCGCGCGGCCCGGGCCATGCCGTCGACCGACGCGGCCACGGCGGGCAGGATCAGGGTCAGCGTGAGCAGGGCCAGCGCCCAGCCCGGGATCAGGTTGCCGGCCAGCGTCAGGTGGACGCCCGGACCGTGGGCGAGCGGGTCGTTCGGCGGAGTCCAGGGCCAGCACGAGCGCCAGCGTGGTGTTGCCGAACTCGGCCATCGACTCGTCCGCGAGCGAGGCGACGTCGTCGTCGCCCGGTTCGAGGCTGCGCTCGCCGGACCCCGGAGACCGCGATCGCGTCGACCCCTCGGAGATCGCGACCGCCTCCGGGCCGAGCCCGGCCGGGATCGCGAGCCGGAAGAGGCCGCCGAGGAACCCGCCCTGTCCCGCTGCGCGTAGTCGGTCTCCTCGGCGAGCGCCAGCTTGCCGGACTCGACCAGCTGCGCCGACGTGCTCTGCGGGCCCGCCGACCAGGTGAGCAGGTGCGGCGGCGACCGGCTCGCTCGCGCCGGGACGCGAGATCGCGACGATGGCGTCGACCTGCTCGAGCGTCGGATAGCTCTCGACGAACTCGCGGATCCCGCTTGCGCCCTCCGGCGACCCCGTCGGCGGAGAGCAGCACGATCGTCTTCTCGTGGCTGGTGCGGCCCAGCTCGTCCGCCATCTCGAGCAGGATCGCCGGTCGCGGCCGCGCTCGACGCCGCCCCGGAGCCGCGCGCCGAGTCGCGGCCGGCCACGACGACGATCGTTCGCGAGGAGTTGCCCGGAAGCGTCAGCAGGACGTTGCGGAGCTCGACGTCCTCGCCGTCGAATCGTTCCGTCGAACTGCTGCTCGGAGACCTTGCCGGCCTCGATCTCGGCGAAGCGGTCGGCGACCGCGTCGGCCGCGGCGGCGTCGCCCTCGGACCCGGGCGCCCGCTCCGGGGCGAGCTGGACGAGCCGGCGCGCGGTCGCGGCGGCCCTGCGGCCGTCGAAGTCGGCCGCGAAGGTCTCCGGTGCCTGCACCGGCTCCGGGATCGGCTCCACGGAGAACATCAGGATCACGAGGGCGACCAGGGCCGGCGCGAACGCGAGCCGGTAGATGCGAGGGTCGACCACCCGCGCAGATTATTCAGTGGCCGCGGCGAGACCGCACGGCTGCCGACCGGGGTGGGATGCCCCGCTTATCTAGGCTTTTCGCGTGTCCGAGGCGAGCGCCCGCATCCTTCTCGTCGACGACGAGAACACGGTCCAGACCCTGCTCACCTACCCGCTGCGCAAGGACGGGTACGAGGTCGTCCCCGCGCGCGACGGCCGCGAGGCGCTCGATCGCTTCGCCGAGCAGCGCTTCGACCTCGTCGTGCTCGACATCATGCTGCCGAAGCTCGACGGGATCGAGGTCTGCCGCCGGCTGCGCAGCCGCAGCCAGGTCCCGATCATCATGCTCACGGCCAAGGACGACGAGATCGACAAGGTGCTCGGCCTCGAGATGGGCGCCGACGACTACATCACCAAGCCGTTCTCGGTGCGCGAGTTCCGCAGCCGCGTCCGCGCCGCCCTGCGCCGCGCCGAGATGGCGCGGCAGCTGCCCGTCCGGCGGCGAGCCGATCGTCGCCGGCGACCTGCGCATCGACTTCGACCGGCGGGTCGTCGAGGTCCGCGAGCGAGGCCGTCCAGCTCACCTACGTCGAGTTCGAGATCCTCGCGGTGCTCGCCGCCAGCCCCGGGCTGGTGATGACGCGGGAGGCGCTGCTCGAGCACGTCTGGGGCGACTCCGCCTACCGCGACCCGCGCACCGTCGACGTCCACATCCGCCACCTGCGCGAGAAGATCGAGCGCGACGCGAAGCGCCCGGAGTTCCTGTTCACGGTGCGCGGCGTCGGCTACCGCTTCCGCGAAAGCGTTCGTGACCGCTTCCCCGCCGCTCGGGGGCGGGGGAAGGCCGCCGCGCGGCGGCTGCGGGCGCTGCCGCTCAACAGCGTCCGCAACCGCCTCGTCCTGCTGTTCTTCGCGATCACCGCGGCCGCCGTCGGCTTCGTCTACCTCTACGTCGTCCCCCAGCTCAGTCGAGCCTCACCGCCGAGAAGCTGAGCCGCCTCGAGGCCGTCGCCGAGGCGCGCTCGGAGCGGCTCGGCGCGCGATGGAGCGCGGGGTCGGCCAGTCGGAGCTGCGCCGCCTCGTCCGCCGGCTCGCGCAGAAGTCGAACGCGAGGGTGACGGTGCTCGGGGTCCGCGCCGGGGAGGGCGGGCCGGAGCCGGAGTTCGTGATCGCCGACTCCGAGCTCGAGCGCACCGCGATCCTGCCCAGCTACCTGCCCGCGGCGACCGCGGCCACCGCCGGACGGGTCGCGTCCGGGCGTCGAGCGGATCGGCGGCGAGCGGGTCGGCGAGTCGGCGGTCGCGCTGCCCGCCGGCGGGCGAGGCGCGCTGGGTCGCGGTGCTCTCGAGCCCGCTCGGCGACGTCGACGACAACGTCGACCTGATCCGCCGCCAGATCCTGATCGCGGGCGCGATCGCGATCGCCGCCGCGACCCTGATCGGCTACTTCGCCGCCGGGGCGCACTCGCGCCGCCTGCGCCGGCTCGAGGACGCCGCCGAGCAGGTCGCCGAGGGCAACTTCAGCGTCCCGATCCCGGTCGACTCGCGCGACGAGGTCGGCCAGCTCGCCAGGCACCTTCGACGAGATGCAGCAGCGCCTCGCCCGCCTCGACTCCGCCCGCAAGGAGTTCATCGCCAACGCCTCGCACGAGCTCCGCACGCCGATCTTCTCGCTCGGCGGATTCGTCGAGCTGCTCGAGACCGAGGATCCCGACCCGGAGGCGCGGCGCGAGTTCGTCAGCAACATGCGCGAGCAGGTCGACCGCCTCGGCAAGCTCGCGACCGACCTGCTCGAGCTCTCCAAGCTCGACGCCGGCGCGCTCGAGCTGCGCGAGACGCCGGTCGACCTCGGGCGCCTGGCGACGCAGGTCGCCGAGGAGTTCAGGCCCGGCGGCGGCGCGCGAGGGCGCCGCGATCGAGGTCGAGACGGCGCGCCGGGCCGATCGCCCGCGGCGACCCTGACAGGATCGGACAGATCCTCCGTATCCTGATCGACAACGCCCTCACGCACACCCCCGAGGGCACCCCAGTCACCGTGACCACCCAGATCAGCGACAGAGGGACGGCCGACGTCATCGTCCGCGACGACGGACCGGGCATCGACTCCCGAGGCCGAGTCGCGCGTATTCGACCGCTTCTACACCGGCGACACCGTCGGCGGCACCGGGCTCGGCCTCGCGATCGCGCGCGAGCTCGCCGATGCGGATGGACGGCAGCCTCGCGCTCGTCCAATGCAGCGCGGCACCGCCTTCAGGCTCGCCCTGCCGGCCGCGGCGGCGGCCAAGACCGGCGTCGGGAGCCTCGGCGTGAGCCGGACGACCCGGTTCGCGCGCGCTCCGGCGCGCGGATCGCGCTGAGCGCGCTCGCGGTCCTCGCCGCGTGCGCTTCGGGCTCGCGGCCTGCGGCTCCGACGACGACGGCGGCGTCGACCACGACCACGCGTCGACAGTCCGACGACCGGCGGCCGCGAGCGGGTGATCGTCGATTCCTCCGGCGGCGGCTTCGACCCGCAGGCGATCTTCGAGGACGACCGCTCCCGGCGTGGTCACCGTGACCTCGATCTTCGACGGCGAGGACGTCGGCGGGCATCTTCGGCGGCGGGCGGCGGCCAGGCCGCCGGCCAGGGCACGGGCTTCGTCGTCTCCGACGACGGCGAGGTGATCACCAACGCCCACGTCGTCACCGACGCGCAGGCCGCGGGCCAGCGCGCAGGACCTCCACGAGGCGAAGGAGGTCTACGTCCAGTTCCCCGACCGCAACAACGTCCCGGCCGAGATCGTCGGCTTCGACCCCTTCGCCGACGTCGCGCTGCTCAAGGTCGACCCCGAGGGCCTCGACCTGCAGCCGCTCGAGTTCGGCGACTCCGACGCGGTCGAGGTCGGCGAGCCGGTCGCCGCGATCGGCAGCCCGTTCGGCCAGCGCAACTCGCTCTCGGTCGGCATCGTCTCCGCGGACGAGCGCTCGATCGAGTCGCTGACCGAGTTCCAGATCGACGGCGCGATCCAGACCGACGCCTCGATCAACCCCGGCAACTCCGGCGGCCCGCTGCTCGACGCCGACGGCCAGGTGGTCGGCGATCAACCAGCAGATCAACACCCGCTCGGGCGGCAACGAGGGCGTCGGCTTCGCGGTGCCGTCGAAGCTCGTCCAGCAGCTCGCTCGAGGGCCTGCGCGAGGACGGCGAGCCCGACTACGCCTACATCGGCGTCTCCGCCCAGCCGCTCTACCCGCAGCTCGCCGAGGAGCTCGGCATCGACGCCGAGACCGGGCTCGCTGCTCGCCGAGGTCGTGCCCGGCAGCCCGGCCGACGACGCCGGGCTCGAGGGCGGCGACGACCGGATCCGCTTCCAGGGCCAGCGGATCGACACCGGCGGCGACGTGATCGTCGCGATCGACGGCGAGAAGCTCGTCGAGGAGGCCGACCTGCCGCGCTCATCTCCTCGAAGCGGCCCGGCGACGCGATCACCCTCGACGTCGTCCACTCGCGACGGCGACACCGAGGAGATCGACGTCGACCTCGAGGAGCGGCCCGACGCGGTCGACAACGGCTGAGCGCCTCGGGCGCGATGACGGGCGACCGTCGTCGAGCTCGCGCGCGCCCTGCGCGAGCGGGTCCTCCCCGAGCTCGGGAGCCACGCCGGCCGCGAGCACGCCGGCGACCGGCGAAGGGCGGCGACGTCACCTTCGCGATCGACGAGGTGGCCGAGTCGTTCATGGAGGAGCTCCTGGCCCGCGAGGCGCCCGGGGTCGCCTTCTACTCCGAGGACCGCGGGCATGGTCACGCCCGCCGGCGAGCCCGAGTGGGTGCTGATCGTCGACCCGATCGACGGCACCCGGCCGGCGATGGCCGGGCTTCGAGGCCGCCTGCGTCTCGGTCGCCGCGGCGCGCCTGGACGGCGAGCCGACGATCGCCGACGTCGAGGTCGGCTGCGTGATCGAGATCAAGAGCGGCGCCGAGTTCGTCGCCGAGCGCGGCGGCGGGGTCGAGCCGGCGCCGCGGCTCTCGGCGAACACCGACCTCGGGCGCATGTTCTGGGCCTACGGGCTGCGCGGCCGGCCGGTCAGGCGTGATCGCCGAGGTGCTCGCCGAGATCGTCGACGCCTCCTCGGTCGGCGGCGGCACCTTCGACCTCGGCTCGGCCACCTACGACATGACCCGGGTCGTCACCGGCCAGCTCGACGCCTACATCGAGCCCGGGCCGCGGATCGTCGCCGACGTGCCCGGGATGCGCGAGGCGTTCGAGGACCTCGGCGGCGGCGCGGTCCTCAACAACTCCCCCTACGACCTCGCCGCGGTCGCGCTGATCTGCGCGCGAGGGCGGCGCGGTCGTGACCGACGCCTACGGCGCGCCGCTCGGCCCGCAGCGGCTGCTCGGCTCGGGCGCCGAGTTCCAGATCTCCTGCGTCGACGGCCGCGAACCAGGAGCTCCACACGGCGATCTGCGAGCGCCTCGAGCGGGGCGTGGCGGCGCCTCGCGAGCTCGAGCTCGCACGGTAGGTTTCCGCGCCCGATGCTTCAGGAAGTCGCCCTCGGTCAGAAGTCGCTCGCCGACTACACGCACCTCGTCGGGCGCGAGCTCGTCGAGTCGATCCGCGAGCTCGCCGGCCCGCTCGAGGGCAAGCGCGTCCTGCACGTGAGCGCCACCGCCTTCGGCGGCGGCGTCTCGGAGATCCTCTACACGATCGTGCCGCTGATGCGCGACGTCGGCCTCGACGCGCACTGGAACGTGATCCTCGGGCCGCGAGGAGTTCTTCAACGTCACCAAGCTCATGCACAACTCGCTCCAGGGCGATCCCGAGGCGATCTCCCCCGAGCAGTGGGAGCTGTTCGAGCGCTACAACTGGATGAACGCCCAGAGCCTCCCGAGGACGCCTGGGACGTGATCATCGTCCACGACCCGCAGCCCGTCGGCCTGCGCCACAACGCGCCCGGAGGCGGCGAAGAAGTGGATCTGGCGCTGCCACATCGACCTCTCGACGCCGAACGAGACGACGCTCGGGCTGATCAAGCCGCTGATCGAGGAGTACGACGCATCGGTCTGGCACCTGCGAGCAGTACGTCCCCGACGGGCTCGCCGAGACGGCCAACGGATCGGTCAACCTGATCCCGCCGGCGATCGACCCGCTCTCGCCGAAGAACATGGCGCTCTCCCCCGACGACGCCTCGTTCGTCTGCGAGCAGTTCGGGATCGACGTCGACCGGCCGCTGCTGACCCAGGTCTCGCGCTTCGACCCCTGGAAGGACCCGATCGGGGTGATCGACGCCTACCGGATGGTCGCCGAGGAGGTCCCCGAGGTCCAGCTCGCGCTCGTCGGCTCGATGGCGACCGACGACCCCGAGGGCTGGGAGTTCTTCCACAAGACCTTCGAGCACGCGGGCGAGGACCCCGACATCAAGATCCTCAACAACCTCAACAACGTCGGCGCGATCGAGGTCAACGCCTTCCAGTCGCAGTCCGACGTGCTGATCCAGAAGTCGATCCGCGAGGGCTTCGGGCTCACCGTGACCGAGGCGCTCTGGAAGGGCCGCCCGACGATCGGCGGCGACGTCGGCGGGATCCCGCTGCAGGTGACCGACGGCGAGTCCGGCTTCCTCGTCTCCTCGCCGGAGGAGACGGCGAAGCGCTCGCTCGAGATCCTCGCCGACCCCGAGCTCGGCCGCAGGCTCGGCAAGGCCGGCAAGGAGCACGCGCGGCGCAACTTCCTGACCCCGCGCCTGCTGCGCGACTGGCTGCAGCTCTTCACGCGACCTCGACGCATAGCGTCGAGCCGCCGGGGGCCGGGGTAACCTGGCACCGATGCCCGACGAGCAGCCGCTGATCATCGTCTCGAACCGCGGCCCGGCCGAGTTCGAGCGGACCGAGGAGGGCGAGCGCAAGGTCGACCGCGGCGGCGGCGGCCTCGTCACCGCGCTCTCCGGGCTGGTCTCGCACCGCAAGGCGCTCTGGGTCGCCTCGGCGATGACCGACGAGGACGTCGCGGTCGCCCGCGAGGCCGGCGGCCCGGTCGACGTCAGCCTCGGCGGGATCGACTACCAGGTGCTGATGGTCGAGTCCGACCCCGAGGCCTACGACCGCTTCTACAACATGATCGCGAACCCGATCCTCTGGTTCATCCAGCACTACCTCTGGGACCTCTCGAACGCGCCCGACATCCGGGTCGAGGAGATCGAGGCCTGGGAGCACGGCTACAAGGCGGTCAACGACGACATCGCCCGGGCGGTGCTCGGCCAGATCGAGGGCCAGCCGACGAGCCGCTGGTGATGATCCACGACTACCAGCTCTACACCTGCCCCGGCGACCATCCGCGAGGCGCGGCCGGACGCGTTCCTGCACCAGTTCGTCCACATCCCCTGGTCGCAGCCGGACTCCTGGCGGATCCTGCCGCAGCGCTGGCGCGAGGAGATCTACCGCGGCCTGCTCGCCAACGACATCATCGGCTTCCACACCTCGGCCTACGTGCGCAACTTCCTGCACTGCTGCGACGAGCTGATGGAGCTCGAGGTCGACTGGGAGCGCAAGCGCGGTCCTGCCACGAGCGGCGGCGAGACCTGGGTGCGGGCCTACCCGCTGGGGATCGACGCCGAGCGGCTGCGCAGCGCCGCGGCCTCGGAGCAGGTCGCCGGCTACGAGGAGGAGCTGCTGCGCCGGCGCCGCGAGCACCTGATCATCCGCGTCGATCGCGCCGACCTCTCGAAGAACGTGCTGCGCGGGTTCACCGCCTTCGACGTCTTCCTCCAGCAGCACCCCGAGTTCCGCGAGCGGGTCACCTTCATCGCCCACCTGCAGCCCTCGCGGCAGGACGTGCCCGAGTACGCCGAGTACCTCGAGCGGATCGAGGCGCTGGTCGCGGTCGTCAACCACCGCCACGGGACCACCGACTGGATGCCGATCGACCTGCGGATCTACGAGAACTTCTACGAGGCGGTCGCGCGCTACAAGCAGTACGACCTGCTGGTCGTCAACTCGATCTTCGACGGGATGAACCTGGTCGCGAAGGAGGCGCCCGGCGGTCAACCAGCGCGACGGCGTCGTGATGCTCTCCGAGAACACCGGCTCCCACGAGGAGATCGGCGAGGTCACGCTCAGCGTCAACCCGTTCGACATCCAGGAGCAGGCCGACGTGATCCACCGCGCGCTGACCATGGATCGAGAGGAGCGCGCGCTGCGCGCCGGACCGCCTGCGCGAGATCGTCGACGGTCGCGACCCCGGCGACTGGATCGACGACCAGATCGCCGACATCCGGCTCAAGCAGGAGGCGCACCGGCGGCGATGAGCAGACGTGGCGTGACCGGCCGTTCGCGGATCGGGATCGCGGCTTCGCCGTGACGCGTGCGGCGTGGCGGCCCGGGACGGCGGCGGCGCGGCCGCCGGACGAGTCGGCGCGCGGCCCGCAACGACTGCCTCGACGAGGCTGATCCGCGCGGAGCTGGGCCTGCTCTGCCCCGACCTGCGCATGCGCCCGCCCTTCGACCTCGACCGCCGAAGGACCGCGAACGGCGTGCCGATCCTGCGCGCGGCGAACTCGATCGACTCGGTCGGCGACGGCCCGGCCGAGCTCAAGGGCAAGCGCAAGGGGGGCTCTCGATGGAGGCGAAGCCAGCGGATCTCGACCGAGGAGCAAGCGCCGCCTCACCTACGGCACCGGCGCCAAGCTCGCGTTCAAGTTCATCCCCGGCCAGGGCCGCTACTGGAAGTTCCGCGACGCGGCGCGGTTCGAGCTCTGGGAGCTGGATGAGGAGGGCGAGCGCGGCCGCCGCGTCGAGGTCGGGCCGAAGCAGATCTACTGCCTGCGCGACCTCGAGCACACGCACCCGGGGATGAAGGGCTCGCCGAACCGGCGCGTCTTCCCGAGCTGCAGCCAGGACGCGGACCGCAAGGCGGTCACGCTCGGCACCTCGGTCGGCTGGTCCGACGTCTATCCCTCGAGCTACCACCAGAACTGGATCGAGCTCGACCAGGTGCGCGAGAGCGGGTGCTACGCCTACGTCCACATCGCCGATCCCGAAGAACGGCATCTTCGAGCTCGACGAGACGAACAACGAGGCGTCGACGGTCGTCTACCTCACGAAGCGCGGCAAGCTACAAGCCGGGCCGCTGCGGCGGCGTCGACGACGAGGCGCTCGCCCCGTCGCAGACCGCGAACGACCTGAGGTCCCGACGGCTCGGGCGGCGACTACTGGACGGCCGGGACTACGGCCCGAACTCGCCCGGGGCGGCGGGGCGGCGGAGCGGGAGCGGCGCGGGCGCGGGCGCCGGGGCGGCGTACGTCGGTGGGGCGAGCCGGCGCGGGCGCGTGGCGCCGGCGGTGGTCGAGGCGGCGGCGGATCGTCGGGCGGCACCGCTCGGGCTCGCCGCGATGCCCGGCGCTTCCGATCGGGCTCGGGCTCCCGCTCCTCCTCGCGGGCTCGCTTCCGGCTCCGGCATCGCGGCTTCGCGTCGCTCCGGCTTGCCCTCCCGGCCTCGCGGCTCGTCGCGCCCGGGGTCCGCCTCGGCCACGATCCCTGCGGCTCCGGTGGCACCCGTCGCGCCGAGGCCGACGTCGGCCGGCAGCGGCGGCGGCTCGGGCGGCGAGAGCAGCCCGGGGAGGACGAGCGCGGCGGCCACGACCGCCAGCCCGATCGCCCCGATCCGAAGCGCCGCGTCCCGGCTCAGCCGCTTGCCTCGCATGCTCACCTACAAGCCCGGCCGAGCAGCCGCCTGCCCCCTGCGTTCCATCGCGAGAGCCCAGCCGCTATAGTCAGCCGCGCTTTGAGTGCTGAGTACGAGTTGATCCTGATGCTCGATCCGGAGGTCCCGGACGAGCGACGCGACGAGATCGCCGGCAACGCCAAGCAGCGGATCGAAACCGCGGGTTCGCTGCGCCACAGCGACACCTGGGGCACGCGCAAGCTGGCCTTCGAGATCAAGCAGCGAAACGAGGCCGACTACCGCTTCTACCGCTTCGAGGCCGAGCCGCCGCTGCTCGAGCGACCTCGACCACACGCTCAAGATCACCGACGGCATCCTGCGCTTCCGCCTCTTCAAGGTCGACCCGCGCGCGCCGCTGATCGAGCCCCCGCCGGGGATCCAGCTCGGCGACCCGGACCGCGAGTCGCAGCGAGCGCGCGGCGGCAAGCGCGACGACCGCGGCCCGCGCCGCGACGATCGCCCCGCCGCGCGACGAGGCGCCGGCCGCCGAATCGACGCCGTCGGCGCCCGAGGCCCCGGTCGCGCCCGAGACCCCGGCGGAGCCGCCGGAGCCGGCACCGGAGCCCGCCCGGCCGAGCACACCGGCCGAGGGCGCCACGCCCGAGCCGCGCACCGGCCGCCGAGGCCGAGCCCGCCGAACGCTAGACCCCGCGTTACTTGCGGCTTCGCCGTCCGCGCCCCCTCACCGGGGGGAGAGATCGCGCCGCGCCGCGACTTATCATCGATGACGCTTACATCGAGCGGAAGGAAAGAGCCAAGTGGCAGCTTCGAACATCAACTCGGTCGTGATCACCGGCAACCTGACCCGGGACCCCGAGCTCCGTAGACCCCGGCGGCGGCACCTCCGTCTGCGGGATGCGCGTCGCGGTCAACTCGCGCCGCAAGGACTGAGCGATCGAGTGGGTCGACAAGCCGAACTACTTCGACGTCACCGTCTGGGGCGCACAGGGGGAGAACTGCGCGAACTACCTCTTCAAGGGCCGTCCGGTGGCGGTCCAGGGTCGCCTCGACTGGCGCGAGTGGGAGGCCAAGGACGGCAGGCAAGCGGCAGTCGGTCGAGATCATCGCCGACACGGTCCAGTTCCTCGGCTCCCGCGACGGCGGCGGCCAGGCAGTCAGGCCCAGGGCCAGGGCCAAGGCGGCGGCTTCACGGCGCAGAGCGACGTCCCGACCGACAACTCCGACTTCCGCAGCCGGAGCCGGTCAGCGCCGGCGCAGGGCTCGGACGACGACATCCCCTTCTAGCCCGAGGGGCATCGCCCTCGGCAGATCGGGGGCTATCATTCGGCATCGTTGACGCCGTCGGGCGACCGGCGGCGTCGGTGTGAGATGACCGACGTGACGAGCGAAAGAGAGCGTTTCTAGATGGCCCGCAAGGGTGGCGGCAGCCAGTCCGATCGATCGAGCAGCGGGCCCGCCGCGGCGCCGCGGCCCGCGCGACCGCTTCCGGCCGCGCAAGTACACGCGGATCAACGTCGACAACATCGACTACAAGGACCTGAACACGCTCGGCGCTTCATCTCCGACCGCGGCAAGATCCGCTCCCGCCGCGTCACCGGCCTCTCCCGCCGCCACCAGCGCCAGCTCGCGCTCGCGGTCAAGCGGGCGCGCGAGGTCGCGCTCCTGCCCTACGTCGGCGAGCGCTGAGCTGAGACCGGCGATGGCCCAGGCGATCCTGCTCAAGGAGGTCGAGAACCTCGGCGCCGCCGGCGAGGCGGTCGACGTCTCGCCCGGCTACCTGCGCAACTTCCTGGTCCCCCGCAAGCTCGCCCAGCCGGCGACCAAGGGCGCGCTCGAGGAGGCCCAGCGCCGCCGCGAGGCCGCCGAGAAGGCCGCGCGCGAGGCCGAGGAGCGCGCCGCGGAGACGGCGGCCCTGCTCTCGAAGACCGTGCTCACGATCACCCACCGCGCCGGCGAGGACGGCAAGCTCTACGGCTCGGTGACGACGAAGGAGATCGCCGAGGCGATCGCCGACGCCCGCGGCCTGCGCGTCGACCGCAAGAAGATCCGCCTCGACCAGCCGATCCACGAGACCGGCACCTACCTCGTCGAGATCGAGGTAGCCGGCGGCGAGACCGCCAAGGTCAAGACGATCATCGCCGAGCAGCGCTAGCCGCGAAGCGGACCGCGGGCGCGTACCCGCGCGAGCAGAGCGATCCAGACCACGCCCGCCGCCGGCACCAGGGCAGCGAGCTCCTCGAGCGGAAAGGCGGCGACGTGGGCGACCGTCATGCGCGCGCTCCCGCCCCGTCGGGCTCGTACTCGTCCTTCTTTCGCCACCACTGGTACGGCGGCTCCTGCGGGCGTCCGGGAGGCGTGTCCTCCCACTGCTCCTGGCGGCCCAGCGGAGTGAGGTCGAGGAAGGTCCAGACGCTGCCCAGTGCCTCGACGCCGCGGCTGGTGGTCGCGTAGGTGAGGAAGACGCGGTCGCCGTCGCGCAGGTAGACGTCGAGCGAGAAGTACTCGGTCGTCCCGCGCGCGGTCTGGAAGGCCTCGCCGATCGTCGTGTACCACGGGAGCTCCCATCCCATCCGGTCCTTGTAGGCCTGCAGCTTGGACTGCGGTGCCGTCGAGACGAGCGCGAATGAGGCGTCGCGCGCCTTCAGGTGCGCGAGCGGGCTGACCTGGTCGGCGAACATCGTGCAGCCGCTGCACGGCTCGCCCTCGGGGGGGTGCCAGAAGTGGTAGAGGATCAGCTGGTCGCGTCCCTCGAAGAGGTCGATGAGCTTCACCCGTCCGTCCGGCCCCTCGAACTCGTAGTCGGCCGAGATCTCGGTCATCGGCTGGCGCCGGCGCTCGGCGGCGAGCGCGTCGCGCTCTCGGGTGGCCGCCTTCTCCTGCACGAGCAGCTCCTCGTGCGCGGCTCGCCATTCCTCTTCGCTGACGATCGTGGGTAGATCCATCGTCTCCTCCTCGGCTCGTTGGCTCCGCCTTCGTTCCCTTGGGGAACCGACACTACCAGATTAAGTTCCTTCAGGGAACTAAGCTAGACTCGCGCCATGCAACGGACGGATTTCAGCAAGATGAACTGCTCGATCGCGCGTAGCCTCGCCGTTGCCGGCGAGCCCTGGACGCCGCTCCTGATCCGCGACGTCTACATCGGGATCAACCGCTTCGACGACCTCCAGCGCGACCTCGGTATCTCGCGCAAGGTCCTGGCCGAGCGGCTGCGGCACCTGGTCGAGGCCGGGATGCTCGAGCGGCGTCCTTATTCCGAGCGCCCGCCACGCGACGAGTACTTGCTCACAGAGATGGGCCAGGGGTTCATGGACGTGCTGATGTCGATGGTGGCCTGGGGCGATCGCTGGACGGCGGGGGACGCGGGACCGCCGATTCTCTACCGGCACCGTGCCTGCGGCGAGATCGCCCGCGTCGAGCCCCATTGCTCCGCCTGCGGCGAGATCATGCGCTCTACCGACGTCGATGTGGAGCCGGGGCCGGGGTTCGTCGAGGCGACGAACGATCACGAAGATCGCTCGCTTTCGAAAGCTTCGTAACAAGAGCGCGCAAATACCCGATCGCGGCTCGCGAACCGCCGGGGCGTGTGGCACCTTGGATCGTCCCGATGGAAGCCGCCCAAGCCCAGCCCACACCCGTCCACGTCCCGCCCCAGAACCTCGACGCCGAGCGCTCGGTGCTCGGCGCGATGATGGTCTCGCGCGTCCTCGCTCGACCCGGTCTTCGCCGACGTCCGGCTCGCCGGGGACGACTTCTACCGCGAGCGCCACCGGGTCGTCTACGAGGCGATCAAGTCGCTGTACGAGCGCGACGAGGCGATCGACGCGCTCACCGTCACCGAGCTCCTCACCCAGACCGGGCAAGCTCGAGGCCGCGGGCGGCCGCGCCGAGGTCCAGAGCCTTCCCGACCAGGTCCCGGCGCCGGGCAACTCCGCGCCACTACGCGCGGATCGTCAAGCAGAACGCGCTGCTGCGCCGCCTGCTCGGCGCCGCGCAGCAGATCCAGCA
The DNA here is from genome assembly GCA_963844425.1 of uncultured Thermoleophilia bacterium. Lineage (GTDB taxonomy): Bacteria > Actinomycetota > Thermoleophilia > Solirubrobacterales > 70-9 > DASUSH01. The sequence goes on along the minus strand of CAWJOD010000021.1, from coordinate 98,485 downwards.
GTCGGTCCACACCCGCGAGGGCGAGCCCCAGCAGCTCGCCGAGCAGGCCGAGCGCCTCCTCTTCGAGGCCGCCCACCGCGAGCAGGCCGGCGACTTCCGCAGCTCATCGACGTCCTGCACGCCGAGGTCGACCGGCTCGAGCTGCTCGCCGAGCGGCGACAGCTCGGTCACCGGCACCCCGTCCGGCTTCACCGACCTCGACGCGATCACCGGCGGCTTCCAGCCCGGCAACCTGATCATCATCGCGGCGAGGCCCGGCATGGGCAAATCGGGCCTCGTCATCAACATCGCCGACCACGTCGCCCGCGAGAAGGAGAAGGCGGTCGCGCTGTTCTCGCTCGAGATGTCGGAGATGGAGATCGCCCAGCGCATGATCGCCAGCCGGGCGCGCATCCCGAGCGACAAGCTGCGCAAGGGCCAGTTCGCGAAGAGCGACTGGCAGCGGGTCGTCCGGCGCCGGCAACGAGCTCGAGCAGGCGCAGCTCTGGATCGACGACTCCTCGGACCTCGGCATGCTCGACCTGCGGGCGAAGGCCCGCCGCCTGCACGCTCCGAGGCCGCCGGCGACGGCGACGGGCTCGGGCTGATCATCGTCGACTACCTGCAGCTGATGCGGGCCGACGACACGCGGGCGAACCGCGTCGAGCAGGTCGGCCAGATGAGCCGCGGGCTGAAGATCCTCGCCCGCGAGCTCGAGGTGCCGGTGATCGCGCTCTCGCAGCTCTCCCGCGCCCCCGAGCAGCGGACCGGCGGGACAAGCGGCCGATCCTCTCGGACCTCCGCGAGTCGGGGAACCTCGAGCAGGACGCCGACCTCGTCGCCTTCATCTACCGCGAGGAGTACTACGAGGACGAGCCCGAGGACCCGGGCGTCGCCGAGCTGATCGTCCGCAAGAACCGCCACGGGCCGACCGACACGGTCCGCCTCGCCTTCAAGGAGCCGTTCGCCTCGTTCTCGAACCTCGCCCGCGAGGACCGCCAGGGCGCGCGCCGCTCAGAGGAGCAGGAGCCGCCGCTGATGGACGTCGCCGAGGAGGGCGTGTAGGCCGATGGGCGACCGGCGGGAAGGTCGCAGCGGATGTGCCCGTTCGGGACCTGCGACGGGACCGGCTGGGTCGTCGGCGACGACAACGTCGCGCGCTCGCTGCGAGTGCCGCGAGCGCCGCGTCGCGCACGCGCGCGCGCGCGGCGTCGACTCGGTGATCCCGGCGAAGTACCGCGGCGTCTCCTTCGACCGCCCGCCGGTCACCGATCGATGGACCGAAGACCGTGCTGGGCGTCGTCCGCAAGTACGTCGACGAGCTCGGCCGAGTACCTCGACGAGGGCCGCGGCCTGTGGCTGATGGGCGACGTCGGCACGGGCAAGACGACGCTCGCGATGCTGGTCTCGAAGTCGGCGCTCGAGGCCGGCTTCACCGCGTCGCGATCTACTCGCTGCCGCGGCTGCTCGCCCGGATCCGCCGCACCTACGACGCCGAGGCCGGCGAGCAGGGCTACCTCGAGTTCTTCGAGCGGCTGACCTCGGTGGACCTGCTCCACCTCGACGACCTCGGCGCCGAGAAGCGCACCGACTGGGTGCTCGAGCAGCTCTACGCGATCGTCAACGAGCGCTACGAGACCGGGCGCTCGATCGTCCTCACCTCGAACCTCGACCAGACCGAGCTCGAGGAGCAGATCGGGCCCCGCACCGTCTCCCGCCTGGTCGAGATCTGCGGCGACTACATGTCCCGCTCTACGGCGAGGACATGCGGCTCGCCGGCTGATTCCTCGGCCTGCGACCCCACCTAGAACTCCGCGGGTCATGCCAGGAATCGCAATCGTCGGCGCCCAGTGGGGCGACGAGGGAAAGGGCAAGGTCGTCGACCTGCTCGCCGAGCGGGCGGCGATGGTCGTGCGCTTCCAGGGCGGCAACAACGCCGGCCACACGATCGTCCGCGACGGCGAGAAGTTCGCCTTCCACCTGATCCCCTCGGGGATCCTCCACCCCGGCAAGACTCTGCGTGATCGGCAACGGGGTCGTGATCGACCCGAAGGTGCTCACCGACGAGATCGAGGGCCTGCAGCGCCGCGGGATCGACGTGAGCCGGCCTCAAGGTCTCCGCCAACGCGCACGTGATCATGCCCTACCACGTGAAGCTCGACCACGCCGGGCGAGGCGAAGCTCGGCAAGCTCGAGATCGGCACGACGAAGCGCGGCATCGGCCCCTGCTACGCGGACAAGGCGCTGCGGCTCGGGATCCGGGTCCAGGACCTCCTCGACGCGAAGATCCTGCGCAAGAAGATCATGGCCGCGATGGAGCCGAAGCGCGAGCTGCTGCGGCCCTTCGCCAAGGACCGCGACCTCGACCTGCACGCGATGACCGAGGAGTGCCTCACCTACGGGCACCGCCTCGAGCCGCACATCGCCGACACCGCCCGGCTCTGCTGGGACGCGCTCGACCGCGAGGAGACCGTGCTCTTCGAGGGCGCCCAGGCGGCGATGCTCGACCTCGACCACGGCACCTATCCCTTCGTCACCTCGTCGAACCCGATCGCCGGCGCCGCCTGCGTCGGCGCCGGCGTCGGCCCCGCCTCCATCAACGAGGTCTGGGGCGTCGCCAAGGCCTACGCCACGCGCGTCGGCGCCGGACCCGTTCCCGAGCGAGATGCTCGACGCCGAGCGGCGAGCCCGACGCGGTCGCCGAGCAGGTCGCGAAGGCCGGCGCCGAGTTCGGCACCACCACCGGCCGCGCCGCGCCGCTGCGGCTGGCTCGACGCCGTCGGCCTGCGCTACGCCGCCCGCCTGAACGGCATGACCGCGCTGGCGATCACCAAGCTCGACGTCCTCTCCGGGATCGACCCGCTGCGGATCGCGACCAGCTACCGCCATCCCGAGGGCGCCCGCTTCGACGAGTTCCCCTACCACCAGTCGATCCTGCACACGGCCGAGGCCGTCTACGAGGACCTGCCGGGCTTCGAGGGCGACATCAGCGGCTGCCGCTCGCTCGCCGAGCTGCCGCGCGCCGCCCGCGATTACGTCGACGCGATCGCCGAGCTACTCCGGCGTCGAGGTCCGCCTCGTCGGCGTCGGCCCGGCCCGCGACCAGGTGATCTGGACCGGCGCCGAGCCCGAGCTCCGCGCGGCGTAACTGCCGCCCGACCCAATAGACTGCCGCGCCTGATGTTCGAGAAGGTCCTGGTCGCCAACCGCGGCGAGATCGCGATCCGCGTGATGCGGACGCTGAAGGAGATGCAGATCAAGTCGGTCGGCGTCTACTCGGAGGCCGACCGCGAGACCCCGCACGTCCGCGAGGCCGACGAGGCCTTCCTGCTCGGCCCGCCGACGCCGGCCGAGAGCTACCTGAACATCGAGAAGATCATCGAGACGGCGCAGAAGGCCGGCGCCGAGGCGATCCACCCCGGCTACGGCTTCCTCGCCGAGAACGCCGACTTCGCTCGCGCCCTGCGACGACGCCGGCATCGTCTTCATCGGCCCGCCGGCGGCGGCGATCGACGCGATGGGCTCGAAGACGACGGCCCGCGAGATCATGAAGGAGGCCGGCGTCCCGATCGTTCCCGGCGCGACCGAGCCCGCCGAGGACGTCGACGCCGCCCGCAAGCAGGCCGAGGAGATCGGCTTTCCGGTCGCCTGCAAGGCCGCCGGCGGCGGCGGCGGCAAGGGCTTCCGCGTCGCGCTGACCGAGGACGACCTCGAGGAGGCGTTCGAGGGCGCCGCCCGCGAGGGCGAGAAGTTCTTCTCCGACCACGCGCGTCTACCTCGAGCGCTACCTCGAGGACCCGCGCCACGTCGAGGTCCAGGTGCTCGCCGACTCGCACGGCAACGTCATCCACCTCGGCGAGCGCGACTGCTCGATCCAGCGCCGCCACCAGAAGCTGATCGAGGAGGCGCCGGCGCCCCACGTCGACGACGAGATGCGCGAGCGGATCGGCAAGATCGCCACCGACGCCGCCGAGGCGGTCGACTACCGCGGCGCCGGGACGGTCGAGGGCCTCCAGCACGGCGAGGAGTACTTCTTCCTCGAGATGAACACCCGCGTCCAGGTCGAGCACTGCGTGACCGAGATGGTCACCGGCATCGACATCGTCCGCGAGCAGGTCCTGGTCGCCGCCGGCGAGGAGCTCTCGGTGACGCAGGACGAGGTCGAGCTGCGCGGGCACGCGATCGAGTGCCGGATCAACGCCGAGGCCGCCCACAAGAACTTCGCGCCCGCGCCGGGCAAGATCGAGCACTACATCGAGCCGGCGGGCCCGGGCGTGCGCGTCGACTCCGGGCTCGAGGCCGGCGGCGAGGTGACCCCGCTCTACGACCCGATGGTCGCCAAGCTGATCGTCTGGGACACCGACCGCGAGCAGGCCACGGCGCGGATGCTGCGGGCGCTCGGCGAGTACCAGATCGAGCCGCTCACCACCCTGATCCCGTTCCACACCGCGATCCTCGCCACCGAGCAGTGGGCGAAGGGCGAGACCTGCCGCGACCTGACCGAGGACAAGAAGTGGCTGAAGAGCCTGAAGCCCGAGGAGGCGCCGAAGCCCGTCCGATGACGAGGATGCCGAGGAGGAGCAGGCCGAGCGCGACTACAAGGTCGAGGTCGACGGCCGCCTCTACGGCGTCAAGGTGATCGGCGGCGCGCCCGCGGTCGCGGCCGCGGCGCCGGCAGCCGGGGCGAAGCGGCCGCAGCGCCGCGAGCGCGCGCGGCGGCGCGGGCGGCGGCGGCGCGACCGGCGACGACCTGCCCTCGCCGCTTCAGGGCACGATCCTCAAGGTCGCCGTCGAGGAGGGCGCCGAGGTCGAGGAGGGCGCGCTCGTCTGCGTGATCGAGGCGATGAAGATGGAGAACGAGATCACCGCGCACAAGGCGGGCAAGGTCACCTCGCTCAAGGTCTCCGAGGGCGCCTCGGTCTCCAGCGGCGACGTGATCGCGACGATCGAGTAGCACCGCCACGCCTCGGCCGCCGCGCGTAGGCTGAGCTGACCCGACCATGGCCGACCCCATCTCCCGACTTCCCTGGCGCGGTCCCGGCGACGACCGCCCCGACCTCCCGCTCCCGCCCGGCAAGCTGCCGCTGCGGCGCAGACGGCAGCTTCCGCAAGCAGTGGCGCTACGTCGCCGCCTTCGCCGAGCCGTTCCACGTCTGCGCCGCCCGCGTCCAGGTCGGCCCGCTCGGGCAGACGTTCTGGGCGATCGTCGACCGCGAGCGCGGCGAGATCCGCGAGAACACGCAGTTGCGGCTGCCCGGGCGCGCGCGGCGAGGTCTTCCGCGAGCGCCACGGCGGCGGTCCCGGCGCCGAACCTCGGCCGCGCCAACGACGCCGGCCTCGTCGACCACGTCGCCACCGACGACGTGCGGGTCCGCCTGCGCGTCGGCGAGGGGCAGCTGGGCCGAGTCGATCTGCCCGACGCGCGACGGCAACTACGTCTGGACCCGCAAGCGCTGCGACGTCCCGATCCACTGCCACGTCCGCTTCGGCGACCGCGACTGGAAGCTCGACGCGCGCGGGGTCGAGGACGAGTCCGCCGGCTACCACCCCCGCCACACGGTCTGGAGCTGGTCGGCGGGCGTCGGCCGCACCCGCGACGGGCGCTCGGTCGGCTGGAACCTGGTCGAGGGCGTGAACGACCCCGAGCGCAACTCCGAGCGCGCGATCTGGCTCGACGGCGAGCCCGCCGAGCCCGGCCCCGTCGCGCTTCGACGAGCTCGACGCGATCGACTTCGACGACGGCGCCCGGCTCGAGTTCGACGCGCGAGCAGGAGCGCCGCGCCTCGCAGAAGCTCCCGTTCGTCAGCTACGAGTACCGCCAGCCGTTCGGCACCTTCTCCGGCACCCTGCCGGGCGGCGATCGAGCTCGACGTCCGGCCTCGGGCGTCATGGAGTTCCACGACGCCCACTGGTAGTCGGAGCTACGGATAGACGCTCTCGACCCGCCAGCGCCACGGCGGCTCCTCGCCGGGCGCGAACTCGTAGTGGTTGCGGCCGGCGAGGGTCTCGAGCGGGGTCAGGGCAGGGTCCTGCGTCTCGAGGAGCGGCGTCGAGGACGCGGCCGCCGACGTCGGCCGAGTCCGCGCTGCGCTCGATCCGCTCCCAGCCGAGCGCCGGGCGGTAGAGCCAGTAGGTGACCGTCGACCTCGCCGCGCGGCGGCGCGGCGGTCGCGGACCGAGGTGAAGGCGGTGATCCGCCGGTTCGACGCGGTCAGGCGGGGGCTGCCGGTCGAGGTCGCGCAGCCCTCGGAGCGGCAGACGCGGAAGTCGACCGGAACGAGCGGCGCGCCCGACGGCCCGGGAGCGCCGCCGGCGCCGGCGCCAGCGACGCGGACCAGGCCCGCCGACCGGCCGGCCGTAGGCGACTGGTCAGCGGGTCGCGCCAGCAGGGCCCGGGCAGCTGGGTCGCGCAGCGGATCTTCCGTCCGATCGTCGAGGCGAGCTCGCGGCCGCCGTCGAGCCGCCCGGTCGCGACGGCCGCAGCGACGGCGGAGACGAGCAGGACGATCAGCAGCGCCAGGCCGATGCTCTCGACGCTGGCCGCGCCCCGCGATCGCGGCGAAGCCTGCGCACGCCGCGAAGCTAGGCGCGCGGCGTCGCGCGGATGGCGCGCGAAGCGTGCCGGTCCTAGGAGAGGCCCTCGCGCGCTTCGCGCACGAGCGTGACGGCCTCGGGGAAGACGATCCGGATCGCGTCGCGGACCTGGATCGCCTGCTCGTCGCTGCCGCCCTGCAGGTTCGAGCGGTCTGATCGCGGCGACGGTCATGTCGACGGCGAGCTTGATCGCGTTGTCGGCCCAGGCGACCTTCTGGGCGCCCTGCATCTGCTCGGCCATCTCGGCGAGCCGCTTGCGCAGCTCGTCCGGGTCCCCGAACAGCCCGCCGAATCCTTCAGCGCCTTCCATGCATCCAATATTAAGGGGACTGACCCCTGTGCGCATCAAGGGGTCCGAGCCCTGTGCGCGGATAGGCTGCCTCGCCCATGGCCCTGCCACCTCCACAGCCCGCCTCGACCGCGCTCGTCACCGGCGCCTCGTCGGGGATCGGCGAGCAGATCGCCCGCGGGCTCGCGCGACCGCGGCCACGGCGTCACCCTCGTCGCCCGCCGCGAGGACCGGCTGCTCGCGCTCGCCGACGAGCTCGCGTCGGCGCACACGACGTTCGCGCCGAGGTCGATCGGCGCCGACCTCGGCGATCCGCGGCTCGCGCGACGCGCTCGCGGCGAAGGTCGACGGAGCTCGGCCTCGACGTCGAGGTGCTCGTCAACAACGCCGGCTACGGCGGCTTCGGCGCCGTTCGCCGAGCAGGAGCGCGAACGCGAGCTCGGGATGATCCGGCTGAACGTCGAGGCGCTCGTCGACCTCGAGTCGCGCTACCTCGGCGGGCATGGTCGAGCGCGGCCGTGGCGCCGTCATCAACATCGCCTCGACCGCCTCCTTCCAGCCGATCCCCGACAACGCGACCTACGCGGCGACCAAGGCGTTCGTCCTCAGCCACGGCGAGGCGGTCCACGAGGAGCTGCGCGGCAGCGGGCGTCACGCTGACCACCGTCTGCCCCGGCCCGGTGAAGACCGAGTTCGCCGAGGTCGCCGGCATCGGCGGCGCCGAGGAGCGCACGCCCGTCGTTCGTCTGGCTCGACGCCGGAGCAGGTCGCGGCGGCCGCGATCGACGGGGCCGAGAGCGGACAAGCGCGTCGTCGTCCCCGGGCTGCTGAACCGCGCCACCAGCATCATGGGCCAGCACGCCGCCCGCGCGGGATCGCGCTGCCGCTGACCAAGAACATCTGGCGCCGCGGCGCCCTGTAGGGCCGCGCTGGACGCCGGCGAGCGATGTCGCGATCCCGCGCGGCGGGTTCGAGCTCCGAGGCTGGAGCGAGCGCCCGGTCCGCCCGCCGTCCTGGCGATCCACGAGGCGGCGACGTCCAGCGAGGTCTGGCGTCCGCTGGCCGGCGCTCTCGGCGAGCGCGCGCCGCTCGCGGCTTACGACCGCCGCGGCTGGGGCCGGTCGGGCGCGCCCGCCGACTACCGGCGCACGACGATCGAGCGAGCAGGCCGCGGATGCCGAGGCGGCGATCGCGGCGCTCGGCGGCGGGCCGATCGACGGTCTGCGGCGCGGGCATCGGCGCGGTCGTCGCGCTCGAGCTCGCCGTCCGCCGCGCCGGAGCTGGTCGCGGCCGCCGTCCTGATCGAGCCGCCGCTCCTCGCCCTGGTCCCCGAGGCGACGCCGGCGATCTCCGCCGACGTCGAGGCGATCCGCCGCGACCGTCATCGCCGCCGGCGGAGCGGCCGGCGACGAGGCCGACCCGCGCGAGGCCGCGGCCGCGGGCGCGCAGGCGGCGCTCGAGCTCTACCTCGGCGGCAGCCTCGGCGCGCTGGCCGCCGGCGCCGAGCGGATCCCGGCGGAGCTCGCGCGGGCCGCCGACCCGAGCCCGTTCGCCCTCTTCGCCGAGGTCGCCGCGATCTCCGGCTGGACCGCTGCCCCTCGCCGAGCTGCCGTCGCTCGGGCCGCCGGCCGCGGTCGTGGTCGCGGGCTCGACCCCGCCGTTCCTGCGCCGCGCCGCCGAGGCGCTCAGCTCGCGACTGCCCGGCGCCGACCTGCGCGAGCTCGCCGGGCTCAGGCCTGCCTCAGCTCGACTCGCCCGGACGAGCTCGCGGCGATCGTGCTCGAGCTCGGCCTGACCAGGCCGCGCGGCCGGGCCCGACCGTGACCCTGCATCTCCCCGCCGCGCCGGCAGAGCGCGGCGACCGCCTCGAGCGGGACCGAGACCAGCGCGACCAGCGGGGTGGCGAGGACGCTGACGAGGAGGTCGACGGCGAAGGCGACCGGGTCGGCCCGAGCTCGCCGGGCCGCAGCCGGCCGGCGAGCGCCTCGCGGGCGAAGTTCGGCTGGAAGGTGAGCGCGTTGACGAGCGTCTGCCACATCCAGAGCTGGTTGCGGCCGAAGGCGGGGTAGCGGATCGCGCGTCGAGCTCAGGCCGCGGCGCGCGAGCACCGCCTCGAGGCCCGCCGGCGTCAGCTGGAGCGGGCGCTCGGGCAGCTCGAGCGCGGCCCAGTCGCCCTCGCCGATCGCAGCCTGCAGGCTGCGCCGGTTCGGGCACGCGCAGCTCGGACCGTCCCGTCGGGGCCGGGATCGCCGAGCAGCTCGGCGACCTCGGCGTCGGCCGCGTCCCGCGGCCGCGGGCCGGAGGCGGGGTGGACGGGCGAGGAGCGCGCGACCGCGGTCGCCGCAGCGCTCGCAGCGGTCGAGCACGTACTCCTCGTCGCGGCGAGCGTCGAAGGCATGCGACTCCGCCCAGGCGAACAGGCGGCCCGCCGCAGGCGGGGCACTCGCCCTCGGAGCCGGTTCGGCGCGCACGGTCGGAGATCGGCGGCGCTTCGTCAACGCTATCGGCGGTCCAGCGGAGCTCGACGACATCTCCATTACGCTAGCCGCGGATGCAGCTGCAGCGAGATCATGACCCAGGGTGTGGTGACCGCCGAGCGCCGACGCCGACCTCGGCGCGGTCGCCGCGCTGATGCGCGACAACAACGTCGGCTCGGTCGTCGTCTGCGACCCGGACGGCCGCCCGGCGGCGATGGTCACCGATCGCGACCTCGCCGTCCGCGGCATGGCCGAGCAGCGCCCGCTCACCGAGCCGGTCGCCGACCACGCGACCCGGCCCCTCGTCACCGGCGATCCGGAGATGGACCTCGAGGAGGCCGCGGCGCTCATGGTCCAGCACCGCGTCCGCCGCCTGCCCGTGGTCGCCGACGACGAGCTCGTCGGCATCGTCACGCTGGACGACATCGCCGTGCGCACCGGCAACCTCGAGGTCGCCCAGCGGATGACCCAGGAGGTCATCGAGGGCGCCCTGCCCGGGTTCTTCTTCCACGAGCGCGGGTAGGGAAGAGGCGTGGCCGACCTCAGCCCGCAGCAGATCGATCTGGCGCGGTCGCGTCGAGGGCCTGATCGGGCTCGCCGCGCCGGCGCTCGACCTGCTGCTCGCGGTCGGCGACCGGATCTCGCGGATCGCCGAGCCCGAGGATCACGAGTACTACCCGGTGCGCTCGGGCTCCGACGGCGTCGCTTCCGGGCGAGTTCGAGCGGGCTCGCGTCGGCACGTCCCGCGACGGCGACTGAGCCCGAGCCGGCGGGACCCTGAAGATACGCGCCCCTTGCCGCGCTCGGAGATCATCGAACGCGAGCGCCGCTGGGCGCTCCCCGCCGCGATCGCGGCGTTCGCGGTGCTGGTCCTGTTCATCGCCGGCGTCGCGATCGCCGCCGGCGTCGACCCCGGCGACACCGACAGCGAGGCCTCCCAGCTGATCGCCTTCGACGCCGGGTACGGCACCCTGCTCCTCTCGGCGATCCTGAGCGCGGTCTCGCTGGCCCTGATGGCGCCGGTCCTCGTCTACCTGTTCAAGGCGGCCGAGGCCCGCTCGGATCGGGTCCGCGGCGCGCTCCTCGGCGTCACCGTCGCCGGCCCGATCTTCTTCGCCGTCTCGGTGATCCTCCAGATCATCGCCGTCGGCGCCGTCGCCGACGACTTCGTCGCCACCGACGGCTCCGGCTGCGCGTCCGACGACAACGACTGCATCGACGACCTCGTCACCGGGGACGGCATGTACGGCGTCGCCGGCGGCCTCGTCCTCGCCGGTCGCCTCGGCCTCGGCGTCGGCCTGGTCTACACCTGCCTATGGGCGATGCGAACCGGCCTTCTCACCCGCTTCCTGGGCACCCTCGGGATGGCGGTCGGCGCCGCCACCGTGATCTTCGGCCCCGCCTTCGCGACGATCTTCCTGCTGGGGCTCGGATTCGTCTACCTGGGCTGGGTCCCGGAGGCAAGCCGCCCGCCTGGGACGCGGGCGAGGCGATCCCCTGGCCCTCGCCCGGGCCAGCAGCGCGCGCCCGGCCCCGATCCCGACGAGCCCGTCGAGGGCCGCGCCGACGAGATCTTCCCCGACGCCGCGCCCGGCGACGACGAGGCAGCCGACGACGCCGATCGTCCCGAGCCCGGCTCGATCGCCGACGAGGTCGACCGCGCCAGCCGCGGCGCCGAGGGCGAGCGGCCCGCAGAAGCGCAAGCGCCGCGGTAGCTAGCCCAGCCGCGCCACGTGCCCGACGCGGTCATCTTCGATCTCGACGGCGTCCTGCTCGACTCCGAGCAGCGCTGGAACGACGTGAAGCGCGAGGTCGCCGAGGCATGGGGCGGCCACTGGAGCGAGGCCGCGCCCCACGACATGATGGGCATGAGCTCGCCGGAGTGGTCGGCCTACATGCGCGACGAGCTCGGAGTGCCGCGGGACGCCGGCGAGATCAACGACGAGGTCGTGCGCCGGCTGGCCGCGAGCTACCGGGACGAGCTGCCCCTCCTGCCCGGCGCAGTCGACGCGGTGCGCGCGATCGGCGCGCGCTGGCCGCTCGGCCTCGCCTCGTCATCCAACCGCGAGGTGATCGACGACTTCCTCCGCCTCGCCGGGCTCGAGGACGAGTTCGACGTCACGCTCTCCTCCGAGCAGGTCGAGCGCGGCAAGCCGGCTCCGGACGTCTACCTCGAGGTCGCGCAGGTCGCCTGGGAGCCGAACCGTCGCGGTGTCTGGCGGTCGAGGACTCGGCGAACGGCATCCGCTCGGCCGCACGCCGCCGGGCATGACGGTGATCGCGGTCCCGAACGAGCACTACCCGCCGGCCGACGATGCGCTCGAGCTGGCCGACCTGACGCTGGGAAGCACCTCCGAGCTCACGCCCGAGGCGGTCGAGCGGGTGGCGCAAACCTAAGGGGTCAGACCCCTTTAGGTTCAGCCCTCGCTCGCCTCGCCGCCCACCTGCTCCTTCAGCGTCTCGACGACGCCCGGGTCGCGCAGCGTGGTGACGTCGCCGAGCTCGTTGCCGGCGGCGATGTCGCGCAGCAGGCGGCGCATGATCTTCCCGGACCGGGTCTTCGGCAGGTCGTCGGCGAACGCCATCCGCTTCGGCCGGGCGAGCTTGCCGATCTTCTCGGCGACGTGGTCGCGGAGCTCGGCCTCGAGCTCGTCCCCGCCTTCCTCGTCGCCCTCCGGGGTGACGAAGGCGAAGATCGCCTGCCCGGTGTCCTCGTCGGGGACGGCGATCACGGCGGCCTCGGCGACCTTCTCGTGCGAGACCAGGGCCGACTCGACCTCCATCGTCGAGAGGCGGTGGCCGGAGACGTTGATCACGTCGTCGATCCGGCCGACGATCCAGAAGTAGCCGTCCTCGTCGCGCCGCGCCGCGTCGCCGACCAGGTAGGTGTCCTTCCCGTAGCGCTCCCAGTAGGTCTCGACGAAGCGGTCGCGCTCCTTGTAGAGGGTGCGCGCCATCGACGGCCAGGGCCGCGTGAGGACGAGGTTGCCGCCGCCCTCCTCGATCTCTTCGCCGTCCTTGTCGTAGATCTTCGCCTCGATCCCGGGGAAGGGGACGGTGGCAGAGCCCGGCTTGGTCGTCGTCAGGCCCGGCAGCGGCGTGATCATGATCGCGCCCGTCTCGGTCTGCCACCAGGTGTCGACGATCGGGCAGTTGCCGCCGCCGATGACCTCGTGGTACCAGAGCCAGGCCCGTGGGTTGATCGGCTCGCCGACCGAGCCGAGCAGGCGCAGGCTCGAGAGGTCGTGCTTCTCGGGGTGCTCCTTGCCCCATTTCATGCAGGCGCGGATCGCGGTCGGCGCCGTGTAGAAGATCGTCACGCCGTAGCGCTCGATGATCTCCCACCAGCGGTCCTCGGCCGGGTAGTTGGGCGCGCCCTCGTACATGACGCTGGTCGCCCCGTTCGGCGAGGGGCCCGTAGACGATGTAGCTGTGCCCGGTCACCCAGCCGATGTCGGCGCCGCACCAGTAGACGTCGTCTTCCTGTCAGGTCGAAGACGAGCTTGTGCGTCGCCGAGACCTGGGTCAGGTACCCGCCCGTGGTGTGGAGGATCCCCTTCGGCTTGCCGGTCGAGCCCGACGTGTAGAGGATGTAGAGCGGGTCCTCGGAGTCCATCGGCTCGGGCTCGCACTCGGCGTCGGCGGCCTCGACGGCCTCGTCCCAGAAGACGTCGCGGCCCTCGGTCATCGGCGGGTCGGTGTCGCCGCGGTTGACGACCACGACCTTCTCGACCGACGGCATCCCGTCCAGGCAGGCGTCGACCTTCTCCTTCATCGGGATCGGCTCGCCGCGGCGTAGCGTCGCGTCGGCGGTGACGAGCACCTTCGCCTCCGAGAACTCCATCCGCTCGCGCACCGACTCGGCGGAGAAGCCGCCGAAGACGACGTTGTGGATCGCGCCGATCCGGGCGCAGGCCAGCATCGCCGCAGCCGCCTCGGGGATCATCGGCAGGTAGATCCCGATGACGTCGCCCTTGCCGGCGCCGAGGTCCTTGAGCACGTTTGCGAAGCGCTGGGTCGTCTCCAGCAGCTCGGCGTAGGTGACCTCGCGCCGGGTCGCGTCCTCGCCCTCCCAGTGGAAGGCGACGCGATCGCCGTTGCCGGCCTCGACGTGGCGGTCGAGGCAGTTGACCGAGGCGTTCAGCTTGCCGCCGACGAACCACTTCGCGAAGGGCGGCTCGGACCAGTCGAGGACCTCGTCCCAGGGCTCGGACCACTCGAGCTTCTCCGCCCACGACGCCCACCAGGCCTCGGGGTCGGCGTCCGCGCGCTCGTAGATCTCGGGATCGGAGGCGTTCGCCTGCGCGGCGAACTCGGACGGTGGCTCGAAGGTCTGCTCGGTCTTCAGCAGGACGTCGAGCTCCGCGCCCCCGTCCTCCTTCTCAGCCGTCGCGTCCGCCATGGTCGCTCCTATCCTCGCTCATCGCAAACCTACCCGCGATCAGGCGCTACACGCCTGCCGCGTCGGCGAGCAGGTCGACCTGCTCGGGGTCGCCGTCCGCGGGGAAGAAGAAGAGCTCCTGGCAGCCGGCCTCCTCGAAGGCGGCCTTGTAGCCGGCGACGGTGTCCGCGTCCTTGGCGGCGCTGCCGGCGATCATCGAGGCCACCTCGTCGCCCATGATCGAGTAGTAGCCACCGATCTTCTCGTCGGCGTTCTTCTCCGCGTCCGGCCCTAGCGAGTAGTAGGCGAGGGAGCCGAGGTACGGCTCGCCGTCGCGGCCCGCCTCGCTCCAAGCAGCGCGGACCCCCTCCGCGGATTCCTTGAACTGGTCGGGCGTGCCGCCGCCCATGATCCAGCCGTCGAACTTCGCGGCCCGCTTGAAAGAAGCCTCGACGTGGCCGGCGACGACGATCGGCGGCGGATCCTCGGCTCGAGGCCCGATGGCGCCCGCGAAGCCGAACTTCTCGCCGTCGAAGACGCGCTTCACCGTGTCGAGGTGCTGCTCGAAGCGTTCCCCCTTGCCCGTCGTGGGGACTCCGGTCGCCTCGTAGTCGTCGTCACGGCCGCCGAGACCGGCAGCGTAGGTGAACCGCCCGCCCGAGAGCGCCTGCACCGAGAGCGCCTGCTTCGCGACGAGCACGTCGTTGCCCCGCGGCGGTGCGATGCAGACGGTCGTCGCAAGCCCGATCCGCTCGGTGACCGCGGCGGCCGCGGCCAGCGCGGAGAAGGGGTCGTAGTTGTCGTAGACGATCCGGTCGATCGTCCCGAGGCTCGAGAAGCCCCGCTCCTCGGCCCTGCGGGCGAAGGCGATGAGCTGGTCGCCGGTCGTGCCGGCGACGGCGTTGGGAAGTCCGATGGCAGTTTTCATGCTCCAACGCCTACCCGTTCCTAACCTTCGTGAAGCAATGGCCCCGAACCCCCTGCAACGGCTCGAGGATTGGGAGCGCGACCTGCTCGCCGAGGCCCGGGTTGCTCACCTCGGTCTCCTCGACTCAGACGGCGATCCGCGCGTCCTGCCGGTGACCTTCGCGGTCTCGGGCGGGCGGATCTGGAGCGCGATCGACCACAAGCGCAAGCGCGCCGGAGCGCGAGCCGGCACGGCTGCGATTTCTCCGCGAGCGTCCCCGGGTGGCGCTCACCGCCGACCGCTACGACGAGGACTGGTCGCGCCTCGCCTGGGTCCAGGTGCTGGGCTCGGCGAGCCTGCACGAGCCGGACGACGAGGAGGCTGCGATGGCCGCGCTCGCCGAGAAGTACGAGCCCTACCGGGAACGCCGGCCGCCGGGGCCGCTGATCGCGATCGAGCCGGAGCGGGTGCTCTCGTGGCGGGCGTGAGCGATCGCCACCTGATCCTCTACGACGCCGAGTGCGGCTTCTGCCGCCGCTCGCTCGGCTGGATCCTGCGCTGGGACCGCCGCGGCGAGCTCGAGCCCGTCGCCCTCCAGGACCCGCGGGCGGCCGAGCTGCTGGCCGACCTCGAGCCCGAGGAGCGGATGGATTCCTGGCACCTGGTCTCCCCGGCCGGGGAGCGCTGGTCGGCCGGCGCCGCGGCCGCCCCGCTCCTGCGGCTGCTTCCGGGCGGCGACTCCGCCGGCGTCGCTCCTGGCGGCCGCACCGCGCACGACCGAGCGCGCCTACCGCTTCGTCGCCGGACACAGGGGCGCCTTCGGGCGCCTCTTCCGCGGCGACCGGGCGGCTAGCGCCAGATCCAGTACTCGTGGAAGGCGCGGCCGAGCAGGCCGAGGACGATCAGCGCCGAGCCGAGCAGGAGCAGCGGGAGCTCGGCCTGGCCGGTGTTGCGGCAGGCTGCCGCCGCCGCTCGAGCTCGAGCTTCCGCTGGGGAAGGTGCTGCCGCTGCTCGTGCCTGACGGGGACGTGGAGCCGGTGCCGGCGCTGGTGCCGCCGGTGCCACCGGTGCTGGTGCCGCCCTTGCCGCCGGATCCGCCCGAGCCGCCGGAGGCGACCTTCGACCTCTCCCTTCATGCCGGCGTGGACCGTGCAGACGTACCTGAAGGTGCCGGTGTCGTTGAAGGGCACGGACGCGTTCTCGCCCTTCTCGAGGAGCCCGGTGTCGAAGTCGGCGGCGCCCTGGCCCACCGCGTTGTGCTGGGCGGTGTCCTTGTTGGTCCAGGTCACCTCGTCGCCGGGCTTCGACCGTGACCGAGTCCGGCTTGAACTGCGATGTTCTTCATGTCGACCCCGATGTCGGCGAGCGGCTGCTTCTCGTTCTCCCTGATCGGAATCGTCGCGCTCGCGCTCATCGGCGACGTCGCTCCCGATCGCCACCGCGGCCGCCGTCGTCGGTGGGCGCGACCTCCTCGGTCTCGACCTCCTCGGGGTTGCGGCCTTCGTCCCCGTCGCCGACCGGATCGGCGGGCTCGGTTTCCTCGGATGACGCCGGATCGGCGCCGTCCGCGACATCCCCGGTCGCGACCACGTCCGCACCGGGTGCTCGCCCACCGTCATCCGCCGCCAGGCTCGCCCCGGATAGCCCTGCGATCACGGTCACTATCCCTGCGACCAGCAGCGCGTTAGCTCCACGCATGTGAAGGATCGTAACCCTCCGCGCGCGCGAGCAGGCAAATTGCCGCCCCGCGGGAGCGCGCGCGGCCCGCTTCAGGCGCCGGCCGCTACGCGCTTCCTGTGCGTGCGGATCTCGCTCATGATCCGCTCGAGCCGTGGCTCGGTCGAGTCGTCGACGTGGCCCATCGCCGCGGCGACGTTCGGGTGAACGGCCGCGATCCGGTCGTGCATCGCCTGGGCGACGGCGCGGTAGGTCGGGTGCCCCTCGCGGCCCGAGCGCAGCTCGATCAGGTGCATCGCCTCGCGCGCGTTCATGTCGAGGACGTAGCGGATCCGGTAGCCGAGGCAGAGCGCGTACGGGGCCGCCTCCGCGTGGCCGCTGTCGACCAGCCGCTCGAACTCGTTCCGCGAGATCTCCAGCGCGCGCTCGTACTCGTCGCCGGCGCCGGCCTCGCGGACCTCCTCGGGAACGCCGGCGCCGAGGTCGGGCGAGAGGCGCTGCCACTGGCAGGTCAGCATCCGGTGGCGCTGCAGGTCGCGGAAGCCGCCGTAGTCGGAGACGATCTCGAAGCGGTAGCGAACCGCCTCCCAGCCGCGCCCGGGCCGGTGGCGGCGGTTGCGGCGCTCGCCGGCGAGCTCGGCGAGCATCTGCGCCCGCTCGGTCGGGTCGATCAGGTCGATCCGCTTGCGCAGGTCCGCCTCGGCCAGGGTCGAGGACTCGAACAGCGAGGCGCTCGAGCAGGTCCTCCTCCGTGCCGTCGACGTGGACGAGCTCGACCGCCGGCGCGTCGCGCTCCTCGCGGCGGTCGAGCCCGAGCCGCGCGACCCAGCTCTCCGCGGTCCGCCGGCGCTGCTCGAGGTAGGAGACCCACTCGCCGCCGCGGTCGGGCCGCTCGACCCGGGCGACGAAGCTCGGGATCACCTTGCGCAGCTCGGTCAGCATCATCGCGGCGAAGTCGCGCGACTCCGGCAGCGGCGAGGCGAGCATCCGCAGGAGCAGCTGCTCGTAGGCCTGGCCCGAGGCGAAGATGCCGACGTGGCTGAGCGTCGCCGCGGGCAGCAGGCCGCGCAGCAGGTCGAGCGCCTTCGCCTTGATCGAGCGCCGCCAGGCGCGCCTCGGGCTCCTCGCCGCGGGGCCAGCGCTCCTCGGCCCAGGCCTGCACCCGGGTCGAGGCTCGCCGAGTAGATCTCGAACAGCTCGTCCATCGCGTGGACGAACTCGTCGCCGAGCTCGCCGTCGCGGTAGTAGCGCCAGCGGCCGCGCTCGTCGCCCACGCGGTCCTCGAGCGGCGAGTCGTAGGGGATGTAGCGGGTCGACTGCTCCAGGTAGGCGGCGAGCCGGCCGCGCTGGAGGATCTTCGTGAGGATGTTCGAGACGTACTCGCAGGCGAGGTGGGCGCCGCCGACCTGGGCGATCGAGTCGTCGCCGTAGCCGATGAAGACGCGCTCGTAGAGGCCCGCGGCGCGCTCGCCCTCCTCGCCCTCGAACGGGCGCCCGCTGGGCGGGACGTCCTCGGCGAACTCGTCGAGGTAGAGGCGGCGGACCGAGCCCTGGTAGCGCGAGTAGCGGGCGAAGAGCGCCCCCTTCACGGTCTCCGGCAGGTTGACGAGCCCGAACACGGGCCGGTCGAGGTTGGTGAAGTGAGGGGCGAGGATCTCCCGCTCCGCGTCGGTGAAGGACTCGACCGGATAGCGCATCGCCTCGATCCTAGAAGCGAGACCGGCGGGCCGATCAGGCCTTTCCGCAAACTGGGATGTCCGGTTTGCTTCCCCTCGCGCGAAGCAGAAGTGCTGCTTTGCATGGGAAGCAGGCACGCATGTTGGAGCCATCGTCCTGCCTTGTACCGGTACAGGCCACGCTAGGCAGCAGCGCCAGCGATCGTCGCTTTGGATGAGAGAGCGAAATTCTGCTCCTCGCCGAGAGGGTTTCACGTAGCGGGTTGATCCCACCTGGCGGGAATAACTCGCACGGGTCGGGGACTGTCCCTCTGCCGCCCTTCAGGGGCGCAGCAGCGGGCCGAGCACGTCCTCGCGGCTGTAATGGCCGACGGCGTCGAACCAGCGCTTCGCCCGCATGCAGGCGCCGAGGTCGCAGTCCGCGGTGACGATGCCCTCCTCGTCGTAGAGCGGCCCGGCGATCACCTCGCCCCAGGTCGGCTCGATGATCGCGGCGCCGCCGCGGCAGAAGACCTCCTTGCCCTCGGGCAGGGGGACCGGGAAGTCGTCGGGGAAGGCCGCCGCGGGGATGTACTGGGGAACGGAGACGACGTAGGCGCCCGACTCGATCGCCACGTGGCGCATCGTCGCGAGCCAGCCGTCGGAGTCGTCGGCGGTCGGCGCGACCCAGATCTGCGGGAGCGCCGCGGTAGACGGCGTAGCGCGCGAGCGGCATCCGGTTCTCCCAGCAGATCAGGCCGCCGACGCGGCCGGCCGGCGGTCTCGACCGCGCCGAGGTCGTCGCCGGCGCCGACGCCGTGGAAGATCCGCTCCTGCATCGTCGGCATCAGCTTGCGGTGCTTGTGCAGGACGCCCTCGGGCCCGATCACGAGCAGCGCGTTGAAGAGCGAGCCCGAGCGCCCGGCCTCGCGCTCGTTGACGCCGATCGCGCAATTGACGTCGTGCTCGGCGCAGGCCGCGGCGAGCCGGTCGGTGAGCGGGCCGGGGACCTCGACGGAGCTCTCCCACATCCGCCGCCAGAGCTCGTCCCAGCCGCCGAAACGACGCGGCATCGCTCGCCCACGCGTTCGAGGGATAGATCGAGACGAAGACCTCGGGCAGCACGACCAGCTTCGCGCCCTCGCCGCCGCCTCGCCGATCAGCCGGCACGCCTTCTCGACGCTCCCCTCGGCGTCGAGGATCTCGGGCGTCGCCTGCACCGCGGCCACCTTGACTGACTCGCCGGCCATTGCCCAACCCTAGACTGACCCAGCCGTGAGCCACAACGGAAGCTCCCCAGACGCAGAGCACGTCGACGTCCTGATCGTCGGCGCCGGGCTCTCCGGCGTCGGCGCCGCCTGCCAGATCCGCGAGCGCTGCCCGCAGAAGTCTTCGCGATCCTCGAGGCGCGCGAGGCGATGGGCGGCACCTGGGACCTCTTCCGCTATCCCGGGATCCGCTCGGACTCGGACATGTTCACCCTCGGCTACCGGTTCCGGCCCTGGAAGCAGGCCGAGTCGATCGCCGACGGCCCCGCGATCCGCTCCTACATCCACGAGACCGCCGCGCGAGTACGGCGTCGACTCGATGGTCCGCTACGGGCACCGCGCCGTCCGCGCCGAGTTCTCCAGCGAGACCGGCAACTGGCTGGTCGACGTCGAGCGCGCCGACACCGGCGAGACGCGTCCGCATCACCTGCGGCTTCCTCTACGCCTGCACGGGCTACTACCGCTACGACGAGGGCTTCACCCCGCACTTCGAGGGGCGCGAGCGCTTCCGCGGCGACATCATCCATCCCCAGCACTGGCCCGAGGGCTACGACTACGCCGGCAAGCGCGTCGTCGTGATCGGCAGCGGCGCCACGGCGGTCACGCTCATCCCGGCGATGGCGGGCAGCGCCGAGCACGTGACGATGCTCCAGCGCTCGCCCAGCTACGTCGTCACGCTGCCGGGCCAGGACCCGCTCGCGACGTTCCTCAGCCGCTTCCTCCCGCCGCGCGTCCGCTATCCGATCGTGCGCTGGAAGAACGTGCTCCTGACCCAGCTCTTCTTCCAGCTCAGCCGCCGCCGGCCGCAGGTGGGTGAAGGCGTTCGTCCGCAGCGGCGTCGCGCGCAGGCTGCCGCCCGGCTTCCCGACCGATCCCGCATTTCAGGCCGAAGTACGACCCGTGGGACCAGCGCGTCTGCCTCGTCCCCGACGGCGACCTGTTCAAGGCGATCCACCGCGGCGACGCCTCGATCGTCACCGACGACATCGAGACCTTCACCGAGGACGGGATCGCGCTCGCCTCCGGGCGAGGAGCTGGAGGCGGACGTGATCGTCACCGCGACCGGGCTCAACATGCAGCTGCTCGGCGGCGATGGAGGTGAGCGTCGACGGCGAGCGCGTCGATCCGGCCGAGACGGTCGCCTACAAGGGGATGATGCTGAGCGGCGTGCCGAACGCGGCGATGGCGCTCGGCTACACGAACGCCTCCTGGACGCTCAAGTGCGACCTCTGCACGGAGTACGTCTGCCGCCTCCTGAACCACATGGACGCGAACGGCCACGGCGTCGCGACGCCTGTGGCCCCGCCGCCGTCCGAGCCGCGCGAGCCGATCATCGACCTCAAGTCGGGCTACGTGATGCGGTCCATCGACAAGGTGCCCAAGCAGGGCGCGCGCACGCCCTGGCGCCTGCACCAGAACTACCCGCTCGACATCCTCATGCTGCAGGCGAGGCCCGATCGACGACGAGGGCATCGAGTTCTTCTCGACGTCCGCGAGCCGTCGCGTCTAGGCCGAGGCCGGCGGCGGCGCCGCCATCAGCTCCACCTTCTGACCGCCGGGCAGCGTCGCGAAGCCGCGCCGCTCGCCCCAGAGCTCGCGCGACTCGTCGAACTCGAAGCCGGCGTCGATGACGGCGGCGACGGTCGGACTCGAAGTCCGGCGCGACGAACGCGGGGTGGCCGAGGTGCTGGACCGCGGGCTCGGGCGTGCGGATCAGGTGGACCTGGGTGCCCTCCCGCTCGACCCAGTCGACGTACTCGGCGATCTCGCCGGGCGCTTCGACCCGCTCGAACCCGATCAGCCCGAGGAACTCGAGCACGCGCTCGGCGGCGTCGGGGTGGACCTCGATCGAGACGTGGTGGAGCACGCGCCGCAGCCTCTCACGTCAGGCCGAGCAGAAGCGAGACGGGATCGAGGCGCGGCCACCGCGATCGCCGTCGACCAGGCGACGCCGGCGGCCGAGATCCGCAGGTCCAGCCCGTAGGCGTGCGCGACGACCATCGAGTTGATGCCCGAGGGCATCGCGGTCAGGAGCAGGTAGGGCTCGGGCACGTCGATCAGCGGCGCCGCGAGCGCCGAGCAGGAGCAGCGGGGCGAGCGACCATCCGGCACGCCACGGCGACCGCGACCGGGGCGTCGAAGCGCGGGATGCCCGGCGAAGGTGCCGTGCTCGCGACTCCTCGGCGAGCGCCGCGCCGACGGCGAAGAACCCGATCGGCAGGATCGCGACGATCGCGATCCGCGAGATGTCGACCGCGACGTCGGGCGCCAGCGACTCGGGCGCGAGCAGGCCGAGGATCGCGGCGTAGAGCGGCGGGTTGCGGGCGAAGAACGCGCGATCGTCCGCTCGCGCGCGGCCCTCGCCGGCGCTTTCGCCGAACGCGGCGCCGAGCGAGAACGCGCCGAGCAGCAGCGCCGGCGGGGCGACGAGGATGTCGTAGACGACCGCGACGGAGAGCGCGTCGAGGCCCTCCGAGCACCGCGACCACCGGGTAGCCGAGATAGCCGGTGTTGGCGACGATCACGCAGACGACGACCGACCCGACCGCGGCCGCGACGAGCCGCAGGACCCGGCTCGCCACGAACCACGCGGCCAGCGCCGAGCCAGGCCAGCGCGACCCAGGCCGAGCGCGACGCCCGACGCCGTGCCGACGTCGATGTCGGCGGCGGCGATGTTGAAGAACGTCGTCGGCGGCAGGACGACGTAGAGGACGAACAGCAGGCCGCGCCTGGATGCCTTCGCCGGCGGCGCGCGCCGAAGCGCCGCTCGGCCCAGACGCCGACGGCGACCGAGGCGACGATGGCGGCGACTATCGCGATCACGGGCGGGCATCCTCGCGGCTACCCGGCCGGCGGGGAGCTACGGCGGGGCCGGCCGCGGCGCGACCTCGGCGATCTCGGCGCCGCTGACCTCGTTCAGCGAGCGTCCCCTCGGCTCGATCGCGAAGACCGCGGTGACGACGAAGGCGAGCGCGCAGCCGCCGGCGATGATGAGGAGCAGGGCGCTGGTGCCGATGTCCGTGAGCAGGATCGGGAAGAGGAAGACGCCGAGCGCGGCGCCGAGCTTGGCGCAGCCCGCGGCGAATCCGTGGCCCGCCGCCCGGACCTCGGAGGGAAACACCTCCGCCGGCAGCGCGTAGGTGGTGGCGTTCGGACCCAGGTTCATGAACGTGTTGAAGAGCGCGAAACCGGCGATCACGATCCCGATGTGGGCCGAGCCGCCGCCGTTGAGGCCCTCGGCCAGGGCGAGGATGCCGAGCGCCACCGCCATCATCGCGAAGCCGAGGAGCTGCAGCCGCACCCGGCCGACCCGCTCGACGAAGAAGATCGCCCCGAGGAACCCGAGCACGAGGAAGAGGTCGAGCAGCGCGGTGCCCTCGGTCGAGGCGATGTCGTTGGCGAGGAACGTGGCGTCGGACCCCGCCAGCGCCAGCGCCGCGAGGATCGTCGGCGTGAAGATCCCGACGCCGTAGGTCGCGATGTCCATGAGGAACCACGGGACCGCGGTGAAGATCGTGCGCCGGATCATGTCGCGGCGGAAGAGGCGGGGCTGGATGAAGGCCCTGATGCCCTCCGGTGGCGCCTCGGCGCGATGGCGATCCGCCGCTGTGACGACGACCGGCCTTCCGACGAGCTCCTCGGTGACCGCAGCGGCCTCCTCCTCGTGCCCGTTCTGGGCGAGCCAGCGCGGGCTCTCCGGCACCCCGCGCCGCAGCCAGATGATGATCAGCGCCGGGATCGCGCCGAAGCCGAGCATCAGCCGCCACGAGTCGACGTCGGGAAGCAGGTTGAGGACGACCACGCCGACGAGGGCTCCGAGCAGGATCCCGACCGCCTGCAGGCTGAAGGCGCTGACCAGCCAGCGGCCGCGATCCTTCGAGGGCAGCACCTCGGCGAGGTAGCTGGCGGCGATCGGATAGTCGAGCCCGATCGCGAGTCCCGAGCATGAAGCGGAACGCGATCAGCGAGGCGGCGTCCCAGGCCACGACGCAGAGGAGCGAGAAGACGACGAAGAGCCAGAGGTCGACCTTGAAGATCCGCCGCCGCCCGACCTTGTCGGCGATCGGCCCCAGGAGGGCGGCGCCGAAGATCGCGCCGACGATCGCCGCCGCCGAGATCAGGCCCTTGACCGCGTCGCTGGTGCCGAAGTCCTCGGCGATCAGCGGGTTGGCGACGCCGATGATGAAGAAGTCGAAGCCGTCGAGCATGATCCCGAGCCCGGCGAGCAGCCAGAAGCGCAGGTGCCGGCGGCTCATCGGCGCCTCGTCGATCGCCTCGCCGAGCGGCTTGGCGTCCATGCCTGCGGTGGCCGGCTTCACGCCGGACGATTCTCGTCTATCGGCACGCGGGACTCAACCCCGGTTCACCGTCGTTTCACAAGTGCCGCGACAAGCGCAATCGCGCCCGGGGGCGGTGCAGATTGCAGAAGTCGTGCAATCCGTGTCCACCCCTCGGACACCGATTGCACCGATTGGTTGCCTGAGGCTCGGTCAGCGATGGAAGCGTCGCTCAGCGCACCGAGGCGATCGCCTCGCCCGCCGCCTCGGCGAAGTCCGTGAGCGGGTCGGGGTAGACGCCGAAGAAGACGGTCGCCGCGGCCGCGAGGATGCGTCGAGCGCCGATGATCACCGTGCAGTCGCACCCCGGTGACCCGTTGCGGGGGCTCGGGCTCGGCGTCGGCCTCGGGCGAGCCGCCGGCGATCGCCGGCATGACCCGCGTCGACGCCTCCTCGCGCTCGGTCTCGTCGCCGCCGCGCATCCAGACGTAGGCGAGGACGCGCAGGTAGTAGCCGAGCGAGACCATCGTCCCGATCGCGATCAGCACGCCGAGCCAGGTGAAGTCGGACTCGACCGCGGCCTCGATCAGGAAGAGCTTGCCGATGAAGCCCGCGGTCCCGGGCAGCCCGGCGAGCGCGAGCATCGAGATCGTCAGCGGCCAGGCGAGCACCGGGCGCTCGCGGCCGAGGCCCTCGACCGAGCGGATGTCGTCTCCGTACGGGGTCTGGCGCTCGCGAATCGTGATCACGGCGAAGGCGGCGAGGTTCATCAGCGTGTAGGCGGCGAGGTAGAAGACCAGCGAGCTCGTCCCGAACTCCGATGGCGGCGACGATCCCGACGAGCATGTAGCCGGCCTGGGCGACGCCGGAGTAGCCGAGCAGGCGCTTGAGCGAGTCCTGCCCGAGCGCGCCGACGTTGCCGACGATGATCGAGATCGCGGCCAGCGCGGCCAGCGCCGAGTCCCAGCTGTCGACCGACGGGCCGAGCGCGACCTCGAAGAAGCGCACGAAGACGCAGAACGCGGCCGCCTTCGTCGCCACCGCCATGAACGCGGTCACCGGGGTCGGCGCGCCCTCGTAGACGTCGGGCGTCCACTGGTGGAACGGGCGCGATCGAGATCTTGAACGCGAGCCCGGTGGCGCAGAGCGCGATCCCGATCAGGATCAGCGGGTCGTCGAAGACGCCGCCCTCGGAGATGCCCGCGGCGATCGCGTTGAAGTCGGTCGATCCCGAGCCGCCGTAGATGAACGCCATCCCGTAGAGGAGCGTCGCCGAGCCGAGCGAGCCGACGATCAGGTACTTGAGGCCCGACTCGAGCGAGCCGCGGCGCGCGGATCGCCGCGCCGCAGAGCACGTAGAGCGGGATCGAGAGCAGCTCGAGCGCGACGAAGAAGGCGATCAGGTTCTGCGCCTGGGCGAGCAGGACCATGCCGAGCACCGACGCGACGAGCAGCGCCTGGAACTCGCCGTGGCGCGGCTCGCTCGCCGGGCGCGCTCGGCCGCCTCCTCGCGCCAGGAGAGCGGGACGACGAAGGCCGCGGCGAGCAGCACGATCAGCGCGATCGCGAGCGCCAGGTCGTCGAGCCGGAGCGCGCCGGCGACCAGGTCCTTCTCCTCGCCCCACTGCCAGATGCAGCAGGCCCGGCGGTGGTCGCCAGGGTCGCGAGGGTGCAGACGCGAGACGACGACCCGCTGCGCCCGGCCCGACCAGCCCGACGAGCAGGACGACGACGAGCCCCGCCGGTCAGCGCGATCACCGGCGAGAGCCCGGCGTAGTCGATGTCCGGCGCGGTGAAGGTCATCACTCGGCGCTCACCACCGTGGCTCGATTCGGAGCCGAGCGCCGCCTCCACCGAGGCCTCACCGCGCTCGAGGATCAGGCCCGGGCCAGAGCGCGAGCGCGACGATGCAGGCGACCAGCGGGCACGAGCGACGATGCCCTCGCGCAGGGTGATCTCGCGCGAGGCGAGCTCGGCCGGCTTGCGGTTGTGCATCGTGCGCTGGTAGAGGCGCAGCGCGTAGAAGGCGGCGAGCACGACGCCGATCGTCGCCACGACCGCATAGACGATCTTGTCCTGGAAGACGCCGTTCAGGATGAAGAACTCGCCGATGAAGTTCGACGACCCCGGCATCGCGAGCGTCGCCAGCGTGACGATCAGGAACAGGGCCGCGAGCACGGGCGCGCGCATCGCCATCCCGCCCATCTCGCGCAGGTCCTCGGTGCCCGCGCGGCGGTAGAGGATCGCGACGATGAAGAGGAGCGGCGCGACGACGAGGCCGTGGTTCACCATCTGCAGGACGGCGCCGTCGGCCCCGTCGGGGCGCAGGGAGAAGATCCCGAGGGTGATGAAGCCGAGCTGGGCGACCGAGCTGAACCCGGCGACGAGCCGGATGTTGGTCTGCGTGAACGCCATCACCGAGCCGTAGAGGATCGAGGCGAGGGCGATCAGGAGCAGGACCTCCTGGAAGCTGCTCGGCCGCGTCGGGGAAGAGCGGCAGCGAGACCCGCAGGAAGCCGTAGGCGCCGACCTTCGAGAGCACCGCCGAGAAGACCACCAGCACCGGCAGGGGGGCGACCCGGTAGGCGTCCGGCATCCAGCCGTGCAGCAGGAAGGCCGGCATCTTCACCAGGAAGGCGGCCGCGAAGAACCAGAAGATCCAGTCCTGGCTGCCCTCCGGGCAGCAGGTTCTCCGAGAGCGTCGCGATCGAGAACGAGATCTGCCCGCCCTCGGGCGTCGCCAGGATCGCCGCGGCGATCGCGCCGACCAGCATCAGCAGCGAGCCGACGAGCGTGTAGACCATCATCTTCATCGTCGCCGGCACCGGCTTGACGCCTTCGTTCTCCGCGCCCCAGCTCCCGAAGAGGAAGAAGAACGGGACCAGCATCAGGTCGAAGAAGAGGACGAAGAGCAGCAGGTCCTGGGCGAGGAACGCGCCGAGCGTCGCGGTCTCGGCGAGGAGCAGCATCAGGAAGTAGGTCCGCGGCCGCTCCGGCGCCGTCGAACGCCGACCAGATCACCGCGCCCGCCCAGACGAGCGCGGTCAGGACGACGAGGAAGACGCTGATCCCGTCGATGCCGAGCTGGTAGCGGACGCCCGAGGTCGGGGATCCAGGACTCGTCGACGGCGTGCTGGAGGCCGGCGACGTCGGGGTCGAAGCCGATCGCGATGATCGCGGCGAGGAGCGAGCGTCGCCGAGCGCGCCGAGTACCGCGACCATCGGCAGCGCGCGCTTCGGCAGGACGAGGCAGAGCAGGCCGACGGCGAGGGGCAGCCAGAGCATCACCTGGATCACTGGCGCGCCTCCCTCATTGCGCCACGATCAGGAAGTAGAGGCCGAGGCAGGCGAAGCCGGCGACGAGGAGCAGCGCGTAGGCGCGCACGAAGCCGGACTGCGCCGAGCGCACGAGCGAGTTGGCGCCGCGGACGACGCCGACGGTGCCGTTGACGATGCCCTGGACGACGACGCGCTCGAAGACCGAGTTGGCGAACCGCCCGATCGCGATCACCGGCCGGTAGACGACCACGTCGTAGAGCTGGTCGAAGTACCACTTGTTGAGCAGGAAGGCGTGGACGCGCGGGAAGCGCTCGCGCAGGCGCGTCGTCACGCCCGGGTTGACGACGTACATCCAGTAGGCGAGCGCGATCCCGGCCGACGGAGAGCACGGTGCCGATCGGCGAGCCCGGTCCACTCAGCGCCGGTCGACGGGTGGATCGCGAACAGCGGCGAGTCCTCGAAGGTCGGCTCGAGGAAGTGGTCGACGACCTCGGTCACGCCCGGGATCTGCAGGAACCCGGCGAAGAGCGCGCCGAAGCCGAGCACGCTCATCGCGACCTTCATCGGCCACTCGCGCTCGGCGATGTAATGACCGGGGCCGGGGAAGCCGACGTCGGTGTCCTCCTTCTCGCCGGTCGCGGGGTTGAACGGGTGCTCGGCGTGGGCGAGGTGGCCCTGCCTCGAGCTCCTTCGCCTCGTCGCACGGGCGGGCCGGCGACGACGCGGAACGTGATCCGGAACGCGTAGAACGCGGTCAGGAACGCCGCGAGGTAGCCGCCGATCGCGAATGACCCAGTACATCCCGCCGCGCTCGGCGGCGTAGACGAGGATCTCGTCCTTCGAGAAGAAGCCCGAGGTCGGCGGGAAGGCGGCCAGCGCGAGCGCGCCGATCGCCAGCAGCAGCGCCGGTGAACGGGAGCGCCCTGCGGAAGCCGTGCATCTTGTCGATGTTCTGCGCGCCCGCCATCGCGCCGATGATCGAGCCCGGCCGCCATGAAGAGCAGGGCCTTGAAGAAGGCGTGCGTCATCAGGTGGAACATCCCGCCGATGTAGGCGCCGATCGAGACCCCGACGATCATGTAGCCGATCTGGCTGATCGTCGAGTAGGCGATGATCCGCTTCAGGTCCGTGACCGCGAGCGCGACCGTGGCGGCGAAGATCAGCGTCGCGAGGCCGACGAAGGCGGCGATGTCGGCGGCGGTCGGGGCGAGCGTGAAGAGCGGGTGCGAGCGGGCGATCAGGTAGACGCCGGCGGTGACCATCGTCGCGGCGTGGATCAGGGAGGAGACCGGGGTCGGGCCCTCCATCGCGTCCGGGCAGCCAGGTGTGGAGCGGCAGCTGCGCCGACTTCGGCGAACGCGCCGACGCAGAGCAGCAGGCAGATCGCGACGATCTCGCCCTCGTTCACGGACCAGGCGCCGGCGGCGCCCTCGAACACCGCCTCGTAGTCGAAGGTGCCGAGCTGGCCGACGATCAGGAACGCGGCGAGGACGAGCCCGACGTCGCCGATCACGTTGATCACGAACGCCTTCATGCCCGGCGGTCGTCGCCGTGTGGCGGCGGTACCAGAAGCTGACCAGCGCGTAGGAGGCGAAGCCGACGAAGGCCCAGCCGACGATCAGCAGGACGTAGTTGCCGGCCAGGACCAGCAGCAGCATCGAGAAGACGAAGAAGTTGAGGTAGCAGAAGTACCGCGCGATCCCCCGGTCCGACTGCATGTAGGAGACCGAGTAGAGGTGGATCAGCGTCGAGACGCCGCTGACGATCAGGAACATGTAGGTCGAGAGCGGGTCGATGAAGATCCCGAGCTCGATGTCGATCCCGGCGGCGTCGGCGTAGGTGTAGAGCGAGTCGGCGAAGTGGCGCCCCTCGGCGGGCTCGCCGAGGAGCGAGATCAGGGTCGCGAGCGCGAACCCGAAGGAGATCGCGAGCGCGCCGGTGCCGATCCAGCCGGCGCTCTTGCCCGGCAGGTGGCGATAGCCGAGTGCGATCACGAGCGAGCCGACGAGGGGCGCGGCGAGCCCGAGCCAGGCGAAGGTGGTGGCGTTCAACCCGCGCAGCTCCCGCATGTCGTCGACGTTCAGCGGCAGGCGGCTGCGGAACATCGCGACGATCAGGCCGAGCCCGACGACGACCTCGCAGGCCGCGACGACCATGACGACGATCGCGAAGATCTGCCCGTCCTGGTTGTCGAGGCTGCGCGAGAACGCGAGCAGCGCGAGGTTGCCGGCGTTCAGCATCAGCTCGAGGCAGAGCAGGATCACCAGCGGGCTACGGCGGATCAGGACGCCGGTCGCGCCGGTCGCGAAGAGCAGGGCGGAGAGGACGAGGTACCACTCGACGGCCATCAGTGAGCCCTCACGGGGGTCTGCCCGGCCGCGCCTCCGCTTCCTTCGTGCGGCCCGCGCGAGCACGACCGCGCCGATCGCGGCGACGAGCAGGAGGAGCGAGGAGGCCTCGAACGCGATCAGGAACTTCTCCAGCATCAGCTCGCCGATCGCCTCCGGCGTGCCGAAGCTGTCCTGGAGGAGCGGGCCCTCCTCGCCGAGCGCGGTCAGCCCGGTCCCGACGATCGCGATCGAGAGCTCGACGAAGAGCGCCGTGGCGAGCACGAACGCGAGCACGCGCTGGCCCGCGATCGGCTCCCAGATCGGCTCCTCGATGCCGCCGACGTAGGCGGAGACGAAGAGGTAGAGGACGACGACCGCGCCGGCGTAGACGACGACCTGGGCGGCGGCGACGAACTGCGCGTAGAGCAGCAGGAAGAGGCCGGCGAGCGAGACCAGGTGGATGATCAGGGCGAGGACGCTGTAGAACGGGTTGCGGAGCGCGATGACGGCTATCGCGCCGCCCAGCGCCCCGATCGCTCCGGCGAAAAACGCGACCTCGACCATGCGCGCCGCATCCTATTCCCGCAGGGCGACGGTTCGCCGCTGTTAGCTACCGCGTGACGCTCACAAGCCGCTCGACCGCCGCCGCGATCTGCGGCGGGTCCTCGAGCTGTGGGTAATGGCCGAGGCCGGGCAACTCGGTCGGCCGGCGCCTGCGGCCGGATCTCGCGGACGGCCTCGAACATCCGGTTCGTCGCGACCGGGTCCTCGAGCCCCCAGACGTAGTGCAGCTCGCCCGGCCACTCGCCGAGGGCGCCGTGCCAGCGCTTCGCGTTCGCGATCCGCTCGTCGTAATAGGCGACCTGGTGATGGCCGAGCCTGCGGCCGCCGCCGGCCACGAGCAGCGCCCACTGGTCGTCCGCCTCCTCGTCGCTCAGCGGGTGGGCCTCGGAGAAGACGCCGCCGAACTGCTGGACGAAGAAGCGCTTGCTCGAGAGCCGCGACGCGACCGGCCCGGCGCGGCTGAGCAGGATCTTCTGGGCGAGGGTGAGCGAGGCGAGCTCGGCGACGATCGAGCCGTTGAAGAGGAGCATCCCGGCGAGCTCGAAGCCGAGCCTGCCGTCGAGGTCGCGGGCGAGCAGCTCGGTCGCCGACCGAGGTGCCCATGTCGTGGCCGATCGCGACCACCGGCCCGGCGTCGGCGCCGACCAGCTCCTCGGCGATGTCGGCCTGCTCGAAGAGCGAGTAGTCGCGCCCGCGCGGCTTCTCGGAGAGCCCGAACCCGAGGCAGTCGAAGCACAGCGAACGCGGCTCGCCCAGCTCGGCCAGCAGCAGCCTCCAGTCGTACGAGCTCGAGGGGAAGCCGTGCAGGAAGAGCAGCAGCGGCCCCTCCCCGTCGCGGCGGCGGGCGAAGATGCGGCGGCTGCACGCGATCTCGTCGCTCCCCGGGCCCGCCATACCTCGACCCGCGGGGTCAGTGCTGGGGCGGGCGACATGGGGCCGATCCTATGCTCACGCGATGGAGGTCGCCTTCGCTTGCAGGGGGCTCGGCAAGAGCTACGGCGCCACGCAGGCGCTTCGCGGCGTCGACCTGGAGGTCGCCCCGGGCGAACTGTTCGGCCTGCTCGGCCCTAACGGCGCCGGCAAGTCGACGCTCGTAAAGATCGCCTGCGGGCTCGTCCGGCCGAGCGCGGGCGACGCCACCGTCGCCGGGGCGCCGGCGGGGAGCGCGGACGCCCGCGCCGCGATCGGCTACCTCGCCGAGCTCTTCCGTTTCCCGGACTGGCTCTCCGCCGACGAGCTGCTGCGCTTGCACCAGCGCCTCGCCGGGTCCGGAGGCGGCCCGGCCGAGCGCCGCGAGCTGCTCGAGCTCGTCGGGCTGGGCGACGCCGCCGGCACCCGCGTCGAGGCGATGTCGAAGGGCATGCAACAGCGGCTCGGCATCGCGCAGGCGCTCGTCGGTGACCCGCGCCTGCTGCTCCTCGACGAGCCGACGAGCGCGCTCGACCCGGCCGGCCGCCGCGTGATCCGCGACTTGCTCGTCGAGGTCCGGTCGCGCGGCGTCGCCGTGCTGCTCAACTCGCACCTCCTGAGCGAGATCGAGCTGGTCTGCGACCGCGTCGCGATCCTGCTCGACGGCAACGTCGTCGCGGCCGGCACCCCGGCCGAGCTGGTGCGCCCGCGCGGGGTGGAGGTCGAGACGGCCCAGGGCCTGCGCAGCTTTCCCGACGCCGAGCGGGAGGAGGTCCCCGGCATCGTCGCCGAGCTGGTGGCCGCGGGCGAGCGCGTCTACGAGGTGAGGATGCTCGCCTCGACGCTCGAGGACGCCTACCTCGAGGCGGTGGGTGGCGGATGAGCGGAGCCTCGATCGTGATGGGCTACGCGCTGCGCGAGTCGATGCGGCGGCGGGTCTTCCTGGTCGTCCTTCTGCTCACCGTCGCCTTCCTTATCCTCTACGCGCTCGCCGCGAAGTTCGCTTTCGACGAGGTGGCCCGGGTCGGCTTCGGCGAGGACCTGGTGGACGAGCGGGTCGTCACCGGCGCGACCCTTCTCGGCCTGGCGATGTTCACCACGCTTTTCCTCGGCGCGGTCCTCGCCGTCTTCCTGACCCTGAGCGCCGTCCGCGGCGACGCCGAGCGTGGCCTGCTGCAGCCGCTCGTCGTCCGCCCGCTCGGCCGCAGCGCGCTTCTCGCCGGGCGATTCGCCGCGGCGGCCGCGGTCTGCGCCGCCTACGTCCTGGTCGTCTACCTGGCCGCGGTGATCATCACGGGCGCCGCCGGCGACTGGTGGCCGGACCGGCCGCTCGCCCCAGGGCTGGGGCTCGCCGCCGCCGTGGTCGTGATCGCGGCGATCGGGCTCCTCGGCTCGATCTTTATGACCGCCACCGCCAACGGCATTGCGGTCTTCATGGTTTTCGGCGCTGGACTTGCGGCTGGGCTGCTCGGCCAGATCGGCGACGCGCTCGCGATCGACACGCTGGAGAACGTGGCGCGCGCGGTCTCCTGGGCGCTCCCGTTCGAGGCGCTCTACCAGGGAGCGCTCGACGACCTCACCTCGGAGACCACCGGCGCGAGCGGCGTCATCGTCCGCCTCGGGCCGTTCGGCGGCGCCCAGGAGGGCGGCGTCCTGCTGTGGCTCTGGACGCTCGCCTACATCGCCCTCGTGGGCGCCGCCGCCCGCGCCGCGTTCGCGCGGCGCGACCTGTAGAGGGACGTCGCCACACGTGCGGGTTCAGAGTCATTACCCCGAGCATTCCTGGATAGGGGGTCATATGGACCCCAAAGTCAGGAATGCCGCCGGTGCGCCCCCTCTCGATGCCCGCGACAGCGCCGCCTCGCGACTCGTCCGGTGCGCTATGTCCTTCGCCCTACGCGCTCGCCGGCTTGTACACCGAGACGACGGCGGCGCCGCCGAGCCCGATGTTGTGCTGGAGCGCCGTCGTCGCGCCCTCGACCTGGCGCGCGTCGGCTGCGCCGCGGAGCTGCCAGGTGAGCTCGCTGCACTGGGCGAGGCCCGGTCGCGCCGAGCGGATGACCCTTGGAGATCAGGCCGCCCGACGGGTTGACCACGGGGCCGTCGCCGCCGTAGGTCGTCGCCTCGGCCTCGACCAGCTTGTGGCCCTCGCCCTCGGCGGCGAAGCCGAGCGCCTCGTAGGTGATCAGCTCGTTCGCCGAGAAGCAGTCGTGCAGCTCGCAGACGTCGACCTCGTCGGCCGAGATCCCGGCCTCCTCGTACGCCTCGTCGGCGGCCTGCTTCGACATGTCGTAGCCGACGATCTTGATGCAGTCGGTGTCGTCGGCGAACGTCGAGCTGAGGTCGGTGACCATCGACTGGCCGGCGATCTCGACCGCCTGGTCCCAGAGGTCGTGCTCGTCGACGTAGCGCTCCGAGGCGACGATCGCGCAGGCGGAGCCGTCCGAGGTCGGCGAGCACTGGAGCTTCGTCAGCGGCTCGTGGATCATCCGCGCCTCCTTGATCTCCTCGATCGTGTACTCGTCCTGGAACTGGGCGAAGGGGTTGTTCACCGAGTGCTTGTGGTTCTTCCAGCCGATCCAGGCGTAGTGATCGGGCTCGGAGCCGTACTTCTCCATGTGGTCGCGGCCGGCGTTGCCGAACATCTGCGGCGCGGCGGGAGACTCCTCGGGGTCGCGGATCGCGAACATCGCCATCGCGTGCTTGTCGAGCGCGTTGGTGCGGTCGGTGTACTTGACGCCGAGCGAGCCCTTCTCCATCTTCTCGAAGCCGAGCGCGAGCGCGCACTCGACCGAGCCGCCCTTCACCGCCTGGCGGGCGAGGAAGAGCGCCGAGGAGCCGGTCGAGCAGTTGTTGTTGACGTTGACGACGGGGATCCCGGTGAGGCCGAGCTGGTAGAGCGCGCGCTGGCCGTAGGTCGAGTCGCCGTAGCAGTACCCGGCGTAGGCCTGCTCGACGTCGTCGTAGGGGATGCCGGCGTCGGCGAGCGCGTTCTCGCCCGCCTCCTTTGCCCAGTCCGGATAGTCGCCCTCCTTGGTGCCGGGCTTGTCGAACTTGGTCATCCCGACCCCGATCACGAACGTCCTCTGGCTCATCCACTCCCTTTCGTCGCGTATTCGTGGCTTTCGTTCTTCCCCGCCGTGTGCTCGATCCCGCCGCGCTCGGAGGCTCGCGCCTCGTCGTCGGCGCGGCGCATGAGCGCGACGAGCTCGTCGTTGCGCGCCATCCCCCGGTCGAGGATCGGGTTCAGGACCCCCTGCAGTGCGAAGTACCCGCGCCACCAGCGCGGCAGGATCACCCGCTCCGCGCGGCGCTCGATCCCGTCGACGATCCCCTTGCCCGCGGCGGCGGGCTGAGTCGCTTGCTCAGGAAGAAGCTCGGAAGTCGACTCTGTACTCCTGCGCGAGCGGGTCCGCGAAGGACTTCTGGACCATCACCGTGTCGATGAAGCCGAAGTGGGCGATCGTCGCGCTCGCGCCGTGCGGGAAGAGCTCGGCTGCGAAGCGCCCGGCCCAGCTGCTCGACGCCGGCCTTGGCGATCGCGTAGGGCGCCGCGCCGGAGCCGTTGAGCCAGGCGTAGACCGAGGAGACGACGACGACCTGACCGCGGCGCTCGACGACCTGGTCGAGCGCCGGCCGGACGGTCCGCCAGACCCCGAGCAGGTCGATCTCGAGGGTGCGCTCGAAGACGTCGGGGTCGGTCGAGCGCATCGTCGCCACCGGCGGCGCGATCCCGGCGTTCGCCACCGGCACGTCGAGGCCGCCGAACTCGGCGACCGTGCGCTCGACTGCGTCGGCCATCGCCTCGGCGTCGGTGACGTCGGCGCCGATCGCCAGCGTGCGCTCGCCGATCCGGCGCGCCGCCTCAGCGGACGCGTCCTCTTCGAGGTCGATCACGGTCACCGAGGCGCCGCGCTCGTGCGCGATCCGCGCGGTCTCGAAGCCGATGCCCCGGGCCGCACCGGTGACGAGCATGACCTTTCCTCGCAGCGGATAGCTCATGAAGGACGGGAGCGTATCCCTCTCGATCGGGATCAGCGCCGGCGCATCCGGTGGATCCGGACGACGCCGCGGTCCTGGGTCTCGATCGCCCATCGCGCGGCCGCCTGCTCGAGGAACGTCCCGGCGTCGTCACGCCCGGGGTCCGCCAGCCAGACCTCCCGCGCCAGCTGCGGCAGCAGCTCGAGCAGCGGGTCGATGCTCGACGGCAGGTAGAGGACGTCCGCGGCGAGCACGAGGTCGAACGGCGCGCGGTCGGACGAGCTCGCCGGGCGAGTACCACTCGGCGACGGCGGTCTCGACCCCGACCCCGTTCGCCGCGGCGTTGCGCGCGACCAGCTCCAGCGCCTCGGGGTCCGCGTCGGTGGCGAGCACGCTCGCGCCGGCCCGCGCCGCGGCGAGGCTCGGCACCGCCAGGCCGCAGCCGAGCTCGACGACCCGGCGGCCGCGAAGTCGGCGCCCTCGAGCTCGCGCGCGAGGGCGACACCGCTTCGCCAGAGCACCGACCAGTAGGGGGCGACCGGCGCCCACTTGACCTCGCCCGCGTCCGGCAGCTCCGCCGCCTCGCGCGGCTGGAGCAGCGCGAAGCTCGCCGCTCCGGCAGCTCGATGGTCTGCGCGACCAGGTCCTCGTCGACCGGTGAGGGCGGCTCAGTCGGCGAGCGCGGCCTCGTACTCGGCCTCGGCGCCCTCGGTGAGCCCGTCGCCGCGGGTGCGGACCGTGTGCAGGAAGCGCTCGATCGCCTCGATCACGGGCGCGGTGCGGAACGACGGGACGAGGTCGAAGGCGTGCTGGCCGCCGTGCATCTCGGCGTAGAGGATCGGGGACTCGGTCGCCTCCCGCAGCGCCGCGACGAAGCGGCGGGCGTCCTCCGGCGACGTCAGCGAGTCGGCGTCGCCGTGGACGACGAGGAACGGCGGCGCGCCGGGGTGGACCCGATAGGTCGGCGAGGCGGCGCGGAACGCCTCGGGGTCGTCGTCGCGGAACGCCTTGAAGACGTAGCGCTCGAGCATCCACTGCAGGATCGGGACCTGGAGCGCGTCCTCGTCGAGCATGTCGTAGACGCCGTAGAAGGGGACCGCGGCGGCGACCGAGGTGTCGGCGTCCTCGAAGCCGGGCTGCAGGCTGCGGTCGTCGGCCGTGAGCGCGACGAAGGCGCAGATGTGGCCGCCGGCGGAGCCACCGGTGAGCGCGACGAACTCGGGGTCGACGTCGTACTCCTCCGCGTGCTCGCGGACCCAGGCGATCGCGCGCTTGACGTCGACGGCGTGGTCGGGCCAGGTCGCATACGGGGCTGAGGCGGTAGTTGATGTTGAACCCGACCCAGCCGTTGGCGGCGAGGTGGTTGAGCAGCGGGATCCCCTGCTCCTTGCGCGTGCCGCTGACCCAGCCGCCGCCGTGGACCTGGACGATCGCGGGCCGCGGGCCGCGTCGCCGGCTCGTCGGGCAGGTAGACGTCGAGCTTCAGCGGCAGCGCGCCGTGCCGGGCGTAGACGACCCCGCGCTCGTGGCGGACGCCCTCTGCGGCGGCGTCATCAGGAACGGGAAGGCGACGTGGCTGCGCGGGAAGCGCGGCACGTCCGGCTCCGGGTCGAGCTCGGCGATCGGCGTCGCGGGCGGCGACGACGCTGCGCAGCGCCCGCCAGGTGAAGACGAGGCCGCAGAGGTCGGCGATCGCGAGCAGCGCCAGCCCGGCGACGCCGACCGCGTGGTCGAGCGCGCCGAGGGCGACGAGGACCGCCGGCGGCGATGCCGCTCGCACAGGATCAGGTGCGGCGCGAGCTCGATCGTCACCCAGGCGGCCATCCAGCTCCACGAGCACGAGCGCCCAGTGCCGCGCGGGCCGCAGCGCGTTCAGCCCGCCGAGGGCGGCGGCGAGGCCCGAGCGCGAGCAGGAGGGCGGCGGCGAGCGCCGACATCGCTCAGCCGTCGGGCTCGTCGCCGCCGGCGGCGCTCGATTCCTCGGTGCGCCTGTACCCGGCGCTCCGCATCCTGTCCATCGCCGCGGGGCTGACCGTGTTGATCATCGCCGCGGCCTCCGAGTAGGGGGTCCCGATCCGCGCCGGCCGGTCGACGATCGCCTTCGCGATCCAGCCCGCCGCCTGCTCCGGCGAGATCGACGGCATGCCGCGGTAGCATGCGGGTCGGCGCGATCATCGGCGTTCGGACGAGCGGCATGTGGATCGTCGTGATCCGTACCCCGTCGTCGCCGATCTCAGCCTGGATGCACTCCGAGAACGCGTCGAGCGCCGCCTTCGACGCGATGTAGGCCGAGAAGCGCGGCACCTTGCGTCTGCACGCCCGCGGTGGAGACGTTCACGATCTGGCCGTGGCCGCGCTCGCGCATCCGCGGCAGGAACGCGAGGATCATGCGCACCGCGCCCATGTAGTTGAGCGCCATCGTCCGCTCGAAGTCGTGGGCGCGGTCGTAGGAGAGCTCGATCGAGCGCCGGATCGAGCGCCCGGCGTTGTTGACCAGGACCTCGACGCCGCCGTGGCGCTCGAGCACCTCCCGGCCCGAGCGCCTCCGCCGACTCCGCGTCGGCGAGGTCGCAGGGATGGGGGTGGGCGACGCCGCCGTCGGCGGCGATGCGCTCGGCGAGCGTCGGCGAGCTCCTGCTCGCGACGCGCGACCAGCACGACCTCGGCGCCGGCCGCGCGCGAGCCGGATCGCGGTCGCCTCGCCGATGCCCGACGAGGCGCCGGTGACGACGGACGACGCGGCCCGCCGATGGCCTCCTCGAGCGTTCTGCGCCCGCGCAGGCCCGGGAGGTCGCGCGGGCGGCGCCGAGTCGCGCACGCTCACCGGCATGTTCATCAGCCGGCTCGCGATCTCGATCGGCCTCACGGCACGCTCCCCTCGGGCCAGCTCGCGCTTCAGGACCTTGCCCGACGGGTTCCGCGGAAGCTCCTCGACGAAGACGACGTCGCGCGGGACCTTGTAGCGGGCGAGGTTCTCCTTGACGTGGTCGCGCACCGCGTCGGCGTCGAGGCCGGAGCCTTCGGCGCGGCACGACGAACGCGCGCAGGCGCTGGCCGAAGGTCTCGTCCTCGACGCCCGATCACGGCCACGTCGTCCATCTCCGGGCGACGCAGCAGCAGGTCCTCGACCTCGTGCGGGAAGACGTTCTCGCCGCCGGAGACGATCATCTCGTCGTCGCGCCCGTCGATGAAGAGCCGGCCGTCCGCGTCGAAGTGGCCGACGTCGCCGCTGGACATCAGCCCGTCGATCACCTGCTTCGTCCGGCCGTCGGTGTAGCCGGAGAACTCGGAGCCGTTGCCGACGAAGATCCGCCCGGTCACGCCGGGCCCCGAGAGCGGCTTGTCGTCCTCGTCGTAGAGGCGCACGGTCGTTCCCATCGGCGGCCGGCCGGCGCACCCCGGCGCGGCGCGCAGGTCCTCGGGCGTCGCGATCGTCGCGACGGCGACCTCGGTCGAGCCGTAGAGGTTGTAGAGCACGTCGCCGAACGCCTCGGTGCCGCGGCGGACGACGTCGGCCTCGAGCTGGGCGCCGCTCGAGAAGATGATCCGCAGCGCGGAGAGGTCGCGCGCGGCGATCTCCTCCGGGCCCAGGGCGAGGATCCGCTGGAGCATCACGGGGACCACGACGAGCGCGGTGCAGCCCTCGGCCGCGATCCCGTCGAGCGCCCGCGCGGCGTCGAAGCGCCGCCGGCAGACGACCGTCGAGCCCATCCCGACGGCCAGCAGCGTGGTGGCGAAGCCGAGCGCGTGGAACATCGGCGCCGCGATGTAGGCCGGCTCGCCGGCGCGGAACGGCACCTTCGAGAGCACGCGCCCCGAGCGGCGCGAGCGAGCTCGGCTGCTCGCGCGGCGCGCCCTTCGGCGTCCCGGTGGTGCCGCTCGTCAGCATCACCACCGAGGCGCGCTCGTCGGGCCCCGGCGGCGCCGACCGGTCGCCGGACTCGATCAGCGCGTCGAGCGCGACCTCGTCGCCCGGCTCGCTCGTGCCAGGCGAGGAAGCGGCCGAGCGGCGCCTCCGCGCCGGCCGACGACACCGGCGAACTCCTCGTCGAAGACGATCGCCTCCGCGCCCTCGCGCGCGCAGACGTCGGCGACCTGCGGCCCGGCGAAGTCCGTGTTCAGGTAGAGCATCCGGGCGCCGAGCTTCGCCGCGGCGAACGTCGCGTCGAGGAAGCCGCGGTGGTTGCGGCAGAGGATCGCGACCCCCGAGCCCGTCCCGATCCCGGCGGCGCGCCACTCGTTCGGCGAGCGCGTTCGAGCGCGCGTCGAGCTCGGCGAAGGTCAGCCGCCCCGCCTCGTCGACGATCGCGGTCCCGTCCGGGATCGCGGATCGCCGCGCGGGTCGGGAGCGCGCCGACACCGCCGTAGCGCTGCAGAGCGCGCAGCATCGCGAAGGTGCGCTGCGGGGGCTCGATCCCGATCAGGCCCGAGCGGGCGATGTGGCCGACCGGCGCGCAGCTCGAGCGCCGGCGCGCCGGGCCGCGCCGGCGGGGGCGCGGAGAAGCTGGTCCAGGTTCACGGCCTCGGAAGCGTACGTATGCTCCACGGCCCGTGTCGAGGCACGAGACGAGACCCAGCATCTGCATCGTCGGCGCCGGGTTCGGCGGGATCGGGCTCGCGATCCGGCTGAAGGAGGCCGGGTTCGACGACCTGACGATCCTCGAGAAGGGCGAGACGGTCGGCGGCGTCTGGCGCGACAACACCTATCCCGGCCTCACCTGCGACGTCCCCTCGCACCTCTACTCGCTCTCGTTCGCGCCGAAGCACGACTGGTCGCGCCGATTCCCGCAGCGCGACGAGATCCACGCCTACCTCGAGAGCTGCGTCGAGCGCTACGGGCTCGGCGAGCACCTGCGCCTCGGCACCGAGGTCGCGGCCGCCGAGTTCGACGAGGCCGCCGGCCGGTGGCGGATCCGGACGGCCGACGGGCGACGAGATCGAGGCCGACTTCCTCGTCTCCGCGACCGGGCCAGCTCTCGCGCCCGTCGCTGCCGGCGATCCCGGGGCTCGACGACTTCGACGGGCCGATGCTTCCACTCGGCTCGCTGGGATCACGACGTCGAGCTCGACCGGCAAGCGGGTCGCGGTCGTCGGTGCCGGCGCGAGCTCGATCCAGTTCGTGCCCGAGATCGCCCGCGAGGCGGGCGACCTCGACGATCTTCCAGCGCTCGCCGAACTGGGTGATCCCGAAGCCCGACCGCCCCTACCGCAGCTGGCAGCAGCGCCTCTTCGCGTCGTTTCCCGTGGATCCAGGCCGCGAGCCGCGCGTGGGTCTGGCTGCGGTTCGAGTTCTTCATCCTCGCCTTCACCCGCTTCCGCCCGCTGGGCCGCATCTTCGAGCATGGCTACCGCCGCCGGCTGGAGAAGGACGTCCGCAACCCCGAGCTGCGCGCGAAGCTCGTGCCCGATTACCCGCTCGGATGCAAGCGGGTGCTGATCTCGAACGACTGGTTCGCGACCCTCCAGCGACCCGAACGTCTCGCTCGTCACCTCGCCGATCGCCGAAGTCCGGCCGAACGCGATCGTCACCCCCGACGGCACCGAGCACCCGGCCGACGTGCTGATCCTCGGCACCGGCTTCACCGCCCAGGACTTCCTCGCGCCGATGGAGATCCGCGGTCGCGCCGGCCGCGAGCTGAACGAGGCCTGGCGCGACGGCGCCGAGGCGTACCTCGGGATGACCGTCAGCGGGCTTCCCGAACATGTTCATTCTCTACGGCCCCAACACCAACCTCGGCGCGGGCTCGATCGTCTACATGCTCGAGAGCCAGATCGATTACGTGGTCGAGGCGGTGCGCACGATCGCTCGCTCTCGCGCGGCCTTCATGGACGTCCGGGCCGAGGTTCAGTCGGCGTTCAACGCGGACATCCAGAGCCGGCTCGCCGACAGCGTCTGGACGGAGGGCTGCAACAGCTGGTACCGGGACCGAGTCGGGCAAGGTCACGAACAACTGGCCCGGGTTCACATACGAGTACCGCCGCCTCACGCGGCGCCCCGACCTCCGGGACTTCGAGCTGGCGACCGGCCCGTCGCCGTGAGCGCGCCCCCGTCGAGCGGGCGGCTGGCGGGGCTCGACCACTACCGCGCCGGCAACGGCGAGCCGCTGCTCCTGCTTCACGGGCTCGGCTCGAGCTGGCGCGTCTTCTGGAGGATGCTGCCCCGCCTCGAGGCCGAGCGCGAGGTGCTCGGAGTCGACCTGCCGGGGTTCGGGGAATCGCCGCCGCTGCACGGGCTCGAGGTGAGCGTGCCCGCGCTGACCGACGCCGTCGAGGCCGCGCTCGACGAGGCCGGCCTCGATCGCCCCCTTGTCGCCGGGAACTCGCTCGGCGGCTGGATCGCCTGCGAGCTGGCGCGTCGCGGCCGCGCCGCGGGGGTCGTCGCGATCTCGCCGGCCGGGATGCACACGTGGCGGGAGGCGCGCTATTCGGCGGCGACGATGCGGATGGGCCACCGCCAGGGGCGCATGTTCGCGCCTCTGATCCCGATCGTCCTCGGCAACCCGGTCGGCCGCACGCTCTCGCTCTACCCCTACTTCGGCCGCGCCTGGGCGGTGAGCGCCGAGGACGCGATCGCCACCCACCGGATCGGCACCGGCGCCCCCGCTTTCCTGCCCGCGGTCGACTGGCTCTACAGCCACCGCCCGAGCGGGCTCGCTGAGATCGGCTGTCCGGTGACGATCCTCTGGGGAACCCGCGACGCTCTGCTCCCCCCGCGCCAAGGGCCCCGCTGGCAGCGCGCGATCCCCGGAGTCGGTCCTGCGCGCCGCTCGACGGGCTCGGCCACACGCCCGTTCTTCGACGACCCGGGCGTGCTCACGCACGCGATCCTCGAGCGCGCCGACCGGTTGAGCGCGCGACGCGGGCCAGCCGCTTCCAGATCTCCCAGGAGGGGTCGGCGCCGCGGGCCTGAGGTTCGTTCACGAGCACGGCAACCGTCACCCCGCTCGCGGGGTCGGTCCAGTGCTGCGCCGTGAAGCCCTCGTAGAGGCCGTCGTGGCCGATGACCTGGCGGCCGTCGAAGCGGTAGCGGAAGATGCCGCGCCCGTAGCCGCGCTCGCGGAAGCGGAGCAGCTCGCGGCGGGCCTCAGCCGCGAGTAGCGGTCGCCGACGACGAGCGCGTTCGCGAAACGCGCCAGGTCGGCGCCGGTCGTCGCCAGGCCGCCGTCGGTCCAGACCTCGCCGACGTAGTCGGTGGAGACGAAGCCGTCGTCCCAGCCGTCGGTGAGCTCGCCGTTGCGGCGCTCGAGGTAGGGATGGGCGCCGTCGTCGAAGAGCGCCGGGTCGTAGAGCCAGCTCGAGTCGTTGAGTCCCAGTGGCACCGCGAGCAAGCTGCGGAACGTCTCCTCGATCGACCTGCCGGTCATCTCCTCGATCACGGCGCCGAGGACGATGTAGTTCGTGTTCGAGTAGCTCACCCGGCTGCCGGGCCGGAAGCGCAGGCGGCCGACGGACGTCGAAGAGCTCGGCGCGGGTCCACTCGTGCGCCGGGTCCGACTGGATCAGCCGCCAGATCTCCGGGCGGGAGAGGTAGTCGGGTAGCCCGCTCGAGTGCTCGAGCAGGTTGCGGATCCGCACCCGCCGCGCGCCGGGGATGCCGTGCACGTACTCGGAGACGCGGTCGCCGAGCGCGAGAGCTCGCCGCGCTCGGCGAGCAGCAAGACCATCGCGGCGGTCACCGTCTTCCCGGCGCTCGCGGTGACGAACCGGGTCGAAGGCGTCACCGGCTGGCCGCCAAGCCTGCGCGTCGCCCGCGACGCCCGCCCAGACGAGCTCGCCGTCGTCGACGACCGCGGCGCTGGCGCCGGGCGCTCCGGAGTCGCGCAGCGCGTCCTCGAGCGTCGCCTGGAGCTCCTGCGCTGTCCGTCGAGCCGCGGGCCGACGGCGCCGCCGGGCTCGGGAGGGCGATCGCCCCGACCGCGAGCGCGATCAGGCAGACCGCAGCGAGGATCGTCCTTGATCTCACGAGCGAAGCATGGCAGCCATGACTAAGGCGGCCTGAGGGGGAGGGGGCGCTACTCGCCCTCGCGGCGCAGCGGCGTGCGCTCCACGGGCTCGGCGAGGAGCATCTCCTTGGTGAAGATCAGGTCGGAGCGGTTGTAGTCGGCCATCTCGTACTCGTGGCCCATCGTGATCGCGTCGAACGGGCAGGCGACCTCGCAGTAGCCGCAGAAGATGCAGCGGGCGAGGTTGATCTCGTAGATCTCGGCGTGGCGCTCGCCGGCGGAGATCCGGTTCTCGGGATCGTTCTCCTTGGCGACGACGCGGATGCAGTCGGCGGGGCAGGCGGCGGCGCATAGCGAGCAGCCGACGCACTTCTCGAGTCCCGTGTCCTCGAAGCGGTGCAGCTTGTGGCGGCCGCGGAAGCGCGGGTAGACCGGGCGTCTTCTCCTCGGGGTACTGGACCGTGACCGGCCCCTCCAGGACTCGGGCGAAGGTCGTCTTCAGCCCGCGCAGGGTCTCGCCGAAGGCGCGGTAGGCGCCGCCCGGCGCCGCCGGGCTCGGGGCCGCGCTGGACCTCGACGACGACGTCTTCGGGCGAGGTAGGGGAACTCCTTCCTCTGGCTCTCGGTGCTCATGCGACGACCACGAGTATCGCGGTGACCAGGACGTTCAGGGTTGCGAGCGGCAGCATCACCTTCCAGCCGAGGCTCATCAGCTGGTCGTAGCGCAGGCGCGGCAGCGTCGCCCGGATCCAGAAGAAGAAGAAGACGAGGGCGATCGTCTTGACGATGAACCAGACCGGGTCGAGCACGGGCGGCCCCGGGCCCTGCCAGCCGCCGAGGAAGAAGGTGACCGCGATCCCGGAGATCACGAACATCTCGATGTACTCGGCGAGCATGAACGAGCCGAACCGCATCCCGCCGTACTCGGTCTGGTAGCCGGCGACGAGCTCGGCGTCGGCCTCGGGGAGGTCGAACGGCACC
Source organism: uncultured Thermoleophilia bacterium (assembly GCA_963844425.1). Classification (GTDB taxonomy): domain Bacteria; phylum Actinomycetota; class Thermoleophilia; order Solirubrobacterales; family 70-9; genus DASUSH01. The sequence goes on along the minus strand of CAWJOD010000021.1, from coordinate 54,994 downwards.
CGCGACGCCTCCGCGAAGCCGGCGACCATGAAGATCAGGAAGCCGACGATCTGGGGGACGATGTACCAGATCTCGCCCTGGGCGTCGACGATCGAGGTCAGCGAGAGCGAGCCGGCCATCATCACCACGCCGAGCAGGGCGAGGCCCATCGAGATCTCGTAGGAGATCAGCTGGGCCGCCCAGCGCATCGCGCCGAGGAAGCTGTACTTGGAGCCCGAGGCCCAGCCGCCGATCAGCAGGCCGTAGAAGCTGAACGAGCTGAAGGCGAAGAAGTAGAGGACGCCGATCGAGACGTCGATCCCGTAGAGGCCGACGCCGTCCTCGACGTTCCCGAACGGCAGGATCGCGAGCGTCGCGACCCCGGAGAAGACCACCAGCATCGGGCCCGAGCGCCCAGAGCAGGTGCATCGCGCTCGAGGGCCGGTAGGCCTCCTTGCCGATCAGCTTCAACGCGTCGGCGACCGGCTGGAGGAGGCCGAACGGCCCGATCCGGTTCGGCCCGTAGCGGTGCTGGAAGCGGCCGAGCACCTTGCGCTCGACCACGGTCAGCACCGGCACGATCGCGAAGATCAGCGCGAAGATGATCACCGACTTCAGGACGAGGAGCCAGATGGCCTGGGGGTAGCCGACCTCGGCGACGAGCCCGTCATCACTCGCCACCGCCCGCCTTCTCGACCTCGATCGACCTCGGCGCCCTTCAGCAGGTTCGAGTTCTGCTCCGCCAGCCCCTCGATCAGGAACGCCCCACCCGGGCGCAGGCGCTCGCGCAACGCGACCTTCGCCTCCAGCGAGTCCCCGTTCGAGGAGACCACCACCGCGTCGCCGTTCCTCAGGCCGAGCCGCTCCCCGTCCGCGGGCGCGATCTCGAGCGTCTGCTTGCGGCAGCAGGAACCGCAGGCCCGGGTTGCGCTCGGTGACCTCCGACGCCCAGAGATCTCGATAGGTGCCGAGCCGGAAGCGCGCCGTTCGGCCTGGGTACGGGGACGGGGCCGGTGAGCCATTGCTCTGCGGAAGCATCCGGGCCGCCCGCATGGGGGCACGCCGTCGCGTTCACATGCTCAGGCCAGCGGGTTCCCATTCCGCCGATCGCGTCGAGGTCGAGGCCCGCGTAGAAGGGCACCTCGCTCGACGAGCCCGTCCCACACCTCCGGGTAGCTCTGGAAGCCGGTCTCGTGGCCGAGCTCGGCGAGAGCTCGACCAGCACCTGCCAGATCGGGCGCACCTCGCCGGGGTTCGGGATGTTCGGGCGGACGCGCTGGAGGCGGCCGTCGGGGTGGGTGATGACGCCGTCCTTCTCCGCGTAGGTCTGGGCGGGGAAGACGACGTCGGCGTGCTTCGTCGACTCGTCCTCGAAGGCGGCGACGGAGACGATGAAGTCGCGGCCTTGGTAGCGCCTCGGCCCAGCCGGGGCCGTCCGGGTGGTCGCGGACGGGGTTGGACTCGAGCAGGAGGAGGCCGGTCAGCTCGCCCGACCTCGAGGCGCGTCGCGGATGCCGGCGGAGTCGCTGCCGGGCTCGGCGGCGCGTGAAGCCGGGGCCGGCGCCGGGGATGCAGCCGGCCTCGCGCAGGCCGCGCGCCGTTGGTCTCCTCGGGGACCTCGATCAGCCCGGCGCCCTCGCGGTCGGACAGCTCGAGGGCCTGCGCCAGCTGCAAGAGCGCGGCGGCGGTCTCGGGCGCGTCGGCGTCGCGCAGCAGGCGCTCGCTGAAGACGATGACGACGTCGCGCTCGCGGCCGAGGTCGCGATCCTTGTCGACCTCGTCGCCGTATGTCCGCTCGCCGGACGCGTCCTCGCCGGCGACGGCCGACGGCGAGCTCGGCGAGGAAGCGCGCGCCGTCGCGGGGCGCGTAGCGCGCCGTCTCCTCGGCGCCGCCGTCGAGCGAGCTCGGCCGGTCGGAGGCGACCGAGAGCCGCAGGCCGGAGCGCCGCACGGCCTTGCGCAGGCGCAGGTCGAGGATCGGCATCTCGTGCAGCGGGTCGCAGCCGATCACGAGCGCGGTGTCGGCGGCGTCGAGCGCCGAGTCGCGACCGAGAGCTTCGGGTCGGCGAGGGCGGCGAGCGTCTGCGCGGGGACCGCGCGGCCGCGGCGGGAGTCGACGTGAGGGGAGCCGAGAGCGCCGCGCACGATCCGCTGGGCGAGGTAGCCCTCCTCGTTCGAGGCCTGGCCGCCGACCAGCGCGGCGGTGCCGGACCCGGTCTGCGCGCAGCCCCTTCGCCGCGGCCTCGATCGCCTCCGCCCAGCTCGCGGGCCGCAGGGTGCCGCCGGTCCTCGACCATCGGCTCGGTGATCCGCTCGTCGGAGGAGATCATCTGGAAGCCGAAGCGGCCCTTGTCGCAGAGCCAGCCGTCGTCGACCTCGTGGTTGTCGCGGCCGAGCACGCGCGCGACCTTCTCGTCGCGGACGGTGAGCTTGACGTTGCACTGGCTCGGGCAGAGCGTGCAGATCGTCCCCGCGTCCTCGATGTCCCAGGGCCGGGCGCGGAACCGGTACTCCTCCGAGGTCAGCGCGCCCACCGGGCACAGCTCGATGATGTTCCCGTGGAAGGGGGCGATGTAGGGGCGGTCGTCGAAGGTCCCGACGAAGGTCCGGTCGCCCCGGTCGAGCAGCTGGAGCTGCTCGTCCTCGGCGACCTCCTGGCTGAAGCGGACGCAGCGGTAGCAGAGGATGCAGCGCTCGCGGTCGATGCGGACGAGCGGCGAGAGCGGCATCGGCTTCTGGAAGTGGCGCTTCGGGATCGACCACCCGGCTCTTCCCGGGCCCCCAGCCCATCGCGACGTCCTGCAGCGGGCACTCGCCGCCCTTGTCGCAGACCGGGCAGTCGAGCGGGTGGTTGACGAGCAGGAACTCGACCACGGCCTCCTGCGCCTCGACCACGCGGTCCGTGCGGCTGTAGACGACCATGCCGTCGCGGATGGGCGTCGAGCAGGCGGTCTGGAGCTTCGGGATCCCCTCGACCTCGACGAGGCACATGCGGCAGGCGCCGACGGGCTCGCCGAGCTTGGGCTCGTAACAGAAGACCGGGATCTCGACGTCGCCGTGCTTGGCGGCGTCGACGAGCATCGTCCCCTCGCGGCGCCTTCACCTCGACGCCGTCGACGACGATCGTGACGGGCTCGCGCTCGCGCTCTGCTCATGATGTCGGTCCTACCGGGATCGGCTCCTCGCCGGCCTCGGTCAGCGGCGCGCTCGGGACCTCGTTCGCGGCCGCGATCGCCGCCTCGAACTCCTCGCGGAAACTTCGACCATCGACGCGACCGGCATCGCCATCGAGTCGCCGAGCACGCAGAGGCAGTGGCCCATGATGTTGTCCTGGACCGAGGAGATCACGTCGAGGTCCATCGGCGTCGCCTCGCCGGCGACCACCCGCTCCAGCATCTTCACGGTCCAGTTCGTGCCCTCGCGGCAGGGCGAGCACTTCCCGCATGACTCGTGGTGGTAGAAGCGCGCGGTGCGCAGCGCCAGGTGGGGGATCGAGACCGTCTCGTCGGCGACGATGATCGCGCCCGAGCCGAGCATCGAGCCGGCATCCGCCATCGCCTCGAAGGAGTAGGGCAGGTCGAGCTCGGCGTCGGTCAGGACGGGCGCCGAGGAGCCGCCCGGGAACCAGGCCTTGACCTTGCGCCCGTCGGGCGGGCCGCCGGCGAGGCCCTCCACGATCTCGCGCGCCGGGATGCCGAGCTCGATCTCGTAGTTGCCCGGCCGCTTGACGCAGCCCGAGACCGAGACGACCTTCGTCCCGGGCGATTGCTCGGTGCCGAAGCGCTTGAACCAGTCCGCTCCGCGGTTGACGATGTGCGGGACGTTGGAGAGCGTCTCGACGTTGTTGATCAGCGTCGGCCCGCCGTAGAGGCCCTGGACCGCCGGGAAGGGCGGCTTCAGCCGCGGGTTGCCGCGCTTGCCCTCGAGCGAGTCGAGCAGCGCCGTCTCCTCGCCGCAGATGTAGGCGCCGGCGCCCCGGTGGACGACGACGTGGACGCCGATCCCGGTGCCGAGCACCGATCGCCGAGGAAGCCGGCCTCGTAGGCCTCGGCGACGGCGCGGTCGAGCACGTCGGCGACCTCCCAGTACTCGCCGCGGATGAAGATGAAGCAGTTGCCGGCGCCGGCGGCGCAGCGCGGCGATCGCGACGCCCTCGATCAGCTGGTGCGGGTTCTTCTGCATCAGCTCGCGGTCCTTGAACGTGCCGGGCTCGGACTCGTCGGCGTTGCAGCAGAGGTACTTGGACATCTCGCCGCGCGGCAGGAACGAGGCCTTCTTGCCCATCGAGAAGCCGGCGCCGCCGCGGCCGCGCAGCCCCGACGACTCGAGCTCCTGCAGCAGGTCGCCCGGGTCCATCTCGCGGAAGGCGCGCTCGAGCGCCCGGTAGCCGCCGCGCTCGCGGTAGCCCTCCATGGTCGCGATCTCGGGGTCGTCGACCCCGAGGTACAGCATCCGCGTCTCAGGCATCGCTCACCCTCGGGTCGCCGGGGACCTCTCCGCCGGCGAGCGGGCGCTTCGAGAGCGCTTTGTCCGGCAGGACGTCCTCGCCGGCGCGGAGCTGGTCGAGCGCCGTCGCGGCGTCGCCCGGCTCCAGCGGGCCGTAGTAGGTCTGGTCGAGCGAGGCCATCGGCGCGATGTCGCAGGCGCCGAGGCACTCGAACCCGGTCACCTCGAACTCGCCGTCGGGGGAGGTCGCGTCGGCGTGCTGCTCGTCGGACCCCTCGACGCCGGCGGCGGCCTTGAACGCGTCGAGGAGCTCGTCGGCCGCCGTTCATCCAGCACGAGATGTTGGTGCAGACGAGAACCCGGTGCTTGCCGACCGGTTCGGTCGCGAAGAGGTCGTAGAAGCTCGCCACGGACTCGAGGTAGGCGGGGGAGACGCCCATCACCGCGGCCGCCTCGCGCATCCCCTCCGGCGAGCACCAGCCGTAGCGGCGCTGCACCGCCCACAGCGCCGGGATCGACGCCGAGCGGATCTGCGGGTACTTCGACATCGCCGTCTCGATCTGCTCGCGCAGGTCGTCGGGGACGTCGACCTCGTGCAGCTCCGGCACGTCGGCCGCGTCCTGCCGGCGTCATCGAGTCGATCAGCGCACCGCGCTCGGGGCCGGTCAGCTCGTCTGTGGGTTCGAGCTTCGCCATCTGACGACTACCGGTCGATCCCTCCGAGGATCGGGTCGAGCATCGCCAGGTTCTGGATCAGGTCGGCGATGTAGCCGCCGACGCACATCTCGCGCAGCGACTGGAGGTTGACGAAGGAGGGGTCGCGGAAATGGACCCGGGCCGGCTTCGCGGAGCCGTCGGCGAGGACGAAGCAGCCGAGCTCGCCGCGCGGCGACTCGACCGGGTTGTAGACCTCGCCGGGCGGGACCCGGAAGCCCTCGGTGACGAGCTTGAAGTGGTGGATCAGCGCCTCCATCGAGGTCGAGAGCTCGTCGCGCGGGGGCAGGCAGACCTTCCGGTCGTCGGCGATGTACGGGCCCTCCGGCAGGCCCTCGACGCACTGGCGGATGATCTTCACCGACTCGCGGATCTCCGCCGCGCGCACCCGGTAGCGGTCGTACCCGTCGCCGACGGTGCCGACCGGGATCGCGAAGTCCATCTCCTCATAGGCCGCGTAGGGGGAGACCTTGCGCAGGTCCCAGGGCTCGCCGGCGGCGCGCAGCAGGGGCCCGGTGACGCCGAGCTCGAGCAGCCTCTCCCTCGGGACGATCCCGACGTTCTTGGTCCGCTGCAGGAAGATCTCGTTGCGGTTGAGGATCGCCTCGAACTGGTCGACGCGGTGCGGCATCTCGTCGCAGAACTCCAGAACGCGAGCCGAGAAATCGGTCGGGATGTCCTCCATCACGCCGCCGACCTGGAAGTAGCGCGTGTGCATGCGCTGGCCGGACGACATCTCGAACAGGTCGAGGATCCGGTCGCGGTCGCGGAAGCAGTAGAAGAACATCGACATCGCGCCGAGGTCGAGCGCCGACGTGCCGAGCCAGACCAGGTGCGAGTGGATCCGGTTGAGCTCGAGGTGCATCGTCCGCAGGTACTGGGCCCGGCGCGGCACCTCGAGGTCGAGCAGGCGCTCGACGGCGCCGCAGAACGCCTCCATCTGGAAGAAGTAGGAGAGGTAGTCCATCCGCTCGACGAACGGGATCACCTTCCAGTAGGACTTGTCCTCGCAGCTCTTCTCGATCCCGGTGTGGACGTAGCCCATCACCGGCTTGAGCTCGCGGACGACCTCGCCCTGGAGGCTCAGCATCAGCCGCAGCACCCCGTGCGTCGCCGGGTGGTGCGGGCCCATGTTGATGGTCATCAGCTCCTGCTCGATGTCCTCCGCGAAGCGGGATCGGCCTCGGTGCGCTCGATCGCGCTCTTGCCGACCGGGTCCTCGTCGGTCCGCTCCAGGGTCTCGCGCTGGGCGACGGTCTCGGGCTGGGTCGTGCTCATTTCTCGTACCAGGCGGCGTCGCGCTCGTGCACGGTGAAGGCGACGGGCTCGCCGCCGACGGGGAAGTCGCGGCGCTGGGGCCAGCCGACGTAGTCCTCGGGCATCAGGATCCGCCGCAGGTCGGGATGGCCGCGGAAGACGATCCCGAAGAAGTCGTAGACCTCGCGCTCCTGATGGTTCGCGGTCGGGAAAGAGCTCGACGCAGGAGTCCAGCTCCGGCAAGTTCGGTCTCCCCGGGGTCTGGGAGCGCGGCCCGGACCCTCACTCGTTCCACCCGGTCCATGTTGAGCAGCTCGTAATGGACGCCGAAGCGGGGCTCGGCGGGCAGGTAGTCGACGCCGTGGACGCTGGCGAGGAAGCGGTACTCCTGGCCGGGGGTGTCGCGAAGCCACGCGAGCACCTCGAGGATCTGCTCGGGGTCGGCGATCAGGCAGGCCTGGCCGCGCTCGTGGTAGGTGCCGAGGATCGCGCCCTCGTGCACGTCGCCCAGCTCCTGAGCGATCAGCTCGAGCCCGGGAGCGTCGGGCACCGGCCGGCCGCTTCCTGCACGGGTGGACATCGGCGTCGCCGCTCGCGCCGCCTCCCTCGCGCGCTCGTAGGCCTCGCGCTGCTCGGGGGTGGCGATGTCGGCGCCGCGCGCCCACTCCTCGGTGCCCTCGGCGTTGTAGCGCTTGCGCCAGCCCGGGTCGGGGTGGCCGAGGATCTTCTTCTGCAGCTTGTTGAAGCCGTACAGAAGCGCCTCCGGGCGCGGCGGGCAGCCCGGGACGTGCATGTCGACCGGCATGAACTTGTCGGCGCCCTGGACCACCGCGTAGTTGGCGAACATGCCGCCCGAGGAGGAGCAGGCCCCCATCGAGATCGCCCACTTCGGCTCCAGCATCTGGTCGTAGATGCGGCGGACGACCGGCGCCATCTTGATCGAGACCCGGCCCGAGAGGATGATGAAGTCGGCCTGGCGCGGGGAGGCGCGCATCGCCTCGGCTCCGAAGCGGGCGATGTCGTAGCGCGGCGAGACGATCGACATCATCTCGATCGCGCAGCAGGCGAGGCCGAAGGTGGCGGGGAACATCGCGTTGGCCCGGCCCCAGTTGAGCGCCTTCTCGAGCGTCGTCGTGAGCACCGCGTCCTCGACGTGCGCCTGGAGCTCCTCGCCCTCGAGGTCGCCGCGCAGCAGGTCGCGAGCGCGGAGCTGGCGCACGCGCAGCTCCTCGCGGCTTCGTGGCTGCTCGAGCGGCGCGGCCGCCCGCAGCTTCTCGCGGCGCACTACCTCCAATCGAGGGCTCCCCGGCGCCAGACGTAGATCAGCGCCACCAGGAGCAGAGCGACGAACACCAGGATCTCGGCAAGCACGAAGACCGAATCGGCGCCCTGCAGGATCACGCCGACGGGATAGAGGAAGACCACCTCGATGTCGAAGAGGATGAACAGCATCGCGACCATGTAGAAGCTGACGCCGAACCGGAAGGTGCGCGAGACCTCGCTCGGGAGCCCGCACTCGTACGGCTCGGACTTGACGACGTTCGGGCGCTTCGGGCCGATCAGGTGGTTGAGTGTGATCAGAGCCACCCCGACGCCGAGGCCGAGTCCGACGAAGACGATCACGGGGAGATATCCCTCAAGCACGCTTCGAAGGAGACTATCCGACCTTGTGTCACGGTGTTACATAGTGATTTTCCGCATAAGAAAGCCGATTTGACGGAGGCCGATCTGCATATGTGGACCGGTATCGCGGTCGTCGCCTCGAGCCTCGTCACCGGGCTCTGGGGCGGGGTCATGTGGTTGCGCCGCCGGCCCTCGGTCGCCTTCTGGTACGCGGTGCGAGCGATGCAGGCGCTGATCCTGATCCAGATCCTGCTCGGCACGGTCCTCCTGCTCGCGGGCCGCGAGCCGCCCGACGGCCTCCACTACGTCTACGGCCTGCTGCCGCTGCTCGTCTCCTTCCTCGGCGAGGGAGCGCGCTCGGGCGTCGCCGACCGCGAGCTCGAGGGGCTCGACTTCGAGGCGCTGCCCGAGAGCCGCCGGCGCGAGGTCGTGCTCGCGATCACCCGCGACGAGACCGGGATCATGGCGCTGTCGGCACTCGTCATCTTCGGCCTCGCGCTGCGCGCCGCGGCCGTCGGCGGCGGGTTGTAGGGCGTGTCGTTCGGCAGCTCCCCGACCGGGAGGTATCTCGCCCTCGCCGGTGCGCCGCCGGTCGTGCGGGCGCGGATGCTTGCCGCCGCGGGGGTCGCTGCAGCCCGGCGCACGCCGCCGGGACCGGCGCTCGCGAGGGCGCTGGCGACGACCGCGGCCGGGCGCTTCCCACCCGAGGAGCGCGCCTGGATCGCGCGGATCGAGGCGCGGCGGCGGGAGCTCGAGTCGCGGCGGGTCGAGGTCCGCTCCGGGATCGCGGCCGAGGGCGGCGAGCTCCCTTCCTGGGCCCGGGGATTCGATCGCCCCGCACCGCTCTGGGGCGCGACGATGATGCTCTCCATCCCGCCGGTCTGGGGGCGCTTCCTGGTCCGCCTCGTTCGCGAGCTCGCGCCGAGGAGCGCCATCGAGCTCGGCACGGCGTTCGGGGTCTCCTCGCTGTTCCAGGCGGTCGCCGATGGAGCTCGACGGGCGCGGTCGCATGCTCACCCTCGACGCGGCCGGCGAGTGGGGCCGGATCGCGGTGGAGGGCTTCGCCGAGCTCGGCCTCGCCGAGCGGGTCGAGCTGAGGGTCGGCGAGCTCGGCGAGACCCTGCCGGGCGCCCTCGCGGAGCTCGGCGAGGTCGACTTCGCCTTCGTCGACGCCGAGCACGAGGGCGACGCGACGCGCCGCCATTTCGAGACCCTGCTGCCCTCGCTCGCCGCGGGCGCCGTCGTCCTCTTCGACGACGTCTGGTCGCCGCGGGAGATGCGCGAGGCGTGGCGCGCGATCCGCTCCCACGAGCGCGTCTCGCTGGCGCTCGGGCTCGGGCGGATGGGAATCGTCGCGGTCTAGCGCTAGCGGAGGTGGAGCCCGTGGTAGGCGCCGCCCCAGAAGACCAGCGGGTCGCCGCCGGGCGCCTCGAGCTCGATCACCCCGCCGACGGCGATCACGTGGTCGCCGCCCTCGTGGAGCTCGCCGAGCTCGCAGGCGACCGCGGCGACGGTGCCCTCGAGCCAGGGCACGCCGGAGCGCTCCGACCACTCGACCCCGTCCCATTTCACCGTCGGGTGCTCCTTGGTCGAGAAGCGGTGGGCGAGGTCCTCGCGGCCGGCGGCGAGCACGTTGACGCCGAAGCGGCCCGATTCGCGCACCGCTTCGAGCGTGCGCGACCCGCGATCGAGGCAGGCGAGCATCATCGGCGGCTCCAGGGAGAGCGACGAGACCGCTCCGGCGGTCGCCCCGGCGGGCTCGCCGCCGGCGATCGCGGTCACCACCGAGACCCCGGTCGGGAGCAGCGACATCGCCGCGCGGAAGTCCGCCGGGTCGGACGGGGCGTCCGGCCGGGAGTCGGTGGGTTCGTGACGCAAGGGCCGGAAGTATGATGCCGCCCGCCGTGCGATCTCCAACCCCACGCGCTCTCTCGGTGCTGCTCGCCTCGGGCTTCGCGGCGATCGCCCTCTCCGCCTGCGGGACGGAGGGGATCACGGTCGCCGAGTCGGACCCGAACTACGCGGGCGCCGAGCTCTTCTCGCAGCGCTGCTCGGGATGCCACACGCTGACGCCGGCCGGGGCTCAGGGCTCCGCCGATCGCGAGCTCCGCGTCCAGGGCCCGAACCTCGACCAGCGCGCGGTCGATTACGAGGACGCGCTCTTCGCCATCCGCAACGGCGGCTTCTCGGGCGCGATCATGCCCCAGAACATCGTCGTCGGCGACGAGGCCGAGAGCGTCGCCAAGTTCGTCGCCGAGTACTCGGGCAGCGACGTCGAGGAGCCGCCGCGGCCGGGCTCCGACAGCGAGTAGGGCCCCGGCTCCCCGGGGGCGGCCCCCTGCTCGACCTCAAGCGCATCCGCGAGGACCCCGGCCCGGCGAGGGAGGCGCTCGCCCGCCGCGGCGCCGCCGAGCAGCTCGACCAGCTGCTCGAGCTCGATGCCCGCAGGCGGGAGCTCCTGCCCGGGCTCGAGGAGCGCCGCGCCCGGCGAAACCAGGCTTCGGACGCGATCGCCGAGGCGAAGCGGGCGGGCGAGGACGCCGAGGCGGAGATCGCCGCGATGCGCGAGCTCGGCGCCGAGATCAAGGCGCTCGAGTCGGAGCTCGCCGAGATCGAGGCCGAGATCGACGAGCTCGCGATGCTGCTGCCGAACGTCCCCGACCCCGCCGCGCCCGACGGCGACACCGAGGAGGACGCCGCGGTGCTGCGCGAGGTCGGCGAGCGCCCGAGCTTCGGCTTCGACCCGCGCGACCATCTCGAGCTCGGCACCGAGCTCGGGCTGATCGACATGGAGCACGCCGCGGCGGCGTCGGGCTCCCGCTTCGCCTACCTGCTCGGCGACCTCGTCCTCGTCGAGCTCGCGCTGATCCGCTTCGCGCTCGACCTGCTCGCGCCGGAGGGCTTCGTCCCGGTCGTGCCGCCGGTGCTCGTCCGCGAGCAGGCCCTCTACGGCACCGGCTTCTTCCCCGCCGAGCGCGAGATGATCTACGAGGTCCCCGCCGACGAGCTCTTCCTGGTCGGCACCTCCGAGGTCTCGCTGGCGGCGCTGCACGCGGGCGAGATCCTCGCGGCCGACGAGCTGCCGCTCCGCTACGCCGGGATCTCGACCTGCTTCCGCCGCGAGGCCGGCGCCGCCGGCAAGGACACCCGCGGGATCTTCCGGGTCCACCAGTTCGACAAGGTCGAGATGTTCACGTTCTGCGACCCGGCGGACTCGCGTCGCCGAGCACGAGCGCCTGCTCGCGATCCAGGAACGGATCCTGGGCGCGCTCGAGATCCCCTACCGCGTCGTCGACATCCCGGTCGGCGACCTCGGCGCCCCCGCCGCCCGCAAGTTCGACTGCGAGGGCTGGATCCCGAGCCAGGAGCGCTACCGCGAGCTCACCTCGACCTCGAACACCACCGACTACCAGGCCCGCCGCTCCGACTGCCGCTACCGCCCGGAGCCCGAGGCCGCCCCGGTCCACGTCCACACCACCAACGGCACCGCCGTCGCCGTCGGCCGCACCCTGATCGCCCTGATCGAGAACCGCCAGGACGCCGACGGCGGCATCTCGATGCCCCCGGCGCTGGTCGCGGCGGGCGCACCGGCGGAGCTGCGAGCCGCCCGCTGAGCGGCCGGCGCCCGACGCGCCGTCCTGACTTGCGAGTGCTATACGACCCCTAAGTCAGGACGGCGGGGTCAATCAACCGACGTCGCGCGCCCTTCGGTGCGGCTACTCCTCCGGCTCGAAGTCCAGCGAGCAGGAGTTGATGCAGTACCGCAGGCCGGTCGGGTTCGGGCCGTCGTCGAAGACGTGGCCCAGGTGGGTGTCGCAGCGGCTGCAATGCACCTCGGTGCGGCGCATGAACAGGCTTCGGTCCTCCTCGGTCTCCACGTTCTCGCCCTCGGCGGGCTCGTAGAAGCTCGGCCATCCCGTGCCGGAGTCGAACTTGGTCTCTGACGCGAAGACGGGCTGGCCGCAGCCGACGCAGCGGTAGGTGCCCGTTCTCCTTGTTGTCCCAGTACTTGCCGGTGAAGGCGCGCTCGGTGCCCTTCTCGCGGGCGACCGCGTACTCCTCGTCGGAGAGCTGCTCGCGCCACTCGGCGTCGGACTTCTTGACCTTCTCCACAGGTGTTCTCCTTCGATTCGGTCTCTGAACATTAGTCACGCCAAGCGCCGATTCGTTACGAATTCCGGTCCGTGACGGATGCCTTCTACGAGCCCGACGGCGACCGTTATCGCGCCACCGAGCTGACCCGCGGCCCCTGGGACCCGGGGTCCCAGCACGCCGGGCCGCCGGCGGGGCTGATCGCCCGCGAGCTCGAGCGGCTCGGCGGCGATGGCGACGGCCGTGCGGCCGGATCGGCCGGATCACGCTCGAGATCCTGCGCCCGGTCCCGATCGCGACGCTCGCGGTCTCGGCGCGGGTGCTGAAGCCGGGGCGGCGGGTCGAGCTCTGCGAGGCCACCCTCTCCGACGACGAGCGGCGAGCTCATGCGGGCGACCGCCTGGCGCCTGCGCACCGAGCCGGTCGAGCTGCCGGCGGACATCCCCGGGGTCGCGGAGAGGCTCCGCCCGGTCCGGAATCGGCGGAGGCCGGCGAGTTCTTCCCCACCGGCCAGGACGTCGGCTACCACACGCGCGATGGACTACCGCTTCGTCACCGGCGGCTTCCTCGAGCCCGGCCCGGCGACCGTCTGGATGCGGATGCGGGTTCCGCTCGTCGCCGGCGAGGAGCCGACGCCGCTCGTCCGGGTCATGGTCGCCGCGGACTCGGGCAACGGCGTCAGCGCCGCGCTCGACTGGCGGGAGTTCCTCTTCATCAACGTCGATCTGACCGTCCATCTGCACCGCTATCCGGCGGGCGAATGGGTCTACCTCGACGCCCTCACCCTGCCGGAGGCCAGCGGCGTCGGCCTCGCCGACACCCTGCTCCGCGACGAGCGCGGGCGGATCGGCAGGGCGGCGCAGACTCTGCTGGTGGACAAACGCCGCTGACGGCGTTGTCCGCACAGGCAAGCCAAGGTTGAGTTCGCGTTAGGCGATTTCGTGCACGCCCCGTGCACGGGTAGCATTGCCTCGGAAGTCGAGCATGCGGTTGGGGAAGGAGAGTCGCCAACCGGGGGGTAAGGGTCACCAGTTCGCGCATGAGAGAAAACAAATCCCCGATCGCACGGTTCGCCGCGCTCGGCGCGCTGATCGCCGCGATCGTCCTCGTACTGCTCCTCCTCTTCTCCGGGGGCGGCGAGAAGAACACCTACAAGCTCCTGTTCGAGACCGGCGGGCAGCTCGTACAGGGGAACGAGGTCCGAATCGGTGGCGTCCCGGTCGGCTCGGTCGAGAAGATCGACCTCACCGAGGACAACCAGGCCGAGGTCACGATCACGACCGAGCAGCCGCTCACGGAGGGCACCGAGGCGGTCATCCGGCTGACGTCGCTCTCCGGGGTCGCCAACCGCTACATCTCGGTCACGCCGGGCCCGAACAACGCCCCTGAGCTCGAGCTCGACGGAGCCGCTGCCGCAGGCCGACACGGTCGCCCCGGTCGACATCGACCAGCTCTTCGACATCTTCCGGCCGCGAGCCCGGCGGGCGCTGCAGCAGGTGATCGCGGGGCAGGCGGGCATCTACGTCGGTCGCGGGCCCGAGGCCAACCGCGCCTACAAGTACTTCAACTCCGGGCCTCTCCTCGACCGAGAAGCTGTTCGCGGAGCTCACCCGCGACCAGCAGGTCTTCACCGACTTCGTCGTCGACACCGGCAAGGTCGTCAACTCGATCGCCTCGCGCCGCGGCGACCTCACCTCGCTCGTCTCGAACACGAACGAGGCGCTCGGCGCGATCGCCCGGGAGAACAGCTCGCTCGACCGCCTCCTCGTCGCGCTGCCGCCGGCCCTCCGCCAGTCGAACACGACCTTCGTGAACCTGCGCGCCACCCTCGACGACCTCGACCCGTTCGTCGCGGCGGCGAAGCGATCGACCACGGACCTGCCCGCCTTCCTGCGCGACCTGCGGCCCGTCGCCGAGCGCTCGATCCCGGTCTTCGACGACCTCGGCCACGCCGTCTTCGAGCCCGGCCCGGCCAACGACCTCGCCGACTCCCTGCGCCTCTCGCCCGAGTTCGAGCAGCGCACCCGCGAAGCCGTCGGCCCCTCGATCCAGGCGCTGCGACGACTCGCTCGAGAACCTCCGCTTCGCCGCCCCGTACTCGCCCGACCTGATGGCGTTCGTCACCAAGTTCGCCGAGGCGACCGCCTACTACGACGGCAACGGCCACTACGCGCGCGTCGGGCTGCCGGCGATGGGCATCTTCAACTACGACGCAGCTGACCGGCGCCCTCACCCCGCAGCCGGCAAGCCAGCGCTACGACCAGCTCGACTTCAGATCCCGGACCTGGCCCCCTGCCCGGGCGCGGCCACCCAGCCCGCCCCCGACGGCTCCAACCCGTTCCTCGGCCGACGGCTTCCTCGCCGGCAAGTGCGACCCCTCCGACATTCCGCCCGGCTGACCTGAATGAGGCGGATCCTGACCACAGCCCTGCTCGCCCTCGCCGCCGCCGCGCTGCTTCGTCTTCGGCAGCGGCGCCGAGGGCGACTCCGGCGACGCCTACCTGGTCCGCGCCGCCTTCGACAACGGCAGCTTCCTCGTCCCCGGCGAGGAGGTCCGCATCGCCGGCGCCGACGTCGGCGTGCATCGAGTCGACCGAGATCAGCCGCGAGGACGAGATCGTCGCCCTCGACCCCGAGCCGCACGCCGAGCCCGGCAAGGCGATCGTCGTCCTGAAGATCACCGACCCCGCCTTCCAGGACTTCCGCGAGGACGCCTCCTGCATCATCCGGCCGCAGTCGCTGCTCGGCGAGCGCTTCGTCGACTGCCAGGCGACCCAGCCCCGCGCGCCCGGCTCCGAGCCGCCGCCGCCGCTCCCGACGATCGAGGACGGCGAGCCCGGTGCGGGCCAGCACCTGCTGCCGCTCGAGTCGAACGGCAAGGCGGTCGACCTCGACCTCGTCAACAACATCATGCGCCGGCCCTACCGGGAGCGCTTCTCGATCATCCTCAACGACCTCGGCGCCGGCCTCGCCGCGCGCGGCGACGAGCTCGGCGACGTCATCGAGCGGGCCAACCCGGCGCTGCGCGAGACCGACAAGATCCTCGCGGTCCTCGCCAGCCAGGACAAGACCCTCGCGCGCCTCGCCCGCGACTCCAACGAGGTGCTCGCCCCGCTCGCCCGCCAGCGCGCCAACGTCGCCGGCTTCATCGACTCCTCCGGCGACACCGCCGAGGCCTCCGCGGAGCGCCGCGCCGACATCGAGCGCCAGTTCGAGCTGCTGCCGCCGACCCTGCGCGAGCTGCGCTCGGTGATGATCGAGCTGCGCGGCTTCAACGACCAGGCGACGCCCGTCTTCGCCGACCTCGGCGACGCGGCGCCGGCGATCACCGGCGCGACCGAGGCGCTCGGGCCGCTCGCGGACGCCGCGACGCCGTCGCTGACCTCGCTCGGCGACGCGCTCGAGGAGGCCGCGCCGGACCTGGTCGCCTCGAACCCGGTCCTGGGAGACGTCGCCGATCTCGCCAGACGCCTCCGCGCGGCCCGTCCAAGAACCTGTCGAAGCTGCTCGGCGACCTGCGCGAGAAGGGCGGCTACGAGCGGCTCCTGGGCGCCCTCTTCAACGTCTGCGGCTCCGCCAACGGCATCGACCAGTACGGGCACTTCCTGCGCACGCAGTTCCTCGCCTCGAACTGCACCGACTACGTGACCGCGCCGCTCACCGGCTGCCAGGCCAACTTCCTCCAGAGCGTCGACACCCGCGCGCGCCGACCGGCGGCGCCGGAAGCGCTCGAGCGCGACGACCGCGCGAGTCCGAGCTGCCCGAGCTCGACGCCGAGCAGTGGCAGCCGCCGACCGAGCCCGATGCCGCCCCCGATGCGCCGGCTCCGGGCCTACCGAGCTCGACGACCTCTTCGGCGTGGGCGGCGGCCTCGATCCCGCGACGAACGCGGCGAAGCCGCCCTCGACGGCGGCGACGTTGCGCGGCGCGGACGAGCTCTACCGATTCCTGCTGGAGCCGGGCTCATGAGCCGCGGCGTCTCCAGGATCACGGCGAGCCCGGTGATGATCGGCGCGCTGACGGTGATCATCGCCGTGCTCGCGGTCTTCCTCGCCTACAACGCGAACAGCGGCCTGCCGTTCACGCCGACCTACAAGCTCTCGACCCAGGTCGAGAACGCGAACACGCTCGTGCCGGGCAACGAGGTCCGCATCGGCGGCGTCCGCGTCGGCCAGATCGAGGCGATCGAGCCGGTCGCGAACGGAGGACGGGCGACCGCGAACGCGAAGCTCGACCTCAAGCTCGACCCCGAGGTCGAGCCGCTGCCGGTCGACTCGACCGTGATCGTGCGCTCGCGCTCCGCGCTCGGGATCAAGTACCTCGAGATCGTTCCCGGCAAGTCGGAGGAGGGCTACGAGGCCGGCTCGCTGATGCCGCTCTCCGCGGCGACCCCGGAGCCGGTCGAGCATCGACCAGTTCCTCGGCATGTTCGACGCCCGCACGCGGACCGCGATCCAGACCAACCTGCGCGAGTTCGGCAACACCTTCGCCGGCCGCGGCGGCGACCTCAACTCGGCGATCGGCGAGCTCCAGCCGCTGGTCGAGCGCCTGCTCCCCGTCGCCACCCTGATCGCCTCGCCCGAAGACGCAGTTCGACCGACCTCTTCCCGGCGCTCGCCCAGGCGGCCGCCGAGGTCGCGCCCGTGGCCCAGACGCAGGCCGACATGTTCGTCGGGCTCGACGAGACCTTCAAGCCTCGCTGGCGAGCGTCGCCCGCCCGTTCATCCAGGAGACGATCACGAGCTCGGTCCCGGCCGAGCAGGCGCTGATCGACACCGGGCCGCGGATCCGCACGTTCCTCGGCCACTCGGCCGTCCTCTTCCACGACCTGCGCCCGGGCGCCCAGGCGCTCGCCGAGAACGCGCCGGCGCTCGAGGCCGCCTCGATCGCCGGCGCCGAGGACCTGCCCGGGGCCCCGGCGCTCAACCGCCGCATCCCGCCGGTCGCCGCCGCCCTGCACGACCTGAACGACGACGACGGCGCCCGCGCCGGCCTCAACCGCCTGACCCAGACGATGAACAAGCTCGACCCGACGCTCAGCTTCGTCACGCCCGGCGCAGACCGTCTGCAACTACGGCTTCCTGCTCTTCCGCAACCTCGAGAGCACGTTCTCGGGCACCGACGGCATCGGCACCTGGCAGCGCTTCCTCACCTTCAACCCGCCGACCGGCGGCGACGAGGCCAACAACGAGGGCATCCCCTCGGGGGTCCCGGCGAACGGCCCGAGCACCGCCAACTACCTCCACGTCAACCCCTACCCGAACACCGCCTCGCCCGGCCAGAACCCGCGCGAGTGCGAGGCCGGCAACGAGCCCTACATCGCCGGCCAGCAGGTGATCGGCAACGTGCCCGGCGACCAGGGCACGCGCAACGCAGGGGCAGGGACTGATGGCCCGCCGCACGATGGAGCAGGAGCACCGCCGCAGCATCTGGTTCGGCGTCTTCATGGTCGATCATCCTCCTCGTCGGGACCTACATCGCCTTCGCGAAGATGACGAAGGTGTTCCCGTTCGCGCTCGCAGGGCCAGACCGTCCGCGCGGTGTTCGAGAACGCGGCCACGCTCTCGCCGAACTCCCCGGTCCGGATCGCCGGCGTCAACGTCGGCGAGGTGACCGGCGGTCGAGGAGCTCGGCGAGCAGGCCGAGGTCGACGTTCACGGTCAGCGAGGAGGGCCAGCCGATCCACGAGGACGCGACGGTCGAGATCCGGCCCCGCCTCTTCCTGGAGGGCAACTTCTTCCTCGACCTCGAGCCGGGCAGCCCCAGCGCGCCCGAGCTGGGCGACGGCGAGCGCCTGAGGTGACCCAGACCGCGACCGCGGTGCAGCTCGACGAGGTGCTCGGCCGCGCTCGACCAGCCCAGCGCGCGCGACCTGCGCGACCTGCTCGAGGGCTACGGCACCGCGCTCACCTACGAGCCGACCGCGGCCGACGACGCCGACCAGGACCCCGACGTGCGCGGCGAGACCGCCGCGAAGTCGATCAACGACTCGTTCATCTACGGCGGCGACGCCGGCAAGTACTCGGCGATCGCCAACACCGCCCTGCTCGGCACCCAGCCGCACGACCTCTCCCGCCTCGTCCGCGCCCAGGCGCAGCTCTCCGCCGCGCCTCAGCGACACCGGGTCGCAACCTGCCCGACCTGATCTCGAACTTCAACACCACCGCCGGCGCGTTCGCCGACGAGTCGGCCGAACCTCTCCGAGACGGTCCGCCTGCTCGCGCCGACGCTCGAGGAGGCGACCCCGGCGCTTCGTGCGGTCGACGAGCGCGCTGCCCGCCCTGCGCCGCCTCGCGATCGAGTCGACGCCGGGCTTCGAGGAGCTGCCGGCGACGATCGAGGCCGGGACGCCCGTGGCTGCGCCAGACCGCCGCGGCTCCTGCAGCCGAACGAGCTCGGCGACATCGCGCGCCTGACCCGGTCCAGTCGGCCCCGAACCTCGCCCAGGCGACCAGCGCCGGGATCGAGCTGATGCCGCAGATCGAGGACTTCAGCCGCTGCGTCACCGACGTGCTCGTCCCGACCGGCGACATCGTGATCGATGACCAGTTCTCGACCGGCCAGCCGAACTTCAACGAGTTCTTCTACGCCGCGGTGAACGGCGCCGGCGCCGGCGCGAGCTTCGACGGCAACGGCATGTACGCCCGCGTCAACCCCGGCGGCGGCGACATCCAGGCGCGCACCGCCAACCCCCGGACACCCGGCGCCGAACGACTTCCTCGCGGCCAACCTGGTCACGCCCTCCACGGGCACCCAGCCGGTGATCACCGACATGCCGCCGTTCCGCGGCGACGTGAAGTGCCACACGAACGACGTCCCCGACCTGAACGGCATCGCGTCCGCCGTCGGACCCCCGAGCCCGGAGGTGTACAACCCGTGAGCCGCGCGATCCGCGAGCACGCACGCGACTTCATCGCGATCATCGTCCTGCTGATCTCTGGCGCTCGCGGTGCTGTTCGGCGATCCTCTCGCAGCAGCGCGCCGACCTTCCCGGAGTGGCTGCCCGTTCCTCGGCGAGGACAAGTTCCAGCTGAAGGCCGAGTTCACCACCGTCGCAGGCGGTCACCCCGGGCCAGGGCCAGTCGGTCCAGATCGCCGGCATCCGCGTCGGCGAGATCTCCGGCGTCGAGCTCGACGAGGGCACGGCCGAGGTGACGATGGAGGTCGACCCCGAGTACGGCGGGCTGATCCGCGAGGACGCGACGTTCCTGCTGCGGCCCCGGACCGGGCCTGCAGGACATGACGATCGAGATCGACACCGGGTCGCCGGACGGCCAGCCGATCGAGGAGGGCGCGATCGTGCCGACCTCGCAGACCTCCCCGAACGTGAACCCCGACGAGGTGCTCGCCTCGCTCGACGCCGACACCCGCGCCTTCCTGAGGCTCCTGCTCGCCGACGGCGCGAAGGCGCTCGGCGACCGCGGCGAGCAGCTCTCGGCGGTGTTCCGCCGCTTCGAGCCGACCGACCCGCGACATCGCCACGTTCCAGAAGGCGCGCTCGCCTCGCGCCGGGCGAACCTCTGCCGGGTGATCCACGACTTCGGCTCGCTCGCCGAGGAGCTCGGCAGGCGCGACGACCAGCTGAAGCGCTTCGTCAACTCCTCGAACGAGGTGCTCGCCTCGTTCGCGAACGCAGGAGGAGGCGATCCGCGAGTCGCTGCGCGAGTTCCCCTCGACGCTCGAGGAGACGCGGACGACGCTGGCGAGCGCCGAGGAGTTCGCGCAACATCGTCGGGCCGGCGTCGCGGCGCCTCACGCCGGCGGCCCAGGCGCTGGCGCCGGCCCTGCGCCAGGTCCGGCCGTTCTTCCGCGAGACGGTCGGCCCGATCCGCGAGCAGATCCGGCCGGCGACGCAGGAGATCGGCGAGCCGATCCGCCTCCTGAACACCGCCGCGAAGGGCCTCGCCGACTCGACCCCGGCGCTGCAGCTCGAGCTTCGAGGACCTGAACATCCTCTTCAACGAGATCGCCTACAACCCGCCGGGCGCCCAGGACGAGGGCTTCCTGTTCTGGATCTCCTGGCTGAACCACAACGTCAACCTCGTCTCGACGCTCCAGGACGGCAACGGCCCGCTCCTGCGCGGCGATCGTGATGATCACCTGCGGCAACACCCGCCTCGCGGAGCAGGTGGCGAGCCAGCGACCCTTCCTGCGCCTCCTCTACGACGGCACCCTGACCCCGACTCGCGTCGGAGATCTGCCCGCCGTCGAACCTGCCCTTCCGCGGCGACGCCGACGACGAAGCGACGCGACGGCGACGGCAAGCCCGACGCGCCCGAGGAGAACGCGGAGACCACGACGACGCCCGAGGAGACGACCACGACCACGACGACGCCCGAGCCCGAGACAGACCCGGCCGACCGGACGCGCCAGCGGAGGACGCCGGCAGTGACGCTGCCGAGGTCAAGATTCCGGCGAGGAAGCCGGCGCAGCCGGCGACGCTGCCGGAATGACATCCCGCCGAGGACGGGCCGGTAGGCGCGATGCAGAAGAAGCGCACCGACAGTCGGCCAGATCATCATCGCGGTCGGCTTCGCGCTCTCGTGCTTCGGCCTGCTGCTCTTCCTGTGGCTCGCCTTCGGCGGTCCGGTCCCGCTGGCGCCCGAGGGCTACCGCGTCAAGGTCCCGTTCCAGGAGGCGACCCAGCTCGCCGTCGAGTCCGACGTGCGGATCTCCGGCGTCCCGGTCGGGCAAGGTGAAGGCCGTCGACCTCGGACCGGCGAGCACCGCGACCGCGCGTCGCCACGCTCGAGATCGATTCCGAGTTCGCGCCGATCCCGGACGAACACGCGGGCGACCCTGCGCCAGAAGACGCTCCTCGGCGAGACCTACGTCGAGCTCACGCCGGGCGAGGAGGAGGCCCGACACGATCCCGGAGGGCGGCGAGCTGCCCGAGGCCCAGGTCTCGGAGTCGGTCCAGCTCGACGAGATCTTCCGCAGCTTCGACGACAAGACCAGGGCCGAACTTCCAGACCTGGATGCAGGACCAGGCGCAGTCGGTGATCGGCGGCCGCGGCTACGACCTGAACGCGGCGCTCGGCAACCTCGACCCCTTCGCCGAGGAGACCAACGACGTCCTGCGGGTGCTCGACTCGCAGCGGCTCGCGACGCGCGAGTTCGTGCGCGACACCGGCGAGGTCTTCGACGCGCTCTCCGAGCGCCAGGGCCAGCTGCGGGGCCTGATCCAGAACACCGACGAGGTCTTCTCGACGACGGCGAGCCGCGACGCAGAGCTCGCCGAGACGTTCACGATCCTGCCGACCTTCCTGCAGGAGTCGGAGCTGACGCTGCGCCGGCTCGACCGCTTCGCCGCCGACACCGACCCGCTGGTCCAGCAGCTCCGCCCGGCGGCCCGCGAGCTCAGCCCGACGCTGGTCGCGCTCGGCGAGGCGGCGCCGGGCCTGCAGCGCTTCTTCGACGGCCTCGGGCCGGTCATCAACGCATCGAAGCGCGGCCTGCCGGCGATCGAGCGGCTGCTCAAGTCCGACCTGCCGCCCCTGCTGAGCGCGATCAACCCGACCTTCCGCAGCCTCAACTCGATCCTCGAGGTGATCGCGGACTATCGCCACGAGATCACCGCGCTCCTCGGCAACGTCACCGCGGCGACCCAGGCGGTGACGAGCCTGCCCGGACGGCAGCGCGCCGCACTACCTGCGCACGCTCACCACGCTCAACCCGGACACCGCCGCCGCGCTACCCGCAGCGCCTGCGCTGGGACCGCTCCAATCCCTACCTCCACCCGCAGGGCTACAACGCGCTCGCCACCCACCTGCCGGTGTTCGACACGGCGAACTGCACGAACGGCGGCGTCGCGATCCTCAACCCGGCCGACGCCGAACGACCCCGACCTGCCGAACCGCCAGCCGGGCAACACGCAGTTCTTCGAGCGCTACCAGAAGTACGCTTTCGCCGGCAAGCTCTCCTCCGACGAGGTGCCGCAGACGGCCTGCACGAAGCAGGAGCCGTTCGACTCGGTCGGCGAGGCCGCCGCACGAGGAGACCGATTTCCAGCACGTTCGCCCCCAGAAGTAGGCAGCGGCGCCGCATCGGACTTGACTGAGATGTGTTGAATGAAAGGATCCCCCGCGTACCGGGGGGACGACAAGTACCCGCGCGCTGTGCGCTGGGACAAAACGAAGAGGAGACACATTGACGCGCACAAAGCGCATGGCGGGCCTGGTCGGCGCGCTCTCGATCGCCGCGGCGATCTCGGTCGCGGGACTCGCCGCTGCCGATAGCGTCGAGCAGAACGGCGTCACGCAGTACGGTCGATCTCGTGATCAAGCCCTCCAAGCTGCCGAAGAAGGCGACCAAGAAGACGCCCGCGAAGGACGTCTCGCTGTTCACCGAGGTCGGGATCAGCAGCGACGACCCGGTCAACAAGGTTCCCGTCGGCGAACAAGGTCGTTCTCGACCTACGACAAGGACCTCAAGTTCAACCGCAAGGGCGTCCCCACGTGCGATCGAGAACACGGTCGCGCACGCTGAACAACGCGCAGGCGAAGGCGGAGTGCAAGAAGTCCCTCGTCGGCACCGGCGACCGCTTCCGCGACCTGCAGCGCGAGCGAGGACCCGCCGGACATCCCCGGCGTCAAGGTTGCCGCGTTCAACACGCACGGCAGGGGATCCTCCTGCACTCGGACGCCGAACCTCGGTGGCAACTCGACGATCACGCTCATCCCCGGCGTCTCTGAAGGGGAACGAGATCACGTTCACGCGTTCCGCCGCTCGCCGGCGGTGCCTGCTCGATCGTCAACGTTCGAACGCGACGCTCGGCAAGGGCCAGATCAACAAGAAGTACTCGGACTACATCACGGGTACCTGCAAGGACAAGAAGCTCACAGTCGACGGCGTGTTCACCTACAACTCGAACCCGCAGGGCGTCAATTCGCTCAGCCCGTCGGACTCGCAGACCTGCAAGCAGAAGAGTAATCGCGTCAGCGACAAGCGAAGTTCCGCGAAGGGCGGCCTCCGGGCCGCCCTTCGTTTTGCCCTGGATCGATCAGGTGTGACGCACTGTCAAAATCAGTAGTTCCCCGCAGTCAAGTGGGGGGAAACAGCGGATGTGCAACCGACGGCGACCGGGCACGATGCGTCCGTGCGGAGTTTGAACGGAGTCGAGCCCCAGTGGTGGCCCAGGGAAGGGTCGCTCCGTGATTTGGGGAGTCGAGGCCGGGAGGGATCTCGGACGAGGCGCCCCACACATACCTAGGTACACCCCCCACCTAGGAACCCTAGGTAACACACCTAGGCATCCCCCTCCAGGTAGGGCGGCCTTCGGGCCGCCCTACCTTGCTTTTGGGGTCGGGATCCGGCCAGGCACGAAGCGCACCCCGATCAGTACTTTTCCGCGCCCGGATAGGTAGATGCCACCGATGAATCGGGGTGCCCCGAGTCCTAGCTTGGTAGGCATGGATCCTCGGCCGCCCGAGTCCTCGCCCTCGCCCCTGCACGTGATCGTCTACGGCGGCGACATCGCCGCGCTCGAAACCGCGCTCGCGCTGCGCCGGCTCTGCTGCGAGCGCTGCGAGCTGACGCTCGTGTCGCCGGTGCGCGACCTGCCGGTTCGCACCCAGGCCGCCGGCGCTCCCGCGGCCGAGGGACGACCCGCTCGCTTCGACCTCGGCGCCCTCGCCGCCGAGCACGGGCTCGGCTTCCGCTCCGACGCGATCGTCGCCGTCGACGACGAGGCCCGCGAGGCGCGAACGATCACCGGCAACCGGATCCCCTTCGATGCGCTCGTGGTCGCCTTCGGCGCCCGCCCGCGCGGTGCGATCCCCGGTGTCACCACCTGCTGGGGCGCGGGCGACGCCGGCGCCCTCGACGCGCTCCTCGACGAGCTGCGCCTCGGGACGGTGCGCCGGGTCGCGTTCGCGATGCCCCGCGGCGATCCGCTGGACCCTTCCGACCTACGAGCTGGCGCTGACCACGGCTCGCCGGATGCGCCGCGAGGGCCTCACCGGGAACGAGCTGCTCCTCGCCACCTACGAGAGCCGCGCGGTCGAGCTGCTCGGCCAGGACGCCGAGCGCGATCGTCGCGCGAACGCCTGGCCGACGCCGGCATCGAGCTCGTCGACCGCCCGCGAGCCGGTCGCGTTCGCCGAGGGTTCGCTCGATGCTCCGGCCCGAGGGCTCGATCGAGGTGGACCGCGTGCTGTCGATGCCGGTCGTCGAGGGCCCCCGGATCGCCGGGCTTCCCCGCGACGCCGAGGGCTTCCTCCCGGTCGACGCCTTCGGCAGGGTGCAGGGCGCGAATCGGATCTGGGCCGCCGGCGAGGTCACCTCGTTCCCGGTGCGCCAGGCGGGAATCGCGGCGCAGCAGGCGCTCGCGGTCGCCGCCTCGATCGCGGCCGAGGCCGGCGTCGACGTCGAGTCCTCGCCGTTTCGCCCCGTCGATCAGCGGCCTTCTCAGCAGGCCGGGTGGAGAGCACGCCGCCACGGGCACGGAGGAGACCGGCTCGGCGACGCTCTGGTGGCCGCCGGAGCAGCTCGCCGGCGAGCATCTCTCGGCCCACATCGGCGGCAAGGTCGCGGTCAGCCCGCCGACCGGCGGCGACTCGATCGAGGTCGAGGTCGAGCTCGGGCCGGACGGCACCCGGCTCGCCGGCAGCCAGACCTGAACCAGCCCGGGCAGATCCTCTCGTGGCCCGCCATCGGCCACATCATTCGCCGGGAGGTCTAAATTAGCCCCATGACGGTGAGGCCCGCTTGAGGGGAGCGAGGCGCGGGCTTGCGAGTCTGACCGAGCGCAGCCCGCGCGGGATCAAGGGAGGCAAGCGACCGACGACGGTGCTCGTCGTCGCGGTCGCGCTCTTCCTGGTCATCTTCGGCCTGCAGTTCCCGCTCGAGGAGGAGGCCGAGCTGGTCGCGATCCTCTTCGTGATCCCGATCGCGCTGATCGCGGTCGAGTTCGGCGTCGTCGCCGGTCTCCTCGCCGCCGCGTTCGCGACCGCCGCAGTCGGGGCCTGGGACCTCGCCGACGACGCCGGGCTCAGCGCCCTCGGCTATCTCGCCCGGATCGTCGCCTTCTGCGGCGTCGCCGTCGCGGGTGCCGCCCCGTCGGCCGGAACCCGCCAGGCGCGAAGCATTCAGGACCAGCTGATCGAGTCGGCGCCCGATGCTCAGGTCGGGGTCGACGAGGAGGGCAGGATCGTGCTGGTGAACGCCCAGGCGGAGCGCCTTTTCGGCTACGACCGCCACGAGCTGATCGGGCAGCCGATCGAGTTGCTCGTTCCCGAGGACTCGAGCGAGCACGAGCCGGAGTACGTGCGCACCTTCTTCCGCAACCCCCGCATGCGGCCGATCAACGTCGGGGTCGGCCTGCGCGGACGGCACTGGCTCGGGCACGAGTTCCCGTGCGAGATCTCGCTCTCGGCCCTCGAGACCGGCGAGAGCACGATCGCGCTCGCCGCGATCCGCGATGTCACCGAGCGCACGCGGGCCGACGAGGAGCTTCGCCGAGCATTCCGGCGGCTCGAGGCCACCACCGACATCGCGCGGGCGATCGGCGGCGAGACCGATCTCGAGACCGTGCTCGACGCAATCGTCGAGCGTGGGCGCGCCCTGGTCGAGGCGCAGGGCCTCGTGGTGATGCTCGTCGAGGGCGACGCCCTGGTCGTTGCTGCGACCGCCGGCAACGTCGAGAGCGGCATCCACGGGATGCGCGTGCCGCTCGCCGGGCTGACCGCCACCGTCGTTCGCACCCTGCAGCCTCAGCGCGTCGACACGCTCAAGGGCATGGCCGGCGTCCCCGGCCCCGGCGGACGCGCCGAACACCGCGCCCTCGGCGGCGATCGTCGTCCCACTCGAGTTCCGCGGCTCCGCGCTGGGGGTCGTCGCCGCGTTCGACCGTCGCGACGGCCCGTCGTTCTCCGAGGAGGACGAGCGCCTCCTGCTGGCGTTCGCGGCCAGCGCGGCGACCGCCGTCGCGACCGCGCGGGACGTCGCCCAGGACCGGCTGCGCCGCACGATCGAGGCCGCCGAGCTCGAGCGCAAGCGCTGGGCGCGCGAGCTCCACGACGAGACCCTGCAGGGTCTCGGCGCGCTTCGCGTAGCCCTCGCCTCGGCGCTCCGAGGCGGTTCGGAGCGAGGTCTGCGCGAGGTCGTCGCGACGGCGGTGGACGAGATCGCAGAGGAGATCCGATCGCTGCGCAGCCTGATCTCGGAGCTGCGCCCTGCCGCCCTCGACGAGCTCGGGCTGGCGGCGGCGCTGGAGACCCTGAGCGAGCGCAGCGCGAGCCTGGTCGGGCTCGAGATGGACACGGACGTCCGGGTCGGCGCGACGGAGGGCGAGGGCCAGGGCCGGCTCGCACCCGAGCTCGAGAGCACGATCTACCGGCTGGTGCAGGAGGCGCTCTCGAACGTCGCCAAGCACGCCCGGGCCGAGCGCGTCTCGCTCAAGGTCACCGAGACCAACGGCTACGTCGACGTCCTGATCACCGACGACGGAGTCGGCTTCGACCCCGATGCGCCGAACGCCGGCTTCGGCCTGCTCGGCATGCGCGAGCGCGTGGCGATGGCGGGCGGCACGATCGAGGTTCGGGCCGCGCCCGGGCAGGGGCGCGATCGTCGAGGCGCGCCTGCCGTACCGGCGATCCGGCGCCTAGCCCTCGAGGAGTCCGCGCTCGAGGGCGTAACGGACGAGCTCGGATCGCGTCGATCGACGTAGCTTCTGCTGGATGTGCGCGCGGTGGGATTCCACCGTGCGGACGCTCAGGTAGAGCTGATCGGCGATCTCGTTGTTCGTGTGGCCGAGCGCGATCAGCCGGAGCACCTCGAGCTCGCGGTCGGAGAGGTCGTCGTCGCTCGAGGGCTCGGCGCTCCGAGGCGAGCCTCGCGCCGAGCTCGGGCTGAAGGTAGGTCTGCCCCGCGGCGGCCATCCTGCACCGCCTTCACGAGCTCCGATTCGGCCGCCTCCTTGAGCACGTAGGCGCGGGCGCCCTTCTGCATCGCCTCCCGGGCGAACGCGGTCTCGGACTGCATCGTCAGGATCACGATCTGGGTTTCCGGGGCGCCCTCGCGGATGCGCGGGATCGCCTGCAGCCCGGATTCCCCGGGCATGTTCAGGTCGAGGACGAGCACGTGGGGCTTGTGGCCGCTCGTGTACCGCGACGCTCCCTCGGCGTCCTCGGCCTCGGCGACGACCTCGAAGTCCGGCTCCGCGTCGAGCAGCATCCGCAGCGCGGTCCGCACGACGCCGTGGTCGTCGGCGATGACGATCTCGATCTTGTCGCCGTCCGCGGCTCAACCCGGGCGCGACGATACAGCGGCCGGCCCTCGATCGGCTCTGGCCGGTCGCGCTTGCGAGAGAAGAGGTCGAGGTCGGCGCGCTCGAGCAACTCGCTGGCGGACATCCCCTCCTCCAGCTCGCGAGCCCGCAGCAGAAGCTGAGCGCGCGTCCGTCGCTCGTCTCGATCGCGGGCTCGAGGCTGGGAGATCCGGGCGACCGCTGTGCTCGCCTGCTCGCCGCCCGTGTCCCGGGAGGATCACCGCGAACTCGTCGCCGCCCCAGCGGAAGATCGTGGTCGGGCTCTCGCTTCGCGCGCTCGAGGCCTTCGGCGACCGACTTCAGGCAACTGTCGCCTTCGATGTGCCCGAGCCGGTCGTTCAGCTCCTTGAATCCGTCGAGGTCGAGCAGGGCGATGCTCAGCGTCGAGCGGCTCGCTCGCGCGCGGTCGATCTCGATCTCGAGCGTCTCGTCGAAGGCGCGGCGGTTGCCGAGGCCGGTGAGCGGGTCGACGCGCGCCAGCGCCTCGGCGCTGTCGCTCTGGTAGCGCAGCGCGACCCGCTGGCCGCGGATGTAGGTCATCAGCATCAGCACGATCAACCCGAGCAGGGTCCAGAGCACGAACTGGCTCGCGGTCCGCTCGACGCCGGCTGCGCTCCAGCCGTCGTAGGCGAGCGGCAGGAAGGCGACGACCCCGGCCGCGAGGACCACCATCAGGGCCCGGCGCGGCGGGTGGACGCCCATGGCGCAGCCAATCCAGAGGAGCAGGACCTGGGTATAGGGACTGAACCAGCCGCCGGCGAGCCAGGTCATCAGGGCGGTCTGGGCCAGTCCCGCGTAGGCGATCGCGAGAAGCGCGTTGAAGCTCAGGTTCTGTCCGCCGCCTGCGGATGAGCCCGCCGGCAGGCGATGGCGGCGACGATCACGGCGCCGGCGACGACCCACCCGGCATCGCCGATCTCCGCGGTGGGCGGGTCGAGCGGCAGGTAGACGGCCGTGAGCAGCCCGCTCAGCGAGAGGATGATGGCGGAGATCCGCACCGCGTTCGCCCGATCGGCGCCCGCGTAGGGATCGTCACGCTCGGCGAGGGCGTCGAAAAGCCGCCGGAGGACCAGTCGCGGAGACGCGTGCGACGGCGACGGAGAGCTCACCTCTAGTTATGTCGGCTGCTGAGCACGATTTCTTGACCGCCAGGCGGTCCGCGTTAGAGTCGCCCGAGCCGGGGGGAGAGACCATCAGAGGAGGTTTCCCAATGGGATTCATGGATCGGGTGAAATCAGCCGCGGAGTCCGCGCAGGCGGCCACCAGCAAGGTGGGCGTCGGCGCCTCGGGCGGACCAGATGGCGCTTGCCAACCGGGCGAAGAAGTTGATGGACTCGGGCGTCGACACCCCGGCGAAGATCGATTCGATGTCCCCGACCGGCAATACGGACACCCCGGGTGGGGCTGAGAACGTCATCGTCGCGACCCTTCACCCAGAAAGCGCCGAGTCCTATCAGGTGACGTTCAACCAGTACATCTACCCGTCCGCGCCCTTCAGCGAGGGCGACGAGGTGACGGTGAAGGTCGATCCGGCCGACCCGAACTCGGTGATGATCTTCGGCAAGCGCTGACCGCCGCGGCTCAAACCGCGGGCGGGGAAGCGCACAACGTCGTTTCCGTGTTCCGCCGGATCGAACGTGACTGGCGCGTAACGGTCGCCGTCGGCCTCGCCGTCGCGCTCGCCTACTTCGGCGCTGCGAAGCTCGGGCTCGAGCTCGCCTTCGCGACCGAGAACGTAACCGCGATCTGGCCACCGGCGGGTATCGCGCTGGCGGCTCTGGTCCTCGGCGGGCCACGCCTCTGGCCCGGTGTCGCGCTCGGGGCGTTTCTCGCCAACGTCGACCACCGACGTGCCCCTCTACACCACCCTCGGGATCACGGTCGGGAACACGCTCGAGGCGCTCGTCGGCGCCTGGCTTCTGCGCCGGGGTGGTTTCCGGCCACGGCTGCCGCGGCTCGCCGACGTCTTCATGCTCGTCCTCCTGGCGGGGGTGATCAGCACGACGATCGCCGCCACGATCGGGGTCGCCAGCCTCGCCGCCGGCGACCAGTTCACCGACCATGCCGCCTCGGTCTGGCGGACGTGGTGGCTTGGCGACATGGGCGGGATCCTGTTGGTCGCGCCGTTCCTGATGGTGATCGCGACGTATTGGCCGTTTCGTGAGCTTCCGGGCCGGCCGCTCGAGGGGCCGGCGATGGTGGCCTCCCTCGTCGGGGTCGGGTTGCTCGTCTTCGACGGCATGACCGACGACCGTCTTCCTGCTGTTCCCGTTCCTGATCTGGGCCGCCCTTCGCTTCTGGCAGCCCGGCGCCACCACCGCGGCGCTCATCGTCGCCGCGATCGCGGTGGCGTACACGGCTGGAGGCTCCGGGCCGTTCGTCGAGCCCTCGGAGGACGAGAGCCTCCTTCTGGCCCAGCTCTTCTCGGGCGTCGCCGGGCTGACGGCGCTGGTGCTCGCGATCCTCTCCTCCGTGCGTGTCCGCGCGGAGCGCGAGACGGCGGAGATCGCGCACACCCTCCAGGTCGCCCTGTTGCCGCCCCGGCTGCCGGCGATCCCGCGGCTGGAGACCGCCGCCTGGCACCGCCCGGGGGCGCGGGGCCAGGAGATCGGCGGCGACTTCTACGACCTGTTTCAGACCGGGCCGAGCGAGTGGGACGGGGTGATCGGCGACGTCTGCGGCAAGGGCCCCGCCGCTGCCTCGCTGACCGGGCTCGCCCGCCACACGCTGCGCGCGGTCGCCGATCAGTCGAGGCTGCCGAGCGAGACGCTGCGCCGCCTGAACCAGGCCGTGATCGAGCAGGGCGAGGGGCCGGGCTTCCTGACGGCGTCCTACGCGCGCCTCGCGACGAGCTCCAACGGCCACCTGGTCACGATCTGCAACGCCGGTCACCCGCAACCGCTGATCGTCCGCGCCGACGGCGAGGTCGAGGACGCGGGCGGCCCCGGAATGCTGCTCGGGGTCTTCGAGTCGCCCGTGCTCGAGGACCACGAGATCGCGCTCGTGCCCGGCGACGCCCTCATCCTCTACACCGACGGGCTCGTCGAGCTCGGCGAGGCGGGCGACGGCTTCGCCTGGCTGCGCGAGCTACTCCGCGGGTGCGCCCGAGGCTCGGCGTCGGAGATCGCCGATCGCGTCAGGCACGAAGCCTCGTCGCGCGCGGAGCGCCTGGACGACGATCAGGCGGTGCTCGTCCTCTGCTCGGTCGGACGCCTGAGCGACGCTCAGGGCTCGATCACGTTGCTGGGATCGGGCTTCTCCTCGGGCGGCGCCTGGCTGTAGTCGCCGAACGGCCCGTCGCGCTCGGCGACCATCGCCGGCACGCCCTCCTCGGCGGCGCGCTCGATCCATCGCTTCGCCTCGGGGATGTTGCGCATGATCCCGTCGAGGATCGAGCCGAGCGTCTGGGTCGAGGCAAGGCCCATGTTCTCGTAGGCCTGGTTGACCATCATCTTCATCGCCGCGAGCTGCGCCGGTGGCAGCGTGGCCAGCTCCTGCGCGCGCTGGAGCACCGTCGCCTCGAGCTCGTCGAACGGGACCGCCTCGTTGATCAGCTCGATCTCCGCCGCCTCGCGGCCCGAGAGCGGCCGCCCGGTGAGCGCATGCTCCTTCGCCTTGGTCAGCCCGAGGCGGTAGATCCACATCCCGGACAGGTAGGCGCCCCAGAGCCGCGAGTAGGGGGTGCCGATACGAGCGTCCTCGGAGGCGATCACGAGGTCGGCGCAGAGGGCGTAATCGCTGCCGCCTCCCAGGCACCAGCCGTGCACCTGGGCGATCACGGGCTTCGGCGAGCGCCACATGCTCATGAACTTCTGCGTCGGCGCGACCGCGTGCGAGGTGGTGCCGATGAAGTCCTTGCCCGGGTTCCACTCTCCGTCGTCGGTGAGCAGCTCGTCCCAGTGGTGGAAGCCGCTCGCCGAAGTCGTAGCCGGCGCAGAAGGCGCGCCCGGCTCCGCGGATCACGATCACCCTCACCTCGGGGTCGCGGATCGGCGGCGTGAACCGCGGCCTCGACCTCGTCGGGCATCGGCGGCACGATCGAGTTCAGCGTCTCGGGCCGGTTCAGGGTGACGGTCGCGATCGGGCCGTCGGTCTCATAGAGGATCGTCTCGTAGGTCATGGGACGAGCATGACACCCGAGGCTCCCGGAGATTCCTCCCGGCGAGCGATGAGTTCCGTGGCCTCTCCTAGACGTCAAGGATGCGCAGTTAACCCCAACCGACCGCCCGGAGGTAGACCTTGTCCGCACTGACCCGCTGGGTCCTCGCCCACAAGAAGATCGTCGTCATCGCCTGGGTCGTGCTCACGATCGCCGGCATGGCCGCCGCGGGCCCGGCGTCGGAGGCGCTCGAGCCCGAGTTCTCGGTCCCGAACAAGGAGGGCTGGGAGACCAACCAGGTGATCGCCGAGCGCTACGGCGGCACCGGCGGCGACACCGCGCCGCTGATCCCGGTCGTCACCCTGCCCGAGGGCGAGTCGGTCGATTCGCCGGCCGGTCAAGGCCGACCTCGAGGAGCTCGAGTCGAAGCTCTCCGAGGCGCTGCCGGGCTCGCGGTCCGCGTCGTATGCCTCGACCGGCGACGAGACCTTCGTCTCCGACGACGGCGGCACCACCTTCGCGGTCGTCTATCCGCCGCCCGACCCGGACTCGGCCTTCGGCGAGAACCCGGCCGCCGAGAAGGCGGCGAGCGCCGCGCTCGAGGGGACGCACCGTCGCCGGCGAGCCCGTGAAGCTGACCGGATTCGACGCGCTGGCCGAGGACTCGGGCGCGGACTCCGAGGGCCCGGCGTGCTCGCTCGAGGCGGTGCTCGGCGGCGTCGGCGCGCTGCTCGTCCTCACCTTCGTCTTCGCCTCGTTCCTGGCGCTCGTGCCGCTCCTGATGGCGGTCGTCTCGATCATGACCACCTTCCTGCTGCTGCTCGGGCTCACCGAGCTGACCTCGGTCTCGCCGATCGTCCAGTTCCTGATCGCGCTGATCGGGCTCGGCGTGGCGATCGACTACGCGCTGATCGTCGTCTCGCGCTGGCGCGAGGAGCGATCGCACGGGCGCAGCGGCGACGAGGCGGTGCAGCGGGCGATGGAGACCGCCGGCCGGGCGGTCGTCTTCAGCGGGATCACGGTCGCGATCGGCCTGCTCGCGCTGATCGCGCTGCCGCTGCCGTTCCTGCGCTCGATGGGCTACGGCGGGATGCTGATCCCACTGGTCTCGACGCTGGTCGCGATCACGCTGCTGCCCGTCGTCCTCGCCAAGGTCGGGCGCCGGCTCGACTGGCCGCACCGGCGCACCGACGACAAGGCCTCGCGCGCCTGGACGCGCTGGGCCGAGGCGGTCTCGCGGCGGCGCTGGCTCGCCGCGGGCGCCGGAATGGCGGTCGTCCTCGCGCTGGTGTTCGCCGCGACGAACCTCCAGCTCGGCACCTCCGACGCCAACACGCTCGCCAAGTCCGGCGAGGCGAAGGAGGGCCTGACCGCGCTCGAGGACGCCGGGATCGGCGAGGGCGCGCTGCTCCCGCACGAGGTCCTGATCGAGGGCGACACCGATCCCGACGAGGTCGCCGCCGACGCTCGACGAGGTCGAGGGGATCCACGGCGCCGTCGCCCCGGCGAACGAGCAGCTGGCGCCGCGACGGCACCGCGCTCGTCGAGGCGATCCCGATCCCCGACTCCGGGATCGGACGAGGGCGAGGCGACGCTCGACGGCGTCCGCGACGCCGCGCACGCGGCGGTCCCGACGTCCGCGTCGGCGGCCAGCCCGCCTCGAACGACGACTTCATCGACGCCGTCTACGGCAGCTTCCCGCTGATGATCGCGCTGATCACGGTCACCACGTTCATCCTCCTGGCGCGGGCGTTCCGCTCGCTGCTCCTGCCGCTGAAGGCGATCATCCTCAACATCCTCAGCGTCGCCGCGGCCTGGGGCGTGCTCGTCCTGGTCTGGCAGGAGGGCTTCGGCTCGGAGCTGATCTTCGGGATCGAGGCGACGGGATCGATCCCGTCGTGGATGCCGCTGATGATCTTCGCCTTCCTCTTCGGGCTCTCGATGGACTACGAGGTGTTCATCCTGAGCCGGATGCGGGAGGAGTACGACCGCACCGGGTCGACCGATCAAGCGGTGATCACCGGGCATCGGCCGCACCGGGCGGCTGGTGACGAGCGCGGCGCTGATCCTGTTCCTCGCCTTCGTCGCGATGGCGTCGGGCCCGGGCACCGACCTGAAGATGATGGCGACGGGGCTCGCCGCCGGGATCCTGCTCGACGCGACGATCATCAGGGCGCTGATCGTGCCCGCGGTGATCTCGCTCATGGGCCGCTGGAACTGGTGGCTGCCGACGCTGGCCGGCGCGCGTGCTGCGGGTCGAGCCGTCGGTGCTGGGCAGGCCCGAGGTGCGCGAGAGCGAGGCGTAGCCGAAGGCGAGCCGGAGAGCCTTACCGCGGCCTATCCGGCCCGGCCCCCGGGGAATGGGTTGGTCTCGGCGATCTCGTGGATCGCGACCTCGGGCTGACCCGAGACCAGCTCCAGCAGGCGGCCGGTGAACTCCTGCAGGTGCGGCTGGGCGAAATGGCGGTCGAGCGCTTCCCGGTCCAGCCACTCCTCGACCGCGACGAAGCTCAGCGGGTTCTCGACCGCGGCGAAGAACCCGTAGCGCAGGCAGCCCTCTTCGCGGCGGGAGTTGTCCTGCATCTCCTTCAGTTGGGCGACGAGCTCGTCGCGCCGCTCGGCAGCGCATTCGACTCGACCGATCACCAGCAGCATGTTGGGCCTCCTAGATCTAGCGGGCGCGCTCGAGCTCGAACGCGACCTCGTCGACGTAACACCAGCTCCATTCCTCGCCGGGCTCGATCGAGCGGATCACCGGGTGGCCGGTCGCGTGTGGTGCGCGGTCGCGTGCCGGCCCGGCGAGTTGTCGCAGCAGCCGACGTGGCCGCAGGCCTGGCACATCCGCAGGTGCATCCAGCTCCCGCCGCTCGCCAGGCACTCCTCGCATCCGGCGCCGTCGGGCGCGGTCGACGTATTCGATCGAGTCGAGGTGAGTGCAGGCGGGGGCCTCGCAGAGCCTCGACCGCCGGAGCGCATCCGTCGTCCCCGGCCTCGTGGGAGCCGCGAGGCGCACGGGCGCGTCGCCGGCCTGGACGATTCCGGCGCCGAGGACCTCGACCTCGCTGGCCGGGCGTGCAGGCGGCGATGTTGTGGGATTCGGTCGCGAGCCTGCGCCGCAGCGAAGCGAGGCACGGCAGCCCGATGGCCGCCGGACCCAGAGGACGAAGGCGCGATAGGCGATCACCGCCGGCACCGCCTCCATCGGCTCCACCCCGTAGAGGACGAGGGTCCCGATCAAGCCCGCGTCGACCCCGCCGATGCCGCCCGGGATCGGGATCAGGTTGCCGAGCTGGCCGACGAGATAGGCGACGAGGAGGATGCCCGCCGGCGGGATCGCGAAGCCGAAGGCGGCGAAGCACGCGCCGAGCATCGCGACGTCGAAGAGCATGTAGCCGGCGGCGCCGAGCAGCAGCGCCGGATCGCGGGAGCGAAGCAGCTCGACCGCTTCGCCGATCCCGTCGGAGAGGGTCCCGAGGCCCTTCTGCAGCTTCGGCCTGGAAAGCCGGTCGGCGAGGTGCACCGGCGCCGCTGCGGACGAGCAGGGCCAGGACGATCGCCGCAACCCCGGCGGCGGCGGGGATCAGCGCCAGCGCGACGCTCTCCGAGCCGGACAGGGCCCCGGTCGCGAGCCCGATCCCGGCGAGGATCAGCGCGGCGACGTTCGCCAGGCTCGTGATCAGGAAGAACGCGACGGTGCGGCGGGCGATGTGGCCGGTGTCCATGCCCCCGCGGCGGAGGATCCAGACCCCGAGCGCGAGCCCTCCCGCTCCGCCGACCGAGAGCAGCGCGTTGGCGGCGAGCTCGGACATCCCGATCTCGAGGCTCGTGGTCCACCCCATCCGCCTGCAGAAGACGGCGCGGAAGACGAGCACATAGCTGAGGCACGAGCCGAGCTGGAGCAGGCCCGCAACGACCAGCCACTCCGGCTTCGCGTTCGCGAAGCTGTCACGAAGGTCGCCGAGCCCCGGCACGAGCGCGATCACGGCGACGACCGCAGCCACGATCGCGGCGATGATCAGCAGATGGCGGCGAACACTGGAGGGCTCGAACTCCTCGGGCAGCGGATCGGCGACCTGCTCGAGCTCCCGTGCGGTCAGGGTGGTGGCGGTCGCCTCCATGCCCCCTTGTTGTAGCGGGCGCCGGCTCAGCGCTCGATCTGCGGGGCCACCTCTCCGGCCACGAGCTCGAGCTGGCGCGCCTCGTCTCCCAGGGGCCAGATGAAAACCCGCCGGCAGCCGACATCGGCATAGCTCGAAAGCAGCTCGGCGCAATGCTCCGCCGAACCGACGCAGACCTGCTCGCCGAGCTCGTCGGGATCGCGCTTGAGGAGCGGACCGAGGACGGTGCGAAGCACCCGGTCGCGATCGCCCCGGTCCTCCGTGACCCACGTCCACATCGTCCCGAGCGCCTTCGGGAAGCCCTCGAGGTCGCGGCCGCGTTCGCGAAGCTCGCGGTCCAGCAGCTCACTCCCGGAGGCGAACCCGGCGGGCGAGGTGTTGTAGGCCGACGCCAGCCACCCGTCGGCGAGGCGCGCCACCCGGCGCAGGCCGGCCTCCGAGCCCCAGCTGCCGATCCAGATCGGGATGCCGCCGGCCCGAGCCGGTGCCGGCAGCAGGTCCGCGTCCGGAAGCGAGAAGAAGCTGGTGTCCGGCGCGTCCCGATCGGGCTGGAGCAGGTGGCGCAGGACGGCCACCGCCTCGTCGAAACGCTTCCACCTGTCGTCGAAGGGCACTCCGAGCGCGTCGTAATCGGCCTTCGACGAGCCCGGCCCGAGCCCGGCGACCAGGCGACCACCGGAGAGCACGTCGAGGGCGGCGAGGGTCTTCGCCAAGGCGACCGGTCCCCGCAGGGAGACGAGCGAGATCGTCGTCGCCAGCTCCAGGTCACCGGAACGCTCGATCACGGCGGCGAGTGCCGTCGGCCCGTCCAGCCATGGAGTGGAGAAGATGAAGTGGTCGTTGGCGAGATCGCCGCGAAGCCACACTCGCGGGCAGCGTCCGCCGTCGCCTGCACCCGGGCGAGCGACTGGCCTTCCTGGCCGAACTCCATCAGCGGCAGATGCGCGCCGAGATCCATGGCGACGCGCCAGGCGCTCAGCCCTGGTTGGGTGGTTGGCCGCTCTCCGGCTCGCTCGCCTGGCCGGCCTGAGCTGCCTCGTGGCGCTCCGCGGCGCCCTGCGCCTGCTTGTCGTTGAAGGACTTCTGCTTCTCGTCGAGCTTCGCCTGCGCCTGGCCGGCGGCCTTCTTCGCCTTGTCGAGGACCCCGCCCTCCTTCTGCGCGTTCTGAGCCGCCTGCTTCGCCTTGTCCATGAATCCCATCGTTGCCCTCCCGGTGTCTTCGCTGTCACCGGCAGTATCGCCCAACGGGAAAGCAGCTAGAGCCCTGGCGGGTGGCGGACGACGTAGCCCGCCGTCGAGGGCACGTCGGTGTACCAGCTCGGGCCGGTGCCGCTTGCGTCGCCGCTCGTGTCCCAGCGCAGCCCGGCGATCACCACGAAGGCGTGACCGGAGTTGGCGTAGACCGTGATCCAGCTGCCCGGCCCGGGATCGCCGTAGCTCATCAAGCCGCCCGAGTCGAGGGGGGCGGACAGCAGCCCACCGCCATGCAGGGCGAAGGAGACGGCGCCCGAGCAGTCGTAGCCCGAGGACTCGAACGAGCCGTGGCCGCCGCCCCACGCGTAGGGAGCGTCCTTGATCGAGTTCGCCGCCGCGATCGCTCCGCTGACCGCCGCCGGGGCGTTGGCGGGCGCGACCGCACTGCCGTCGGACGCGAGCGTCGCGGTCGCGCCGTTGGGCGCCGGCGCCGAGCCGCCGCCGGTTTCCGCGGGCGGCTGGCTCTGGGCGGCCTCCCGCTGGAGGTGGCGCTCGCGGTCCTGAAGCCGGGTCAGCGTCTGCTGGCGCTCCGCCTTCGCCGCGGCGAGCGTGGCGTGCTGGGATTCGAGATCCGCGCTCGCCGCGGCGAGCTCGTCGCGCCGCGCCGCGATCTCGTCTCTCGCGGTTTCGATCCGCGCGCGCGATTCGGCCAGCTGTTCGACCGTCGAGGTGACCTCCGCGCGGAGCTCGGTGACGCGCGAGATCACGGCGTCCTGGTGGGCGTTTATCGCGGAGAGATACTCCGTCTGGGCGATCGCGTCGCCGAACGTCTCCGACGAGAGGACGAAGTCGACCACGTCGGGTTCGTTCGACTTGTAGATCTGCACGAGCATCTTCCGCAGCGCCTCCTTGGCTTCCTCGAGGTCGCGCCCTGACCTGCTCGAGGTGGTCCTGCGCCGCGTGCAGCTCCTCCGTCGTCTCGTCGAGCTCGGCCTGCTTGGCCGCGAGTTCGTCGGCGACCGCCGCCTCCTGCTCGCGCAGCGCCGCCTCCTCTGCGATCAACGAGTCGATCTGGCGGTTCGCCTGGTCGATCTCGGCCTGCACGTCGTCCTGCTTGGCGTTGACACGGTCGATCTGCGCAGGGGCCTTCCCGCCGCCGACGGCGATCACCAGCGACAGCGCGAGCAGCGCAGTTGCGAGCGCGGCGCCTCTCCGGGCGCCGGATTGGTTGTGGAAGGGCTCGGTTCCCATCGACCACCCTTCCCCACATCGCGGGGATCGGGCAACCATCCACGCTAGCTCGGCGGCGGCCCGCTGCCCCCCGCATAGTCAGCGTTTGCAACGAGGCTTGCCGCCCGCGTAACCCCCGCGAACGTCCCGGAGGCAACGCTATAGCGGCGTGTCCGGGACGTTCGCCGCGCCGGCCAGGCCGAAGGCCGGTCACGTTCACGAAGCGCGGCCTCGACGACGACCTCCGCGAGGTGCGGATTACGCCGGCGCGCCGGTAGAGCGCGCGGCCCCACCCATCAATCAGCTTGAAGTGTCTATTGCGCGCTGCCCAGTCCGGTGAGCAACCGGGCCTGGAGGACGGCGAACCATTGGAACTCCAGACCGTGCAGTTTCTGCTCGTCGGTCGCGTCCGGCAGGCCGAATGCGATATCGGCGCCCCAGCGGCTGTCCCATCGCACGTAGGAGGGATCCAGACCGGCCGCCGCGATCTCTCGGACCTGCGTCCTGGCGATCTCGTCAGCGGTCTGCGCCTGGGTGCGCACCGTTGACGGGTCGTCGATCGGTACGAGGTTCGGTGGGCCATCGGCTTGCCGGCTCTCGTCGGCGGTGAGGTCGTTGACCAGTTGGGTGGTCTGGACATACTCCAGCAGCGCGACGGACAGCTGTAGCGCCGGCCGCGCAGTCGGGCTGCGGAGCTGAGGGAACTCTCGGGTGACCCAGCCCGTGAGTCCATCGGACTGCTCGAGGAGCTGTGTCAGATAACTGTCTTTGTTCGCTCCCAGCCCGATGCTCTTGGCATAGACGAGGTTTGAATCCGCGGCGTAGGCGAGGAGGTCGGTATACGCATCGACCTGACCCGAGATGGCATCGACGTCCGTGATCCGCTGGCCCCCGAGATGCCGCAGCGACTCTGCGCAAGTCGCCATGTAGGTGCCACCCTCAAATCTGGCAACCGCCAGAAACCGCACGATCTCGTCGAGTTCGGCCTGGGTGCGCGCGGTCTTCAGTCGCTCCTGCGCAACTCTGATCGACGTCAGCGCGAAGTCTCCCCACGAGAGCACGCCGGCCAGCGCCGTGAATTGCGCGACCGTGGTGACCGGAAACTCGGCGTTCGCCTGCATCTCCGCGCGGATCGAAGCAAAGGACCGCCGCGCCTCGCGGCTGAGCTGCGCCTTCAGTTCGCCGATCGGCATGTGCCTCGCCGCCGCGCGCAGGCGCGCCGACGCCTCCTCGAGGCGAACCGCCTGTGCCGCCTCGGCCGCGGCGGCGAACCCCAGCACCGGATCCCCCTGCGCGAGCGCCCGCTCGGCGGCCGTCACCAGCGCCGCGATGTGCGCAGATTCGGAGTTGGTCGTGGCGATCAACGCCCTGCTCCGCCGCGTGAGCATCCGCAGGATCCCCGCGTCGATGGGAGGCGGTTTGACCGCGGACGGCGCCTCGGCCTGGCCCGTCATCAGCGCGTAGGCGTCGGGAAGGTTCTTCACGTGTTTCACGTCCACGCCGACGGAACGACCCAGCTTCACCGGGTCAATCGAGCGGCCGGTCTTGGAATCGAGCACCTCCGTCATCCCAGGCGGGATGAGGACGCGGGTGAACCCGGCCTCGGCGGCCGCGCGCACCTTCTCGGCCACGCCTGCCACGGGGCCGACCGAACCATCCGGCAGGACCGTGCCCGTCATGGTCGTGGAGTCGGAGATATTCGACGCGCGAATCGCGGCGAGTGATCCCGTGCTGAGGAGCGCCCCGGCGGATGGCCCGTCGATCGCTTCCCCGAGTGAGTACCGCAGCTGCTCGGTACGCGGATCCACGCCGGCAACCAGCACCGCCTGAACCCCCGCAACTGCGGTCGCTGCCGTCCACTGCGGGCCCGCGCCGGCGGCGCGAAGCTCGCGCAGGTCCACCGACAGCGGGGTCTCCGGGTCATCCCTGACCGCCTCGATGCCGACCGGGGTGGCACCCCCCTGGACGCTCCCGTCCTCGGCTGTGCCGTACCACAAGGCCTCTACCTGGACCGTGTTCCCGTCGCCAGGATCTTGATCGCCATCGGCGACCACGCCCACGACCAGGCCCGTGGCCAGCGCGACGAACGCCGCGGCGACCCCGACCGCGACCCACACAGTGCGCCGCGACCTGCCGCGGGTTTTCGGGCCGCTCACCCGGGTAGCTCGTACACCCGCACGTTGTCGATCTTCATCTGCGCGGGGAACGGTGTCGCCGAGTCGGGGTTACCCGGCCAGTTGCCGCCGACCGCCAGGTTCAGGATCATCGAGAACGGGTGGTCGTAAACCCACTTTGCGCCGGCTGGAAGGTCCGCGGGCGTGCGGGTCTCATAGAGCTGGTCGTCGGCATACCAGCGGACCTCGTCCGGCTCCCACTCGACCGCGAAGGTGTGGAACCCGTCGGCGAAGCTTTCACCCGCCGGAAGGTTGTACGACTTGGTGATCGCACCGCCGCCGCTGTAGCCGGGGCCGTGCAGGCTGCCATAGAGCTTCGAGGGGTCGTTCCCGAGAATTTCCATGATGTCGATCTCGCCGTTCGCCGGCCAGCTCTCGCTGCCGGTTTTATCGCCCAGCGTCCAGAACGCCGGCCAGAGCCCCTTGCCGGACGGGATCCGGATACGCGCCTCGAAGCGCCCATAGGCCTGGGAGAACTTGCCATCCGTCTTGATCCTGGCGGACGTGTACTTGCACGCTCCGTACCAACATGACGACCCTGGGAGGGTCTCCTTGCGCGCCGTGATGACGAGGTTGCCATCCCCGTCCGTCGAAGCGTTCTCGCGCGGTCGGTGTAGAGCTGGAGCTCGTCGTTGCCCTGCCCGCTGCCACCGAGCTTGTAGCCCCACTTGGCGGGGTCGGGCTTCGTCCCGGCGGGCCCGTTGAACTCGTCGCTCCAGGTCAGCTGCGGTTCGCCGACAGCACCGGCCTGCTTCTCGACGACCGTGGATGCCGAGTCGGTGGAGGGATTGGTCGAGTCAGAGCCGCAGGCCGACGGCCCGATCAACAGGGCTCCCGCTACGACCAGCCCGGCTGCGATCTTCGTCGGGGTCAAGCGAGTCACCTTCGACGATCCGTCCATGGATCACTCCTCACTTAGAAAACAGGCCCAGGCACCGGAGGGCGGACCTACGCTAGCGCACGGCTCACCGCCGACTCGACCGCTTGTGTCGCTCTTGCATGGATTAACCTCGAGTCGACAGAGCGAAGCCCGCCTGGTTGCCGGGCGGCGCGCGCAAGGAGGCGTCGATGAGTTCACGGATTCCCGTAGTCGTTGGCGCGGCTGCCGCCGCGTTGGCCCTTGTTTGGACTGGCTGCGGTGGCGGCGAGGACGACCCGCAGCAGGGACAGACCTCCGCGGAACCGACCCTCCATGCGGGCGGGCCTAGCGATGAGACGGGATGCACGCCGACGGTGATGGTGGTCCGCCATGGCGAGGACAAACCGAACCCCGGGGGACCCGACGTCTTGAGCGACGAGGGAATTACGCATGCGGGCCTCTACCCCGAGCTCTTTCGGGAATACCTGGCCGAGCCCCACAAGGTTGGCGCCGGCGGGACGGAGGTGTCGGTCTGTCCGATCGGAAAGATCATCGCGATCAACCCGACGGAGAACCCGGAGAACCGCAGTCCGGGCACCAATCCCTACGAGACAATCAGGCCTCTAGCTGAGGAGCTCAACCTCCCCGACCCACCCGAGGACGGGATCCAGGTAGAGGACCCCGATGGGGTGTCCTACTCCACGGTTTACGACTGGGACAGCGCCGAGCGCCTGAGGACGCTCCTGGACAACGGATCGGATACTCCGACGTCGACCGTGATCGCATGGGACAAGCAGGGGCTGTATCCCAGCGAGATCGATTTGAAGGAAAAGTCCATCACGAGCGACGAGTTCAAGACCCAGAAGCTGGGGAGCTACAAATACACGCCGCTCTTGAGGGCACTGCCCACGAACGAGGACGCGATCGCAAGCGGTCCTGACTACACGCCCCAACGCACTGACTTCTACGTCTTTGCCCTCCAGGATCCGGCGACTGGGAAACTTGCCTATGCCA
Source organism: uncultured Thermoleophilia bacterium (assembly GCA_963844425.1). Classification (GTDB taxonomy): domain Bacteria; phylum Actinomycetota; class Thermoleophilia; order Solirubrobacterales; family 70-9; genus DASUSH01. Next base: position 12,927 of record CAWJOD010000021.1, on the reverse strand, counting down.
AGGCCTACCAGCAGTGCTTCAGCGAGGACGGTGGCAATACCTGGTCTACGTCACCGACAGCCAACTCGAGCGACATCAGGCTCTCGAGTCGTCGGTTCGCGTGCTAGCCACTCACCCCAACGAGAAGCGCCCCCGTCTCCGGGGGCGCCAATCGCCAGTCGTATGTTTCGGAGGCTCAGCCGCAGCCGGTGTTGTTACCGCAGCTCGAGCACGTGTAGCACGAGCCCGTGCGCTGCATCATCCCGCCGCACTGCTCGCAGGCCGGGCCCAGGTCGTGGCCCGACAGCTTCGCCGGGCGGACCGGCGGGGTGTCGGTGAGGGCCGCGGTCGGGGCGGCGGTCGGGGCCGCCGCCTCGATCTCGTCGGACGCGGCCTCCGCCTTGGCCGCCTCGGCCTTCGCCTCGACGCCGCCCGACCCGTTGCCGTTGCCCGAGCCGTTCGAGCCCGTTGCCGCCGTTCGACGGCGCCGGCGGTGTCGTCGCTGAACAGCGCCTGCTGGGCCTCCTTGCGGGCGCGGACCTCGGGGGTGAGGATGCCGAGCTCCTCGTGGGCCTCGGGGTCGTCGATGAAGCGGCTCGCGAGCCAGCGCATGATGTAGTCGGGCATCGACTTCGCGAACGGGATCTCCGGGTTCTTGGTGATCCCCTCCGGGTCGAAGCGCATGTAGCTGAACTTCGAGACGAAGGTCTCGAGCGGGACGCCGTACTGGAGCCCGATCGAGATCGCGGTCGCGAACGCGTTCATCATCCCGCGCAGGGTCGAGCCCTCCTTGCCGATGTCGGTGAGGAAGATCTCCCCGACCGAGCCGTCCTCGTACTTGCCGGCGGTGATGTAGCCCTCGTGGCCGGCGATCGAGAACTTGTGGGTGATCGACTCGCGCTCGCGCGGCATCTTGTGGCGGGCCGGAACCGGCACTGCCGGCTCGGTGGCGGCCTCGACGTCGGCGTCCTCGTCGGCCTTGTCGCCGGCGTCGGTGCGCAGCGCCTGCGCGGTCTTGGAGCCGTCGCGGTAGATCGCGAGCGCCTTCAGGCCGAGCCGCCAGCCCTCGGTGTAGGCCTCGGCGATTTCCTCGACGGACGCCGTCTCCGGCAGGTTCACCGTCTTCGAGATCGCGCCCGAGAGGAAGGGCTGGGTCGCGCCCATCATCCGGATGTGGCCGAGCGGGCTGATCGAGCGCTCGCCGACGGCGACGTCGAAGACCGGCAGGTGCTCGTCCTTGAGGCCCGGCGCGCCGAGGATCGTCTGCTTGTCGTTGATGTAGGCCTCGATCTGCTCGACCTCGGTCTCGGAGTAGCCGAGCGTGGCCAGCGCCATCGGGACGGTGCGGTTGACGATCGTCATCTGCCCGCCGCCGACCAGCTCCTTGAACTTGACGAGCGAGAAGTCGGGCTCGATCCCGGTCGTGTCGCAGTCCATCAGGAAGCTGATCGTCCCCGTCGGGGCCAGCACCGTCGCCTGCGCGTTGCGGTAGCCGTTTCGCTCTCCGATCTCGACCGCCTCGTCCCAGGTCTCGCGGGCGGCGACGACGAGCGCCTCCTCGGCCGCGGCCTCGTCGATCTCATAGGCCGCGTCGCGGTGCTTGCGCATCACCCGGTTGTGGGCGTCGCGATTCTTGTCGTACTGCTCGTACGGGCCCGATCGCGGCGGCGACCTCGGCCGACATCGCGTAGCCGCGGCCGGTCATGAGCGCCGTGATCGCGGCCGCGGTCGTGCGGCCCTCGTCGGAGTCGTAGGGGACGCCGTCGGCCATCAGCAGCGCGCCGAGGTTGGCGTAGCCGAGCCCGAGCTGGCGGAAGGCACGCGCGTTGCGGCCGATCTCCTCGGTCGGGTAGCTCGACGGCGTGACGACGATCTCCTGCGCGAGGAAGACGATGTCGACCGTGTGGCAGAACTCGGCGATCGCGAAGCTGCCGTCGCGGTGGCGGAACTTCATGAGGTTGATCGAGGCGAGGTTGCAGGCCGAGTCGTCGACGTGCATGTACTCCGAGCACGGGTTCGAGGCGTTGATCCGCCCCGAGACCGGGCAGGTGTGCCAGTCGTTGATGATCGTGTCGTACTGGACGCCGGGATCGGCGCAGCGCCAGGCGGCCTCGGCGATCTGGTTCAGCAGATCGCGCGCCTTCAGCGTCTTCACGGCCTCGCCGCCGACGCGGGCGGTCAGGTCCCAGTCGCCGTCGATCTCGACGGCGCGCATGAACTCGTCGGTGACCCGGACCGAGTTGTTGGCGTTCTGGTACTGGATCGAGGCGAACGACTCGGAGTCGAGCCGCATGTCGAAGCCGGCGTCGCGCAGCGCCGCCGCCTTCTCCTCCTCGCGGGCCTTGCACCAGATGAAGTCCTCGACGTCGGGGTGGTCGACGTCGAGCACGACCATCTTCGCCGCGCGACGGGTCTTGCCGCCCGACTTGATCGTGCCCGCCCAGGCGTCGGCGCCGCGCATGAAGCTGACCGGCCCGGAGGCGAGGCCTCCCTTGGAGAGGTGCTCCTTCGAGGAGCGGATGTTGGAGAGGTTGATCCCCGAGCCGGAGCCGCCGCGGAAGATCATCCCCTCCTTCGTGTTCCAGCCGAGGATCGACTCCATCGTGTCCTCGACGCTCAAGATGAAGCAGGCGGAGCACTGCGGGTGCTCCTCGAAGCCGACGTTGAACCAGACCGGCGAGTTGAACGCGGCGGCCTGGTGGAGAAGGATGTGGGTGAGCTCGGCCTCGAAGACGTCGGCGTCGGCGGGGCTGGCGAAGTAGCCGCCGTCGCGGCCCCAGCCGGCGATCGTGCCGGCGACGCGGCCGATCATCTGCTTGACGGAGGTCTCGCGCTCGGGCGTGCCCATCCGGCCGCGGAAGTACTTCTGGGCGACGATGTTGGTCGCGTTCTGCGACCAGCTCTTCGGGAACTCGACGCCGCGCTGCTCGAAGGCGGGGTCGGCGGGGTCGCCGATGATCGCGTCGCGAAGCTCCCACTCGACCTGGTCGAAGGGGTGGATGCCCGGGGTTGTGAACCGCCGCTCCACCGCCAGTCCCTTGGTGGCGATTTGTCCTGCATTTGCGGCGGTTTCAGTCATCACTTTCTCCCTTTACGGTCGGTTCAGCGGGTAACTGTGCAGGATCGCGAGCGGCGCGGACGGAACCCGCCGCCAAGGAGGCCGTAATTTCCGGGTTGAAGGTCGGCAGGGTGCCGGCGTACTGGAGGTAGGCGCCGGGATCGAGCTCCCGGAGGGCGATGAGGCAGAGCTCGACGACCCGCTCGGCCGTGATCTCGCCGCCGCGGGCCTCGGCCTCGGTCTCGATGTGTTCCACGATCCGCTCGACGTCGGCGGCGCCGACCGGCCGCTTGTGCGCCGCTCCGAGCAGCGCCGCGCGCAGCTTCACCCGGTCGAAGCGCTGCGTCGTGCCGTCGCGCTTGCGGACGGCGAGCGGCCCGCGCTCGATCCGCTCGAAGGTCGTGAAGCGATGGCCGCAGGAGGGGCAGTGGCGGCGGCGGCGCAGGGCGGCGCCGCCGTCCGCGGAGCGGGTCTCGGCGACGCGGGTGGAGGCGCTGCATGAGGGGCAATCCATCTCGACGGATTCTACTAGGTCTAGCGTTCTCCTTCTGCATCGAGACACTAGATGTAGCGTCAAGCGTGTGAATCAAGGGTTCGGGGTAACCTCAGCGGCGGGATGACTAGGGATGACCTACGCGAGAGGCTGGACGCGGCCTCCGAGCGCTTCGATGAGGCGAGGGGCGCCGCCGTCGAGCGCTTCGACGAGGCGAAGGCGGTAGCGGGCGAGCGCTTCGACGAGGCGAAGGCCGCGACCGCGGAGGCGATCGAGAAGGTGAAGCCGCGGCTGCGCGGCGTCTCCCACCAGTGGGCGTTCTTCGCCGCGCGTCGTCGCCGGCACGGTCCTCGTCCTCGCCGCACCCGACGGCCGGGCGACGCTCGCGGCCGCGATCTACGCCGGCTCGCTCGCCGCCCTGCTCGGCACCAGCGCTCTATATCACCGGGTCGATTGGCAGCGGCCTCGGGCGCGGGCCTGGATGCGCCGCCTCGACCACTCGATGATCTTCCTGCTGATCGCCGGCACCGTGACCCCGTTCGCGCTGCTCGTGATGGACGGTCCGCTCGCGACCGCGCTCCTCGTCGCGGTCTGGGCGGGGGCGGCGGCGGGCATCGTCGTCGAGATGATCTGGGTCGACGCGCCGAAGTGGGTGGCGGTGATCGTCTACCTCGCGGTCGGCTGGATCGGCGCCCTCGGCTTCCCCGCGATCCTCATCGAGGCCGGGCGTCGGCGCCGCGGTGCTGATCGCGGTCGGGGGCGTCATGTACACGGCCGGCGCGATCGTCTACGCGCGCCAGAGCCCGGACCCGCGCCCGGCGGTCTTCGGCTACCACGAGGTCTTCCACCTGCTCGTGATCGCCGCGGCGATCACGCACTTCGCCGCGGTCGCGATCTACGCGGTTCCGGCGGGCTGAGCGCCGCGCCGCTCGCTCAGCGGTGCTTGACGCCCTCGTTGGCGAAGCCGGCGAGGGTCGTCCCGGTTATCGCGACCCCCGCCAATGCCTCGTCGACGGCCGCGATCGTCTGCTCGTCCAGCTCGACGTCGGAGGCCGCGGCGTTGGCGTGCACCTGCTCGGGCCTGGAGGCGCCGACGATCGCGGAGGCGACCTCGGGCCGGCGCAGGACCCAGGCGAGCGCGAGCTCGACCATCGAGATCCCGGACTGCTCCGCGATCGGCACGCAGCCGCTGGACGGCCTCGAGGACGTCGTCGCGCATGTAGCGCTCGATCGCGAAGCTCATCTCGCCGGCGGCGCGGCTGTCCGCGGGCGGCGCCTCGCCCGGCGGGTACTTGCCGGTGAGCACGCCCTGCGCCATCGGTGACCAGACGATCTGCGAGATCCCGTTCTCGGCGCAGAGCTCGAAGACCTCCGCCTCCGGCGCGCGCCAGATCGCGTTGTACTGCGGCTGCGAGGAGACGAACTTCGCCGCGCCCTCCACCTCGAGCCCGGCGCGGATCTGCTCCGGCGTCCACTCCGAGAAGCCGAGGTAGCGCGCCTTGCCCGCCTCCACCACCTCGGTCAGCGCCTCCATCGTCTCCTCGATCGGCGTGTTCACGTCGAAGCGGTGGCACTGGTAGAGGTCGACGTAGTCGGTCTGGAGTCGCTCGAGCGAGGCGTCGATCTGCTTGTGGATCTGCTCGCGCGAGAGCCCGGCGTCGGTCTCCGACATCGGGAAGTAGGCCTTGGTCGCGAGCACGTACTCCTCGCGCGGGTAGCCGGAGAGGACCTCGCCCCAGACCTGCTCGGCGGAGCCGACCCCGTAGATGTTCGCGGTGTCGAAGAAGTTGATCCCCGCGTCGAACGCGGCGCGCGTGCACGCCTCGGTCGCGTCGCGCTCGACCCCCTGCGCGTAGGTGAGCCAGGAGCCGAGGGAGACCTCGGTCACCTCCAGGTCGGAGTCGCCCAGCCGTCGCGTCTTCATCTCGCCTCCCTCAGCTCGCCGAGGCGAGCGTCGCCGTCGCGGATTCCTTCGCGGCCTCGATCAGGTCGAGCAGCTCGCGCTCCCGGCCCTCCCGCACGAGCTCGACCGGGTCGGGCTCGCCGTTCACGATCCCCTCGAAGAACTCCTTGCGGTCCTGGTAGGTGGGCAGCGTCCCCTTCGCCCAGCCGCGGGCGTCGTTGAGGATCACCGCGAGCCTCGCGTAGGGCTCGCCGTAGGTCTCGGCGATCTCGCGCTTCATCCGCTTCGCCAGGGCCGGCGAGGCGCCGGCGGTCGAGATCGCGATCGCGAGCGGGCCGGTGCGGACGATCGCGGGCAGGATGAAGTTGCAGAGGGGCGGCACGTCGACGACGTTGCAGAGCATCTGCCGGACCTCGGCGTCGGCGTGGACGGCGATGTTGACGTCGGTGTCGTTGGTCGCCGCGATCACGACGAGCCGGCCCTCGAGGTCAGCCGGGCCGGCGTACTCGCGCTGCTCCCAGCGGATCGAGCCCTCGCCCGCGAGCTCGGCGAGCTCGGCGTTGGCCTCCGGCGCGATCAGGGTCACCTCGGCGCCGCAGGCGAGCAGGCCCTCGACCTTCTCGAGGCCGACCTCGCCGCCGCCGACGACGACGCAGGGCCGGCCCTTGAGCATCAGGCAGGCGATGTAGAGCGGCGTCTCCAGCATGCCCCGCACGCACGACTGGTCGCAGATCCCCTTGCGGAGCTGGCAGACGCATTCCTTGCCGGCGTAGGCCTGGGCGGGCATCGGAAACAGGGTAGGGAAGCGCCCTCCCCGGGGCCGGTGGCCCCCTTCGGGGGCCGCGATGCAGGCACGAATAGCCGCCCATACCTACTGCTACGCTCGCCCACCGATGCGCCTGATCATCACCGAGAAGAACAATTCGGCGAAGAAGATCGCCCAGATCCTGAGCGGCGGCACCGCGAAGGAGGACAAGTCCTACAAGGTCCCCTACTACACATGGTCGGGTTCCGAGGGCGATCAGCGGACGGTCGGACTCAAGGGTCACGTCGTCGGGCCGGCCTTCCCGGAGGGCTACTCGAACTGGCAGGAGACCGACCTCCACGACCTGATCGACGCCGAGCTCACGACCGAGCCGACGGACAAGAACGTCGTCAAGGCGGTGCGCAAGCTCGCCAAGGAGGCGGACTCGATCGTGATCGCGACCGACTTCGACCGCGAGGGCGAGCTGATCGGGCTCGAGGCGCTCGCCGAGGCCTTCGCCGCGAACCCCGAGATCGTCGGCCGGCTCGCCGCCGAGCCCGGTGACGACGAGGGCCGGCTGGTCCAGACGCTCTCCACCGAGCGCCCGAAGATCCACCGCGCCCGCTACTCGGCGCTCACGAAGGAGGAGATCGAGCGCGCCTTCGGCGACCTCGACGAGCTCTCCTACGACCTCGCCCAGGCGGGCGCCGCACGCCAGGACATCGACCTCATCTGGGGCGCGACGCTGACCCGCGCGGTCTCGCTCGCGACCCGCCGCTTCGGCTCCAACTTCCTCTCGGTCGGCCGCGTTCAGAGCCCGACGCTGGCGCTCGTCGTCGAGCGCGAGCTCGAGCGCCGCGCACACGTCGCGAAGCCCTACTGGGAGGTCTACGCCAAGTTCGCCCATCCCGACGGGGCCTTCGAGGCGCATCACAAGACCGACAAGTTCTGGGAGGAGGCCGAGGCCAAGGCCGCGGTCGCCGGCACGAAGAGCCCCGGCGTCGTCTCCGAGCTGACCGCGCGCAAGAACACGCGCAAGCCGCCGACCCCGTTCAACACCACCGCCTTCACCACCGAGGCCTCGAGCCGGCTCGGGATCACGCCGAAGGCCGCGATGCGCTTCGCCGAGGACCTCTACATGGACGGGTTCATCTCCTACCCGCGCACCGACAACACGGTCTACCCGGCCTCGCTGCCGACCCGCGAGCTCGTCTCCGCGCTGGTCAAGCGGCCCGAGTTCTCGGCCGCCGCACCCCTGCTCGACGGCGACCTGAAGCCGACGCGCGGCAAGAAGGAGACCACCGACCACCCGCCGATCTACCCGACCCAGGCGGTCAACCCGGAGGCGCTCGAAGGCCCGAAGCGCCGCGTCTACGAGCTCGTCGCCCGCCGCTTCCTCGCCACCTTCGCGCCGCCGATGATCACCGAGTCGACCCGCGCCGACATCGAGGCCGGGACCGAGCAGTACTTCGTCCGCGGATCGGTCGTCGTCGACGCCGGCTTCGCGCGCGATCTACACCTACGCGCGCTCGAAGGACCAGGAGATCCCCAAGCTCGAGCAGGGCCAGGAGCTGCCGCTCGACGGCGAGCCCTGGATCGACGCGAAGGAGACCCAGCCGCCGTCGCGGATCAGCCAGGGCAAGCTCGTCGAGATGATGGAGGAGCGCGGCCTGGGCACGAAGGCGACGCGCGCCGACATCATCCAGAAGCTCTACGACCGCGGCTACGTCTTCAACAACCCGCCCGAGCCCTCGGAGACCGGGATCGCGATGTACAAGGCGTTCCACAAGTACGTGCCGCGGATGGCGACGCCGGAGATGACCGCCGAGCTCGAGAAGATCATGGACGAGATCGCCGCCGGCAGGCAGCAGAAGGACGCCGTGCTCGAGTCCAGCCGCGAGATGCTGCACGGCACGACCACCGAGCTCGAGAAGCAGCGCGAGGACCTCGCCAAGGAGATCTGGGCCGGCATGGACGAGGACAAGTTCCTCGGCCCCTGCCCGCGTCTGCGAGGAGAAGGGGCGCACGCACGAGGACGGCTCGCCGAACCGGCTGCGGATCATCGAGCTGCGCGGCGGCAAGCGCTTCGTCGGCTGCGAGGGCTACGACCGCGACAACCCGGAGGACCCCGACTCCTGCGACTTCACCCGGCCCGCTGCCGGGCCGCGGCTACGAGCTCTGGCGGCTCGAGGAGCGCTGCTCGGTCTGCGGCAAGACGCCGCGACTCACGGTGCGCGGGTTCCGCGGACGGCCCTGGAAGCTCTGCCTCAACGACGACTGCCCGACGATGGTCGAGATGCGCGAGAAGCGCGCCGAGCGCGAGGCCGCGAAGGCGGCCGCCGCCGAGGCGAAGGCGAAGGCCGAGGCCGAAGGCGGCGACGGCGCGAAGGCCGACGCGGACGGCAAGCCCCCCGTGGTCGACACGACGCGCGTGAAGCGCGGCCCGGGGCGCGAAGTCCGGCGCCCGCAAGCGCGCGCCGGCCAAGAAGTAGCACTCCTCGCGTGTTCATCACGCTCGAGGGCATCGACCGAGCGGGCAAGACGACGCAGGCGAAGCTGCTCGCCGCGAGCTCGGCGCGACGCACGCTGCTCCTGCGCGAGCCGGGCGGCACGCGAGGCGAGCGAGCGGATGCGCGAGCTGCTGAAGGATCCCGACGGTCGAGCTCGATCCCGCGCGCCGAGCTGCTGCTCTTCTGCGCCGCGCGCGCCGAGCTCGTCGAGCGCGTGATCAAGCCGGCGCTCGCCGCTGGCGCCGATGTCGTCTGCGATCGCTTCATCGACTCGACCGTCGCCTACCAGGGCGTCGGCCGGGGCCTCGGCGTCGAGCTCGTCGAACGCGCTGAACGAGGCGGCGGTCGCCGGCTGCATGCCCGATCTGACGATCCTCCTCAGGTCGATCCCGATGAGGCCGCGAGACGGGGTCAGCAGCGGCTCGCCGAGGGGCTTGCGGACGGCAACGACCGCTTCGAGGCTGAGGGTCCGGAGTTCCAGCGCACGATCGCGGAGGCCTACGACCGGATCGCCGCGGAGAACCCCGACCGCTTCGAGGTCGTCGACGCGACGCGGCACCGTCGACGAGGTCCACGAGGCCGTGATGGCGGCGGCCCGGGGCGCGGCCCGATGACCACCGCCGCCGCCCTCCCCGAGCACATCGAGCGCGCGACCGAGCGCCAGCCCGCCGCTCGCGCGGCGCTGGCGGCGGCGCTCGCGGCGGGCCCCTCGCACGCCTACCTCTTCGCCGGCCCCGGCGGCGCCGAGATGCGCGACGCCGCCCGCGCCTTCGCCGCCGAGCTGATCGCGACCGGCGCCCCTGACCCCGAGAGCGCCCGGCGGCGGGCGCTGATCGAGCCCTCGCCGCATCCCGACCTCGTCTGGCTCACCCCGCCCGGCGCCCAGCACCTCGTCGAGGAGGTGCGCGAGCAGGTGATCAAGGGGATCGCCTACCGGCCGTTCGAGGGCGAGCGCCGCGTGTTCGTGATCGAGGACGCCGAGGCGATGGCCGACGAGAGCCAGAACGCGCTCCTGCGGACGCTCGAGGAGCCGCCCGGCTTCGCCCACCTGCTGCTCCTGAGCGCCGAGCCCGACGGGCTGAAGCCGACCGTGACCTCGCGCTGCCAGCGAGTCCGGTTCGCGGCGCTGACGCCGGAAGCGATCGAGGCAGCTGCTGAAGGCCGAAGGCGCGGACCGCGCCCAGCGTCCCTGGCGCCGCCGCCCGGCTCGCCGGGGGCGACGCCGAGCGCGCCCGCTTCCTCCTCGGCGAGCACGGCTCCGAGCTGCGCGCGGGCGTCGAGCGCTGGGCGGCGGCGATCGGCGCCGGCGAGGTCGGCGGGGCGCCGTGGGGCGAGATCCTCGAGCTCGCCGAGGCCGAGGGCGCCGAGGCCGGCGCCGCGGTCGAGCGCGCGCTGGTCGCGCGCGGCGAGGAGGCGGGGGGCGCGGCGGCGAAGCGCGCCGCACGCGACGCGCCGGCGGCCGGGCGGCGCGCCGGAAGGCGGCGGCGCACCGAGGTCCTCGACCTCGCGCTCGGCCTGCTCGGCTCGTGGTTTCGCGACCTCTCCGCGGTCGCGGAGGGCGCGCCGGAGGTCGTTTTCAACGCCGACCGCGTCGAGCGAGCTGGAGGCGGCCGCGAAGGGCCTCGATCCCCGCCGCGCCCGCCGGGCGGCCGAGCTCAGCCTCGAGGCCCGCCGGCGCCTGCGGGTCAACGTCTCCGAGGAGCTCGCGCTCGAGTCGCTCAGCTTCCGGGCCGAATTCCTGCTCCGCAACGCGCGCTGACGTTCAAAATAGACGCGATGAGCTCGACCGATGAGTTCGCCGCCCTGAAGGAGGAGCGTCCGCCGCGCCGCCGGCGCCTCGGCGTACGCCTGCTGCTCGCGATCGCGTTCGCCGTGGTCGGGCTGATCACCGCGGGATCGGTCTACCTGTTCGTCAGCGACCGCACGACCGAGGCGATCAACGAGCGCGAGGCCGAGATCTCGCTCGAGCGCACCCGTCGCCTGGCCGCCCGGCTCGAGCTGGGCGGGCGCATGATCGCCGCGCGACCGAAGCAACATCACCGCGAACTACTCGGCCTGGGTCTTCGACCCGCAGGGGCGGCTCCTGACAGCCCGCGTCGACCAAGGTCGGCAAGGCGCTCGACGACGTCCCGCGCCGCGAGGAGGCGGTCGCGCGGGCCCTCGACGGCGGGCTCTTCCAGGGCGACATCGGCGGCGAGACGATCGTCGCCGCCCCGATCGACATCGAGGGCAACGTCGTCGGCGCGGTGCTGGCCGACGCGACCCGGCCGGAGGCGCTGCAGCAGTCCCTCGACAAGCTCCAGGAGGACCGACTCACGACGCTCGCGATCGCGGTCGGCGTGGCGATCCTGGTCGCGATCCTCGTCTCGTTCCTGCTCACGCCGCGCCTGCGCCGCCTCGCGTCGAGCGCCGCCCAGATCGCCGCCGGGCGCCTCGACCGGCCGGTGAAGCCGCGCGGCCGCGACGAGATCGGCGATCTCGGCCGCGCGCTCGAGCGGATGCGGCTGGCGCTGCGGCAGAGCTTCGACGCGCTCTCCTCCGAGCGCGACCGGCTCTCGGCGATCTTCGAGTCGCTCGGCGACGCGGTGATGGTGGTCTCGCCCGAGGGCGACGTGCGATTCGCCAACCCGGCGGCGAGGCGGCTGATCTGGGTCGACGGCAAGCCGGTCGCTCCGCTGCGGCCTTGGTTCCGCCGCGCCGCGGACCGTGGCGAGTCCAGCCACGACGGCCTGCGTGTCGGCGATCGCGTCTACGCGCTGAACGCGCGGGCGATCCCGGCCGAGGACGCGGTCCTGATGGTCGTCCGCGACCGCACCGAGGAGCTTCAGCGCGAGCTCGCCGAGCGCGAGTTCGTCTCCAACGCCGCGCACGAGCTGCGCAACCCGATCGCGGGGATCTCCGGCTCGATCGAGGTCCTGCAGTCGGGCGCGAAGGACGATCCCGAGGCGCGCGACCACTTCCTCCGGCGCCTCTCCGCCGATACGGAGCGGGTCAGCCGCCTCACCCACTCGCTGCTGACGCTGGCGCGGATGGAGGCGATCGGCGAGGGCGAGGCCGAGGTGGTCGGCGTCCGGCTCGCGGTCGAGGAGGCCGCCGAGGCGATCACCCCGCCCGACGGCGTCAAGCTCGACGTCCACGCCGATCCCGAGATCGCGGCGAAGGCGGATCCGGTGCTCCTTCGGCAGGTCCTGATCGGCCTGCTGACGAATGCCTTCAAACACACCCCGGCGCCGGGCACCGTTACGCTTCGCGCCCGCCGGCGAGGGGGACTCGGAAGTCGATGATCGAGGTCGAGGACACTGGACTGGGAATTCCCCCCGAGGAGGTGGGGCGGGTCTTCGAGCGCTTCTACCGCGGCAGCGCCCAGCTCGAGAGCGAGGGCTTCGGCCTCGGGCTCTCGATCGCGAAGCGGATGGTCGAGGTGATGGGCGGCGAGATCGGCGTCAGCTCGGACGCCGGGTCGGGGAGCGTCTTCTGGGTGCGGCTGCCGGTGGCGGAACCAAGCGCGGCCCCGGTCGCATGATGCGCTAGGAGTGATGAACCGTGGTGGCTAATCCGAGGATCCTGATCGCCGACGACGAGCCGTCGCTCCGCGACTCCGTCTCCTACGCCCTCGAGCAGGAGGGCTTCGAGGTCACCAAGGCGTTCGACGGCGACGATGCCGAGGAGAAGATCGGCGACGAGGAGCCGGGCTACGACCTGCTGATCCTCGACATCATGATGCCCGGCCGCAGCGGGCTCGACCTCTGCCGCGACGTCCGCAATCGCAGCCCGGTGCCGATCATCCTGCTGACCGCCAAGGACGCCGAGGTCGACAAGGTCGTCGGGCTCGAGGTCGGCGCCGACGACTACGTGACGAAGCCCTTCTCGGTCCGCGAGCTGATCGGCCGCGTGCGCGCCCAGCTCCGCCGCCGCGAGCTCGACCGCTCGTCGAGCGCGGACGCCGGGCAGACGATCGACGCCGGCAGCGTCCGCATCGACCTCGCCCGCCACCTCGTCACCGTTCGCGGCGAGCCGGTCAACCTGACCCGCTCGGAGTTCCAGGTGCTGCGGCTGCTGGCCGATCGCCCGGGTCAGGTGTTCAGCCGCAAGGAGATCATGGAGGAGCTCTGGCAGGCCGAGTTCCGCGGCGACGTCCGCGCCTGCGACGTGCACATCTCGAACCTGCGCCAGAAGGTCGAGCGCGACCCGCAGGACCCCGAGCTCGTGCTGACGGTTCGCGGGGTCGGCTACAAGCTC
>CAWJOD010000020.1:0-825503 GCA_963844425.1 uncultured Thermoleophilia bacterium | reverse complement strand
AAAGTCGGCCGACGGCGGACGCCGGACGCCTCCTCCAACGGCGCCGGCTAGGCCGACCTCCGCACCTGCTTGAATGGAATCACCAGAGAAAGGAGGTGGTCCTGAGTTGATTCACATGCTTTGCGGGACTCTGGAGGTGCAGGGCCACTAGGCCAGGCGCACGGCCGCCTGGTGGAATCCACCCCGGGCACCGGCGAGCGGGAAGCCGGCAGGCGTTAGTCCCACCTGCCGCGAATCGGCTTCCGTTCGTTCAGACCGTGTATTCGCGAAGGGCCGCCCTCGTGGCGGCCCTTTGTTTTTCGGATTAGGCTCCCTCGGCGATGGAACTCCGGGGAGCCAACGCCCTCGTCACCGGCGCCGCCGGGGGCCTCGGCCGCTACATCTGCCGCGCGCTTGCCTCGAAGGGCGCGAACATCGTCGTCTCCGACCTCGCGGGCGACGGCCTCGACGAGCGCGCGAAGGAGGTCGCCGGCTTCGGCACCCGCGTCGAGGCGGTTCCCGCGGACCTCGCCAAGCAGGGCGAGCGGCGAGGCCTGATCCAGGCGGCCGAGGAGGCGCTCGGGCCCGTGGACCTGCTCGTGAACAACGCCGGCGTGGAGTTCGTCGGGCCCTACGCCGAGGCGCCCCTGGCGCAGATCGACCTGATCACGAAGGTGAACCTGCTGACGCCGCTGGAGCTGACCCGCCTCGCCCTCCCCGGCATGCTCAAGCGCCGCCGCGGCCACATCGTCAACATCGCCTCCCTTGCGGGCAAGGCGCCGCTCGCCTACTTCCACACCTACAACGCGACGAAGTTCGGGGTCGTCGGGTTCACCCATGCGATTCGCCACGAGCTGACCGAGGAGCCCGTGTCGATCTCGGTGATCTGCCCCGGGTTCATCGAGCGCGAGGGGATGTACGGGCGGGTCGAGCAACACGTGCAGCAGCACGGCGGCAACCCGCTCGGCTCGTCGCCCCCCGAGAAGGTCGGCGAAGCGGTGATCCGCGCGATCCGCGAAGACCGCGCCGAGATCGTCATCAGCTCCCGCCCGGTCCGCCCGCTGATCGCGCTCGCCGCGGTTGCGCCGAAGGCCGCCATCTGGCTCAACGAGAGGCTCGGCACCCGGCAGACGGCGCGCGAGTTCGGCTCCGCCGACGACCGCTTCTAGATCCCGGACGGACTCGATCGCTAGCGGGCGACGAGGTAGCGCTCCCAGGTCACCGGGACCTGGGGGGCGGCGATCCGGATGAAGACGGTCGGGCCCGGAGGGCGCGGCCGGGAGCGCGGGTGCATGCGGGCCTCGCGCGGGAGCTTGTCGCCCTTCTTGCGGTTGCAGGGCGCGCAGGACGCGACGATGTTCTCCCAGCCCGAATCGCCTCCGCGGCTGCGGGGGATGACGTGGTCGACCGTCAGCCCGGGCTTGTTCGAGCCGCAGTACTGGCAGGTCCAGGAATCGCGCGCGAGAACGGCCTTGCGGGTGATCTTGCGGCGATGCACGTCGCGCGGCACGTGCACGTAGGTGACCAGCCGGATCACCGCGGGCCGCTCGAGCGCCATCCGCTCCGAGTGCAGCCGGCCGTGGCCCTCCTCGAGCATCTCGGCCTTCTGCTTCAGGAGCAGGACCGTCGCCCGCCGCACGGTGCAGACGTTGATCGGCTCGAAGCTGGCGTTGAGAACGAGGACCCTGCCACCGGTCGTGCTCGAACGTGGCCGCCGAGCGGCTCTGGTCGCCGAGGACAACCGTGCTTGCCATGGCGCCGGGATTGTAGCCAGGCGACCGGGCCGGATACTCAGGCCAAACCCGTGAACGGGGGCCGCTACGGGACGCCCTGGCCCTCGATCGGATAGCTGCCGAGGATCCGCACCGACTCCGCCTTGCTCGCGCAGTCCGTCGATCGCCTCGGCGACCGCCTCCTCGCCGGATCGCCCGTCGAGGTCGACGAAGAAGAGGTAGCGGCCGAGCCCGCGGCGCAGAGGCCGCGACTCGATCCGGGTGAGGTTCACGTCGCGGCTCGAGAACTCGGTCAGCGCCTCGACGAGGGCGCCGGGGTGGTCGGCGCCGAGCTCGGAGAAGACGAGCGTCGTCCGCCACGCTCCGCCCTCGCCGCCGTCGCCTCGCCCGGACCGTCGCCCTCGCGGGCGAGCCAGACGAACCGGGTGACGTTGTCGGGGGCGTCCTCGACCCCCTCGGCGAGGACCTCGCAGTCGTAGAGCCGCGCCGCCGAGGGAGCGCCGAGCGCGCCCCAGGGCGCCTTCGAGAGGCTCACCGACCGCACCGCCTCCGCGGTCGAGGAGACCGCGCGGACAGAGGCCGACGGAAGCCGCTCGCGGATGAAGCGGGCGCACTGGGCGTTCGCCTGCGGATGCGAGAGCACGACCTCGATCTCCTCCATGCTCACCCCGGGCTTGGAGATCAGCGCGTGGCGGATCGGGTGGTCGTGCTCGCCGACGATCGCCACCCCCTCGACGTCGAACGCGAGCGCGTCGAGGGTGACCCGCACCGATCCCTCGATCGAGTTCTCGAACGGCACCAGCGCGCGATCGACCTCGCCGCTCGCGACCGCGCGGATCGCCTCGAAGATCGTGGGCTTGGCGACCTCGTCGACGTCCTCGTCGCCGGTCGCGGCGAGGAGCGCGTCCTCGCTGAAGGTGCCGCCGGGGCCGAGGAACGCGACGCTCGTCACGTCGCCTTGCCTCCCGGAGGCCGGCCGGGCGTGTCGCCGGTCGAGTGCCGGCCGGGGCTCGTCGACATCGCCTCGGTGATCGCCTCGCTCTCCTCGGGCGAGAGCTCGAGCTCGGACTTGCCCTCGATCACCCATTTCGCGTAGAACCGCGCCTGCTCGCGGTGCAGGATCGAGGAGAGGACGATTCCGGTCGCGGCGTCGTCGAGCATCGCGATCGAGCTCGACTGGCGGCCGGTCATCTCGTTGTAGGCGTCGTAGCGGATCACCGCCGTGCGTGAGACGACGGTCGCCAGGCGCTCCTCGACCGCCGAGATCCGTCCCTCGAGGCCGGCGGAGGCCTGCTCGAGGCGCCGCGCGTCCTCGGCGAGCTTGCGCTCGAGGTCGGCGGCGTGGCGGACCACATCGCGGTCGGAGTCGCCGAGGACGGTGGTCTGCGCCCGCCGGATCCGCCGCAGGCGGAGGGCCAGCGCGAAGACCGCGATCAGCGACACCACCGCCACCGCGGCTGCGGCGACGGCGACGATGCCCGTTGTCGAGTCGAGCTCCGACACGGGCCGCATCCTACGAAGCCGCTGGTCGGCGCCGCCGCCTCGGGCGGGCGCCCGCGCGACTACTCGAAGGTGACCTCGGTCGAGATCGTGTTGTTGTCCTCGATCTCCTCGCCCGGCACGGGCTCGACGGTGACCGTCAGCTGCGCGGTCTCGCCCGCCGGGGCGTCCTCGATCGGGAGGTTCACCGTCTGCGTCTCGCCGGCCGCGATCCCGTCGAGGGTCTCCTCGCCGCTCGACCCGCCCTCGATCTCATAGGTGACGGTCGTGTCCTCCTCGGACTCGCCCTGGTTCGTGACCGTGACCTCGAGCTCCGCGCCGTCGGCGGTGGCGGTAACGGGGACGTCGGGCTCGAGCGCCGCGCCCGTCGGCAGCAGGGTCGCGGAGTCGAGGCCGAGGCCGTGGAGGCCGGGCGACGCCGCTTCGTCGCTGGCGGACGCGGCGCCGCCGAGCGCGCTCGCGACCTCGTCCGGATCGAGCCAGTTCGGGTCCGCGGGCAGGAACTGCGTCGCGATCGGCTCGGTCTCGGGGTCGAAGGCGATCTCCTGCGCGGTCAGCTCCTCCTCGATCTGCTCCTGGCCCTTGGTGTAGAGGACGTCGCTGGCGAGGAAGGTGCGCATCTCCTCGGCGATCCCCTGGATCGCCTTCTCGGAGCCGCGATCGCCGAGCGCAACGGGCAGCAGCTCCGAGATCGCCGCCATGCCGTCGCGCCGCAGCTCGTAGGAGAGGACGATCAGGTCCTGGGCCTCGGCGAGCTCGTCGGGCGCGTCGAGTCCCTCCGCGCGGTCGAGCAGTCCCTCCATCGCGCCGCGGTCCGCCTTCACCTCGGCCTCGAACTCCAGCGGCGAGAGGTTGCCCGGGTCCTTGAGCCGGTTGAAGAACTGCTGCGAGAGGTTCTGGGTCTCGGCCGCGATCGAGGAGAGGTCGGAGACGTAGTTCTCGAAGGAGCGTTCCTTGCGCGCGTTCAGGCAGCCGCGGACGCCGAGCACGAGCAGGATCAGGATCAGGACCCCGACGCCGGCCGCGACGGCGCGCCGGACCACGATCTGCTGGTGGCGGTCAGGGGGTGGCGGACGACCCCCCGGCGGTGGAGGGCGTCTACCCCGCGGGTCTGAGCCGCGGCTCTCGAATGGGTCGTCGTCGAGGAATGCCAAGGATTTCCTCGGGTTTCTTCGTCCGCGAGAGTATGACCCCTGCTTCGGAGGTGCTCCGTGGGGCCTTCTGGCAGGCGCCGCCCAGGCAGGAGGCAGGCGTCGCGCGCAGAAGTCGAAGCTGTCATGGAAGGCCCACTGGTTCTCGACCGCTTCGCCCTCGCCGAGGAGCTCGGGCGCGGTGCGTTCGGAACCGTGCACAGGGCCCGCGACGTGCGCCTGCAGCGCGACGTGGCGGTCAAGGTGCTCGCCCGCGGCCCCGGCAGCCACCGCGTCCTGCGCGAGGCTCAGGCGGCGGCCCGGCTCAACCACCCCTCGATCGTCACGCTTTACGAGCTCGGCGAGGACGCCACGGCGATCTACCTCGTCTCCGAGCTGGTCGACGGCGAGACCCTGCGCGAGCTGATCCGGGCGGGCCGGATCTCGGACCGCGACCTGGCCGAGGCGGGCTCCGACATCTGCGAGGCGCTCGCCCACGCCCACGAGCGCGGGGTGGTCCACCGCGACGTCAAGCCGGAGAACATCGCCGTCGCGCGCTGGGAGGACGCGCGCATCGGCCCCTGGAGCGCCGCCACGGCGAGCGGGGCGATGCTGATGGACTTCGGCGTCGCCAGCGTCGCCGGCTCCGCCAACCTGACGCGCACCGGCGAGGTCGTCGGCACCCTCGCCTACATGGCCCCCGAGCAGGCCGAGGGCGAGCCGGCCGGCCCCGAAGCCGACGTTTATTCGCTCGGGCTCGTCCTCTACGAGGGATTCGGCGGCCACAACCCGGTCACCCGGGCGACCCCGGCGGCGACTGCGAGGGCGATCGGGGCCCCGATCCCACCCCTGGCCGAGCGCCGTCCCGACCTGCCGCTCGCGCTCACGGCCACGATCGACGCCTGCCTCGAGCCCTACCCGGAGATGCGCCCGCGGGCCTCCGAGCTGGGCACCGAGCTCGCCGCCGCGACGACCGACCTCGACAGCTCCCGCTCGGTGCCGGCGCCGGGCGAGGACGGACGGCGCCGCCGGCTCGGCATGCGCCGGCCGCTGATCCGGCTGGCCGCGCTCGCCGCGCTCGTCTCCCTGGTGGCCTGGCTCGGCCTCGTCGCCGGGCAGGCGGGCCTGGCGACCGTGATCGCCGTCCTGTGCGTGCCGATGCCCCTCCTCTTCGACCGGGTCCGCGACTGGCTGGCGCCCGCAGCGGCTCCGTTCCTCGGGCTGGTCGGCCTGGCGCCGGTCTATCCCGCCCTGGCCGGGCTCGCCGGCAGCCCGCGCCGGTGCGCGGCGCTGGGGCTGATCGGCTGGTGCTGGCTCGTCGTCGCCGAGGCGCTTCTCGGGGAGAGCCTCCTGCTGGGCATCGCCGACGCTCCCGCAGGCGGCTGGCAGGAGTCCGCGTCGCTCGCGGCCGAGGACGTGCTCCTTCCGTTGCTGACGCCCCTCTCGCTCGCGGGCGCGGCGGTTTGGGCCCTGGCCGCCGGCCTGCTCGCCGCCCTGCTCCGCTCGCGAAGCGTCGTCGTCCGCTCCGTGGGCGCGCTCGCCTGGGGCGCCGGACTCGTCGCCCTGCACCGGGCACTTGCCGGGAGCGCGGAGGACCCGGTGGGCGCCGGCCTGCTCGTTGCGCTCGCCGCGATCCTCCTCGCCGGGGTCTGGGTGAGGTCGATGAGCGGCACTCCCACTAGGATTTCGGCGCCTGCGAACGGGTATCAACGCGCGCTCGCCGATGCGCTCGCGGGTGCGAGAGCGCGCCTGCCCGCCCGCGAACAAGCAACGACCGGTCACCTCCGGTGACCTCCTGGAGAGGTAGATCGAAATCAGCGTCCTGCGTAATCTCGAAGCGAGGATCGAGGGCCTCGTCGAGGGTGTCTTCAGCCGCGCCTTCTCATCGCAGGTGCAGCCTGTCGAGCTCGCTCGCAAGCTGGCGAAGGAGATGGACTCTCACCGCACGGCCTCGGTCTCGAAGACCTACGTGCCGAACCAGTACATCGGTCTTCCTCTCGACCGAGGACCGAACGCGGCTCGAGGGGTACGAGCGCTCGCTCCAGCAGGAGCTGTCCGCCTACCTGCTCGAGCACGCCCGCCGCCGCGACTACGCGCTGCTGACGCGGCCCGAGGTCGAGCTCGAGACCGACGAGCGCCTGCGGCTGGGCGAGTTCGGCATCCAGGCGCGCCTGGTGAAGCCGCCGGCCCGCGAGGGCCAGGAGCCCTCGCAGGGCAGCCCGGGCCAGACGATGGTCTACAGCGCCCCGCCGAAGGAGAAGCAGAAGCGCCGCGAGCGCCAGCCGGCCGGCCGGCTGGTCGAGACCCGCGCGATCGTCTCGCTCGAGGATCGCCGCTACGTCCTCGACGGGCCGACCGCGGTGATCGGCCGCTCGAAGGACTGCGACTGCGTGATCAGGGACCCCAACGTCTCGCGCCGCCACGCGGAGCTGCGGCGGGGCGACACCGGCGACTGGCAGATCGTCGACCTCGGCTCGACCAACGGCGTCAAGGTCAACGGCCGGCTCGTCGAGACCTCGCGGCTCTCGCCCGGCGACGACGTCGTTCTCGGCACGTCGCGCTTCACGTTCGACATCGAGCAGGCCTAGGCGCCGTCCCGGTGGACACCGAGCCGATAGCGGTCGGACTCAAGTTCGGCTTTCTCGCGGTCCTGTACCTGTTCCTGCTCTGGGTCGCGCGCTCGGCGCTGCGCGAGCTGCGCAAGTCGACCGCGCCCGTGCCGGTGGAGGGCACCGGCCTGCACCAGGTCGAGGGCGGCGGCCGCGGGGCTTCGACCGACGCCTGGCTCGTCGTCCTGCGCGGCGGCGGCCTCGAGGTCGGCGACCGCCTCGATCTGTTCGGCGGGCTCTCGATCGGGCGCTCGGCGGAGGCCGACGTGAGGATCGAGGACCGCTTCGCATCGCAGATCCACTGCCGGGTCTACTCGAAACGCAGTTCCTACCGGCTCGAGGACCTGGGCTCGACCAACGGCACCTTCCTCAACGGCGAGCAGGTGAACGGCGAGGTCGAGTTGCACGACCTCGACCAGGTCAGGATCGGCGACACCGAGTTCCGCTTCGAGCTGGACGTGCCCGGATGATCGAGGGCGATCCGCGGCGTCAGCCAAACTTCCCGATAATCCCGCGATGCTGCGCGTAGCCGAGCAGTACGCCGAGAGCGACACGGGTCGCCAGCGGAGCGCGAACGAGGATTCGTACTTCGCCCGGGCGCCGGTCTTCGTCGTCGCCGACGGCATGGGCGGCGCCCAGGCGGGCGAGGTCGCCTCGCAGGTCGCGACCGAGGCGTTCGAGCCCGGCAACGAGCGCGGAGAGGGCCCCGAGGCCTATCTGCGCGGGGTCGCCGAGGGGGCGAACGCGCGCATCCACGAGCTCTCCCAGGAGGACTCGTCGCGGTCCGGAATGGGGACGACGCTCACCGCCGTCCTCGTCGAGGACGACGAGATCTCGATCGCCCACGTCGGCGACAGCCGCGCCTACCTCTGGCGCGACGGCGAGCTCAAGCGGCTGACCAGCGACCACTCGCTGGTCGAGGAGCTGCGCCGCCAGGGCCGGCTGACCGAATCGCAGGCCGCCGAGCACCCGCAGCGCTCCATCATCACCCGCGCGCTCGGGCCCGAGCCGACCGTGAAGGTCGACACGATGAGCTACCCGGCGCAGGCCCGGCGACGTCTTCCTGCTCTGCTCGGACGGGCTGACGACGATGCTCCCGGACGAGCGGATCGCCAAGATCCTCGAGCAGAACCCGGACCTGCGCAAGGCCGGCAAGACCCTGATCCGCGAGGCGAACGCGGCCGGCGGTCGCGACAACATCACCGCCGTCGCCTTCCGCCTCGAGGAGGCCGGCGCGGCGACGCGCCGCCGAGGGCGCGACGCTGGTCGGCCCCTCGGCCGAGGAGCAGGGGCTGACCGCGGAGGCCGTCCGCGAGGGCGCCCGCCGGGAGGCCGCGACCACCTCGGCCCGCGCCCGCCCGAGCGGCGGCTCGCAGATCCCGAAGCGGCGCTGGCCGGCCCGGCTCGCGAAGACCCTGATCGCGCTCGCGGTCGTCGCCGCGCTCGTCGTCGGCGGGATCTGGGGCGCCCGCCAGATCTACTTCCTCGGGACCGACGAGGGCGGGCGGATCGCGCTCTACCGCGGCCTCCCGTACGACCTCCCGGCCGGGATCGAGCTCTACTCCGAGGTCTACTCGAGCCCCACGCAGGTCGCCTCCCTTCCCGAGGACCGCCAGGACGAGGCCACCAACCACGAGCTGAGAGGCCACGACGACGCGGAGTCCCTGATCACGGACCTCGAGGAGACGGCCGCCGAATCCGAACCCACCACCACCCAACCATCCAACGACGCTGGGGGAGGCCAATCTTCGCGGGTGATGGCGCGGGGGACCCGGCGGTGACGCCCGCAGCCCGAAGGGCGAGGACGCACCGACGGGGTCGCGCCAGCAGGACCCGCAGACCGGGAACAACGGTCCCTAAGCCCATGAGCGCCCGCAACCGCGAGCTACTGGCACTGATCCCAGTAGCGCTCCTCGTCACCGCCGGATTCACCAGCGTCCTCCTCGTCGACAACCTCGACGTCGGCAACGTCACGCTCACCTACGGCGGCTACTTCCTCGCGATCTGCGTCGCGATCCACATCCTGATCCGGATCCGGCTCCCGTACGCCGACCCGTACCTGTTCCCGCTCGTCGCCCTGCTCGCCGCGGTCGGCCTCGTCGTCCTCTACCGGATCGACGAGAGCCTCGCGCTCGAGCAGGCCTCGCTGATGGTCCTCGGCGCGATCGTGTTCGCGGCGACGATCGTCTTCGTCCGCGACCTCGGCGTGCTCGAGCGCTACCGCTACCTGATCGCGATCGCCGGCATCGTCCTGCTGCTGCTCCCCAGGCTGCCGGGGATCGGCGCGCAGGTGAACGGCGCCTACCTGGGGGTCGACATCGGGCCGATCGCCTTCCAGCCGGCGGAGCTGGCGAAGATCTGCATCGTCATCTTCCTCGCCAGCTACCTGCGCGAGCACCGCGAGGTGATGCTGGTCAACTCGCGCAAGTTCCTCACCTTCACCTGGCTGCCGATGAAGCACCTCGGGCCGCTGCTCGTCGTCTGGGGGGCGTCGATGGTGATGCTCGTCTTCATCCGCGACCTCGGCAGCTCGCTGATGTTCTTCGGCGCCTTCCTCGCCCTGCTCTACGTCGCCACCAACAGCGCGACCCTCGTCCTGCAGTTCTTCGCGATGTTCGCCGTCGGCGCCTACTTCTTCTCGAAGACGGTGAGCCACATTCAGGACCGCGTCGACATCTGGCTCGACCCGTTCGCCCGCAACGCGCCCGACGGCGCCGGCCAGATCACGCAGTCGCTGTTCGCCCAGGCCGAGGGCGGGCTCTTCGGCGAGGGCCTGGGCCAGTCGCTGCTGACGCCTCCCGGGCCCCTTCGCGCCCGACTGCCACGTGCCCTTCCCCGAGTGCGGCAGCATCCTGCCGGCGCCGCACACCGACTTCATCTACGCCGTGATCACGTCCGAGCTCGGCCTCTTCGGCGCCTGTGGGGTCGTCCTCATCTTCGCCCTGATCGCGGCCCGCGGCTTCAAGGCCGCGCTCACCGTCCAGGACGGGTTCTCGAAGCTTCTCGCCACCGGCCTCACCGCGGTGCTCGCCCTCCAGGCCTTCGTGATCATCGGCGGCGTCGATCCGGGTGATCCCGCTCACCGGCGTCACGCTTCCCTTCGTCAGCTACGGCGGTAGCTCCGTGGTCGCCAACATGATCCTCGTCGCGCTGCTCCTGATGGTCTCCAACGAGGCGCGAAGACCCCGCGCGGGACGGCGGCGGCGTCACCGGCACGTTCCCCGAGGTGGGCTCGCGATGAACGCGCCGATCATGCGCCTCTACGTCCTCGTCCTCGCCCTCTTCGCGACGCTGGTCGGGTTCACCTCGTACTGGGCCGTGTTCAAGCAGGAGGAGCTCAAGGAGAAGCCCGACAACCGCCGCGCGCTGATCGAGGCGCAGGGGATCAAGCGCGGCACGATCACCACCGCCGACGGCGCCGTGGTCGCCGAGTCGATCGCCCAGGGCAAGGGCCAGCAGACGATCTACAGCCGCCGCTACCCGCAGGGCGCCCTCTTCGGGCACCCGGTCGGCTACTCGTTCATCGAGGTCGGCCAGTCCGAGATCGAGCGCTCGGAGAACGCGACGCTCACCGGCGAGACGAACGAGTTCGCCACCCTGATCGACGAGCTCCAGGGGGAGACCGAGGAGGGCTCGAACGTGACCCTGACCCTCGACGCCGAGGCGCAGCGGGTCGCGACGGACGCGCTCGAGAGCGCGATCACCGTGCCGGGAACGGGCGGCGCGCGTGGTCGCGATCGAGCCGCGACACCGGCGCGGTCAAGGCGATGGTCTCGACCCCCGGCTACGACCCGAACACGGTGCCGACCGACTTCGAGGCGCTGCACACCGACGACGAGAACACGCCGCTCGTCAACCGCCCGACCCAGTCGGTCTACCCGCCGGGCTCGACGATGAAGGTGGTGACCGCGACGGCGGCGCTCGACTCGGGCGAGTTCGAGCCAGTCGACGACGCTGAACGCGAACTCGGGCATCGACGTCTCCGGCGTCCCGCTCGCGAACTCGGGCGGCCAGGACTTCGGCACGATCGACATGACCACCGCGCTGACCAACTCGGTCAACACCTACTGGGCCCAGGTCGGGCGAGCAGCTCGGCCCGGAGACGATGGTCGAGTACATGAAGCGCTTCGGCTTCTTCCGCAAGCCGCCGCTCGATTTCCCGGCCGACGAGCTCAATGCGAGCGGCGTCTTCAACTCCGACGGCGACCTCGTCGAGGAAGGCTTCGACGTCGGCCGCGTCGCGATCGGGCAGGGCGGCGAGGAGGGCCAGATCCTCGCCACCGAGCTGCAGATGGCGATGGTCGCCGCCACGGTCGCCAACGAGGGCACGCTGATGGAGCCGACGTTCCAGCAGGAGGTGACCGATCCCGACGGGCGCACGAGCGAGGAGCTCGACCCCGAGGAGTTCAGCGAGGTGATGAGCGAGGACACCGCCGCCCAGATGGCGGAGATGATGACCAACGTCGCCGAGGAGGGGACGGCGAGCGGGCTCTCGGTCGCCGGCTCCACCCTCGCCGGCAAGACCGGCACGGCGGAGATCGACGTCGAGTCCAGCCTCAACCAGGCCCAGTTCATCGGCTTCGCGCCGGCCGACGACCCGCAGATCGCGGTCGCGGCGACGGTCGAGCGCTGCACCGGCTGCTTCGGCGGCGACACCGCCGGCCCGATCGCGACCCAGGTGATGGAGTCCCTCCTTGACTAGCGGGCTTCGAGGCTCCGATGAGGCTCACCGAGGGCGTCACGGTCGACGGCCGCTACCGGCTCGAGCGACGGCTCGGCTCGGGCGGGATGGCCGACGTCTGGCTCGCCGAGGACGTCGAGCTCGAGCCGCCCGATCGCGATCAAGGTCCTCCACGACCGCTTCGCGCAGGACGCGCAGTTCGTCGAGCGCTTTCGCCGGGAGGCGGCCTCCGCGGCCGGGCTCATGCACCCGAACGTCGTCGGCGTGTTCGACCGCGGCCAGGTCGACGGCACCTACTACATCGCGATGGAGTACGTCGAGGGCTCCTCGCTCAAGGACCTGATCGACCGCGGGCTGACGGTCCCGCAGGCGGTCGAGATCACCCGCCAGATCCTCGCCGCCGAGCGCTTCGCCCACGAGCACGGGATCGTCCACCGCGACATCAAGCCGCAGAACGTGATCGTCGACCCCGCCGGCAGGGTGCGGGTGCTCGACTTCGGCATCGCCCGCGCCGGCGCCTCCGAGATCACCCAGACCGGCTCGGTGATGGGAACGGCGCAGTACCTCTCGCCCGAGCAGGCGCAGGGCCTCGACGTCACCCCGGCCTCGGACCTCTACTCCACCGGCGTCGTCCTCTACGAGATGCTCACCGGCCGGGTTCCCTTCGAGGGCGACAGCGCCGTCGCCGTCGCGCTCAAGCAGGTCTCCGAGCAGCCCGCACCGCCGAGCTCGCTGAACCCGGCGGTGCCGCCGGCCCTCGACGCGGTCGTCCTGCGCGCCCTCGCCAAGGACCCGGCGAACCGGTTCTCGAGCGCCGAGGAGTTCTCGCGCGCGCTCGACGCCGCCGAGGCCGATCCCAGCAACGTCGGCGACACGGCGATGTTCGCCGCGGTCACCGACCCCGCGGCACTGGCCGCCGCCGAGGACGAGGAGCGGCGCAGGCGCAGACGGCGCTGGATCATCCTCGGCCTGCTCGCCGCGGTCCTCGTCGGCCTGCTCGCGATCCTGCTGATCAACCGCCTCGGAACCGAGGAGGTGCTGGTGCCGGCGGTCACCGGCAAGGACGTGGAGCAGCGCAGCCGACGAGCTGGAGGCGGCCGGATTCGAGGTGGAGGTCGACGAGTTCGCCAACGACGCTCCGCGTGGCAGGGTGCTCGAGCAGGACCCGCTCGCCGGCGAGAAGGCGGAGGAGGGCTCGACCGTGACGCTCTCGGTGTCGGCCGGGCCGCGGCGAGGGCACGGTCCCGGACGTCGTCGACCAGCCGCGAGGACGAGGCGATCGCCGAGCTCGAGGACGCCGGCTTCAGGGTCAAGTCCGAAGCGCGAGACCTCGTCGGACATCGACGAGGGCAACGTGATCCGCACGGCCCCGAGCGCCGGCATCCGCGCGAAGCGCGGCTCGACCGTGACGATCTTCGTCTCGACCGGCCCGAAGCTGGTCACGGTGCCGGACGTCGTGAACCAGACCGAGGACTCGGCCCGGTCCGAGCTGCGAGGCCGTCGACCTCCTGGTCGACGCGGATTTCAGGGAGAGTCGATGCCGCCGAGGGCACCGTGATCTCCGAGGACCCCGGGCCCGGCAGTCGCGTCGAGGAGGGCGCGCGGATCACGATCGTGGTCTCCGAGGGCCCGGGCGACGTGCAGCGTCCCGAACGTGGTCGGGCAGAGCCGGCAGTCCGCGCTCGGCAACCTCTCGGCGGCGACCTCGGCGCCACGGTCGTCGAGGTGGACACCGATGTCGAGTCCGAGGACGACCAGGTGCTCGACCAGACGCCCGGCGCGGGGCAGCAGCGTGCCGCCGGGGACCGACGTGACGATCGAGGTCGGCGCACTTCGTCGAGCCCGAGGAGGAGGACCCGACCGCGTCCGACCAGGGGGCGACCACGCCGTGAGGGTCGCGGTGCTCTCCGGCGGCCGCTCCTCCGAGCACGAGATCTCGCTGCAGTCGGGCGCCTCGGTGGCGGACGGGCTCGAGGCCGCCGGCCACGAGGTGGTACGGGTCCTGATCGGCCGCGACGGGCGCTGGGAGGCCGGCGGTGAGCCGGTTGCGCTCGAGCCCGCCGGCGGCCTGCTCGGCTGCGACGTCGCGTTCCCGGTCCTGCACGGCCCGTTCGGCGAGGACGGCACGGTGCAGGGCCTGCTCGAGGTGCTCGACGTCGCCTACGCCGGGCCGAACGTGCTCTCGGCGGCGGTGGCGATGGACAAGCTGATCTGCAAGCGCCTGCTCGCCTTCCACGGCCTGCCCCAGGTCGGCTTCTGCGAGGTCGGCGAGGACGGCTGGCGCGAGCGTGTCGAGGGCCTCGGCCTGCCGCTCTGGGTGAAGCCGTCCCGGCTCGGCTCCTCGGTCGGGATCAGCCGGGTCGATTCGCTCGGCGACCTCGACGCCGCGATCGCCGAGGCCGAGTCGCACGACCCGCGGGTGATCGTCGAGGCCCACTCCGACGGGCGCGAGGTCGAATGCTCGGTGATCGGCAACGAGCGGCCCGAGACCTCGCTGCCGGGCGAGATCGTTCCCCGCGGCGACTGGTACGACTTCGACTCGAAGTACTCCGAGGGCGGGATGGAGCTGGCGGTGCCGGCGCCGATCGGCGACGCCGCCGTCGCCCGCGTGCGCGAGCTCGCCGCCGCGGTCTTCGTCGCGATCGGCAACACCGGCCTCGCCCGCTGCGACTTCTTCGTCACCGGCGACGGGGACGTGCTGGTCAACGAGATCAACACGATCCCGGGATTCACCTCGACCAGCGTCTTCGGCAAGCTCTTCGAGGCCAGCGGGGTCGGCTACTCGGAGCTCTGCGACCGCCTGGTCCAGCTCGCGGTCGAGCGCCACGAGCGCGAGCGCTCACACCGCTTCTAGCGATTCCCGAGGCGCGAACGTCCCGGAGACTCCCCTATAGGGTGGTGTCCGGGACGTTCGCCGAGCCGACGAGGTCCGTCAGCCCAGCAGGCGGATGTCGGAGATCTCGACCGCCTCGTTGTCGCCGAGGTCGGTGATCCAGACGAGGTAGTACTGCGCGGGCTCGGTCAGCTCGAGCGGCACGGTCTCATCCTCGGTCGCGTCCTCGATCGTCCCCACCGGCTCGCCCCAGCCGTCGAGCTCGTCCGGGGGCGGATCCTCCGCGGAGGCGTAGACCTCACCGCTCCAGCCGGGCGTCGGCGTGACCAGCTGCATCTCCCCGACTTCGGCAGGATCGTCCACGCCGACGTAGATGCCGACGCCCGACTTCGGTGCTCCGGCGAGGCCCGCCGAATAGGACTCAGTCGTCCACGACGTCCCGGTCGCGTTGCCGTCGATCGCGCCGGCGACCTCGTCGGAGTGCTCCTCGTCGTCCCCCTCGGGGTCGAAGTCGGCGGCCTCGGTCAGGTCGCCGACCGGCGCGGCGCCCGTCTCCTTGTTCTTCGCCCGCGATGGTCCCTCGTCTCCTGTGAAGACGGCGATCGCGATCGCCACCGCGGCGCCGATCAGGACGATCGCGATCCCGGCGACCGAGAGCCGGCGCGGGGTGAGCAGTCGCCGGTTGCGGGCAGGCACCGAGCGCAGCACGTTGGTCGCCTCACCGGTCGAGGAGCCGGCGCGCGAGACCTCGACCTCGAGCGCGTGCTCGAGGTCGTCGAGCATCGGCGCCATGTCCGGGTAGCGGCGGCCCGGGTCCTTCCAGGTCGCCTTCTCGACGACCGCCGCGAGCGCCGAGGAGACCTGGGGGCGGCGGACCTGCACGTCGGGCATCTGCTCGTTGACGTGTTTCATCGCCACCCCGACCAGGGTCTCCGCGGCGAACGGGGGCTTGCCGGTCAGCATCTCGTAGAGGACGACGCCGAGCGAGTAGATGTCGGAGCGGGCGTCGACGTTATGGCCCATCGCCTGCTCGGGGGAGACGTAGTCGGTGGTGCCGAGCACGCGCCCGGTCGCCGTCAGCCCGTCGGCCTCGAGCTCGCGGGCGATCCCGAAGTCTGTGACCTTGGCTCGCCCCTCGGCGTCGATGAGGACGTTCTGGGGCTTGACGTCGCGATGGACCATGCGGGCGGCGTGGGCGGCGGCGAGCCCGCGGCCGATCTCGATCGCATAGGCGGCGGCCTCGTCGAGGGGAAGCCGACCGAGTCGCTCGATCCGCTGCTTCAGCGTCTCGCCCTCGACGTACTCGAAGACGATGTAGGGGTGCCCGCCGTCCTCGCCGGCGTCGATCACCGAGACCAGGTTCGGGTGCGAGAGCTGAGCGACCGTGCGCGCCTCGCGGCGGAAGCGCTCGAGCTGGTCGGGCTCATCGGAGATCTCGCGGTGGAGGATCTTGACCGCGACCCAGCGTTCGAGCGTCGCGTCGTTGGCGAGATAGACCGTCGACATGCCGCCCGAGCCGAGCTTGGACTCGAGGATGTAGCGGCCGTTGAGCTTGGTCCCGATCACTTCGTCGCTATTTTCGACGTTAGCCGCCGAACTCGTCCTTACCCAGGGTGGCGAACGCAAGCGACCATGCCAATCGAAGCCCGTCTCTATACCGATCCCGCCTGCGTGCGGTCGTGGGGGAGCGAGCCGCAGAGGCGCCAGCTTGTGTGGGAGTTCGGCGAGGAGATCGCTTTTCGGCCCGTGATGGGAGGGATGGCCCGGACGATCGAGGAGGCCGAACGGCCCGAGCTGATCGTCGAATGGCTCGAGGTCAGCGCCGCGACGGGGATGCCCACCGACCCCCTGATCTGGCACCAGAACCCGCTCACCTCCAGCTATCCGGCGTGCCAGGCGGTCAAGGCCGCGGCCGAGCAGGGCGGCGGCGCGGCGATGCGATACCTGCGGCGGCTGCGCGAGGGGATCGTGCTCGGGCGCCGGCGCCTCGACCACGCCGAGGCCCTGATCGCGGAGGCGGCACCGGCCGGCCTCGACCGCGAGCGCTTCGAGATCGACCTGCGCTCGCACGCGATCGTCGAGGCCTTCGGCGCCGACCTCGAGGAGGTCCGCGATCCGCCCGAGGAGGCTCGGGCGGCCGGGCAGGTGAAGCCGACCGTGGGCGGCCGAGCGGGTCGGCTTTCCGTCGATCGCCTTCGCCGGGCAGGACGGCGCGAGCGCCGCGGTCTACGGCCCGGCGCCCTACGAGCGCCTGCGCGAGGCCGCCTTGGCCGCCGGCGCCATCGCGGCGCACGAGCGGCCGCCCGAGCCGCTGGAGGCGATCGAGCGCTTCGGCCGGCTCGCCACCCGCGAGCTCGAGGAGCTCACCCAGCGGCCGCGCCCGGTGCTCGAGGCGGAGCTGTGGGGCCTGGCGAAGGAGTGGCGCCTGAAGCCGGAGATCTTCCCCTTCGGCGTCCTCTGGGCGACCTCTTAGCTCGCCGCCGGCACCTCGCCCTGCGCCTCCACGCTGCGGACCAGCTCGGTGAGCTCGGCCCCCGCCTTCTCGGGCGTGCCCGAGTCGAACGGCGGATCCGGGTCGTACTCGATGCCCAGCTGGATCGCCCGGGCGACGTCCTCGTGCGTCTCGCGCGCGACGAGGTGGAGTGCCATGTCGATGCCTGCGGAGACGCCCGCGGCCGTGACGACCTTGCCGTCCTCGACAAAGCGCTGCTTCACCGGCGTGGCGCCGCCCTCGGCCAGCCGGTCGAGGTAGGCCCAGTGGGACGTCGCCTCGAGGCCGTCGAGGATGCCGGCGGCGGCGAGGACGAGCGAACCGGTGCAGACCGAGGTCGTCCATTTCGAGGTCTCGTGGGCCGCCCGCACCCAGTCCAGGACGCGCTCGTTCTCGAGCAGCGGCCGGTTTCCCTCGCCGCCCGGGATCAGGAAGATGTCCGGGTCGGTGAGCTCGTCGATGGTGGCGTCGGCGGTGATCCCCAAGCGGCCGGTGTCGGTCCGCTTCGGCCCAGTCTCCTCGGCGACGAAGGTGAGCTCGGCACCGGGCACGCGGGAGAGGACCTCGTACGGGCCGATCGCGTCCAGCGCGGTCAGCTTGTCGAAGATCAGGATCGCGATTCGCATGGGGCATCTACCTCCGTTGTTCGAGCGCCGGCTGGAAGCGGGCGCGGTAGTCGCTGGGTCGTATTCGCAGGCGTCGTTCGAACGCGCGGCGCATGGTCGTCGCCGTGCCGAAGCCGCAGCGCCGCGCGACGGCGGCCACCGGCTGGGTCCCCTCGCTGAGCGCCATCCGCGCCCGCTCCAGGCGCAGGCCCTCGACGTAGCGCGCCGGGGTGGTGCCGACCTCGCGCTGGAACACGCGGGCGAAGTTGCGCTCGCTCATGTGCGCGCGGGCGGCGAGGGCCGGCACCGAGAGATCCGCGTCGAGGTTGTCGGCGATCCATTCCTGCAGCTCGCGCAGCGGGCCGGGATCGGCGAGCTGGCCCTCGAGCGAGGCGCTGAACTGCGACTGGCCTCCAGGGCGCTTGACGAACATCACGTGCCAGCGGGCGACCTCGAGCGCCACCTCCGGACCGAGGTCCTCCTCGACGAGGGCGAGGGCGAGGTCCATCCCGGCGGTCACCCCGGCCGAGGTGTAGACGTCGCCGTCGCGGACGAAGATCGGATCGCCGACGACCTCGACGCCGGGGTAGCGGCGCTCGAGGATCGGGCAGGCGGACCAGTGCGTGGTCGCCCGGCGGCCGTCGAGAAGCCCGGCGCGAGCGAGCAGGAAGGCGCCGGTGCAGACCGAGGCGACCCGCCTGGCGCCCGCCGCGGCGTCGCGCAGCCACTCGACGAGCTCCGCGTCTTCCTCCGCGGCGGCGACGCCGACGCCGCCGGGAACGATCACGGTGTCGATCCCGCTCGGCGGCGTGGGGAGGGGCGAGCTCGGCATCAGCCCGAGACCCGACGAGGTCGAGTGCGAGCCCGAGGTCGCGACCGTCTCGACCGTGTAGGAGCCCGGGCGGATCTGGCCCGCTGTGGAGAAGACCTCGGCGGGACCGACCAGGTCGAGCCCGAGCACGCCGGGGAAGGAGACGAGCACGATCCGCCTTGGTCGAGTAGCTTCGCCGCCCTTCATCGCCACGATCTTCCCCTCTCAAGGCTTGGCTGTAAAGACAATCAACGCACAAATTCTGCCAGCTCGCCGCGCATCGATCGCGCTCGCGGCCGCCGCCATGCTCGTTCTCGGCGGCTGCGGACTCGATGCCGACGAGGAGACGAGCACCGCGACGACGCCGGCGCCGATCACCGTCGAGGAGGGGGCCTCCGGCCCATCGGGCGCGAGTGGCGCGAGCGGTGCCACGGGCGCGGAGGGCGAGGAGGCGGAGGAGCCCGAGCCCGCCGGCTAGGCGTCGTTCGCGGTCCGCGAGCTCAGCCAGTCGTCGACCGCATCCTCGGCATCCGCCGTGGCGTCCGCCGCCTCCCTGAGCGCGTCGGCGGCTCGGACAAGCGCGACGCGGTCGTGGGTCGAGATCCGCTCGCGGTCGCCCATGAGCATGCCGGTCACCTCGACGATGGCATCCCGGCTCGCGGCCGCCTCGGACGCCTGAGTCGAGGCGTCGCCGATCCGCGCCGCTTCCCCCGGATCCTCGTCCACGTCATCGCCGTGCAGGCCGTTGTTCACGGCGTCCATCTCGGTAGTCGCCACCCGGATTGACGCGCGAGCGTCGTCGAGGCTCCCCCGCGGCCCGAAGTGCCTCCTCTGCGTCCTGAAGCTCGATGTACGCCACGTCCGCGAGGGCGCGGGCGCGGCCCAGGTTCAAGTCCGCGTCATCGGGATCGTCCGACCCGCATCCATTCGCTCCGAGTGCGATCAGGACCGCCAGAGCCGACGCGATCGCTCTGACCGGGCGAGTGCTCACGCCCCCACTACGCGCGGCGCACCGATCGATCACACCGCCCGCTCGACCACTCCATCGCGCCCGGTGGCCCGCCCGACCCGCTTCGCCGCGGGGTAGTGGCGGCGCAGCAGCTCGAGTTGCGGCGCGCTCATCGGCGGCCGCGACGACGCAGCAGAAGCCGCAGCCCATGTTGAAGACTTCGTGCATCTCGTCGTCGGAGACCGAGCCGAGCTCGGCGATCAGGTCGAAGACCGGCGGCACCGGCAGCGGGTCGTCGATCCGGTAGCCAACCGGAGCGGTCAGGCGATTCAGGTTGTTGAGGCCGTCGCCGGTGATGTGGGCGAGGCCGCGCACGTCGGCGTCGGAGCGCAGGAGGTCGAGCACGGCGCGAACGTAGATCTCCGTCGGCTCGAGGAGGACGTCTCCCAGCGGCCGCCCGAGCCGCTCGTCGTCGAGCCCGACCCCCTCGAGGGCCCGGCGCGCGAGCGTGTACCCGTTCGAGTGGAGCCCGCTCGACGGCAGGCCGATGATCGCGTCGCCCGCCTCGACCCGCGCGCCGTCGACGATCGCGTCGAGCGCGACCGACCCGATCGCGGCGCCCGAGAGGTCGGGGCCCGCGACCATCTCGCCGAGCTGGGCGAGCTCGCCGCCGGGGATCTCGATCCCGGCGAGCTCGGCACCGCGGCCGAGCCCGACGCCGATCGCCCCGCAGACCTCGGGGTCGGCGCTCGGGACCGCGAGGTAGTCGACCATGGCGAGGGGCTCGGCGCCGACGCAGATCAGGTCGTTGACGTTCATCGCGACGCAGTCGATGCCGACCGTGTCCCAGCGCCCGAGTCGCTCGGCGACGAGGAGCTTGGTGCCGACGCCGTCGGTGGTGATCGCGATCCCGGTGCGCTCGTCGAGCCGGACGACGCTTGCGTAGTGCCCGGGAAGCGGAACCGTTCGCGAGCCGTCGCCCTGGTGCTTTCGCAGGCCGGCGACGAGCGCCTCGACGGCGCTGTCCGCGCCCGCCTGGCTCACGCCGGCATTCTCGTACGCCTCCTGGCTCAAGTCCGTTGCATTCTCGCGAGGACGGCGGCGGCGAGGCCGACTCGGTAGGCGGCGTACGGCCACAGGGCGCCCCCGTCGCGCTCGACGAGGCGGATCAGGCCCTGCGAGGCAAGGGTCGAGGCGAAGGAGACGCCGACGCCGACGGCGATCGAGCTCCCGGCGCCGCTGGGGACGCCGCGGCCCGCCAATCGCAGCCCCTTGCCGGCCGCGGCCGCCACGATCACGGGCAGGGCGACGGTGCGGGAGAGGAAGTTCGCGTGGCGTCGCGAGAACCGGCGCAAGCGCGCGGCGGTCAGCGTCGCCCCGTTGCGCGAGACGCCCGGTGCGAGGGCCGCCGCCTGGCCGATCCCGAGCGCGAGCCCGTCGACGGCCCCGGCGTCGCCGTGCCCACGCCTCTGCGGCGCGCGGTCGGCGAGCACCATCGCGACCGAGCCGGCGAGGAGCCCGGCAGCGGTCGTCGCGGGCCCGCCGAGCCGCCGCTCGATCGTGCGCTCGAAGAGGACGCCCGCGGCGAGCGCGGGCAGGAAGGAGAGCGCCAGCACGGCCGCCCGCCGCCGGTCGAATTCCGCGATCTCCGAGGCGATCACGTCGCGCTGCCCGATCACGAGCGCCGCCGCGGCGCCGCCGTGGAGCGCGATGTCGAACGCCTTGCGCAGCTCGGGGTCGATCCGCTCCCAGCCCCAGCCGCGGAACCAGGGGAGCAGGGTGAGGTGGGCGGAGCTCGAGACCGGCAGCAGCTCCGTCGGGCCCTGGACCAGGCCCAGCAGCGCCGCCCGGCCCGGAGTGAGGGCACCCTTGCTCAGGATTCGCCGTCGCGCCGCGGCCGCCGCCGCGGGCTCGGCCCGGTTCCGCCGCCGGCGCACGATCAGCCAGATGATCAGGGCGATGATTCCGGCGAGGACGAGGTAGTCGCCGTAGTGGAGGTAGTCGCGCCACTCCTCCCAGCGGTCGCCGACCTCACGGCCGACGATGCCGAGCATCAGCACCCACGGAATGCAGCCGGCGAGGGTGAGCAGCGTGAAGCGCCAGAAGGGCATTCGCGCGATCCCGGCCGGGAGCGAGATGAACGTGCGGATGATCGGCAGCATCCGGGTGAAGAAGACGGTCACGTCGCCGTAGCGCTTGAACCAGCGGTCCGCCCACTCGAGGTGCTTGTGGTTGATGTGGATCAGCCGGTTCTTCTCGAGCAGCTCCATGCGCCCGTAGTAGCCCGCGGCCCACGCGATCCAGGAGCCGACGACGTTGCCGAGCACCCCGGCGGCGACGATGCCGAACAGGGTCAGGTCGCCCTCGGAGACGTTGAATCCGGCGAAGAGCATGATCGCCTCGCTCGGGATCGGGATGCAGGCGCTCTCCAGCAGCATCAGGATGAACACGCCCGCGTAGCCGGTGGCCTCGATGAGGTCGGTCGCCCAGTTGACGATCGGATCGACGATGAAGTCCGTCATGCGCCGCGGAAGGTTAGGAGGTGAGCGCCGTGCGCGGGCTTTAGAATTTCCCTTCCTCATGGGACGTCTCACCGATCCCGTCTACAGGCATCGCCTGCTTCAGCTGCTCGCTGACGCGGGTCTCGCCGCGCTTGCCTGGTTCCTCGCCTTCCAGCTCCGCTTCATCGATCTGCCGAACGGGGTCCCCGGCCGCTACGAGGAGATCCTCTGGGGCTCGATCGCCTTCGTCGCGATCGGCAAGACCCTGATCTTCACCTTCCTCGGCATGCACCAGAAGTGGTGGCGCTACTTCGCGCTGCGCGACTTCGGCATCGTCATGCGCGCAGCGGCCGTGGCGACCGCCGTGCTGATCGCGGTGTTCGTGATCGCCCAGCCCTTCGACGACGAGCTGCCGCGGTCGATCGTGGTCTTCGACTTCCTGCTGACCGTCGGCCTCGCCGGTGGCGCGCGCGCCGCGGTCCGCTTCACCGTCGAGCATCCCGACCGCCAGGCCCGCAAGCGCCGGGACCACGGCGTCCTCGTGATCGGCGCCGGCTGGGGCGGGCAGATGGTGATCCGCGAGCTCCAGCTCAACCCCGCGCTCGGCGGCCGCGCGATCGGGTTCATCGACGACGACCCGCGCAAGCGCGGGATGCAGATGCAGGGCGTCAAGGTGCTCGGCACGACCGACGAGATCGAGCAGGTGATCGCGAAGACGAAGCCCGCCGAGGTCGTGATCGCGATCCCCTCGGCCCCTGGCTCGCTGCGCGGGAAGGTCGTCGCGGCCTGCCGCGAGCACGACGGTCCAGGTGCGCACCCTGCCGACCGTGTTCGAGCTCCTCCGCGGCGGCGTCCAGCTGACCCGCCAGCTGCGCGAGGTGCAGGTCGAGGACGTGCTCGGCCGCGAGCCGGTGGTGATGGAGCTGGACCGGGTCGGGGCGTACCTCACCGACAAGGTCGTCCTCGTCACCGGCGCCGGCGGCTCGATCGGCGCCGAGCTGTGCCGGCAGATCGCGCGCGTCCGGCCGAAGCTGCTCGTGCTCCTCGACCACGCCGAGGACAACCTCTTCGAGATCGACCGCGAGATGGTCGGCGAGTGGCATTTCACCAAGGTCGAGTCGGTGCTCGCGGACTGCAAGGAGGCCGACCGGATGCTCGAGGTGATGCAGCGCTTCAAGCCGCAGGTCGTCTTCCACGCCGCGGCCTACAAGCACGTCGGCCTGATGGAGGAGAACCCGCTGGAGGCGGTGCGAAACAACGCGATCGCCACCCGGGTGGTGGCCGAGACGGCCGCCGTCTCCGGGGTCGAGCGCTTCGTCCTCGTCTCCACCGACAAGGCGGTGAACCCGCGCACGGTGATGGGCGCGTCGAAGGCGATGGCCGAATGGATCGTCGAAGCCGCCGGGCACAAGCATCCCCGCACCCGCTTCCTCACCGTCCGCTTCGGGAACGTCCTCGCCTCGTCGGGAAGCGTGATCCCGATCTTCCGCGGCCAGATCGAGCGCGGCGGGCCGGTCACCATCACCCACCCGGAGATGTCGCGCTACTTCATGACGATCCCCGAGGCCGTGCAGCTCGTGATCCGGGCCGGTGACCTCGGGGCCGGTATCGGCGAGGTCTTCGTGCTCGAGATGGGCGAGCCCGTGAAGATCGTCGACCTCGCCAACAACATGATCCGCCTGGCGGGCTACGAGCCCGACGAGGACATCGCGATCGAGTTCACCGGACCGCGTGCGGGCGAGAAGCTCGCGGAGGAGCTCTTCAACGCCGACGAGCGCTCCGAGCCGACCTCGGCGGAGCGGATCCTCCGCGCCGTCCGCGTCGAGGGTCTCGACCCGGACTGGGTCGAGACCACGGTCAACCGGCTCGAGAACCTGGTCGTCGGCGGCGACGAGACGGGCCTCGCCCACAGCGTCGTCGGGCTGATCACCGAACGCGAGGCGATCGCGCGCGACGTCGAGGTCGACGTCTGACCACGCCCAGCCGCCGCCGCGCGGATCGGGCAGACCGGCTCAACTCCTAAGATTCCCGCGCCTCCGATGGCCCTTCACCCACTCATCCCCGCTCGGGGTCCTGCCTGATGGACCTCGAGCGGATCGGCGCGTTCCTCGGCATCGCAGCCTTTCTCGGGCTCGCGATCCTGATCCTGCTCGTGATCCAGCAGGCGCGCGACCTGCGCCGCCTGCGCAAGTGGGCCGGGATGGCGCCCGAGCGGGCCATCGAGGCCGCCGAGACCAAGGGGGAGGAGATCCCCGAGCCCGAGCACGGCCGACTGGCGGGCCCGTTCATCAAGCTCGGCGCCGGGATCCACGACCAGACCGCGCGGATGTGGTCCGGGCTTCGCCGCGGCTACCGCGCCGCCGACCGCCGCAGCCCGGTCGACCTTCGCTTCATCCTCGGATTCCTCGCGATCGCGGCGATCGCCGGCATCGTCGTTCTCACCAGCGGCTTCGGCCTCTACGGGGAGGACGAGGGCAAGCAGCGCCAGGGCAAGAGCGCGCCGCCGCCCGAGAAGATCGAAGTCGCGGTGCTGAACGGGACCGCCGCCAGCGGTGAGGGCGCGGTGCCGGGCTTCGCTCAGCAGATCGCCCAGAAGGTGAAGCAGGCCGGCTACAAGATCGGCGAGGTCGGTGACACCGACACCAGCTTCGTCGCCACGGTCGTCATGTACGAGCCGGGGATGAAGGCCGTCCGCCCGCGGACTCGCCGGCGACCTCGACGGCACCCTCGGCCGGACCTCGATCCAGGCGATCATCCCCGAGGTGCGCGGCCTCGCGGGCAAGGCCGACCTCGCCCTCGTGCTCGGGCAGGACGACGCGCAGACCCAGGGCGGCGCTCCCGCGCCCGGAGACCGCAGCGCCCGAAGCGCCGGCTCCCGCGCCGGAGGCCGCCCCGGCTCCGGGCACGACGGCACCGACGGGCTGAGCACCGAGGGCGATGGAGCTCCTCGAGATCCCCGAGAAGATCGGCCTCTTCGCCGGGATCGCGGCGTTCCTCGGGCTCGCCCTGGTGGTGCCGCTATACGTCGCACAGCACCGCGACATCCGCAAGCTGCGCAGCTGGATGCTGCTCACCCCGGACGCAGCCGTCGCCGAGCGCGAGGCGGCGGAGGCGGCGCGTGTCGCCGCGCCGGTCGCGGAGGCGCCGCCGCGGGCCGCACCCGATCGGGATGCGGAGCCCGCCCGCCCGATCCCGCCCGGGGCACCCGCCCCGCAGGCGGCCCCGCCCGTGGCGGAGCCACCATCGGTCCCCGGCCTCGGCCGCGCCCTCGGAGGCTCCGCCGCCAGTTCACCCCGGTTCCCGGATGCGACGCCGACCCGGGGGGTGACGCCGGTGCCCGGCTCGACCCCGCCGCGCCCGCTGACGCCGGCCGAGCGGATCGCGCTCGACCGCCCGGCGACCGCGCGGATCACGGGCGAACGCGCCGTCGTCACCGCCGCCGCCCGAGAACGGCGGCGTGCGCCGCTTCATCCGCCGCCCCAGCGAGCGCGGCCTCTTCGCCATCGTCGCCGGCGTCCTCGTCCTCTCGATCGCGGTCGTCTTCGTCGTCCTGCAGAGC
The DNA here is from genome assembly GCA_963844425.1 of uncultured Thermoleophilia bacterium. Taxonomy (GTDB): domain Bacteria; phylum Actinomycetota; class Thermoleophilia; order Solirubrobacterales; family 70-9; genus DASUSH01. The sequence continues at coordinate 800,122 of CAWJOD010000020.1, read as the reverse complement.
GGTGACGAGGGCGACGCGCCGGAGCGCCGGCCGCGGCCCTCGGCGGTCGTCCCTTCGGAGGTCGAGGTCGCGGTGCTGAACGGGACCGCGGTACCCGACCTCGCCGCGCGCGTCGGCGACGACGTGGAGGCCGGTGACTTCGTGCTCGGCACGGTGACCAACTCGGAGTCGCCGTTCGACCAGACGACGGTGATGTTCGAGCCGGGCTCCGAGGACGAGGGCCAGGCGGTCGCGAAGGAGCTCGGGGTGCAGGCGCGCGTGGTCCCGATGGACGAGGAAACCCGCGCGCTCGTCGACGGAGCACCGGTCGCGGTGATCGCCGGCCAGGATCGCGCCGAGTGAGTGAGCGCGCGCGGCAGGCTCGTTGCGCCGCTCCTTTTCGCCGCAATCGTCGTGGCGGCGCTCGCGGTCCTCGTCTACTCCCAGAGCGCCCGCACCCGGCTCGTCGTCGACCAGATCGAGCTGACGAACATCCTGCGCCCGGCGAAGGGCGAGCAGGCCCGGATCGAGTTCCGGCTGACCGAGGACGAGAAGAGCGCGACGGTCGAGGTGATCGACGCCGACGACGAGACCGTGGACGTGCTCGCAGCCGACGAACCGCTCGGCGACTTCCAGATCCACCGCTTCCAGTGGGACGGCGACGGCGCCGCGCCCGGCGCCTACCGGGTCCGCCTCACCCTCGACTCGCTCGGCCGCGAGATCGTCCTCCCCGAGCGGATCGACCTGAAGCCGGCAGGCGATGGCTGACGCTCGCCACCTGGGCGCTAGCCGTCCTCGCCGCGCTCGCCGCCGGCGGGTCGCTGGTCTTTAGCGACGAGCGCCGGCGAGCCGCGGCGATGCTGCTCGCGCTCGTACTCGCCGTCGCCCTGATCGCGGCCGACAGCTGGGACGACGCGCGCTTCCGGGACCTGCGCGAGCACACCTCCCTGCTCCTAGCGGGAGGCCTCGGTGGAGCCGTCGCGATCGCCATGCTCGCGGTCCTCATCCGCCGCCGCCCGGAGGCGCTGCCGCTGCTCGCGATCGCGGCGCTCCCGTTCCGGGTGCCGATCGAGTCCGGAGGGGACACCGCCAACCTGCTGCTGCCGCTCTACGCGGTGATCGGGGCCGGGGTCGTCGCGACGATCGTCTCGGCGCGGACACGTCCCCGCGAGCCGGAGGCGCCGCCGCGGGCGCGCGTCCTTCGCTGGCTGCCGTACGCGCTCGCCGGCTTCATCCTCCTCTACGCCGTCCAGGGCATCCACTCGGACGACTTCTCGCAGGCGGCCTCCAACATCGGCTTCTTCCTTGTTCCCTTCGCCGTGCTCGCGGCGCTGATGGTCGCGGGTCGAGTGGTCGGCGCGGGTGCTGCGCTGGGCGCTCGCGATCGTCGTCGCCGAGGCGGTCCTGTTCGCCCTCGTCGGTTTCGCCGAGTACGGCCTGCGCGAGCTGCTCTGGAACTCGACGATCATCGAGGCGAACGAGATCCACACCCACTTCCGGGTCAACTCCCTGTTCTGGGACCCGAACATCTTCGGTCGCTACCTGGCGGTGACGATCGTCGCGGTTGCGGCGGTGATGCTCTGGCAGCGCGCACCGCGAAACGCGGCCGTCGCCGGCGGGCTCGCCCTCGTCCTGCTCGCCGCGCTCGCGACGACCCTCTCGCAGTCGAGCCTGGTGGCGCTCCTCGCCGGCCTCGCCGTGCTCGCGGCACTTCGGTGGAGCGCGCGCTGGACGGCCGTCGTCTGCGGCGTCGCCGTCGTGGGCGCGCTCGCCGCCGTCGTGGCGAGCGGCGCCTTCGACTCGGATGCCTCCTCGCAGAAATCGATCGACGTCGAGACCTCGGGCCGCTGGGAGCTGATTCGCGGCGGGCTCGAGATGGCCGCCGACGACCCGGTCGCCGGGCTCGGGTCGGGCGGCTTCGAGCAGGCGTTCCAGAGGCGCTTTCGCGCGGGTGAGGAGGCGGCGGGAACGGTCTCGCACACCGAGCCCGTGACCGTGCTCGCCGAGCAGGGGGCGGTCGGCTTCGCCGCCTACCTCGCGGTCGTGGCGATCGGCTTCGCGGCGCTGGCCCACGCGATCAGGCCCTACGCGCCGGGGCTGCGCGGGGGCGGGAACGGGCTGGAGGACTTCGAGGGCGTCGATCTCGGGATCGCAAGGGTCACCCTCCTCGCGGCCCTCGCCACGATGTTCGTGCACAGCCTCTCCTACGCCGCCTTCTTCACCGACCCGATCACCTGGGTCCTGCTCGCGGTCGGCCTGGTTGCCCGGTCGCCTCCTGGCTCGCCGCTGATGTTCGACTACCTCCGCAGGCTCGCGACCACGGGCGCCGCCTACACGGCGTCGAGCGTGCTCTCGAAGCTGATCGCGGTCGCGCTGCTGCCGCTCTACACGCGGTACCTGACCCCGAGCGACTACGGCGCGGCGGAGGTGATGGTCGTGGGGGTGATCGCCACCTCGATCGTGGTCCGCCTCGGGGTCATCGAGGCGCTCATGCGCTTCTACTACCTCGCCGGCGAGGATCGCGCGCAGGTCGTGAAGACGGGGTTTGCCTCGCTCTTCTGGACGACGACGATCGCCGCCCTGATCGCGTTCCCGTTCGCCGAGCCGATCTCGGAGGCGCTGCTCGACAGCTCGCAGCCGGACCTCGTCCGGGTTGCGATCGGCGGCCTCTGGATCTTCACGCTCTACGAGTACCTGGTCGCACTCTTCCGCCTCGACGAGCGGGCGAAGGCGTACTTCGTCTTCACGATGGCCAACGTCCTGCTGGCGATCCCGCTGACCGTCTGGCTCGTCGTCGTCGAGGAGGAGGGAGCGCTCGGCCTCCTGCTCGGCACCTACGGCGGCGCCGTCCCCTTCCTCGCCTACCTGGCCTGGGAGCAGCGCCGGCGGCTCTCGCTCGTCCCCGACGTCCCCATGCTGCGCCGGATGTTCCGCTTCGGGCTGCCGACGATGCCGGCCGAGCTCTCCCTCTACTCGCTCCAGTTCATCGACCGGATCATCCTCGTCCGCCTGGCCGGGCTGGCCGAGGCCGGGCTCTACGCACTCGCGATTCGCTTCGCCCAGGGGGTGAACGTGCTCGTCCGCGGGTTCCAGCTCGCCTGGCCGCCGCTCGCGTACTCCGTCACCGACGACGACGAGGCGAAGCGCGTCTACGCCCTGATCGTCACCTGGTTCCTCGCCGTCTGCGCGTTCATGGTCGCCGGCTTCTGGCTGCTCGCGCGCTGGATCGTCCGCATCCTCGCCGCTCCCGAGTTCTTCGACTCGTTCGAGGCGATCGGCCTGCTCGCGACGGGGGTGACGCTCTACGCCCTCTACCTCGTGCTCGTCGTGATCCTCGGCCGCACCGGCCGCACCGAGTTCAACCTGCCCGCGACCGGGGTCGCGACCGTCGCGAACATCGGCCTCAACCTGGCCCTGATCCCGCCCCTCGGGATCGTCGGCGCCGGCCTCGCGCTCGTCGGCTCCTACATCGTGGTCCTCGGCCTGATGTATTTCTTCACGCAGCGCCTCTTCCCCGTCCCATACGAGTGGGGCCGGCTCGCCCTCGCCGTCGGCCTCGCCGCCGCGCTGATCGCCGCCGGCGAGCTGCTCCTGCCGACCGAGGGCGCGATCGGGCTTGATCAGCCGCACCGCGCTCTGGCTCTCGTATCCGCTGATCCTCCACCTGCTCGGCTTCCTGAGCCCGGCCGAGCGCGTGCGCCTGCGCGAGCTCCGCGAGCGCGCGCTCGAGATGCTCGCCGAGCGCCGCGTCCGCGGCGACACACCGGGCGCCGAGGTCTACGAGGCCGAGCGCCGCGACGAGGACGCGAAGCTCTAGGGACCAGCTGTCGGCCCCGATCCGGCTCAGTGGTAGACGATCTTCAGGTTCGCGTAGTCCTCGCGGCTGCGGGTGCCGCCGCCGGCGCTCGTGCGGAACTCGAGAGCGCACACCACTCACCTGAGCACGAGATTGTTGAGCTCGGCCGGCGTGTCGATCTCCGGCAGCGGCACCGAGTCCGTGACCCAGCTTCCCGTCCCCGTCGCGCAGGACTGGCCATTGGTCCCGACGGGTTCGGGTGGGTGGTGATCATCGAACCCCCGTGGAGGCGGGCTGGCGCCCGACGCAGACTCTCGATCCCGTAACAGAGCAGGTGCTGCCCGAGCTCGGCTGGTAGCGGTGCTGGAAGGTCACGGATTCGATCGTTGCCGAGCTCGGCACGTACGAGGGGAAGGTCATCCCGACGTAGCGGGCCGAGGAGAAGGCGGCCCCCCAGTTGGTGCTGTTCGAGGAAGAAGCTCGTGGTGTCCTGCGCGGCGAGGCTCCAGGGAAGGGTCTCCGCGCTGGTGTCGGCAGCATCGACGCCGCTCGTCTCATAGAGGGTGAAGCTCCTGCCCTGAGCCGTTCCGGAGACCGTCGCCTGGTCGACAAAGATCGGCTTCTTGCCCGACTCGTAGCCGTAGACCTTGATCCGCAGGCCGTTGGCGATCGTGGTGGTGGTCACCTCGGGCAGCGACGTGGAGACGAGCTTCTCGGTCGCGTTCGTGCACCACTGCGAGCCGGCCGCCCCGCGGCGTCGTCGAGCCGTGGGTGCCGATCACGTTGCCGCCGCTGATCACGTCGAAGTAGAAGCACGCGACGTTGCCTCCGCCGTTCGAGCGGAAGCGGAAGTCGAAGCTGACGTTCGAGGCCGCTGAGACCGCTGGGCAGCGGCGAGTTGTAGTCCCACTGGTAGTAGCGGTTGGTCGCGAAGGCGTTGTCGAAGTTGGCGCGGCGAAGCCGGAGTCGGTCGGGAAGACGCGGTTGTCGTCGAACGCGGTCGCGTCGGAGCTGTTGACCGCCGTGCCCGAGGAGGCGTCGCTCAGGCTCCAGGCCGAGGTCGTTGATCGTCCTCTGCACCGCGACGGTGATATTGACGCTCGCCTGGTCTCCCTGGTTGCCGAGCGCGTAGATCGTGTGCTGCCCGTTCTCGACCGTGCTCGGAAGCGTGACCGAGGCGCTCGCGGTCCCGTCGGTGGGAACCGATGTCGGGGTGATCGAGCCGGTGAGGACCTGGCCGCTGTTGGGATCGTCGAGGCGGTAGGTCACCGATCTGGCCGCTGATGAAGTCCTGGATCTGGCCGGTCAGGTTCTGGGGCAGGCTCGTCACGGTGCCGGGGGAGAGGCTCAGCGAGGGCGAGTCCACCGTCACCGCGGAGCTCTGCGCGCTCTCCACGCCGCTCCAGCCCTGGAACCGCGGGGTCACGCTGTAGCGCCAGGTCCCGGCCGGAACCGCGTTCTCGGTGCAGCTGGTCGAGCCGATGCTGCCCGAGCAGCCCGAACCGATCGTCTGTGCCTGGCCCGATCCGTTGTAGCGCTTGACCGTGTAGGAGCTCGCCGCGGGCCCGCCGTTCACCGAGCTGGCGCTCCAGTTCACGGTGACGTTGCGGCCGGACTTGCTCGCCGTCGGCGTGTTGCCGGCCTGGATCGCGGTAGCGCGCGAATAGCCCGACCCGGAGCCGTTGCCGTTCCACGCCGCCGTCGCCGCGCTGGGGACGGCGACGCAGAGCGAGTGGCGGCCAGGAGCGCGAGGCGGTCGCGCATCATCGGCCGCCGGCCGTCGCCCGTGCCCGGAAGCGCAGCGGGAACCGGGCGCCCTGGCAGGCGTCCGGGGCGCCGTGCCTGCATCCCGATCGCGACCGCTCACCGCGCCGGCTGTGATGAGCGCCGGATCAGCTCGGTGGCCGCGAAAGCGCCGCGTCCAGAGGCTCTCGCGAGTGCATCCGGGCCCGGCGTCGCCGTGCGATCACCCGAACGCTCGCAGGATGACGGCGCCGGGTAGCCGTTTCGCGACCCCGACCCGCATCCGCTGGGTGGCTCCGGGGTAGAGGCCCTCGACATGCCCGCGGACCGCGCGGTGCATGCGGCTCTTGCCCGCGGCCTTGGCCGCCGGCGGACCGCCGCGAGTCCGGCGCCCCCGAACTCCGCGTATGCGACGACCGACCCGGTGAGAAGGGCCGCGATGATCAGGTATGGAATCAGTCGTCTCATGGCAGGTTCGGTCGTCGGTGGTGATTCGTCGGTGAGGCTTCTTCACGATGCCGAGAAGGGCCGCGGCCCGGTCCCTCGAGGACCGGGCCGCGGCTTGCCATCACGACATCTCACTCCGGTACGGGCGCTTTCGCCTCGATTACGACGCGTTGCTCTCCGCGGCGAGATCGACCGGAACTTCGAACCGCGCGCCCTGGCAGTTCGTGTCCGAGCTGTTGCTCATGTGGACGACGTTGTTGAGTGTGGTCGTGGTGAAGTCATCCGCCGGAACCAGAATCGGGCTCCCGGGAGTGACCGCATTCGCCAGCGTGGCCGCGTTGACCGTGACGCCGGTGCCACCCGCGTCGCATGCGGGGACGTTCGACGTGATCGTGCTCGCAGGCGTCTGGACGACGTCGGTCACCTTGACCGGGTAGGGGTTCGAGTTCGCGACCTGGAGCTTCAGGCTGCCGTCGGCTCCCGGATAAAGGGTGGCCGTGACGTCGGCGGACGGGATCACGTTGGTGGTCACTGCGTTCCCGTTCTGTGCCTTCGCATAGCCGCTGCCGTTTCCGTCGGCGACCCATGACGCGTAGACGAAGCCGACGACGCCCACCACGAGGAGCGTGATCGCCCCGAGGATGAACCGCTTGTGTCGGGATGAGAGTGCCATGATGGTGTGCCTCCTTGAGTCGTTGTCATGCAGCCCCCTATGGGCCACGTGACTACTTTCGGAGGTCCGGATAGGTACGGCGGGTGCTGCGTGTGTGGATCCCGTATGAGTCGGTTTGCCCTACCGACGCGGGGAGTAGCGATACCCGAAACCGCGCACGGTCTCGATCGGCTCGATGCCGGCCGCGTCGCGCAGCTTGCGCCGCAGGTAGCCGACGTAGAGCCGCACCTGGTCGGGCGAGTGCCGGGAGGAGTCCCCCCACACCATCTCCAGGATCTGATCGCCGCTGAGCACCTGGTCGGGATGGCGGGCGAACGCCGCCGCGAGCTTGAACTCCGTGGGCGTGAGCTCCACCTCGGCGCCGGCCGCCGTCACCCGCCGGTGCGGGAAGTCGATCTCGAGCAGCTCGTCGGAGAGGACCTCGGCGACCTCAGGTTCGTGCGCCCGAGCGCGTCTCAGGATCGCCTCCATCCTGGCCACGAGCTCCTGGCGGCCGAACGGCTTGGTCAGGTAGTCGTCGGCCCCGCCGCGAAGCCCCCGCACCTTGTCGAGCTCGCCCCCGCGTGCGGTGAGTATCAGCACCGGCACATCGCTGAGCTCCCGGATCCGCTCCAGGACTTCCAGGCCGTCGAGCTCGGGCAGGCCGAGGTCGAGGACGACCAGATCGGGCTGGTGCTTGTAGAAGGCTCGCAATCCCTCCCGCCCGTCGCCGGCCTCGATCGCCTGCATGCCTTCGCGCTCGACGACGGTCCGGAGCAGTTCACGGATGTCGACCGAGTCCTCGATCAGCAGCACCCTGGCGTGCGTCATTCAGAATTCATACCGTTTTCCCGCACCGTCCATCGGCGGATCGGCGAACTTGGTCCCGTGACCGCCACGTCCACCGATCCTGCGCGCGATCCCGCCGAGCTCGCGACCGACTCCGAACCTCGGTGACCCCGGTGGTCGGATTCCTCGAGTTGCTCGCGGACGGCGACCGACCTCCCGTCGCCGAGGAACAGCTTCGGTGGATCGAGACGATCGAGCTGCGACTCGGTTCGATCGGGGAGCTCAGCGAGGAGCTGCTCGCGTTCTGCTCCCGGATGCGAGAGCTCAACGGGGCCCGCCGGTTGAACTCCTCGGCGGCCTCGCGCAGGCCCTCGCCGCGATCCGGTCGCAGCGCCTGGCGTGCGTGGAGCATGTACCAGCCGGGATCGTGGCCGGGGAGGACCCACGCGGCGAGGGCGCGGAGCAGGTAGGGGAGGGCGGCGAGCGGGCGGGCCGGGGACGGCGAGCCGGGGACGGTGCTTTCGCAGGTACCGGTCGCGGCCGCGGTGAAACTCGACGACCCGCCGCGAGCCGGCGGAGCGGTCGGTGGCGAGCTGCTCGTGGTGGACGGCCTTGGCCCAGGGCACGAACACGGTCGACCAGCCGGCGTCGCGGAGGCGCTTGCAGAAGTCGGTCTCGTCGGAGTAGACGAAGAACTCGGGATCGAGGTAGCCGACCTCCGCCGCCGCCTCGCGGCGAACGAGCATCGCCGAGGACTGCACCCAGCCAACCCGGCGGACGCGGTCGCCGCGGCTCTGGACGGTGAACAGCCGATGCATGAAGACCGCGCCGGCCAGCAGCGTGAGCAGGCCCGGCAGGCGCCAGGCGCACGGCTGCGGCGAGCCGTCGGGGGCGAGCAGGCGCGCGCCCGCGGCCCCGGCGCCGGGGTTGGCCCGCATCGCGCCGAGGAGCTCTTCGACGGCCTTCGGCTGCAGCTCGGAGTCCTCGTTCAGGAGCAGGCAGAGAGGCGCCTTCGCCCGCTGGAGCAGGGCGGAGTCGTTCTCCGCCTTGCCGCGCCGGTCCGGAGTTTCGATCAGCTCGACCGCGCGCGCACCGTCGCGGGTCGCGATCCACTCGCGCACGGCGTCGGCCGATCCGTCCTCGGAGGCGTTGTCCAGAACGAGGATCTCGTGCGCGACCCCGGGAGGGTGGGTCTCGCGGATCGCCTCGAGGCAGGCGAGCAGGTGATCGCGGCCGTTGGTGTTGACGACGCAGTAGGAGAGAGCGGGTTCCACGGGGCGATCACGATAATCGCGTGCGATGAAGGTTCAGCTCCTCGACCCCTCGGCGTTCACGCCGCCCTACGACCACGCTCTGAGCGCGGCGCTCGCCCGCGCCGGCGCCGACGTCGAGCTCGTCACCAGCCGCTTCCTCTACGGCCCGGTGCCGCGCGGCGACGGCTACCGGGTCACGCCAGCCGTTCTACCGGCGCACCGCCGACCGCGGGCTCGAGGCGCGCGGCCGGCGCGCTCTGAAGCTGGCCGAGCACGTGCCCGACATGCTCCGCGCCCGCTCGATCACCGCCGACGCCGACGTCGTCCACTGGCAGTGGATCACGGTCCCGGCCTCGACGCCGCGCTGCTGCCGCCGGCCCGCCCGCGCGCGTACACCGTCCACTACCCGCTGCCGGATTCGCGGTCGGGCGTCGCCCGCGAGCGCGCCCTGCATGCGCCGCATGGACGCGGTCTTCATCCATACGGAGTCGGGCGCGCGCACGCTGCGCGAGCGGATCGGCGTCGACCCCGCCCGCGTCCACGTCGTCCCGCACGGCGCCTTCGACTACCTGACCCGGCTGCCGGAGGAACGGCCGCTGCCGCCCGAGCTCGCCGAGGTCGAGGGGCCGGTCGTCCTCTGCTTCGGCCTGGTCCGCCCCTACAAGGGTGTCGACGTGCTGCTCGAGGCGTTCCGCGAGATCGAGGGCGCCGAGCTCTGGATCGTCGGCATGCCGCGGATGCCGATCGAGCCGCTCCGAGGAGCTCGCCGCGCGCTGCAAGGGCGACGGTGCGCTTCGTCCCGCGCTTCGTCACCGACCCGGAGATCCCGGCCTTCTTCCGCCGCGCCGACGTGGTCGTCCTCCCGCACCGCGAGATCGAGCAGTCGGGCGTCCTCTACACCGCGCTCGCGTTCGGCAAGCCGATCGTCGCGAGCGCGGTCGGCGGCTTCGTCGACGTCGGCGAGGCTGGCGGCGCCTCCCTCGTCCCGGCCGGGGACGCGGCGGCGCTGGGCGCCGAGCTCGACCGCCTGATCGGCGACGCCGACGCGCGCCGCGCACTCGGGGAGTCCGCGGCCGAGCTCGCCCGCAGTGCCTATTCGTGGGACTCGATCGCCGAGCGCACGCTCGCGATCTACCGCGACCTGCTCGCCTGACCGCGCATACTGGCGTCTTCCATGCCCCTCGCGAGAGCCTTCTGGGCCGCGATCGCACTGCTCGTCTACACGCACGCCGGCTACCCGGTCGTGCTGCGCCTGCTCGCGCGCCGCCGCCGGCGCCGTCAGACCCTCGAGGGGACGGAGGGGACAGTCCCCACCGTCCCCACGTGTCGCTGATCGTCGCCGCGCACGACGAGGAGGACGTGATCGCGCGCAAGGTCGAGAACGCGCTCGCGCTCGACTACCCGCGCGAGCTGCTCGAGGTCGTCGTCGCCTCCGACGGCTCCACCGACCGGACCGTCGAGCGCGCGCGCGATGCCGGTCGCCGACCTCGTCCTCGACCTTCCTCGCGCCGGCAAGATCGCGACGCAGAACGCGGCGGCCGAGCGCGCCGGCGGCGAGCTGCTCGCCTTCTCCGACGCGAACGCGTACTGGGAGCCGGGCTCGCTGCGGCGACTCGTCGACCGCTTCGGCGACCCGGAGGTCGGCTACGCCTGCGGCCAGGTCCGCTTCCTCGACGCCGAGGGCACGAACCAGGAGGGCGCCTACTGGCGCTTCGAGATGATGGTGCGCGAGCTCGAGTCCGAGCTCGCCGGGGTGACCGCCGGCAACGGCGCGATCTACGCCGTGCGCCGCGAGGCCTACCTGCCGCTCGGCCCATCGCGCAGCCACGACCTCTCGTTCCCCTTCGCCCTGACCAAGCGCGGGCTGGCGCTGCGTCTACGAGCCGGGGGCGGTCGCCGAGGAGAAGCTCGTGCCGACCCTCGAGGGCGAGTTCGAGCGCAAGCGGCGGATGATGCGCGGCCTCTGGGACATCGTCGTGCGCGACGGGATGGTCTCCCCGCGCGGCTATCCGGCGCTCTACGGCTTCGAGATCGCCTCGCACCGGCTGCTGCGCTACGCGTCGCCGTTCCTCCACGTCGATCGCCTTCGCCGCCAACCTCGGCCTGCTCGGCCGCGGCCGGATCTACCGCCTCGCGCTCGCCGTCCAGCTCGGCGTCCTGGTCGCGGCCCTCTCGGCGGACGCGGCGCCGTCGCGGCTCGCGCTGATCTGCCGCTACTACGTGTTCGTGACCGCGTCGATCGCCGCCGGCCTCTGGGACCGCTGGCGCCAGGGCCCCCCGGCCGCCTGGGAGAAGCCGGAGGGGACGAGATAGATGAGCCGCGCCTTCGACGTCATCGTCGCCGCGATCGCGCTGGTCCTCTCCGCGCCCCTCCAGCTCGCTGATCGCGGTCGCGATCAAGCTCGACTCCCGGGGCCCGGCGATCTACCGCCAGCGCCGCGTCGGCCGCGGCGGCGCCGAGTTCGACCTGCTCAAGTTCCGGACGATGCGCCCGGGCTCGGACCCGGTCGGCATCGGCACGGCGGTCGAGACCGGCGATCCGCGGGTGACTCGGGTCGGCCGGCTCCTGCGCCGCCTCTCGCTCGACGAGCTCCCGAACCTCGTGAACGTGCTGCGCGGCGAGATGGCGATCGTCGGGCCGCGGCCCACGATCCCGGCCCAGGTCGAGCTCTACACCGAGCGCCAGCGCCGCCGGCTCGAGGCGAAGCCGGGCCTCACCGGCTGGGCCCAGGTCTCGGGCCACGTCGCGATTCCCTGGGACGAGCGGATCGAGCTCGACGTCTGGTACGTCGAGCACCGCTCGGCGCGGCTGGACCTCCGCATCCTCGGGCGCACGCGTGAAGCAGGTCCTGCTCGGCCGCGGCCTCGGCGGCGAGGCGTCATCTAGGGTGCCGCGCGAATGGGAGAAGTGAAGGTCAGCCTGCGCGAGTTCCGGCCCGAGGACGCGGCCGCGGTCGAGCGCTGGTTCAACGACGGCAAGGTGACCGAGAACATGATGGAGGTGCGCCAGAGCTTCTCGGGCGACGAGGCACGCGGCTGGGTCGAGCGGGCGATGCGCACCGACGGCGCCGACCGCAAGTGGGCGGTCCTGCTCGACGACGGCGAGACCCCGGTCGGCTTCACCGCGCTCTACGGGATCGGCGGCCAGCTCGCCCCCGAGCTCGGCTGCGTGATCGCCGACCCGGCGGCGTGGGGCAAGGGCGTCGGCCGCGAGGCCGAGCGCCTCACCCTGACCAAGGCGTTCGACGAGCTCGACGCCCACCGCGTCTACGGCCGGATCCCGGCGACGAACGAGGCGGCGAAGAAGGTCGTCACCTGGCTCGGCTGGAAGCACGAGGGCACGATGCGCGACCACATCCGCCGCCCCGACGGGACGCTGATCGACTGCGAGGTCTGGGGCGTCACGGCCACCGATTGGGCCGAGCGGTGGCAGGCCGAGCGGTAGCCGAGCTCCTCGCCGACGGCGGCGCCGCGGCGAGCTCGGAGGAGTTCTTCCGCTGCCCGCCCTACCTCGGCGCCGAGGGCGCGACCCACACGCTGCGGATCGAGGCGGGCGACGCGCGTGCTGGTCGCGCCGCTGGTCGTCCGCGAGATCCCCGGCGGGGGCGGCTTCGACGCGGTCTCGCCCTACGGCTATCCGGGCGTCGTCGTCGCCGACGGCGGGACAGAGGGGACAGTCCCCCGCTCGCGCACGACGACGTCGACTGGAGCGCGACCGGCCTGGTCAGCTTCTTCGCCCGCGGCACCGCGCTCGGCCCGCACGCGCTCGCCGGCGCGGAGCGCGGCACCCTCCAGGTCCACGACCCGGCCGAGAAGCGGAAGTCCCGGCCCAGCGACCGCCAGCAGATCCGCCGCAACGACGAGGCGGGCTACGCGGTCGCGGTCGTCCCCGGCCCCGAGTCCGGCGAGGACGCCCGCGCCGGCTTCCGCCGCGTCTACGAGCAGACGATGGTCCGCACCGAGGCCTCGCGAGCGCTACTTCTTCGACCGCGACTGGTTCGACGCGGCGCTCTCCAGCGAGCGCACCTGGCTCGCCACGGTCGCCGCGCCCGGACGGCGAGACCTCGGCCGCCTCGATCGGCGCGCTCTCCGACGGCGTCCTGCACTACTTCCTCTCCGGCACCGACGACGCAGCACCTGCGCGAGGCGCCGATGAAGAACCTGATCGTCGCCCTCCAGGACCTCGCCGACGAGCTCGCCGCGCCGCTCAACCTCGGCGGCGGCCTCAGCCCCGGCGACGGCCTCGAGGAGTTCAAGCGCGGCTTCGCCAACCGCCGCGAGCCGTTCATCACCCACGAGGTGATCTGCGACCGCGAGGCCTACGACCGGCTGAGCGCGGGGACGGACGCGCGGAGGGCTTCTTCCCCGCCTACCGGGCGCCCTGAGCTACGGCAGGATCGGCACGCCGCCGCCCGGCGGCGGCGGCTCGGGCGGGTCGGAGAACTCGCCGGAGGCGATCTTCTCCTGGGTGATGCGGAGGATCTTCGAGATCTGGGCGCGGCCGGGGCATTCGGTCTCGTTGAAGTGGCGGTGGCGCGTGACCTCGCGGGTCGAGACCTTGGTCCCGGCGGGGAACTTGTTGCCGGCGCCGCCGGCGGACTCGACCCTGGTCCGCCCCTTGGCGTCGACCCCGTGCAGCGAGAGCTTCCAGGCGAGCAGGTTGGTGATCGCCTCGATCGCCGCGTTCGAGAGCCCGGAGGAGCGGTGGTCGCCGATCGAGGCGACGCCGAAGGTCTGCGAGTTGAAGCCGGCCGTGTGGGCGCCGATCACCGGCGTTCGCGAGCCCGCCCGATCCGCCCCGCGTAGATGTTGCCGAAGCGGTCGACGAGCGCGTTGTAGCCGATGTCGTTCCAGCCGTGCGAGTAGCGGTGGTAGCGGCAGATCGCGAGGACGATGCCGGGCGCCTCGGCGGCCGAGTAGTCGTTGGCGTTGACGGTGTGGTGGACGATCGCCGCCTTCACCTTGCCGTTCGGCGACGACCTTGGGCACGCAGTCATGGCGCGGATCCCATTCGCTTGCGGTTGACGACGTCGAACGGCGCGTCGCCCGGAGGCGGCGTCCGGGGCGAAGACCGAGGCGACCGTGACGAAGGCGGAGTTGACCATCCCGCGGGCGGCGTTGAGCGCGCGATCCTCCGCGGTCGCATCGCCGGAGACGTTGACGTAGGAGACCTCGCCCGCGGGCCGCTCGTAGCGGCTGCGGAGCTGGAGCTCCTCGCTGCCGCCGGTCCAGACGGGCTCGCCGTCGCTGGTCTCGACCCACGGGCTCCACTCTCCGCCTGCCTCGCGCGCCCGGACCTCGACCGGCGTCTTCGATTCGGTCAGGCCGACGAGATCGAAGCGCTTCGGCGCCGCGAACGGCTCGCTCAGGTAAGCGGACGCGGCCCTCCGCCCCCGGCGCCTCTCCGGCCGTGCGAGCCGTCGCCGCGCCGAGTCGCAGGCCTCGCGCCCGCTGAGCTTCTCGACCGCGGGCAAGCCCTGCTCGAAGTTGACCGGCTCGGGCGCGTAGGGCCCGAGCGAGATCGCGGGCGCCACCGTCCAGACGAGCGCGGCGGCCACCGCCAGGGCAACGCCCCAGGCGGCGATGCGGATGTTCCTTCGCAAATCGCTTGCCATCTCTTAACTCTGCAACAACAGCCGCGAGCGGTTGTTGCGGGTCCGACCAGGGTCGCAGAAAGACCTAAATAGCGCGCGTTTTGCGCACTAGCCACGCAGGAATTCGCCCGGGCGGCTCTAGAACGGGATGTGCTTCCGGTCCCTGGCCGCGGAAGGTGTCGCGGAAATCGGTGATCGCGTCGATGACCTCGGGGCTGTACGACGTCGCAGCCCATCAGGTTCGTCCAGGCCGTCGCCGCGACCTCGTAGGGCATCTCCGGGTTGGGGAACATCAGCATCCCCTGCGGGTCGGCGTCGAACAGCCCCTTGAGCGCGAGCTGGTCCTCCTCGGGCAGGTCCGGGTCGTACTGGATCTCGATCCGGCCGTGCTCGAGCGAGTGGGTCGAGTTGATCACGTCGGGGAAGTCGAGGTAGGCGCCGTCGGCGAGGTTCTCCGGCGAGTGGTCGCCCGAGGTCGGCGGGTTCGTCTTGTAGTCGGGCGTCTTCGCGTCGGGGTCGATGTGGGTGTTGCCCTCGTCGGGAGGTCGAGCTCGAGCTCGCAGTCCGCGGCCTTCGCGGCGGCCTCGAGGTCGCCCTGCTGGAGCTCGCGGCGGCGGCGTGCCCTCGCGCTCGTCGAGCGCGATGTCGGCGGGGACGACGAAGCCGGTGTTCGGGTCGATCCCGGCGGCCTCGTTCGCCTCCGCCTCGCCGGCCGCGCCGCCACCGCCGCCGGAGTTCATGATCGCGACGACGATCCCGGCGACGACGAGCGCGCCGAGGATGCCGGCGACGAAGTAGCCGAGGATCAGCCGCCGGCGCTCGTCGCTGCGTCGCCGCGCTGCTGGGCCGCGAGCCGCTCGGCGCGGAGGCGCTCCCTCTCTTCCTTGCGGTTCGCCATGGCCTAGAGCGGGATGTCCTCGGGACCCTGGCCGCGGAACTCGTCGCGGAAGTCGCGGATCGCGTCGAGCGACCTCGGGGCTGTAGGCGTCGCAGCCGAGCAGGTTGGTCCAGGCGGTCGCGGCGACGTCGTAGGGCATGTCGGCGTTCGGGAACAGGACCATCCCGTCCGGGTCCTCGTCGAAGACGCCCTTCAGCGCGAGCTGGTCCTCCTCGGGCAGGTCCGGGCTGGTAGTGGATCACGACCCGGCCGTGCTCCATCGAGTGCACGAAGTAGCGCTCGTCGGGCGTGTCCAGGTAGGCGCCGTCGGCGAGCGGGACCTCGTCGTGGTCGCCCGAGGTCGGCGGGCTCGGTCTTGTACTCGGTCGGCTGCGACGCCGGGATGTGAGTCGTTCGCCCTCGTCGGGCAGGTCGAGCTGCGAGTCGCAGCTCGGCGGCGTCGGCGGCCTCCTCGAGGTCGGCGGTCTCCACCGGCGGGCGGCGGTGCCGCTCGCGGCAGTCGGGCTCGAGGCCGTCGAACTCGCCGGTCGAGGGATCGATGAAGGCCGTCCGCCGGGGTGCAGCTCGCGCTCGCCGGTCGTGTCGAGGTCGTGCTGGTGGTGGACGTGGTCGTCGTGGTCTCGTCGTCGCCGCCGCAGGCGCCAAGCGTCACCGCGAGGGCGGCGAACGCGGTCGCGAGCGCGATCTGATGGGTCCCTGGCACGCGCGGCAGGGTATTCGATGAATCCTTTCGGCCTCGGCTCAGCGACCGCGCGGCGGCTGCCGTTGCCCGGCGCCGCGTCCCCGTTGCGGGCGGCGCGGGCCGCGGCGAGCTCGGGCGCCTCCCAGACCTCGGCCAGGAAGCTCGCCGAGCTCGTCGTTCAGCCGGCGCGGGTTCAGCCGCCACTCGAGGATCGAGTTGGCGTTGACCAGCCGCGCGTTCGGCATCTCGTCGACCAGCATCCCGGAGTCGGAGAAGGGGTGGAGCGGGTCGCCGCGGTGGCCGATCACGAGCGCGGGCTGCTCGAAGCCGACCCGCTCGGAGTGCGGCGGGCAGGTGCGGCCGATCAGCAGGCCCTCGAGCACGGCGAGCGAGGGCTCCGGATCCTGGCGGAGCCAGTCGAGGCCGAGATCGACGAGGTCGACGGTGCGCGGAATCCGCCGGGTCACCGCCGAGAGCAGCCGCAGCGGCGGGTTCGCGAAGCGAAGCGCCGCCATCACCGGGGTGAAGATCAGCGCCACGGCGAGCAGGGCGTTGTCGAGCACCGGCATCTCCATGAAGAGGCCGCGGACGCGCTCCGGGTAGCGGGCGGCCATCTCGAGGCTGACGTTGGCGCCGAGCGAGGTGCCGCCGATCACGGCCTCGTCGAGCTCGAGGTGGTCGAGCAGCGGCGGCGAGCTGGTCGGCGAAGTTCCACATCCCGTAGAGCTGCAGGTCGACCGGGCGATCGGAGCGGCCGTGGCCGAGCAGGTCGACGCAGATCACGCGGTTGCCGCGCGCCGCCATCTCCGGGCCGAGGCCCTCGTACATCCGCCGGCTCATCAGCAGGCCGTGGGTGAGGACGAGCACGCGATCGCCCGCGCCGTACTCGTCGTAGGAGATCGTGTGGCCCTCGTAGGCGAACTGCCCCATGCGGGGGCGGCAGTCTACGCTAGCGGGCTCCGGCGGGCTCCCAGCTGCGCGCGGCGCGCAGCGCGGAGAGCACGGCGCGGGTCGGGCCCGCGCGGTTCACGGTGTAGAAGTGGATCCCGGGTGCGCCGCCGGCGAGGAGCTCCTCGCACTGCCGGGCCGCGTAGGCGATCCCGAACTCGGCCTCCGCCTGCGCGTCGCCGCCGAGCGCCTCCATCGCCTCGACGAGCGGCTCCGGCAGGTTGGCGTCGCAGTTGGCGCAGAAGCGGCTGCACCTGCCCGAGGCTCAGGATCGGCAGGACGCCCGCGATCACCGGGACGTCGATCCCCCGCTCGCGCACGGCCTCGACGAAGTCGAAGTAGACGCGGTTGTCGAAGAAGAGCTGGGTGATCAGGAAGCGCGCGCCCGCGTCGACCTTCGTCTTCAGGTAGGCGAGGTCGGCCTCGGGGCTCGCCGCCTCCGGATGGACCTCCGGGAAGCACGAGCCTCCGAGCGAGAACTCGAACCGCTCGGCGGCGAAGCCGGCGAGCTCGGTCGCCGAGGAGAACCCGCCCTCGGGCTGGACGAACTCGGCCTCGCCCTTCGGCGGGTCGCCGCGCAGCGCGAAGACGTTCTCGATTCCCGGCGCCCTCGATCCGCCGCAGCATCTCCTCGATGCCCTCGGCGGTCTCGCCCGACGCAGCTCAGGTGGGCCATCGTCTCGACCCCGAGCTCGTTCTTCAGCCGGCTCGAGATCTCGAGCGTTCCCTCCCGGGTGCCGCCGCCGGCGCCGTAGGTGACCGAGACGTAGTCGGGCTCGAGCGCGCGCAGGTCCTCGACCGCCGCCCAGAGGTTCTCGTCGCCCTCCGGGGTCTTCGGCGGGAAGAACTCGAAGGAGAAGACCGGCTCCCCCAGATCGGCCTTCTTGGCGAGGATCTCGTCGATCCGCATGGTCGGAGAATGGTAGGGAGCGGCGGGCGCGCGACGTGCAGGTGTGCGACCCGGGCGCCGCTCGGCAGTAGTGTCGGTCACGCGCGTGGAAGATCAGTCGCTAGTCGCCGCGATCGTCCTGCCGATCGCCCTCGTCGGGATCATGGTCAGCCTCGGGCTGGGGCTGACCACCGACGACTTCAAGCGCGTCGATCGTCTACCCGAAGGGCGTCGCGATCGGGCTGACGAACCTGCTCCTGATCTCGCCGCTCCTCGCCTTCGCGATGGCGGAGCTCTTCGACCTGCCGGCCGACGCTCGCCGTCGGGATCGTCCTGCTGGGCGCCTCACCGGGCGGCGCGATGGCGAACATGCTCACCCACCTCGCGCGCGGCGACGTCGCCCTTTCGGTGACGATGACCGCGATCTCGAGCGTCGCCGCCGTGATCACCGTTCCGCTCTTCCTGGGCCTCGCGGTCGACCGGTTCGGCTCCGGGCTGGACACCGATCCCGAACATGCTCTCGATCGTCGCACGCGTCTTCATCATCACCCTGATCCCGCTCGCGATCGGGATGTGGCTGCGCGCGAAGCGCGCCGAGTGGGTGGAGCGCAACTACGACAACGCCCGCAAGGTCGGCGCTCGCCCTGTTCGTCATCGCCGTGATCGTCGCGATCGCCGCCGAGCACGACCGGGTCCTCGACAACTTCACCGACGTCGCCGGCGCGGCGATCGCGCCTCAACGTGATCGCGATGACGATCAGCTTCACGGTCGCGAAGCTCTCCCGGCTCTCCGACCGCCAGGCGACCGCGATCTCGATGGAGCTCGGCATCCACAACGCGACGCTCGCGATCGCGGTCGCGGCGACGATCTCGACCGAGCTCGCGATCCCCGCCGCGGTCTACAGCTCGTTCATGTTCATCAGCGCCGGGATCCTGGCGCGGATCATGTACCGCCGGAACGCCGACGGTGCGGAGCCCGTCGCAGCCCCGGCGACCTCCACGCCGTAGGCGAGCCGTCACTAGGATCGGCCGCATGCCGAGCGACCCACTCGACCCGCACGAGGAGCATTCGCCGCCGGGCGGATGAGGCTGACGCCCGGGACCGCCGCGAACGTGGTCGAGGTCGCCCCGGTCGCTCGCCCGGCTCGCCGCCGGCGCCGCCTGGCGCTCGGCGGGCGTGGACCGTCGACGCGTACGTGCGCGGGATGAACTGGCTCACGCGCGCCGCGCTCTCCGACGACGGCAGCGCCGACCTGCTCAACGACGCCCGCGCGGAGCTCCGCGACCAGGCCCGCCGCTTCTTCGGGTTCGACGAGATCGAGGACCGGCTGCACGTCCCGCGGCGCGGGGGCGACGAGGACGCGAACGGCGCGTCGGAGGAGGACAGGCTGCGCTCCCGGGGCGCCGCCCTGCTCGAGCAATCGGCCGACGTCTCCTTGGACGAGGAGGCTCACCCCGCCTACGAGGACATCCTCCGCCACCTCGCGCCCGACGAGGCGCGCGTCCTGCGCCTGCTCGCCACCAAGGGCGCCCAGCCCTCGGTCGACGTCAAGACCTGGCGCCCGCTCGGGATCGGGGCGCAGACCGTCGCCCCCGGCCTCAACATGATCGGCGCCGAGGCCGGCTGCCGCTACGTCGATCGGGTTCCCGCCTACCTCAACAACCTCTTCCGCCTCGGCCTGATCTGGTTCTCGCGCGATCCGCTCGACGATCCCGTCGATCTACCAGGTGATCGAGGCCCAGCCCGACGCCCAGGAGGCGATGCGGCGGGCCGGCCGCGCGACCACGATGCGCCGGAGCATCCACCTGACCCCGTTCGGAACCGACTTCTGCGAGACGTGCCTGCCGCTCTCGACCGCCGAGTTCGATGTGCTCGGATCAGCCGAGCCCGCGGTCGACGATCTCAGCGCGAGCTGACTCCGTCTTCTCCAACCCCTCGATGCCGAGCTTGCGGCGGACGCCGGCGCTGCGCTCGAACTGGACCTCGGCATAGGCGACGACCTGGATCAGGTTCCCCCAGGGATCGCGAAGGTTGAGCCCGCGTCCGCCGGCGTCCGTGAAGCCGGCCTCGGCGGCGGCGGCGCGGACGGCATCGGGGTCGTCGACGACGAGCCCGAAGTGGCGATCGTCGTCGGCCGCCTGCGCCCGGCCCTCGCTGAGGGCCAGGAACTGGTCGCCCATGTCGAGAAAGGCCATCCCCGGCGCTCGGCCCCGCAGCTCGAACTCGAAGAGCGCTCCGTATATCTCGAGCGCGCGCTCCAGGTCGCCCACCTCGAGGGCGACGTGGTTGATCCCGACGAGTCGCGCCTTCGCCACCGGTCAGGCCGCGAGGATCGGGGCGACCAGGTCGCGCGCGATCTCGCGGACGCCCTCCTCGTCGTCGACGGGCAAAGCGCTCTCCTGGATCAGCACGAAGCTGAAGGCGAGGCGGACCAGGATCTCCGCCGCCGCGTCGACGTCGACCGGACCGAGCACGCCGGCGCGCTGGGAGTCGCGCAACCGCGTCGCGACGAATTCCCGCGACATCGCGAACAGGGCGCCGCCGTTCGCGGTGAGGGCGGCCAGCACCGTCTCCGGCTCGACCCGCGCCAGCCGGTTCAGCAGCGGATGCTCGCGCGCGAGCCGGAGGCTGGTGGCAAGGCCGTCGGCGACCTGATCGGGGATCGGCGCGGAGGGATCGCTGACGGCGTCGAGCTCGGCCAGGCAGCGCCGGCCCTCGCGAACCGCGAGCGCCTCGAGCAGCCTGTCCTTGTCGCCGAAGCGGCGGTAGACGGTCATCCGCCCGACCCCGGCGCGGGCGGCGATCTCGTCCATCGTCAGGTGCCGGAGGCCGGAGGCCGCGGCAAGCGCGAGCGCAGCGTCGAGCACGCGCTCGCTGGTCGCGTCGTCCGGCGGCTCGACGCGCCGGATCGAAGGCGCGGGAGAGGAGCTCGAGCGTCTCGGGAGCCATCGTCAGCTCGCCGCCGCGACCGCTCCGGGCGCCCTCGAGGGCTTGGCGACGTCGCCGCGCTCGAGCGCCTCGCGGCGCCATCTCAGGTACCGCGGCCCGACGTTGCGAAGTGCCTTCGGCATCACCGCGGTGCTCTTTCGCGAAGCCTTGGCGAGGGCATTGAAGCGCCGCTCCTCCTTCTCGGTCCAGGTCGATCCCGAAGCGCTCGCGCAGGACCGGGGGCAGGAGCCCGGCGGTGGTGAGGCGGGTCGACTTGATCGCCGGGAAGCTCGCGATCTTCCAGCCGGTGTCGCCGAGGAAGCGCAGCGGCGGCTTGGTCGGGGAGTCGAGCGCCTCGAGCACGTCGTCGACGGCGTCGGTCTTCTCGAGGCGCTCCTCGACCATCGTGTCGAAGTAGTCCTCGAACTCCGGCCAGGTCTCCGGGAGGTCGCGGCTGCGGACGCCGACGAGGCGGCCGACGCGGCGCCAGTCGTGCCAGTAGCGCTCGACCTCGTCCTCGTCCATCGGCCGGCCCAGCAGCCTGTGCCCGCGGACGACGCCGTCGGCGAGGGTCGCGTGGACCCACGCGTACGCCACCGGCTCGAGCGCGTGGTAGCGCTCGCCGTCGGGCTTGGTGCCCTTGATGCCGCGGTGCATCTTGCGCACCCGCGCACCGACCTCGGCGGCCATCTCGGGGCCCGCGTAGGTCATCGCGTAGGCGAAGTCGAGCGTGCGCAGGAGCCGGCCCCAGGGGTCCGCCTTGAAGTCGGAGTGCTGCGAGACGCCGGCGCCGACGGTCGGGTGGGAGACCTGGAGCAGGAGCGCGTATCCGGACCCCGCGAGCAGGCGGATGTCGCCCGAGTAGCGCCAGACCGGCGAGTCGCGGGTCGGCACCAGCGAGGGCGCCTCTTCGGCTGGCGGCAGTACTGGCTCGGTCACGGGCTCGGCCTCCTGAGACGAATGGGACGAATATCATCGCCAACGTACCAAAGCCGGCGGGTGTTAGCGTCGCCCGGATGCCCGATCGAGACCTCGACGTCGTCGTCCTCGGCGCGAGCAGCGTCACCGGCCGCCGCGTCGCGGCCTATCTCGCCGAGCGGGCCGCTGAGGTGGACGCGACCTGGGCCGCGGCCGGCCGCGATCCCGGCCAGGATCGAGCGAACCCTCGCCGAGGAGGGCGCCGAGGCGCCGGAGACGATCGTCGCCGACGTCGGCGACCCGGAGTCGCTCGCCGCGCTCGCGAGACGGGCGAAGGTCGTGCTCAACCTCGTCGGGCCCTACACGTTGCACGGCCGCCCGGTGATCGAGGCGTGCGTCGCCGGCGGCGCCGACTACGTCGACCTCACCGGGGAGATCCCGTTCGTGCGCCGGATGATCGCCGAGTTCGACGAGCCCGCCAGGGCTGCCGGGGTGAAGGTCGTCCAGGTCTGCGGCTTCGAGGCCCTGCCCCCCGACCTCGCCGTGCAGCTCGCCGCCGAGGCCGCGGCCGACCGCTGGAGCGAGTCGCTTGCCGACGTCGACCTGCTCGTCAGCACCGAGCGGCTGCCGATGCCGCCGCGGCCCTCGGACATGATCTCCGGGGGGACCTTCCAGAGCGTCGCCGCGGCCGCGAGCGACGACGACGCGGCGGTGATCAGCGACCCGGCGTGCCTCGTCGACGATCCCGACCCTCGCCACCGCGATCCGCCGCGCCAGCCCGCTCTCCGTCGCTCCGCGCCGGGGACCCGGCGGCGTCGTCGTCGCGCCGATCGCCCCCGCGGGATTCATCAACCCGCCGGTGATCCAGCGCAGCTTCGCGCTTCGCGCCGCCGAAGCCGAGGGCGCGGACGCCGAGCCCTTCCGCTACCGCGAGGGGATCGCGATCCCCGGCCCGGCGGTCACCCTGCCGCTCCGCTACGCGGTGGCGGGCGCGCTCTCCGCCCCCCAGGTCGGTTTCCTGCGCCTGGCCGAGGCCTCGCCGGCCATGCGCCGCCGGGTCGGCGCCGGGCTCGAGCGGATCCTGCCCTCGTCCGGCTTCGGCCCGGCCGCCGATCGCCTCGAGCCATGGCGCTGGCGGATGTCGCTGACGGCGCGGACGACCGGCGGCAACGAGCTCGCGGTCGACGTCGTCGGCGAGGGCCATCCGGGCTACCTGACGACGGCGCGGATGCTGGGCGAGGCCGGGCTGATGCTCGCCGAGGAGGGGACGACCCCGAAGCGCAGCGGCTGCCTGACGCCCGCGACGGCTCTGGGCAGCGGCGAGGTCGATCGCTTCCGCCGCGCCGGGCTTGACGATCACCGTGGCTGAAACGAGAAGCGGATGACGCAGCCCTCGACCCTTCAGCCGGGAAGCATCCTCACCGCCGAGCGACCGCTGGCGACCGTGCAGTGGGCGGCGATCGCCGGCTCCGTGGTGGTCCTCGTCTGGAGCGTCCCCGGCCTGATCGCGAACCCCGACTTCGCCGTCGGCGACGCGGCCACCTCCGTTCAGGTCCTCGGCGTCGACATGAACGGATGGCACGCGCTCTCCGGATTTCTCGTCGCGCTGCCGGGGTTCCTCGCGTCCCTGCGGCGCTCGTGGTCGGCGGCGTTCTGCCTCGCCGCCGCCGCATCCCTGATCGCAACCGCGATCTGGGCGCTGGCTGACACGTATCCCCTGGGAGGGCTCTTCTACTTCCCGAACGGCGGCGCGGACGCCGTCCTCCACCTCGCGACCTCGGCGATCTTCCTCGCCGGCGCGGCGAGCTATCTGCGCGGCCGGCAGGCCGGCGCCCTGAGGCCGGCTTAGGGGCCTTCAGTCCTCCCTGGGCTCGCGCTTGGGCATGGCCCTCGCGAGCAGGGCGGTCGGCGCCACTCGCAACAGGGGCCGGACCAGGGTCCACGGCATCCTGGGCACGGTCGAGTGGGCGACGCCGCGCTCGATCAGGTCGGCGCAGATCGCGGCGCCCTTCTCCACCGAGATGAGGAACGGCCGGCTCGGCATGTCCTGGTTGATCGGCGTGTCGATATAGCCGGGGGCCAGCGCGGTGACGGTGATCGGCTCGTGGTGGGTCTCGACGCGGATCGCGTCGAGGTAGGTCGAGAGCGCAGCCTTCGACGCGCTGTAGGAGGCCGAGGTCGGAAGCCCGCGAAACCCGGCGACCGACGTGATGCCGACGACCTGCCCGTACCCCTGGCGGCGGAAAAGTGCGATCGCCGCGTCGACCGTCGCCAACGCGCCGATCACGTTCGTCTCGATCACGGCACGGTCGCGATCGAAGCGCCCCTCCGCGATCGGGCCGGTGCTGCCGACGCCGGCGTTGGCGACGACGATGTCGAGCCCGCCGTGCCTCTCCGCCGCCTCCGCGATCGCCGCGACCACGTCGTCGTGATCGGTGACGTCGAGCGCGCGGACCGACACCTCCCGATCAGGGTGCGAGCCGGCGATCTCGCCGCGCAGCTCCTCGAGGACCTCGATCCGGCGGGCGGTCAGGACGAGGTCGTAACCGCGCCCGGCGAGCTCGGCCGCCAGGGCCCGGCCGATACCGGAGCTGGCCCCGGTGATGAAGACCGTCTTCGGCATCGCGCGATCCTATTCACGACCGCGCCCCCGGGCGCCGGGATACTCCTCCGGTGAGCTACGAGAGCGAGCGCCGCCTCTTACAGGTCCTGCTCGGATCGCTCGGCCTGACAGCCGCGATCGCCGGCCTCGCCGCAGTCGTCGCGGGACCCGAGGGACAGCTCGACGGCGCGCAGGTCGGCGCCAGCATCGACAGCGAGTACCGCTTCTACGCCGCCCTCTGGTTCGCCTTCGGCATCGCCGCGCTCGCCGTCGTCCCCCGGGTCGAGCGCGCGACGGCCGCGGTCCGAGTCCTCGCCGGCGCCCTCTTCGCCGCCGGCCTCGCGCGCGCCGTCGCCTGGATCGACGTCGGCCGCCCGCACGATCTCTATCTGGTCCTGCTCGCACTCGAGCTCGCGATCCCGCCGTTGCTCGTCCTCTGGCAGCGGCGAGTCCACGCTCGTGCAGGCGATTCGCGCCACAGCAGGTCGGCCACGGGTTAGCGTTGACCGGTGATGGTGACCTCCTATGAGAAGCCCGCGCCGCTCGCCCTGCAGCTCGACGCGGTTCCGGACAGCGTTCCCCGCGCTCGCTCGGCGCTCGCCGATTATGCGCGGAAGGTCGGCGCTCCGGCAGAGGATGTCGAGCTGGCGGTTGCGGAGGCGACGTCCAACTCGATCCTGCACGGCTACACGTCGCGGGAGCCCGGCAAGATCCAGCTGCGCGCCGAGCTCCAAGCGGACGAGCTGACGGTGACGGTCGCCGACGACGGCGACGGCATCCGGCCCCACCCGCATGGCGGGGGCCTCGGGCTCGGGCTGGCGATCATCGGGCAGATGACGACCAGCGTCACGATCAGCCGCCCAGCCGCCGGTGGCACCGAGGTGGCGATGACGTTTCCGATCCCGGAGGGAGCTTCGGGATGAGCGGTTCCGCCGCCAACGGCCTGCGATCGTCGGCCGAGGCGTCGACGACTCCGGCAGGCGCCGAGGCGACGATCGTCGCTTTCGAGGGCGATCTGGACCTCGCCTCGGTCGCCGGATTCGAGGAGGCGGTGGAGGAAGTGGGAGAGGCGCCGCGGATCGTCATCGACCTCAGCGGGGTGCGGTTCATCGATTCCTCCGGCATCCATCGCGTCGTCCGGGCGGGGGCGGCCCGAGCCGAGCGGGGCCTCCATCTCGAGCTCGTCGTCGCGCCGAGCTCGGCCGTTGAACGCGTGCTCGAGATCAGCGGCCTGCGCGCCGACCTCGACCCGAAGGCAGACCGCGACTCGGCCCTCGCGGCCCTCGATGCACGCGGAGCGGACGGGTGACCCAGACCGTCTCGATCGCCCATGCGCAGGCGATCATCGATTCGTCCGACGACGCGATCCTGAGCAAGGACCCCGAAGGCGTGATCACCTCGTGGAACCCGGGGGCCGAGAGCCTTTACGGCTACACCCCGAGCGAGGTCGTCGGCGAGCACATCTCGATCCTGATCCCCTTGCATCGAGCCAACGAGGAGAAGCACATCCTCGACACCATCCTCGCCGGCGACCGCGTCGACCATTACGAGACCGAGCGCGTCCGCAAGGACGGCTCGATCGTCGCCGTCTCGCTGACGGTCTCGCCGATGCGGGACCCCGACGGGGAGATCATCGGCGCCTCGGTGATCGCTCGCGACATCAGCGAGATCCGGCGACTCAGCGAGCGCGCCACCCGCCTGCACCGCCTCACCCAGGCGCTCTCGCGCGAGGTCTCGACCGCGCGCGTCGCCGGCCTGCTGGCCGAGGAGGCGGTGCCCGCGATCGGCGCGGACGCGGCGGTCGTCGCCCTCGTCGACGACGCCGGGACGGACGTGAACCTGATCGCCAGCAGCGGTTTCACCGAGTCGCGACTCGACGAGTGGTCGAGCTTTCCGGTCGCCGCAAACCTGCCCGATGTCGGAGGTGATCCGCAGCGGGGATCCGGTCTGGAGCAGCTCCGCTGAGGACGTCAAGAAGCGCTTCGCCGACCTCGCCGAGACGGAGTTCGCATACGAGTCGCTCGCGGTCGTGCCCCTTACGGTCGACAGCCGTACGTTCGGCGCCGTCGCCTTCAGCTTCCGCGAGCGGCGCGAGCTTCTCCACCGACGAGCGATCCTTCATGCTGGCCACGGCCCAGCAGGCGGCGAACGCGCTCGAGCGGACCAAGTTGCACGAGAACGAGCGCCGCGCCCGCGACCAGCTCGCCTTCATCGCCCGGACGAGCGAGATCCTCGGCTCCTCGCTCGACCCCGAGCGAGACCCTCCGGACGCTCGCCTCGGTGGCGGTGCCCCAGGTCGCGGACTGGTGCGTGGTGCACCTCGTCGAGGAGGACGGGCCCCAGCCCGGTCGCGCTCGCTCATTCGGACCCGGAGAAGGTCGCCGCCGCCAACGAGCTCCAGGAGCGATACCCGACCGATCCCGATTCCCCCCGCGGGCTCCCGGCGGTGATCGCGAGCGGCGAGCCTGAGATCTACCCCGAGATCGACGACGAGATGCTGGTCGAGGCGGCTGTGGACGAAGAGCACCTGGCGATGCTGCGCGATCTCGGCTTCACCTCGGTGATGATCGTGCCGCTCGTCGTCGGTGAAAGGACACTCGGCACGATCACCTTCGTCTCCGCCGAGTCGGATAGGCGCTACGGCGAGGAGGACCTCACCTTCGCCCTCGAGCTCGCGCGGCACGCCGCGCTCGCGATCGACAACTCGCACCGCTACCTGCGCGAGCACCGGGCGGCGGTGACGCTGCAGCGCGCACTCCTGCCCGAGCGCCTGCCGGAGGTCGGCGGCGTGGAGCTCGCCGCCCGCTACCTCCCCGCCGGGCCCGGCGTCGAGGCCGGCGGCGATTGGTACGACGCGATCGACCTCGGCGACGGCGTGCTCGACGTGATCATCGGCGACGTCTCCGGCCGCGGCATCCCGGCGGCATCGATCATGGGCCGGCTGCGAACGGCGGTCCACGCCTACGCGCTCGACCGCCTGCCGCCGGCGGAGACCGCCGAGCGCGTCGACCGCCTGCTCAGCGGCTTCGCGGGACAGGAGATGGCGACGATGCTGCTGATGCGCCTGGACACGCAGAACCGCCGCGCGGAGTTCGTGCGGGCCGGCCATCCACCGGCGATGGTCCGTGACCCCGGCGGAGAGATCTTCGAGCTCGACGGCGGCGGCGGATCGCCGCCGCTCGGCCTGATGCTCGCGGAGCAGCGCCCGAGCGCGACCACGGAGCTCGCGCCGGGCAGCATGGTGCTGCTCTACACCGACGGCCTGATCGAGCGCCGCGGGGAGGTCATCGACGAGGGGGTCGCCCGCCTGAAGCGCGCCTTCGCCGCCGCCCCGGACGACCTCGAGTCCTGTCTCGATGAGATCATCGAGGCGGTCGCGCCAGGACTCGGCCGCGGATGACGTCGCGGCGCTACTGATGCGGATCGACTGATGAGCGAAGACGCACCGCCTACGCCACCTGCCCCCTTTGCGAGGCGACCTGCGGCCTCGAGATCGAGCACTCGGACGGCGAGGTGACCCGCAGTCCGCGGCGATCGCGAGGACGTCTTCTCGCACGGCTTCATCTGCCCGAAGGGCGGCAGCCTGAAGGCGCTACACGAGGATCCCGATCGGCTGCGCGCTCCGCTGGTCCGGCGCGACGGCCGGCTCGAGGAGGCGAGCTGGGACGAGGCGTTCGCCGAGATCGACCGGCGGCTGCCGCCGCTGCTCGAGAAGAACGGGCGCGATTCCGTCGCCGTCTACCTCGGCAACCCGATCGTCCACAACCTCTCGCTGAGCCTCTACTCGCGGGTGCTGCTGAAGGCGCTCGGGACCCGCAACGTCTACTCGGCGAGCACCGTCGACCAGATGCCGAAGCAGGTCGCCGCCGGCCTGATGTTCGGCACCTTCCTCTCGGTCCCGATCCCCGACGTCGACCGCACCGACCACTTCCTGATCCTGGGCGCGAACCCGCTCGCCTCGAACGGCAGCCTGATGACCGCGCCCGACATGCGCGGCAGGATCCGCGCGATCCGCGAGCGCGGCGGCAAGGTCGTCGTCGTCGACCCGCGCCGCAGCCGGACCGCCGAGCACGCCGACGAGCACCACTTCATCCGTCCCGGCACCGACGCGCTGCTGCTCTTCGCGATGGTCGCGACCCTCTTCGACGAGGGCCTGGTCGCGCCGGGCGCGGTGGCCGAGCATGCCGCCGGCGCCGAGGAGATCGAGCCGCTGGCGCGCCAGTTCGGCCCCGAGCGGGTCGAAGCCGCGTGCGGGATCCCGGCGGAGGAGATCAGGCGGATGGCCCGCGAGCTCGCCGCCGCGCCCAGCGCCGCCGTCTACGGCCGGATCGGCACCTGCACGCAGGAGTTCGGCACTCTCGCGAGCTGGCTGGTGGACGTGCTCAACTTCCTCACCGGCAACCTCGATCGACCGGGCGGGGCGATGTTCACCCGCGCCGCCGCCGGCCAGCCCAACACCCAGGGGACGCCGGGCAGGGGTCGCGGCGCCGCGCTCGGGCGCTGGCACAGCCGCGTCCGTGGCCTGCCCGAGACGTTCGGCGAGCTGCCGGTCTCCTGCCTCGCCGAGGAGATCGAGACGCCGGGCGAGGGCCAGGTCCGGGCCCTGATCACGATCGCCGGCAACCCCGGCGTCAGCACCCCGAACTCGGGACGGCTGGCAGCCGCGCTGGAGGACCTGGAGTTCATGGTCTCCCTCGACGTCTACGTCAACGAGACATCTCGCCACGCCGACGTGATCCTTCCCGGGCCGACGCCGCTCGAGCACTCGGCCTACGACCTCGCCTTCTACCAGCTCGCCGTGCGCAACGTGGCGAACTACACGCCGCCGGTCCTGCCGCCCGAACCGGGCGTTCCCGACGAGTGGGTGGCCCTGCTACGCATGACCGGGATCGTCACCGGCCAGGGCGCCGACGCGGACGTCACCGCGATCGACGACTTCGTCGCGTCCGAGGCCGTCCGGCGCGAGGTCGGAAGCGAGGCGGGGCCGCTCGCCGGCCGCGACCCCGGCGAGATCATGGCCGAGCTGGAGGACCGCCACGGGCCCGAGCGCCTGCTCGACCTGATGCTGCGAGCCGGCCCCTACGGAGACGGTTTCGGGTCGAACCCCGACGGGCTGACCCTGAGCGCGCTCGAGGCGGCGCCACACGGGATCGACCTCGGCGCGCTCGAGCCGCGGATCCCGGAGGTCCTGCGCACTCCGAGCGGCCGGATCGAGCTCGCCCCGGAGGCGATCGTCGCCGACGTGCCCCGGCTCCGCGCCGCGCTGGACCGCGAGCGCAACGGGGGAATGGTCCTGATCGGCCGCCGCCACCTGCGCTCGAACAACTCCTGGATGCACAACCTCGAGCCGCTGGTCCGCGGCAAGGAGCGCTGCACCGCGCACGTCCATCCCGACGACGCCGAGCGGCTCGGCCTCGCCGACGGCCTCCCCGCGCGGGTGCGCTCGCGCGCGGGCGCCATCGAGGTCCCGGTCGAGGTCACCGACGCGGTCATGCCCGGTGTCGTCAGCGTTCCGCATGGCTGGGGGCACGACGTCGAAGGGGTGCGGATGACGGTCGCCGCCGCCCACCCGGGCGCGAACTCGAACCTGCTCACCGACGAGTCGATGGTCGATCCCCTCTCGGGCAACGCCGTCCTCAACGGGATCCCGGTCGAGCTCGAGCCGGCCTAGGCCTAGCGCTCAACCCGGTAGCTGAGGTGGGTCGCCTTCGGCGACTCCGCCACCCCCGAGGGCACGAGCCCGGGCGGCGTCGCGCCGAGGCCATCGAAGAGCCGCGCGCCGCCGCCGAGCAGGACCGGGGCGACGTGGAGGTGCACCTCGTCGACGAGGCCCGCCGCCAGGCACTCGTCGCAGGCCTGGGCCCCGCCCGCGACGAGGACATCCTTCTCGCCCGCGGCCTCGCGCGCCTGCTCGACCGCGGAGCCGACCCCTTCGGTGACGAAGGTGAAGGTCGTATCGCCCTTCATCTCGAGCGGCTCGCGCTCGTGGTGGGTGAGGACGAAGACGGGATGGTGGTAGGGAGGGTCCTCGCCCCACCAGCCCTCCGCGCGGGGGTCGTCCTCCCACCCCTGGCCGTCGCGGCCGGCGCTGAACATGTTGCGACCCATGATCGTCGCGCCGGTGCGCTCGATCCGGGCGACGATCAGGTCGGAGCCGATCCCGGCCTCGCCGCCCTCCCTGCCGTGGCTCTCCTGCCACGCCATCGTCGCGAACGCCCACTGGTGTAGATCCTCTCCGCCCACCCCGAGCGGATCCTCGAGCGATTGGTTCGGCCCGGCGACGTAGCCGTCGACCGAGACCGAGATGTCGATCAGTACCTGCGTCAAGTCGTGCTCCTTTCGGGTCCGTGTGTATGACGGCCGAAGTCCGAGAGAATCATCGCCCCCAAACTTCCCAGGAGGATCCATGCCCCTCGTCGACCTGTCCGCCCCGATCATCCAGGATCCGGCCGACTGGCCGGACCTGATCCGGACCGACGTCGAGTTCGAGGACCACGCCGCCGGCGCGCAGGCGATCCAGACCGTGTTCGGGGTCGGGCCCGAGCTCCTGCGCGACGGCGAGGGCTGGGCGGTCGACACCTTCACGCGCCTGGGGACCCACAGCTCGACCCACGTCGACGCGCCGTGGCACTACAACTCCACGATCGCGGGCGAGCGCGCGCAGACGATCGACGAGCTGCCGCTGGACTGGTTCCTGGCGCCGGGCGTCGTGGTCGACGCGACCGATCGCGCCGACGGCGAGGCCCTCACCGCCGCCGACGTCGAGGAGCGCCTGCCGCGAGCGCTGGAGGAGCGCGACATCGTCCTCGTGCACTCGGGCCGCGACGAGTTCTACGGGCAGGCCGACTACATGGCGCGAGGCCCCGGCGTCACCGCGGAGGCGACCCACTGGATGTACGAGCGCGGGGTGCGGGTGATGGGGATCGACGCCTGGGGCTGGGACGTCCCTCTGCACATGCAGGCCGCGAAGGCGATCGAGGCAGGCGAGAAGGGGATCTTCTGGGCGGCCCACCAGGCCGACCTCGCCTACTCCCAGATCGAGCGTCTCGTCAACCTCGCCGCCCTCCCGCCCTTCGGATTCACCGTGAGCTGCTTCCCCCTCCGGCTCGAGGGCGGCAGCGCCGCCCCGGCCCGCGTCGTCGCGATCGTCGACTAGCGGGGGCAGTAGTACGCCGGCGGCCACGCGCCGGGAATGCACACGTAGTAGATGACGCTGAGCGTGTAGCCACTCGTCGTCGAGCCCTCGCGCGGCCCGAAGCACTTGTAGATCCCGGTCGCGGTGCAGCTGTAGACGTTGCTGCCGATCAGCCTGTCCTTGGCGTAGACCTTGATCGTGCCCTGCGGGTACGTGTAGGTCCTCTCGGCGATGCAGGTCGTGACGCTGTGGTCCTCGGTGGCCAGGTAGCGAACGCCCCCGCCGTTGATGGGGGTCGGCGTGGTGCTCTGGCCGGTCGCGAAGTCATGGCCCTCGCCGGTGTCGTCGTCGAGGTAGATGTAGCAATCGGTCGCCGAGTAGCCAGACCCGGCGCCAGGCCTCGGGTTAAACCGCCGCAGCTGGCCGCGGATCGCGCCGTCGGGGAACTCGCGGCTGGTCAGCGCGGCGAAGTAATCGCCCGGCTCGGCGGCCATGTCCTCGAGCAGGTCCCTCGAGACATCGTCGACGCACCCTCGCAGCCCGCGCCCTTCGACGCTGCGGCTGAAGAGGGTGAGAATCGGGTTCCCCCTGTCGCCCTGCGTGCCCCTGCCGATGAAGGCGCGGCCCTTCTCGGCGCCTTCGGTCTCGATCTCGTAACAGAGCTTCCGCCTGGAGGGGTCGAGGCTGAGGGAGGCGGTGCCGCGGCCTTCGCCGCCGGTCGCCTTGCCGTTCATCTCGGCGCGCAGGTCGACCTGGCCGGGGCTCCCGGCGATCGCCGCGGTTCCGGCGAGGCTGACGCAGACCGCCGCGGCCATGGCCAGCGAGGGCAACGCGATCAGAAGCGGTCTTCCCCTGCGCATCGACGGAGCGTATCCGGCGAGGGCTTCAGTCGACAGCGACCCGGCCGACGCTGTCCTCGCCGACGTCGGTGAAATAGAGCCAGCCGTCGTCCGCAGGGTCGATCGCGAGGCCCCCGAGGCTGTCGGCGCCGGTCTCGATCGTCTCCTCCGGCTGGGAGAGGTCGTCCCAGGAGAAGGCGAGGATGTCACCGCTCGCGTTGTCGGCGACGTAGAGCCGGTCGTCGGAGGCGGCGAGGCCGGCCGGATGCTCCACGATGTCGCTTGGGATCGCCTCCTCCCCTTCCACGCCGAGCACGTAGGCGTACTCGCCGAGCGTCTCCTGCGGCTTGATCCAGCGACGGCCCAGCTCCTCGATCAGCTCCGTGTCGCCGAATTTCCTGGACCCAGTCCTCGACGGCCCTGGGGTCGTCCCCGTCCGGCGGACCGTGGGCGACGTCGGCCCAGTCGGTCGGGCCGTTGCCCTGAAGGTGATGGCTCGCCGGGCCGGGGTGCCAGGGTCCGACCACGACCTCGCGCTCTCCCCCGTCGGGGTCGAGCCGGCGGACGACGCCCCCGCCGGTGTCGGCGTAGAAGACCTCGCCGTCGTGCTCGACGATCCCGCTCGGGACGCCCTCCTCGCGGGTGAAGGGGGCGTCGATAAAGCGGTCGATGACCCCGTCGCCGTGGAAGCCGTTGCCCTCCTGGTGGTCGCGGTTGAAGTCGACCAGGACGACGTGGCCGTCGCCGCGGCACCTGTTGGTGGCGGTGCGGGTCCCGCAGCCGTCGAGGACGAAGTAGAGGTTGCTGTCGAGGTTGGCGATCCCCGCGGCGAGCGGACTGCCGTGGAGCATGTCGAGGTGGCTGCCCTCGCGAGGCCAGATGCAGTTGGCGGCCTCCTCCGACCAGTACTTCGTCGGGCATTGGTGGCGCGGGACGTCGTCGGGTGGGTCGTGGCCGAAGCCGGGTTGCGGCCAGTCGTCGAGGTAGCCCTTGCTCTGGCCCGCGAGCGCGTAGGTCGAGGCGTCGAAGAGAGACGGGCCCATGAAGTTGTTGTTCTTGAAGAAGCGGTTGCGCTCCGGGTTCATCACGAAGTGCATGTCGCGGACCTCGTTGTTGGAGTCGTTCGCGACCGCGAGGTACTCGCCGCTGGAGTCGAAGGCGAGGCCGTCGGGCCGCGCGACGAAGTGCTCGGCGTAGGCGTCGCGGCGGTTCGTGACCGTCGCGTCCCCGCCGGCATCGGCGACGATCGCGATCGAGTCGTCGCCGTGATTGGTCACCCAGAGCTCGCCTTCGGCGCTCGGCCGGAACGCAAGCCCGGTCGGCTCGGCGAAGCCCTCGCCGGACGCGACCGTCTCGACCTCGCCGCCGTCCGACCCGCAGCCCACGGCCGCCGCCGCGAGCCCGGCGAGTGCCAGCGCCGCCGCCCGGCGGATCAATCCGCCGGGCGCAGGAAGACCTTGCGCACCTTCGGCTCCCGCGGGACCTTCGGCACCTGCGACTCCTGGCTCTCGATCAGGTCGCCCGAGCCGTCCAGGAACGCGCTGGTCTGCTCCTCGTCGAGGCCGGTCGCGTATGGGTGGTCGCAGACGTTGCTCGGAAGCCGCGAGACCTTCGCCGCCCCCTTCTTCTGCTTGCCGTCGTGCTCGATCGCGTCGACGAAGGAATCGAAGGTGACCGAGTCGACCGCGGTGCCGATGTGCGTCGTCTCGCGGCCGGGGCAGACGTCCTGGATCAGGATGTTGCTGGCGCCGTCGAGCGACGAGGTCGGGTGCTTACCGCCCTGCGGCTGCACGGTCTGGTCGGTGAGCGAGCGAACCGTGGTGTAGGAGACGTCGCCCGGGGTCTCGTCGGGCTGGGAGTTGATCGCGTTCAGCAGGTCCGAGCCGCGGCGCTGCTGCCAGCCGGCCGGGATGCAGGGCGAGGACTCCGAGCAGCCCGCCTCCGCGCCCAGGTTCGTGCCGTGCTGGGTGCCCGCCGCGGAGAGCACGTCGCCAACCTTGTTGCGGAGGTCGGGCCAGTAGGTGAGCGCGAAGCGCGGCAGGAGGCCGCCCTGGCTGATCCCGAAGACCGCGATCTTGCGGCCGGCCATCTCGAATTCCTTGCGGAGCCCGTAGACCAGGTACTGGACGGAGACCTGGATGTCGGCCGTCGTGAAGTCGGGGAAGTTCACGTAGCAGACGGGGTGCCCGTAGGCCTCGAACGCGTCCTGGCCGATCAGGTACGCCTGCTCCCCGGTCGCGCCCGGTGCCGGTGACCAGCATGATCGGCGTCTCGGTGGCGTCGGTCGGGTCGATCGGGCACTCGAAGGCGGCCTCGAGATCGCTCTCCGGGACCGTCAGCTTCGGCCCGGCGGCCGCCGCCGCCGGATGCGAAGAGGAGGCTCGCGACGGCGAGGAGCGCGGCGATCGTCCTGATCGGCTTCACGCGGCAGAGCATCCCACACCGAGATAATGAGGACGCGTGAGGTTCGGCCTGTTCTACGCCCACCAGCTGCCCCGCGGCGAAGGCGTGCCCGACGAGGGGAGGATGCTGGAGGAGGCGCTCGAGCAGGTGGAGCTGGCCGATCGCCTGGGCTTCGACTGCGTCTGGGAGGTGGAGCACCATTTCCTCGAGGAGTACTCGCACTCGAGCGCGCCGGAGGTGTTCCTTGCCGCCGCCTCGCAGCGAACCAAGCGCATCCGGCTCGGGCACGGGGTGGTCCAGCTCCCGCCGGCGATCAACCATCCCGCCCGGGTGGCGGAGCGGATCGCGACGCTTGACCTGATCTCGGGGGGCCGCGTGGAGTTCGGGACCGGCGAGGGAAGCTCGCAGATGGAGCTCGGCGGTTTCGGGATCGAGGACGGGCAGAAGCGGGCCCAGTGGGAGGAGGCGCTCGACGCGATCACGCGGATGTTCGCCGAGGATCCCTTCCAGGGCTACGACGGGCGCTGGATCTCGATGCCGCCGCGAAACGTCGTCCCCAAGCCCGCGCAGAAGCCGCATCCTCCGCTCTGGGTCGCGTGCAGCCGGCGCGAGACGATGTTGATGGCCGGCGAGCGCGGCCTCGGGGCGCTGTCGTTCTCGTTCGTCGAGCCCGAGGAGGCGAAGGAGTGGGTCGACGCCTATTACGAGCGGATCGAGTCGGAGGCATGTGTGCCGGCCGGGTTCGCGGTCAACCCGAACGTCGCCGTCGCGTTGCCGATGATGTGCCACCGCGACGAGGCGACCGCGATCGACCGCGGCATCGACGGCCTGCATTTCTTCGGCTTCTCGCTCGCCTACTACTACGCGTTCGGCGACCATGTTCCCGGCCGCTCCAACCTGTGGCAGGAGTTCCTCGAGCGCCGCGACGAGGTCGGCTTCGCCCGCGACATCGTCTCCGCCGACGACGCCCCGCTCGGCGTGCGGCTGCTCCAGCAGGGGATCGGCAGCCTGCGCGGCGCGATCGGGACGCCCGACCAGGTCGCCGGCCTGATCGAGCGCTACGAGGCCGCGGGAGTTGACCAGCTCATCTTCATCTCGCAGGCGGGCGCGAACCGCCACGAGCACATCTGCGAGAGCCTCGAGCTGTTCGCGTCCGAGGTGATGCCGCGGTTCGCCGGGCGCGCTGAAGAGCGCGAGGAGAGAAAGCGCGAGCGCCTTGCTCCGGCGGTCGAGAATGCGCTCGCCCGCCGCCCGCCGCCTCGCTCAGCCACCGGCTACGTGGTCCAGCCGGACGGCGAGCCGGCTCCGGCGAGGCCGGCCGGGCCGCTCGACGGCGAGGGAGCGGCCGCGACGTTGCGCGGCCTCGCCGCGCGGACCGGCAGGGGCGCCCTGGCGGCGCTAGTGCGGGGCCGCAGCGACGGGCAGCTCCACCGCATGTTCGACCGGGGCCCGGTGCTGCCGATGGTCTTCGGCCGCATGGAGAAGGCGTTCGTCCCGGAGAAGGCGCATGGCTTCGAGGGCGAGATCCTCTACGAGTTGCGAACCCGCGACGGGCTTCGGAGCTGGACGGTGCGGATCGCCGATGGCCGTGCGCTGGTCCGGCGCGGCGGCGCATCCGCTCCGGCGCTCACGTTCCGCACCAGCGTCCCCGACTTCGTCCGGCTGCTCGCCGGCGAGTCGTTCGCGCCGAAGCAGCTGATCGACGGTTCGCTGGAGGTCGAGGGCCACTACACCCTCGCGAGCCGCATGACCGAGATGTTCGGGGGCTAGGTCTAGGTTTCGACGGCCGTGCTGCCGGCGGCGAGGGCGTCGACCTCCTCCTCGAAGCAGCGGGCGAGCGCGTCGGGGTCGGGGGCGCGCTCGGGGTCGCAGGCGATGCCGATCGTCATGCTGCCCGCGAACGAGAGGGCGGCGACCCGCAGCGGGGTCCTGGTCCGGCCCGTGATGTACGCGTACTCCACCGGGCGGCCGAGGACGTAGAGGTCGATGTCCGGCCCCTGGATGTTCGCCAGGTAGAAGTCCTTCGCGCGTTCGTAGAGCCGGTCCGCCAGGCGCCGGTAGAGGGGCGCCGGGAGCTGGGCGATCATCCTTGCCGCTACCGCGAAGTCGGGAGCGACCTGCTTGCCGTGCGCGGTGCTCGCCCTCACCAGCCGAAGCCGCTCGGCCGGGTCCGGCTCTGTGACCGGGAGCTCGACCAGCATGAACGACGGCATCTCGGTGAGCACCCCGGGGACGTCGCCCTCCCCGCGGCCGAGATGGACCGGAACGGCGGCGGTCACGTCGGTCGTCTCGATGCCCACCTCGGTCATCCAGCGCCGCAGCCCGCCGGCGAACGCGGTCAGCAGGACGTCGTTGAACGTGGCCCCGGGCCCCGCGCCGCTCCGGATCTCGTCCACCCGCGCCGTGCGGCTGACCGCGAACGCGGTGGCGTGCCGCGGTCCCATCGGCGGGCGGAACCGGGGGCGCGCCTGGCGTCCGGAGATCTCGGATCGGTAGGCCCGGAGCGCGCGCCGATACCTGCCGGCGGCGGCGGTGAGCCGCGCTGCGGAGTACGGGCCACGGACGAGCCCCCCGATCCGCCTCGCCTGGTCCACGACCGCCAGCCGAACCTGAGCGAGCCGGCCCGGAGCGGGCTCGGCCTCCCATGGCTCGGGTGTGCCGGGTTCGGCATCGGGCGTGGCGTCGAAGGTCAGCAGCGCCGCGTTCGCGACGCCGCCCTCGCCCTCGACGAGGCCGTGGTGCATCTTGAGGAGAAGCGCCCGCCCGCCATCGTCGAGCTCGGGCGTCAGCGCGATCTCCCACAACGGCCGCCGGCGATCCAGCGGCTCGCGCGAGTACTCGGCGATGAGCTCCGCCAGCTCGGCCTCCGAGACCGTGCCGGCGCCAAGCTCGCGGACGTGGTTAGCGAGGTCGAAGCCGGCGTCGTCGACGAGGATCGGAGCCGCGAGCCCCAGTGGGGTGTGTCGCACCACCCGGCGGAACCGCGGCGGGACGAGGTGGAGCCGGGAGGCGACCTGGGCAGCCAGCCGTTCCCTCGTCAGCGGCCCGGGAGCGGCCGGATCGGGCCTTCCGAGGCGAACGACGACCACGGCATGGCGAAGGTCCGCGGCGCCCTCGCGGGTCAGGAACAGCTCGGCCGCTCGGGGCAGGCGCTCATACGGCGATGCGGCGTTGCGCACGGTATCGTCAGCCTTCCTTGCGCTCGCGGCGACTTCCAGCGACGAACCCGGAAACCGCGAGCGGCTCGCCCCGCCGGGAGGGCCTGCTGTCAGGCACCGGCCATGCCCACGGGCACCACGGCGAGATCCTCCAGGGAGCCTTCCGGGCCGGCGGCACGATCCGCCGGGGCCTGGTCACCCTTCCGTGCCCTTCGTACTGGAGCGAGGCGACCGTGGCGCTGGAGCCGGATCCGGTCGGCGGGCTCAGCGTGCGGCCCGCGTGGAAGACGAAGGCACGCCGGGCGGTGGCGATGACGCTCGACGCGCTCGAGGTCAAGGGCGTCGGCGGAACGGTCTCGATCGCGAGCAACATCGCCCCGGGCCGCGGCTGCGGCTCCTCGACGAGCGACGTGGCGGCGGCGGTCCGCGCGACGCTCTGCGCGCTGGGGCGGTCGGTTTCGAGCGAGGGGATCGCAAGGCTCGCGGTCGCCGCGGAGGGAGCCTCCGACGCCACCTTCTGGGACCGACCGGTGCTGTTCGCGCAGCGCCACGGGCACGTGATCGAAGACTACAAATCGCCGCTCCCGCCGCTCGAGGTGCTCGCGTTCGAGACCGCCCCGGGCGGGGCGGGCATCGACACGCTCGCCCTTCCCGCCCCGCGCTACGGGGAGCGTGAGATCCGGACGTTCGAGGAGCTCCGCTCTTCCCTCCGCCTCGCGCTCGAGCGCTCGGACGCGCGTGGCGTCGCCGTCGTCGCGACCCGGAGCGCGCTGCTCAATCAGCGCTACCTGCCGCAGCCGGGGCTGGAGGAGGTCGCCGAGCTCGCCCGGCGGGTCGGCGCCATCGGGATCCAGGTCGCGCATTCCGGCGAGGTGGGTGGCGTGCTGTTCGAGCCCGGCCCGAGCCTCGAGTGGGGCGTCCGGCGGGCGCACCGGGAGCTCGAGGCCATGGGTCTGCGGCCGTGGCGGTTCAATCCGCGGGCGCAGGCCGCCGTCGAGCCGGGAAGGTCCGAGCCGGCGGGAGAGCTGGCGATCCGCGGAAGCCGATCCAGTTGAGCTGGTTCCTGAGGCCGAAGCGCGAGTTCTTCATCTACGCGTTCCACCTGCTCGACTTCAACCGGATCCCCGGCGACTACTGCGAGTTCGGGTGCAACGAGGCGGTCACCTTCCGCATGGCCTACCAGGGTCTCCACAGGACGGGCGATCCTCTGTCGCGGCGGATGTGGGCGTTCGACTCGTTCGCGGGGCTCCCTGCGCCGAGGAGCGCCGCCGACTCGCATCCGCGCTGGGTCGCCGGCGACCTCAGCACGTCGCTCGAGGACTTCCGCCGGCTGTGCGACGCGGGCGGGATCCCCCGCGAGAAGTACACCTGCGTGCCCGGCTTCTACGCCGACACCCTCCCGGACGCCACCGAGCCCGAGAAGGTGGCCTTCGCCCACATCGATTGCGACATGCACAGCAGCGCGGCGGAGGCCCTGGACTGGCTGTCATCCCGGATGCAGAACGGGATGATCGTCGCCTTCGACGACTACTTCTGCGCGAGCACCGACCAGCTCTCGGGCGAGCGGCGGGCCCTCATGGAGTTCCAGAGCGAGCACCAGCGCTGGCGCTTCGTCCCCTACAGCCAGTACTGGTGGGCCGCGCAATCGTTCCTGATCGAGGACCGCGAGCTCGACCCCTGACCAAACCGCCGTCCTGACTTATGCAGGCAGTGCCTGCACGAAGCAGGACAGCGGCCTACCCGCGGGGATCGGGCGTCCCTCCGCGCCGAGGCGCTCGAGCAGGTCGGCTGCGTCGGTCGAGGAGGGGAGCGAGTCGAGCTCGGCGCGAAATTCCTCGGTCGCCGTCCGGTGGCGAGCGTCGCTTCGGACGGCGTGCACGGCCCGTCGGATGCGCTCCGGTGAGAGCTCGCTCGGGGCGACCTGCTGCCCGAGGCCGAGCTCGACGCATCGCTGCGCCTGCACGGGCTGGTCCGAGTCGATCGGCAGGAGCACGAGCGGCGTCCCCGCCCGGACCGCGGCCATGATCGTGTTGAAGCCGCCGTGGCACACGGTGACGTCGGCGCGCGGCAGGAGCGACGACAGAGGCAGGTAGCGGACGGCCCGCACGTTGGGCGGCAGGGGCTCGAGCTCGCC
Source organism: uncultured Thermoleophilia bacterium (assembly GCA_963844425.1). Taxonomy (GTDB): domain Bacteria; phylum Actinomycetota; class Thermoleophilia; order Solirubrobacterales; family 70-9; genus DASUSH01. Next base: position 760,334 of record CAWJOD010000020.1, on the reverse strand, counting down.
GGGTCCCGGTTCGTCCCGACGGTGACCACGACGTTCACCGGCTCCCCGGCGAGCGCCTCGATCGCGGTCTCGAAGATCCCGGGCGTGCGGTTGTAGTTCATGCCGAGCGTGACGACCACGAGCGGACTCCGCAGCCCCTCCACGTCCGCCTCCGTGCCGCTCGGCCGGTACTCCACCGGCTCGGGGCGGATGTGGTGGGTCGTCTCGAGCCGCACGGCGTCCGGCGCCAGGTAGGCGCGCGGCGCGAACTCGAAGCGGAGAAGGCGGAATCCCGCGACGAGGCCCGGATCGGCTTCGAGCCCGAGGTCCGCTCGCAGGGGCGCGAGCGCGGGGCCGGCGACGTCGCGGTCGGAGGCCACGAGTCCCTGCCCGAACCCGTAGGAAGCGTGCGGGATCTCGAGCAGCTCCGCGGCGAGCAGGGATCCCAGCTCCATCTGCTGGTGGATGACTACGTCCGGCCGCCACGATCGCAGCGCGGCCCGCAGATCGCTCGCGGTCCGCCGCGCGGCCGTGCCGGCGTACACGTGGCGGAGGATCCAGGCGTACCGCGCGGCCGGCTCGACCTCGGCAACCTGCGGGAAGGCGACCTCCGGGTTCGCGCGCGACCAGTCGACCCCTGCCGCCATCGGCTCGAGCCCGAGCGCCCGCACCTCCGAGCCGAACGAGCTCGCGGTGGCCACTCGGACCTCGTGCCCTCGGCGCCGAAGCTCCAGCGCCATCGGCACCACCGGCTGCAGGTGTCCGACCGCCGGGTGGGCCGAGAACAGGAACCGCACGTCCGGAGCCCCGCCGGTCCCTAGTCGAGCCGCGAGAAGCGGCGAATGGCCAGGGGAACGAAGATCAGGAGGATCACAGCGATCCAGATGAACGCGTCAAGGGTGTCGGGCGACACGTGACCCCCCTTCGTGAGCGCGCGGACCGAGTCGACCACGTAGGAGATCGGCTGGTGCTCGGCAAAGGTCTCGAGCCACTGCGGCATCGTCCCGGTGGGCACGAACGTCGAGCTCAGGAAGGCGAGCGGGAAGACCCAGATGTAGCCGACGACCTGCATCGTCTCCGGGTCGCCGGTGACGAGCGCGAGGTAGGCCTGCACCCACGAGAACGCGACCCCGATCGCTACGACCAGGATGAATGCCAGGAAGACCTCGGGCACCGACCCGTGGAAGCGGAAGCCCATGAGGACACCCGTGACCGAAACCGCCACGAAGACGATCGTGTTTCGCACGATGTCCGCGGATATGCGCCCGCTCAGCACGGCCTGCGACGAGATCGGCGCCGAGCGGAGCCTGTCCATGATGCCCTGGTTCATGTCCTCGGCCAGCGCGAGGCCGGTCTGCGTCGACCCGAAGAGCACGCCCTGGACGAGGATCCCCGGCAGCAGGTACTCGATGTAGTCGCTGCGGTGGAGCTGCTCGAACTGGCCCCTGAACACCGCCTCGAAGATGAGCAGGAACAGGATCGGCTGGACCGTCGCGGCGACCAGCAGCTTCGGGGTTCGCCAGTAGTGGCGCAGGGTGCGGTTCCTGACGGTCGCGGTGTCACGGATGATGGACCGCAACCGGTTCATCTCGGGTCGGCCGCCCCCGCGAGCTCGGCGACGACGCTCTCGCCGTCGGGGATGACATGCCATTCGGAGCGGGCCTCCTCGTAGCCGCCGGATGGCAGGTCCAGGTATTCGGCGACGAGCTCCTCGTACCGATCGAGCAGGGTGGTGTCCTCGGGATCCAAGCCCCTGATCAGCGTCAGACCGGTCGGAGGAACGTCGATGGTGACCAGCGACAGGTCGGGCCGTTCGCGCCGCAGGCATTCCACCAACTTCCACACGTCGCCGGTCCATTTCTGGGTGGTCCGCCGCCGCTTCGCCATGACCCGGTCGTACGGGAGCGTGTCGTGGAGCGCGATGCAGCCCCCGGGCGAGATGAACCTTCCGGCGTTGGCCACGTCCCGCAGGGCCTGCTCGAAGAGGTGCAGGCCGTCGATGAAGGCGAGGTCGATGCCGATGCCGCCGAACAGCGCGGCCACGTCCCGGCGCGCGAAGAAGTCGTCGCTCGATTCGGCGAAGAGCTGGGTGCGCGGCCCAAGGTCGACCTCGAGCGAGGGGTCCGGGTCGACCCCGACCGCGATCGTCGCCGGGTCCGCCAGCGCCAGCGAGCGTCCCTCGTCGACTCCGATCTCGAGATAGGTCCGTGGCCGCAGGCACTCGTGTAGCTCGCGCAGACGCTCACGAAACCGGGCGAAGTAAGCGCCGCCATGAGGATCCTGGGGCCCTGGCACCGATTGCTACAGTAGCCGCGCAGCCGGGGAGGCCCATGGAACGCAATCTCGTGGTGACCGGAACGTCCACAGGCATCGGTCACGCGATTGCCTTGCGCGCCAGCCGCGAGGGCTGGAGAGTGCTCGCGACGGCCCGCGATCCCGCAGCACCACACGCCCGCGCGGCCGCCGATGCGCTCACCGCCGCGGGGTGCAATCTCGCCCAGCTCGATCTCCGGGACGAGGGATCGGTCGCCGAGTTCGCCGCGGAGGCGGATGCCTGGTGCGACGGGCAACTCGATGCTCTGGTCAACAACGCGGGGGTCGCCCTGCCGGGCGCCGTCGAGGACCTCTCGATGGCCGAGGTGCGCGATCAATTCGAGGTCAACGTGTTCGGCCATGTCGCCGTCACCCAGCGCCTTCTCCCCTGTCTCAGGCGCGCCGAGGGTCGGGTCCTCTTCGTCAGCTCCGATCGTGCCCGGCGTGCCGTCCCCCTCTACGGGGCCTACTCGGCTTCGAAGGCGGCCCTCGAGGGCTTCGCGGCCGCCCTGGCGGCGGAGGTCGAGGGCTTCGGCGTGACGGTCTGCGTGCTGGAGCTCGGGTCCTACCGCTCGGCGATCCGGGAGCCGATCCGGGCCCGGCTCGAGGACGTCTCTCCCGGTTCGCCCTACGCGGCGACGGCGAGGGACTATCTCGAGCGCCTCGGCTCACCGCCCCTCGGCGATCCGGGGGAGGTGGCGGCGGCGGCGCTGGAGCTGCTCGAATCCAGCGGACCCCCCGCCAGGGCCGAGGTCAGGCCGGTGGGATGAGCGAACGTCTCGCCGGGGTGGACCTGCCCGAGCGGGCGGAGCGCCTGAGCGCGTTGCGGACCGTGATCGGAGAGCCGCGCGCCAGCTCGGCGATCGTTCCCGAGCGGATCTGGGCGATCCTCGAGGCCCGATACGACCGCGTCGTGACGCCCATCATCGACCGGACGTGGCCGCAGGGCGAGGACGGCGACATCCGTGAGCACTTCCTGCGGAAGTCGCGCTTCATCGCCCGTCGCTACGCGTCGCTCAGCTACGTGCCGGTCGCGCTCGGGGCGGCATCGCCATTGCGGGTGCTGCCGTTCGCGGCGTCGCTGGAGCGGCTGACGCTGGGGACCGCGCTCCGCGTTGCCGAGCCGGTTTTCGTAAGGGGCGCCGCCGCCGCGGTTCCGGCGTTCCTCGCCGCCGCCCCGATCGATGCCCGCCTGACCGACCTGCTCGCCGGCATCTGCACCGCATACGACCATGTTTCGACGACTGGCCCGACGACGTCGATCCGGTGGAGCGCCACCGCCACATCGAGCGGATGTTCCGCCGGCCCGAGGAGCCACCGCGAGGACCCGAGCCGAGCTCGACGGCGCTGACGAGGGCGCTGCTGGTCGAGGTCAAGGGGCCGCTCGGCAGGCGCTATGACGAGCTGATCGACATCGGCCGCGACGCCAGCGAGGCGGAGATGCGCCTCGAACTCGGCCAGCCCGACCCCGAGTCGCTTTCACACCGCCGCACGGCCGCCGAAGGGACCGTGGACACGATGATCATCCAGTCCGACTCAGTTGCGCCGGTCATCCGAGACTGGATGCACGACCTCGCGGTCTTCACCCAGCTCGTCGACGACTGGGTCGACGTCGAGACCGACCTCACCCTCCGCGAGACCCCGGTGCTGACCGGCTCCGCCGGCCTTGCCGATCTCGAGGCGGGGTGGGCTCGGCTGCTCGGCGATATCACGGGCATGCTGGAGGCCTGCGGCATCCACGGGCGGCGGATCGCCGAGCTGGTCGAGGACGCGGTGCGCTACGTCCTCTGGTCCGGCATCGACGGGATGGAGCGCCGGATCGCGGATTGAGGGCTCAGCGACCCAGGTCCCGCGCCAGCACGCCGTCGGGGTCATAGCGGCGCTTGGCCTTCGTGAGCTCGGCCCAGCGAGGCCCGAAATGCGCCTGCCAGTCGGCCGCCTCCATCGGCATGTACCCGAACGGGCCAAGCGTCCCGCCCACGTTCCTGGCGGCTTCGTAGAGCCGGCGGTTGCGCGCGGCGGCCCAGGTCGCGTTGTCGCGCCCGATCGGAAACCCGCAGTTGTCCGAGAACCCGAAGACGGGGTCGGAGTCGGGCAGCGGCGGCCCCGCCTGTGGGGTCCGGCCGGCCGCTGATCACGTAGACGACGGTGTTCCCGATCCGGTCGCGGCCATCGGCGTGGACGATCGCGTCGAGGTGCTCTTCGAGGAAGCCTGCGGCGCTCGCGGCGGGCAGCAGGACCCCGAACCAGGGGTGGAGCCGCTCCCAGTAGTCGGTGGTGGTCCTGTACCGCTCCTCCACCGCCGCCATGAGGCCGATCTGCTCGAGATAGCTCAGCTCGTAGGAGAAGAGCTCGGCCGTGGGCGGGGGCAGCGCCTCGGCCAGGCTTGCGACCGCCGCCTCAGCCTCAGGGCCGGCGGGGAGGTCCGCGTACAGCCCGCACGCCGGCTTCCCGGCGTCGTCGATGCCCGCCGTGCCCAGCAGCCCGAAGACGTCGGGATGGGCGGCGGCGCGTCCCATCGCCGCGAAGAAGGCCTCGAGGTCGTCGTAGGTGAAGACCGCCTCCACGAGGCGCTCCGGGACCGGCTCGACCAGGATCCGGGCCCGCACGATGATCCCGCACTGGCCGAGCCCTCCACGCACGGCCCCGAACAGGTCGGCGTGGACGTCGGCCGAGCAGCTGAGCAGCTCGCCCTCGCCGGTCACGACCTCGAGCTCGACGACCGTGTCCGTCGCCAGGCCGTGCCGAACGCTCGCGACGCCGACGCCGGCGCCCGACAGGACTCCCCCGATGGAGAGCGCCGGATAGTGGGGGATGACCAGCGGCGCCACCCCCTGGGGGTGGGTGGAGTCCAGCAGCGTCTCCCACGTCGCTCCGCCCTCCACCCACACGGAGTCCCCGACGACCGCTTCGGCGCGGTCGAGGCCGGCCATGTCGATCACGATCCCGTCCTCGACCTGCGCGTCGCCGCCCATGGCGTGACCCCGGCCCCGAGCGACCACCGGGACTCCCGTCTCGCGGGCATGGCGAACGATCCCCACGACCTCGTCGATCGAGTTGGGCCGTGCCACCGCCTGCGGCCGGCGGCTCACCATATGGCCCCAGTCGTCCGCGTATGCGGCGAGCGTGTCCGGGTCGCGGTCGAGCTCCGCCATCAGTGCGCCCTCGGCGCGAGCGAGATGCTGATCCGGTGCAGGACGCGCGGCGCGTCGAGCGGCTTGGAGCGCCGGTGGTTCAAGGAGGTGTTGTCCCACAGCAGGACGTCCCCCTCCCTCCAGACGTGCCGGTAGGTGAACTCGGGCTGCGTCGCGTGGGCGTAGAGGCGCTCGAGCAGGGCGCGGCCGGCGTCCTCCGGCATGCCCTCGAACCCGACCGTGTAGGCCGACGCCATGTAGAGCGCCGGGCGGCCGGTCACGGGATGGGCGCGGACCAGCGGATGTACCGCGGAGCGATCCGCACGTGCCGTTGCGCGGTCGGCATCGTCGTTCACGTACGGGGGCAGGCGGTAGACCGCCGGGTCCTGCGGGCCGACCTCGGTGTGGATCGCCCGCAGGCCCTCCAGTTCGCGGCGCTCGTCGGCCGGAAGCGCGGCGAACGCGGCGCGCAGGTCGACGTAGACGGTGTCCGGTCCCCCAACCGGCAGCTCGGCTGCGCTCAGCATCGCGAGCTCCGGCGGGTCGGGCAGGTACGAGTAGTCCGTGTGCCAGAGGTCGCCCTGGCTCGGTCGCGCGTCCTTCGGAGCGGACCCGTCGCGGCGCAGAAACGAAAGCCGCTGGATCTCCGGCACGCCGTCATGGTGGCTGGTCAGCCGGGCGCTCGGCTCCGGCGGCGATGGATCGCCCAGCGCCCTGCCCGCGCGCACCTGGTCGGCGGGAGAGATCGCCTGGTCGCGGAACACCAGCACCAGGTGGTCGAACAGGGCCGCGCGGAGCTCGGCGGCAACCTCCTCGGTGAGCGGCTGCCGAAGGTCGACTCCGTGCACCTCCGCGCCGATCTCCCGGCCGGGGTCGATGGGCTCGACTCGCACGTTCATCACCAGGCGAACCTAGTCGTTTTGGAGCGCTCGAAACCGCTGATAACGTGGCGCCAACCGACGAAGGAGGAGACCATGGGCAGTGCAGCGGACACGGCGAGGGCTTGCGTCGACGCGTTCCTGAGGCATGACCAGGAGGCGATCGGGGACCTCCTCGCACCCGACCTCGAGTGGCTCGAGAACGGCCTGCCGCATGAGCAGCACTTCGAGGAGCAGGAGGGTCGCGGCAGTTGGGAGGGCGCTCATCCGGAGCTCGAGGTCAACACGAACGTCGTCTGCGAGGACGACTCGACCGCCGTCTTCGAGTTCGACATGAGCCACGGCGACACCGAGACCCTGGGGTGCGCGATCTTCAAGGTGGCGGACGGAAAGGTCAAGTCCGTCCACTGGTACGGGCATTCCGAGCGCGTTGCGCAGGTGCTGTGGCCCGAGCACGCGGCCGCCTGAGCGCGCTCCACGGATAGAGCCGGCTCACCGCGGCTCGTCCGGGCCGAGCTCCTCGCCGCGCCGGCGCCGCTGCGTGCCCGGCCGGTTCCGCCCCGCTTCCCGTGAGCGCCAGGAACACGTCGTCGAGGGTCGGCTGACGCAACGCCAGCTCGGCGATCGCGATGCCGGCGGTGTCGAGCCCGCGCGTCACGTCGTCAAGTCGCACGCCGCGTTCACCGACGGGCACCCTGACGCGTCCCGCGTGGTGGTGAATGCGGGCGTCGGAATCGACCTCGAGGACCGCGACCATCACGTCGGCGGCCTCCTCAACCCGATCGCGATCGGCCGCGATCAGCTCGACGAACCAAAGGCCCGCGGCGCTCTTGAGCTCGCTCGCGGTCCCATCTGCGATCACCCGCCCGGAATCGATGACGGCGATCGAGTCCGAGAGCTGGTCGGCCTCCTCCAGGTACTGGGTCGTCAGCAGCACCGACATACCCCCGTCGACCAGGTCCTCGATGATCGTCCATAGCTGAGCGCGAGAGGTCGGATCGAGCCCAACCGAGGGCTCGTCAAGGAAAAGGACCTCCGGGTTCGTCACCAGTGCGGACGCGAGGTCGAGCTTGCGCCGCATGCCCCCGGAATATGTCCGCGCCGGCCGGTCGGCCGCCGCATCGAGTCCGAAGCGCTCCAGGAGCCGGTCGACGGTCCGCCTGGTCTCGTCCCGGTCGAGATGGTGCAGGTGAGCGCCGAGTTCGAGGTTCTCCCGTCCCGTCAGGCGCTCGTCGACGGCCGCGTACTGCCCGCTCAGCCCGATCGCCGACCGAACCCGATGGCGGTCGCGGACGACGTCGTGGCCGGCGACCTCGGCCCGCCCTTCGTCCGGAGACAGCAGCGTCGTCAGGACTCGAACGAGCGTGGTCTTCCCGGCTCCGTTCGGGCCGAGGATGGCCAGCAGGGAGCCCTTGGGAATCTCCAGGTTGACCCCGTCGAGCGCCTGCACGCTCCCGAAGCTCTTGCGGACGTTCTCGACCAGGACGGCGGGGCTGGTCCCGTTCTGGGTGGCCGACTCGGGCACCCTCAGATCATGTCACGGGCCGACTACTCGGCCGGCTCGACCTCGTAGTGGATCGTCGCCATCACGCGGTCGCGGATCTCCAGCAGTTCGTCGGCCGTCGGCGCCGCGCAGATCACCCTGATCATCCCGCCGAGGAGCCCGAGCAGCGAGCTCACCCAGTCCCCCTCGTGCACCCCGACCATCAGCTGGCGCACGCCGGGCAGGTCACGCGCTTCGTCGAGTCCGTCGAGGCGCGTCACCGTTCCCTCGCCCGGCGCATGGATGTTGAACATCCCACCGTGGCCGTCGAAGGCCGGGCTTGTCTCGGGACGGATTCCGAGCGCGATCTTCGCGATCTCCCGGAACAGGTCCACGTCGCTGACCTCCCTGAAGATGTAGGGGATCGAGCCGCCCAGCCGGCCGTTGATCTCGATCACGACGGGGCCGGCCGAGGTCATCATCACCTCGATGTGCAGGGGGCCGTCGGTTGCACCCACCGCGGCGGCGGCGCCCCGGGCGGCGCCGATCATCTGCTCCGTGCGCTCTGCCGGCAGCTTCGAGGGGAGCATCAGCCCCGTCTCGCGAAACGGCGGGAGCTGCCTGGTGCGGTCCGAGACCGTGAGCGGGAAGAACTCACCGCCGAACGTCAGGGCCTCGACGCTGACGTAGCTGCCGAACCGCTCGTCCTCGTGCCAGTTCTCGCTCTCGATCAGCTCCTCGAGGTCGAAGACCGGGTCGACGTCGCGCAGCAGCTCCGAGCGCGAGTGACGGTCCACGGCCTCGCGGTGGTGGCGCTCCAGCTCCTCGGCCGAGCCGACGTTGAAGATCAGCATCGAGCCGGCCCCGAACGCCGGCTTCAGCACCGCCGGCAGGCGGACTCGCTCGAGCGCGGGCCCGAGGTCCTCGGCCGACGAGATCCGAGCATGGCCGGGCGCCGGCATGCCGGCCCGGCGCAGCGCCTCGCGCTGCTCGAACTTGTCGGTCATCGCCTGCGCCGTCGCGACCGGATGGTGGTGGGGGACGCCGAGGAGCTCGGCGATCTCGGCCGTTCTCCTCAGCAGCGGCTCGCTGATCGTCATCACGCCGTCGACCGGGTTCTCCTCCGCGTACGCGAGCGCGCTCTGCAGGATCTCCTCGGGGCTCTCGACCTCGATGTAGTCCCCGGCCGCCTCCACCGCCCGCCTCTCGGCCTCGGGATCGACGTCCAGGAAGGTCGAGCCCGTGCGCTCGTAGATCACCACCAGGTCGGCGAGCTCGGAGAAGACCGGGCAGAACAGGGTCGCGGCCGGGCCGCCGAACCCCTTGATCACCATCAGGCGAGGCCTTGGATCGCTCACGGCTCGCGAGCTTATTCGTAGGTCGCCGCCCGCCTCGGTGCGCGCTGTCGTGAATACGATCGGGCCGTGCACCGTCGCCGGCAATCCGTGACCGCTGCCGGAGACGAGCTGGATGTCGCCGTCGTCGGCGGCGGCGCGGCGGGCCTCTATTGCGCCTGGCGGATCGCGGCCGCGCCAGGCTCCCGGCGGGTCGCGGTGTTCGAGGCAACCGATCGCATCGGCGGGCGCCTCTACACGGTGACGCCCGAGCGCGCCGAGCACCTGCGCGCAGAGCTCGGCGGGATCGCGGTCCTCAGCACCCACGGGTTGGTGGTCGAGGCGTCCGACGCCCTCGGCCTGGCCCGAGAGCCGCTGCCCGGGGGCGATCCCGGCAACCTGATGTACCTGCGCGGCCGCCGGTTCCGGGCCGGCCAATGGGGCGAGCCCGACGCGGTCCCCTACGACCTCGGCGCCGCCGAGCGCGGCCGCACTCCCGCGCAGATCTTCGCCGGGGCGGTCGAGTCGCTCGTGCCCGACGCCGCCCGCCTGACCCCGCGCGAGTGGGACGCGGTCAAGCGCACCGCGGAGTTCGACGGGCGTCCCCTCCACGACCTCGGGCTGTGGAACCTGCTGCGACGGCTGCTCAGCCCGGAGGGATTCCGGCTGATCGCCGACGCGGGCGGGTTCCGGCCCGAGTTCCAGAACTGGAATGCCGCCGAGGCGTTCGTCGACCTGTCGCAGGGCTGGCCGGTGGAGGCTCGCTACGAGCGATTCCGAGACGGCTTCGAGGCATTGCCGCACGCACTCGCCGACCGCGTGCGCCAGAGCGGGGGCGAGGTTTCACTCGGCCACCGGCTCGAGGCCGTCGAGGTCGAGGGGAGCGAGGGGGAGGCGCGGGTGAGGCTGTCACTCGACGTCGATGGGGACAGACGGGTGATCGCCGCGCGGCACCTGATCCTCGCCCTTCCCCAGGCCGGGCTCGAGCGGGTGGCCGCCCGCTCACCGCTTGCCGAGAGCTCCCGGTTCCGCGACGACCTCGGGGCGGTCGCGGCGGTGCCGCTATTCCACCTGATGCTCGCCTACGAGCGCCCGTGGTGGGAGGAGCTCGGGATTCGCTCCGGGCGCTCGGCCACCGATCTTCCACTGCAGAGCTTCTTCTACTTCGACACGGAGGGCGAGCGCCAACCTGGGCTTGCGATGGTCGGCTACAGCTCGGCGGAGGCGATCGAGTACTGGGACGCCTTTCTCGGACCGGCGGCGCAGCGGGCCGAGCCGCGCCCGTCCCCGCCGCCGGCCGAGATGATTCGCGAGGTCACGCGGCAGATCTCAGAGGTTCACGGAGCCGAGGCTCCCGACCCGTACTGGTCGCTGCTGATGGACTGGCGCTCAGATCTCTACGGGGGCGCATCGCATCGCTGGGCCGTCGGAGCCCGTTCATGGGAGGTGATCGCGCGGATGCGGCGACCGCTCCCCGAGTTGCCGATCCACGTCTGCGGGGAGGCCTGGTCCGACATCCAGGGGTGGACCGAGGGCGCCTTTCGGAGCACCGAGCGAGTGCTCCGCGACGAGCTCGGCCTCGAACGCCCGGAGTGGATGAGCCCGGACGCTTACCTCGGCCCGTAGGCCGGCGGGAGCCTGTCGTCCCCAGCCGGCCTATCCAGCTAGCCCCGCTCAGCGCGGTCAGGCCTTCAGGTTCACCGTCACCTTCGACAAGCTGGTCGCACCCGTCGAGTCGGTGGCCGTCACCTTGATCTTGGCCTTCGCCTTTGCCCCGTCCTTGACGAGGTCCTCGATCTTGGCGAGGTTGCGGGCGGACGGGCGAAGCTTCAGAGTCTCGGTCGCGCCCGCGGTCAGGTCTGCCTTGAGCGTCTTCAGGGCAAACTTCGCACGCCCGACGACCACCTTTCCGCCGGCGCTGGCTGAGGCGTTCTCGTCGGAAGAGACGTTCACCTTGATCGGCTTGCCGGCCTTCTGGCTCTTCTTTGCCTGAGTGCTCAGATTCGGCGGAGTCGGGCCGGGCGGGTTCGGGCCGGGCGGCGGCGGAGAGGACACGTTCGCGGGGCCCCAGTCGGGCGCCTTGCCGCCCGGGATCACGAGCGACGCGCTCCCCTGGCAGGTCGTCAGGTCGAAGCGGCCCGATCCAGATGCCGTCGTCCTCCTGCCAGGCGAGGGCGCTTCCGTCGGGGGACCAGGTCGGGCGGAAGAACGAGCCGTTCGGGCCGGTGAGGTCGCACCGGGGCGTGACCCCTGCGGTCGCGGGCGGCGGGGAGGTCAGGGTGTAGATGCGGATCTTGACGCCGTCGGTGGCGGCGAAGCGGGTTTGACTGGCATCGACCTCGCCACCCGAGAGCGATAGGTCCGGATCTTCGTACCAGGCCTGTGTCCCGCTACCGCCGACCGTGTAGATCAGCGTGTCGCCGGTGGTGCTCTCGGAGGCGTCGAACATGAGCACCCGGTCGTTACCGATCCAGGACGGGCGGCCCAAGCCGTGGATGTCGAAGATCTCGCCGTAGTCCGTGGGTCGGGTCGAGTGCGACAGCGAGGTGTGGAAGCCCGGTGCCAATGAGGTGCCGGTCCTGAAGTAGTCGTAGGCGACGAGCTGGCCATTCGGCGAGAGGCCCGTGTTCAACGGCCGCCCCAATCCGAGTCACCGGCCGTGTTGAGTATCCGGCCACCGCGATCCAGGCGCTGAAGCAGCTGGTCCTTTACCGCGACGATCGTGCCGTCGTCCGCCTGGCTGGGCTTGGAGTACCCGCCGGCGGTCGTGACCTGGCTCTGGTTGCTGCCGTCCGGCGCCGCCTGCCAGACGTTTCCGTCCTTCTCGTAGACGATCGAGTCGGCGGCGGCGGGTCCGGCGGCGGCGAGTAGGAAGGCGGCGGCGAGGCATGATGCCAATGCGGACGGGCGCACGCGGCCGAGAACGCTGACGCCAACCTGCCTGCGGAATTTCCCTGCCATACCGAATCTCCTCCCAGCCTAAGCGCCCCCCTGCGCCCCACTAGAACCCTGCGACCGCATTATAAGGTCGGGCGTCAGGGAGACGCGCAGACGGCGTTCGACGACCTGCGGATGGAGGCTGTCGAGGCGTTCACCGTCGAGCCGCGGGAGGACGTACTCCTCGTCGTCATACGCGTCGCCGCGTCGGCAACCGGCGGCCAGAGCGGAGCACCGGTCGAAGGCGAGGTCGGCCAGATCTGGACCGTGGAAGACGGCGTTTTCAAGCGGTTCGAGCAGTGTGCGACCTGGGAGGAAGCCCGCCGAGCCGCGGCGAACGTCCCGGAGACCCCCCTATAGCGGCGTAATCGGGACGTTCACCGCTCGCTATGGCACCTTCAGAAGCCGGCTGACGAGATACTCCTCGGCGGGATGAACTCGCGGCACGTGGACAGGACGCTTTTCCTCCTCGCGGTGGGCGCCCTCCTATCGATCAGGGCAGTCTCCGCCGCCCCCGCGACGGCGCAGGCCGATTGCGATGGTCCAGCCGGGGAGGCCGAGCCGGGGACCCAGCAGTGGCAGCAGCGCGAGGCCGACAATGTCTATTGCGGCAGTCAGCGCTCGGGCGACACCTCGAACAACCCGCTCTACGCGGCCGCGGCGACCGAGGTCCAGGCTGAGCACGGCGGCGCGGTGGCCGAGGATCCGTTCCGCGATCCGGCGCGTCTCGATGGAACACGGTTTCGCCATCAGACCGTCTTGTTCGAGAGCGAGGACGGCAGCCCCGCGACGCCCCTGTGTCGTCCGCGCGACTCCTCCTGCCACGACATGCCGAGCGGGTTGCGCAAATACGAGCCGCCCTATCCCGCCGTCGTCGTGGTCCACGGCGGTGCGGCGGACCAGGAGATGTACCTATGGGGCGTCGAGGCGCTTGCCGAGGCGGGCTACATGGTGCTCACGTTCAGATCCCGGAACCCGAGAACGCCACCTCCGACGCCCACTATCCGGACAGCCGATCAGCGCTCGACTTCCTCTTCTCGACGCCGCAGACGCCCGCCAACGGCGGCGGCGTGAACCTCCGGTGGCAGGAACTCGATCGTGACCATGTCGGTCTCGCGGGGCATTCGGCCGGTGGTGTCGCGGTGAGCCGTCTTGGCCAGGAGGACCCGCGCGTCTCGGCGATCGTCTCCTGGGACCGGGCGCAGTCGAGCCCGCTACCGGAGGATCTGGCGCTGCGAACTCCCGCGCTGTTCTGACGGCGGACTTCATGCCAGCGGGTTCCCGTCTGCCTCCCCGAGGCTTACGCGGCGCCACCCGACCCACTCGGCCCAGGGAGCAAGGACCAGGACTTCCAGCGCGTCAGCGGCGCAGGCATCGACAGCATGAAGGTGGCGTTGCGGGCGGCAACCCACCTCGACTTCACGCAGTTCGCGCCGACGCCGCCCAGCAGTCGGTACGGGGCGGTGGTCGCTTCCTACTACACGCTCGCGTGGTTCGATCGCTACCTGAAGGGCAGGTTCCCCGCGCTGGGCGCTCGGGCCAGTGGCGCGACGCTCGCGGACGATGCCCTGACCCGCCTGACCGCGGAGCAATTCGACGATTCGGCTGACGTGCACTCGATCAGCGGCGGGGTGTTCGACCCGCCACGCAGAGCAACCTGCCCGCACTGATCGCCGGTCAACCAGAGTGCCGGGACCGGCTTCGTTCAACTTCCGCTCCGCCTACTACTTCGGCGATGGGCGGCTGCGCTGCGACGACATCCGCGCCGGATGTCCAGATCCCGCGTCGGCGCCACCCGTTCCGGTCTGCGAGAAACCGCGCCTCAGACCTGCCGAGAGAAGGTCCATGGCGGGAAGACGACGTTCCGGCGCGAGTCGTCTGTCCAGACGGGAAGCGGTCGGTGATCTTCCCCGCCTCCGCCTCCGAGGTCGCCCGAAGCGAGTCGCCACCGGGGAACCGATCCGGCTCCGCCACATTCCCGATCGCCAGCGCCGCATCCGCGTCGCCTTCGCCGTCGACGGAGGCGCCAGAAGGCGAGCATCGCCCTCCTCCATAGGCGATGAGATCGAGCTAGGTATTCGCGCGCGGTGTGATCAGCGCGAGCGGTAGTCCGCCCGCGGCCTCCCGGCCGACCGTCGCGATGCGTCTTCCCGGTTGAATCGCGTCCTTGATCGCCCCAAGCCGGTTCCCGAGCACGCTCGCTGCCAGGTCGAGGTCGGCCACGACCACGGTGAGACCCCAGAAGCGGGCCGGTGCCTCCGGCTCGAGGCCGGTCCCGTCGACGACCTCTACCAGCAGGTCACCGACGATGAAGAACCCTTGCTTCACGCCCTCGCCGGCTTCGCGTACCCGCCTGCAGTCGACGTGGATTTCGGCAAAGGCGGCGGTCGTGCGCTCGAGGGAAGGCGTGAAGACCACGACGTGGTCGATTCCGATCACGCCGTTCGGGTGATCAGTTCGCGTCGCGCCACGAGCGGCCTGCTCGGTGGGCAGTCCGTCGATCGAGTCCGGAACCTCCGCGCCGTCGAGCGTCCATGACTCGATCGCACATGGCTCGGCCGACGGCACCAGCTCCACTCGGACGCCCCCGAGCATCGCCACACCCTCGTCCGTTACATCGAAGCCGAGCTCGCGCCACCGCGCCGGCTCACCGCCAATCCGAAGCGCCGCAACCTTCACCGGGCCAATTCTGGCAATGGAGCCAGCGGACTCGAACCGGCGACCCCCTTGGAAGACGAGATACTGGGCGGCGATGTCGCAGGAGAACGTGGAGCTCGTACGCGCGATCTTCGCGGCGTGGGAGCGCGGCGACTTCCACTCCACCGAGTGGGCGCACCCCGAGATCACGTTGGTGACGGTCGACGGCCCAACACCCGGAACCTGGACCGGGGTTGCGGCGATGGCGCAGGCGTGGCGCGAGGCTCTGAGTGCCTTCGAGAGGCTGCGATGCGAGGCCGATGAGTACCGCGCGCTCGACGACGAGCGGGTGCTCGTGCTCATGCACTTCAGCGGCCGTGGCAAGACGAGCGGGCTGGAGGTCGGAGACATCCGGATGAAGGGGGCGAACCTGTTCCACCTTCGCGGGGGAAAGGTGACGAAGCTCGACCTCTACTGGGACCTCGAGCGCGCACTCGCCGACGCCGGCCTCGAGGAGTAGCGGGTCGTGATGGCGCGGTGACGACTATGTGGGCATCACGTAGGCGCCGGACAGCGCCCGAACTTCGGCGTAGACGCGATCGCCTCGCTCCTCGTCGACGACCGGTTTGCGGACGCTTTCGAGCGCCCATTGCTGCTGCGCCTCCGTCGAGGAGGCCTTGCCGTGAAGCTCGATCGCCGTCGCGCTGAAGTCGCGCACCAAGGTCTCGAAGACGAGGTCCACGATGTCCGGCTCGACCTCGGCCAGCTCCGCCTGCTCGAGGATCAGCTGTCCGTAGGGGAGCAGGGTGAAGAGCTGGGCGAGTGACTGCTGGAAGTCGAGATCGTTGGTCATCTGCTCGGTGGTCAGGCTGACGTTCTGGACCAGGTCGAGGAGCGACTCGGCCTGTTCGCGGAAGCGGGCCACGTTGGGAAGCTCCGCAAAGCGGTCGAAGACCGTTCGCCAGTCCGGGAAGGCGATCCTGCTCAGGCCACGGGTCGGGCCCTGGTCGAAGAGGAATGCGTCGTCGCTGGGATCGGTCCGCATCGGCGGCGCTTCGAGCGATTCGGTGCCGAACATGTAGTTGGGCAGGAACTTGAGGGTCAGCGCCCGGTTGACGTGGACGGTGCCCTCCAGCTTGGGCAGCCCGTCAATGATGTTCTTTGCGCTCGCGAAGTAGCTGTCGCGCTCGAAGCCCTTCGCCGAGATCACCTCGGCCAGAAGGCGCACGATCCGCTCGCCCTCGGTCGTGACCTGCATCTTGTTGATCGGGGTGTAGAGCAGATAGCGGCGGTCATCGCGGCTCGCGCTCCGTACGTAATCGACGGCACGGGCGCCGTAGAGCTTTGCCGCGACGAGCCTGCTGTAGGCCTCGGTCAGGATCCGCCGCACCTGGCCGAACTCGGTCACCCGCTTGCCGAATAGCACCCGATTCTCGGCCTGGGTAACCGTCTCGTAGAAGCAGTGCTCCGACATTCCGATCGCGCAGAAGCCGAGGTTGAACTTGCCGACGTTGATCGTGTTCAGGGCCGCCTCGAACGCCTCCTTGCCCGTGTGCAGGACGTCCTCGGCGCGAACCGGGTAGTCGTCCAGCTCGAAGGCGCTCACGTACATCTGCCCGCGCACGACGTTCGAGATGAGCTTGTAGGCCGGGTGGGAGCTGTCGGCGGCGAAGAAGACGTAGCCCTCGGGGCCCTCGACATCGGCCCGGCGCCCGAACACCGAGACCATCCCCGCCAGATTTCCGTTGCCGATGTAGTACTTGCTCCCGCTGGCGCTGAAGCCGTCGCCGTCGTCTGGAGTGAGGACCATGTCGGTCGAGTAGATGTCCGCTCCGTGCTCGCGCTCGGAGAGGCCGAACGCGAAGATCGCGCCGTCCTCGAGCAGCTCGGCCGCCCGCCGGCGGGCGGTGTCGTTGTCGCTCTGCCAGATCGGCCCGAGCCCGAGGATCGTGACCTGCCACGCGTACCAGTAGGGAAGCCCGTAGAAGCCGAGGATTTCGTTGAAGACGGCGTTCCGAGCGGTGTCCCAGCGCTTGTCGGGATCATCGCCGGCGTCACGCGCCGGTGTGAGCAGCGTCGCGAACGCCCGCTCGCGGGCGAGGAACTCGATGAAGTCCGCGTACCACTCGTCCGAGTAGACCTCCTCGGTGATGCGCTCCTTGCCCTTCGCCTCGAACCAATCGATGGTCGCGCGCATCAGGCCGGCGCTCGCGGGGTCGAGCTCCGCCCCCTCGTAGCTGGCGGGATTGAAAAGGCGGCTGGTAGTGGCGATCGTCGTCATCGCGCCAATACTCGCACGAAGCCTCGGTTCGCTCCGACTTACACGGAATGGATCGATGCACTGGTAAGGATGTGCGCGGTAGTCTCGCCCGTATGGTCTCGGGGTGATGCGAGGTGGGGCACCAGCAGGGATGGGCGTTCGCGTGGCGGCCCGCCCCGCTGTCGTGACTGCCGGTATGCAGGATCGACTATGGGCGAGCTTCGAGCACGAGATTGAACGGCGTTTCGGTCGCGCGTGTGACGTTCGAAAACCCACCTTCCTTGATCACCTCGGCCTTGCTTCGTAGATGTATCGAAACGCCGCTCTCTTCAACCTCGCCCTCGCCCGCCTGCGCGCTCTAACGCCAGGCTCGACCTCTTAGTCGCATGGCTGACGCGGGGGCTTGCAGATCACGGTCGAGGCGCCGTAGAATGACGCGACCGCCTGGGTTGTGGTGTCGGGCGCCTTCGGCGTGGCTCGACCGCGTCGGTCCTGGCAAAGGGCGTCGACCGTCGATCATCCAGCCGTGCCGTCGGGCGCGCCAGCGCTCTGACCGTCGTCGACGTCGTGCCGGCCGATGGCGCGCGAGGCGTCGGGTCGCCCATGTCGTTGTCGTCATGGCAATCAAAGACAGTCACCAGGTCGTAGCCGTCGGTCCCGGGGAAGTTGGCGGCTGCGGCGGTTTCGGAACTTGACGCCGTTCGCGTGACTTCGGCGCTCTGCAGCCGTCGCCGTCATGTCGTCACGGGGCGCTGGCGCCGGTCGGGCAGGCGTCGGAGCCGTCGCCACGTTGTCGTTGTCGTCGTGGATCGAAGCGTTGCCGAGGCACGCCGTCCGGTTTGCCTGACTGGGAGTCGTCGGGAATTCGCGCTCAGCCATGATCACCGTCGGGTCAGGCCGTTGACGGATCGCCGATGCCCGCATGCCGATCGTCGCCGCCACTTTGGCGCTGACGGCAGTCCGTCGGGCTTTTGCCGAGACACCGTCGAGTCGCGGGACGTCGCATCGGTGTCGGTGTCGGTATCGAGACTGCCGACCCGGCATCCGCGCGCTTCGAAGTTGAGCGCGTCGGGCTTGCCGAAGGCGTCGAAGACGCTGTCGCCGTCGGGGGTGATCGCGATCCCGTGGGCCGTCGCCGACGCCGATCGCCGCCCCCGCGGTGTTGGTCGCGATGTCGATCTGGGTGACGTCGTCGGATGCCGGCGTTGGCGACGTAGGCGGTGACGCCGTCGGGGGTGATCGCGATCGCGATGGGGCTCGTCGCCGACCGCCGATTGCCGGCCCGGCGGTGTTGGTGGCGGTGTCG
Organism: uncultured Thermoleophilia bacterium; assembly: GCA_963844425.1. Lineage (GTDB taxonomy): Bacteria > Actinomycetota > Thermoleophilia > Solirubrobacterales > 70-9 > DASUSH01. The sequence goes on along the minus strand of CAWJOD010000020.1, from coordinate 742,073 downwards.
ATCGGGGTGACGTTGTCGGCGTCGTGACTGGCGACGTAGGCGGTGGCGCCGTGGGGGTGATCGCGATCCCCGGGCCGTCCCCGACCGCGATCGGCGCCCCGGCGGTTGGTGGCGGTGTCGATCGGGGTGACGTTGTCGCGAGCTGGTTGGCGACGTAGGCGGTCGCGCCGTCGGGGTGATCGCGATCGCCGTCGGGATCGTCGCCGACCACGATCGGCGGCCCGGCGCTGTTGGTCGCGGTGTCGATCGGGGCTGACGTTGTTGGAGCCTGGTTGGCGACGTAGGCGTCGAGCCGTTCGGGCGTGATCGCGATCGCGTTGGGGTGTTCCGTCCGCGATCGGTCCCTGCCGTGTTAGTGGCGGTGTCGATCGGGGTCACGGCATCCAAGGCGGGGTCGCGTCGGGCCGGCGTTGGTGACGTAGGCGGTGGCGCCGTCGGGGGTGATCGCGATCCCCTGGGGGCTGTCCCCGACGTCGATCGTCGCCCCCGCCGTGTTGGTCGCGTGTCGATCGGGGTGACCGTGTCGTCGACCTCGTTGGTGACGTAGGCGGTCGCGCCGTCGGGGGTGATCGCGATCGCTCGGGGCGGCGCCCGACACCGATCGCCGCCCCGCGGCGTTGGTGGCGGTGTCGATCGGGGTCACGTTGTTGGAGAGGGCGTTAACGACGTAGGCCGTCTCCGCGGATGCAGCGGCGGGGAGCGCGAGGAGGGCGAGGAGCGCCGTCGCGCCGAGCGCGAGCAGTCGCGCGAAGCTCGCCGACCGTACCACCGGGAAGCCTCTTTTCACCCCTCCGACCCAAAGGTCGCAGGTGCCTCGAGGAGGCGCATCCGCATTCGCTGCAGATCGACTAGCAGGGACTTCTCGAGATGGAGCTAGCCGGACTCGAACCGGCGACCTCCTGGGTGCGATCCAGGCGCTCTCCCAACTGAGCTATAGCCCCAGCGATTGCAGCGCGCCTCCGGGCGCGCCGCGGCACAAGGATAGCTGCGACTTTGGGCCCATCGGCGCCGCGGCGATTTGCAGCGCTCCGCCGCCACGCACTTAGGCTTGAACGGTGAGCTTTCGCAGGCGCCTCACGCTGTTCTTCGTCGGGATCGTCGTCGTGCCGATGATCGCGCTGGGCGCGATCGTCGTCCAGCTCGCCGGCTCGGCGGAGACGGGCAAGGCCGACGCTGGACTGTCGGCCGCGCTCGACACCGCGCTCGGCGTCTACGACGCGGACCAGGCCGATGCCGAGCGGGCCGCCCGGCGCGCCGCCGCCGACCCGGACCTGGCGCGCGGCGATCCGCAGTGGCGATTCGGCAAAGGTCGAGTCGGTCGCCGAGGACCTCGTCAAGGCGGGTCCGCTCGTCTCCCTCGAGGTCATCGGGCCCGGCGGCAAGCGCCTCGCCCGAGCCGGGGACGAGGAGGCGGTCGCAGCAGTGGAGCTGACCCTCGAGCAGGGCGGCGAGACGATCGGGACGCTGATCGCCTCGACGACGACGGCGGCCGACTACATCGAGCGCGTCCACAAGCTCACCGGGCGCGAAACGACGGTCACCGACGAAAGCGGCACCGTGGCGACGACCCTGCCGGTCGGCGATGTCGCCCTGCCTGACGCCGGCAGCGCGGAGACGGTGGAGCTCGAAGGCGATGAGCTTCGCGCGGCGACCGCTCGCCTGGGCGGACCCGGCGACGAGCTGCGCCTGACCCATTTCGGCGAGATCGATTCCGGTGGATTCGCCGGCGGAACGCCCAGTCGTGGCCGCGGCGCTGGTTGCCTTCTTCGCCGTCGCCTTCCTCTGCATCGCCTTCCTGCTGCGCTCGCTGCAGGGCCAGATCGCGGCGATGCTCTCGGCCGCGCGGCGGATCGGCAAGGGCGACTTCAGCCGCAAGCTCCCGGTCGAAGGCGACGACGAGATGGCGGGCCTGGCGCGCGAGTTCAACAGCATGAGCGATCAGCTCAGCACGCAGATGGGCGAGCTGCGACGCCAGCGCACGGAGCTCGAGCAATCCGTGAGGCGGATCGGCGAGGCGTTCGCCTCGGGGCTCGATCGCACCGCCCTGCTCGAGATCGTCGCCGAGACCGCGAACTCCGCCTGCGAGGCCGAGCACTCGAGGATCCTGCTCGCCGGCAGCCAGGAGCCCGAGGTCTCCTCGGGCGTCCCGCTTCCCGACGCGGGGCTCGAGGCGGCGCGAACCGCCGAGCGCGAGGCGCTCCGGGAGGGCACGATGGCCGGCGCCCAGGAGGGCGAGTGGTACGCGATCTCCCAGCCGCTGGCGACCGTGGAGCCGGGCGGCGGAACGGCCGGCGACGCCCGGGGCTCGCAGCTCGCCGGGGCGGCGATGACGATCGTCCGCAGCGGCCGTCCCTTCGAGGAGAGCCAGCGCGAGGTGCTGCGCTACCTCATCGGACAGGCCGCGGCCTCGCTCGAGAACGTCGAGCTCCATGAGCTGGTCGCTGAGCAGGCGGTCACGGACGAGCTCACCGGCCTGCCGAACAACCGCCGGTTCCGGCGCTGGATCGCGAACGAGACTGCGCGCGCGGAGCGCTTCGGCCACGACCTCTCGCTGCTGATGCTCGACATCGACGACTTCAAGCAGGTAAACGACACCCATGGCCACCAGCAGGGAGACGAGGTGCTGCGCGCGATCGGCCGGGTGCTTCGCGAGGAGTCGCGCGGGGTCGACGAGCCGGCGCGCTACGGCGGCGAGGAGTTCGCGATCGGGCTGCCGGAGACCGACATCGGCGGCGCCGTCGAGTTCGCCGAGCGCGTCCGGGTGCGGATCGAGAGCACCGAGATCCCGATGCTGGGCGGAGACGGCTCGATGCGGGTGACGACGAGCATCGGCGCGGCGACCGCGGCGCGCACCGGTACCGACGCCCGCGCACTGGTCGAGGCTGCCGATCAGGCCCTCTACCGGGCGAAGCGGGGGGGCAAGAACCGCACCGAGCGGGCGAGAGGGGAGAAGGGCGAGGGCGAAGGGAAGAGCGGCCCGACCGCGAAGATACGAGGCGAGGGCTGAGCCGAGCGTGACTCGGGCGAGCCCTGGTTTCCATAAGTCACGATTTTTGAGAGCCTTAAGCAGCTAGGAACCGCCATGGGGATCCTCGACGACGCGATCCGCGAGCACCTCGACCTGAAGCGCCAGCACGGCGCTGCGGACGACGAGGTCCAAATCCTCGAGGACGAGGCCTTCGGCCCGCCCTCGCGTCCCGGCGAGCCCGATTTCCCCGAGCGGCCGCCCACCGGGGAGGAGGCGATCCTCGAGGAGGCGCCGACCGGAGCGGAGGAGATGGCCGCTGCCGAGGCGGTTCCCGAGCTCGAGCAGCCGCCGGCCGAGCCCGAGGCGCCCGCTCCGACGGAGCCTGTGGAGCCCGAGGAGCCCGCTGCCGAGATGCCGCTCGAGCCGGAGCTACCCGCCGAGCCCGAGCTTCCCGTCGAGGCGGCGCCCGAACCCGAGCCCATGGCGGAGTCTCCGTTCTTCGACCAGGAGGAATCGGCGGGACCCCCGACGGTCGAGCATCCGCCGCCGCCCCCTCCCGAGGACGAGCCCGCGGCGCTCGAGCCCGAGGCACCCGCAGCCGAGCCTCCACCGGGCCCGGAGCCGAGCGATTCCGGCGAGTTCGAGATCGGCGAGATCGAGCTCGAGCTCGACGAGGAGTTCGAGGAGTTCCGCGACACCGAGGACGAGCCCGAGGACGCCGCCCCGCTCCCTCCCGCACCGGCGGAAGAGCAGCCCGGTCGAGGACGCGGAAGTGGTCGAGGAGGCGAAGCCCGCCGAAGAGGAGGACGTGCTCGAGGAGACGCCGGAGTTCCTCCGCGACACGCCCGAGGACGAGCGCCTCTGGTTCGAGCAGGGCGAGCCCAAGGACTTCGATTTCGACGAGGACGAGGACGACGAGGAGCCCGGACCGGACCGCTGAGCCAGCGGCCTACGCCTTAGGCTCTCGCCCTCGATGGCGACGGTCCATCACCTCAACTGCGGCACGATGTGCCCGCGCGGCTCGAAGTTCGTCACCGGCCGCGGCGGCTGGCTGGAGGACGGCAGGATCGTCTGTCACTGCCTGCTGATCGAGTCCTCGGACGGCCTGATCCTCGTCGACACCGGCATCGGCACCGGCGACGTCGAGAACCCGAAGCGGATCAAGCCCCCGGGCCTGCGCGGCTTCGTCCGGCCGACGCTGGAGCGCGAGGAGACCGCCCTGGCCCAGGTGGAATCGCTGGGGTTCAAGGCGGACGACGTCCGCCAGATCGTCGTCACCCACCTCGACTTCGACCACGCCAGCGGCCTGCCCGACTTCCCGGACGCCGAGGTCCACGTCTTCGCCGCCGAGCACGACGCGATGGCCAACCCGACCCTTCGCGAGCGGCCGCGCTACCCGAGCCATTACTTCGCCCACGGTCCCCGCTTCACCCGGCACGAGACCGGCGGCGACAAGTGGTTCGGGTTCGAGAGCGTGAGGGTGATCGGCGGACCCGACGCCGAGGTGGCGCTGATCCCGGTGCAGGGGCACTCCCGCGGCCACTGCGCGGTCGCGGTCGACTCCGGCGGCTGGCTGCTGCATTGCGGCGACGCGTACTTCCACGCCGACGAGATGAGCGAGCCGCCGAGCTGCCCGCCCGGCCTCGTCGCCTTCCAGGCCATCACCGGGCTCGACCACGCCCAGCGGGGGCGGAACAAGAAGCGGCTCAACCAGCTCGCCCGCGAGCACGGCGACGAGATCGAGATCTTCTGCTCGCACGACGCCACCGAGCTCGAGCGGATGCAGGCCGGGCGGTGAGCCCGCGGGGACGGTCAGGCGCGGCCCGAGGCCATCAGGACCAGGTTCGACAGGCGCAGCGTGCCGTCCTCGGACGCGCGTTCGCCGATCGCGTCGGTGATCGCCTGCCAGGCCTCGTCGCGGGTCTCGTCGGGCTGGCCGGCGAGCAGGGCGGTGATCGGCGGGGCGATCTCCCGGACGAAGACCGTGAACTCCTCGGCGGATTGCCAATCCATCTCGATCTCGACCTCCTCGACCTCGACGTCGGAGAAGCCGCCTCCCTCGAGCAGCCCGCCGATCGCGTCCGGCGTCGGCCGCGACAGCGGCCCGGGGGTGCCCGGCGGCGGCGGGTCCGCGCCGATCAGGCCGAGCACGGTCTTCATCGGCACGCCGAGCATGGGGACTCGGTCCGGCGGTCCCCAGGAGCTGATCGCCATCCGCCCGCCTTCGGTGAGGAAGCCGCGGACGCGCGCGGCGGCGCCCTCGCCGTCGGGGTCGAAGATGATCCCCCACCGCGAGAGCGCGGCGTCGAAGCTGTCGGCGGGGAAGTCGAGCGCGGCGGCGGCGGACTCGACGAACTCGATGTTCTCGATGCCGGCGTCTGCGGCGCGCTTGCGGCCGAACGCGAGCATCTCCGCGGAGATGTCGCTCGCCACGACCCGGCCCTCGGGCCCGGCGACCCGCGCGGCGGTCAGCGACGGCTCGCCCAGGCCGGCGGCGACATCGAGGACGCGGCTCCCGGGTTCGACGCCGGCGAGCTCGACGAGGCGCTCGCTGACCCCGTGTGCGGCGTCGTCGATGAGCGATTGCCATCGGTCCCATCCGGTGGCCGCCTTGTTCCACTGCTGGCGCTGGCCCTCGCGGAACTCCGTCGGGTCGATCGTGTTCTGAGTCATCGTCTCTCCTCGGTGTTGGCTTCCCGGCGACGCTAACCGATCCGCGGTGGCCCGTTATGTGAGAGGGCTCACCCGGCGCGCTCAGTCGCGCAGCGAGTCGAAGAGGGCGCGCCAGCGCTCCTCGTCGCGTTCCTCGGGCATCGGCAGGGTGATCCGCGTCGCGATGTCGCCGTAGCGGCGCTTGACCTCGGCGATCGCCTCCTCCGGAGTGCCGACGACCGCGAACGTGTCGACGAGCTCGTCGTCGATCAGCTCGGGCATGCGGTCCCATTCGCCCCGCTTCGTCATCGCCTTGAGCTCGTCCTGGAGCTCACCCCACCCGTGCAGCTCGAGCACGGGGCGGTAGGCGGGGGTGGAGCCGTAGAAGGCGATCTGCTGCTTGACGAACGCGACGCCCTCGGCGCGCTCCTCCTCGGAGTCGCGGGCGACGACGAACGCGGGCGCGGTGATCTCGAAGCCGTCGCGGGTGCGCCCGGCCTTCTCGAAGCCGCGCTCGAGGGCGGGCAGGGTGGCCTCCCGCATGTAGCGCTCGGTTGAGAACGCGTGGCACAGGATCCCGTCGGCGACCTCGCCCGCGGTCTCGGTCATCAGCGGGCCGACGGCGGCGAGCATGACCTTCGGGTTGCCGTGCGGGTTCGGGCCCGGGTTGAAGAAGGGCGGCATCAGCGTGTGCGTGTAGAAGTCGCCCTGGAAGTCGAGCTCGCCGCCGGTCTCCCAGCACTCCCAGATGGCGCGGATCGCGAGCACGAACTCGCGCATGCGCGCCGCCGGCTTCGACCACTGCATCGAGTACCGGCGCTCGATGTGGGGCTTGATCTGCGAGCCGAGGCCGAGCGTGAAGCGGCCGCCGGAGAGCGACTGGACGTCGTTCGCCTGGAGGGCCACGGTCATCGGGTTGCGAGCGAAGGCGACGACGATCGAGGTGCCGAGGCCGACGCGTTCGGTGCGCTCCGCCGCCACCGCGCAGGCGAGCAGGGGGTCGATCTGGGTCTCGAACGCCCACCAGCAGTCGTAGCCGTCGCCCTCCGCCGTCACCGCCAGCTCGCCGGCCGCGTCGATCGTCGTTGCGTAGGTTCCGGAGTCGACCTTCATCGACCCGGAGTTATATGTGGTCGCCGAGGGCGGCGGCCTAGATGTAGCCGCGGGTGCGCGCGGCCTCGACCACGCGCTCGATCCCGACCAGGTAGGCGGCCCTGCGCAGGTCGAGGTTCTGCTCCTTGGCGCGGCCCGAGACCTCGCGGTAGGCGCGCCGCATGATGTTGCCGAGCTTGTCGTTGACCTCGCGCTCGTCCCAGCGGAAGTGCTGGAGGTTCTGGACCCACTCGAAGTAGGAGCAGACGACGCCGCCGGCGTTGGCCATCACGTCGGGGATCACGTAGACGCCCTTGTCCGAGAGGATCTCGTCGGCGGCCGGGGTGGTCGGGCTGTTGGCGCCCTCGACGATCATCCGCGCCTGGATGCGGTCGGCGTTCCCCTCGTGGATCATGCCGCCGAGCGCCGCGGGGATGAAGACGTCGCAGGGGACCTCGAGCAGGTCGTCGGCGTCGATGGGCTCGACCGACTCGCCGCTGAACTCCGTCAGCTTGCCGCCTCCGGAGACGTGCTTGTAGAGGTCGTTGGCGTCGATCCCGGAGTCGCCGCGGATCGCGCCGGAGGCGTCGGAGGCGCCGACCATCTTGCAGCCGAGCTGCTGCATGATCCGCGCGGCCCACGAGCCGACGTTGCCGTACCCCTGGACGACGAAGCTGGTGTCGGCCGGGGTCATGCCCTGGTGCGGCGCGGCCTCGCGGAACATGTAGACGCAGCCGCGGCCGGTCGCCGCCTCGCGGCCGAAGGAGCCCTCGAGCGAGATCGGCTTGCCGGTCACGATCGCCGGCGTGTGGCCGTGCAGCTTCCCGTACTCGTCCATCATCCAGGCCATCACCTGGGCGTTGGTGTTGACGTCGGGCGCGGGGATGTCGCGGGTGGGGCCGAGGACCTTCTCGATCTTGTCCATGAACGACCGCGAGATCTGCTGCAGCTCGTGCGTCTCGAGCGTCGAGGCGGGGCAGTTGACGCCGCCCTTGGCGCCGCCGTAGGGGACGCCGGCGACCGCGGTCTTCCAGGTCATGAGCGAGGCGAGCGCGCGGACCTCGTCGATGTCGACCTCGGGGTGAAAGCGGATCCCGCCCTTGTAGGGACCGCGGGCGCCGTTGTGCTGGATCCGGTAGCCGGAGAAGACGTGGATCTTGCCGTCGGAGAGCTTGACCGGGATCTGGACCGTGACCTCGCGGTAGGGCTCCCAGAAGACGACGCGGAGGTCGTCGGGCAGCTCGAGCAGGTCGGCGGCGATGTCGAAGTAGTGGCGGACGATCTCGAGGTTGGAGACCTCGGCCCGCTGCCCGGGCTTGGGCTTGCCCTTCTCCTCGGCGTCCTCCTTCGCGCCCTCGACCGCCTGCGGCGACTTCTCGCTCTCGTCGCGCTTGCCGACCGGCTCCGGCGCTGTCTCGGTCTCAGCCAATGTCGCTCATGCCCTCCGCATACCCCTGATTCCCGGCCATACTCTCACAGGGCCCGAAAGGCGCGAAATGGGCGCCCTCTCGCGCCTACAATCGGGTCGAAGGGGCCATAGCTCAGTTGGGAGAGCGCGGCGTTTGCAACGCCGAGGGCGCCGGTTCGAGCCCGGCTGGCTCCATCGCCTGTTGACGCGGCTGGTTCGAGTTCCAGGTAATCCTCGGCGAAGCGGATCCGAGCGCGTCTGGTAGTTGAGAGCGGGGGTCAGACGGAGGTGCAGGATGTCCCGGCCACCTGCAAGTTCCGACGATGGCACGTAGTAGCAATGGTCGGTGGTGCGGTCGTAGACGGCGATCCAGTCGACCGTCCGGGACGTGTAGCGCTTGGTCCGCCTGACCTTGCCGTTGGTGAGGGAACTCGATCTACACCTCACCGAGATCACGCGGCCGTCTGACTCCGTGTACTTCACCTGAACCCGCTCCAGCCGCTCCTCGCGGCAGACGATCAGGTCGAAGTCCCAGTCCTCGCCGAAGGGGATCGCGATCTTGTAGCCCTTGCGGACGAGGTCGGTCGCGACCATCAACTCGGCCAGATCGCCTTTCGTCTTCGTCGTCGCCATGGCGTCGAGGAGACGGTAAGCGGGTCCGGGTCACCGAACAAGACGCGGGTGGGTCAGAATCGACTGCGAATGAGTGACGACTCTGTGACGACCCCGACGCTCTACGAATGGGCCGGCGGCGAGGATGCGATCCGGAGGTTCCTCGACGCCTTCTACGACCGCGCCGAGGAGGACGAGCTGATCTCGCCCTACTTCCCCGGCGGCGTCCACGAGGAGCACCGCGACCACGTCACCGCCTGGTGGTGCGAGGTCTTCGGCGGGCCGACCCGCTACACGCGACGAGCTCGGCGGCTACGAGAACATGCTCGCCCGCCATCGCGACATCGGGATCACGCCCGAGGCGCGCGGCCGCTTCGTCGCCCTCCTCAGCGTCGCGGCCGACGACGCCGGCCTCCCCGACGACCCCGAGTTTCGCTCGGCCCTCCTCGCCTACGCGGAATGGGGCACGCGCCTGGCCATGCACAACTCCCAGCCGGGAGCCGAGGTCGCCGAGCAGGCGCCGACGCCGCGCTGGGGCTGGGGCGAGGCGCCGCCGTACGACGGCTGATCGCGCCGGGGGGCGCGAGCCGGCCCGCCGGGCTTCTACTCGGCAGACGGCGAGCCGAGAGGAGCGACATGGCACAGGACTTCAAGCGTGGCGACCGGGTCGAATGGAACTTCCGGGGGAGGACGGTTCGCGGGACCGTGCGGCGCCGCCTGACCAAGCGCACCGAGGTGGGCGGACAGGTCGTGGCCGCCTCCAAGGACGACCCCCGCTACGTCGTCCGCACCGAGCGAACGGGCAAGGAGACGACCCGCCGCCCGGCCGCGCTGCGCGCGACCGGAGGCTCCAGTCAGCGGACCCGCAGCTCCCGCCGCTCGCCGAAGGCGAGATAGGGCCGGGCGCTCACCTTCGCCTCGCCCCCTGCCGCCAGCGCCTTCCGCAGCGGCCCGGACAGCTTCAACCGGGCGACGTCCTCCGCGGGCCCGCCCTCGCCCGGCGGCCGGTCCCCGAAATCGAACGCGGCCCGCGCCCGCTTGCCGCCCGCCTTCACCGCGGCGGTCCCCGCACAGCGCCCCTTGAACTCGTCTCCGCGCCGCAGCCTCACGTCCAGCCGGCCCCCGCGCAGCTTCGCCCGCACCGGCTCGACCTCGCATGCGATCGACGACTTCTGGGTGCAATGGGATCCCGGCGCCCCCGCGGGCCGCGCCGGCCGCGCGACGTCGCGCTCGCAGAGCACCTCCTCGAGCCGGATGGGCTCCGCCGACATGATCCCGTCGACGCCCCAGTCGAGCAGCATGTTCATCTCCTCCGGGTCGTTGATCGTCCAGACGTGGACGCCGTACCCGTCGGTGTGCGCGCGCGTGACGAACTCCTGGTCGGTGACCGAGACCCCGCCGAACTCGATCGGCACCTGGAACGCCTTCGTCCCCTCCGGCGGCGGCGTCCCGGAGAGCTTGTAGGCGGCGACGCCCGCGATCGCCGGAGCCATGTCGATCTGCGGCGCCAGCTCGTGGAAGCGCTGCAGCGCGGCGTCGTTGAACGACGCGACCATGATCCCCTCGGCCCGGCCGAGCTCGTTCAGGTAGGCGGCCAGGATCTCGGCGTTGCGCCGGAACGACTCCACGTCGGAGTCGGCGGCGCCCTTGATCTCGATGTTGATCGGGACGTCCGGGTAGGCGGTCATCACCTCGTCGAGGGTCGGAATGCGGAAGTCGTCGGGCCCGAACCCCCGCGGCGGCTTCACATCGCCCGTGCGCACGCCGCGATAGGGGTACTCGGACTCGGGCCGGTCGGCCTCGGTGCCCTCACCCGGGACGAGGTTGTGCCCGGCGTCGAGCGCCTGCACCTCGGCCAGAGTCTTGTCGTAGACCCGGCCGGTCCCGTTCGTCGTCCGGTCGACGGTCGCGTCGTGGAGCACGACGAGCTCGCCGTCGGAGGTCGTGTGGATGTCGACCTCGAGCATGTCGGAGCCGAGCCGCAGCGAGCGCTCGTACGCGTACATCGTGTTCGAGGGCGCCTCGTTCTCGCCGCCCTGGTGGGCGATGTTGAGGGTCCGGAGCGCCAGCCAGTCCGTGTTCGAGGCCGACGCCGGCGTGGCCGTCATGGCCACGAGCGCGATCGCCACCGCAAGTCCCCGGCTCCCTCTGGCGCGTCGCATCGGGACGGGAGAATAGGGTCGCGCGGTGTCCCGCACGCCGATTAGGCGCGAGCGAGGGCGGCCGAGCCGCTGCCGGCGGTCCAATGCGGCGACCGCCCCCGCCAGCACCACGAGGATCGCGAGCGTCGCGCCGGCGTCGACGGCCGTCGCCACCGGGATCACCGCCAGGGCGACGAGGGAGCCCACGACCAGCCCCGGGCTCGCCGTTCGCGTCGTCCGCCACCGGAACCCGGCCTGCGCGAGCAGGTACGCCGCGACCCCTCCGCAGGCCGCGAACGCCGTGACCTCGTCGAGCGGCTCGTCGACGTGGGCGAGCGCGCTCTTGACCCCGAGCGCGAGCAGCACGATCCCGGCTGCCATCCCGAGGTGCAGGTAGCTGTAGGAGTCGCGGGCGAGCGTGTTCCGCTCGAGGCCCGGCGCCGCAGCCCAGAGCGCCCGCTCGCCCGCGTCCGCCGCCCGGTCGAAGTAGATCCACCAGAGCGCTGCGGCGATCAGCACCCCGAGGCCGGCGGCGACGATCTCGGCGGCGCCGAGGTCCACCCCGGAGAGCCCGATCCCGATCGCGACGATCGACTCGCCGAGCGCGATGATCACGATCAGGCCGTGGCGCTCGGCGAAATGCGCGGGCGAGCAGCCGGAACCCCTCGATGCCGCGAATGCCGCCCGTGGTGAAGTCGGCCACGATCACGAGGGTCCAGACCGCCGCCTGCGCCCAGCCGTCGAGGAACGCGGCCGCGATCAGGAACGCCGGAACGATCACGGCGGGAGGCGCCAGCGCGCGCACGGCGACGCGCACCTCCTGCGCGCTCGACCCCGCGGCGAAGAGCGCGACGTGCAGGATGCGAACCGCCGAGATAGGCGCAGGCGAACAGCAGCGCCTCGTCGCCGAAGGCGCCGGGCAGCGCCAGCGCGACGATCAGCATCGCGACCATCGCGGCGAACACCGCCAGCCGGACCGTCGCCTCGCCGGGATCGACCTCGTTGGTGAGCCACGCGTAGGCGGCCCATGCCCACCAGATCGCGGCGAGCGCCAGCATGCCCTGCCCGACCCCCGCCCAGTCCCCGGCGTCGGCCATCAGCGCCGTGACCTGCGTCAGCGCGAAGACGAAGACGAGGTCGAAGAACAGCTCGAGCGGCGAGGCACGCTTGTCCTCGGCCGCTCCTGCGGCGTCGCTCAAGCGGCCCTAGGCCGTCGCGAAGCGCGCTTCCGAGCGCGCCCGCCGCTTCGCCGCCTCGACCTCGCGGTCCTTCGGCGGGGCGTTCGTGACCAGCTCGTCGAGCAGGTCCGAGGTCGCCTGCGAGATCCGCTCGACGGCGCGATCGAAGGCCTCGGAGTTCGCCTTCGACGGCTTCGTCGAGCCGCTGATCTTGCGCACGTACTGAAGCGCCGCGTCATGAGCCTCGTCGGCGGTCGCGGGGGGCTCGAAATTGTGAAGGGTGCGGATGTTTCTACACATGCCTGGCAGCGTAGCCATTGCGAGGACCGCTGGACCGGAGGTGTTACTAGCCTCTCTCGCCAACCATGGCCGACCAGAAGGACCTCGAATTCACCTACTCGCTGATCGACCGGATCTTCCGGCTCAGCCTCGGCGAGCTCGCCGACTTCAGCGGCGCGAAGTACGACGGCGACTTCTCCCTCACCCTCGAGGAGGCGCAGCGGCGTAAGCACGACTACGTCGCCGAGCAGATCGGGATCGAGCCCGGCCGGCGCGTGCTCGACCTCGGCTGCGGCTGGGGCCCGCTGCTCAACTACGTCCGCGGGCGCGGCGCGGACGGGCGTCGGCGTCACGCTCTCCTCGGCCCAGGCCGAGGCCTGCCGCCGCCATGACCTCGACGTCCACATCCAGAACGCGCTCGAGGTCGACCGCGGCACCTTCGGCCCGTTCGACGCCGTCGCCAGCCTCGGCGCCTTCGAGCACTTCTGCTCGCCCGAGGACTACGAGGCCGGCCGCCAGGACGAGGTCTACTCACGGATGTTCGAGAACGTCGCCTCGACGCTCCCCGACCGCGGCCGCTTCTTCCTGCAGACGATGGTCTTCGGCCGCAACATGATCCCGGTCGAGGACGCCAGCATCGACGCCCCGCGCGACTCCGACGAGTGGTACGTGGCGCTGATGCGCGCCCAGTTCCCCGGCTCGCTGCTGCCGTTCGGCAAGGAGCAGATCATCCGCAACGCCGAGCCCCACTTCAAGCTCGTCTCCGCGGTCAGCGGCAGGCTCGACTACATCGAGACGATCAAGCAGTGGCGCAAGCGCTTCGCCGAGCGCAGCTTCCGCAAGCTGCTCGTCAAGGCCCGCCTCGTCCCCAAGTACCTCACCAGTCCGGAGTTCCGCCTCGCCTTCACCTCGGGGGTGAGCGCCAACACCGTCTGCTTCGAGCGCGAGCTGCTCGACCACTACCGCCTCACCTTCGAGAAGGCCTGAACGCCGGCTCAGCCGAGACCTATCTCTGCGCTGCGAGGAAGGCGGTGACGAGACCGCTCACGGCGACGGGGTGATCGGCCATGAACGCGTGCGCGGAGCGGGGGAACCTGGCGAGCCAGGCACCGCCGAGGCCCGCGGCGAGGGCGGTCGCGTTCTCAGCCGGGCAGACGATGTCCTCGGTGCCCGTCGCCACCAGGGCCGGGCAGCCGATCTCCTCGAGCCGCGCGGTCGCTCCGCGCTCGTGCCAGGCGTCCATCGCCCGCCACTGGCGCTCGACGACGCCGGGGTCGAGGCGGGCGCGGGCCGCGGCGATGATCTCGCCGGCGGCGGCCTCCATCTCCGGCGCCCGCTCCGGCGTGAAGAGGAGCGGGAACAGCCGTGCCGCCTGCTCTGCCGGCGTACCCGAGAGGTCGCGCAGCCTCGCGCCGACCTCCTCGGGTATCGGGATCGCGCCGGGCCCCGAATGGGTCGCGAGGAGGACGAGGCTGCCCGCGAGATCGGGCCGCGCCAGCGCCAGGGCCATCGCGACGAAGCCGCCCATCGACCAGCCCAGCAGGCACGGCCGATCGATCCCGAGCGACTCGATCACCCCGATCGTGTCGCCGGCGAGGTCCTCGACCGTGAACTCCTCCTCGTCGACGCTCGACTCGCCGACGCCGCGGTTGTCGAGGAGTACGAGCTCGTGCTCGGCGGCGAGGCCGGCGAGGAAGCCGGGGTGCCAGTCCGCGCGGGCGCCGGCGAAGCCGTTCAGGACGACGATCGGCGGCCCGGCGCCGGAGCGCTCATAGCCGATCTCTCGTCCGCCCACGGCACAGGTGGCCATCGGCGGCGACGCTAACAGGCTCCCCCTTCCGCGAGATACTGCACCGGGATGTCGCAGGAGAACGTGGAGACCGTGCGGGAGCTGTGGAGGAGGTTCAACCGGGACGGGGTGCTTCCCGAGACCCTCTTCGATCCCGAGGTGGAGGTGTTCAACGCGCGCGAGTCACCTCTTCCTGGTCCCTACCACGGATACGACGGTCTTCGAGAATGGCGCGAGGGGATATTCGAGGTTCTCGACGAGGGGCGATACGAGATCGATGACCTCACCGATGTGGATGACTCCGACGTTGTCATCTACAAGCTGCGCCTCCTCGGTCGCGCGCGGCACACCGGCATCGAGGTCGACGTTGGCTGGACAAACGTGAACTGGTTTCGTGATGGTCGGATCTACCGCTCGAAGTCGTTCACTAGCCACAGCGAGGCCCTCGAAGCCGCCGGGCTGTCGGCGTAGGGCCCGCCGGCGAGGGAGCCAGCTTCCCGGTCGGCTGCTCAGTCGGGCGGGTTGCGCCAGGCGCCGTACAGGCCGAAGGCGACGAGGGCGACGATCGCCAGCGAGGTCACCGTGAGGACGTCGAGGCCGGACTCGGAGATCACGACCAGGGTCATCGCCCCGAAGGCGAAGACGAAGATCGCCCCGAGGGCGAGCAGCATGGTTCTCAGGTCGGGATCCATCAACCCATCTTCGGTGAAGGTAGGCCGGACTCGCCCGGACCGTCGCGTTTTCGCGTCGCCCAGAGCTTGATCGTCGCCAGGCCGAAGGCGAAACCGCCGAGGTGGGCGAGGTAGGCGACGCCGCCCCCGTCGCCGGCGACCTCGGTCGTCACCACCTGCCCCAGCGCCGGGATCAGCTGCAACACGAACCAGACGCCGAGCATGATCATCGCCGGGACCTCGATGAACGTGATGAAGAAGACGACGAAGATCGAGCGTCAGGACCCGCGCGTGCGGGTGCAGGAGTATGTAGCCGCCCAGGACCCCGGCGACCGCGCCGCTGGCGCCGATCGTCGGCACGGTGGCGTCGGGCTCGAGCAGCGTCTGCGCGTAGACGGCGACCACGCCGGAGAGCAGGTAGAAGGCGAGGAACTTCGGCCGGCCCATCGAGTCCTCGATGTTGTTCCCGAACACCCAGAGGAAGAGCATGTTGCCGGCGATGTGGAGGATGCTCCCGTGCATGAACATCGAGGTGAACACCGTCACCCACCAGGGCGCGTCGGCGAGCGGCGCCAGCAGGCCCGCCTGTTGCGCGTCTTCGTAGAGGGGCGTGCCCTCGCACGCGACCTGGGCGTCCGTGGTCGCTCCGCACTCCTCGCCGGGATGCGTGAGCCGGTAGGGGATCGCTCCGTACTCGATCGCCGCCTGGTCGGATTCGCTGACCTCGAGCTCCTTCAGCTGCGCTGACGAGTAGTCCTCATCGCCGAGGGTGAGCTGCCAGCCGAAGACGATCACGTTGATCGCGATCAGGACGACGGTGAGGACCGGGAAGCGATCCGTCGGCAGGTTGTCCCGCAGCGGCAGCAAGCCGGCGCAAGGCTATTTCTCCTCGCCGGTGGCACACTTGGCGCATGAAGCTCGGGCTGACGATCTTCCCGACCGACTACTCGATCGGCCCGGTCGAGCTGGCCCGCCTCGCCGAGGAGCGCGGGTTCGAATCG
Source organism: uncultured Thermoleophilia bacterium (assembly GCA_963844425.1). Taxonomy (GTDB): domain Bacteria; phylum Actinomycetota; class Thermoleophilia; order Solirubrobacterales; family 70-9; genus DASUSH01. Next base: position 726,282 of record CAWJOD010000020.1, on the reverse strand, counting down.
CTCTTCTTCCCCGAGCACACCCACATCCCCGCCAGCCGCCGCACGCCCTACCCGGCCGGTGGCGAGCTGCCGCGCGAGTACAGCCACCTGCTCGATCCCTTCCTCGCGCTCGCCGCCGCGGCCTCGGTCACAGAGCGGCTCCTGCTCGGCACGGGAATCTGCCTGATCGTCGAGCGCGACCCGATCACCACGGCGAAGGAGGTCGCGACCATCGACCAGCTCTCCGGCGGCCGCTTCCTCTTCGGCATCGGCGCCGGCTGGAACCTCGAGGAGATGGAGAACCACGGCACCGACCCGGAGCGCCGCTTCGGCCTGATGCGCGAGCGGGTCGAGGCGATGAAGGCGATCTGGACCGAGGACGAGGCGGCCTACCACGGCGAGCAGGTCGACTTCGACGCGATCTGGTCATGGCCGAAGCCGGTTCAGCGCCCGCACCCGCCGATACTCGTCGGCGGCAACTCCGACGCCGCGCTCCGGCGGGTGGTGAACTTCGGCGACGGCTGGCTCCCGAACCCCGAGACGCGCCTGAGCAAGCTCGCCGACCGGATCGCAGAGCTCGAGCGCCTCGCCGCCGAGGCGGGCCGCGAGCGGATCCCGGTCACCTTCTTCGCGGTCAAGCCCGACGCCGACGGGCTCAAGCGCTTCGCCGAAGCGGGCGTGGACCGCGGCCTCTTCTTCCTGCCGCCGGCGAGCCGCGAGGAGCTGGAGCCGGTGCTCGACCACTACGCCGAGCTCGCCGAGGCGGTCGGCGCCTAGGCCGGCTGGGGGGCGGGTTCGGCCTCGCCGCCGGCGCTCTCGCCGCCCTGCGTGTCGGCCGGGTTGTCCTCGCGGCGTGAGAGGGCGAGGAAGGGAAGGGCGAGGGCGGAGATCCCGGCGGCGAGCAGATAGGAGGGGCCGTAGCCCCAGGCGTCGGCCGACTTGCCCAGGACCGGTTGCGCCCAGACCCCGCCCGAGGAGGCCATCATCGAGTCGAAGGAGATGATCGTCGCCCGCTGGCGCGACGGGATCATCCCGTTCAGGTACGCCTGGCGGATCGGCATCGTCGCGGCGAACAGCAGGCCCCAGACGACGATCAGCGAGATCACGCCCCAGAACGTGTCGAGCACGCCGACGAGGGCGAGCGTGATCGCCGAGAGCCCGGCCGTCGTGATCAGCGCCGAGGTGCGGCGGTGGAAGAGCCGGCGGATGCGAGGCGCCGCGATCCCGCCGAGGATCTGGGCGCCGGCGACGATCGCGGCCACCAGCCCGGCGATCTGGTAGGCCTGCGGATCGCCGTAGAGCTCGAGCAGGTAGGGCTGGAGCGCGTAGAAGCCGTAGATGCCGACGCCGCCCGTGAAGAGCGCGCCGAGCATCAGCCACTTCACCGCCGGCACCCGCCAGCCGTACTCGATCGAGTTCGACCAGATCGTCCGCATCTCCGCGAGCGGCCGCCCGCCCTTCTCCGGGGTGAAGCCGACGTCGTGCATCATCCGGAAGGCGAGGACGAACATGACGAGGAGCACGATCCCGCGGGCGACGAAGGGCGCGCCGAGGCTGATCTGGGCGGCGATGAACCCGCCCGCGACCGAGCCGACCAGCATCCCCACGCCGGTGACGATCTGGCCGCGCCCGAATACCGACTCGAGCTCACCCTCGAAGCCGGTCGCGGCGAGCGCGTCGACGAGCCAGGCCTCGACCGCGCCGGAGAAGAACGTGAAGCCGAGCCCGAGCAGCAGCGACGCGACGGCCCACTCCCAGAACGGCGCCTCGATCTGCCAGAGCAGGACGTAGAGCAGCGTCGACCCGGTCAGGGTCAGGGTCCCGAGCAGGTAGGAGACGCGCCGCCCGATCGTGTCGGCGACGATCCCCGTCGGCACCTCGAAGATCACCATGCCCGCCGTGAAGAACGCGTTCGCCGCGAACGCCTCGAGGTTGGAGAGCCCGGCATCGAGCAGGAAGATCGTGTTGATCCCCCAGATGAACGACGCCGCCAGCGTGTTGCCGAGCAGCAGGACGAGGTAGGTGCGCTGGATCGAGCGGGGCGTGGGCATCCTCTTAAGGTAAGGACCGGCCGACCGCCGCTAGGTCATCGGCCTCCCGAAGGCCGCAGCATCTGGATCCGCGAGTCGAAGCCGCCACAACAGGCGAGGCCGCCGGGCTGCAGAACGGTGAACGCCGTGAGCCGTGTCGCTCCCGCCGATCACGACCCCCGCGAGTCCGGCGTTCTGGCCCCAGGGCGTCGAGCGCCTGGGCCGGTCCCGCACTCAGGTCGGGGCGCAGGCGCGCGACGCGGGCCCGGTTTAGACCGTCGCTTCGGTGGTCGGTCCACCCGACCGTCAGCCGATCACGTGCCTCCAAGGCCAGCGAAGGGCTCGAGGCGCCGACCCCACCCTGCGGAGATCGTTCGAAGCCGGCCAACCGTGCCGTCGGCGTCGATCCTCCGTGCCTGGATCGGTGTCTTCGTCGTAATACGACTCCCACGCGATCGTCGCGCGGTCGCGCGAATCGATGAGGAGGTCCGTCCCGAGGGGATCCTCACCATCCCTCCGAGAGCTGCATCATCTCGCCGACCGTGCCGTCGCGGGCGATGCGGGTCGCCAGGAGCCGGCCCGGTTCGTACCCGCCTATCCAAACGACCGTCACCGTGCCGGCCGAGTCGATCCCGATCTCCGCCGGACCGCTCGTGTACTCGCCGGATGGCGAGAGCGTCTGGATCGGGCCCGCGGTCCCGTCGGCGCCGATCTGCACCGCCTCGATTCGAAAGTCGGCCGTGCACCGGACGCATGTCTCCAAGCTCTCGAAGGTGCGCCAGGCGACGGTCGCGCGCCCCTGCGCGTCGACCGCGACTCCGGGCATGCTCGCGGGCCGGTCCGGTCCGGAGAGGGATTGCACGGGCCCCGGTACGCCGTCCTTCCCGATCCTGACTCCCTCGATCCCCCGCGCCCTGCCAGACCACGATCGCCCTGCCCTGCGCGTCGACCGCGACCTCGGGCTCGACCGTCGTCGCCGGGCCCCTGCGAGAGCGTCGTCACCGGTCCCGGCTCCCCGTCGGACGACACGCGCGCCATCTGCACGCTCTGGTGCGAGCCCTCCTGTCGCTGCCAGACGACTGTGGCCGTTCCGTCGGGCCCGAGCGCGAGTCGCGGCGGTCCCGCGCTGCCCCCCGGGGGCGACAGTGTGTGGACGGGCCCGAGCTTGCCCGAGGCGGCGATCCGACGTGTCTGCACCCAGCGGGGGCCCTGCACCCAGCGCTCCCAGACGAGCGTGACGCGCCCTCGTGAGTCGACCGCCGTCTGCAGTGCATCTGAGCCCTTCGCGGCGACCGTCCGCGGCTTGGGGAACCCGTCGGGCGGCGCGGCTCCGTGCGTCGCCGTGGCGAGCGCGAGGGCGCAAGCCAGCGCGAGCGCGACGACAAACCGGGCGATTTCCGGACGGTTCATGGTCATGACTAGAAACCGCCGTCGGCCTTCGCGGTTGCGGTTCACCTAAGCCGACGCCGGCCCGTCTAGTCAGCTGCGGTCTGCGCCTCGGCGACCTCGCGGGCGGACTCGTCCGCGTGGTAGGAGCTGCGCACGAGCGGGCCCGAGGCGACCGACTCGAAGCCGATCTCGCGCGCCGCGGCCTCGAGGGCGGCGAACTCGTCCGGGTGCCAGTAGCGGACGACGGGGAGGTGGTTCTCGGTCGGGCGCAGGTACTGGCCGACGGTGAGCACCTGGACGCGGTGCGCGCGCAGGATCTCGAACGCCTCGACCATCTCCTCGAAGCTCTCCCCGAGGCCGACCATCAGGCCCAGACTTGGTGACGACCTCATCGCCGCCGAACTCCTTCGCCATCCGCAGGACCCGGCACGAGCGCATGAAGTCGGAGCCGCGCCGCGCCCGCGGGTAGAGCCGCGGCACGGTCTCGACGTTGTGGTTGAAGACGTCGGGCCGCTCGTGGACGACCTTCGCCAGCGGCATCTCCTGGCCGCGGAAGTCGGGGGTCAGGACCTCGACCTTGCAGCCCGGGGGCGAGCATCCGGATGGAGCGGATCACGCCGACGAAGGCGCCGGCCCCGTAGTCGGGCAGGTCGTCGCGGTCGACGGAGGTGACGACGGCGTGGCGCAGCTCCATCGCCTTCACCTGCTGGGCGACGCGCAGCGGCTCGAGCGGGTCGTTCCAGGTCGGCTTGCCGGTCTTGACGTTGCAGAAGCCGCAGCGCCGGGTGCAGGTGTCGCCGAGGATCATGAAGGTCGCGGTGCCGCGCTCCCAGCACTCGCCGACGTTGGGGCAGTTGGCCTCCTCGCAGACCGTGTGCAGGTTCTCCGAGGCGATCTCGGACTTCAGCCGCCGGTAGGTCGGGCCGCCGGGAGCCGGCACCTTCAGCCACGGGGGCTTGCGCTCGCGGAAGGGACGGCCGTCGAGCTCTTCGGCGCGGACCCCGCCGGGCCGCGCGCGCGACCGGGTGACGTGGACTCTCTCCGGGCTCGAGGTCGGTTCCATCAGTCCCTCACCGTACCGGCGCCGCCTCGAGCGCCTCGAGGTCGTCCGCCCACTCGACCCTGCGCTCGTAGACGTCGCCGAAGCGCTCGGCGATCGTGCCGGCGAAGGCGTCGAAGTCCTGCTCGGCGCCGTGCTCGCGAGAGAGCGAGGTCACCTGGCAGGCCTCGATCCCGCAGGGGACGATCCACTCGAACGGCTGCAGGTCGTTGTTGACGTTGACGGCGAGGCCGTGGGTGGTCACTCCCCGGTTCACGTGGACGCCGATCGAGCCGATCTTGCGCTCGCCGACCCAGACGCCGGTGAGCCCCTCGCGCAGGCCGGCCTCGACGCCGTGCTCGGCGAGCGCGCCGATCATCACCCTTTCGAGGTTGCGGACGTAGAGGTGGACGTCGTCGCCGTAGGCCCTCAGCGAGACGATCGGGTAGGCGACGATCTGGCCGATGCCGTGGTAGGTGACGCGGCCGCCGCGGTCGGTCTCGGTGACCTCGATCCCCTGCATCCGGTACCAGTCCTCGCCCATCGGCAGCTCGTCGGGGGTCGATCGGCGGCCCTTGGTGTAGACGGGCGGGTGCTCGAGAAGGAGCAGGACGTCGGGAATAGCGTCGGCCTGCCGCGCCGCTTCGAGTCGCTTCTGGGCATCGCGGGCCTCGTCGTAGGGGACGACGCCGAGGCGGACGCAGACGATCGGTTCCATCGAGCGCCTAGTCTCTCACGCGGCGAGCGCCGCCGGCCGGCCTTCGAGCCGTCGCCGGGCGAGCTCGTGTGCCGCCTCGAGCGGAGGCACACCGTGCTCGGCGGCGTCCGCGATCACGCGCGCGATCGCGTCGCCGATGCCCTCGACCAGGCGCTCGACGTCCTCGCCGTCGAGGCCGCGGAGCTCGCGATAGACGCTGATCAGCCCGCCGGCGTTGGCGACGAAGTCCGGAGCGCAGAGGATCCCCCGCTCCTGCAGGCGCTCGGCGAGCGACTCCTCGGCGAGCACGTTGTTCGCCGAGCCGCAGACGATCCGGCAGCGAAGCGCACCGACGTTGGCGCGGTCGATCGCGCCGCCGAGCGCGCACGGGGCGAGCACGTCGCAGGGCGCCGTGATCGCCTCCGCGGGATCGACCCAGCCGGCGCGGAGCTCCGACGCGAGCAGCCTCTTCGCCGGGTCGACGTCGGAGAGCACGAGCTCCGCGCCCTCTGCCGCGAGCAGGCGCGCGAGCCGCTCCCCGCAGTGCCCGGCGCCGACCACGACGACCTCGAGCCCGGAGAGGTCCTCCGAACCGAGCTCGGCCGCGGCGCAGGCGCGGATCGCGGCGAGCACGCCGCGGGCGGTGAACGGGCTGGGATCGCCGGCGCCGCCGCCGGCCTCGGGGAGGCCGACGGCGTGAGGAGTGCGCTCGGCGATCATCTCGATGTCCTCGGCGCCGACGCCGACGTCCTCCGCGGTCACGTAGCGGCCGCTCGAGCGAGTCGACGAGGTCGCCGAAGTCGTGCATCACCGCGCGCCGTTCGATGCCGGGCCCGCCGTTTCGCCAGGCGTCGCCGGGCGGCGCGCAGACGACGCCCTTGCCGCCGCCGAGCTCGAGGCCGGCCGCCGCCGCCTTGTGGGTCATCCCGCGGGAGAGCCGCAGCGCGTCGCGGACGCCGTCCTCGGGCGACGCGTAGCGCCAGAGGCGCACGCCGCCGAGGGCCGGCCCGAGCGCGGTCGAATGCACGGCGACCGCCATCGTCAGCCCGCTGCGCGCGCCGCGGCGCAGCGACGAGCTCCTCGTGCTCGAACGGGACCGGGGGGACTCGCTCGCTCATCGTTCCCCCTCCCAGCCCTCGAGCCGGCGCTGGATCGCGCCCAGGAAGCGCGCCGCCTCGGCCCCGTCCAGGGCGCGGTGGTCCCACGACATGCACAGGTAGCTCATCGGGCGAATCGCGATCGCGTCCTCGCCGTCGGGCCCCTCGACGACGACCGGCCGCTTCACGATCGCCTCGAGGTCGAGGATCGCCACCTGCGGCTGGTTGATGATCGGCGTCGCCAGGACGGCGCCGAACTGGCCCGGGTTGGTGATCGTGAACGTGCCGCCGTGGACGTCGTCGGGGGCCAGCTTGCGCTCGCGCGCCCGGCTTGCGACGTCCGCGATCTCTCGCCGCGAGGCCCTCGAGGCTCAGCCGCTGCGCCCGGTGGATCACCGGCACGATCAGGCCGTCGTCGAGCGCCACCGCGATCCCGAGGTTGACGTCGTCGTGGTGGACGACCTCGTCTCCCGTCGACCGAGGAGTTGAGGCGCGGGAACTCCTCCAGCGCCTCGACGGTCGCGCGCGCGACGAAGGCCAGGTAGGTGAGCTTCACCCCCCGCCGTTCCATCGTCTCGCGCAGCTCCCGCGCGCCGCGCCGCGACCCGCGAGAAGTCCGCCTCGACGATCGTCGTGCAGTGCGCCGCGGTCTTGCCGGCTCTCGACCATGTGCTGGCGATCGCCTTGCGCATCTCGGACATGGGCTCGCGCCGCTCGCCGGTCGTCGCCGGCGGCTCATCGGGCCCATACGGCGACTCGCTGTGCAGCACCGGCTCGGGCCGCGCCTGCGGCTCTGTGACTCCGTCCCCCTCTCCAGGAAGGCGACGAGGTCGCGCTTGCGCACGCGCCCGCCGATCCCCGTGCCCTCGACCTGGGTCAGGTCGATCCCGTGCTCGGTCGCCATCCGCCGGACGACCGGCGAGTAGAACTCGGAGCGGTCGATCTCGCCGTTGCCGCGCTTCGGCTCGGGCCGGTGCTCCTCTTCGGGATGCGCCTCGCCCGGCTTGGCGCCGGTGTCGATCTCGGCGATCGGCTCGCCGACCGGCACGGTGTCGCCGGGCTCGGCGACGATCTTCGCGAGCCGGCCGGTTGCCGGCGCGGGCACCTCGACGTCGATCTTGTCGGTGGTGATGTCGCAGATCATCTCGTCGGCCTCGACCCAGTCGCCCGGTCGCTTGTGCCATTCGACGATCGTCCCCTCGGCGACGCTCACGCCCATCTGGGGCATCAGGACCGCGACGCTGGTCTCAGTAGGCGAGGAGCTCACGGCACGCCTCCTTCATGTCGTCGAGCTGGGGCAGGACGGCCTGCTCGAGCGGGGGGCTGAACGGGATCGGCACGTCGGGGGCGGTGAGCCGCCGCACCGGCGCGTCGAGATGCTCGAAGCAGCGCTCGGCGACGAGCGCGGAGACCTCGGCGCCGACCCCGCACGATCGCGTCGCCTCGTGGGCGACGAGAACCTTGCCGGTCTTCACGGCGCTGGCGACGATCGCGTCCTCATCCAGCGGGCAGAGGCTGCGCAGGTCGATCACCTCGATCTCCTCACCGAGCTCCTCGGCCGCCTGCTCGGCGAGCCCGACCGCCGAGCCGTAGGCGATCACGGTCATCTCCGAGCCCTCTCGTGCGACGCGAGCGCGGCCGATCTCGGTCAGGTGCTCGCCCTCGGGGACCTCACCCTTGACGTGGCGGTAGAGGTTCTTGTGCTCGAGGAAGCAGACGGGGTTCGGGTCGCGGATCGCGCTCGCCAGCAGGCCCTTGGCGTCCTCGGCGGTCGCCGGCGCGACAACCTTCAGGCCCGGAGCCTGCAGGAACCAGGCCTCCGGGTTCTGCGAGTGGAAGGGGCCGCCGGAGAAGCCGCCGCCCGAGGGCAGCCGCACCACCATCGGCACGGCGACGCCCTGGCGGTAGTTGAGCTTCGCAGCGACGTTGACGAGCTGGTCGAACCCGCAGGAGATGAAGTCGGCGAACTGCATCTCGCAGACGGGCCGCAGCCCCTCGACCGCGGCGCCGACCGCGGCGCCGATGATCGCGTTCTCGGCGAGCGGCGCGTCGATCACCCGGTCGCCGCCGAACTCGTCGAGGAATCCGTCGGTGACCTTGAACGCCCCGCCGAACCCGGCGACGTCCTCGCCGAAGCAGAGCACGCTCTCGTCGCGGCGCATCTCCTCGCGCAGGCCGTCGGAGATCGCTTGCAGATATGTCATCTCCGCCATCAGGCGACCTCCGCCATCTGACGATCCTCAGCCCAGGCGGACCAGGGCGCCTGCCCGTCGCCGAGTGGCTCGAAGCCCTCGGCGAACACGCCCTCGCGGGCGGCGGCCGGGTCGGGCATCGGCGACTCCAGCGCCTTCGCCGCGCACTCGTCGACGTAGGACTTGACCTCGGCCCGCAGCGCCTCGATCTCCTCCGCGGAGAACCCGTGCTCGCGGACGAGCCGACGCGTGTAGAGCTCGATCGGGTCGCGCCGGGCCCACTCGTCGTGGACGCCGTCGGGGACGTAGCGCATGTCGTCGTGGGCGCCGTGCCCGTGCATGCGCATCGTGTGGCACTCGATCAGGGTCGGCCCCTCGCCGGCGCGGGCGCGCTCGGCGGCGACGCGGGAGGCCTCGAAGACCTCCTCGACGTCGTTGCCGTCGACGGCGACGCCGGGGAAGCCGTACGTATTCGCCCGCGCGACCGGGTCGACCGCGTACTCGAGCTCGGTCGGGGTCGAATAGGCGAAGCGGTTGTTCTCCAGCACGAAGACGACCGGCAGGCTGTGGATGCCGGCGAAGTTCATCGCCTCGTGCCACTGGCCGTTGGCCGTGGAGCCCTCGCCGAACCAGGTCATCGCCACCCGGGGCTCGCGGCGGAGCTTGAAGGCGAGCGCCAGGCCGGTCGCGACCAGCGCCATGTCGGGCAGCATCGAGACCATGCCGACGCTGCCGAGCGAGCGGTCGCCGAAGTGCATGTTGCCGTCCTTGCCGCCGGTGACGCCGCCGGCGCGGCCCATGTAGTTGGCGAGGTAGCGGTCCGGGGTCACGCCCCGGACGAAGTGCGCCCCGAGGTCGCGGTGCAGGATGCAGGTCCGGTCGCGCGGCCCGAGCACGAACGAGGACCCGACCGGGATCGCCTCCTGCCCGCAGCCGTCGTAGAAGGACCCCGGCACCTTCCCCTGCTTGTAGAGCGTCAACCCCCGCTCCTCCGAGAGGCGCATCATCAGCATGTAGCGCAGCAGGCCCTCTCGATCGCCGCGCGTCAAATTCTCGCTCGCGCGCACACGGCCGTTGCCGTTCGGCTTCATCTCTCCGCCCTTCGTGTCTGGCCGTCCGTTGGGATCGCCTCGGGACCGGCCGCCTTGTCGCCGCCTCGGGATCTCCTCGGCGGCGCCTATGGACGATGGGATCGGGGGGATTCCCCCTCTTCCCTATGTCAGCGGCGAATGCTGATCGCCACTAATAGAAACGATACCGCGATCGGCGGGCGGGGAAACCTTTCGGACGACTATCGGGATCCGCGCTCCGCGCGGCGCTTGACCGCGCCCAGAACCCGCCGCGTGACCAGTACGTGGCCACGCGTGCCGATCACCATGCCGCGATACGCGCGGCCCTTCGCGCCGGGGAACTCCGCGCGTGTCTCGGCCCGCAGGTGGACGCCGGCGCTGGTCTTCTCGATGCGGAAGATCAGGGCGTAGCGGGAGAAGCGGTGCTGGCCGAGCAGGGCGAGGACGGCCGGTGGGACGGCGCGCGCCACGACGAAGCCGGGAAGCGTCGAGCCGATCTTCCCGAGCTCGCCCTTGCGCGCACGATGCTCGACGCCGAGCATCGCCGACACCCGCCCGGTGAGGCCGGTGTCGAAGACGTCCGGCAGGGTCTCGAGCAGCGCGTCCCAGGTCTGCTGCTCGGTCGCCTCGATCCCGATCACGTGCTCGTCGACGAACGGCAGGTCCTGGATCGGGGTGTCGATGACTGGAGTCATCGAGGGCTAGCCCCGGTTGGCTCCCGCGCGGAGCAGCGCCGGCACCTGCTCGAGCGGCTTCGGCGTGTCGAGCAGGACGACGCCGAGGTGGCGGCCTCCGATCTTCTGCGTGGTGACGTAGCAGCGGCCGGCGGCGTCCGTGTAGCCGGTCTTGACACCCGTGATCCCCGGCGTGCCGTTGCGGATGAACGGGTTGTTGTTGTAGAGGTCGAGCGCGCCACCCTTGATCGGGAACGGGAAGTGGGCGGAGTCCGTGGCCATGATCCCGGCGATCCGCTCGTTGTCGAGATCGGCGCGGGCGAGCGCGGCGAGGTCGCGGGCGCAGGAGTAGTTGCCTTCGTCCTGGAGCCCGTGGGGGCTGGTGAAATGCGAGCACTGCAGGCCGTAGCGCTCGCGCGCCTTGTTCATCTCGCGGACGAAGGCGTCGACGCTGCCCGCGTCGTGCTGGGCGAGCGCGATCGCGGCGTCGTTGCCGGAGACGAGGATGAGGCCCTTGAGCAGGCTCTCGAGCTCCACCTCCTTGCCCTTCGGCAGCACGCCCATCCCCGACCCCTCGTAGGCGAGGGCCTCGGGGGTGATCGCGACGTCCTCGCCCGGTCCGTGTTCCCTGGCGATCAGGAGGGCGGTGATCATCTTCGTCAGGCTCGCGATCGGCAGGCGCCGATCGGCGTCCTTCTCCCAGAGCACCTCGCCGGTGTCGACGTCGAAGAGGATGCCGGCCGCCGGCTCGTCCTTCAGCTCGACCTCGACCGGGAGCTCGGCGGCCGGAGGCTTCAGCACGTAGGGCGACGACTCGGCGGCGGCGTTCGTGCTCGACGGCGGGAACTTCGCCGGCCCCGGCGGCGAGGCGGCGGTCGCGAACCCGCCGGAGCGCACCCGGTCGTCGCCGCCGAGGACGCCGCTGCCCGCGGCGAGGCCGGCGATCACGGCCGCCATTCCGAGGAGGAGAAGAAGAGCCCGCCTGCCCATCTCGAAGAAGGTAACTCCGCGGGCGGGCGTTCAGAGCGCCAGCGAGAGCGGCTCGGAGAGGAGGTCCGCGATCCGGCGCAGGAACTCGGCTCCATCGGCGCCGTAGAGGATGCGGTGGTCGCAGGCGAGGGTCACGCCCATCACGTCCTTGGCGTAGACCTCGCCGGCATCGTCGAAGGCGGGAACGCGGATGACCGCGCCGACGGCGAGGATCCCCGCCTGGGGCGGGTTGATCACCGCGTGGAAGTTCGTGACCCCGAACATGCCGAGGTTGGAGACGGTGAACGTGCCGCCGGAGAGCTCGGGCGGGGTGATCGTGCCCTCGCGCACCCGTGAGGCGAGCGATCGCGTCTCCTCGCTGATCTGGCGAAGGCCCTTGCGGTCGGCGTCGAAGACCGTGGGGACGACGAGCGCATCCTGGGCCGCGACGGCGACGCCGACGTTGATCCGCGAGTACTGCTCGATGCGGCCGTCGCGATAGGCCCCGTTGGCGCGCGGGAACTCGCGCAGCGCCAGCGCGCAGGCCTTGACGACCATGTCGTTGTAGGTCGGCACGCGCTCTCCCTCGGCCGCGATCTCCTTGAGCCGGGTGCGCGCCTCGACCGCCTTCGTCATCTCGATGTCGGCCTGCAGGTAGAAGTGCGGCGCCGTCGCCTTGGACTCCGCCATCCGCCGGGCGACGGTCGACTGCAGCTTGGTGAGCTCGACGACCTCGACCTCGCCCTTCGCCGTCTCCGGCCGCTCCTTCGCGCCCGCGGTCGGCCGGGCGGCGGCCGGAGCCTCGGCGGGCGCCCCGCCGGACTCGACCGCCTTCTCGACATCCGCCTTGACGATCCGCCCACCGGGGCCAGATCCGGACAACGAACCGATTTCAATGCCCTTTTCCTCAGCAATCCGCCGAGCGATCGGGGAGGCCTTGACGCGCCCGTCCGTCGCTCTGCCGTTCCGCGGACGCCGGACTCTCCAGCGGGTGACGGCGCGGGGGGGTCCCCGCCGGCGGCGGTAGCCGACGGTGGGGCGGAGACTGCGCCGGCAGGACCCGCTGGCCTCGTCCTCGCTGTTCGTCCTTCGGCTGTTCGTCCTTCGACGAGGCGCCGTTCCCCGACGGCTCCTCACCCGCCTCCCCGACCCGAGCGATCACCTCGCCGATCGGCAGCGTGTCGCCCTCGCCGGCGATCGTCTCGATCAGCGTGCCGGCGGTGTCGGACTCGTAGACCATGTTCGCCTTGTCGGTCTCGATCTCGACGAGCTCCTCGCCGACCGCGACCTCGTCGCCCACCGACTTCAGCCACTTGAGGACCGTGCCCTCCTCCATCGAGTCGGACAACCGGGGCATGACGATGTCCGTGGCCATCTAGATCGACCCCTCGAGCGTCGCGAGCGCGGCCTGGACGACGTGCTCGGGGTGGGGGATCGCCGACTGCTCGAGCCGCTTCGCGTAGGGCATCGGCACGTCCGCGCCGGTGACCCGCTGCACCGGGGCGTCGAGGTGGTCGAACGCCTGCTCCTGGATCAGCGCCGCGAGGTTGGCGCCGACGCCGCCATGGGGCCAGCCCTCCTCGACGATCACGCATCGGTTCGTCTTCCGCACCGACTCCAGGATCGTGTCGAGGTCGAGCGGGCGCAGGGTCCGCGGGTCGATCACCTCGGCGCTGGCGCCGTGCTCCGACTCCAGCTCCTGGGCCGCCTTCTCCGCCGCCTGCACCATCCGCAGGATCCCGATCAGGGTCACGTCCGATCCCTCGCGGCGGACGTCGGCCTTGCCGAACTCGAGCACGTGGTCCTCGTCCTCGGGCACCTCGCCTCGAGCTCCGTAGAGCGACTCGTGCTCCATGAAGATCACCGGGTTGTCGTCGCGGATCGCCGCCTTCAGCAGGCCCTTGCCGTCAGCCGGCGTCGACGGGCAGGCGACGAGCAGGCCCGGGATCTGGAGGTACATCGCCTCGAGGCTGTGCGAGTGGGTCGGGCCGAGCTGGTGGCCGCCGCCGCCCGGCATGCGGATGACGAACGGGACCCGGACCTGGCCGTTGAACATGTAGGGGATCGCGGCGGCGTGGTTCACGATCTGGTCCATCGCCAGCAGCGAGAAGTTCACGGTCATGATCTCGACGATCGGCCGCAGGCCCGCCATCGCCGCGCCGACGCCGGTGCCGACGATCGAGTTCTCCGAGATCGGCGTGTCGCGCACGCGCTTCTCGCCGAACTCGTCGAGCAGGCCCTCGGTCACCTTGAAGGCTCCCTGGAAGACGCCGACGTCCTCGCCCATGACGAAGACCGACTCGTCGCGTCGCATCTCCTCGGCCATCGCGTCGCGCAGCGCCTCTCGCATCCGCTGGGTAGCCATCGCCTGACCTAGCCCGCCTCGGCGACGTCCTCGTCGCGATCCTCAAGCGCCTCCGAAGCCTCGACGTCGGCCTCGTCGGGCCCTTCATCCGAACCTGCCCCGTCCTCGCTCGGCTTCTGGCGGCCGCGCTGCTTGCCGCCGTAGGCCGCGCCCGCCTCGGCGAGGTCGCGGATCGGTCCCTGCTTGCCGACCTCGTGCTCGAGCTCGCCCGGGTGCGGCTCGGGGGTGCGCTCGTCGACTGCGTACCAGCCGGGCACGTTGTCGGAGATCACGTAGAGGTTGTCGTAGAGCGACTCGAGCGGCGGCTCGGGCGAGTTATCCGCGAACTCCACCGCCCCCATGATCCGCTCCTCGATCCGCTCGCGCATCTCCTCGACCTCGTCCTCGGAGATCACGTCCTCCGCGATCAGGCGGTCGCGGAATGTGGTGATCGGGTCCTTGGCCGCGCCACTCCTCGACCTCCTCCTTCTCCCGGTAGACCTCGGGGTCGGCGGCGGAGTGGCCGCGGTAGCGGTAGGTGAACGCCTCGATCAGGGTCGGCCGGCGCTCCGAGCGCGCGATCTCGAGGTGCTCGGAGACGCGCTCGCGGACGGCGAGGATGTCCATGCCGTCGACGCGGACGCCGGGGACGCCGAGGCCCTCGGCCTTGTGCGAGAGGTCGGTGACCGCGGAGTGCCGCTCGATCGAGGTCCCCATCCCGTACAGGTTGTTCTCGACGAGGAAGACGATCGGGAGCTTCCAGAGCGCGGCGAGGTTCATCGTCTCGCCGAAGTTGCCGGTGTTGGAGGCGCCGTCGCCGAACATGCAGACGGTGACGTCGTCGGTGCCCCGGTAGTCCGAGGAGAGCGCGAGCCCGGCCGCGAGCGGGAGGTTGCCGCCGACGATCCCGTAGCCGCCCATGAACCGGCGGTCGCGATCGAAGACGTGCATCGAGCCCCCGCGGCCGCCGCTCGTGCCGTCGACCCGGCCGAAGATCTCCGCCATCACGTTGTTCGGGTCGGTGCCGCGCGCGATAGCGTGACCGTGGGTCCGGTAGGTGCCGATCAGGTAGTCCTCGTCGCGCATCACCGAGGTCGTGCCGACGATCGTCGCCTCCTCGCCGATCGCGAGGTGGAGGAATCCACCGGCCTTCGCCTTCTGGTACTGGCGGCCCGCCTCCTCTTCGAAACGGCGGATCGTCGCCATCTTCTCCAGCAGTCCCCGGGCGAGGTCGGCGTCGGGAAGCGGAAGCGGCTCACCGGAGCCGCCGTTCGCGGCGGCATCGGGCGCCTGCGTCTCCTTGGTCTCCTCTTTCGCCAACCCGAGCTGACGATACCCGAGGTGGGGCCGCCACCGACGCGAGGAGCGAACGTCCCGGAACCGACGCTATGGCGGCGTGTCCGGGACGTTCGGGTGCGGGGCGAGGGAAAGGAGGCGGGCGGGGTCCTCGTACACGGCGTCCGATGGGAGCCGGCGTATCGTCCAGCCCGCGCTGCTCCATGCAGATTCCTTGCGCGCGTCCTCGCCGATGTCGAGGTGGTAAGGGCCGCCGTCGATCTCAATGATCAGGCGCTCCCTCGGCCAGCTCAGGTCGGCTTCCTCGCCTGCGATCCGCACGTTGAGGCGCGGGAGAGGCCGGTTTGCGTTCCGCAACACCTCCAGCGCCCGGACCTCGGCGCCGCTCCTCGCGCGCTCGAGCGGCAGGCCGGAGTAGCGGGAAACGACGAGCGCCAGCCTGCGGGTTCCGCGCCGGCCTCGATGACGGCCGAGAAGGTCGCCGATCTCGGTGATGGTGGTCCGTTCAAGCCGGATCGCTTCGCGCACTCCCCTCGCCAGCGCGCGCTCGCCACACCACCGCGCCAGGTCGAGCAGGGTTCGCGGCACCGTCGTGATCGGGATACCACGCAGGTTCGTGCACTCGCCTTCGAGAGTCGAGCTCCGGTAGGCACGAACCCCACCGTGCCATCGAGGCCCGCCGCTCCCGGGTCGAGTCACGGTTTCGAAGCGTCGCGGAAGCGACCAGAATTCCCAGGCGGCCGCCGCGCTCGCCATGCTGAGAACGCTTTCAGGCGCCGTCAACGTCGCGGCCATCCATTTGCCCCAATCGTCGCCTTCGAGGAGAGGCGCGATCGCGTATACGCCCTCCTCTGCGACCACGAGTCGCCCGACGCCGAGGCGGTAGTTGACGGCCCGCTCGCTCATCCCGATCTCGAGCAGTTGCCGCCGCGAGACCCGATTGAACTGGCGCCCGGCAAGTTCCGCAATGCGAACGTCCCACACACCCCCCTATAGCGTCGTGTCCGGGACGTTCGCCCCCTAGGTCATCCGCGCGACCGGCAGCACCTCCGGCTCGAAGACCGCCTCGACGGCCGAGTGGTCGCTCAGCCCCGTCTCGCGCCAGGCGTGGTGGTAGTCGCAGGCGACTCCACCGAGGCTCGCGGAGGCGAAGACGTGGTCGAAGCGGCGGCCGACGGAGCCGCGGCGCTTGCTGCGCTCCCACGTCGTCTCGCGCGGGCCGTAGCCGTGCAGGTCCCGGTAGAGGTCCGGCAGGTCCCACTCCGCGAGCCCGGTGAGGACGGAGCGCTCCGCAGTGTCCCAGCGCTCGGCGTGACGCGGGTGCTCGCCGGCGAAGGTCTCCACCTCACCCTTCGGGCCCTCGGACTTGGGCGCGTTGAAGTCACCACACAGCAGCCGGTGGCGGTCGCACGGCCTGGCCAGCCGCTCGTAGATCGCCTCGAACGTCGCCACCTTGACGAGGCCGTAGGTCGAGCCGTTGGGCACGTGGGCGTTGTGGACCTCGATCTGGCCCCAGGGCGAGTCGATCACTACCGAGAGGACCCGCTCGGGCTGCGGCGCGGCGACCGCGGGCAGGGTCACGAGCGGCCAGCGCGAGGCGATGAACGTCTGCTTCGGGCGGCCGCTGAGCAGCTCGCTCGTGTCGGTGAAGTGCTCGAGCCCGTCCTCGCGAAGATGATCAGACCAGTGCGTGCGGCGTTCCTCGGTCACCTCCTGCAGGGCCACGATGTCGGGCTCGTGGCGAGAGACGGCCTCGGCCTGCGCCGGCATCTTGAGCTTGTGGCCGGCGACGTTCCAGGAGAGGAGCTTCAGCCGGCGGTCGATCGCGCTGCCTCGGCGGCGTCCTCGATCCGGTCGTCGCCCCAGAAGACCTCGCCGCGGACGAGGATCGAGGGGACGCCGAACACGCCCGCATCGCCGGCCTCGTCGGTCGCCTCGCGCAGCTTCGCCTTGACCGAGTCGCGGCTCGCCGCCTGCTCGACCGCGCGCGGGTGAAGCTCGCAGGCGGCCGCGGCGATCATCACGTTCTCCGGGTCGGTCAGGTCGCGGCCGCCGGCGAAGGCCTGGCGGAAGGCGGCGCTGGCGAACGACACCGCCTTGCCGATCTCCTTGGCGAAGGTCGCGACCCGCATCGCGTACAGGGTGTTCCCTGGGAACGGCTCGGGCCATGCGATCGGCGGCAACCCGTAGGACGATGCGCGCCGCTCGACCTCGCGCAGCCCGGCGTCGCGGTCTGGGCCGTTCGCCCAGGAGTCGCGCCCTGTGCGCGCGAACAGGCCGCCGAGCAGGATCGGCTGCCAGATCGGCGGCAGTCCGGTCGCCTCGACGAAGATCGCGTTCACCCGTTCCCCGGCGAGGTAGGCGTATGGCGAGCCGAGGTCGTAGTAGAAGACCGGGTGGTCGACGACCTGGTCAGGGCTCACGGCCGCCTCACTCGTAGGGCGCGTAGCGGTGGTGCAGCATCAGGTCGTTGCCGTCGGGGTCGGTGAAGAGGGCCATGTGGCAGACGCCGGTGTCGAAGATGTCGCCGATGAACTCGACGCCCTTCGCCTCGAGATCGGCCTTCGCCGCCGCGACGTCCTCGACTTGCAGGGCGAGATGGGCGTTCTTCTGCGGCGCGAAGCCAAAGCCCATCTTCTCCGGCTCCCAGATCGAAAAGCAGGTCTCGCCCAGCCAGAACTCGGTGTCGCCGTGCTCGTCGGGGCGCAGCCCCAGCGTCTCGACGTAGAACGCGCGCGAGCGGGCGGGATCCTGTGACGGGATCCCGATGAAGTCGAGCTTTCTGATCATGGGCTCATCTCCTGTCTTCTGCGATCTCGGCGACGAGGGCGTCGATGTCGCGGTGGACCTCCTGGCGGGCGATCAGCCCGTCCTCGACCCAGTAGCGGAAACCGAAGCGCCGCTCCACGGGCACCCCGCTCGCGGCGCCGGTTCCGCGCACGCGGACGAAGGCGACGATCGAGTCGCCCTCGCGGCGGAGCTCGATCTCCTCCCAGCGAAGCTCGTTCGACTCGAGCAGCGCCTCGAGGAAGCGCCGGTACTCCTCGTGTCCCCGGTAGGTGCCCTCCAGCACCCGCGTCGCGTCGAAGACGGCGTCGGCGTGGAAGTGGGCGAGGATCGCGTCGATATCGCCGCTGTTCAGGGCGTCGAACGAGCTGCGCACGACCTCGGCGTCGGGATCGTTGTCGGCGGCGCTACTGATGGATCGCCCAGCCGTCGACGGCGCGGCTGGCATCGAGGATTGCTTCGGAGATCGTCGGGTGAGCGTGGATGATCCGCGCCAGCTCCTGGTAACCGCCCTCGAGCGCGATCGTGTCGACGAGCTCGGCGATCATGTCGCAGGCGCGGTTGCCGACGACGTGGGCGCCGATGATCTCGCCGTACTCGGCATCGGCGATCAGCTTCACCATCCCCTGCCGGTCGTCGTAGACGGCGGCGGCGCCGACACCGCCGAGATTGAACTTGCCGACCTTGATCTCGCGCCCCGACTCCTTCGCCTCGGCCTCGGTCATCCCGACGCTCGCCACCTGCGGCTGGCAGAAGGTGGCGCCGGGGACGAGCTCGACGTCCACCGGGTGGGTGTCGACGCCGGCGATCCGCTCGACCGCGACCACGCCCTCCTCCTGGGCCTTGTGCGCGAGCGCGGCGCCGCGGACGAGGTCGCCGATCGCGTAGACCTTCTCGTTCGAGGTCCGCTGCCACTCGTCGATCTCGATCTTGCCGGTCTTCTCGTCGGTCTTGACCCCGGCCGCGTCGAGCCCCAGCGCCTCGGTGTCCGGGCGCGCGGCCGCCGGCGATCACGAGGTAGTCGACCTCGGCTCGTCTCGTCGCCGTGGGTGACCTTGACGGAGTCCTTGCCGGCCTCGACGCTCTCGACCTTGGTCGCCGGTCGCGATCGTGATGTTCTGCTTCTTGAAGGCGCGGGCGACCAGCTTGGCGCTGTCGGCGTCCTCGGCGGGCAGGATCTGGTCGAGCATCTCGATCAGCAGCACCTCGGTGCCCAGGCGCCCGTAGCCGGAGGCGATCTCCGCGCCGGAGGCGCCGGCGCCGACGACCGCCATCGTCTTCGGCAGCTCGCCGAGCGACCAGGCGCCCCAGGTGTCGAGCACGCGACCGCCGAACTCGACGCCCGGGATCGGGCAGCGCGACCGAGCCCGTGGCGAGGACGACCGCCTTCGTCTCGTAGGTGGTGTCGCCGACCTTGACGTCGCCGCTCTCGGTCAGCGAGCCCTCGCCCTCGATGTATTCGACCTTGTTCTTGTCGAAGAGCATCTTCACGCCGCCGGTGAGCGTCTTGCGGACCTTCTCGCGGCGTTCCTGGACGCCCTTCCAGTTGATCGAGACGCCCTCGACGTCGATGCCCAGCGATGCCGGCGTGGTTGGCGGCCTCGTCGTAGATCTCGGCGGTGTGGAGGACGGTCTTCGCCGGGATGCAGGCGTAGTTGAGGCAGCGGCCGCCGACCACGTCCTTCTCCACGCACGCCGTCTTCAGCCCGAGCTGGGCGGCGCGGATAGCGGCGTGATAGCCGCCCGGGCCCGAGCCGACCACGACTACGTCGAATGAATCCGCCATTCAGCCGACTCTACCCAAGAGCCCGCGGCGTCACTCGCCCGGCAGGCGCACGGGCATCTGGATCCGGGCCCACGCCTTGATCATGAACCAGAAGAGGGCGCCCGCGGCGATGATCAGGACGACGTTGCTGACCGCCTGCAGGAGCGAGAGCGCGGCGACGAGGCTGATCGCGTTGCTGATGATGACGAGGACGAGCGCGGCCTGGAAGCCGAGCACCGCCCAGTAGCGGGTCCGCCACAGCCCGTAGGCCATCGCCCCGATCATGCCGACGA
Source organism: uncultured Thermoleophilia bacterium (assembly GCA_963844425.1). Lineage (GTDB taxonomy): Bacteria > Actinomycetota > Thermoleophilia > Solirubrobacterales > 70-9 > DASUSH01. The sequence continues at coordinate 706,661 of CAWJOD010000020.1, read as the reverse complement.
AGGCGATGACGCCGATCAGGTCGGGCCGCGGCTCGTCGCGGAGCATGTCCCAGAGGGCGTAGCCCGCGACCGCGGCCAGGACGAGGATCGTGCAGACGACGGCGCCGATCGTGACCACGGTCGGGCGCTCGCCCTCCGCGAGGGGCTCGAGCGCCTCGCGCGCCTCGCGGTCCTTGCGCTCGGAGGCCGTCTCGGCGCGGACGGCCGGCGTGCCCTCGGAGTCGGCGCCGTTGCTCGAGGACGCCGAGGCGATCGCCTCCTCCGCCAGCTCCTCCGCGCTGCGGCGCTCGGCGGTGCGCGTCTTCCGCTTCTGTCGCGCGGCTCGCTTTCGCTCGCGGCTACCCATCGCTGCGTGCAGTCTCGCGCTCCCGCGCGGAGAGCGCGTCATCGATCGCGCGGGCGGCCGACTCGGGGTCCTCGGCGTCGCGGATCGCGCGCACGACGACGGCCCTGCTCGCGCCCGCCGCCGTGACCTCGCGGACGGTCTCCGCGTCGATGCCGCCGATCGCGAACCAGGGCGGGAGGGCGTCCTGCCGGGCCGCATGCTCGATCAGCCCGAGCCCGGCCGCCGGCCGGCCCTCCTTGGTCGGCGTCTCCCAGACCGGGCCGACGCTGACCTGGTCGGGCCGGCTCACGCCGATCGCCAGCGCGGCGGCGTCCACCTCGGACCCGGTGTGGGTCGAGAGCCCGACCAGGGCGCGCCTCGCCCGCGATCCGCCGGGCCTCGGCCACGGGCATGTCGTCCTGGCCGACGTGGACGCCGTCGGCACGGCAGTCGGCAACCAGCTCGGGACGGTCGTTGAGGATGAACAGCGCGCCCCCGCGGTCGGCCGCCTCGCGGAACGGGACCGCCGCCGCGATCAGGTCGTCGTCGCCGAGGTCCTTCTCGCGCAGCTGGACGATCCCGGCGCCGCCGCGGATCGCAGCGTCGAGGAGTGCGGTCGGATCGCGGCCGCCCGGCCGCGCCTCGCAGACGAAGTACAGCCGCGTCGCGGCGACCTGCCGGGCCTTGCGCATCCGCTCGACGTGGGCACGGGCTTCGCCGACGTCCTGGAAGAGGACGGTCTCCGCGAGCCTGCCGTCGCGCAGCTTCCAGACCATCGCCCCATGGCCCTCTTCGGTGATGCCGCTGCTCCTTCCCCGCATGCTCAGCGTCGTCTCCACGACCGCGGTGGCGGCGTCCGGGCGCTCGACGATGCGGCCTTTCCAGCGAAGTTCGTCGACCGCGTCTCGCATGGAGTCGAAGAGGCCCACCGCCTCGTCCAGCCCCCGGTAGACGCCGGCATCCGGGCGCCGGGACCGGGAGAGGTCAGCGACCAGGTCCGGATCGATCGAGCTCGGCCGGGCGCCGCCGACGAACAACGCCTCGAACTCGAGGAGCAACCGGTCGAAATCGCCGCTTTCGCTCACGCTCCCAGGCTACGATGCGTGAGGCAAGCGGGAGCCCCTGACACGCCGGGCTGAGAGGGCGGCTGTTGCCGCCGACCGCCAGAACCTGATCCGGGTAATGCCGGCGCAGGGAGGAGGGTCGTGCCGGACAAGAGAATCAACGGCAGCGAAGGCGGCGAGACCTACGACGCGCTCGTGGTCGGGGCCGGCGTGATCGGCCTCGCCTGCGCCTGGCGCGCGGCGTTGCGAGGCCTGCGCGTCTGCGTGCTCGAGCGCGACCGCCCCGGGGTGGGCGCGTCCGGCGTCGCCGCCGGGATGCTCGCCCCGGTCGGCGAGGTCTCGTGGGGCGAGGAGCGGCTCCTGCGCGCGAACCTCGCCTCAGCGGCGGCCTGGCCGCAGTTCGCGGCCGAGCTCGGCGAGCATTCGGGACGCGCGGTCGGCTACCGGCCGTGCGGTGCGCTCCACGTCGCCCTCGATCGCGACGAGGCCGAGGAGCTTCGCCGCCGGCACGAGCTCCAGGTCTCGCTGGGGCTCGAGGCCGAATGGCTGCGGCCCACGGAGTGCCGCCGCCTCGAGCCCGGCCTGTCGACCTCGGTGGCGGGCGGCATCCACGCGCCGACCGAGGCCGAGGCCGATCCGCGCGTCATCGTCGCGGCGCTGACCGAGGCCCTCTCCCGCGCGGGCGGCGAGCTGATCGCCGGCGACGAGCCGGCCGAGGCGGTCCTCGACGGGGATCGGATCGAGGGGGTCCGGACCAGAGGCGGCCGCGAGCTACGCAGCGCCCGGGTCGTCCTCGCGACGGGCGCCTGGTCCGGCGAGCCGGGTTGGCTCCCGGCTGCCGCGCTGCCGCCGGTGCGGCCGGTGAAGGGGCAGATCCTCGTCCTCCGCGGCGAGCAGCCGGTCTGCGAGCGGATCGTCGAATCGGGCTGGGTCTACCTGGTTCCGCGCGCGGACGGGCGACTCGTCGTCGGGGCGACGGTCGAGGAGCGCGGGTTCGAGACGACCGTGACGGCGGGGGGCGTTCACGAGCTCCTGCGCGAGGCCTACCGGCTGCTTCCCGAGGTCGCCGAGCTCGAGATCGACGAGATGACATCAGGCCTGCGCCCGGGCTCACCGGACAACGCGCCGCTTGTCGGGCTCGGGCGGCTCGACGGCCTCGTTCTTGCCACCGGCCACTACCGCAACGGGATCCTGCTCGCACCACTCACGGCCGACGCCGTGGCGGCGCACCTGACCGGCTCTGAGCTGCCTGCCCGCCGCCGCCGGGCTCGATCCGGCGCGCTTCGAGCGCGAGGGGGCGACGGCATGACGGTGGAGATCAACGGGGAGCCGATCGAGCTCGCCGACGGGTCCAGCGTCGCCGCCGCGGTCGAGCTCGCCGGCGTCACGTCCGAGCGCCGCGGCATCGCCGTCGCGGTCGACGGCGAGGTCGTGCCGCGGGCCGACTGGGAGGCGACACAGCTGCGTGAAGGACAGGCCGTAGAGGTGGTGCGGGCGATCGGCGGTGGCGAGCGGACCGCGTCCGAGCAGCTCGAGTCCGCCGACTCGTTCGAGCTCGGCGGCCGGACCTGGGGATCGAGGCTGATCGTCGGCACGGGCGGGTTTCGCTCCCTGGAGAGCATGGAGAGCGCGCTGCGCGCCTCCGGCACCGAGATCGTCACCGTCGCCCTGCGCCGCGTCGACCCGCTCGCGCAGGGCTCGGTCCTCGAGGTGATCGACCGGCTCGGCCTGTTCGCGCTCCCGAACACGGCGGGGTGCTACACGGCGCGAGACGCGGTCCGGACGGCGCAGCTCGCCCGCGAGGCGTTCGAGACCGAATGGATCAAGCTCGAGGTGATCGGCGACGACCGCACGCTCTTCCCGGATGCGGTCGAGCTCGTCGCCGCGGCCGAGGCGCTCGTCGACGAGGGCTTCACGGTCCTCCCCTACACCAACGACGACCCGATCCTCGCCCGCCGGCTCGAGGACGTCGGCTGCGCCGCGGTGATGCCGCTCGGCTCGCCGATCGGGTCCGGCTCGGGGATCCGCAACCCCTACAACGTCCGGATCATCGTCGAGCGCGCGAGCGTGCCGGTGATCCTCGACGCCGGCATCGGCACCGCGTCGGACGCGGCGCTGGCGATGGAGCTCGGCTGCGACGGCGTCCTGCTCGCCAGCTCGGTCTCCCGGGCCGAGGATCCGGAGCGGATGGCGGCGGCCATGCGCAAGGCCGTCGAGTCCGGATACGAGGCCCGCCGGGCGGGCCGGATCCCCCGGCGCCTGCACGCCGAGGCGTCGACGCCCGACGAAGGCGCGCCGTATCGCGATTGAGCGGCCGTCATCATTGGACTCTCCCTGGGGCGTGACCGAGTGGTCGAAGGGACCGGGCTTTTAACCCGGCTGGCGAAAGCCTCACCGTGGGTTCGAATCCCACCGCCCCAATCTCAACTGGCGCATCGGCCCCCCGCCCGGGTCTAATCTCGCTCCGAATCCTTTGACGAGGAGGGGATGAACGATGGGCCAAGTGTTGACGCGGTCGATCGGAGCGGCCGCTGCATGCGTATGCGTCGCCGCGGCGCCGGCGATCGCGAGCGACGGACACGGGGGAGGCGGGCTCCATCAACCGGAGATCCAGTCGATCTCGTACTCGAAGGCCGAGAGCGGCGCGACCCTGATCGAGGCCGGCGTGAAGCGCGCCTCAAAGGTGTCCGTGGCCGTCGGCCAGGGCGACAACCGCGAACGGTTCGAGCTGGACCGCGGAGAGCGCGAGGTCGGGGTGACGTTCTGGAGCGTCGAGGTACCGGATCGCGAGGACAGGTGCGCGGTGGTCGTGCTGACGGCAAAGAGCCCGAAGGGCTTCGACGACCGGAAGACGCGCGTGTGCACGTTCGGCGCGACCGAGCCCGATGATTCGGGGCCACTGCCGGTTCCCTGAATCAAGCGTGTGACGGCCATCACGGTCGGGTATGTCTGCGGCTGATAGGAGTTGCGCCGCACGGGCGCGTCGGGCATCAGGGGAACTGAAATCTCGCGCCGTGAGAAACGAAGTTGGCGCGAGGCGACGAGGACCGAGACGGTCACGAAGAGGAAGAGGGGTCGCGCGGGCGCACGCTCGCCGATCGTCGCGCTGCTCGCGGCGGCGGCCCTGATCGCCTACGTCCTCCTCTTCACCGGCGACGAGTACGAGGTCACCGCGAACTTCGAGAACGCGAGCCAGCTCGTCGACGGGGCACAGGTCGCGCTCGCGGGGAGGCCGGTCGGCTCGGTGAAGACGATCGAGCTGGCGCCGGACAACACCGCGCTGGTGACCTTCACCGTCGACGAGGACCTGGCGCCGCTGCCTCAGGGGACGATCGCGACGCGTGAACCCCCCTTCGCTCTCCTCGATCGCCGGCAACCAGGTCGAGCTGACCCTGCCCCCCGATTCCGAGCGAGGCGGAGACGATCGTGGACGGCGGCCGGATCGAGCAGGAGGACACGATCGCCAACGTGGACCTCGACGAGATCTTCAACACGCTCGACGACCGGACGATCCGCAACCTGAAGAAGGTGATCAAGGGCTTCGAGATCTCCTACGACGGCGTCGGCGAGCAGGCGAACAAGGGCTTTAAGTACCTGAACCCGTTCCTCTCGACCTCGCGCCGGGTCTTCGGCGAGCTAAACCGCGACGAGCGCGCCCTGGAGGCGCTGATCGTCGACGGCTCGAAGCTCTCCGGCGCGCTCGCCGAGCGCGCCCCCGACCTCGAGCAGCTGGTCGGCAACCTCAACCGCTTCCAGGGCGCCCTCGCCCGCCAGAAGAGCTCGCTCTCCGAAGCGGTCGCCGAGTTCCCCGACTTCATGCGCCAGGCCAACACCACCTTCGTCAACCTCCGCGCCGCGCTCGACGACGTCGACCCCCTGGTCGACGCCTCGAAGCCGGTCGCGGTCGCGCCTGCGCCCTTCTTTTCCGAGTTCCGCGCCGCCGCCGCCGACGCCGTGCCCACCGTTCGCGACCTCGACCACCTCGTCCTGCGCCCCGGAGCGGCCAACGACCTCGTCGACCTAAACCGCCTCCAGCCCGCGGTCACCGAGGCCGCGCTGGGCTCCGGCAGCCCGACCTGCGCCGAGAACCCCAACGACCCCGACGACCTCGAGTCCGCCGCCGACGACGACTTCACCCAGGGCGCCTTCGGCGAGCAGATCTGCGCCCTTCGCGACGGCCGCCCCTCGCTCGCCTTCCTGCGCGCGTATACGCCCGAGCTCGTCTCGTGGTTCGACGACTTCGCCAACTCCGGCATCGACGACGCCAACGGCGGCATGGGCCGGATCGCCACCAACTTCAACGCCTTCACGCCCGCGGCCGGCGTCCCGGACGGGGTCCTCCCGGACATCTTCGCGGAGCCGCTCTCGCCGACGGAGGCGTTCGCCGGCCTCACCCAGGACCAGCGCCGCCGGTGCCCCGGCTCGAACGAGCGCGACCCGGGAGACGGCTCGACCCCGTTCACCGAGAACGGCACCCTCGACTGCGACCCGACCCAGGTCCGCCGGCCCTAGCAGCCGGTCGCTCTAGTGGCGGAAGTGGCGTCGCCCGGTGAAGACCATCGCGGCGCCGGCCTCGTCGCAGGCGGCGATCACCTCACCGTCTCGCTTCGAGCCGCCCGGCTGGATCAGCGCTGTCGCCCCGGCGTCGATCGCGGTCTGCGGGCCGTCGGGGAAGGGGAAGAACGCGTCGGAGGCGCACGATGACCCGGCCAGCACCGCCTCGGCCTCGTCGCCGCGCGCGTCCTGCGCCTTCTCGATCGCGATCCGGACCGAGTCGACGCGGCTCATCTGGCCGGCTCCGATCCCGACCGTCGCGCCCTCCTTCGCGAGCACGATCGCGTTCGAGCGGACGTGGCGGCAGACCTTCCACGCGAAGAGCAGGTCCTCCCACTGCTCCTCGTCCGGGCCGGCCTTCGTCGGCACCTCCATGTCCTCGCGCGTCTCGTCGACGCGGTCGGCGTCCTGGACGAGGAAGCCACCCCGGATGCGCTTCACGTCGCGCTCGCCGGCGGTCGCCGCGCGAGGCTCCGTGTCCTCGAGGATCCGGATCGCCTCCTTCTGCGAAAGCACTTCGAGCGCTCCGCCGCCGTAGCCGGGAGCGATCAGGACCTCGACGAAGTTCTGGTGCAGCCGCTCCGCGAGCGGTAGCGAGACCTCGCGGTTGAAGGCGATCACGCCGCCGAACGCCGAGAGCGGGTCGCAGGCGAGCGCCTTCTCGTAGGCATCCTCGATCTCGTCCGCGATCGCGACCCCGCAGGGGTTGTTGTGCTTGATGATCGCGCAGGCGGGCTGGTCGAACTCCTCGACCAGCCGCCGCGCCGAGTCGAGGTCGAGCACGTTGTTGAAGGAGAGCTCCTTCCCGTGCAGCTTCGCCACCCGCGAGAGCACGTGCGAGCGCGCTCCGACCTCGGTGTAGAGCGCCGCGCCCTGGTGGGGGTTCTCGCCGTAGGAGAGGTCGAGGAACTTCTCCCAGGTGGTGACGACGTGCTCGGGGAAGAGCTCGTAGCGGCCGCCGAACCAGCGGCTGATCGCGGCGTCGTAGCGCGCCGTCGAGGCGAATGCCTCGTTGGCCAGCCAGTGCCGCGTCGCGCCCGAGATCGAGCCACCCGACTCCTCGAGCTCGGCGAGGACGGCGTCATAGCTGGCGGGGCTGACGACGACCGAGACGTAGCGGTGGTTCTTCGCCGCCGCCCGGATCATCGTCGGACCGCCGATGTCGATGTTCTCGACCGCCTCCGCCTCGGAGACGTCGAGCCGCGCGACGGTGCGCTCGAACGGATAGAGGTTGACGCAGACGAGGTCGATCGGCTCGATCCCCTCGGCCTCGAGCGTCGCCATGTGGTCGGGGTCGTCGCGGACCGCGAGCAGCGCCGCGTGCAGGCGGGGGTGGAGCGTCTTCACCCTGCCGCCGAGGATCTCCGGCTGCCCCGTCACCTCCTCGACCGCGCGCACCCCCACGCCGGCCTCGGTGAGCGCGGCCGCCGTGCCACCCGTGGAGATCACCTCGACCCCGAGCCGCTCGAGGCCGGCGGCGAACTCGGCGACCCCGGTCTTGTCGGTGACCGAGATCAGCGCCCGGCGGACCTCCTGCGGCCGCTCGGCCGCCGCCACGGCGTCCTCCTCCGCCTTCCCCGTCACCGCTTCGCCGGCAGTCATTCCGGCGAGTCTATTCAGCGATCCGAACCACGCGGGGGTCGCTCGAGTCGAGCTCGACCCTGCCGGCCGCGATCAGCCGGATCGCCTCGGGCAGGAGCTCGTGCTCGGTCGCGTGGATCGCCTCCTCGAGCGCGGCGCGGTCGCGGTCGGGGGGCACCGGGATCGGCCGCTGAAGCAGGATCGGCCCCGAATCGACCCCCTCGTCGACGAAATGCACCGTGACACCGGTCATCCGCACCCCGTGCTCGAGCGCCTGCCCGATCGCGTCGAGGCCCGGGAAGGACGGCAGCAGGGCGGGGTGGACGTTGACGATCCGGTTCGCGAAGCGGCCGACGAGCTCCGGCGAGAGCAGCTGCATGTAGCCGGCGAGCACGAGCAGCTCGACCCCCAGCCCCTCGAGCCAGTCTCCGATCGCGCGATCGCGCTGGTCGCGGTCCGGGTACTCGGCGGCCGCGAAGACGGCGGCCTCGATCCCGGCGCCGCGGGCGCGCTCGAGCGCCATCGCCCCGGGCTTGTCGGAGCCGACGCCGACGACCTCGATCCCGTCCTTTCCGTGGACCGTGTCGAGGATCGCCTGCAGGTTCGTACCGGTGCCCGAGGCGAGTACCGCGACCCTCAGGCTCACGCGCGCTTCCTGGATGGCGACGAGCTTCGGAAAGCGACCGCCGGTGGAGCGCAGGCGCCCGTCGGCGATCAGGGAGTCGACGCGCGCCAGGACCTCGTCGGCGCGGAGCTGCTGGAACTGGCCGTAGCCGGGGAGGCCGTCGTAGCCGTTTCGGGCGACGACCTTGCTGCGGCCGCCGCGGAGGATCTCGACCGTGCGGGTCCGCCCGACCGCGGGGTCGGCACGCCGGACGACGGAGATGATCGCGCCGTCGAGGTCGCCGGCGACCTCGTCCGGGATCGCCGGCACCGCAGCCGTCGCCGCGACCTCGAGCTCGCCGTCGCAGACGTCGCAGCAGCGTCCCGAGGCGATCGGCTCGGCGCGGTCGCCGAAGTGGCCGAGGATCGCAGCGCGCCGGCACCGCTCGCCCTCGACGTAGCCCCACACCTCGCGGTACTGGCGCCAGCGATGCGATTTCGCCTCCTCGCCGTCGGTCTCGTTGATGAAGAAGACGTGCAGGCCCTTGTCGCGGTTCTCGGCGAGCAGCACGCAGCGCGATGGGAGGCCGTCGCGTCCCGCGCGCCCCGCCTCCTGGTAGTAGGCCTCGAGCGATGAGGGCACGGCCTCGTGGACCACCGTGCGCACGTCGGGCTTGTCGACGCCCATGCCGAAGGCGTTGGTGGCGACCACGACGGGCGCCTCGCCCGACATGAAGCGGCGCTGGGCGGCGGCGCGCTCGTCGCGCTCCATCCCGGCGTGGTAGGGATCGACGCGGAAGCCGAGCTCGCCGCTCAGCCGCCGTGCCGTCGCCTCGGTCTTCTTGCGCGTGCCGGCGTAGACGATCGCGGGCAGCCCCTCCGGATCCGTCAGGAGAGCCTTGGTCGCCGAATGCTTGGCGCGGTCGCCCCGGACCGGCACGACGTCGTAGGAGAGGTTCGGCCGGTCGAACCCGGTCGTGAGCCTGAGCGGGTCGTCGAGGCCGAGGCGGCGGACGATGTCGAGCGCCACGCGCGGCGTAGCGGTCGCGGTCGCGGCGAATACCGAGGCGGCGCCCAGCCTCGCGGCGACGTCGCCGAGGCGGAAGTAATCGGGGCGGAAGTCGTGGCCCCACTGGCTCACGCAGTGCGCCTCGTCGACGACGAAGAGACCGATCTCGGCGGCGCTGAGGCGGTCGGTGAAGCCGGGGGCGGCGAAGCGCTCGGGAGCGACATAGAGCAGCCGCACGTCGCCCGCGATCGCCCGCGCCAGCGTCTCCCGGTTCTCGGACCCCTCGCGCTGGGCGTTGATCAGCGCCGCGTGGTCGCCGAGCCCCTCGACCTGGTCCTGCATCAGCGAGACCAGCGGCGAGACGACGACCGCCAGGCGCTGATCGATCAGCGCCGGGAGCTGGTAGCAGACCGACTTGCCGGCGCCGGTGGGCATCACCAGGAGGACGTCCCGACCAGCGAGCGCGGCGTCGACCGCCTCGCGCTGCCCCCGGCGGAAGCCGAGGTGGCCGAAGTGGCGGCGCAGGGCCTCGGCCGGGTCGCCCGGCTCGGGCGGCTGCTCGGGTGTGAGCGGAAGCTGGGTCATCGGGCTCGGCTAAGGATCAAGCGGTGGGCGGCGGAAGCCTCGCCCCTCGAAGCGCGGACTCAGCGGACGACGGCCGGCTGGAGCTGCTCGAGCGCGAACTTCCCGTTCGCGTCCTCGGGCGCCCCGAGCGGGTACTCGCCGGTGAAGCAGGCGTCGCAGTGGTGCTCGCGCGGCGTCCCGATCGCCTCGTAGATGCCCTCGATCGAGAGGTAGGCGAGCGAGTCGGCGCCGAGCTCCGCCGCGATCTCCTCGACCGAGCGACCGTGGGCGACCATCTCCTCGCGCGTCGACATGTCGATCCCGTAGTGGCAGGGATGCCGGATCGGCGGTGCGGAGATCCGCAGATGGACCTCGGAGGCGCCTGCGTCCTTGAGCATGCCGACGATCTGGCGGGTGGTGTTGCCGCGGACGATCGAGTCGTCGACGACGACGACGCGCTTGCCCGAGACGATCTCGGGCAACGGGTTGAACTTCATCCGCAGCCCGTGCTTGCGCAGCTCCTGTCCCGGCTGGATGAAGGTGCGGGCGACGTAGCGGTTCTTGATCAGGCCGTCGTCCTTGGGAAGCTCGGAGGCGCGCGCGAACCCGTTCGCCGCCGGGTTGCCGGAGTCGGGCACCGAGATCACGAGGTCGGCGTCGACCGGCGCCTCGCGGGCGAGGATCTCGCCCATCCGGCCGCGGACCTGCTGGAGCACCCGGCCCTCGAGGCGGGTGTCGGGGCGCGAGAAGTAGATGTGCTCGAAGACGCAGAAGGCGTGGCTGCTCGGAGGGAACGACCTGGCGCGACTCGAGGCCGTCCGCGGTCAGCGAGACCGCCTCGCCCGGCGAGACCTCGCGGACGAGCTCGGCGCCGATGATGTCGAAGGCGCAGCTCTCGGAGGCGACGACCCAATGGTCGTCGCCGAGCCTGCCGAGCGAGAGCGGGCGCACGCCGTTCGGGTCGCGGAAGGCGACGACCGCGCGCTTGGTCATCACCACCGTCGAGTAGGCGCCCTCGAGCCGCGGCATCACCGCGGCGACCGCGTTCTCGATCGGCCGCTCCTCCTCGATCGAGAGCAGGGCGGCGATGATCTCCGAGTCCGAGGTGCCGCGAAAGGAGATCCCGCGCTCGCGCAGCTCGTTGTAGAGCTCGACGGCGTTGGTCAGGTTGCCGTTGTGGGCGAGCGCGAGCTCGCGGCCGTCATCGCGCCAGACCGGCTGCGTGTTCTCCCAGGCGCCGCCGCCGGTGGTCGAGTAGCGCACGTGGCCGATCGCCATGTCGCCCTCGAGCGCGCGCAGCTTCTCCTCGTCGAAGACCTGCGAGACGAGCCCGAGTTCGCGCAGGGTCGTGATGTGGCCGCCCTCGCAGGTGGCGATGCCGGCCGACTCCTGGCCGCGGTGCTGGAGCGCGTAGAGGCCGAAGTAGGCGAGGCGGGCGACGTCGTGGGAAGGCGCGTAGACGCCGAAGACCCCGCATTCGTCGCGCGGTCCGTCGCGATCGTCGACGTCGCGACCGGGGTCGCGGCATTCGGTTGAGTTCATGAGGAGAAAGGCGATAGGGGAGGGGCTTCAGACCCTTACCGGCTACCTACGCAGCAAGGTTAGCAACGGGGGCGGCGCGCTCCTCGAGTGCCGATGACCTAAAGTCCCCAGCGTCGCAAGGCGGAGCGTACGGTAGATTTGGCACTCCCCCGGAGGAAAGGACCCGAATGCGCCGCACACCGATCGCCCTCGTCCTGGTACTCGCCTCGCTCGCCCTGATCGCGGCCGGCTGCGGCGGTGACGACGACGAGGCACGACGAGCATCGCCGACCACGCACCTACCGACGGCGGCGACCGGGGCGACCGGCGCGGCGGCGAGCGCCGCCGGCGGCAGCGACCGAGGTCACGATGACCGAGTACTCCTTCGACCCGAGTGACCCGACGCGTCGCCGCGGGCGACTCGCTCGAGGTCGTCAACGACGGCGAGATCCCGCACAACCTCACCGTCGAGGGCGACCGACCTCGCCACCTCCGACCTCGACGGCGGCGGCAGTGAGGACCTCACCGTCGACCTCGACCCGGGCGAGTACGAGTTCATCGCACGATCGCCGACCATGCCGCCCAGGGCATGACCGGCACCCTCACCGTCGAGAGCGACGCGACCGCTGCAGGACGTCCAGCTCCGCGACGGCGATCCGGACCGTGAACGGATTGCAGTAGAGGACGACGTTCGAGTAGCGGCCGATGTCGGCGTCGGCGGGGATCGCGTACTCCTGTTGCCGCTCGAGCCCTTCAGCGCCGCCGAGGTTGATCGCGTCCTCGATCCCGCTCGGCGACTGGCCGAGAGCAGCACGTCGACGTCGGGCCCCGGGTCGACGCTCGAGGCTCGGTGAGCGTCAGGACGCGCTCGCCGCCTGGCTCCTCGATGACCTCGGCGATGGCCGCTGCCCGCGTGCCCGTCGGCGCCGGCGATCTCGCCGCTCGACCAGCGAGACCGGTGCCGGCGGGCTTCTCGCGTCGTCCGGCCTGGACCGCCGCCCCGGCTTTGCGCGCGCTCGGCCCCCGCTCAGCGCGGCATCGCGCTCGGCGCCGGTCGCGCGCGACGCGGCGACCGACGACGTCCTCGTCGACGCTCGGCTCGCGGAACGCCGGTCCACTCAGCCGACGGCGACGGTGACGATCAGGACCGCCGCGTAGGTCGCGAGCGCCGCCGCCTCGGCGACGGCGGCCGGCTCCGGAGGAGGACGAGCAGGGCGCCGACGAGCACGACGAGGAACCAGGCGACCACCATCGCGATCGCGCGCCGCGGGTCTCGGCGCGACGTAGCGCTGCAGGATCAGCGAGCCGGCCCCGAGGACGCGGCGGACGGCGCGGTCATCGACCGCGCGCGGTCAGCTGTCGTGAGGCTCCTGTCTAGCCGCGGCCGCAGCCATCCGCTCGCCGAGCGAGCGCCAGGCGCGCTCGGCGTCGGCGAGCGGCACGGACGCTCGGCCTCGGCGGCGGAGAGCTCGACGACTCGCCGCCGGCGTCGCCGATCAGGAACGCGCCGGGCGCGCCGACCGAATCGACCAGCTCCTCGATCGCCCGCGCTCGCCGGCGACGATGAATCCGCCGGGCCCCTCGCCGAAGAGCGCGGTCTCGCCGGAGCAGCCGCGCGACTCGACCAGGCCGTCGAGGTCGACCGAGCACCGACGCCGCCGGCGATCGCCGTCTCGGCGAGCGCCACGGCGAGCCGCCGTCGGAGATGTCGTGGGCGCAGCGCACCGCGCCCGCGCGGACGGCCTCGCGGACGAGCCCGATCGCCGGGCGCACGATCTCGATCGGCAGCGCCGGCAGCCCGGGCCCCAGCTCGCCCCGCCGCTTCGCCAGCTCGGAGCCCGCCAGCGAGGGCGCGAACGGGCCGACGAGCGCGATCGCGTCCCCGTCGCGAGCGCGAGCCCAGCCGGCGCGCTCGGGGTCGGGCAGCTCGCCGACCATGCCGACCACGGGCGTCGGGTAGATCGGGCCCGACTCGGTCTCGTTGTAGAGCGAGACGTTGCCGCCGACGACCGGCACCCCGAGCGCCCGGCAGGCGTCGGCGAGCCCCTGGGTCGAGCGGTCGAGCTGCCAGGCGACGTGGGGCTTCTCGGGGTTGCCGAAGTTGAGGCAGTTGGTGAGCCCGAGCGGCTCGGCGCCGACGCAGGCGAGGTTCTGGGCGCACTCGAGCACCGCCTCGATCGTGCCCGCGTAGGGATCGCAGGCGACCCGGCGGCCGTTGCCGTCGATCGAGAGCGCGATCGCGCGATCGGCCTCCGGCAGGTCGAGGACGGCGGCGTCCGCGGCCTCGGGGCGACGGACGGTCCGCGAGCCGACGATCGAGTCGTACTGCTCGAAGGCCCAGCGCTTGCTGGCGATGCTCGAGAAGCCCAGCAGCTCGACCAGCAGCTCGGCGCCGGGCTCGGCCGCCGAGGCGGGGGCGTCTGCCTCGTTGCCGTAGATCCATTCCGTCGGCTCCTCCGGCTCGAGGTCGTACAGCGGGCAGCCGTCGACGAGCGCGCTCACGGGCATCTCGCCGGCGACCTCGCCGCCGCGCAGGATCCGGATCGCCGGAGTCGGTGACCTCGCCGATCCGCGCCGCGCCGGTCTGCCAGCGCTCGCAGACGCCGAGCACCTCGTCGACGCGTCCCGGCTCCACCACCGCCAGCATCCGCTCCTGCGACTCGGAGACCATGATCTCGAACGGCTCCATGTCGGCCTCGCGCAGCGGCACCCGGTCGATGTCGATGTCGATCCCGACGCCCCCCGCCGCGGCCATCTCCGCCGGCGGAGGAGGTGAGCCCGGCGGCGCCGAGGTCCTGAAGCGAGACGAGCAGGCCCCGCTCGAGCAGCTCGAGGCAGCACTCCATGAGCTTCTTCTCCTCGAACGGGTCGCCGATCTGCACCGTCGGGCGCTTCTCGTCGCCGGCCTCGAGCTCGGCCGAGGCGAGCACCGAGGCGCCCGCCGATCCCGTCGCGCCCGGTCGAGGCGCCCATCAGCACGACCGCGTTGCCGACCCCGGCGGCGGCGGCGCGGACCATCTCGTCGGTGCGCGCGATCCCGGCGCACATGGCGTTCACCAGGCAGTTCTGCTCGTAGGGCGCCTCGAAGTCCACCTCGCCGCCGACGGTCGCGATGCCGATCGAGTTCCCGTAGTGGCCGATGCCGGCGACGACGTGCTCGAACAGGTAGCGCGAGCGCTCCGAGTCGAGCTCGCCGAAGCGGAGCGAGTCGAGCACGCAGATCGGCCGGGCGCCGAGCGCGAAGACGTCGCGGAGGATCCCGCCGACCCCCGTTGCCGCCCCCTGAAACGGCTCGACGGCGCTCGGGTGGTTGTGGGACTCGACCTTGAACGCGATCGAGTAGCCGTTGCCGACGTCAACGGCCCCGGCGTTCTCCCCCGGGCCCATGACGACGCGCGGGCCCTCGGTGGGCAGGCGGCGGAGCAGCTTCCGGGAGTGCTTGTAAGCGCAGTGCTCGGACCAGAGCAGTGAGAACATCGCCAGCTCGACCTCGTTCGGATCGCGCCCCATCAGCTCGACGATCAGCGCGTACTCGGAGTCGGTCAGCCCCAGCGCTCGGTGCGGGGCCTCCCCCGAGGACGTCGTCGTAGCGCTCACCGATCCAGTATCGCCAAAGCCGCGGCGGGGGCAGTGACGCCCCGGCACGCGCGGCGGACAGCGTCACTCGCACCAGGTGCGGCCGCCGCTCGGCCTCGGGTCTCGGCCCTCGATCCCCTTGCAGGTGGCGAGAACGGCGAGGCGGGCGGAGAGGTCTGTCTCGAGCGGGCTCGGCACGGAGCCGGTGACCGTGGAGTGGAAGCTCTGCAGCTGGTACGGGTCGGCGACGAGGTCATAGAGCTCGAACTCGTGCAGGGGGACGCAGGCGCCTCCGGCCGAGGGATCGATCGCGCCGCGGTGCTCGATCAGGACGCCGCTCGTCGTGCGGACGCCGGTGTAGTCGCAGGCGCGCCCGTCGACCTCGACCGGCGACTTGCCGCGGTCGAGCTCGACGACCAGCGCCCGGTCCACGGGCCAGGCCGACACGTCCCCTTCGAGCAGCGGCCGCAGCGAGCGTCCGTCGAGCGTGCGGCAGTCCCGCCTGTGCTCGGACGCGCAGGGCTCCGCGCCCGCGAAGTCGAGGATCGTCGCCGGTAGGTCGATGTTGGCGACCGGCAGGTCGACCTCGGCGGGCGGCCGCCCGCCGATCAGCTCGCGCGGCGCGCTGATGACCATCGGCACCCGGATCGCCTCCTCGTAGGGGTTCTGCTTCGAGACCGGGATCCGGTGCTCGCCTGAGTAGAAGCCGTTGTCGGAGGTGTAGATGAACACGGTGTTCGTCGAGCTCGCCGGCGCGCTTGACCGCGTCGTGGACCGCCTTCACGCTTCGGTCGACCGAGGCCAGCGAGGCGAGCGCGCAGCTGATACAGCTCGTCGAGGCCATCGATTGTCCAGGGTTCGAGCCGGGGGATCGCCTGCATGAACGAGGGCTTGTCGGACATGTCGTCCTCGTTGAAGTTCGGCGGCATCGGCAGCGGCTCGTCGACGAACAGGCCCGAGTCGAGCGGGTCGGGGACGGCGCCGCTGTCGCAGCGCCCGCCGGGGTCCTCGCCGACCGAGATGTGCGGCGCGTACTGGTCGAGCTGGAGGAAGAACGGCTTTCGCTTCGGCGCGTAGCGGTCGATCATCTTCGTCGAGCGCTCGCTCGAGCACCCGGCCGAGATAGTCGTCGGGTGACTCCGCCGAGGTGCCGCGTCCCCCCGTTCACCTGGAGCTCGTAGTTGAAGTAGCGCGGGATGACGACGCTGTGCCACTGGTCCCAGCCGGGGGCGACCTCGCTCGGCAAAGCCACCGACTGGGCGTACTGGTTCATGAACTTGCCGACGTGGATCGTCGTGTAGCCCGCGTGCTGGAGCCAGGCGGGGAGCGTGCTGTCCTTCGGCGCAGGTCGTCGTAGTTGTTTCGAAGGACGCCGTTGTTGTGCCCGTACTGGCCGGTGATCAGGCTCGCGCGCGAAGGACAGCAGAGTGGGCGTCGTCACGATCGCCTCGCCGAACGTCGTGCCCGTGCCCGGCCGAGCAGGCGCTGGGTCCGAGGCATCGTGCGCGCGTTGTAGGCGGCGAGGGTCTGGTCGTCGGTGAGGACCATGACGATGTTCGGCGGCAGGCTTCCCGAGCGCCGCCGCCGGCACCACCAGCGCGGCGAGCGCGGCCAGCAGCGCGATCCGGCGAATGTGCTCGACTTCGCCTCATTCGCAGTAGTGGCCCGACGCCGGGCGCGGGTCGCGGCCCGGGAGCCCGGCGCAGTCGCGAAGCTGCTCGAGCCGCGCCGCCAGCGCTCGCTCGAGCGGCGATCGCCTGTCCTCCTGGAGGAGGCCGGGCTGCGGCCCGGGGTAGGCGAGGTTCGACTCCTGCCACGGGATCCGCGGCGAGGTCGTAGAGCTCGCGCTCGTCGACGGGCTCACAGGCGCCGCTGGCGGCGATCGCGGTGGTGTGGTCGACGTAGAAGGTGCCGGCCCCGGCCGGGCCGGGGGTCCGGATCCCCGTGTACGCGCAGGCGCGCCCGCCGACGTCGGACGGCGAGCCGATCCGGGCGAGCTCGATGACGAGGTCGCGCTCCGCCGGCCACGATGGCTCGCGCCCGCGAAGCAGCGGGACCAGCGAATGGCCGTCGATCGTCCGGCATTCGCCCGAAGGGCCGCATGGCCGCGCGTCCGCGAACTGCAGGATCGTCGGCGCGATGTCGATGTTGGCGACCGTCTCCTCCAGCACCGGGACGCTCGGCCCGCCGCCGCGCAGCGCCTTCGGAACTCTGATCTGGAGGGGGACGCGAATCGCCTCCTCGTAGGGATTGTGCTTCTTGTCGGGGATCCGATGCTCGCCGAAGTAGTAGCCGTTGTCGGAGACGAAGATCACCACCGTGTCCGAGAGCTCGCCGGCGCGCTCGAGCGCCTCGAAGATCTGGTCGACGCCGCGATCGACGGCGCGCAGCGAGGCGAGCGTGCAGCGGTAGCGCCGGGTGGCGCGGCGCATGTCGCTCTCGTCGAGCGGCGGCAGCTCGCGGATGAACGAGGGCTTGTCGGAGACGTCGGCCTCGTTCAAGGAGGGCGGGGTGGGCAGCGGCCAGCCCTGGTAGCGATGGCGATCGCGCGGATCGGGGATCGGGCTCGACTTGCAGCCGAGCGCGCGGGTGCCGCTCGCCTGGTGCGGGGCGATGTGGTCGACCTGGAGGAAGAAGGGCTGCTTGCCCTGGCCCTGGGTCTCGATCAGCCGGGAGGCGCGTTCGTTGATCACCCGGGTGACGTAGTCGGCGTCGTCGTGTCCGTAGCGGACGGATCGACCGTCGACCTCGAGCTCGTAGTCGAAGTAGTCGCTGCCGCCGGTGATCGTCCTCCATTCGTCCCAGCCCGGCGCGACCTCGTGCGGCTCGGTGACCGGCTCGTAGAAGTTGAGGTAGCGCCCGACGTGCATCGTCCGGTACCCCGCCCGCTGCAGCCAGACCGGCAGCGTGTTCCCCTTCTCGTCCAGCGGGCCGTATTCGTTGCGAAGCACGCCGTTGTTGTGGCCGTACTGCCCGGTCAGCATGCTCGCCCGCGAAGGGCAGCACAGGGGCGAGGTGACGAAGGCGTTGTCGAAGCGCGTCCCGCCCTCCGCGAACAGCTTGGTCGTCTCGCGGCATCACGCTCCGGGTTGTAGGACGCGAGGGTCTGGTCGTCGGTGACGATCAGGACGACGTTCGGCGGGGGCTCCTCGGCGGCGAAGCCCGCGGCGGGCAGGGCGAGCGCCGCAAGCGCCGCGAGCGGGATCGCGACGGCGGCGCGGCGGGCTACTCGCACCAGTGACCCGAGGGGGGCAGGGGGTCGCGGCCCTGTATCCCCGCGCAGTCGGCCAGCTGCGCGCTGCGCTGGGCGAGCGCCCCCTCGGTGAGCGCGTTCGCGCTTCCCGGCGCCGCTCCGTCGAGGCTCTGGAGCTCGAACGGGTCGGCGTCGAGGTCGTACCACTCGATGTCGTCGACCGGCTCGCAGGCCCGGGTGCGCGGGTTGAGCGCCTCGGTGTGGTGGACGTAGGCGTGGCTCGGGGTGCGAACGCCGGTGTAGGTGCAGGCCCGGCCACCGAGCACGGGTGCGTTCAGCGCGATCCGCTTGAGCTCGACCGCGAACGAGCGGTCGGCGGGCTGTGCGTTCGGCTGACCGGCGGCGAGCCCGAGAAGCGAGCGCCCGTCGATTGTGCGGCAGGCGCCCGCGGCGTTGCAGGGCTGCGCCTCGGCGAGATCGAGGATCGTCGCGGTGACGTCGAAGTTCGCGACCAGCGCGCCGACCTTGCCCACCGGCTTCGCGGCGCCGAGGAACTGCGAGGGGATCCGCATCGCGAGCGGGATCCGCAGCGCCTCCTCGTAGGGATTCTGCTTCGCGTCGGGGATCCGGTGCTCGCCGTAGAAGAAGCCGTTGTCGGAGACGAAGATCAGGACCGTCTGCTCGAGCTCACCGGCCTCGTCGAGGGCGTCGACGATCTCGCCGACGCCCCGGTCGAGCTCGCGCAGCGACGCGAGCGCGCAGCCGTAGCGGCGCTCGAGGTCGCGGATCTTCTTCGCCGACAGCTCCTTCAGGCCCTGGATGAAGGAGGGCTTGTCGGAGACGTCGGCCTCGTTGAACGACGGCGGCTCGGGGAGCTCGGCGTCCTCGAACAGCCCCATGTCCTCGGGAGCGGGGACCGCGGCGCCGTCGCAGCGCTTCTTGTCGCCCGGCGCGATGTGCGGGGCGTAAGGCGTGTACTGCATGTAGAAGGGCTTCGAGGAGCGGGCCGCGTCCCGCGCCTCGCCGACCGCGAGCTCGTTCAGGACCGTGGTCAGGTAGTCCTCGTCCTCGTCGCCGTAGCGCTTCGTCTTGCCGTTGAGGCGAAGGGCGTAGTCGTAGTACGAGTAGCGCTCGAGGGCCGCGTCGAACTCGTCCCAGCCGGGCGCGATCGTCTTCGCGCCCTGCGTCTTCTTGTACCGGTTCATGTACTTGCCGACGTGGATCGTCCGGTAGCCCGCGGCCTGGAGCCAGGTGGGAAGGGTCGAGGTGTCGTCGCCGAGCAGGCCGTAGTCGTTCTCGAGCACGCCGTGGTTGTGGGCGTACTGGCCGGTCAGGAAGCTCGCCCGGGAGGGGCAGCAGGTGGGCGTGGTCGCGATCGCCTGCTCGAAGCTCGTCCCCCTGCGGACGATCTCCTTGGTCGTCTTCGGCATCGTCTGCTTGGAGAGCATGCCGACGCTCTGGTCGTCGCTCATCACCATGACGATGTTCGGGCGGGCAGTCGGCCTGGCGGGCGCCGTCCGCGGCGCCGGCGGTCGCGAGCCCGGCGACGAGGCTCGAGGCGAGCAGCGCAGGTGGCGACGGCGATCACTCGCAAAACGGCCTGTCCCTCCTGGTGGCGGTCGCGGCCCTCGATCCCGGCGCAGGTCCGCAACCGCGAGAGCCTGTCGGCGAGCCCGATCTGCAGCTCGGAGGGCGGCAGCAGGCTCGAGGCCTGCGTCGCGGTGCTCGAGAGCTGGAAGGGGTCCCCGTTGAGGTCGTAGAGCTCGCGTTCGTCGATCGCGACGCAGGTCCCGACCGACGGGTCGAGCGCCGAGGTGTGCTCCACGTAGAGCTCGTTGGGTGCGTAGATGCCCTGGTAGGCGCAGGTGCCGCTGCCGTCCGTCCTCGACCGAGACCCCGCCGCTTCGCTCGAGCTCGATCTCGATCCCGCGGTCGTTCGGGAACTGGCCGAGGTGGTCCGAGAGCAGCGGCACCAGCGAACGGCCGTCCATCGTGCGGCAGCGGTGACCGCCGCGCTTCTTGCAGGCGTCGGTCTGGGCGAAGTCGAGGATCGTCGGCGCCAGGTCGATGTTGGCGACGGGCTCGGAGATCGTCGTCGCCGGCGGGCCGTCGAGGTACTTGCGCGGCGCGCGGATCAGGAGCGGCAGGCGGTAGGCCTCGGCGTAGGCGTAGTTCTTCGAGAACGGGATCCGGTGCTCGCCGTAGTAGTAGCCGTTGTCGGAGAGGAAGACGAAGACGGTGCGCTTCTTCTCCCCGACCGCCCGCAGCGCCTCGTCGATCGCGGCGACGGAGCGATCCACCTCTCGCAGCGAGCCGAGCGCACAGCGGTAGCGCCTGCGCAGCGTCTCGATCTGATCCGTCGTCGATCTGCGGCAGCGAGCGGATGAACGACGGCTTGTCGGAGACGTCCTCCTCGTTGAACGAGGGCGGGTCCGGGCAGCGGCTCGCCGTCGAACGCGTCCTCGTCCTGCGGGCCCGGGATCGCGGCGCCGACGCACCTGCCGCCGTTCTCCTCGCCTCCGGAGGTATGCGGGGCGAGGTGGTCGACCTGGAGATAGAACGGCTTCGATTGCGGCCCGAAGCGGTTGATCATCTGCACCGATCGCTCGGTCAGCACCGAGGTCAGATAGTCCTCGGGCGCGTTCGTGTAAGGCCTCGTGCCGCCGTTGACCGAGAGCGTGTAGCCGTAGTAGCGGCGCGGCTTGATCAGCGAATGCCACTGGCTCCAGCCCGGCGCGGGCCGCGTGCGGGCCTTCGCGACGCGCTCGTAGCCGTTCAGGTAGCGGCCGACGTGGATCGTCGTGTAGCCCGAGCGCTCGAGCCAGACCGGCAGGATGTTGCGCTTCTTGTTCAGCAGCCGGTACTTGTTGTCGAGCACCCCGTTGTTGTGCCCGTACTGACCGGTCAGCATCGCCGCCCGCGAGGGGCAGCAGAGCGGCGTCGTCGCGACGGCGTCGGTGAACGTCGTTCCCTCGCCGCCGATCCGGGCCAGCGTCTCGGGCATGGTCCTCTCGTTCAGCATCGCCAGGGTCTGGTCGTCGGTGACGACCATGACGATGTTCGGCAGCTCCTCGAGCTTGTCCTGGCGCTCCGTCTTCGCGCTCGCGACCGGCGCGGCGACGAGCGCCGCGGTCAGCACCAGCGCGGTCGCGGCGAGCGCCCTACTCACAGTAGGCACCCGATGCGGGGACGGGGTCGCGGTTGGGGATGCCGGAGCATTCGCGAAGCAGGTCGAGCCGGGCGGCGAGGACCGAGTCCTCGACCGAGGTTCTCGAGCTCGAAGGGGTCGGAGCGGAAGTCGTAGCGCTCGACCTCGAGCGCTGTCCTGGCAGATGCGATCGCTCGGCCGGGGCACGCTGGTGTGCTCGACGTAGATGCCGCGCGTGGTGCGGAGGCCCGCATACGAGCAGCTCAGGGTCGGCTTCACCGTCTCCTTGCCCTGGGTGAGCTCGATGACGACCGACCGGTCCGACGGGAAGTTGCCGCGCCCCTGCATCAGCGGCACGAGCGAGCGCCCGTCCATCACCCGGCACTCGTCGGGGCCGCAGGGGTCGGCCTCGGCGAGGTCGAGGATCGTCGGCGCGAGGTCGATGTTCGCGACCTGCTCATTCACCTGGCGCACGCGCTCGGCGCCCTGGAGCGATTCGGGCAGGCGGATCATGAAGGGGACGTGGATCGCCTCCTCGTAGGGCAGCGTCTTCGAGCCCGGGATCCGGTGCTCGCCGTAGAAGTACCCGTTGTCGGAGATGAACAGCGACGACCGTGTCCTCGAGCGCGCCGGCCTCCTCGAGCTCCGAGAAGAGCTCCTTGACGCCTTCGTCGACGCTCTCCAGCGAGGCCAGCGCGCACCGGTAGGCGTCGCGCATCCGCTGTTTCGTGCCCTTCCCGAGGCGGTCGTGGCGCTGGATGAAGATCGGCTTGTCCCTCACGTTCTTCTCGTTGAACGACTCGGGCGCCGGCAGCGGCTTGTCCCCGTAGCGGCGAAATCCGGAGCCCTCGGCGGCGGTGAACTTGCCGCATTCGCCGCTCAGGTCGCCCGCCCCGGAGTGGGGCGCGTAGTGGTCGAGCTGGATGTAGAACGGGTCGTCCTGGGGCGCCGAGGTCGCGGATCAGCTTGCCGGCGCGGTCGGTGAGGACGGTGGTCAGGAAGTCCTTCTTCTGGTCGCCGTAGGAGACGGTCTCGCCGTTCACCTGGAGGTCGTAGTCGAGGAAGCGACGCGGCTTGAGCAGCGTCGCCCATTCGTCCCAGCCGGGCGCGACGGTCGTGATCGGCCCGACGGCCTTCTCGTATCCGTTCAGGAACTTGCCGAGGTGGGCGGTGGTGTATCCGGCCCTCTGCAGCCACACCGGCAGGACGTTGCCCGGGTCGACGAAGGCGGGGTAGCCGTGCTTGTTGGAGAGGATGCCGTGGTTGTGGGCGTACTGCCCGGTCAGCATCGACGCCCGGGACGGGCAGCAATGCGGCGTCGTGACGACGGCCTCGCTGAAGGTGGTGCCCTTGCGACCGATGAACCGCTCCGTCTTCGGCATCGCCCGCATCTGCTCGAGGGTCTGGTCGTCGGTGACGACGACGAGGAAGTTGGGCTTCGCGGCGGCCCCTCCGCCCGCGGACTGGCCGTGCGCGGGCAGCGCCACCGACCCGGCCGCGAGCAGCGCCGCAAGCAGGGCGGCTAGGCACAGCTTCGTTGTCGGCCTTCGGCTCGGCATCGAGTACGAGAACACGCGAAGCGCCGCCTACGGCGCGGCAGCCACTTCTCCCTGGCCCGCCCCGCGCCCGGGTTTGGCGACGCGAAGGCGCGGATTCTAGAGCAGCGGGTTAAGGAGCACTTACGGCTCGGGCGGCGAGCTCGTAGCCGAGGTCGGCGAGCAGGTCCCCGGCCACGGATTCGAATGCCCGCTGCTGCTCCGCGCTCATGTCCCTGCGCCAGCGGCCGGCGCGCTCGCGCTGCGGGGGCTTGGAGACGTTGGCGTGCTGGGCGGCGCGCTGCTCGGCGGTGACCGCCTCGCCATCACCGCGGCTGAGCTCGCGCACGGTCTCCGCCAGGCGCTCCTCCGCGCCGCGGTGGTATTCGAGCATCGCCGGCTCGAATTCGAGGCCGATGCGGGCACAGATCCGCTCGAGCACCGGCTGGGGGTCGTCGACGAGGTCCTCGTAGCGGACCTCGAGATAGGAGTCGCCGATCCTGCCGCCGGTCTTGCGCGCCTTCTCGATCCCGGCGACCCACTCGGCAGCGGCGTCGGCGACCTCGTCGTTTCCGTGGTGGACCTCGAGCTGGGAGAGGGCGACGTCGCGGCCGTCGCGGATCAGGTGGATGAAATGCGACTCGGGCAGGACGGCGTGGACCCGGCGCATCCGCCGCACGTAGCTCGGCGACTTGTCTCCCCATCGCGGCTTGCCCTGGCTTCTCCGCGTAGAGCCCGTAGAAGGCACGCAGCGCCGTGGTCGTGTTGAAGGGCTCGGCGTGCTCGAAGCGGCGGTCCAGCTCGTGCGGGTCGAGGCCGAAATCGGGCCAGCGCCGGTGCTCCGTGATCACCGCGTGGGCGCGCCTGCGCAGCTCGTCCTCGCCGACGGACTTCGGCAGCTCGCCGAGCGCCTTCGCCAGCTTCGGGATGAAATGCGTCTCGGGAGGTATCGCAAGCGCGGGGTGGGCGTCGAGCATCAGCCGCAGCAGCGTGGTGCCCGAGCGGGCGACGCCGACGACGAAGGGCGCGGGCGGCTGCTCCGGTTCCGCCGGGGGGCGGAGGAACGAGCGAAGGCGGGTGGAGAGCGGCATCGTTCCTAGACTCTCGCAGCCTTGAGCCTTTTTCGATCGCGCCAACCGCCGACGGATGACGAGAAGCGCCTGCCCCGGTGGGCGCAGCCCCTCGAGCCGCCCGAGGTCCCGGACGGATGGAGCACCGGACCGCCCGACTTCGTCGGCGTCGGCGCCCAGCGCGCCGGGACGACCTGGTGGTACCGGGGCCTCGAGGCCCACGACCGGGTCGTCCGCCCGAAGGGCCGCCGGAAGGAGCTCCACTTCTTCAACCGCTTCTGGGACGGGGAGGAGCCCGACGACATCGCCGAGCGCTACGCCCGGCTGTTCCCCAAGCCCGCGGGCTCGATCACCGGCGAGTGGACGCCGCGCTACATGCACGACTTCTGGTCGTTGCGGCTGCTCGCCGAGGCGGCGCCGGAGGCGCGGATCCTGGTCATCCTGCGCGATCCCGATCGAGCGCTGGCGCTCGGGCACGTCCCGCGCGATCCGCCTCGCCGAGGAGGCGGGCGAGCCGATCAGGCTCGTGCAGCTCTCCGACGCCGTCTGGCGCGGCTTCTACTTCGAGCAGCTGCGCCGGCTCTTCGACCTCTTCCCGCGCGAGCGGGTGCTCGTCCAGCAGTTCGAGCGCTGCCGCGACGAGCCGCTCGCCGAGATGGGCGCGGACCTGCGAGTTCCTCGGCATCGAGCCGTTCGAGGAGCTGCCGGGCAACATGACCCGCGAGCGCGACCCGAAGCCGAAGCCGCCGCTCAGCGACGCGATGCGCTCCGAGCTCGTCGCACTGCTCGCCGACGACGTCCGGCGCACCGCCGAGCTCTGCCCCGAGATCGACCTCGCGCGCTGGAAGAACTTCGGGTGAGCAGCGGGCTCGCCTTCCTGATCCGGGTCGCCGAGGGCAACCTCGCCGCCCAATCCGAGCTCTTCGTCGACTCGGTGCGCACCTGGGGAGGGGGGCTCGCCGAGACCCCCGTCTACGCCTTCACCAGCCCCGACGACGCCCCACCCGGGGAGACGATCGAACGGCTCACCGAGCTCGGCGCCACCCACGTCGAGCTCGACCTCTCCGGCCGCCGCCGCGACCCGCCGGTGCTGAACAAGGTCTACTGCTGCGCCTGGGCCGAGCGCGAGCTCGAGCACCGCACGCTCTGCTTCTCCGACACCGACACCGTCGTCTTGAACGAGCCCCGTGACCTGGTCGAGGGCGACTGGATCGCGGCCTCGAAGCCGGTCGGCTCGAGCCGCGCCGGCGGGCAGAAGGGGCCGGGGAAGCGCAACGAGAAGTTCTGGCAGCGGATGTACGCCGAGCTCGGCGTGCGCTCGGAGCCCTGGGTGACCTCGGTCGTCGACCGCAAGCGGATCCGCGCCTACTGGAACACCGGCCTGGTCGCCGCCCGCCGGGAGGAGGGGCTGTTCGGCGTCTGGGAGGAGGCGCTCGAGCGGCTGTACGCGAACGACGTCGTCTTTCGCAAGCCCGTGTTGATGGAGCAGCTCGCCTGGTCCGGGGTCACCGCCGACCTCCACGACCGCGTCTGGCAGCTCCCCGACGCCTACAACTACCCGCTGCCGAAGCGCCGCTTCCTCCCCGAGGAGATGCAGGCGCTCGACCTCGACGACCTCGTCCACGTCCATCTGCACAAATGGGCGCACCTGCCCGGCTTCCTGACCGAGGTCCTGCCTCCGCTCGACGCCGAGAGCGAGCGCTACCGCTGGCTCGCGGAGCGGCTGCCGCTCGAGCCGGCGATCGACGGTCCCTTCCGCTGGGCCGACTGAGAGTCGCCGGCGGTTGCGCAGTTGTCCGCGTCCGCTAGTTTCCGCGCCGATGGGCAAGCGGGACACCCGGCGGGGCTTGACGCGCAAGGAGCTGCTCGAATCGGCAGCACTGGCAACCCCGGCGGCGGCGATGCTCGGCGGCAGCGCGAGCGCGAAGGCCCGCGGCATCACCCCCGGCCCCACCACCGGCGAGCCCTTCGCGGGGAAGAACGTCCTCGTCTTCCTGACCGACCAGGAGCGGGCGATTCAGCACTTCCCGCCGGGGTGGGCCCGCCGCAACCTGCCCGGCCTCACCCGTCTGCAGCAGAACGGCCTCACCTTCAACAACGCGTTCACGAACGCATGCATGTGCTCGCCGGCACGCTCGACCTGGATGTCCGGCTACTTCCCCGCGCAGCATGGGGTCAAGTACACGCTCGAGCAGGACATGCCCTCCCCTCAGTACCCGCAGGTCCCGCTCTCGACCTCGTTCCCGAACCTCGCCACGGTGATGACCGCGGCGGGCTACGAGTCCGTCTACAAGGGCAAGTTCCACTGCGTGAAGATGGCCGGTTCCGAATGGGAGCCCTCGGATGTCGGCCAGTTCGGGTTCTCACGCTGGAACCCGCCCGACGCCGGCGCCAACCAGGACATCTCGGAGGCAGGCGGCGGCACCACCGACAACGACGGCCGCTTCATGCACTCGGTCGGCAACGTCGAGGACGGAGACGAGGGCGTGATCCAGTACCTCTCGACCGTCGCGGAGCACCAGCAGCCGTTCTTCTGCGTCGTCTCTCTGGTCAATCCCCACGACGTCCTCTTCTACCCGGGGACCTACGAGCAGGCGGGCTACGACGACACCTGGCTCGAGGGCGAGATCGGGCTGCCGGCGACGGTCAACGAGCAGCTCCAGCCGACGAAGCCGAAGGTCCAGGAGCAGTTTCTGCGGATCTTCAACTTCACCGGTCGCCTGCCGACGCCGCAGATGAAACGCAACTACCTCAACTTCTACGGCAACCTGATGAAGTCGTCAGACGAGTACCTGGTGCAGGTCCTCGACCTGCTCACCGCCAAGGGGCTGCTCGAAGACACGGTGATCATCCGCACCGCCGACCACGGCGAGATGGGCATGGCGCACAGCGGCCTGCGCCAGAAGAACTTCAACATCTACGACGAAGCGATCGGCGTGCCGCTCGTCTACTCGAACCCCAAGATCTACCAGCGGCCGTCGGTCTCGGACGCGCTCGTCTCCCACGTCGACTTCCTGCCGACCCTGGCCAACCTGTTCGGCGCACCCACGTCGGCTCAGGCGGAGTGGCAGGGCAAGGACTACTCCCGCATCGTCCAGAACCCGCGCGCCCGGCGGATCCAGGACTACACGGTCTTCACCTACGACGACTTCCAGTCGGGCCAGGCGAGCGGCCCCTACCCGCAGCCGCCGAACCACGTCGTCGGCATCCGCGAGCAGCGCTGGAAGATCGCCAAGTACTACGACGCCGACTCGAACCGCCCGAATCAGTGGGAGATGTACGACATACGCAAGGACCCCGACGAGGTCACCAACCTCGCCGATCCCGACTACCCGCGCACCGCCGACGAGGAGGAGCAGATGCGCCGGCTGAAGCGAAAGCTCGCCCGGGTCCAGCGCACCCGCCTGCAGCCGCTCCCCGCTGATTAGGGCGCGAGGCGTTCGAGCACCTCGCCGCGGGGCGACACGGCGATCACCGTCGGCACGATCGCGATTCCGTACTTGCGAGCGAGCTCCGGTCGTTCGCGGACGTCGATCGTGACCAACGGGTCCCCGGTTGCCAGGAGCCGCTCCTCCCACTCCCGGCACTCGGCGCAGAGCGGGTGGGTGAACTCGACGAAGCTGCGCGCCGCGCCGTCGTGGCCCGGGAGGTCGGCTGGGTCGAGATGGTCGTGCCGCTCCGCCGAGATGCCGCGGAGCTTCGCCGTCAGCCGGTAGAGCTCGCATCCCGCGCAGAAACCGGTGCTGGCCGCGAGCAGGGCGAGGAAAGCGACGATGCTTCCGAGCACCGTGCCGATCTCCGGTGCGCCCAGCCACCACGCGAGCGCGGCGCCCCCGAGAAACGCCGTTCCCATCATGTTCGCGAGCCGCGGCGGCCGCGAGTCCTCGAGCCTCCCCTCGCCGAAGCGCGGCTGGACGAGGCTGAAGTAAGCGACGCACGGGATGCACCAGCGACGGCCGAGCGTCAGCCCGATCAGGAGCTGCGCGGCCATCAGCGCCCAGGCGAGCGGCCATCCGAAGATCGCGCCGGCGAGCGCGACGGTGCCGGTCACGGCCTGGTTGAAGCGCGGCGCGCGCTCGTCGATCACATCGGTGTCGCGCCACGGGTCGGCGGTGCGCGCCGAGGTGGTTGGGGCTGGGGCTGTCACTCATCCATGGTGACAAACGGCCCCTCGCCAAAGGGGTCAGTCCCCGTTTAGTTGTCTTCCTTGCCGAGGTCGGGGTTCGTGATCTGCTGGAGCGCCCAGCCGTTTCCGTCGGGGTCGCTGAAGAAGACGAAGTCCCCCCAGGGGAAGCTCTGGACCTCGCTCGCCTCGATGCCGCGAGCCAGCAGGTCCTCGCGCGCCGCCGCGGCGTCCTGAACGACCAACTGCAGCCCCTCGAGGGTCCCGGGGGCCACCTCGGTGAGCCCATTGCCGATCGAGATCGAGCACTTCGATCCCGGGGGAGTGAGCTGGACGAACCGGATCTCATCGCTGACCTGGTGGTCGTGGTCGGCGTTGAATCCGACCTGGACGTAGAAGTCCTTGGCCTTGTCGACGTCGGAGACCGGCACGGGGATCAGCTCCAGTCGCATCTCGATTTCGCTCATGACATCCACTCCTTCGCGTAGACTCTTATTGTCTAAGTATCTTAGCAACTAAGAGATCATGATGTCAAGCCAAACACCGAAGCAGCGCAAGGTCGGCGAGCTGATCGAGGAGTTCAGGCTCACCGGCCACCAGGACAACGCGTTCGACAACCTGGCGGCCGAGATCCTCGGCCTCAGCCGCACCGACCTCGAGTGCGTGAGCATCATCGAGCGGAACGGGGGGCTGTCAGCGGGCGAGCTGGCCGCCGAGTCCGGCCTTACGACCGGCGCCGTCACCGGCGTGGTCGACCGCCTCGAGCGCGCCGGCTACGCCACCCGCGGCCCGGACCCGGCCGACCGCCGCAAGGTGGTCGTCACGGTGACGCCGGCGTTCTACGACCGCGCCCGCGAGATCTGGGGCCCGATGGCCGCCGACTGGCAGGAGCGCATCGCCAAGCGCTTCACCGGCGAGGAGCTGGACACGATCGCGGCGTTCCTGGAACTGACGGCCGGCCTCGGCCGCGACCACATCGACCGCCTGCGCGAAACGTGAGCATCGCGCAAAGGTGCCTGGCCCCGCTTTAGGTTGAGCGGCCGCTGAGGGCCTTGACCGGGCCCTCGACCTCGTAGCCGAGGTCGGCGAGCAGGTCGCCGGCCTCCGCCTCGAACTCGGCGCGGGCCTCCGGGCTCATCTTCTCGCGCCAGCGGCCGACGCGGTCGGCCTTCGGCGGCTCCATCGCGAGCTTGTGCGATTCCATCCGGTGCTCGGCGGAGACCGCCTCGCGATCGGGGCCGCGGTAGAGGTCGCGGTCCTTCTCCGCCAGGCGCTCCTCGGCGCGCTCGTAGTAGCGCAGCATCGACTCGTCGAAGTCGAGCTCGACGAACTCGCAGACGCGCAGCAGGGTCGCCTCGGTGTCGAGGATCAGGTCCTCGTAGCGGACCTCGATGTAGTGCGGCAGCCTCGCGGCCTGCTCGCGGCCGCGCAGCACGCGCTTCTTCCAGCGCCGCGCCGCGCCCTCGATCGTGTCCGGGCCCCAGTCGCGCCCGAGCACCGACAGGGCGACGTCGCGCCCGTCGCGGATCAGGTGGATGAAGCGGGCCTCGGGGAGGACGTGCTCGATGCGGACCATCTCGCGCACGTAGCCGGGCGTCTTGTCGCCCCAGCGCGCCTTGCCCTGCTGCTCGGCATAGAGCCGGTAGAAGGTGCGGATCAGCTCGCCGATCTCGAGCGGCTCGACCGCCTCGAAGCGCCGGCGGAGCTCGTCGGGGTCGAGGTGGAAATCCCCCCAGCGCCGGTGGGTCGTGACGACCTCGGCAAGCCGGTCGGCGTCGGCGCGCTCCCAGCGCCGCGCCTTGATCAGGTCGGGGACGAAATGGGTCTCGAGCGGGATCGCCATCTCCGGGTGCGAGTCGAGCATCAGCCGCATCAGCGTCGAGCCCGAGCGTGTGGCGGAGACGACGAACGGGGCCGGCGGGCCGCCGGCGTTTCGGTTCCGCATCGAGCGGAAGCGCTGCACGGCGTCGCCGCCGGCGAGCAGCGCCCGCTTGGGGATCGAGGGTCGCTCGGGGGCCCGGTAGGCGCTTCCGATCAAGCCCTCCTCGGAAGCGCCGTCCTCAGGGTCCGCGTCGGGGCCCTCCCGGGACGCCACCGCGGCGAGCCTTTCCTCCATCTCGTTCCCGGCGCCCGCGCCGACCGGGTAGCCGAGCTCGGCGAGCAGCTCGCCCGCGGTCTCCTCGAACTCGGCGCGGTCGGGGTCCGACATCTGGCTCCGCCAGCGTGCGACCCTGTTCGGGTCCGGCGGCTCGCGCGTCTTGGCGTGCGTCGCCATGCGGCGCTCGACCGAGAGCTCGGTCTTGCCGCCCTCGGCGGGCAGTTCCCGTTTCATCTCCTCGAGGCGCTCGCCGGCGCGCTCGTGGTAGTCGAGCATCGCCTCGTCGAAGGGCAGCTCGGCGAACTCGCAGACCTCGGTCAGCGTCGCCTCGGGGTCGAGGATCAGGTCCTCGTAGCGGATCTCGAGGTAGTGCTTGAGCCGCGGGGCGTCACGGCGGGCCTTCGAGACCTTCTCCTGCCAGCGGCCGGCGACGGCGGCGACGGTGAGGTCCTTGACCGTGCGGTCCAGCACGGAGAGGGCGACGTCGCGCCCGTCGCGGATCACGTGCACGAAGCGGGCCTCGGGGAGGGCGCGCTGGATCGCCCGCATCCGGCTGACGTAGCGCGGGGTCTTGTCGCCGTAGCGGGGCTTCTCCTGGAGCTCGGCGTAGAGCTCGAAGAACGCGCGGATCGCGGACGCGGCGTCGAGTCCGTCGATCGATTCGAGCCGCGCGCGCAGCGTCTGCTCGTCGAAGCCGAAGTCACCCCATTCCCGGTGCGAGGTGATCACGTCGGTGTAGACCTCGGCCGAGGGCTCCTCGCGCTTGTCGACGTCGATCAGGTCGGGGATGAAATGGGTCTCGGGCGGCACCGTCAGCTCCGGATGCGCGTCGAGCATCATCCGCAGGAGCGTCGTGCCCGAGCGGTTCATGCCGACGACGAACGGGAACGCCGTCCGGCGCGCGTCCTTCGAGATGCCGAGGCGGTCGAGGAGCGCCACTATCGCGTGCCCGCGACCTGCTTGCCGGTGACCTCGTAGCCGAGCTCCTCGAGCAGGTCGCCGGCCTCCTCCTCGAAGGCCGCCTGGTCCTCGACGCTCATCTTCTCGCGCCACTGCCCGAGCCGCGACGGGTCCGGCGGCTTCTGGGTCAGCTTGTGGGCCTCGACGCGGTGGTCGGCGGGCCGCAGCGGCTTGTCGCCCTCGGAGGGAAGATCGCGTGCCATCTCCGACATCCGCTCCTCGGCGCGCTCATAGTAGGTCAGCATCGTCTCGTCGAAGGGCAGCTCGACGAACTCGCAGATCTTGCGCAGGGTCGGCTCGGTATCGCGGATCAGGTCCTCGTAGTGGACCTCGAGGTAGTGGGGGAGCCGGTCTGCCTGCTCGCGAGCGCGCAGGATCCGGTTCTTCCAGCGCTTTGCCACCTTCGGGATCGGCGTCGGGTCGGTCAGCACACGCTTCGCCCGCGAGAGCGCGGCGTCGCGGCCGTCGCGGATCAGGTGGATGAAGCGGGCCTCGGGAAGGGCGCGCTGGATCAGCAGCATCCGGTTGATGTAAATCGGGGTCTTGTCGCCCCAGCGATCCTTGCCCTGCTTGGACGCGTAGAGCTCGAAGAAGGCACGCAGCGAGTCGGAGACGTTGAGTGGCTCGATCGCCTCCAGCCGCTCGCGCAGCTCACCGGCGTCGAGGTGAAAGTCCCCCCAGCGCCGGTTACCCTCGATCGCGGCGAGCGCCTCGTCGACCGTCGGCTCCTTCTCCTGGAACACCTCGATCAGGTCCGGGACGAAATGGGACTCGGGCGGGATTGCGAGCTGCGGGTGGGAGTCGAGCATCATCCGCAGGAGCGTCGTGCCCGAGCGGGTGACGCCGACGACGAAGGGGGCCGGCGGGCGCGACGTGTCCGGGCTGATCGCCTCCGCGGTGGCCGGTGCGCGCCGGCGAAGGGCCCCGATGCGGCCGACCGCCCGGCGAGCGCGCTCGGCCGGGCCGGCGAGCGCCGCCTTGACCTTGCTCGGCTTGCGGCTCGGCACGGTGACCTCGTAGCCGAGCTCCGCCAGCAGGTCGCCGGCAACCGACTCGAAGGTCTCGAGGTCGTCCGAGTCCATGCGCTTGCGCCAGCGCCCGATGGCATCCGCCGAGGGCGGCTCCTGGGTCAGCGCGTGCGCCTTCATCCGCTCCTCGCCGGGGCGGAGCGGCTTGCCGTCGACCGGCTTCAGGTCGCGTGCCATCTCTGACATCCGCTCCTCGGCGCGCTCGTAGTAGGTGAGCATCGAGTCGTCGAACTCGAGCTCGATGAAGTCGCAGATCGTGCGCAGCGTGCCCTCGGTGTCGAGGATCAGGTCCTCATAGCGGAGCTCGAGGTAGTGGCTCAGCTTCGATCCCTGCCGCTGGGCCCGGCGGATCCGGCGCTTCCAGTTGCGTGCCACCCGCGTCATCGGCGGCGGGTTCTTGAGGGAGCGCTTGATCCGCGACATCGCGACGTCGCGGCCGTCGCGGATCAGGTGGATGAAGCGGGCCTCCGGCAGCGCCGCTCTCGATCTCGCCCATCTTGTCGACGTAGTTCGGCGTCTTCTCGCCCCATCGCGGCTTGCCCTCCTTCTCCGCGTAGAGCTCGTAGAAAGCGCGCAGGACCGGAGCGACCTCGAAGGGCTCGGTCGCCTCGAGGCGGTCGCGCAGGGTCGCCGCGTCGAGGTGGAAGTCCTCCCAGCGGCGATCCTCGGAGAGGCGCTCGAAGATGCGTCTCCGGCGTCGCCTCGCCCTCGCTGAACATCTCGATCAGGTCGGGGACGAAATGCGTCTCCGGCGGGATCGTCAGCTCCGGATGGGCGTCGAGCATCAGGCGCAGCATCGTCGTGCCGGAACGGCCGACGCCGACGATGAACGGGGCGGGTGTGAGGCTGGAATCGCTCATGAGCCCGCGTAGGTTGGCAGGCGCTCGAGGATGTCGCGGAAGCCCTCCACCGTGCGCGACCAGGAGAGCTCCTCGCGCTTGCGGCGGGCGCCCTCGGCGAGCTGTGCGCGCAGCGCGGGGTCGGCGAGCCGGTCGAAGGCGCGGGCGAGCTCGGCGACGTCGGGTGAGAACGCGGGGATCCCGGACTTCGCCGAGCCGTCCTCGATCCCGCGCACCAGCAGGCCGTTCTCGCCGTCCGTGACGACCTCGTTCATCGGCGGGTTGTCGTTGACGACGATGGGCATCGCGAAGGCGGTCGCCTCGTAGAGCGGCAGGCCAAGCCCCTCCCAGCGGCTCGGGGTTACGCAGACGTCGCAGCCGGCGACGCGGCGCAGATGGTCGAGCCGGGGCAGGTCGTCGAGGACGAGCTCGATCCGCGAGTCGCCGGCAACCATCTCCTTGACGTCGTCGAGGCGCTTGCGGTCGACCTGGGCGGTGATCAGGAGCCGCGAGCTCGGGTCGAGCGTGCGCATGAAGGCCTCGACGACCTCCTTGACCGGCTTGCGGTGGCCGATGAACCCACCGGGATAGACGAACTGACAACACTCGTCGCCCTCGTCCCGGCGCTCGGCGCTGCTCTCGCGATCGCCATCAGCTCGGGATGCAGGCCCCACTGGATCCGGGGCGACTCGATGCCCCAGCCTCGGTAGCGCTCCTGCTCGACGTGGGTGAAGGAGTAGACGATCTCGAAGGCCTCCTGGGCGCCCGCGACGTGCTCCTCGGCGAAGTGCTCCCAGACGAAGCGGCCGACGGTGTGGACGCCCTCGCGGCGCAGCGTCGCCAGCTCGGAGAACTGGTAGTTCTGGTCGCAGAAGACCGCCTCGACGCCCTCGGCCTCGACCCATGCCCGGTACTCGGAGAGCGGGATGTCGTAGGCGGAGGCCTCGGTGATCCCCGGTTGGTCCCAGACGTCCTTTCGGTCCAGCGCGCCCGGGCGCGGGCCGCGGTCCTTCTTCGGCCGCGCGAGCACGACTGTCTCGTGGCCGAGCTCCTCGAAGGCGGTGCGCAGGTAGCGGCCGACGACCGGCTGGCCGCGGTCGAACCACTTGGAGACGATTCCGATCCTCATACAGGCGTTTGGACGAGAGCTCTGGTTGGGGGAGAGCCGGGAGGCCTGCTCAGGCCGGGACGGCGGCGACGGAGGCGAAGAGCCTCAGACCGTCCTCGGAGCCGGTGAGCGGATCCACGGCATGCTCCGGGTGGGGCATCAACCCGAGGACGTTGCCGGCTTCGTTCGTCACCCCCGCGATGTCACGTGCCGACCCGTTCGGGTTATGGCCCGCAGCGTAGCGGAAGGCGATCTGCCCGGACCCCTCCAGCCGGTCCAGTTCGGCCTCGGGCGCGTAGTAGAGGCCGGTCGTGTGCTTGACCGGGATCGAGAGGGTCTCGCCGGCGTCGATCTGCCGCGTGAACGGGCTCTCCGGCCCGTCCGCGGTCTCGGCGACGAGGTCGACCTGGCGGCAGACGAAGCGGAGCCCCTCGTTGTGCAGGAGCGCGCCGGGGAGGAGACCGGCCTCGCAGAGGACCTGGAAGCCGTTGCAGATGCCGAGCACGGGGCCGCCGGAGCGGGCGAACTCGGCAACCGCCTCCATCGCCGGCGCGAAGCGGGCGATCGCGCCGACGCGCAGGTAGTCGCCGTAGGAGAAGCCGCCGGGCACGACGACCGCGTCGATCCCGTCGAGGTCGCGCTCCTCGTGCCAGACCAGGCGGGCGTCGCCGACGCGCTCGCAGGCGGCGAGGGCGTCGCGGTCGTCACAGGAGCCGGGGAACTGGAGGACGCCGAAGGTCGTCACGCCGCGCTGGGTTCCTCGGCGCCCTCGAGCTCGATCTCGAAGTCCTCGATGAGCGGGTTGGCGAGCAGCTTCTCGCAGAGCGAGTCGAGCTCGTCCGGGCTCTCGGTCTCGAGCTCGACGAGGCGGCCGACGCGGACGTGCGAGACGCCCTCGAAACCGAGCGCAGGCAGCGCCCGCTCGACGGCCTTGCCCTGGGGGTCGAGGATGCCCTCCTTGGGCCGGATCAGGACGCGCGCCTTCATGGATCTGAGCCTAGCGCCAGAGTCGGCTCAACCCGCGGAGCTTCGACGGGGTTTCGTAGCTGCCCTCGTCGACGAGCTCGGGGTAGCCGGCGTCGGCGACCTGCTGCTCCATCTCCAGGCGGCGGAAGGCGTCGAGCCAGCGGCGGTCCCGCGCCGCGTAGGCCTCCTCGGGCGGCCGCACCTTCTCCGCCGCCCAGGCGCCGACGCCCTCGGGAACGGTGCGGCCCAGCACCTCGTACAGCGAGCTCGCGGCGGCACCCGGGTCGGCCCGCAGGTCCTCGTTACGCAGGAGGACGTAGCGCTCGCCGAAGCGATCGCGGCCGTCGCGCCAGGTGGACTCGAACGTGTGCTTCCAGACGAGCAGCACCCGGTCGACGCTGGTCGGCTTCTCGAGCGCCGGGGCGCCGGGGCGGGAGAGGAGCTCCTCGGCGATCTCGTAGCTCGACCACAATCGCCGCTTCTTGGCGTCGGAGAAGAAGCGGTCGACGGTCGGGAAGTGCTTCGCCTCGCGGTTGCGGCCGCGGCCGAGCATGATCGAGGCGGTGACCGCGCGCGGGTCGCGGACGACATGGGCGAGCGCGGCGCCGGGATCGAGGTCGGCGAGGTCGGCGACCTGGTCGTAGAAGCGGGTCTCCTTGATCGCCACGGCCGGCGCGAGCGTGAGCAGGTGGGCGAGCAGGCCGCGGCAATGCTCGGGCAGGCCGGGGCGCGCCTCCAGCCGCGGCTCGCGCGGCCCGCCCCAGTTGAACTCCTCGAGCGGCACCTCGGGGAAGCGCTCGGCGGCGAACGCTGCGCGGATCTCGCGGGTCTCGGCGAAGGCGTCGGTGTCGCGGGCGCCCGACCCACCGCCGACGGTCACCTTGTCCTCGCGCAGCGGCTCGTAGAAGAGCCTCAGCTCGGGGTCCTCGAGCAGCGCGTCGTAGAGGATCGTCGTCCCCGAGCGCCGCATGCCCTGGATGAACAGGTTCACCGGTCGGAGCGTACGGTGGCCTTCCAGAGCGGCGACGGAAAGCGCGGCAGGACGCGGGTGCCGCCCAGCCACCCGTTGACCCGCTCCGCCTGCGCGTCGATCGCGTCCCGGGCGTCCGCCCCGACGTCCTCGAGCAGCTGGACCTCGACCTCGCCGCCGTCGTCCTGTCGCCAGCCGCCGACGATCCGCCCGTTCCACCAGACCGTGGGGCCGGCGTTGCCGTTCGAGTCGAAGATCTCGTTCTTGTGGGCGCCGAGGTACCACTCGCGCTCCTGCCACCCCATCGAGAGCGGATCGAGGCCCGGCAGGAGGGCGGCCCATGGCTCCGGAGGCGCGGTCGGCTCGAGGTCGCCCGGGAGCACGTACCCGATCTCGCCGCCGAGGTCCACCTCGACCGCCTCGACGTCGGCGAGCGCCTTCCGAACCGCGGCCACGGTCTGGCCGAGCCACCACTTGATGTCCGCCGCCGTGCCGGGCCCGAAGGCCCGCAGCCACTCGCGGACGAGTCCGGCGACGCCGGCGTCGGCGTCGGGCGGCTCCAGCTCCTCGCCCAGCCAGTCCGCCATCGAGGCCCAGCGCGGGCGCGAGGTCTTCCACACCCCGACGTTCGTGGCGCGGACGATCCGCCCAGCCGCGGAGAGGACCGTCAGGACCCGCGGGCCGACCGGCATCTCGCCGCCCCAGGACTTGCCCTCGCCGTAGGAGAACGAGCCCGCCAGCAGCTCGATCTCCTCGCGCAGCTCGGTCGACGTCGCCTCGCGCCCACCGGCCAGCGCCGCCATCACCGCGGCCTCCGCCTTCGCCAGCCAGCGCTCGCCGTCCTTCCGCAGGCCGTGCTTCTCGACGTCGCGCACGAGGCGGCGCCGCTCGGCGGCTTCGACGCGGGCGCTCGCGCCGGCCTGGGCGATGCCGAGCGTCTCGCGGGGGAGGACGAAGAGGGTGCGGCGCATCGCCAGGTGCTTGACGAGCGAGCGCTCGCGGTAGAGCGCGCCCTCGAGGTCCGCCAGGGTCATCTCCTCGACCCGCGCGTGCGCGGAGAGGTAGATCGTCGCCGGGTCGGTCCCGTGCAGGCAGACGATGGCGCGGGTCGCCTCGACGACGTCGCCGGCGCGCTCGCCCGGGGCGAGCCGGTGGCGCCGCCCTACCCGGGCGCGCCGCTCGGCGACGTCGATCCTGCGCACGCTCCTAGCCGGACCGGCCGGTGCGGCGGTCGAACTCCGAGATGCCCTCTTCGCGGGTCGCGTACTCGTCGATCCCCGCGATCTTGCCCGCGGCGGTGAACGAGTAGATCTGGGCATAGGTGATGTCGGTTCGCACGCCGCTGCCGCGGCCGGTGCCGGCGCCCCGGCTGTACCGGAAGACGTGATCGCCCCGCTCGATCAGCTCGAGGACCTCATTCTCCTCCATCACGAAGTCCTCCAGCCAGTCCCGCATGTAGCCGCGCGCTCCGTCGATGCCCCTGTAGGTACCGGCGTCGGGTGCCGAGGAGATCGCGTTCCAGACGACCTCCTGGTCGAGCGGCTCGGTGGCGAGGTCGAGGTCGCCGGCAGCCCACCCCAAATAGATCCGCTCGATCAACTCGGCGCGGGTCCCGTCGGGGACGGCCACGCCGCCGCTAGCCGAGCTCGCGGCCGGAGATCCGCTCGTATGCCTCGACGTACTTGGCGCGCGTGTTGGCGATCACGTCGTCGGGCAGCTTCGGCGCCGGCGGCGAGTGGTCCCAGCCCGACTCGTCGAGCCAGTCGCGGACGTACTGCTTGTCGAAGGAGGGTTGGCCGCGGCCGGGCTCGTACTCGTCGGCCGGCCAGAAGCGGGAGGAGTCGGGGGTGAGCACCTCGTCGCCGAGCACGACCTCGGCGCCGGGCGAGGCGCCGAGCTCGAACTTGGTGTCGGCGAGGATGATCCCGCGCTCGGCGGCATGCTCGGCGGCGCGCTGAGTAGAGCTCGATCGAGATCCGCCGCAGCTCCGCCATCAGCGCCCGGTCGCCGACGATCTCGGCGGCGCGGTCGAAGTCGACGTTCTCGTCGTGGTCGCCGATCTCGGCCTTGGTCGCCGGGGTGAAGATCGGCTCCGGCAGCTTCGCCGACTCCTCGAGCCCGCCCGGCAGCTCGATCCCGCAGACGGTCTGCGACTCCCGGTACTCGCGCCAGCCCGAGCCCGAGAGGTAGCCGCGGACGACGCACTCGACCGGGTACATCTCGAGCTTGCGAACCCGGATCGCCCGTCCCGCGACCTCCTCGGGGACGTCCTCGGAGATGAAGTGGTTGGGCACGATGTCGGCGGTCTCCCCGAACCAGAAGATCGACATCTGCGTCAGCACCTTCCCCTTGTCGGGGATCGGGTCGCCGAGGATGACGTCGTAGGCGGAGATCCGGTCCGAGGCGACCATCAGCAGGTCGTCCTCGACCTCGTAGATCTCGCGGACCTTGCCCGAGGAGTGCTTCTTCAGTTCGGCGACGGCGCTCGGCATGCCCGGAAAATAGCGACGGCCCCGGAGATCCGGGGCCGTCGCCACAAACGCCTTTCCGCTAGATGCGGGCTTATGCGACCCCGCCATCGAGGCTGCCGGGGGCGTCGCAGGTGTGTCCGGGGGTGATGATCTTCGTGATCTCGCCCACTACGCGCGCATTGCGCTTGAACTCGACCGCGCCCTTGACCATGACCTCGTCGGCACCGAACTCGAGCTTCGACTTGTTGTTGCGGATCTGGATCTTGACCCGCTCGACACCGGCGCACTTGAGCGAGAAGTTCCCTCCCGAGCCGCTCTCGTAGGTCTTGAGCCGGAACTTGTAGCGCATGCTCCCAGCGTCCAGGTACTCGCCCTTGTAGACGCTTCCCGGCTCGACCTTGCTGCCTCCTCCGGGACTGACGTCTCCGGCGCCGGCCGCGGCCGGCATCACCGCGAGGGCCCCGAGAACGGCAACCCCGGCGACAAGCGAAAGCGGCTTTCTCATCTGGTTCCTCCTGTACCTGTGATTCATCGGTTAGTTGCCCTGCAGGATGTCGATGAAGTTGCCGGGCGCGCTGCATGTGGATCCCGGGGTCACGATCTTGGTGATCTCGCCCTTGATCGTGTCGTTCTTCTTGAACCGGGCTCGGCCCTTGACCTGGATCTCGTCCGCGCCGAACCTGAGCTGGGTCTTGCCCTTCTTGATCTGGATCTTCTCCCGCTGGATACCGGCGCACTTGAGCGAGAAGTTGCCGCTCTTGCCGCTGTCGTAGACCTTGATCCGGGTCTTGTACTCCATCCCGATCGACGACACGTACGTCCCCTTGTAGATCCCTCCGGCCACGACGGATGACTGCCCCGCCGAGGCTGGAACGACGCCGATCACGCCGAGCGCGGCGACAGCCGCCACCAATCCAACTGCCTTCTTCAACTGTGTTCTCCTGTCCCTTGTCTGATTCCGGCAGCCCCTCGCCACCTCCGAACTGCGGCAGGCTACCAGTGGCGTGGTATGGATTCCGGGATGGAGGAGATCCTGGACGGAGTCCATCACTGGACCGCGGTGCACCCGAACATCGGCATGGAGGTGAACTCCTACTACGTCGCCCCGGCGCGGACCGTGATCGACCCGATCGTTCCCGACGAGGCGCTCGAGTGGTTTCGCGAGCGCGAGGAGTCCCGGACCGGATCGTGCTCACCAACCGCCACCACCTGCGCGATTCCGAGCGCCTGCGCGACGAGTTCGGCTGCAGGATCCTCTGTCACCGCGCCGGCCTGCACGAGTTCAGCGACGGCCCCGAGGTCGAGGGGTTCGCCTTCGGCGACGAGCTGGCGCCGAAGATCCAGGCGCTCGAGGTCGGCGCGATCTGCGAGGAGGAGACCGCGCTGCACGTCGACCGCGGCCCCGGCGCGCTCGCCGTTCGCCGACGGACTGATCAACTACGGCGGGATCCGCTTCGTCCCCGACAACCTGATCGGGGACAACCCCGAGCCGGTGAAGGAGGGGCTGCGCCGCTCCTACGCGCGCCTCCTCGACCGCCGCTTCGACGCGCTTCTCTTCGCGCACGGCGAGCCGATCACCGAGGGCGGGATGGACGCGCTCAAGGAGTTCCTGGACCAATGACGGGCGTCGCGACCTCGCCCGAGGCGATTCCCTCGGCCGAGTCGCTGCCCGCCCGGGCCGCGCTCGGCGGCGGCGACCGGCGCCCGCTGGATCCGCAATCCGGTCGAGCTGCTCGAGTCCTGCCGGTCGCGCTTCGGCGATGCCTTCACGCTCGAGTTCCCCGGCGCGGGGGCGAACGTGTTCGTCTCCGACCCGGCGACGATCAAGGAGATCTTCGCCCGCGACCGCCGCGGCAACGGCATGCCCTCCAGCCGCGACCTGCTGCTGAAGCCGGTGATGGGCGAGCGCTCGGTGCTGCTCCTCGAGGGCGAGGAGCACATGCGGATCCGCAAGCTGATGTTGCCGCCCTTCCACGGCGAGCGGATGCGCGCCTATTCCGACGCGATCGAGGCGGCGACCGAGCGCGAGGTCGCCTCCTGGCCGGTCGGGGAGAGGTTCGCGCTGCACCCGTCGATGCAGGCGATCACGCTCGAGGTGATCCTCATCGGCCGTCTTCGGCGTCACCGAGGGCGAGCGCCGCGACGAGCTCCGCCGGCGCCTCCTCGCGATCCTCGAGGCCGGTCAGTCCGGGAAGGCGCAGGTCCTGGGCCTGGCCCTGATGCGGCTCGGCGCCCGCGGCCCCTATCAGGCGTTCGAGCGCCGCCTCACCCAGGCCGACGACATCCTGCTCGCCGAGATCGCGCGAGCGCCGCGACGATCCCGAGCTCGATGCGCGCGAGGACATCCTCTCGATGCTGGTCGCCGCCCGCTTCGACGACGGCTCGGCCATGACCGACGCCGAGATCCGCGACCAGCTGATGACGCTGCTGCTCGCCGGCCACGAGACGACCGCCACCGCCCTCGCCTGGACCTTCGACCTGCTCTTCCGCGACACCGAGCGCTACGGCGCGCCTGCGCGAGGAGCTCGCCGCCGGTGACGAGGACTACCTCGGCGCCGTCTGCAACGAGTCGCTCCGGGTCCGGCCGGTGATCCCCGCCGTCGGCCGCCGGCTGGCGGAGCCGCTGGAGGTCGGCGAGTACGAGGTTCCCGCCGGCCACTACGTCAACGCCTGCATCTATCTCGTCCACACCCGAGGCGACGTCTATCCCGAGCCCTACGCCTTCCGGCCCGAGCGCTTCCTCGGCGAGCCGCCCGAGACCTACTCCTGGATCCCGTTCGGCGGCGGCACCCGGCGCTGCATCGGCGCCGCGTTCGCCGGGCTCGAGATGAGGACGGTCCTGCGCACGCGTGCTCGCCCGGGTCCGGCTCGAGCCGGCCACCGATCGCCCCGAGCCGGTCGGGCGGCGCAACATCACCCTCTCGCCGAAGCACGGCACCCCGGCGATCCTGCGCGAGCGGCTCGCCGGCTGACCAGGCTTGTCAGCCGCGCCCGACGAGCCGCCGCAGGCGCCCGCCGGACTCCGCCTGCTTGAGGCGCTTGCGCTGCTTCTTGACGCG
The DNA here is from genome assembly GCA_963844425.1 of uncultured Thermoleophilia bacterium. Taxonomy (GTDB): domain Bacteria; phylum Actinomycetota; class Thermoleophilia; order Solirubrobacterales; family 70-9; genus DASUSH01. The sequence continues at coordinate 665,296 of CAWJOD010000020.1, read as the reverse complement.
CTCGCGGAAGTTGTCGAGCTGGCGCACGAGCGAGCGCTGCGTCCGCGCCAGGGTGAGCATCGCGTCGTGGCGGATCTCCTCCAGCTCCCCAGGCGACGGAGGGGACGGAGGGCTCCGTCCCCTCCGTCCCCGTGAGGTGGTCGCGGATGCGCGTGTCCTCGACGAGGCGGCCCTCGGCGATGCCGGCCTCGGCGTCGGCGTCGCTCAGCACCAGCGACTCGTAGAGCTCGGGGAGGCGGCCCTCGTCGTAGGCCTCGCGCAGCTCGTCGTGGGCCTTGTCGTCGAAGCCGCCGTGGAAGAGCGTGGTCTCGACGCGGCGCTTGTACTGCTCGAAGGAGCGCAGGGGGAAGTGCAGGACACGTGCCGGGAAGATCGGCGACCAGACGAGGCGCGAGTCGGCGGCGTGGTCCGCGTCCTCCTTGACCGCCCGCATCACGGCGCGGCCGGCGTGCTTCGAGCCGGCCTCCTCGCCCTCGATGTCGACGTCGTGGGCGCCACGGTGAAGGACGACGTCGGGGTCGGCGCGGTGGGCGATCTTCGGGCGCAGCCGCGAACGCGACTCGCGCACCGTCATCCGCTCCCACCACTCGCCCTCGCCGCCGCGGGCGGCGAACTCCGGGCGCGGCGCGAGGACGACCCCGTACTCGTCCGGGATCGCAGCGAGCGCGTCCTTCAGCGACCCCTCGGCGGGCATCCAGAACTCGTCGGCGTCGACGTGGGCGACCCAGTCGGCGCCCAGCTCGGTCGCCGCCAGCCGCGCCATGCGCGTCACCCACCAATGCGCCTCGGTGCGGAAGTCCTCTCCGGGCTCCTCGATCAGCCGCAGCTTGCCGTCCGCCTCGAAGCGCTTCAGCACCTCGAGCGTGCCGTCGGTCGAGCCGTTGTCGGTGACGATCCACTGGTCGGCGCCGCGGTCGAGGTGATAGCTCAGCGTCCGCTCGACGACGTCGATCTCGTCGCGGACCTTCATCACCATCACGAGCTTCATCGGTGGAGCACTACCTCAGGTCCTCGAGGCGCCCGATCAGCTCGTCGACGTGCTGGAGGTAGGCGTTCGGGTCGAGCACGGCGTCGAGGTCCAGCTCCGGCGCGGCGTCGGCGAGCAGCTCGCGGAACGGAGTGCGCTCGTCCCAGGCCTTCTGCGCCGCCGCCTGGACGAGGCGGTAGGCCTCGTCGCGGGTCATCCCCGACTCGACCAGGGCGGTCAGCGCCCGCTGGGAGTAGAGCGCCCCGTAGGTGAGCTCGAGGTTCTCGCGCATGCGCTCCTCGTGCACGGTCATGCCCTTCGCGATGCGCACGCCGAGGTGCTGCATGTAGTCGAGGAGGATCGTGGCGTCCGGGAAGATCACCCGCTCGGCGCCCGAGTGCGAGATGTCGCGCTCGTGCCACAGGGCGACGTTCTCAACCGCCGCCTGCGAGTAGCCGCGCAGCACACGGGCGAGGCCGCAGAGGCGCTCGGCGAGGATCGGGTTGCGCTTGTGCGGCATCGCGGAGGAGCCCTTCTGCTTGCCGGTCGCGAACGGCTCCTCGACCTCGCGCACCTCGGTGCGCTGCAGGTTGCGGATCTCCTGGCCGAAGCGCTCGAGCCCGGCGCCGGCGAGCGCGATCGCCTGGAGGAGCTCGGCATGCCGGTCGCGCGGGACGACCTGCGTCGAGATGTCCTCGCGGCGAAGGCCGAGCGCGTCCATCACCCGGGCCTCGACCGCCGGCGGGATCGAGGCGTGGCTGCCGACCGCCCCGGAGAGCTTGCCGACGGCGACCCCCTCGGCGGCCCGGCGCAGGCGCTCGAGGTTGCGGTCGGCCTCGAAGGCGAACCCGGCGAGGCGCAGCCCGAACGTGGTCGGCTCGGCGTGCACGCCGTGGGTGCGGCCGACGGTGAGCGTGTCGCGGTGCTCGAGCGCGCGGTCGATCAGGGCGTCGCGGTAGGCGAGCGCCCCCTCGAGCACGATCCCGGCCGCGTCGCGCAGCTGCAGGGCGAGTGCGGTGTCGAGGACGTCGGAGGAGGTGAGGCCGTAATGGACCCAGCGGCCCTCCTCGCCGACGGATGCGGCGACCACGTCGATGAAGGCGGCGACGTCGTGGCCGGTCTCCCGCTCGCGCTCCTCGACGGCCTCGACCGTGAACGAGGCGCGCTCGCGGCATGCCGCGGCGGCGTCCGCCGGCACCGCGCCCTCGGCGGCCCAGGCATCGGTGGCCGCCAGCTCGACCTCGAGCCAGGTGTCCATCTTGCGCTGCGGGGTCCAGACGGCCCCGATCGCGTCACGCGTATAGCGAGGGATCACAGGTTGATTATGCGCGCGGCGAGATGACCGGCGTTCTTCGCGCCGTCGATCGCGACGCAGGCGACCGGCACGCCGGGCGGCATCTGGGCGATCGCGAGCAGCGAGTCCATGCCGCCGATCTGCCCGGAGTCGATCGGCACGCCGATCACCGGCAGGTCGGTGTGGGCGGCGGCGACGCCGGGCAGCGCGGCCGCCATCCCGGCGCCGGCGATGATCACCTTGAGCCCGCGCATCTTGGCGTTCTTGCAGTAGTCGCTGACGGTGTCCGGGTCCCGGTGGGCGCTCATCACCCGCACCTCGGAGTGGATGCCGTACTCGTCGAGGACCGTCTCGGCCTTGCGCATCTTCTCCATGTCGGACTTCGAGCCCATGATGATCCCCACCAGGGGCGCGTCGGTCTCGATCTCCTCGATCTCCTCGAGGGTCTCGGGAAGCGGCTCCTCGGTGGCCGTCTCGGCGCCGCCTTCGGAACCGGGGTCGGGGTCGCGGATCTCCAAATCTGTCTCCTAGCCCGCGACGACGCGCTCGACTGCGCGCGCCGCGATGTCGTTTCGTATCTGCATGCCGTCGAAGTGGATCTTCGCTGCCGCCTCGTAGGCGCGCTCGCGGGCCGCGGCCGGGTCGGGCCCGAGCCCGGTGACGTTCAGCACCCGCCCGCCGGCGGTGACGACCTCGCCGCCTTCGATCGCGGTCCCGGCGTGCGTGACCTCGGCGATCTCGGCCGCTTCGGCGAGGCCCGCGATCACGTCGCCCTTCGACGAGGAGGCCGGGTAGCCGGCGGAGGCGAGGACGATCGTCACCGCCCATTCGTCGGCGAACTCGGCCTCCATCCCGGCGAGCCCGCCGGGCCGGGCCGAGGCCAGGCAGAGCTCGACCAGGTCGGAGCGCAGCCTGGGCAGCACCGCCTGGGTCTCCGGGTCGCCGAATCGGCAGTTGAACTCGAGCACCTTCGGCCCCGCCTCGGTGATCATCAGCCCGGCGTAGAGCACGCCGGCGAAGGGAGTCCCTCGCGAGGCCATCAGGTCGACCACCGGCCGGTGGACGATGTCGGCGATCTCGTCGGCGTAGCCGCCCTCGAACCCGGGGACGGGCGAGTAGCTCCCCATCCCGCCGGTGTTCGGCCCGGTGTCCCCCTCGCCGATCCGCTTGTAGTCCTGCGCCGGCGCCAGCGGGACCACGTTCTCGCCGTCGCAGATCGCGAGCAGGGAGAGCTCCTCGCCATCGAGGTGCTCCTCGAGCAGGACGCTGGTCTCGCCGAAGCGCTGCTCGACGAAGAAGACCTCGACCGCCTCGCGAGCCTCGGCTTCGGTCGCCGCGATCACAACGCCCTTGCCCGCGGCGAGCCCGTCGGCCTTCAGCACCGCCGGGTAGGAGGCGCAGGAGAGGTGCTCGAGCGCCTCGTCGCGGCTGCGCAGGACCGCGTGCCCGGCCGTGGGCACGCCCGCGTCGCGCATCAGCTCCTTCGCGTGCAGCTTCGACCCCTCGATCGCGGCGGCTTCGCCGCTCGGGCCGAAGGCGGCAATGCCCTCGGCCGTGAGAGCGTCGACGACCCCCGCGACGAGCGGCGCCTCGGGCCCGACGACGACCAGGTCGGCCTCCTCGGCGCGGGCCGCGGAGACGATCGCGCCGACGTCGCCGGCGCCGGCATCGAGGCAGCGCGCATCGGCGGCGATCCCGGCGTTGCCGGGCGCGGCGAGGATCTCGGGCGCGCGCGGCGAGCGCGCGAGCGCGCGGACGATCGCGTGCTCGCGCCCCCCTCCGCCGACGACGAGGACCTTCAAATCAGTGCCCGCCCCGTCCCTAGAGCGAGCTCGCGAGATCGCCGGCCGGGATCGCGGGCAACGTCTGGCTCGTCATCGTCCCGCGCGAGCCGAGCTCGACCGAGACCTTCGCCATCGTCTCCGAGTCCGGCGCCTCGACGATCGTCACGAAGTCGAACTGCCCGAGCGTGGCCCACTGATCGACGACCTTTGCGCCGAGCTGCTCGACCTCCTTGTTCACCTCCTGGACGCGGTTCGGGTTGTTCTTCAGGGTCCGAACCCCGTCCGGCGTCAGGTTCGTGAGCATCACGAATGTCGGCATCTGACCTCCTCTCCTCGCTGGTAGGGTCGATCTCCGCAGAGACCTCCCGGAGCCTATCTATGCGCGGACATCGATTCTTCGCAGCGTTCTACGACCGGTTGATGGCTTCGACCGAGGATGCGGGAATGCGCGACATGCGGGCCGAGCTCGCCGCCTCCGCGAACGGCCGCACGCTCGAGCTCGGCGCGGGGACCGGGCACAACCTCGCCCATTACGGGCCCGGGGTCTCCGAGCTCGTCCTCACCGAGCCCGATCCGCACATGGCCCGCCGGCTGCGCGCGCGGCTCGCCGCCGAGCCCCCGGTGCCGGCCTCGGCCGAGGTGGTCGAGGCGGGCGCCGAGCGCCTGCCGTTCGAGGACTCGAGCTTCGACACGGTCGTCTCGACGCTCTGCCTCTGCACCGTCGAGGATCCCGAGCGGGTGGTCGATGAGGTCGCCCGCGTGCTGCGTCCGGGCGGGCGCCTGCTCTACATCGAGCACGTCCGCTCCGACAGCGCCAAGGTCGCGCGCTGGCAGGACCGGCTCGAGACGCCCTGGGGCTGGCTGGCGGCCGGCTGCCATCCGAACCGGGACACGGCGGCGACGATCGCCGCCTCCGGGCTCGAGCCCACCGAGCAGATTCGGGGGGAGCTGCCGAAGGCCCCGTCCATCGTGAAGCCGCTGATTCGCGGCGAGGCCCGCCTGGCGCAAGGGCCATAACGGCCCCGAGATGATCCGGTCCTGGCTGCTGCCGCTGATCGTGTTCGCGATCACGGTCCCGATCGCCGCCGGTTTCCTGATCGCGGGCCCGGGGCTCGGCGTCGCGGTCGGGGCCCTGGTGGGGGCGACCCTGCTCGTCGTCGTCGCGCGGATGCGGCCGGAGCGGGGCATCGAGGTCGCGACCGCCGCCGACCAGCGCTACCGGCTCCTCGTCGTCGCCCTGGTCGCGATCGAGGAGCCGGCCGCAGCCGCCGAGATCGCACGGATGACCGTTCCCGGCACCGCGGTGCTCGTGCTCGCGCCGGCCTTCAACCGAGCGCTCGACCACTGGGCGGACGACCTCGGAAGGGCGCGCGAGCAGGCACAGCGGCGGCTGGTGCTTTCGCTCGGGAGCCTCGCCGCCGCCGGCGTCGATGCCCGCGGCAGCGTCGGCGACTCCGACCCGGTCCAGGCGGTCGAGGACTCCCTGCGCGAGTTCGCCGCCGACGAGGCGATCCTCGTGGCCGAGCCGGTCGAGGGCAAGGGGCCGGGTGCCCGCACCCTCGCCGAGCTCCGCGCCCGCCTCGACCTGCCGCTGCGGCTGATCGAGGTGTAGACGAGGTGTAGATCTAGGCGTAGCGAAGCAGCGCGGCGACGCCGCCCTGCTCGGCCAGGCGCTCGGCCGGCTCGGCGCGGATCGCGGTGATCGCCGCCGAGGTCCGGATCGCCTCATCGACGATCCATTGGTCGAGGGCGCCCGAAGGCGGCGGTGACACCGACTCCAGCTCGGCGCGGAGGCCGTCGTCGATGCCGCCCGAGGGCAGCTCGCGCTCGGCGTCGATCAGCAGGCGCTCGACCTGTCCGCGGGCGAGGGCTCGAGCGGTGTCGGCGAGCCCGAGCGCGCCGGCGCCGTTGGGGGACTGGGCCGCGGCGAGTGCGCGCTCGACGAGCTCGGCGTCGCGCCCGGAGTCGGCCTCGACGAGCTTGGCGGTCGCCCGTTCGGCGATCACCGGCGCCGGCTCGGCGATCACGTCGGCGGGGTCGACGGTGACGTAGCGCGGCGGGGAGTCCCAGCCGGCGAGGAACGCCTCGCAGAGGCCGGCCTCGCCGATGCAGAGCAGCTCCGCCGCGGCTTCGTCGCTGAGCGCAGCGCCGGCGGCGCCGGCGCTGCCCTTGAGGAAGCGCTTCCGGTGCTGCTCGAGTCGCTGGTCGTGCTGGTCGCGGCCCGCCGAGCTCACCGCCTGCCCGCTCGCCGGATCGCGCATCCGCGGCGCCTTGCGCTCGCGCCACTCGGCCGCGAGCAGCTCGAGCTCGCGCTCGGCGAGCTCGGTGATCTCCCCGTAGCTCCACTCGAAGAGCCGAACCCGCTCGGAGGAGAGCGCGACGACCCCGCGCGGCCGGCCGTCGTCGACGATCTCCGCCAGAGCGCGGATGTTCGGGCGCGGGCCGTAGAAGGCCTGGGTGTGCTCGACGGGATACTGGACCGCGAACCATTCCTCCCGGACGTCGCGGGTCGGCTTCGTAGCGCAGGCGACGAACCCGGCGTGCATCCGCCCGCTCGGCGGCGTCGTGGGCTCGAAGCGCTCCCTGATCCGGCCGGCGGTCGCCTTGATGGCCATCGCCTGGGTGCGGTCTTCGGACTCGGCAGCCTCGACGGCCGCGTCGAGCTGGTCGCGCAGGGCGATCCTCCAGGCGCCGCCCCTGTCGCCGGGGTCGATCTCGATGTAGACCGAGAAGACGCCGTAGGGGGCTTCCCATTCGACCAGCCCTCTCAGGGCCTCGGCGCTCGGCGGCCTCATCGCCTCCACCGTATCTCTAGTGGGCCACCCGCGAGCGGCTCAGGGTGCGAGCTCGAGGAGCTCCGCGAGGTCCTCCCGCGTGCGCTCCCACGACCAGACCTCGCGCGCCGCCCGCGTGCCGTCGGTCAGGCGGGCGCGCAGCTCATCGTCGCCGAGCCGCTCGATCGTCGCGGCGAGATCGGCGGGGTCGACCCCGTAGGCGGGTATCCCCGACTTCGCCTCGCCGTCGGGAACGGCGGTGACGAGGAGGCCGTTCTCACCGTCGCGGATCACCTCGTTCATCGGCGCGCTGTCGTTGACGACGGTCGGGATCGCGAACGCCATCGCCTCGTAGAGGTGGAGGCCGAGCCCTTCCCACCGGCTCGGGGCGAGCGAGACGTCGGCGGAGGCGAAGAGCCGGAGATGCTCGTCGGTCGGCAGGTCCTCGGTGATCAGCTCGATGCGGCCGTCGCGCCTTGCGGCCTTCTCCACCTTCGGCGCCTTGCGGTCGACCTGCGCCTTGACCGTGAGCCGGAAGCGCTCGTCGCTCGTCCGGCGAAAGGCGTCGAGCACCGGGTCGATGGGCTTGCGCTTCGACATGAACCCACCGGGGAACATGAAGCGGACGATGCCCTCGTCCTTCGGCGGCGGCTGGAACTCGAGCAGCTCGGGGTGCACGCCCCAGCGCACCCGCGGGCTCTCGATCCCGAAGCCGGCGTAGCGCTCCTGCTCGGCGGCGTGCATCGAGTAGACGACGTCGAAGGCGCGCTTCGCGTCGGCGACGTGCTCGGCCGAGAACTGCTCCCAGACGAAGCGGCCGATCGTGCGCACCCCGCTCGCCCGCAGCGAGGCGATCTCGTCGAACTGGTAGTTCTGGTCGAAGAAGGCGACCTCGATCCCCGTCTCGCGCGCCCAGTCCAGCATCTCCCGCTCGGGGATCACGTAGTCGGAGGCCTCGGTGACGCCGGGCTGGTCCCAGACGTCGCTGCGGTCGATGAAGGCCGGGGCGGATGTTGCCGCCGCGGGTCGGGCGGGCGAGGACGAAGGTCTCGTGCCCGAGCGAGTCGAATGCCGTGCGGAGCTGGCGGCCGACGACGGCCTGGCCGCGGTTGAACCACCACGATGAGATCCCGACGCGCATGAGGCGCCTGAGGGTAGGCTCCCCGCGCGATGGGACGAATCGTCCTCTACGGCGCCACGGGCTACACGGGCGAGCTGACCGCGCATGCGTTGGTCGAGCGCGGCGCGAAGCCGGTGCTCGCCGGGCGCAGCGCCGCGAAGCTCGAGCGGCTCGCTGACGACCTCGGCGGCGGGCTCGAGACCGCGAGCGCCGATGTGGCCGACCCCGCCTCGGTGCGGGCGCTGGTCGAGTCCGGCGACGTCCTGATCACGACCGTCGGCCCGTTCACTCGCTTCGGCGAGCCCGCCGTCGAGGCCGCGATCGACGCGGGCGCCACCTACCTCGACTCGACCGGCGAGCCGGCCTTCATCCGCCGCATCTTCGAGCAATGGGGCCCGCGCGCCGAGCGCGCCGAGGTCTCGCTGCTGACCGCGATGGGCTACGACTGGGTCCCCGGCAACCTCGCCGGCGCCCTCGCCCTGACCGAGGCCGGCGATGCCGCCACCAGGGTCCGCACCGCCTACTTCACCACCGGGCCGTTCGGCCCCAGCGGGGGGACCAGGGCCTCCGCCGCCGGCGCCCTGATCGATCCCGGCTACGCCTTTCGCGACGGCCGGATCGTCACCGAGCGCGGCGGCAAGCGCGTGCAGTCGTTCGATGCGGCGGGCAAGTCACGCCAGGCGATCTCGGCCGCGGCATCCGAGCACTTCACCCTGCCGCGCTCGTTTCCCCGGCTGACCGAGGTCGACGCCTACCTGGGCTGGTTCGGCGGACGCTCGAAGGCGATGTCGTACGGCTCGGCCGCGATGACAGGCCTCTTCAAGATCCCGGGCGCGAAGGCCGGCGCCAACGCCCTGATCGCGCGGACCATGAAGGGCTCCACCGGAGGCCCCTCGGCGGAGCAGCGCGCCAAGGCCGGCTCCTACATCGTGGGCGAGGCGCTCGACGCCGGCGGGAGCGTGGTCGAGTCGGTCCACGTCGAGGGCGCCGACGGCTACGACTTCACCGCGGGCATGCTGGCCTGGGCGGCCATGCAGGCCCTGGCGACGCCGATCGATCAGAAGGGCGCGATCGGCCCGGTCGAGGCGTTCGGGCTCGAGACGCTCGAGCAGGGCGCGGCCGACGCGGGCATCGCCCGGCCCGTCCGCCATGTCGCCTGCAGGCCGCCGCGGGCTCGGCCTTCGCGGCGCGATGCGGGGACCGCAGCTGCCCGGTGATCACGTCGGGGTCCGCGCTCGCGAGCCGACGCGCTCGGCCAGCAGCGCGGCAGCCGACCGTAAGAGGCAGCGCCCATGTCGCTCTCGAGCTGGTCGTGCAGCGCAGGCATCGCCCGCGCGTCGCGGGCCGACGTGTCCGAGCAGCTGCTCGTTCTCGGCGTAGTAGGACATCCAGGTCGCGCAGCGCCGTCCGCGCGCGCATGCCCGCGTCATCGACCTCGGCCCACGCATCCATGCTCGGGCAGCGGATGGGCGGGCCCCAATGTCGCGCTGCACGCCGCGAGCAGCGATGGCTCGTCGGGAAAGTGCTTGTAGACGGTGAGCGCGCTGCACGCCGGCACGGCGCGCGATCCCGGAGATCGCGGTCGCCGTCCGGACCCACCTCCTCGTGCAGCTCGACGGTCGCCTCGGTGATCCGCCGCCGAGTCTCCTCCTGGCGGCGGGCGCGCTCCTTCAGCTGGTATTTCCGCGTCTCGCTCATATCAGTGAACAGGATGTTAGCTGAAACTTGACACGGCTCGATCGCCGCGCTACGAATCCAATCACTGTACACCCCGTCTACTGATTGGAGAACGAGATGAACGTCAACAGCTGCAGGGCCAGATCCCGTCACGACCGATCAGATCGGCTCGTCCGCTCCGGCCGAGCATGGCTGCGCTGGCATCCGAGCGTCGGCGTACGTCGCGTGCCAGGGCGCTCGGAGGACGGCCGAGCTGTCCGGACGTGCCGCGCCGGCCACGCCGCTGGTCGGCTCGACGGTCGCGGGCGTCGGGGCGACGAGGCTGCGCGTCGTCGGGCTTCTCGGCGTCCGCGGCGAGCGGCGGGGAGCGCATGCAGCTGGACGCAGGTCTCGCTCGCGGCGGATCGCTGCGCCCGGCGGATGGGTCCGCTTGCATGGGCTCGGAGGCCGGTCTGCTGTGGCCCGCTGCCGGCCGGCGGCCTGGACGCGCGCGACCGGCCTTCTCGAAGACCAGCTCGCCGTCCTTCGCGTCGACCTCGACCATGTCGCCCTCGCTGAACTCGCCTTCGAGCAGGCGCAGCGCGAGCTTGTCGACGAGCTGCTTCTGGATCACCCGCTTCAGCGGGCGGGCGCCGTAGGTCGGGTCGTAGCCGAGGTTGCCGAGCAGCGTCCGCGCGTCGTCGGTGAGCTCGATCGCGATCCCGCGCTCGGCCGAGGCGGCCGGCGAGCTGTTCGACCTGGAGCTCGACGATCCGCGCGATGTCGTCGCGCGAGAGGCGGTGGAAGATCACGACGTCGTCGATCCGGTTCAGGAACTCGGGCTTGAAGGTGTCGCGCAGGACCCCCTCCACCTGCTCGCGGATCTCGCTCCTGGCTCCGCGATGTCGACGATGTGTTGCGAGCCGACGTTCGAGGTCATGATCAGGATCGTGTTCTTGAAGTCGACGGTGCGGCCCTGGCCGTCGGTGAGGCGGCCGTCGTCCATGATCTGCAGGAGCACGTTGAAGACGTCGGGGTGGGCCTTCTCGATCTCGTCGAGGAGGACGACGCCGTAGGGGCGGCGGCGCACCTGCTCGGTGAGCTGGCCGCCCTCCTCGTAGCCGACGTAGCCGGGCGGGGCCCCGATCAGCCGGGCGACGGTGTGCTTCTCCATGTACTCGGACATGTCGATCCGGGTCATCGCGTCCTCGGAGTCGAACATGAACTCGGCCAGCGCCCGCGCGAGCTCGGTCTTGCCGACGCCGGTGGGGCCGAGGAAGAGGAAGCTGCCGATCGGCCGGTTCGGGTCGGAGAGGCCGGCGCGGGAGCGCCGCAGTGCGTTGGAGACCGCCTCGATCGCCTCGTCCTGGCCGATCACGCGGTCGTGCAGGCGCTCCTCCATGTGGATCAGCTTCTCGACCTCGCCCTCCATGCAGCCGCGAGACCGGGATCCCGGTCCACTTGGCGACGATCTCGGCGACGTCTTCCTCGGTGACCTCCTCGGTCAGCATCGTCGTCCCGTCGGCGTGCAGCTCGCGCATGCGGTCCTCGAGCTCCGCGAGCTCCGACTCGAGCTCGGGGATGCGGCCGTAGCGAAGCTCGGCGGCACGCTGCAGGTCGGCATCGCGCTCGGCGCGCTCCGCCTCGCGGTGGGACTCGTCGAGCTCGGCCTTCACGCGCTTGATCGCCTCGATCGCGCCCTTCTCGTTCTGCCAGCGGGCCTTCATCTCGTTCGAGCGCTCGGCGAGCTCGGCGAGCTCGGCCTCGATCGCGGCTAGGCGCTCCTTCGAAGCCTTGTCCTTCTCCTTGGCGAGCGCCTGGCGCTCGATCTCGAGCTGCTGGATGCGCCGCTCGACCTCGTCGATCTCGGTCGGCATCGACTCGATCTCCATCTTCAGCCGCGAGGCGGCCTCGTCGATCAGGTCGATCGCCTTGTCGGGAAGGAAGCGGTCGGGGATGTAGCGCTCGGAGAGGGTCGCCGCGGCGACGATCGCCGAGTCGGCGATGCGGACGCCGTGGTGGACCTCGTAGCGCTCCTTTAGCCCGCGCAGGATCGCGATCGTGTCGGCGATGTCGGGCTCGCCGACGAAGACGGGGGCGAAGCGCCGCTCGAGCGCGGCGTCCTTCTCGATGTGCTTGCGGTACTCGTCGAGCGTCGTCGCACCGACCAGCCGCAGCTCGCCGCGGGCGAGCATCGGCTTCAGCAGGTTGGCGGCGTCGACCGCGCCCTCGGCGGCGCCCGCGCCGACGATCGTGTGCAGCTCGTCGATGAACATGACGATCCCGCCCTCCGCCGCCTGGACCTCCTTGAGCACGGCCTTCAGCCGCTCCTCGAACTCGCCGCGGTACTTCGCGCCGGCGAGCAGGGCGCCGAGGTCGAGCGAGACCAGGCGCCGGTCGCGGAGCGACTCGGGGACGTCCCCGGCGACGATCCGCTGGGCGAGGCCCTCGACGATCGCGGTCTTGCCGACGCCCGGGTCGCCGATCAGGACCGGGTTGTTCTTGGTCCGCCGCGAGAGCACCTGGACGACGCGACGGATCTCCTCGTCGCGGCCGATCACCGGGTCGAGCTTGCCGGCCTCGGCCTCCTTGGTGAGGTCGACGCCGAACTTCTCGAGCGCCTGGAACTGGTCCTCGGGCGTGGGGGAGGTCACGCGGTGTGGCCCGCGGACCTCCGCAGACGGCCTTCATCAGGGTCGCGCGGTCGGGAAGGACGTCGGCGACCCCGGAGGAGTCGTCGGTGAGCGCGAGCAGGAGGTGCTCCGTCGAGATGTACTCGTCGCCGAGCGCGCCCATCTCCTTCTCGGCGCGCTGGATTGTCGCGATGAAGCTCTTCGAGGGCCGGATGTCGGGCTCATCGGAGCCGCTGACCGCGGGCAGGCCGGCGACCGCGTCCTGGGCGCGCTTGGTGATCGCGGCGACGTCGGCGCCGAGCTTCTGCAGCACCGGCACCACGAGGCCGTCCTCCTGCGAGAGCAGGGCGACCAGCAGGTGGGCGGGGGCGAGCTCGGGGTTGCGGCCCTCGGTCGCGAGCCGCTGCGCGGCGGCGACGGCCTCCTGGGCCTTGACGGTAAATCTATCTGGTTGCATCGCGAACTAGTTTAGCATAGATCTAAGTCATGCAGACTTAGATTTATGCGGCCGCTCGACCGGGATCTGCACCGTCCGGTCGTCGCCGGGCGGGACGATCTCCGCGGTCTCGTAGGCGCCGTAGGGGACGATCTCGGCGCGCAGCGAACGGCGGACGTTCTCGATCTCGCGCGCCATCCGCTCCTCCATGCGCGCCGCCTGCTCGCGCACCGTCGCCATCTCGGCGCGCATCTTCTGGAGCCGGTCCTCGAGGTCGAGCACGGTCTCGACGCCGGCGAGGTTGAGGCCCTCCTCGTTGGTGAGGCGCTGGATCTCGCGCAGCCGCTCGACGTCCTCCTGGGAGTAGAGGCGCGTGTTCTTCGGCGAGCGCTTCGGCGTGATCAGGCCGCGCTGCTCGTACATCCGCAGGGTCTGGGGGTGCATCTCGGCGAGCTCGGCCGCGACCGAGATCATGAAGACGCCGCGGGTCTGCTCGATCCGGACGGTCGTCCGCTTGTCCCCCGTAGCGCTCATCTCATGCAGATGAGATCGAGCCGAACCGGAAGCGAAGCTGAGGATTCGGCGGTGTTCATGTCGCCCAACCTTCCCCTCGTCGGCGGACCGATCGGCGGTGCGCTCGCGGCTCGGCGTCGCGCAGGAGCTGCGCGCGCGGGTCGTGGTCGTTCATCGTCTTCGCGAACTCGCCGAGCGCCCGCTTCTGCTCGCTCGAGAGATCGCTCGGGACCTCGATCTCGATCCGGTAGCGGATGTCTCCGCGGGTGCGGTCGCCGGGCTTCGGCGGTCCCTCGCCCCGCAGGCGCTGGACCGTTCCGTGCTGCGTCCCCGGTGAGATCCGGATCCGCTTGGTCCCGCGCAGGGTCGGTACCTCGACCGTCGCCCCCTCGATCGCCTCGGCCACGGTGACCGGGACGCGGACCTCGAGGTTGCCGTCCGGGCGGCGCTTGAAGACTGGCGACGGCGCCACCCGCGTGGTCACGAAGAGGTCGCCCGGCGGCCCGCCGAGCGGGCCGTCCTCGCCCTTGCCGGCGAGCCGGATGCGGGTGCCGTCGCGGACCCCGGCGGGGACGTTCACCCGATAGCGCTTGCGCTGCATCGTCAGCCCGGAGCCGTTGCAATCGGGGCAGGGTGACTCGATCACTTGGCCGCGGCCACCGCACTCGGGGCAGGGCTGGCTGATCGAGAAGAACCCCTGGCTCTGCGCGTCGACGCCGCGGCCGCCGCAGCGCGGGCAGGTCTTCGGGCTCGTCCCCGGAGCGGCTCCGCTGCCTCTGCAGGTCTTGCACGTCGACTGCTTCGGGACCGTCACCGAGACCTGCGTTCCCTCCATCGCCTGCTCGAAGGAGAGCCGGATCTCGGTCTCCAGGTCGCGGCCCCGGGCGGCCTCGGGTGCCGCCGGCGCCGCCGCCCCGGAAGATCGAGGAGAAGATGTCGCCGATGTCGCCGAACCCGGCGCGCCTGCCCGCCCGCGCCGCCGAAGCCGCGCGGCCCGGCGCCGCCGAACATGCCGCCTGCGTCGTACTGCTTGCGCTTCTCGGCGTCGGAGAGGGTCGAATAGGCCTCCTGGATCTCCTTGAAACGCTCCTCGGCCTGCGCGTCGTCGGGGTTGCGATCGGGGTGGTTCTCGCGCGCGAGCTTCCGGTACGCCTTCTTGATCTCCTCGGCCGAGGCCTTCTTGTCGACCCCGAGCACCTCGTAGAAGTTGCTGGCCATGGTCGCTACCCCGCTACGACCACGCGCGCGGGCCTCAGCACCTGGCCGTCGAGGCGGTAGCCCTTCTGCAGCGTCTCGACGACGACGCCGGGCTCGACGTCGGTGTCGGGCTCGGCGGGCCGGGTCGAGAGCGCCTCGTGCCAGGTCGGGTCGAAGCGCTCGCCCTCGGGGTCGTATGCCTCGACCCCGGCGCGGGCGAGCGACTCGCGCAGCTCGCCGAGTACCAGCGCGACGCCCTGGGCGAGCACGTCCGCGTCAGCGGGTGCGGAGTCGAGCGCGCGCTCGAGGTTGTCGACCACGGGGACGAGGTCCCGAACGACCGAGACCTTGCCCCGCCGCTCGGCATCGCTCGACTCGCGGGCCGCGCGCTTGCGGTAGTTCTCGAAGTCGGCGCGCGCCCGCTGGGCCAGCTCGAGGTACTCGTCGCGCTCGCGCTTGACGTCCTCGAGCAGGGCATCAAGGTCCTGCTCGACGGCCTCGCCGGCCTCATCCTCGTCGGAGGGCCGAGGCTCCTCGATCGGAGCCTCGGCCGGTTGGCGTGTCTCGTCGATCACGACCGGTCCTCATCCACGACCTCGGCGTCGACGACCTCCTCCTCGTCGTCGGCGGAGGCGCCGTTGCCGGAAGCGGCGCCGTCGGCGCCCGCGGCCGCCTGGTCGGCGGCGGCCTGCTGGTAGATCTTCTCCGAGGCCTTGTGGAAGGCCGCCTGGACGGCCTCGGTCTTGGCCTTGATCTGATCGACGTCGCTCGAGTCGAGCACCGCCTTCAGCTCGGAGACCGCCTCGTTGATCTCGGCCTTGTCCGAGTCGTCGAGCTGGTCGCCCATCTCGCCGATCTGCTTCTCGGCCTGGTAGGCGGCGTTCTCGCCGACGTTCCGTGCCTCGGCGAGCTCGCGTGCCTTGCGGTCCTCGTCGGCGTGCGACTCGGCGTCGGTGACCATCTGCTCGATCTCCTCGTCGGAGAGCCCGGAGCCGGACTGGATCTCGATCTTCTGCTCCTTGCCGGTGCCGAGATCCTTGGCCGTCACGTGCACGATGCCGTTGGCGTCGATGTCGAAGGCGACCTCGATCTGCGGCATGCCGCGCGGCGCCGGCGGGATCCCGGTGAGCTGGAACTTGCCCAGGCTCTTGTTGCCCGAGCGCCATCTCGCGCTCGCCCTGAAGGACGTGGATCTCGACCGACGGCTGGTTGTCGTCGGCGGTCGAGAAGATCTCCGCCTTCCGGGTGGGGATCGTTGTGTTGCGCTCGATCAGCTTCGTCATCACGCCGCCCTTGGTCTCGATCCCGAGAGTGAGCGGGGTGACGTCGAGCAGCAGCACGTCCTTGACGTCGCCGGAGAGCACCCCGGCCTGGATCGCGGCGCCGATGGCGACGACCTCGTCCGGGTTGACGCCCTGGTGCGGGTCCTTGCCGGTCAGCTCGGAGACCTTCTCCTGGACGGCCGGCATCCGGGTCATGCCGCCCACGAGGATCACGTGGTCGACGTCGGAGCCGGCGTCGGAGAGCGCCTGCTTGACCGGCCCGACCACGCGGTCGAGCAGGTCGGAGGTGAGCTCGCCGAGCTTCGCCCGCGAGAGCTTCATCTCGAGGTGCTTGGGCTGCGCCGTCGACCGCGGTGATGAACGGCAGGTTGATGCTCGTCTCCTGGGTCGCGGAGAGCTCGATCTTCGCCTTCTCGGCGGCCTCGTAGAGGCGCTGCAGCGAGTTCTTGTCCTGGGCCAGGTCGATGCCCTGGTCCTTCTTGAACTCGGTCACGATCCAGTCGACGATCGCCTTGTCCCAGTTGTCGCCGCCGAGGTGGTTGTCGCCGGCGGTCGACTTGACCTCGAAGACGCCGTCGCCCAGCTCGAGCACGGAGACGTCGAAGGTGCCGCCGCCGAGGTCGAAGACGAGGATCTTCTCGTCGGCGTCGCCCTTGTCGAGCCCGTAGGCGAGCGCAGCCGCGGTCGGCTCGTTGATGATCCGCGGCACCTCGAGGCCCGCGATCTTGCCGGCGTCCTTGGTCGCCTGGCGCTGGTCGTCGTTGAAGTAGGCCGGCACGGTGATCACCGCGCTGTCGATGGTCCCGCCGAGCTTCGCCTCGGCATCGGCCTTCAGCTTCTGCAGGATCATCGCCGAGATCTCCGGCGGCGAGTACTGCTTGCCGGAGGCCTCGACGCGGGCGTCGCCGTTGGGCCCGGAGACGAGCTGGTACGGGACGATCGACTCCTCCTCCTTGACCTCGGCGAGCTTGCGTCCCATGAAGCGCTTGATCGAGAAGATCGTGTTCTCGGGGTTCATCACCGCCTGTCGCTTGGCGACGGTGCCGACGAGGCGCTCGCCGGACTCGGTGAAGGCGACGACGGACGGGGTGGTGCGCCCGCCCTCGGCGTTCTCGATCACGTGTGGCTCGCCCCCCTCGAGGACGGCCATCGCCGAGTTCGTCGTGCCCAGGTCGATTCCAATCGTTCTTGCCATAACTTCCTCCGTATTCAAAAATCTAAGTCGGTGTTTGATAGATCATAGCAAGGCGACGCGGGCCCCTGTGGGCCTGTGAGGCGCGAATCGAGGGGGACTACTGCCCGGCTTCGCGGGCGACGAACTCGGCGACTTCCTCGGCCTGGGCGCCGGCGAGGATCCCGGCCGGCATGCGGCCGTTGATCCCGTTCTCGATCGCCGCCAGCACGCGCGGCTCGTTGCCCTCAGGCGTGCCCTGCCCGAGGAGCTCGTCGAGGTTCGGGCCGACGACGCCGTCGGTGCCCGCCCGCGCGAGCGTGTGGCAGGAGCCGCAGTTCGTCTGGAACAGGGCCTTCGCCGACTCGTCGCTGCCGGCGACCTTGACCTCGGTGGAGCCCTCCGTGCCCTCGCCGGTGATGGCGAAGTACGGGATCGCGACCGCGAAGATGATCGCGACAACGACGAATATGGCGACGCCGGACTTCTTCAAGGCGCGCGGATATTACCCCGCGGCCCGCTACGGAATCAGCAGGGTGCTCACGACCCCGCCGTGATCGGACGGCCAGAGGCCCGACGGAGTCCGCTCGGCGGGATCGTTGCCGGTCACGAACGAGTCCACGGTCTTCAGCCCCGGCCTGGTGAGGACGTGGTCGACCGTGTGCGTGAACTTCAGCGTCCCGTCGAACATGCTCGGGTAGCAGCAGCTCTGCACGGCGCCGTTGTCCTTGAAGTCCGCCTTCTGGAACACCTTGAACGCCAGCGGATCGTTCGGATCGTGGCCCAGCTCGGGCTTCCCGATGTTGTGCCGCTTCGTCGACCCCGAGTTGAGGTCGCCGACGAGGATCACCTGCTTCTTGGTCTTCAGCGGTCCCTTGACGAGCTCCTTCGCCTGCGCCTCGCGGATCGTCGGGTCCCCGAACGCCTCCAGGTGGGTGTCGACGAAGCGGAACTTCTCCTTGCCGAGCTTCGCCTCGACCGAGGCCCAGCCGCGATCGACCTGGATCGTGATTCCGCCGATGTCCGCCTTGTAGCGCGTGTCGTAGTGGTCGGCGGCGGTGGTACCGAGCTTCACGCCGGAACCCTTGCGGGCGAGAATCACGTCGTGCATCACCAGCCGGGCGTCGAAGTCGGCGCCGAAGCTCGCCAGCGGGCCGGTTCCCGTCGAGTCGTTGTGGTCGACGTCGACCGGGAGCTCGCCCTCGAACTCGGCCTGGTCGACGACGACCTCATACTTGTTCCCGATCTCCGCCATCAGGAGCTGGAGGAAGTCGTAACGGACGTCGGTCGCGGGCTGCGCGCCCTCGATCGGGCTGATCGGTGGCGCGCCGCCGTCGGAGGGGATCTGCTGGTACCAGGTCGCGACCTCCTGGAGACCGACGAGGGCGGCCTTCGACTTCTTGATCTCCTTGGCGAGCGGCACTGCCCGCTCGGGGAAGTTGGTGCTCTCCAACTCGTTCCAGATCACCCCTGCGCCGTCGATCGCCGACGGGATGTCGGCCGCTTGGATCGCCGGGCTGAGGTCCGCGCCGAGGAAGACGTTGCGGGTCATCACCGTCATCTCCTCGCCCTTGCCCTTCGCGGCGCCGGCCGAGGCCGGCACCGCGAGCATCGCCGCGAGGGCGACCGAGATCGCTATGGCGCGATGGGGCGCCCTCACGGGAAGAGCAGGGTGCTGACCACGCCCGCGTGATCCGACGGCCACAGCCCGCTGGGCGTCATCAGGCTCGGATCGTCGCGGCCGACGATCTCCGACTTGCTCTTGTCGAGCTTGATCTTCTTGTTGTTGACGAAGACGAAGTCGATCGTCCGCCTGAACTCATCCTGGTCGTTGGGCTTGTTCAGGCTCTCGTCGTGGCCCGACGTCCCTCCCTTGACCTGGCGCTCGATGAAACCCGCGTCGCGGATCGTGTCGTAGGCCGCACGCTCGTCGTCGGGATCGTTCTTGCTCGAGTTCATGTCGCCGACAAGGACCACGTCCTTGTTCGACTTCGCCGGTCCATCGACCAGCTCCTCCGCCTGGGCTGCGCGGATGCTCGCGTCGCCGAACGCCTCGAGGTGGGTGTCGACGAACCTGAACTTGGCGCCCCCGACCTTGGCCTGCGTGGAGACCCAGCCGCGGTCTGCGAAAACGGGGATCCCCTGGATGTCGGTCTGGAACCGTGTCTCGTAGTTGCCGCTCTTCACCTTGCTCGTCTTGACGCCCTTGCGCGCGACGACCACGTCACGCATCGTCAGGCGCACATCGCGCTCGGCGGAGCCGTCTCCATCCACGTCCGCCGGCAGCTCCCCGGTGAACTCATTTTGGACGCCCACGACCCGGTACTTGTTACCGAGCTGGGCCATCAGCAGCTCGAGGAAGTCGTACTTGACGACCGTCGCCGGGGTGCCGTTCGTGATCGGCGGGCCACCGCCATCGGAGGGGAACTGCTCCTGCCACAGCGCGACCTCCTGGAGTCCGACCAGGTCAGCCTTGGCGCCCTTGATCTCGTCGGCGAGCAGCACCGCGCGCTCGGGGAAGTTGGTGCGCTCGACCTCCCTGGCGACCGCGCCCGCGCCGGCGATCGCACTCTGGATGTCGGGCGCACCGATGACGGGCTCGAGGTTCGCTCCGAGGTAGATGTTGCGGCTCATCACCGTCACCTCTTCGCCCTTGCCCTTCGCGGCGCTTGCGCCGGCGGGGACCGCCAGCATCGTGATCGCCGCGATCGCGGCGACGTACCTGAGCTTCACGTTGCGTCTCCTCACTTTGTCGGGATGCTGAGCCGGCTGACCACCCCGAGGTGGTCCGAAGGCCAGAGGCCGCCGGGGGTCATGACCGTGTTGCCGACGAGGGCCGAGCCCTTCTTGACCAGCTTGATCTTCGAGTCGTTCACGAAGACGTGGTCGATCGTCGTGTCGAACCCGGATGCGTCGTTCGGGTCGTTCACGTCGGCGGTGTGGCCGAAGGTGAAGCCCTTCAAGACGCGGCGCTCGTAGCCGGACTTCTCCATCGCGGCGTAGGCCTCGCCCTGCGGGCCCTTGTCCGCCGGGTCGGAGTTGAAGTCGCCGACCACGATGTGGGTGCCCTTGCCCTTGAGCGCCCTCTTCAGGAGCTCCTTGGCCTGGGCCTCCTTGATCGAGCCGTCGTCGAACGACTCCAGGTGGGTGTTGACGAAGCGGAACTTCGCCTTGCCGACCTGCGCCTCGACCGAGGTCCAGCCGCGGTCAGCCCGGAGCGGAATGCCGCTGATGTCAGTCTCGTAGGCGGTCTCGTAGTTGGCCGACTTGAACTTGCTGGCCTTCGCGCCCTTGCGGACGAGGATCGCGTCGCGCATGGTCAGCCGGATGTCCAGGTCCTCACCGGCGACCGTTCCGGGCTCGTCAACGCCGTTCACGTCGGCCGGCAGCTCGCCGGTGAACTCGTTCTGCGAGCCGGCCAGCTTGTACTTCTCGCCCGAAGCCTTGATCTCGCCCAGGAGGTTCTGGATGAAGTCGTACTTCACGTCGGTCGCCGGATTCGTGCCCGGTCCGATCGGCGGGCCCCCCAGGTCGGACGGGATCTGCTCCTGCCAGAGCGCGGCTTCCTGGAGGCCGATCAGGTCCGGCTTCGCCTTCTTGACCTCCGCGGCGAGCGCGACCGCGCGCTGTGGATAGTCGGTGCGGACAAGCTGGTTGTAGATGACGCCGGCGTTGTCGATCGCACTCGGGATGTCCGAGGCACTGACGGCCGGACCGAGGTCTGCCCCGAGATAGAGGTTGCGGCTCATGACCGTGACCTCCTCGTTCTTGCCCTTCGCGGCCGACGCGCCCGCCGGCACCGCCAGCGCTCCAACGGCGACTACCACCGACGCGATCGTTCTCAGCTTCAAGACAACTGCCTCCTTGCGGATTCGAATTAGGCCCGGCCCCTGGGTATCCCTCGCCCGGGGTTTGTAACACGATCAACCCGCCTTAGGAGCGGAGCGAGTCACCGGCGTGACCCTTCCTTCACGGAACGCCGGGCACATTCGCGCCAGCCCGCACTCGCCGCAGCGCGGATGCGGCCGGCACACCCGGCGGCCGTGGGTGATCAGGTTGATATGCAGCTCGTAGGCGTCCTCCGGGTCGGTGACCGCCCGCATCTCGTCGTGTGCCTCCTCGAACGGAGCGCCCTCGCGGAACAGCCCGAGTCGGCCGCCGACCCGGTGCACGTGGACGTCGACGGGGATCTCGGGCCGATCGAAGGAGAAGATCATCACGCAGGCGGCGGTCTTGCGGCCGACCCCGGGGAGCGCGACCAGGTATTCGAGCGCCTGCTCGCGCGGGGCGCCGCGCAGCCAGTCGAGGTCGATGGGCTCCCCGAGCTCGCGGAGCACCGCCTGGATCCGCGGCGCCTTCGTGTCGGCGAGGCCGCCCGGCCGGATCGCGTCGGCCACCTCCCGGGTGGGGGCGTCGCGAACCTCCTCCCAGGTGTCGAAGCGCTCGCGGAGACGGCCGTAGGCGACGTCGCGGTTCCGATCGGAGGTGTTCTGGGAGAGGATCGTGAGGACGAGCTCGTGCACCGGGTCGCGGTGCGGTTGGTTATGGGGGCGGCCGTAGAGCTCGCGTAGGCGGTCGCGGATCGCACGGACGCGGCTGCGTCGTGGCCGCCGCCAGCCGGCGGCGCGCGCCGCGGGGGCGAGCTCGATCCGGGCTGAAGGGTCGATGCGGACGCCGCTGCGCCGCTCGAGGCGGGGGGCGCCGTTCTCCGGCGGCAGGCCGGTCACGGCACGGCCCGCCATTCGGTGCACGCCCGAGCCCCGGCGCGGTTCGCCTCGGCGAGCGCCTCGGCGACGGCGCCGGGCTCCCAGCCGCGCTTCGCGAACCCGGCGGCGAGCGCGCCCATGAAGGCGTCGCCGGCGCCCAGGGGCGAGACGACGTCGACGTCCTCGCCCGGTGCGTCGGCGGAGGCGCCGCCGCGGGCGACCGCGCCCTGCTCGCCGCGGGTGACGACGACGATGGTGGCCCCGCACGACGCCGCGAGCTCTTCGGCGGCAACCGCGGGGCCATCCGCGTCCGGCGCCAGCCAGGCGCCCTCGGCCTCGTTCATGCGCAGGCAGAAGATCCCCTCGGCCGCCTCGAGGCAGCGCTCGCGGGCGAGCTCGAGGTCGTCCCAGCGAAGGGCGCGCAGGTTGGGGTCGAAGAGGACCGGCAGGCCGCGGCCGAGCGCGAGCTCGCGCGCGCGCATCGTCAGTGCCCATTCGCGCTCGCCGACGAGAGTGTTCGAGCCGAATGCGAGGGCGTCTGCGCGCTCGATCGCGGTCTCGAGCGCGGGCTCGACCGAGCAGAAGGTCGCCGCGATCCCCTCGTCGTAGACCTGGAAGTCGGGCTCGCGCTCGCGGTCGAAGGTGACGATGACGACGGGAGTCCGGACCCCGGGGACGAACGAGAGCGAATCGAGCGCGACCCCTTCGTCGGCCAGCCCCTCGGCGAGCCAGTGCCCGAAGGGGTCCTCGCCGACCCCGCCGGCGAGCCCGGCGGCGGCGCCGGATCGCGCGATGGAGACCGAGACGTTGGCGAGGGCGCCCCCGAAGCAGGGCCGGAAGCGGTCGGCTTCGGCGGGGGAGTCGAGCTCGCGCTCGCAGACAAGGTCGACGATCGCCTCGCCCAGGCAGAGGATCACGGCTCGGAGCCTAGACTCGCCTGAATGAAACCGCCGAATCCTCCGCTTCGCGTCCGAGTTCGGCTCGATCTCATCTGCATGAGATGAGCGCGTCCCCCGAGCTCCCCGGCGGCGTCCGGAGCGCCGCGTGCGCAGCGGCGGCGAGCTCCGCACCGCCGCGCGCGACGCGCTGATCGAGTCGCGGCTGACGCCCAACGCGATCTCCCTCACCGGGTTCGTGCTCAACGTCGCGGCGGCCGTGCTCGTCGTCGAGCGCCTCTTCTTCCTCGCCGGCGTCGCCTTCATCATCGGCTCGATCATGGACACGCTCGACGGCCGCTATTCGCGGATGTCGGGCAAGGGCACGCTCTTCGGGGCGTTTCTCGACTCGACCCTCGACCGGCTCGAGGAGGGGATCGTGCTCACCGCGATCGCCGCGTACTTCGCCGAGCTCGGCGATGAGCTCGCGGTCGCCGCCTGCGTCGCCACGGTTCTCGGCTCGCTGATGGTCTCCTACACCCGCGCCCGCGCCGAGGCGCTCGGCGTCGAATGCAAGGTCGGGTTGGCGACGCGCCCCGTTCGCGTCGTCCTGCTCTCCATCGGGCTCGTCTTCGGCGCCGGCGAGCTGATCTCGAGCGTCGACCTGCTCGAGGCCTCGATCTACACGCTCACGGTCCTCACCCTCTTCACCGTCGGCCAGCGCGTCTGGCACGTGCGCGGCGAGCTGCAGAAGCTCGACGACGCCTAGTTTGTAACTAATGGGCAAATCCGGGTATAGGAGCCCTTGCACCCACGATCGGTCACCGGCGACCGACCCAGGAGGAATTTCTCTCGCATGAGCAGCACCAACGGAGCTTCCGGATCAAACGGCACGTCCGCAACCAACCCTCGCGTCGACGACGGCAAGGTCCGCGTCGCGATCGTCGGTGTCGGCAACTGCGCGAACTCGTTCATCCAGGGCGTCCAGTACTACAAGGACGCTGACCCCGCAGAGGACGTTCCCGGCCTGATGCACGTCGACCTCGGCGGCTACCACGTCCGCGACATCGAGTTCGTCGCCGCCTTCGACATCGACTCCGAGAAGGTCGGCAAGGACCTCTCCGACGCGATCTGGTCGGGCCAGAACGACACGATCAAGTTCGCCGACGTCCCGGAGATGGGCGTGAAGGTCGAGCGCGGCATGACCCACGACGGCCTCGGCAAGTACCTCAAGCAGAAGATCACCAAGGCCCCCGGCGAGACCGCCGACATCGTCGGCATCCTCAAGGAGACCAAGGCGGACGTCCTGGTCTGCTACCTGCCGGTCGGGTCCGAGGACGCGACCAAGTGGTATGTCGAGCAGGCGCTCGCGGCCGGCGTCGGCTTCGTCAACTGCCTCCCCGTCTTCATCGCCCGCGAGGACTACTGGGACCGCCGCTTCACCGAGGCCGGGCTGCCGATCATCGGCGACGACATCAAGTCCCAGGTCGGCGCGACGATCGTCCATCGCAACCTCGCCCGCCTCTTCCATGAGCGCGGCGTCGAGCTGCAGCACACCTCGCAGCTCAACGTCGGCGGCAACATGGACTTCTTCAACATGCTCGAGCGCGAGCGCCTCGACTCGAAGAAGATCTCGAAGACCAACGCGGTCACCTCGGTGATGGGCACCGAGCTTCCCGAGGACGACGTTCACGTGGGGCCCTCTGACTACGTGCCGTGGCTTACCGACCGCAAGTGGGCGCACATCCGCCTCGAGGGCAAGTCGTTCGGCGACGTGCCGCTCACCGTCGAGCTCAAGCTCGAGGTCTGGGACTCCCCGAACTCCGCCGGCGTCGTGATCGACGCGGTTCGGCTGATCAAGCTGGCGCTCAACGACGGCGTCGCCGGCCAGCTCGACGGTCCGTCGAGCTACCTGATGAAGTCCCCGCACGACCAGCGTCCCGATGCGGACGCGAGGCGGATGACCGAGGAGTTCATCGAGGCTCACGCCCGCAAGGCCCCCGGCCAGCGCGCCGAGGAGCTCGAGCGGCGAGACCGAGTCGGCCGAGACGAAGATCGCCTGACCGCGCCCGCATTTTGCGGGTTAACACGTACTGAGAATCCGGGGATCACCCGGTTGTCGCCACGCCCGGCGCTGGGCGAGGCTTGGGGGTCGTGAAGGGGATCCTCTTCAACCTGCTCGAGGAGGTCGTCATCCGCGAGCACGGCGAGGTCGCCTGGGAGCGGATGCTCGAGCTGGCGGCCGCCGAAGGCGCCTACACGTCGCTTGGCACGTACCCCGACGATGAGTTCATGGATCTCGTCGGCGCCGCCTGCAGGTTGCTGGACCAGAGGGAGGAGGCGGTCGAGCTCTGGTTCGGCCGCGAGGCCCTGCCCCTGCTCGCCGACCGCTATCCCGATTTCTTCAAGCCGCATTCCTCGACCAGGCCGTTCCTGCTGACCCTGAATCGGATCATCCACCCGGAGGTCCACAAGCTCCACGCCGGCGCCAACACTCCCGTCTTCGATTTCGGCGACTCGAACGGAGCGCTGACGATGCGCTACGTCTCGCCCCGGCGGCTCTGTCATTTCGGCGAGGGCCTTGTGGAGGGCGCCGCCGCCCACTACGGCGAGGAGGTCGACATCACCCAGCCGAGTTGCATGCGGCGCGGCGATGAGAGCTGTGAGCTCCGGATCGAGTTCTCGGGATCGGCGGAGCCGGCATGAAGGCAGGCGAACCGAGCAAGCCGGGTGCCCATCAGGGCCGGGTGCGCGGGTCGGCCGACGCGCAGCTGCTCGAGCGGCGGCTCGAGCGCGAGCGGCTGGCTCGCCACGAGGCCGAGGAGATCTCCGAGCGGGCGATCCGCGAGGCCTTCGAGCGCGAGCGCGGCCTGAAGCTGCTGGCCGACGTCTCTTCGACGGCGAACCGTGCGCAGCGGCCCGAGGAGGTTCTGCTAACGGCGATCGAGGGCGTCTGCGCCCATGCCGGCTGGCCCGTGGGCCACGTCTACCTGCCCGATCCCGCCGGGACGACGATGAAGCCGAGCGAGATCTGGCACCTCGACCCACCGGCCGACCGGTTCGACGCCTTCGTCGCGGTGACGATGGACACGTCGCTGCAACGCGGCGCCGGGCTGCCAGGACGGGTGCTCGAGTCGCGCACTCCGCATTGGATCCCCGACGTCAACGCCGATCCGAACTTCCCGCGTGCGGCGACCGCGTCGGGGATCGGGGTCCGTGCCGCGTTTGCGCTGCCGGTGCTCGCCGGCGAAGAGGTCCACGCGGTGCTCGAGTTCTTCACCCCGGAGACACTCGAACCCGACGAGAACATGCTCGAGCTGATGGCCCAGGTCGGCAGCCAGGTTGGGCTGATGTTCGAGCGAAGCGAGGCCAGCCGCCGGCTCGAGAGCCTCAGCCGCCAGCACGAGCTGCTCTTGAGCTCGGCCGGTGACGGCATCTGCGGGCTCGACGCGGCAGGGCGGACCACGTTCGTCAATCCCGCCGCTGCGGAGATGCTGGGTGGCGACGAGGCGGCGATGATCGGGGTGTCGCTGCACGACCTCGTCCATGCCTCTGCTGCCGACCGCGACGCCGGCCACAGCCACAGCGACTGCCCGTTGCACACCGCGCTCCGCGACGGGATAGCGGACAGCGCCGAGGAGGAGCTCTTCTTCCGCCGCGACGGCGCCGTCTTCCCGGTCGCCTACAACCTGACGCCGATGCGGGAGTCGGGGTCGCTGGCCGGCGCGGTGCTCACCTTCCGCGACGTCAGCGAGCGGCGGCGCTTCGAGCGCCAGCTGCGCCATTTCGCCGACCACGATCCGCTCACCGACCTCTTCAACCGCAGGCGGTTCGAGGAGGAGATCAGCCGGCACGCGGCCCAGATCGCGCGGCGCGGCGGCCACGGCGCGGTGATGCTGATCGATCTCGACAACTTCAAGTACGCCAACGACACCCTCGGTCACCGCGCGGGGGACGAGATCCTGCGCAGGGTCGCGGGGCTCCTGCGCGATCGCCTCCGCGCCACGGATGTCCTCGCCCGGCTCGGCGCGGACGAGTTCTCCGTCCTGCTCGCCGACGCCACCCCGTCCGAGACCACGCGCGTCGCCGAGGAGCTCGCCGAGCTGATCCGCAGCCAGCAATTCGCCTTCGACGGCCGATCGCTGCGGATCACCGCGAGCATCGGCATCATCCCGGTCGCGGGCGGGGGGCTCACCCCGGAGGAGCTGATGGTGCGCGCCGACCTGGCGATGTACCAGGCGAAGGAGGCTGGTCGGGACCGGATCAGCTCCTACACGGAGGAGACCGCGGTGGCGACGCGCGAGCGGATCGGACTCACCTGGGTGGAGCGGATACGCAAGGCGCTCGACGAGGAACGCCTCGTCCTGCACGGCCAGCCGATCTACGACCTGAAGGCGAAGCGGGTATCGCAGGTCGAGCTGCTGCTGCGCATGTTCGACGACGACGGCGAGCTGATCGCCCCCGGCAACTTCCTGCCGACCGCAGAGCGGTTCGGCCTGGTCCAGCAGATCGATGCCTGGGTCGTTCGCCAGGCGATCCGCCGGCTCGAGCGGATCTCATCCGGCGGCCAGCAGCTCGCGCTCGAGGTGAACCTCTCGGGCCTCTCGATCAGCGACCCCGAACTGCCGCGGATGATCGAGTCCGAGCTCGCCGGCTCTTCGATCGACCCCGGCAACCTCGTCTTCGAGATCACGGAAACGGCGGCGATCGCCTCGATGGACGAGGCTCGCGCCTTTGCCGAGTCGCTGACGCGCCTCGGCTGCCGCTTCGCGCTCGACGACTTCGGCGCCGGCTTCGGCTCCTTCTTCTACCTCAAGTACCTGCCGGTCGACTACCTCAAGATCGACGGCGAGTTCATCCAGAACCTGCCGCGCTCGAGCGTCGACCAGCGGATGGTGCGAGCGATGGTCGACGTCGCCGCCGGGCTCGGGCTGCGCACGATCGCCGAGTTCGTCGAGTCCGAGTCGACCGTCGATCTGCTCCGCGAGTACGGGATCGACCTCGTCCAGGGCAACTACGTCGGCAGGCCCCGTCCGCTGGACGAGCTGCTCGGCGAGTAGCTCGCCGGGCGGTCCGCACCCGCGGGTCGCAATATCCTCCGCCGGTGAGCACTAAGCCGCTTGCGATCGCACACGTGACCCCGCAGCCGTGGGGCGAGGCGCACGAGGTCAACGAGTTCGTCGGCGGAGTCGCGCGCGAGCAGGCGGCGGCGGGCCATCGCGTCCTCATCGCCGCTCCCTCTCCCTCGCGGACCCAGATCCGCAAGGCGCGCCGCGCGATCCGCGACGCCGAGGAGAACCCGGAGCTTCTCTTCGAAGGCGACGGCGGTCCCCGCGCCGGGGAGGACGGGCCTCCCGTGCTCGCGGTCGGTCAGGGCATCGCCCTGCCTCGCGGCCCGCGCCCGAGGGCGGCGCCGGTGCCGCTGGACGTCAGCCGCACGCTCGAGCGCCTCTTCGAGACGGTTCCGGTCGACATCGTCCACGTCCACGATCCGTTCGCGCCGAGCACGTCGTCAACCGCCCTGCGCTTCTCGCGCGCGCTCAACGTCGGCAGCTTCCACGAGGCGACCGAGCGGGTGCTCTCGACCCAGGTGGCCCGGCCCCTCGTCGAGATCTTCTTCGGCCGGCTCGATGCGCGAACCGCCTCGACGCGCGGGACGGGCGAGCTCCTCGAGCGCTTCTTCCCCGGCTCCTACGACCTCGTCGTCCCGGGCGCCGAAGGTGCGGCGAGCGCCTTCTGGCCCGGCACCGAAGACCAGGGCGATGAGGGGGAGCGCCCGCCGCGAATCGCATACTGCCTCGGCGAGGAGCGCGGGGCGATGCGACTGTTCGTGCGCGCATTGCGCCGGCTCCCCGACGGGCTCGACTGGGAGGCCGCGATCTGGCTCGAACGGCCGGCTGAGCGACCGCCTGCGATCCCGCGGGCCATCCGCGATCGCGTCCGTATCTGCGGCCCGAAGGATTGCGCGCAGGCCGAGCTGATCGCGGCCGCCGACGTGCTCTGCGTCGCCTCGGGCGGGCCGCACGCGGCGCCCGCCCTGGTCCGCGAGGCGCTCGCCGCCGGGACGATCCCCGTGGCCTCCGCGATCCCGGTCTACAACGAGCTGCTTGCCGACGGCGACGCCGGCCTGCTCTTCCCTCCCGGCGACCCGGTCACCCTCGCCGGCCAGCTCGGCCGGCTCTGCTCGGAGGCGAGTCTGCGCCGCCGGCTCTCGCGGCGGGCCGAGCGCGAGGCACGGCACTGGTCCGACGCCGCCGCCGAGCTCGACGAGATCTACGCGCGGATCGTCGCCCGGCGCCACGACCCCACGGGCAACCCGGCCGTACGCCGGCGGATCGAGCGCCGCGAGCTGATCGAGGTGGACCTGCACATGCACACGGACCACTCGCCCGACTGCGCGACCCCGGTCGACGTGCTTCTGGCGACGGCGCGCGACCAGGGCCTCGGCGCGATCGCGATCACCGACCACAACGAGGTCTCCGGGGCGCACGAGGCGCGCGAGCTCGCGGCGAAGAACGGTGGGCCGAAGGTGATCGTCGCCGAGGAGGTGAAGACCGCCGAGCAGGGCGAGGTCATCGGGCTGTTCGTCGAGGACAAGATCCCGCGCGGCCTGACGATGGCGGAGACGATCTCCCAGATCAAGCGCCAGGGCGGGCTCGTCTACGTCCCCCATCCGTTCGACCGGCTCCACTCGGTCCCCGACTACGAGCACCTGATCGACATCGTCGAGGAGATCGACATCCTCGAGGTCTTCAACCCGCGGGTGGCGCTGACCGCGTTCAACGAGGAGGCGGAGCGATTTGCCGCCAAGTACCGGATCGTCCCCGGCGCGGGCTCGGACAGCCACGTCGCCCAGGGCCTCGGGAGTGTCCGCATCCGCATGCACGACTTCGACGGGCCCGAGGAGTTCCTCGAGTCGATGCGGGACGCCGACATCACCCGCAAGCACCGCAATCTGATCTACGTGCAGGCGCTGAAGTTCGTGCAGACCGGCGGTGGCCGGGGAGGCAAGCGGCGCAAGCCGGCGGCGGGCAAGAAGTGATGCACCCCGAGCCCGAGAAAGGAGCGCAACCGGGATCGTCAAAGTCAACGGAGGCGATGCCGGCGACCGACGACGAGATCCGCGAGAAGTACCTCGAGCGCGCGATTCGCGAGCTGAACCAGCTCACCCGCGAGCTCCAGGAGTGCCGCTCCTGCCCGCGCGGCAACCTGATGCCGGTGCTGGGCTCTGGGCACCCGCAGGCGGACATCATGCTGCTGAAGTACGCCGCCACGGCCGCCGAGATCGAGGAGGGAGTCGCCTTCTACGGCCGCTCGGGCAACGCGCTGATGAAGAGCTTCAAGCGGCTTGGGATCGATCCGCTCGCGGTCTACGGGACGCTCTGCGTCAAGTGCCCGCTCTCGGACCCCGAGCTGGCATCGCCCGAATGCGTCGCGCGGCTGGTCGAGGAGATCGCCGTCGTGCAGCCGCGGATGATCGCGGTCATGGGCGAGCGCGCCCTGGACACGCTCAACGAGCTCTCGATCCCCCTGTCCGTCGAGCTCGCGCCGAACTTCGGGGAGATCCAGTCGCTGACCCCGACGGTGAGCGCGATCTACGTCCCGGACATCGACATCTCGCTCGACACCGAGGACTCGAAGCGCGCCTTCTGGTCGGCGTTCCGCTCGCTCGGCGAGTGGTACGACGAGCTGCCGCCGTACTAGCCGCGCGCTGCCCCGGACGCGTCTAAGAGATACTCACCCGAGGGCGATGTCCCAGGAGGACGTTGAAATTCTCAAGCGCGGATTCGATGCGGTCAGCCGCCTCGACGGTGAGGCGATGCTGGAGATGATGGACCCCGAGGTTGAGTTCCGTCCGCGATTTCAGGTCATGCTCGGGGGGAAGGCAGCGGTCTACTCGGGACATGATGGTTTCCGCGAGGCGTTCCGTGAGCTGTATGGAGCTTTGGACTGGATCAAGCCCGAGATCTCGGAAGTTCGAGACCTGGAAGGCCGGATCGTCGCGCTCGGCCACCTCCGGCTGCGAGGCAAGAAGAGCGGCGTGGAGGCCGAGTCGCCGGCCGGCTGGGTGGTCGACATCGTGAACGGCAAGGCAGTCCGGGTCAGCGAGTATCTGGACCCGGCCGAAGCCCTCGAAGCCGCCGGGCTTTAGAACGCACGGTGTTCTAGTCCCCGAGTCCGGGCGGCCGGGTGCCTCCTACGCGACCTCTAGCTCTTGTGCAATCCGTGTCCACCCCTCGGACACCGATTGCACTGATCGTCGCCTCAGTCCGGAGTGGTGAGAGTCAGCGCCGGCGGATCAAGCGCTCGCGGGGGCGGCCGATTCGGCGACGGCGCCCATCGCGTCCAGGGAGGCGCTCGCGAGCCCGCGGACGACGACGACGTCGAGCGGCTCGTGGTAATCGGCAAGCGTGCGCTGGCTGGCCTCGGAGTCCGCCGCCGCGACCCCGACCGTGCCCTCCGGCGCGCCGAGGCGGTCGAAGTGGTTGCGGTAGCCGTCGTGGAGGTCGCGGTAGAACGACTCCTCCTTCGCCAGGCGCTCGCCGGCATCGTCGCCGACGGCGACGCGGACGTAGCCGAAGATCGGTGGCGGCTCGCGGCCGGCCTCCTGCGCGCCGGCGATCACGTGCTCGCGGGCGCCGGCGGCGAACTCGGGGCTCATCCAGTTGAAGAAGACGCCGTCGTAGCGCGCGCCGCCGAGCGCGCACATCTTCGGGCCCATCGCGGCGAGCACGAGGCGGACGCCGGGGACGAGCGCGCGGAGCTCGGGCTCGACCTCGCGCATCCGGGTGAGCGGCTTGCGATCGAAGCCGGCGCCGATGCCGAGCCAGAGCCGAGCGCGATCGAGGCCGAGGCGCTCGATGTTCTCGTTGATCTCGATCGGGTCGTGGCGGTCGAGCGCCATCACGGCGACGCCCAGGTCCAGCCGATCGGTGCCTTCGGCGAAGGCGGCGAGCGTCTCCAGCCCGAGGGCGCCGGGGTGGTCGTTCGACCAGATCGACGAGTAGCCGAGCTCATCGCAGCGCGTGGCGAGCGGGGTGGCGACCTCCGCGTCGAGCCCGGCGGCGACGCCGAAGCCGCGCTTGATCACGCGCCCTCCCGCTCGAGCAGCGCGACGCATTCGACGTGGTGGGTCTGGGGGAACATGTCGACCGGCTTCACGCGGCGCAACTTATACCCGGCCTCGCCGAGCGCGGCGGCGTTCGGGGCGAGCGTCGTCGGGTTGCAGGAGACGTAGACGATCCGGCGGGCATCGCACTCGATCACCCGGCGGATGATCTTGTTGGAGAGGCCCGAGCGCGGCGGGTCGACGACGACGACGTCGGGCTTGCCGGCCTCCTCGACCAGCGGGCGGATGCCGAGGCGGGCGTCGGCGGCGCGGAAGTGTGCGTTCTCGATCCCGTTGCGGGTCGCGTTGGCCTCCGCGTCGGCGACCGCCGCCGCGACCTGCTCGATGCCCCAGACCTCGCCGGCGTCGCCCGCGAGGGTGAGCGCGATCGTGCCGATCCCGCAGAAGAGGTCGTAGACGCGCTCGCGGCCCGTGAGCCCGGCGAACGACGTGGCGATCGCGTAGAGCCTCTCCGCCATCTCGGTGTTGGTCTGGAAGAAGGCGGGGTGGGAGATCTCGAAGCGCAGGCCGCAGAGCTCCTCGGCGAGGCGCTCGGAGCCGAGCGCGCCCGTGGGTCCGTCGGTGCCGCCGGCCGGTCCCTCGATCACCGTGTGTAGGTCGACCGGGGGGCGGGCGATGGCGGCGGCCGAGGTGACCAGGCGGGTCTGCAGCTGGCCGGTCCGCCGCCCCTCGCGGACGACGAGGTTGCGCAGCACGCCCTCGTGGCTGCGCTGGTCGTACGCGGGGATGCCCTCGACCCGCGCCCAGTGGCGGATCCGGTTCCGCGCGGCGTTGCCGCCTCGGAGGCGAGCAGGCAGTCCTCGGCGTCGACGACCAGGTCCCAGCGGCCGCGGGCGTGGAAGCCGAGGACGAGCTCGCCGTCGCGCTCGCCGAACGAGTACTCGAACTTGTTGCGGTATCGCCAGGGCTCGAGCGCCGGCTCGATCGGCTCGGGCTCGAAGCCGGTGAAGCCGCCGATCCGCTCGAGCGCGTCGGTGACCTGGCGCTGCTTGTGCTCGAGCTGGAGCTCGTAGGGGAGCTCCTGCCAGGGGGCGCCGGGGCAGGGCTCGCCGCCGTGGTCGCAGCGGGACGGAACCCGGTCGGCGCTCGGCCTGACGATCTCCGTTGCCTCGGCCTCGGCGAAATGGCGCTTCGACTTGGTCACCCGGGCGTGCACCCGATCGCCCGGGAGGGCGCCGCGGACGAAGACGACGAAGCCGTCGCGGCGCGCGATGCCGCGGCCGCCGTAGACGAGGTCCTCGATGTCGAGCGTCAACTCGTCGCCGCGGCGCGGGCGCGCCGCGGCGGTCTCCGTGGAGGGCGTGCTCACGCCCTCATTTGTAGCGGGGCTACCCCGGCCGGCTCAGCTCGAGCGCTTCCGCGTCCCGCTCGTCGACTTGCGCGTCGAGGCGCTCTTCTTCGCCGTGGACTTCTTCGCGGCCGACTTCTTCGCGGTCGAGCGCTTGCGCGTGCTCGCCGGCTTCTTGCCGTCGCCGATGCGGCGATCGAGGTCGTCGAGCAGGCCCTTGCGGGCGTCGTTGTTCTTCTCGTAGGTGCGGACCTTGCGCAGGTCGGCCTTCGAGAGGTCCTTGAGGCGCGTCTTGATCTGGGGCACCGTGAGCTGGTCGTAGAGCGCGATCGGCCCGCCGGGGCCGCCGGCGCGGCGGCGCAGCGAGTCGGCCTGCGCGAGCGCCGGATCGGCGACGTCGCGTGCGGTGCGACCGGCGCGCCGGGCGCCGGACTCGGCCTGCCTGCGGGCCCGGCCCGCGGTGCTCTCGGCCTGCTTGCGCGCCTTGCGGACCTGCGACTCGGCGTCGCGCTGGGCCCGCTTCACGCGAGCCTCGGCCTCGCGCCGCGCCTTGCGCGCCTGGGTCTCGGCGTCGCGGCGGGTCTTGTTCGCCCGCTTCTCGAAGTCCTTGCGCAGGCGCTCGAGGTCCCGGACCAGGTCTTTGCGGTACTTGCTGCCGCGGTTGACGATCTCGGAAACGAGCTTCTCCGCGTCGCCACGCTGCATGCGTCCCCGCTTGACGGCGTCGTCGACGACGTCCTGGAGGCGATCGCGGGAAAGGGTGACGCTGCGCTCGAGGGCGTCGCGAAACGCCTCGACGCTCTTGTCGGAACGACCCGCGCCCGCAGAGCGCGAGCTCGAAGCCCGGGACCTGGATCGCGAGCTCGACGCGCGGCTGCTGCCGCTCGCCTTACGTCGGGTACCGCTCGAGCGCTTGGCGCCCGACTTGCTGCGCGTGCCCCCGCTA
The DNA here is from genome assembly GCA_963844425.1 of uncultured Thermoleophilia bacterium. Classification (GTDB taxonomy): domain Bacteria; phylum Actinomycetota; class Thermoleophilia; order Solirubrobacterales; family 70-9; genus DASUSH01. The sequence continues at coordinate 631,523 of CAWJOD010000020.1, read as the reverse complement.
CGCGAACCTGACCTTCCCGAACTAGCTGCCATTCCTGGTTTCCTCCTCGGAAAACTGCATGGTTGGTGTTCGGACTATCTCACCGCTCAGCGTATGCGTAAACCCCGAGTTGGTTCAGGCGAACGCGGCGGCGACCGGAGCGTGGTCGGAAAGGCGGATCCGGAGCCCGTCCTCGAGCACCTCGCGGCGCTCCGCGGGCCAGCGCTCGGGAGGCTCCGCGACCTCCAGTCCGCGTACGAGCAGGTGGTCGATCGCATCGGCCGCGGTCGCGCCCTTCAGGCCGTGGCGGTCGGCGAGCTCGGCGAAGGCTTCGGGGGCGCGATCGGGGCGGAGGTTGAGATCGCCGCCGAAGACGAGCGGGTCGCCGCCGGCCCAGGCGACCGCGCGCTCCGCCGCCCCGAGGACCTCGGGCCCGGACTTCTCCGGCGGAGCGTTGGAGGCGTGCAGGTTGGCCACGCAGAGGCCCGAGGCGAGACGGGCGAAGGCCATCGTCCGCCGTTCCGGATCCGTCGTCAGCTCGAGCTCGCGGCGCTCGGCGATCGCGGTCGCGCGGACGAGCGTGAGGTTGGAGCCGCCCTCGGCGGAGCCGACGAGGTCGGGGTTCTGGCGGGCGAGGATCGCGCGCAACCCGGAGGCGGCGTTGCGCGAGGTCAGGGAGACGAATGACTCGGCGCGGCAGGCGGCGGCGAGGTCGGGTGTCCAGCGCGGCGGGCACTCCTGGAGCAGGGCGACGTCCCAATCGGCTGCGCCGAGCACCGACTGTGAACTCGGGGAGCAGATCGCGGTTCACTTGCAGGTGCGTCTCGTTGCGCTCGTCGAGCCGCAGCAGGCGCGAGCGCCAGGTCCGCAGCGTGCGGTCGGGCGGGAAGTCACGCCCGTGGTAGAGGTTCCAGCTGAGAGCCCGGATCACCGGCCGTAGTATCGGCGCCTCTCATGGCCCGCCATTTCCTCACCGGCGAGGAGCTCTCGGCCGACGAGCTCTCGCGGCTCACCGATCGCGCGCTCGAGCTCAAGGCGGGGCGGCCCGCGGAGGGGAGGGACGCGCTCGCCGGCAAGACCGTCGCGCTCGTGTTCCAGCGGCCGTCGACGCGGACGAGGGTCTCCTTCGAGGTCGGCGTGAACGAGCTGGGCGGCTGGCCACTGGTCCTGCGCGAGGACGAGATGCAGCTCTCCCGCGGCGAGTCCGTCGCGGACACAGCGCGGGTCCTCTCCCGCTACGTCGACGCGATCGTGATCCGCTCCGGCTCGCACGAGCTCGTCGCGGAGCTCGCCGCCGGGTCGGAGGTGCCGGTGGTGAACGCGCTGACGCCGGAGCACCATCCTTGCCAGGCGATCGCCGACGTGATGACCCTCGCCGAGCGCTTCGGGGACCCTGCGGGGCGTCGCCTCGCCTACGTCGGCGACGGCAACAACGTCGCCCGCTCGCTCGCGATCGTCGGCGGGCTGGCCGGAGTCGAGGTGGCGGTCGCCTCGCCCGAGGGATACGAGCTCGCCGAGGCGCACGGCGCCGAGCTCACGCGCGACCCGGGCGCGGCGGTCGCCGGCGCCGACGCCGTCTACACCGATGTCTGGGTCTCGATGGGCGACGACGCCACCGCCGATGCCCGTCGCGAGGCGCTGGCGCCGTACCGGCTGGACGCCGTGCTCCTTGGGAAGGCCTCCGAGGATGCGATCGCACTCCACTGCCTCCCCGCCCATCCCGGCGAGGAGATCACCGAAGACGTCCTCTACGGCGATCGCTCCGCCGTCTGGGACCAGGCCGAGAACCGCCTGCACGCCCAGAAGGCCCTGCTCGAGCTGCTCCTCGCGCTAGGCGGCCTTCCTTCGCTCGGGGCGCGGCCGTGGCTTGCGGGGCGTGCCGTCGAGCCACTTCGGCTCCTCGAACCCGCCGTACTCCTGGATCGCGCCGAATAGATGCTGCGCGACGCGGTGCTCTATCAGACCCTCAACTGTGCAGACGCCGTACGGAAGGCGCTTTGGTCGGCGCCCGCTGGAAGACGTCGGGTGGTGATCGAGGTGTGCCCGCGCAGACAGGTCCGTCGGGAGCTCCAATGCAGCAAGCCAGTGCCGCTCGATCTCCTCGACCGTGAGACCGTTGCCGGTGTAGACGTTGAGCCGGACCGTATCGCGGTCCGGCTCCGATGTCAAAGCACTCGCGGAGGAAGTCACGAAAAGGACACACCATGTGGACGTCGGAGTTCGCGAAGCAGACGACGTTCCGGTCCTTGGCGCCCTCGGCCCAATAGAGCATGCAGCCGGCGCCGTGGACGGGTCCCGGTGCCGCCCCGCTCGCGGCCCTCAGCCTGATACCGGCGCCGCTTCTCGCGGGCTCGCTCGGACCAGCCTTCATCGCGCGCGACCTGCTCGGGATTCTGGGGCCAGTCGGGCCTCGGTAGTTCCGTTCGCGCTGCTCCGGAGCAAGCGTGATGTCCCGGGTCCAATAGAGGACGCTCGACCGAAACGCCTAGGTACGCGGCGATGCGCTTGATGGGAATCCCGGCCTCTCGACGGAGGCGGCCTGCTTCCTCTCGTTCTTCAGGCTTCGGATGCGTACCACTCCGAACCGTCGAACATACGTTCGATTGTACGCCGGGCCTCGGACGGCAGCTCGCGTCCCTAGACTGCCGCTGCGCGGCCCCGTCGTCTATCGGTCCAGCACGCGGCTTTTCACGCCGCAGACACGGGTTCGATTCCCGTCGGGGCTATACGAAGCGCAGTGTTCGACTGAGACCACCATGCAACCCGAAATACATCTAGGCCCGCTCACGCTGCAGACCTTCGGGATCATGTTCGCGCTGGGCTTCATCGCCGCCGGCGTGGTGATCGCGAAGCGGCTCAAGGAGTGGGGGAAGCCGCCGGACTGGGCCTACGAGATGGTCTTCGCGGCGCTGATCGGCGGGCTCGTCGGGTCGCGGGTCGACTTCCTGATCCAGAACTGGGACGAGGTCTCCGACGACATCCTCGGCAACATCTTCTCCGGCTCGGGGCTGGTCTGGTATGGCGGCGTGATCGGTGGCGCGATCGGGGCGTGCTTGTGGGCGCGCTGGCGGGGGATGCTGAACGTCTCGCTGGGAGACCTCGCCGCGGTGCCGCTCGCGCTCGGCTACGCGATCGGCCGGATCGGCTGCCAGCTATCGGGCGACGGCGACTACGGCGCAGCCCTGGGACGGGCCCTGGGCGATGGCCTACCCGGAGGGCACGGTCCCGACGACCGAGGAGGTCCACCCGACCCCCGTCTACGAGACGCTCGCGATGGGCGGCGTCGCCTTCCTGCTCTGGCGCTGGCGGGACCGCTTCCGGCCGGGCATCCTCTTCGCGCTCTACCTCGTCCTCGCCGGGATCGAGCGATTCCTCATCGAGTTCATCCGCCGCAACGAGCCGTCGTTCGCTGGGTCTGACCACCGCGCAGCTACTCAGCGTCGGCATGATCGTCGCCGGGCGTCACCTGGATGCTGGTCGTGCAAAGCCGGCAGGGGACGCTGCGGGCGGCTACTTCTTCGGCTTCCTCTTCTTGACCTTCTCGCAGCCGCGGGCGCGGTCGCGCTTGTCGACGACCGCGACATCGTTGCCGGCGCCGCACGCGGCCCGGTCGCGGCCTGAGCCGCGGACCTTGATCAGGTCGTCACCGGGGCCGCCCGAGGCGCGGTCGCGACCCTGGCCGCCTTTGATCGTGTCGTTGCCGTCCTCGCCCTTCGCGGTATCGCGGCCCTTGCCACCGAAGACGCAGTCGTCACCGAGGCCCGCCTTGATCTTGTCGCGCCCGCGGGCGCCGCGGATCGTGTCGCCGAAGTTGGTGCCGACGATCTGGTCGCTCGCGCGGCTGCCGGGGATCACGTTCGGGCACTGGCCGCCGGCGGCATTCGGGTTCCCGGCGCCGCCGTCACCGCCGTTGCCACCCGCGCCGGTGCCCGGCCCGGTCGGTCCGGCGCCGACGCCGGGCCCGGCCCCGGGCTTCGGCGCGGGCGGGAGCGTCACCTTGTAGACGTCGATCGCGTTGCGGCCGGCCTCGCCGAGGTTGAAGTCGCCGGTCGCGCCCCAGAGCGTTTCCGTGCCGTCGGCGTTGCGCTCGGTCTTGAAGATCGCCGAGACCCACTCGTTCGCGTTCTCGGGGATGAAGTAGCCCGCCTCCTGGAACTCGATCGTGCCATCGGGCCGCTCGAGGAAGTCGATCACGTGCGTGCCCTGCGAGTACCAGGCCATCACGATCCGGTTCTCGCCCGGGATCTGGTGGAAGACGTGGGCCGTGCAGACCGTCGCCCGCGGCTGGGTGCGGATCGGGGCGCGGAAGATCGCCTTGTCGCCTTCCGGCGTCCGCGCGTAGGCCGCGTGCTCCGCCTCGGGCGAGCCCGGGCCGCCAAGGTGGAGTCCAGACGTCTTGAAGAAGTGGACGCCGCCGTTGCCCAGCGGGTTGTCGATCGGAGCACCCGGACCTTCGGAGCCCGGGGCGCTGTTGGGCAGGCACGTGGCGCCCGGCGGCAGGATCCCGCCGCCGCGCTCGTCGGTGGCCATTAGGAAGTTGCCCGACGAGGACAGCTCGGCCTCGTGGTCGAAGTCGATGTCCTCGGTCGAGTCGAACGGCGCGACCTGGTTGGCGGCGGCGCGGCCGGCGTGGTGGATCGCGCCGATCTCCCGCACGCCCTCCAGCGACGGCGACCCGCTCGCGATCCAGCCCGGGACGGAGAGGTCAGCACCGCCCTCGCCGTCGACGCAGTCCGTCACCTTGGCGCCGGTCGTGAACGGCGGCGCAGAGCTGGAGTCGCGTACGGCGCACGGCAGCGGCGTCCCGTTGGGCTTGTCGTCGGTGAAGTCGTTCGGCGTCCCCATGTCGTTGAAGGCGCCGCTCATGTCGAGCCCGAGGAGGGCGGTCCCGCTGGCGCACATCAGGCGGTCGTCCGGGTACACCTCGAGCTCGTGGCACGCGTAGATCGTGTTCTGGAGCGTGTGGCCCCGCGCGGTCTGCGGGCTCGGGTAGCGGTAGCGGAAGACCTGCGGGCGACACTGCTCGCGCTTCTGGTCGAGCGTCGTTCCCGCCGGGAAGTTCATGCACGACGAGATGTCGGCGACCTCGAAGCCGTCGAGGTTGAGGCCCGAGCCCGACTCGTTGGACCGGGTCCCGTCCGCGTTCACGCCGACCGAGTCGGAGGTGACCGAGTACACGATGTGGGGCCGCTTCGGATCCACGTTGACGGTGTGCGACTCGCCGATGTGACTGATCAGCCCGATCTCCTTCGGCACGGCGGGATCGGTCACGTCGATGATCTCGAGCCCGCCCTGGGGAGCGCCGGCGAGCCCGAAGTCGCCCTGGTCGTGGCAGCGACCGGCCGCGTCGGTGGCGTCGATCAGGAGCTGGGTGTCCGAGGTGTCCGCGAACGGGTTTTCCGTGTTGAGGATCGCGCCGCCCTTCGGCGTCGCCTCCACGTCGTGCTGGAGCGCGGTCGCGTCAGCCGGGTTCGACAGGCAGCTCGCCGAGCCGTGCCCGCTCAGGAACTCCGGTTCGACGACGCCGCCCTGGGTCAGCTGCACGATCGTCTGGCCGCCCGTGTTGGGGCCGACTCCGAGGGTGCCGACCGAGGCGAAGGTGTCGCCGCCCTGGGTGAAGAAGTCGATGTCCGTGTGCGGGTTGCCGGTGGGGATCGTCGTCACCAGCTCCCACTCCGCGTCCGGGCCTCCGGAGTTGAAGCGCTCGAGGAGAGCGGCGCCCCGGGCGGCGGAAGCGTGAGCCCCGGGTGGTCGAGCAACTCGAGCCCGTGACCGGCAGCGGCCGTGCTCGGGAAACGCCAGCGCGAGCGCGCCGGCGAAGATCGTGATCAGCTTTCGCACCTGCATCCCCTCGTCGAGCATCCCCGATTCCTGGCAAGCCGGTACCCGATATCGAACGGAGCAAACAACCGCTGACGCGGCCCTCCGATCAGACCGAGCGCAGCAGTCCGCCGTCGAGCGGGATCAGGTCCCGGTCAGGTAACCGGCGCGATCGGAGCAGATGAAGGCGACCAGGTCGCCGTACTCCTCGGGCCGACCGAGGCGCCCGGCGGGTATCTCCTCGCGCGCCAGCTCCTCGATCTCCTCGAGCGTGGTACCGGACAGCTCGGCCAGGCGCTGGGTCGCGATCCGGCCGGTCGCGACCGTGTTCACCGTGACGCCGTCGCCGGCGACCTCGCCGGCGAGCGTCTTGAAGAAGCCCGACCGTCGCCATCCGGTGCGAGTTCGAGAGCGCCAGCGCCGGGTTCGGCTCGAGGGTGGTCGAGGAGCCGACGTTGACGATCCGCCCCCAACCGCGCTCGCGCATCCCCGGCAGCACGCCGTCGATCAGGACCTTCGGCGCCAGGACCAGGCTCCGATAAGCGCGCTCCCACTCCTCGATCTCGTGCGCGAGCGCGCCTCCGGGCGGCGGGCCGCCGGTGTTGGTGACGAGGATCTCGACCGGCCCGAGCCGCTCCGCCACCTCGCCGGGCAGCGCGGCGAGCCGCTCGAGGTGATCGGTGTCGGCGACGAACGGAACGACCTCCGCGCCCGTCTCCGCGGCGATCCCGTTCGCCGCCTCCTCGATCCGCTCCGCCGACCGGCTCGTGATCGCGACGCGCGCGCCCTCGTGAGCGAGCGAGGTCGCGATCGCGCGGCCGATCCCGCGACTCGCGCCCTTCACCAGCGCGGTGCGTCCTTCGATCTCGAGGTCCACGATCCGGACGCTACCGCTTGGAATACGGTTGGCCGCGATGGGAGCGACCTACTGCGCGGTTCTGATCCGCCGCCTGCGCGAGGGCAAGACCTACGAGGACTTCGTCGCGGCCTGGTACCCGGACGAAGGCTTTGGCTTCGCCGAGGGATACGGGCCGGTGACCGCCCGCAACCTCTCCGACGAGCGCGAGATCCTCACCTTCGCCTTGTTCAGGCTCGGAGAGAGCGAGTCCCTCGACGAGGCGCTGGAGCGCGTGGGCGCCCAGGAGGCCGCCCGCCACGAGCGGATCGACGAGGTGATCGAGTCGACTCGCGTGCGCGACATCTACGAGGTTCTCGACGAGTTCGATTTCTCGACCGACGAGACCGTCGCTGCGCGTCGCCCGGAGTCGCCGGGCTAGCCGCGCTTGACCTGCGAGCCGCCGACGATCGCGTCCTCGCCGTCGTCGAAGCGGACCCAGGCCTTGTTGCCGCCGTCGTAGTCGGGCGCCCAGAGGACGAGGGTCGCCTCGCGGCGCTCGCCGTCGGGCGGCCCGACCTCGCAGGCGTCGGTGCCCTCCTCGTCGAGCCCGCGCCAGATGCGCACGAACCCGTTCTCCTCCCACTCCGTGCCGATCGTGGTCGGCCCGACGTGGCCGGGATGGACGCGGGTCTCGTGCGGCAGCTCCATCAGCCGCTCCATGATCGAGACGCGCTGGTCGCCGAACCCGGTCGCGCCGGGTGCGCGCGTGCCGCCGACCGTGCCCTTGAAGAGGCAGTCGGCGGTGATCACGTCCTCGCCGTTGATCAGGAAGGCGAGCTGGCCCGCGACGTGGCCCGGGATCTCGATCGCCTCGATCTCGAGGCCGCCCGACTCGATCTTTTCGCCCCCGCGCAATCGTCTCGGTGACCTCGAACTGGTCGCCGCCCGCCTCCTTCGTCACCTCGCTGCCGACGACCGGCACGCCGAATCGCTCGGCGAGCTTGGTGGCGCCGACGACGTGGTCCCAGTGCTGGTGGGTGAGCAGGAGGTGGGTCAGCTCGATCCCCTCGCGCTCGACCCGCTCGGTCAGCGGATCCGTGACGCCGTTGGAGTCGATCAGGACGCCATGGCCGCCGGGCTCGTCGATCACCAGGTAGGCGTTGGAGAGCCAGTCGGACTGCTCGACGCGCTGGAGGATCATCGGTGTCGGACCCTAGCCGCTACGCCTAGCCGAACTCGATCACGCTGCGGATCCCGTCCTGGGCCTCCATCAGCTCGAAGCCGCGGTTGACGTCGTCGAGGACGAGCTTGTGGGATACGAACGGCTCGACGTCGATCTTGCCCTGCATCGCCAGGTCGACGAACTTCGGCACCCCCTCGCGGCCCTTGACGCCGCCGAAGGAGGAGCCGGCGACGCGGCGTCCCGTGATCAGGAAGCGCGGGATCACGTCGAGCGTCTCGCCCTTGCCGGCGACGCCCGCGACCGTCGCCAGGCCCCAGCCCATCCGCGCCGACTCGACCGCCTGGCGCATGACCGCGACGTTGCCGGTCGCCTCGAAGGTGTAGTCGGCGCCGAATCCGTCCGTCTCCTCGAGGATTCGCTCGACGGTGTCGGGACCTCCGGTCATCGTCTCGGTCGCGCCCTGACCCTTCGCCAGCTCGAGCCGGTCCTCGGAGAGGTCGACGGCGATGATCCGCTCCGCGCCCTGCAGCCGGCAGCCGGCGACGGCGCCGAGGCCGACCATGCCCGCGCCGAAGACGACGCAGGTCGAGCCGGGCTCGACCTTCGCCGTGTTCATCGCCGCGCCGAGCCCGGTCGAGAGCCCGCAGGCGAACAGGCAGGCGTGCTCGAGCGGCGCCTCCGGATCGATCTTGGCGAGGGCGATCTCGGGCATCACCGTGTACTCGGCGAAGGTCGAGGTGCCCATGAAATGGCGGATCTCCTCGCCGTCGCGGCGCAGGCGGGTGGTGCCGTCGGGCAGGTAGCCCTTGTTCTGCTGGTCGCGGATCGCGAGGCAGAGGTTGGTGCGCTCGTCGAGGCAGTGCACGCACTCCCCGCACTGCGGCGAGAACAGGGTGACGACGTGATCGCCCGGCTCGAGCAGCGTCACCTCCGAGCCGACGCTCTCGACCACGCCCGCCCCCTCGTGCCCGAGCACGGTCGGCGCGTAGCCGGACGGGTCGACGCCGGAGGCGGTGTAGAGGTCGGTGTGGCAGACGCCGCAGGCGACGAGCCGGACCAGCACCTCGTGGGGCTGCGGGTCGGTGAGCTCGAGCTCCTGGACGACCAGCGGCTCGCCGAACTCCTCGAGCACCGCGGCGCGCATCCTCATCTCCGAAAAACCTCCTCCGCCGGTTGCCAGGCGATCCTACGCGGGCATGAGCTGGATCAGCATCTCGAGCACGCGCGTCGCCGGGTTCCTCTCGGTGCTCGCCCTGGTGCTGATCACGATCTCGGACTTCACCTTCACCGAGTTCTGGGACGAGAACGCGATGATGACCTCGGTCGTCGCCGACGTCCTCGTCCTGATCGTCGGTGTCGCCGTCGTCAACGAGTTCCTCGCCGCCCGCGCGAGGAACCGCTGGCGCCTGGTCGCCGAGTACGGCCTCGTCGAGCTCGCCCGCTCCTGCCGCCGGGTCTGGATCGGCCTCGCGGAGCTGATCGGGGTCGGCAGCCGGACCGAGGCCACCCGCGACGAGCTGCGCGACCTCGTTCGCGACCACGCCGAGTCCGGACACCTGCACCGCCTCGCCGAGGAGGCGATTCGCACGCCCGAGCGCCGTCGAGAGCTTCGCAAGGTCACCTCCGACCTCGTCTTCGACTCGCGCGCGGTGCTCACCAGCTGGGCCGCGGTCCTCGTCGAGTCAGCCCACTCCGACGCGCTCGGGCGCTTCGCCGAGATGCAGGCGCTGCTGGCGAGGCTCGACCTCGTCCTCAGCCTCGAGGCCGAGGGCAAGCGCCCCTCGACCGGCGAGGGCGCGGACCCCGAATGGGTCGCGCAACGCGTCGTGACGATCCTCGCCCTCGGGTCCAGCCTGGCGCCCGAGCTCTTCTCGATGGCGGAGCAGATCCAGCAGCGCGAGGAGCACGAGCTCACCGCGGTCAGGTCGCGGGAGGTCTGAATCCGATGCCTCCCGGACCTAGACTGAGCGACACCGCGGGCGGTTAGCTCAGCTGGGAGAGCACTCGGCTTTACACCGAAGGGGTCGGCGGTTCGAGCCCGTCACCGCCCATCCGGACCCGATGGCCCCAGATCCTCCTTCATCGCCACCCCGGCCGAGCCCCGAGCCTGGCTCGGGGAGGCCTGAGCGCAGGGTGGGGCCGAAGCGGCTGCGCTCGCGGTGCCTGGCCCAGCCCGGCGCCGCCGAGGAGCTCCCCTTCGGGCCCGAGACGTCCGTGTTCAAGGTCGAGGGGAAGATCTTCGCGCTGAGCGCGCTCCGCTCGCGGCCGCTGAAGGTCAGCCTGAAGGCCGAGCCCGAGATCGCCGCCGATCTGCGCGCCAGCTACGAGGCGATCGCGCCCGGCTACCACCTGAACAAACGGCACTGGATCACGGTGACCTGCGACGGGTCGGTCGAGGACCGACTCGTCGACGAGCTGATCGAGGACAGCTACGACCTCGTGGTCGCCGGCCTGCCCCGAGCGGCGCGGGAGCGCCTCGGCTGAGCCCGCGACGAGCCCGCCGCTACTTCCCCCCGCTCGACTCCAGGATCAGCGCGGCAACGCCCTCGGGGTCGTCCCAGGTCGGCGTGTGGCCCCAGCCCGGCATCTCGACGTAGCGCGCGCCCGGCGGGCGGCGGCTGCGGCTCGGCCGGCCGACGATCCGGTCCAGCTCTCCCCAGGCGATCGTCACCGGCACGTCGATCTCGTCCTTGCGCTCGAACGCGCCCATCCGCATCTCCTCGTTCGCGGCCGCGTACAGCGGCGCGTCGAGGTAGTTGCCGACGAGCTCCTCCGCCTCCTCGCGGCTGAGCCGGTCGGGGCGGGCGAGGGTCGAGCGCAGGATCAGCTGCGCGGGCGCGGGCGCTGCGCAGTGCCGATGTTCAAGCAGTGGGCGGATCCTGCGGCCGATCTCGTTGCGCTCGCGGCGTCGCGGCCCCAGCGGCTCGCGCCACAGCCCGGCGGGCGAGATGGCGCAGACCGAGGCCGCCCTGCCCGCGGCGGCCATCTCGAGCGACACCCAGCCGCCGAGCGAGTTGCCGGCGAGGTGCGGGCGCTCGATCCCGAGCCCGGAGCAGAGCTCGCTCACCGCCACGCCGAGCTCGGCCGCCGTCGGCACGAATCCGTCTCCGGGGTCGGGCGACGAGCCGAAGCCGGGCAGGTCGATCGCGATCACGTCGCGCTCGGCCGCGAGGAGGTCGATCACCGGCCGCCAGACGACGATCGATCCGCCGAGCCCGTGGATGAGAACCAGCGGTTCCCCGGCCCCCTTGCGGATGTGATGGAGCTTCACGCGGCGCTCAATCTATGCTGCTCCGCCCGGGGCAATCCGGATCACAAGACAAGGAGAGTTTGAGATGTCGGTAGAGCAGGCGCTCGCGCAGTTCCAGGAAACCGAGGGCGGGGAATCCTTCCGTCTCCAGAATTCGAAGCTCCTCAAGGTCGAGCTGTCAGGGATCGAGATCCAGGCGAAGCTCGGCTCGATGGTCGCCTACCAGGGCGACGTCCAGTTCGAGCACGCCGGCTCCGGCGGCGTCGGCCGGATGCTGAAGAAGGCCGTCACCAACGAGGGCACGCAGCTGATGAAGGTCCGCGGCACCGGCGAGGTCTTCCTCGCCGACATGGCGCAGGACATCCAGCTGATCCCGCTCGAGAACGACTACATCACCGCCAACGGCGCCCACGTGCTCGCCTTCGACGCGGGCATCGACTGGGACATCAAGAGGGTCGAGGGCGCGTCGGGCATGCTCGGCGGCGGCCTCTACAACATGGAGCTGAAGGGCACCGGCTGGGTCGCCCTCGTCTCCGACGGCCCGCCCGTGATGCTGACGGTGAACAACGAGGCCACCTTCGCCGACCCGCAGGCGGCGATCACCTGGTCGAGCGGCCTGCAGTCCTCGGTCAAGTCGGACGTCAACATGAAGACCCTGATCGGCCGCGGCTCGGGCGAGACCTTCCAGGTCCAGTTCACGGGCCAGGGCTGGGTCCTGGTACAGCCCTCCGAGGGCCCGATCCAGTCGGTCGGCGCGGGCGGCTCCTCCGGTGGCGCCGCGCGGCGGAATCGGCAAGTTCCTCGGGGGCTGAGCGGGTGGCGGGCGGCCGGGGCGTGGATTACGCTTCGGCCGCCTAAGGCCAGCGGACCACCGACACAGGGAGGAGCCAGACGATGATCATCATGGGGAGCGGGGCCAAGGCGGTCATCGTCTGGGGCATCGTCTCGATCGTGATCCTGCTCGTCTCCTACCTGGTGATCGTGAAGCCGATCCTCGACGACACCGACGAGCAGATCGATCGCGCCTTCGACCAGAGCGAGCAGATCCAGGAGGACGCCTTCGACAGCGCCGAGGAGCTCCAGGAGTCGATCCAGGACGACGTGAACGAGTCGATCGAGCAGGGCCAGGGCGGCGGCGGTGGCAAGGGCGGCGGCAAGGGCGAGTCCGGCGGCAACGCGGAACACGTCGATCGCCGAGGCGAACAAGCTGGTCGCGTGCATCACAGACGCTGCGGGCGATGTCGCCGCGATTCAGCGCTGCAACGCGAAGTTCGCGCCGACGCCTTAACCGGGCGGGCCGGCTCCCCAGAAGAGCATCGAGTTGGGGTCGTCGGGGTCGACCCTGACCGTGATCTCGCTGCCCTCGGCGACGCCGCTGATCGATCCCGCGACCATGAACTGGGTGAACGACGCCGCGTAGGGGTTGGCGCCGGCGGGACGGACCTCGACCTCGAACTGGATCTCCTTGCCGCCGCCCGGGTCGGAGTTGCCGGTCTCGGTCATCGTCTTCACCGTCGCCGGGTGGTTCACGCCCGACTGGTTGAGCTTCATCAGACGGTCGCGATAGGCGGCCTGGTCGCCGACCCCCATGCCGGTGCCCATCCCCAACCCGGCGGACTTCGAGGCTTGATTGGCGGCGTCCTTCATCTTGTCCATGAAGCCCATCGTCTCTCCCTTCGGTGGCCCGCTCTCCTCGCGCCGACCCTACACTCCAGGCGGAGGAACCCGCTAGTTTTCGGCCTGGGTTCCGGGGCAACGATTCTGATTGAGGGTGCAGGGGCGAGCGAGCTTGTCCGGAGTGGATCCAACAGCAGCGGCGGGACCCAGTTCCGGGCCCGGCCGAGCACTTGGCCGAGGAGGACGAGCTCCTCGAGCGCTTCGCGCGCACTCGTGACCCGGTCGTCCGCGAGGAGCTCGCGCGACGGTTCATGCCGCTCGTGCGCCGCCTCGCCTCCCGCTACCGCGGCGGGCGCGAGCCGCTGGAGGACCTCGTCCAGGTCGCCAGCCTCGGCCTGGTCAAGGCGCTCGACCGCTTCGACCCCGAGCGCGGGGTCGCCTTCACCACCTACGCCGCGCCGACCATCCTCGGCGAGCTCCGGCGCCACTTCCGCGACCGCGGCTGGTCCGTCCACGTTCCACGCGACCTCCAGGAGCGCACGGCGGCGGTCGAGAAGGCGATCGCCGAGATGCCGACCAAGCTCGGCCGCTCGCCGTCGGTGCGCGAGATCGCCGACCGGCTGAACCTCTCGGAGGAGGACGTGCTCGAGGCGATGGAGGCGGGCGGCGCGCACCACGCTGTCTCGATCGACGCCCTCCAGCGCATGGACGACTCGGAGGGAGTGCCGATGGTCGAGCGCCTCGGCGACGACGACCCGGGCTTCGAGACGGTCGAGTACGGCGCCGCGATCGAATCCGTGCTCGGCGAGCTCTCCGAGCGCGACCGCACCGTCCTTCACCTGCGCTTCGTCGAGGACCTCACCCAGACCCAGATCGCGGAGCGCATCGGCGTCTCCCAGATGCACGTATCGCGCATCCTGCGCGCGACGCTGCAGCGCCTGCGCGAGCAGGTGCCCGAGGACGAGGAGTAGCGGGCGCGCCCTAGCGGGGGTCTTCGACGAGGATCACGAGCCGCTCGCCGGACTCGGCCGGCTCGACCTTGATCTCGCTCGCGAGCCCGCGCAGGGACCCGATCAGGGGGCCCGGGAGCTCCATCTCGTCGAGCAGGCGGTCTGCCGCGCCGGTGACCAGGGGCCCGACCCGGATCTCGAGGCATCCCTCGCGGTCGAGGATCTCGATATCGACCCGGCCGTGCTGGAACTGGTCGGGGGAGGCGGCGGAGACCGCGTCCCCGAGAAGCTGGGTGTCGGCGAGGCGATCGACCGAGAGGTCGGCGCGACTGGCGAGCATCCCGATCACGCGTGAGACGACCGGCCCCGCGGACTCCTCGTTGTCGAAGGAGAGCCGGGCGGCGTCGCCAGGGCTCGCGGCCTTCGCCTCGGCGGCGGAGACGCCGCCGTTCTCGGCGGGCACGATCAGCTTGCGGGCGCGGACCTCGGTCCCCTGGCCGGGGCCGCCCCGGATCTCGAAACCGTCGGAGAGAGCCGCGATCAGCGGCAGCCCGAGGCGAAGGTCGCCGCGGTCGGGGTCGGCCGGGCGCGGGCGAAAGCCGGCGCCGCGATCGAGAATCCCCACCTCGAGGCTGTCGCCCGTGCGCGAGGCGGTCACCTCGAGCGGCCCGTCGCCGTCCTCGTAGGCGTGGACGACGACGTTCATCGACGCCTCGGTCACGATCGTCTGAAGGTCGCCGATGCTCGACTCGTCGAGCCCGACGGCCTCGCCGACGCCGGTGATCGCACGGCGGATGACCGCGACGTTCTCCGGCCGCGCGGCGACCACGATCCGCAGCTCCGGGGACTCGGTCATCCCGCGGCCTTGGGCTTGGCCGACGGCCTGGTCGAGCGCCGCATCCAGGCTCGGGTGCACCGGCAGGTTCGTGTCGAGGCCGGTCACCTCGAGCACCCTGCGCACCGCCGGGTCCCCGTCCTCGAGCGCCGCGGCGAAGCCGATGCCCTCCTCCTCGGCGCGCCGGCGCGCCTCGAGGACGACTCCGATGATCGAGGAATCGATGAACTCCGCCCGCGTGAGGTCGATGAGGACGCCGTTGTCGCGTCCGATGGCCTCCTCCATTCGCTCACGTAGCAACGGCGCGGTGGTCAGATCGTGCTCGCCGGTGAGGGACACGATCACGACCCCGGAATCTCGCTGCTCGAGCCCGACTTCTCCTGGATGCACGGCGGCGAGCATACCCGGGCGCCTGCGATCGCATGCCCGAGGCCGCCGACATCGCGATCGGTCCGGTGTTTAGAGCGCGGGGCCGGGGGTAAACGCTTCGCTGGAGCAAACCCCGCTCCCCCCTGTACCCGCAACGGACCCGGAGGTCGTCCCCCGGGTCCGTTGCTTTTTCGGGACCGGTAGACGCCCTGCGCGCGGGCGCCGGCGCCCGTTCTGGACAGTCGCTCGGACTTAGACTTGCCGAGCGTGCCCGACGACTACGAAAAGCGCGACGCGGCAGTTCTGATCGACGCGCTGCGCGAACGCCAGGCGCTGCTCGAGCGCCTCGCCGAGCTCCAGCGGGCGATCGTCAACCGCACGGCACTGAACGAGGTCCTGGAGCTGCTCGCCGAAAAGCTCGAGGAGAGCATCGGAGATGTCCTCGTCGCGGTCCGCCTGCTCGGACCCGAAGACGGCGCGACGACCCGGCTCGTCACCTCGCACGGCGCCAGCCAGGGGCTGCTCGAGCGCTGGCGCGATGCCCGCCCCGTCGACCTGCTCTCGCGGCCGGCGCTCGAAGATGGCCGGACGGTCGTCGTCAGCGCCGCCGAACCCGCCGAGGCCGAGGCCGAGTTCGCCGCCGAGGGAGTCCGGACGGCGATCGTGGCGCCGCTCTACGAGCGCGGCCGGATCGCCGGCGCGCTCGCGGTCGGGTCGCGCTTGCCCGCCCGTCGCTTCGACGATCGCGATGAGGCGATCGTGCACTCCTTCGCCGAGCACGCCAGCCTCGCGCTAAACGACGCTCGGGCGGCGCAGGAGACGATGCACCAGGCCTTCCACGACTCCCTCACCGGCCTGCCCAACCGCGCCCTCTTCATCGATCGGCTCGACCACGCGATCGCCCGCACCCGTGCGCGAGGGCTCGCCGCTCGCGGTCCTCTTCTGCGACCTCGACGGCTTCAAGACCGTCAACGACAGTCTCGGGCACGCCGCCGGCGACAGGCTGCTGAAGGCGGTCGGGCGGCGCCTCGAGGGCTCGATGCGTCCCTCCGACACCGTCGCCCGCTTCGGCGGCGACGAGTTCGCGATCCTGCTCGAGGACCTCGGCGACGACGGCGATGCGACCGGCGCCGCCGCGCGGGTGATCGAGAACCTCGCCGACCCCTTCGAGGTCGAGGCGCGTGAGATCTTCGTCACCGCCTCGATCGGGATCGCCAAGCCCGGAGCTGGCGACGACGCCGATTCGGTGCTCCGCAACGCCGACCTCGCGATGTATCGCGCGAAGGGGACCGGCAAGGGCCGGTACAGGGTGTTCGAGCCGAGCATGCACGCCGACGATCGTGCGGCGCATGGACATGGAGCTCGACCTCAAGCGCGCGATCGAGCGCGACCAGATCGTCCTCCACTACCAGCCGATCTTCGACCTTCCCAGCGGCGCGGTCGCCGGGCTCGAGGCGCTCGTGCGCTGGGACCACCCGACGGCGGGCATGATCCTGCCGGCCGAGTTCATCCCGATCGCGGAGGAGAGCGGGCAGATCGTCGCGGTCGGCCGCCACGTCATGCGGGAGGCCTGCCGCCGCCTCGCCCTCTGGCGCGCCCGCTATCCCGCCTACGACTGGCTCTACGTCAGCGTCAACGTCTCCGGCATGCAGTTGCGGGAGCCCGGCCTGGTCGACGAGGTGCAGTCGGCGCTGCGCGAGGCCGAGCTCGAACCCGCGCACCTGATGGTGGAGATGACCGAGACGGTGCTGATGGAGGACACCGCGACGAGCACGGCGATGCTCGAGTCCCTGCGGGCGCTCGGAATCCGGCTCGCGATCGACGACTTCGGCACCGGGTACTCCTCGCTCGAATACCTCGACCGGCTGCCGATCGACGCGCTCAAGATCGCGAAGCCGTTCGTCGACCGGCTCGGCTCCGGCTCCGGCGCGGACGCGATTCCGCATGCGATCACCGACCTCGCCGAGATCTTCGGGCTGGTCGTGATCGCCGAGGGCATCGAGCGCCTCGACCAGACCGGGATGCTCGTCGAGCTCGGCTGCCGCTTCGGCCAGGGCAACGTGCTCGCCGAAGCGCTCACGCCCGAGCAGGCCGACGCGGCGATCTTCGGCGCCGGACTGCTCGGCCGGGTCGACACCCGCGCAGCTCCGTCCCGTGAGGGCCAGGCCCCTCGCGCCCAATAGCCTGCGCCGCCCGATGAGACGCGGCGTCGCCCTCCTCGTCGCGAGCGCGGCGCTCCTCGCACCATCCGCGGCGCGCGGCCTACGACCCCGCCTCGCAGCCGCCTTTCGGGGGCGAGCCGGTCCCGCCCCTGGTCGCGCCCGAGAGCCCCGAGCGGCCGCCGCCGGGATTCGAGCTCACGGCGCGGGAGGCGATCACGATCGCCGACCACACCGAGGTCGTCCGCGCCGAGCGCCACGAGAGCCCTGAGATGGAGCCCGAGGCGTTCACCCGGGGGCCGGGCCGCTGGGAGGTGAAGTACTTCGTCTCCGAGGACGGCGGCCGCACCGAGGTCGCCCAGGTCCAGCGTCGAAGACGCGACCGGCGACGTGCTCGAGGCCTGGCGAGACCACCAGGTCGAGACGAAGCTCGCGCGCGGCTACGACGGCGCGGTGGGGCGCGCGGTCAACTCGCCCTGGATCTGGATCCCGCTCTGCGTGCTGTTCGTCGCCCCCTTCGTCGATCCACGCCGGCCCCTGCGGCTGGTCCACCTCGACCTGCTCGCGATCGTCGGGCTCAGCCTCTCGCTCTATTTCTTCAACCGCGGCGAGATCACCGCCTCGGTGCCGCTGATCTATCCAGTGCTCGGCTACCTCTTCGCCCGCCTGCTGATCACCGGGCTGCGCCCGCGCTCGGACCCCGGCCCGCTGGTCCCGTTTACCCCCATCGCCTGGCTCGCCGGCCTCGCAATCGTGCTCGCCCTCGCGCGAGTCGCGCTCAACGTCGCCGACTCGAGCGTGATCGACATCGGCGTCGCCGGCGTCGTCGGCGCCGACCGGATCACCGACGGCGCCTCCCTGTACGAGGGCGTGTTCGCGCCGGGGATCGACCTCCGCGGCGACGTCTACGGCCCGCTCAACTACCTCGTCTACGTGCCGTTCGAGCTCGTCTTCCCGTGGGAGGGAGTCTGGGGCGACGTGCCCGCGGCGCACGCCGCCGCGATCACCTTCGACCTGCTCACCGCACTCGGCCTGTTCCTGCTCGGGCGGCGGCTCCGCGAGGACAGCGAGGGCAGGGCGCTCGGAGTCGCGCTCGCCTTCGCCTGGCTTGCCTGCCCGTGGACCGCGTACGCGCTCAACGCCAACACCAACGACGCCCTCGTCGCGCTGACGATCGTCGGAGCCCTGCTGGCCCTCGGCTCGGCACCCGCGCGCGGGGTCGCGCTGGCGATCGGTAGCGCCGCGAAGTTCGGCCCGGCCGTGCTCGCGCCTCTCTTCGCCGCCGGCACCGGCGAGCGAAGGTTGCGCTCGATCGTCCTCTTCGCCGTCGCCTTCGCGGTGGTCGCTGCGCTGCTCTTCCTGCCCTTCCTCCCCGACGGCGGCCCGCGGGAGCTCTATGACCGGACCTTCGGCTACCAGGCCGCGCGCGGCTCGCCGTTCAGCGCTTGGGGGCTGGCGCCGTCGCTCGAGCCGCTGCAGACGGCCGCCCGCCTGTTCGCGGTCGCCCTCGCGGTGGCGCTCGCCTTCGTTCCCCGCCGCCGCACCTGGATCCAGGTCGCCGCGCTGGGCGGCGCCGTCGTGATCGCGACCCAGGTCGCCGGCGCGCACTGGTTCTACTTCTACGTCCTCTGGTTCCTGCCGCTTGTCCTTGTCGCCGCCTTCGGCGAGATGCGGATGATCAGTCCGCGATCAGGGTCTCGAGCCGGCCCAGCGTCGGAGAGCTGATCTCGATCCGGTCGCCTGGCGCGAGCCAGACCCGCGGCTCGCGGGTCGATCCGACCCCGGCCGGCGTCCCGGTGGCGATCACGTCGCCGGGCTCGAGCGTCATCAGGCCGGAGAGGTGGGCGACGAGCTCGGGAACGGAGAAGATCAGCTCCGCGGTCGACTCCTCCTGCATCCGCTCGCCGTTCAGGTCGAGGGCGATCTCGATCGAGTCGTGGGCGCCCGCCTCGTCCGGGGTGACCAGCGCCGGCCCCATCGGGGCCGATCCGTCGAAGACCTTGCCCGGCATCCACTGCGGCGTGGCGAACTGAAGATCTCGCGCGGAGAGGTCGTTGAGGAGCGTGTAGCCGGCGACGTGCTCGAGCGCGTCGCCGACGTCGACGCCCCGCGCGCGCCTTCCGACGACGACCGCGACCTCGGCCTCGAAGTCCACCTTCGAGCTCGCCGCCGGCAGCGGCACCGACGCGCCCGGCGCCGCGAGCGCGTTGCGGAACTTGCCGAAGAAGGTCGGGCTCGGGGGAGGCTCGATCCCCGCCTCCTCCGCGTGCGGGCGGTAGTTGAGCCCGATGCAGACGATCTTCTCAGGGTCGGTGACCGGCGGCAGGAGCTCGACGTCGCCGAGCGCGATCTCGTCCCCGGCCGCCGCTTCCACCGCGGCGGCGAGATCGTCCTCGGAGAGCAGCGCCCGCATGCTCGGCCCGGCATCGACGACGACGTCGCCCCGCAGAACACCGGCGCGCTCGCCGCGATCGGATCGGTAGCTGACCAGCCGCACGGCCGCCAGCCTAGATGCTCACCCGCCCCCCCGCTACATTTCGTCCCGCCCTCGGGGGCGTAGCTCAGTTGGTTAGAGCGCCGGCCTGTCACGCCGGAGGCCGCGGGTTCGAGTCCCGTCGCTCCCGTTTTTTTCGCTTGGCTCTGCGGCTTCTGCGGTGGGACTGACTCGCGATGGTCAGAACGCTTCAGCGCTCTGCGTCCGCGGAGACCATCTCGACGATCAGCTCAGCGATAAGACCCGGCGCCTCATTGAGCGTGAAGTGACCCGCGTCGGGGATCGTGACAACGGCCACGTGAGGGCACTCCTCGAGCGCGCGCCGCTCGTCGTCCGCTAGTCCGATGTCGTCGTGCTCGCCGAATACGACCCACGCCTGGGCGCCCGTATCGCACAGGCGGGAGACGAGCGACCCGTGGTGGTCTAGGTATTCGAGGTAACGGCGGGTCTGTCGCTGGAGGAACCGCGGATCGTTCCTCTTCATCTCAACGATGAGCGCATCGCTGCGATTCGGCGGCAGGCTGCTCTTCATTGCTGGCCCGATCACCTTCAGCATCGCCGCGTACGGCAGATGCCCGAGCACGCCGCTCATGCGATCAAGCGCGCGCGGAAACCTGGACTCGTCCTTGCGTGAGAAGCTCGGTGCAAGGAGAACCAGCGGCCCGGAGAAGTGTCCCGCGGCGCGCATCTCGATTGCCACGTTGGCGCCCAGGCTATGGCCGACCACAGCGCCGCAGCGGAAGTCGGCGGCGAGCTGGCCCGCGAGCCTCGCGTAGCTGTCCATGCTTAGGTCGTCCGGAGGCTGGGTGCCGCTGTGTCCCGGCACCGTCGCTGCCACGAAGCGGACAGACGCCTCCCTCAGCCTCGGATCTGCCAGCACGTCGTCGTAGTACGCCGCCGTGACGAGAGCTCCTGCGAGCAATAGCACCGCGTGATCCGCGCCGGCCGGGCCGGACTCCCGAAGCTCCCAGCCCTCGTGGTGCTTGTCGGTGTTCATGTCACGGTTCCTCGATCGGAGAGCGCTTGGATCCAATCAGGCACAGTACGGAAACGGGACTCCGGATCAGGCGACGTGCTTATCGTGGTGCCAAGTCCCGTCGCTCCCGTTCCCTCTCGCCTCCGGCCGGTACCGTCACCAACGTGGAGGCGCACGCCGCCAGCGCACGGCAGAGGCTCTACCGCCCCTCGGGAATGGGGGCCCTCTGGGCCCTGCTCGCCGCCCTCGTCGTCTTCTACGCGCTCCACCAGAACTTCGGCTTCGGCGGAGAGAGCTGGGACGACTTCTTCAACCACTGGCTGAACGGGGCTCTGCTCTGGAGCGCCGCGGTCCTCTGCCTCATCGGCGCGCTGCGCGCCTCGCGCAGCCGAACGGCGTGGATCCTCGTCGCGCTCGCGCTCGCATGCTGGGCGGCCGGAGACACGATCTGGAGCATTCGCTTCGGCGAGTCGGCCAACCCGCCGCTGATCACGATCTCGGACGCCCTGTGGCTCGCCTGGTATCCGCTGATCGTCGCCGCGCTCACACTGCTGGTGCGCGACCGCGTCCCGTCCTTCGAGCTCCACCGCTGGATCGACGGGGTCGTCGTGATGCTGATCCTCGCCACGCCGTGGGTCGCCCTCTTCCTGCAGCCGGTCGCGGAGGAGTCGACCGCGTCCGGCGTCGCCGACGCCATCGACTTCGCCTATCCGCTCGGAGACGCGGTGATCGTCGGGGCGACGCTGGGCGTGTTCGCCCTGATGGGCTGGCGCCCGGGCCGGATGTGGCTGGCGCTCGGGCTCGGCCTGACGCTGATGGGCGTGGCGGACGCGGTCTACTCCGTCGAGACCCTCGGCTTCGCCTACCAGCAGAACGGGCTCTACGACGCGGCCGCGGCCGGCGGCGCCATCCTCATCGCATACGCCGCCTGGATGCCGCACCCCGGCCGGATCGAACCCCGGGAGGTGAGCGGATGGTCGGCGATCGCGCTGCCGCTCGCTGCGCAGGCGTTCGCCGCGTCGCTCCAGATCTACGGCTTCTTCTACGAGATCCCGAGGGCCGAGCGCGTCCTGACGCTGATCGTCCTGCTGATCGCGATGGTTCAGATCGTGATGACGCGGCCGCGCGGGAAGAGCCCGGCGCGCCCGCCGCCGGGCGGCTAGCGCAGCCTCGGCAGGCCGAGGATCCGCTCCGCGATCACGTTCTTGACGACCTCGGTGGTGCCGCCCTCGATCGAGTTGGCCCGCGCGCGCAGCAGCCGGTAGGCCCATTCGGACTCGTGGCCGAGGGCCTCGATCCCGCCGAGCTCGGTCGCGAGGACAGTCAGCTCCTGGTTCATCTCCGAGAACTGGAGCTTGGCCAGCGAGGCCTCCGGCCCCGGGACCCCGGTCTTGATCTGCTGGGTCATCGCGCGGAGCACGCCAAGGCGCAGCCCCTCGGTGCCGATCTTGAGCTTGGCGATCCGCTGGCGCACGACCGGGTCCCGCGCGCGCCCCTTCTCCCGGGCCAGCTCGACGAGCTCGTCGAGGACGCCGCTGAGGAGGATCGTCGCCGCGAGGCCGATTGCAGCGCGCTCGTGCAGGAGGGAGGTCATCGCCACCATCCAGCCGTTGCCCTCGCCGCCGAGCAGGTTCTCGTCGGGGACGAAGGCGTCCGCGAAGAAGAGCTCGTTGAACTCGGACTCGCCGGTGATCTGGCGCAGGGGCCGGACCTCGACCCCGTCCTGGTCCATGTCGCAGATGAAGTAGGTGAGGCCCTTGTGCTTGGGGGCGTCGGGGTCGGAGCGCGCCAGCAGCATGCACCACCGCGCCTCGTGGCCGAACGTCGTCCAGACCTTCTGGCCGGTCACGCGCCAGCCACCGTCCACGCGCACTGCGGACGTCTGCGCCGCGGCCAGGTCGGAGCCCGCGTCCGGCTCGGAGAAGCCCTGGCACCAGATCTCCTCCGCAGAGAGGATCGGGTCGAGGAACCGCTCCTTCTGCTCCTCGGTGCCCCAGGCGATCACGGTCGGCCCGCCGACGAACAGGCCGAGGATGTTCGCTGGCGGGGGCGCGTTGGCTCGCGCCACCTCCTCGCTAAAGATCGCCTGCTCGATCAGCGTCGCGCCCCGGCCGCCGAACTCCTTCGGCCAGGAGACGCCGGCCCAGCCCCCCGCGTGGAGCGTGCGCTGCCAGTCCCGTGCGAAGTCGAAGCGCCCCTCGTCGCCTCCAGGCGGGAGCGGACCGGGGTTGTTCTCGCTGAGCCACTCCCTGATCTCGTCGCGGAAGGCGGCTTCCTCGGCGGAGAGGGTCAGGTCCACGGCGCCGCAGACTACTTTCGCTTCAGAGCCCGAGCCCGCGCACGCCGGCCTCGCCCCAGCCGAGATGGTGGGCGATCTCGTGGCGGAGGGTGCGCTCGACCTGGGCGCGCAGAAGATCGGGGTGGTGGCCGAAGTCGCGCTCCAGCGTGTCCTGGTAGATCACGATGCGCTCGGGGAAGACCTCGCGGGCGACGGTGCCGCCCATGTAGTGCCCGTAGGCGTGGTGCTCGTGCCCGCGATGTGAGATCACGACGGGCGTGCGCTCGAGCAGCACGAGGACATTCTCCGGGAGGTCGTCGATCGCGCGCATGACCAGCTCGTCGAACTCGGTCATCGGCCGTTCGGGCGGCGGCATCGAGGCGAGCTGCTCGCTGCGGCTCTGCAGCTTCTCGAACTCGGGCTCCGGCATCTCCCTGCCGATCGCGGCCACCGTCACCCAGGCGGTGACGAAGACGATCGCGGCGGCGCCGACGAGGACGGTGAGGATGTCCTCGAACCCGGAGAGCGACGGAGGCCTCAACAGGAGCAGGACGAGCCCGGCGACGAAGGCGCTGATCCCCGCTGCCTTGAGTGGAGGCCCCAGTACGTCCCACATGGATTTGAGGTTAGAGCCCCGCCCACGCGGGGTCGGCGTGCGGCTCCCGGCCCGCTCGCTCAGGTTTCGACGAGCGCGTCTTGGCGGGCCGAGATCGTGCCGCCCTTGCGGGTGACGAGGTAGACGGTGCTCAGCTCCTCGCCCTCCTCGTCGGCCATCACCGAGAGCAGTCCGTGGACGAACTCGGTCTCCTTCAGGGTCAGCGCCGCGTCGCCGACGACGAAGCTGGCGTAGGCGCCGGTGGCGTCGCCGACCGCGGTCAGCTCTCCGCAGATCACAGCGCGGGTGTGCTCGCCGATGCCGCCGATCTCGATCCGGACGTGCTTGCCGAGCAGCGCCATGAACTCGCAGAGGACGCCGTTGAAGTCGAGCGCTCGCTCCTCGAGCGGCGGCCAGACTGCGGGACCCAAGCCGTGCGTTTAGCGGCGCCTGGGAGGTGGCAGCCAACGGGTGCGGCCGAGCATCCCCCTCCGGCGCTCGGCCGCCCCGTAGCTGCGTGAAGGACCCGACCCCCCGGACGAGTCCTCACCCCCCAACGTCCGCGCGACGCCCCCTCGGCGCCGCATCGCGTGCCTATCCCCTACTGCAGGAAGCTGCCGGGAAAGCCTGTCTGTGAGCGGCTTTTCGTGTGGGTTCCGGTGCCTCATCACCCCACAGAACGGACGCGCACGTGCAAAGATCACGCGCCCGAAACGAAATTGTTCTCGTGCCCCCGGGACCGGGGGGTTTCAGGTCGGGGACGCGAGACGCCGATAGAGGCCCTGGGTGCGCAACCCGTTGGCCACCGCAATGCCGAAACCCCCCACTTCTGGCGCCGTCGCGCTCGACCGGCTGTCGGACCGCGCCCTGTTCGCGCGCGCAGGCGACGATGAGGCCGCCTTCGCCGAGCTCGTCCGACCGCTACCGCGAGCCGCTGCGCCGCCACGCCGCGCGCTACGTCGGCGACGCCGACGCGGAGGACGTCGTCCAGCAGGCGCTCGTCAACGCGAGCCTCGCGATCCGCCGCGAGCCCGATCGCGATGTCGAGCCGAAGCCCTGGCTCTACAAGGTGACGACGAACGCCGCGATCGACCACCGCCGCGCGCATCGGTGCGCCCGCTCGGCGATCGCCCGCACGAGGAGATCGACCTCGACGCGGTCCGCGAGTCCCCCGGCGCCGACCCGCACGACGTCGCCACCGGCCGCGAGTCGCTGCGCTCGATGGTCTCCGGGATCAAGGGCCTCTCGCCGAACCAGCGCCGGGCCGCCACCGCGCGCTTCCTCGAGGGCCGCTCCCACGACGAGATCGCCTCCGAGCTCGGCGTCAGCAAGGGTGCCGCCCGCGAGCTCATCCACCGCGCCCGCCGCAACCTGCGCGAGGCGATCCCCGCGCTCTCGCCGGTGCCGCTCTTCACCAAGCTGCGCGAGTCGCTGACGGCGCTGTTCGCCGGCTCCGGCTCGGCCGGAGCCGCGAAGCTCACAGCGGGCGCGGTTGCCGTCGTCGTCGCCGCCGGCGCCGGCGGCATCGCGATCAAGAAGGCGAGCGACGACGGCGACGTCGCGGATCCCGCGAACCTGCGCCCGGCGTCGGCGCCGGTCGCGGCGATCCCGGAGGCCTCTCCCGTCGCCGAGCGGCCACGGGCGGCGGTGGCGCAGGCGGCGAACGGTCGCCGCGGCGGCGCAGGCGGGGAACAGGGCGCCGGCTCCCGCGGCTCCGGCGGCGGATCGGGCTCGCCGACAGCCGACGCGGGTGGCGCTTCCTCGCCCGCCCCGGCAGCCGGCACGAGCACCGCGGGCTCATCGGGCTCCGGCGCGCCGACCGACCCGGTTCAGGGTCTCGCCGACGACCTCGGCGTCGGCGATGTCACCGAGCAGCTCGGCGCCGGCGAGGCGAGCGAGAACCTGGGCGTTCCCGGCGTCGCCGACGACCTCGGCGTCGACGTGCCGGACGTGCCCAACGTCGGTCAGACGCTCGGCGGCGGCAACTAGTCGCAGCCGCGCTCAGCCGCCGGCGGAGGCGGCTGGGTCGGTCCTCGTTCGTCGCCGAGGCTCTCGCGGGCGAGGAACTCCTCGACCAGCAGCATGTTCTCGCTGGAGCGCTCCACGACGTTGAGCAGGTCCTGCATCAGCGCGACCTCCTCGACCTGCTCCTTGACGAACCACTGCATGAACTGCTCGGCGCGGTAGTCCTTGGTCTCGCGGGCGAGCTCGAAGAGCGCGTAGATCTCCTCGCCCACCCGCTTCTCCTGCTCGAGCGCCATCCGCACCGGGGCGACGTCGTCGTCGAAGCGGGTCTGCTTCGACTCGATGTCGGGGATCCGCACCTCCTCGCCGACGTCGAGCAGGTACTGGACCATCATCATCGCGTGCTCGCGCTCCTCGAGCGCCTGGCGGTAGAAGAAGGCGGCGAGGCGGGGAAGGGTCTCCGCGTCGTAGAAGACGGCGGCGCCGACGTACTGCTGCGAGGCCGCGAACTCGTTCGAGATCTGCTCGTTGAGCTGGTCGGGGAAGGACTTCTCGGCCACGGCGGATCCTTTCGATCGGAGGGTGTGCGAGCTCACCGTAGCCGAAACGGCGAATTCGGCTTTCCTAAGCGGTAATCAGGCCCACCTAAAGCCGCTGGGCGCAGGATCCGGAGTGAGCGGGCTCTCCGGCAGCCCGTCGGGCACGGCCGGGTCGTTGTAGCCCGAGGGCGCGATGTCGTTGGGCGTGTCGGGGTGGAAGAGCGAAGCCAGGTACTGGATCTGCTCGCGGCCGACCCCGAGCTCGCCCTGGCCGCCGCCGTAGACGGCGATCCCCTCGCGCTCGCAGTGCTCGTAGACCGAGAGCACCTCCTGCGAGCGAGCCGAACCGCGACGGCTTCGAGTTGATCGCCTTCGGCTTGCGCTCGAGCGCCTCGATGTCGGCGAGCGAGTGCAGCGGCGCGTCCCAGGTGCAGCGGTCGTAGATCGGCTCGAGCACGGGTCGGGTCTCGTCGTCGAACCACGGGTCCTCGAGGTAGGCGTCCGGGAACGCCTCGGCGACCACCGCGGTAGAGCTCGGCGTCGATCTCGACGTCCACCGGGGTGCCGCGGTAGTGGCCCTTGAGGTCGAGGATGTCCACCGGGGCGAGCTCGGCGATCTCGGCGATCAGCTCCGCGTCCCAGTCGTTCTCGGGGTCGAGCTTGAAGCGCAGGTCCGGGTACTTGGCGAGGCGCTTGGTGATCGGCTCGGTGCTCGAGCGCGAGTCCTCCTCGAAGGAGCCGAGCCGGGTCGAGCAGACGAACGTCACCGGCCGCATCTCGATGCCGAGCGCCTCGTGCAGCGGGATCCCCTGCTGGCGCAGCGCGAGGTCGAGCGCCGCCGACTCGAACGCCCAGCGCCGGTAATGGCGCGAGAAGTCGCGCTCCGGCGGCGCGCCGGGGAAGAGGTCCAGCTCGCCCGGCGAGCTCGCAGAACTCGCCGAGCGTTCGAGACGCCGCTGAAGTCGTGGACGGGGCCGGCGTCGCGGTGGGCGATGTGGTCGAGCACGTCGTAGACGACGTCCTCGCCGATCCCCTCCTCACCGCTCGCCGCGCATGTGGATGATCGTCGAGGGCCGGGTGAAGTCGCCGAACTCGCGATCGCGCTTCTCGAGCTCGTAGGACTCGACGGAGAGGGGGAGGCCGGCCAGCTTCTCGAAGTTCTCGCTCATGGGGCCGAGACTAACGAGGCGCGCTCACCGGCATCCGCCGCGGACGGAACGCCCGGCGATCAGTCCCTGCGAACCGCGTCCTTGGCCTTGTCGGCGGCGCTCCCAACCGCATCCTTGGCCTTGCCCGAGGCACGGTCGACCTTGCCTTCAGTCGTCAGACTCCTGTCCTCGGTCAGATCGCCTGCTGCTTCCTTGACCCGGCCCTTGGTGTCATCGACCGTTCCGTCACTCATAGCTTCTCCTTTCGAGGAGTGTGAAACCCAGGTACCCGCTGCGAGCGGCTCTAGACGGCCTTGGTGGACGAAATCCCCGAGGTCCTCGAAAGAGAGCCGGGTCGCGAGATACTGCGCGGGCGATGGCGCAGGACAACGTCGAGATCGTGCGCGAAGGCTGGCGGGTGTGGCTCCGCGGCGACATGGATGGCCTCGCCGCGATGTGGGACCCCGAGATCGTCTGGGACACGACCCACTTCCACGATTGGCCTGAGAGCTCCTATCGGGGTCCCGATGGTGTCAGGCAGTTCTTGACCGAGTGGCTGGAGACGTGGGAGGACTACGAGATCGAAGTCGACGATGTCCTCAGTGCCCCGGATGGACGGGTCGTCAGCCTGATTCGCCAGCGGGGGAGAGGGCCGGGCAGAGCGGCGCTCGAGATGAGCATGGTCTCGGCGCAGACTCGCCACGCTTCGGCGATGGCAAGTTCGTTCGGGTCGACAACTGACGAGAATCCCGCGAGGAAGCGCTCAAGGCCGCGGGGCTGAACGAGTAGGCGCGGCTACCGTGGCACTCGTCCTCTCCTCGGCGGGGACCACGAGCACCGGCTGCTCGGCGACAGGTGCAGCAGCTTGTGCGGGGTCGAGCCGAGGATCGCCCCCTTGAGCGGGCTCTCGCCGTAGCTGCCGACGACGATCGCCCGCGCGTCGTGGCGGCTCCGCCGCGTCGAGGAGGGCAGTCCACCGGCCGCTGCGGGATCAGCTCGACCTCGGCGTCGATGCCGAGGGCGGCGGCCCGCTCGAGTCGCCTCCCCAGTCACCTGCTCGCCGAACTCGCGCACGACCTCGCGGTGCTCGGCCGCTCCCTCCGGGGCCTCGATGCTGCCGGGGTCGTAGCCGAAGACGATCACGACCTCGTCGCCGAGGTCCTTCGCGAGGCGCGCCGCCTCGTCGAGCGCGCGGTGCGCGCAGCTCGAGCCGTCGTAGCCGACCACGAGCGACGGCATCAGCCCTGCTCCTCGTCGGGCGCGACCACGCCCTCGACCGGGCCGGCCTCGCCCGTCGCGACTTCCGGGGGAACCGCCTCGAAGCCACGGCGCTTGAAGTACGCGGCCGAGTCCTTGGACCCGAAGCGCATCGCCACCAGGACGATGACGCCCAGCGCGAAGAAGAAGATCGCGATCACGAGCGGCAGGCCGAGCCCGAAGATCGAGTCGCCGCTGTACGACTCCTTCGGGTCCGCCGTGTCCCGGATCGACTCGACCAGCAGGAAGAGCAGCATCAGCGCGCCGACCACGGGCGCCAGCCCGATGAAGACGAAGTTCTTCGCGGACTTGAGCAGCTCGCGGCGGTAGTAGACCGCGCAGGCGATCCCCGTCAGCCCGTAGTAAAAGGCGATCAGCAGGGCGAGCGCCGAGAGCGAGTCGAAGACGAAGTTGTCGGAGATCGCGCTCGCGCCGACGTACCAGACGATCGCCGAGGCGCCGACGAAGATCGTGCCGAAGTCGGGGGTGAGGTAGCGGGGGTGGATCCGCGCGAAGGCCTTCGGCAGCGCGCCGGAGACAGCCATCGAGAGCGACGTCCGCGAGCCCGGCAAGATCGTCGTCTGCGCCGAGGAGATGCCGGAGACGATGATCGCGACGACGACGAGGAAGGCGAGCGGCCCGAGCACGTCCTCGGCGACGGCGCCCAGGACGCCCGGGTTGTCGTCGAAGCGCTCGATCTTGGCGAGGCCGGCGTAGGCGATCAGCGCGATCGCGACGCCCACGTAGGTCACCAGCAGGACGATGGTGCTGGTCAGGCCGGCCAGCCCGGGCGCGCGGGCGGAGTCCTCGGTCTCCTCCGACAGGTTCACCGCGCTCTCCCAGCCCCAGTAGATGAAGACCGCCAGGAGGACGCCCGAGAGGATCCCGGAGTAGGAGGCGTCGAACGGATTGAGCCAGCCGATGGACGGGTCGATCGACTTCGGTCCCGCGTCACCGAAGGCGAGGTCGACGAATGCGACCACCGCGAAGAGGAGGAGGATCCCGACCTGTCCCAGGGTCAGCACGCGCTGCAGCCGCGCCGACGTCTGCGTGCCGATCACGCAGATCGTGGTCATCACGACGATGACCACGCAGGCCAGCGCGATCACCGCCACCCTCTCCTTCTTCAGGTCGTCGAGGCCGAGCAGGTCGAAGAAGTAGAACGCCGAGACGTCGGCGAGCGAGCCGACGACGAGGATCCCGGTCACGCAGATCGCCCAGCCGCCCATGAACCCCCAGTAGGGCCCGATCGCGCGGGTGACCCATGAGAACGTCGTGCCGCAGTCCTGGTCGGCGCGGTTCAAGTAGAAGAACGCCGCCGCGATGAAGAACATCGGCACGAACGAGAGGATCAGGACGCCCGGCGCGTTCACGCCGACCGCGACGACGATCGAACCGATCACCGCCGCCAGCGAGTAGGCCGGAGCCGTCGACGCGAGCCCGATCGAGACCCCGTCCACGAAGCCGATCGCGTCCTTCTTGAGCCCTTTCTCCTGGTGCTCCGCCGGAGCGTGTCCGGCGATCGAGGCGGTCTCCATCCGCCCCGAACCTAACGCTTCGGGTCTAGCGGTGCTCGGGATTCGGGAAGTCGAATCGCGCCCCGGCGTCCCACTCGCTGCGCTGGTTGCCGTAGGCGGGAATGCCGCCGGCGTCCTTGAGCAGGCGCGCGAGGTGCAGGAGGTTCCAGCTCATGAACGTCGTGTTGCGGTTGGTGAAGTCGTTCTCCGGTCCGCCCGAGCCCTCGTCGAGATAGGAGGGCCCCGGTCCCGCCTCGCCGATCCACCCGGCATCCGCCTGCGGCGGGATCGTGTAGCCGAGGTGCTGGAGCGAGTAGAGCGTCTCCAGGGCGCAGTGCTTGATGCCGTCCTCGTTGCCGGTCACCAGGCAGCCGCCGACGCGGCCGTAGTAGGCGTACTGGCCGGCGTCGTTCAGCTGCGACGAGTTCCCGTAGAGGCGCTCGATGATCTGGGTCGCGACCGATGACTTCTCGCCGAGCCAGATCGGCATCCCGAGCACGAGGATGTCCGCCGCCATCACCTTCTCGAAGATCTGCGGCCAGTCGTCGCGGTCCCATCCGTGCTCGGTCATGTCCGGCCAGACGCCGACCGCGATCTCGTGGTCGATGGCCCGGATGCCCTCGACCTCGACGCCGTTTCGCCGCATGATCTCCATCGAGATGTCCATCAGCCCCTGGGTGTTCGAGGGCTCGGGGCTGCGCTTCAAGGTGCAGTTGATGAAGAGGGCGCGTAGGTCCGAGTAGTCGGTCTCGCTGCTTTCGCAGAGCTCGACCTGCTTCTGGTTGAGGACGTCTCGTTCGCTCATGTCTCTCCTCGTTCGGCGTTACGGATTCAGCAGGCGGTTGACGGTGAGCCCGAAGGCCTCGATGCCGAGGGCCAGGTCCGCTTCGGCCGAGTCCTCCTCGGGGGCGTGGCTGAGGCCCGCCCGCGAGGCGACGAAGATCATCGCGGCCGGGACGACGCGCGCGGCGTTGGCGGCGTCGTGGAGGGCGCCGCTGGTCAGCACGCGGTCGGTGCCGGCGACCTCGCGGCAGGACTCGCGTGCGACGGCGACGAGCCCGGGGTCGAAGCGGGTCGGGTCGATCCGGAAGACCGGCGCCTCGGCGACCTCGCAGCCGTTCACGCGCGGCCGCGGCCTCGGCCGCCGCCCGCGCCTGCTCGTGCATCGAGGCGAGCTCCGCGGCGTCGGCGTGGCGCAGGTCGACGCCCAGCTCGGCCTCGCCCGCGACGGCCGTGATGATCCCCGGGCGCAGCGCCAGCTCGCCGCACGTGCCCCTGCCCCCGTGCGCCTTGGCGAGCCGCTCGATCGCGAGGGTCGTCTCGGCCGCCGCGAGGCCGGCGTCGCGGCGGAGGTCCATCGGGGTGGTGCCCGCGTGCGACGCCTGGCCCGCGAACCGGAGGTGGAAGCGCTCGATCCCCACGCAGCCGTCGACCGCGGCGACCGGCAGGGACTCGGACTCGAGCACCGGGCCCTGCTCGATGTGGAGCTCGAGGTAGGCGCCGATCTCCTCGCGCCACGACCCCGCGTCCGCCGGCGGCGTCGAGCTCGACGCCGTTCTCGGCGAGCGCGTCCGCGAGCGCGACGCCGTCGTGGTCGCGCAGCGGCCGGACGACCTCGAGGTCGAGCGTCCCCGCGAACGCCGAGCTGCCGAACAGGCTGTAGCCGAAGCGCGAGCCCTCCTCGTCCGCCCAGTCGACGAGGACGAGGTCGCGCGGCGGCCGCTCGCCGCTCTCGGCCCAGGCGCGCAGGACGCCGAGGCCCGCCATCACCCCGAGCGCGCCGTCGAGCCAGCCGCCGTCGGTGACCGAGTCGAGGTGCGAGCCGACCGCGAGGCCCGGGCGCGACTCGCCCTCGAGCGTTACCCGCACGTTGCCCGCCGCGTCGCGCCGCGGCTCGAGCCCGAGCTCGGCGACGAGCTCCGCGAACCAGGCCCGGGCCGCGCGCCACTCCTCGGTCCAGGCGACCCGGCGGGCGCCGCCCTCGCCGCCGGTGCGGCGGTCGAGCTCGCGCAGGTCGGCGATCACCCGCGCGGCGTCGACTGCGGGCCCGGGATCGGCCACGGCTAGGCGGGGTCGCGGCGCAGCGCCTGCGCCAGGCAGTGGGCGCCGCCGCCGCCGAGGGTGAACATCTCGAGGTCGGGGTCGAGCACCTCGATCCCGCGGCTGCGGAGCGCATCGTTCAGGCGCGCGGACTTCGAGGTGGAGATGACGCGGTCGTCGCCGAGCGAGATCGCGTTGCCGCCGACGCGTGAGCGCGTCCTCGAGCGAGACCTCGACGATCTCGAAGCCCTTCGAGCGCAGCCAGGCGACGAGCCCGCCCGACGCGGCCTCCACGCAGACCGCGGCGAGCTTCGGGGCGAGGATCGACACCAGCACGTCGATGTGGACCCACTGCGCGGGGATCGGCTCGACCCGCACCTCCCAGCCCTCCTCCGCGTACCAGCGCGCGAGCTGGCGCGCCGCGACGTCCTGGGTGCGCTCGTCGCCGGCGCCGATCACGAGCACGCCCGGCTCGACGATCATCACGTCGCCGCCCTCGAGCGTGCCGGCGGTGACCATGTGGGCGATCGGGATCCCGGCCGCCTGGTAGAAGCGCGATCACCGGCGCGTACTCGCCGCGGCGCCACCACTGGGCGAGCTGGGTGACGACGGCGCCGTTCGGCGACGATCACGCTCGAGTCGCGGGCGAAGACCTGGTAGGGGAGCGCCGGGTCGGGCTCGAGGTAATGGCAGGTGACGCCCGCCGACTCGTAGGCGGAGACCATCTCGCGCGTGCTGGGCCGCCGCCAGCTCGGGGTCGAAGACGTGGCCGGCATCGAGCGTCGCCCGCGAGATCGCGCTCGTCGGCAGCCAGCGGAAGTTGGCCGGCGGGCAGAGGAGGACGTCGCGCAGCCGGCCGTACTCGGAGTCCGAGCCCCAGGCGATGCCCTCGCTCGCTCACCGGACCACCCGGATGGTCCGCAGGCTGCGGTCGGCCGCGCCGCGGACCTTGCCGCCGTGGGCGACGGCCTCGCGGATGTAGCCCAGCGTCTCCGCGCTCAGCAGCTCGCCGGGGAGCACGTTCGGGATCCCCGGCGGGTAGGCCGCGAGCGACTCGCCCGCGATGCGGCCCTCCGCCTCCTCGAACGGGACCGCCTCCTGCGGGGAGAGGAAGGCCTCGCGCGGCAGGAGCTCCATCCGGCCCCACGGCGGCGGCGGGGCGAGCGGCTCGTTCGGGTCCTCCTCGGCGAACTCGAGCGAGTCGACCGCGGAGCGCAGGGCGGCGAGCAGGCGGTCGGCCTGGGCGCGGGCGACTTCGGCGCCGCCGAGCCCGAAGACCGCGACGACCACGTTCTCCGCCGACATCTCGAGGTTGATGTCGTCGGCCTCGCGCATCACGTCGGCGATCCGGTGGCCGCTGCGGCCGGTGCCGCGCACGTCGACCGAGAGGCGCAGGGGGTCCCAGCCGGCGACGCTCCGCGCGCCCTGGAGGCGCTCGTCGAGGACGTCGAGTCCCGGGATCTCGCGGACCTGCTCGCGGACCTCGGCGAGGACGTCGATGACCTCGCCGAGCAGGCGCTCGCCGTCGACGGCGACGTGGCGGCGGGCGGCGTCGAGCGAGCCGCCGAGCAGCCCGCTCGGGCTCGTCGACTCGGTCAGCGTGACCGCGCGGTCGAGCAGGTTCGGGTCGACCATGCCGCCCCTGCCGAGGTGGAGGATCGCCGACTGGGTGAGGCTGCCGACGATCTTGTGCACCGAGGAGACGATGACGTCGGCGCCGCTCGCGAGCGCGCTCTTCGGGAGCCGGTCCGAGAAGCGCAGGTGCGCGCCCCAGGCCTCGTCGCAGAAGAGCGGACGTCGCGCTCGTGCGCGACCTCCGCGAGCGCGGCGACGTCGGCGACGGCGCCGAAGTAGGTGGGGGAGACGACGAACGCGGCGGTGGCGTCGGGGGCGCGGTCGAGCGCCGCGGCGAGCGCATCAGGCGTCAGGCAGTGCGCCAGCCCGAGCTCCGGGTCGATCTCGGGCGCGGCGAACTCCGGCTCGAGCCCGGCCAGGACGAGGCCGTCGATCACGCTCGAGTGGACGTTGCGCTGGACCACGACGCGCTTGCCGCGTCTGGCGAACGGCGAGGCAGCCGGCGTGGTTTCCCTGCGAGGCGCCGTTGATCAGGAACCAGCTGCGCTCGGCGCCCCAGGCCTCGGCGGCGAGCTCCTGCGCGCGCTCGAACGGGGTCGGCTCGCGCGCCGACGTCGATGCCCTCGATCAGCGAGGGGATGTCGTGGGCGAGCGCGCCGGCGCCGAAGGCCTCGAGCATCGCCGGGTCGGCGCCGGGGCCGCCCTTGTGCCCGGGGATGTGGAACCGGCCGGGGTTGCGGGCGGCGTAGGCGACCAGCGCTTCGAAGTAGGGGGCGCTCGACTGGTCGGAGCTCACCCCGACGACGCTAGCTGACCGTGCGCCCCGGGACCATCGCCATGAAACGCACGACTGCCGTCCCTGACCCGCGCGAGCACGAACCGGCCGTACTTGCGGTGCGGCAGAACCCAAAGCTGCGTCTCGGCCTCGCGAACGAACCCGGCTCGCGTCGAGCTCCGCCCGGCTCGCCGCCCGGGCCCGACCCCGCGGATCGCGTGGCCCGGCGTCGTCGTGCGGATCGCGTCCGCCTTCCCGTCCCCGTAATGCGACCGAGAGCCGTCCCGCCGCCGACCACGCACCAGCGGTCGCGCTCGCCCGGCCGACTTCTTCGGCGGCCCGACCTTCGCCTGCAGCTTCTCGCGTCGAGCCCCGAGCCGGGCCCGGCCGACCTTGCGGGCGCGGATCTTGCCGCCCGGCGCGACGCAGTTCGCCGTAGTCGGGCATGCCGGAGTAGACGGCCTCCCGCTCCTCCTCGGTGTCGACCTTCGGGCGCAGCTCGGGTCGGGGTCGGTCTCCTCGGTCACGATCACGCCGCCGCCGCCCCCAGGCGCGAAGTACGGCGCGTACTCGGGCGGGACGTAGGGCGTCGCGTCCATCGGGGTGCCGCCGACGCGGAAGTCGGTGACGCTCACGCCGCCGATCCCCTTCGCGCGGTCGAAGAAGTAGCGGCCCTGCCAGTTCCAGGTCTCCGGGCTCGGCCCCCTGCTGGATCGAGCCCGTCCAGTGGTCGTTCTGGAAGTAGAAGCACTTCGTCCGCCGCGGCGGCGACCCGCGTCGGCTCCTGGGCGGCGAACTCGGCGATGCCGAAGTCGGTGATGTTCTGGTTCGTCTTGTCGAACTTGACGCAGAACGGGTCGGCGCCCGGGTCGGGGTACTCCGTGCCGGTGCCGACGTCCTGCTCGACGCAGTTGAACGGGTTGGTCCCGTCCCACGGCGCGAACGGCGGCGACTGGGCGGAGGCCGGAGCCGCCGCCGCCAGGCCGACCAGCATGCTGATGGCGGTCGCCCGCGCGAACATCGGTGTGGGAAGGTACAGCGGATGCCCGACTCGCACGCCGATCGCGAACCGGGAGACGATCGAGCGCTTCTACACCGCGTTCGACGCGCACGACGGCGACACGATGGCGGCCTGTTACGCGCCGGGCGCCACCTTCCGCGACCCCGCCTTCGGCGAGCTCAGCGGCGAGCGGGCCGGGCGCGATGTGGCGGATGCTCACCGGCCGCGCCGAGGACCTGAAGGTCGAGCTTCCCGAGCACGAGGCGGACGCGACGGGCGGCAGCGCCCACTGGATCGCCACCTACACCTTCAGCACCGGCCGCACGTCGTCAACGACATCCACGCCGAGTTCCGCTTCGCCGACGACGGCCGCTTCGCCGAGCACATCGACCGTTTCTCCTACTGGAACTGGTCGCGCCAGGCGCTCGGCCCCCTCGGGCTCGTGCTCGGCTGGACCCCGCTGCTGCCGATGATGACCCGCCGCAAGGCGCTCGAGCAGCTGGAGTCGTTCGAGCGCTCCGAGACCTGAGCGCGGCGCCGGCCGCGGCGATCTGGGACGCTTTCGCCGCGATGAACGGGGCCAAGGAGCAGAGCTCCGCCGGCGCGACTTCATCGTCCGCGCCGGGCATCTCGGCCTCGCCGCGGCGATCGCCTCCGCGCTTCCGGTCGCGGCGCGGATGCCCCGCCCCGACGCGGCGCTGGCGCAGGACCCGAACCTGCGTCGACGGCACCCTCCAGGCGTTCTTCGACACGATGGTCCCCGGCCGGGTCGTCGCGGTCACGCAGAGCGGCGCCCCGATCCACCCGCAGGCGATCGCCGGCGTCGACCCCGAGCCGGGCGCCGTCGAGGCCGACACGCTGCTGCTCGCCCACGACGCGAAGATCGGGTTCGACACGCTCGTTCCCCCGTTCATCGCCGACCTCGAGGCGCGCTCGGCCGCCGCCGGCGGCCAGTTCCTCGACCTCGGCTACGACGCGCGCGAGGCGGTCTGCCTCGCCGGGCTCGACTTCGCCAATCCCGACCGCCAGGTCTGGGAGGCCGCGGCCGCCGTCCCCTTCACCGCGTTCTGCGCCGCGGCGACGTCGAGAACGCGACCCGCGGCGACCGCCGTCGGCTACCAGGTGATGGGCCACCCGGGAACCGCGCCACAGGGCTACAGGGACTTCTCCTTCCGCCGCAAGCCTCAACCGCGGCATCACCAAGAGGGGCTACCTCCCGTAATGGCCGAGCAGATCGACGTCTGCATCGTCGGCTCGGGCTTCGGCGGCTCGATCGCCGCCTGGCGGCTCGCCGAGCTCTACCGCGCGAACGACTCCGACGCCTCGGTGCGTCGTGCTCGAGCGCGGCCTGCGCAAGGGGCACACGGACTTCCGCCAGTCGATGGACGTCGACCACCTCGCCGACGTCTACGGCCTGATCCAGGGCCAGGGCGCGCAGATCGTCGTCGCCAACCTGGTCGGCGGCGGCTCCAACCTCTACCTCGCCGCCTCGCTGCGGGCGCCGCGGGAGATCTTCGAGCGCCGCGACCGCCATCCGGCCGACCCGCCGACGCGGCGGATGTGGCCCGCGGAGATCAGCCGCGGCCGGCCTCGATCGCTTCTACGCCCGGGCCGAGGCCGCGCTGCGCGTCCGCCAGCCGTCGTGGAACGAGGTCTCGAAGTCGGGCGGGATCTGGGCCGCGGCGCTGCGCGAGGCCGGGCCACACCTGCGACCGGGTGCCGCTCGCGATCGACTTCGAGCGCTGCGTCGACGCGAAGTGGTGCTACACGGGCTGCGTCTTCGGCGCCAAGAACTCGGTGATCACCAACTACCTGCGCCTCGGCCGAGCGGGCCGGGGTGGAGGTGCGCCCGCTGGTCCAGGTCGACGCGGTCGCGCCCGTCGAGCGCGCGCCCCTACCGCTGGCTGGTGCGCGGCTCGAAGCTCGACCCGGTCGACGAAGGCGCCGGTCGGGCGCCGATCGAGGAGATCGAGTGCAAGGTGCTGATCCTCGCCGCCGGCGCGATGGGCACCCCGCCGATCCTGATGCGCTCGCGCCAGGACGGCTCGCTGCCCGGGGTCTCGACCCATCTCGGCCGCCACCTCGGCGTGAACGGCGATCACGTCGCCGCCGCCGAGATCGACCCGAAGAAGGTGCGGTCGCTGCTCGACCTGCCCGGCTACGCCTCGTTCCACAAGGGCAAGCCGATCACGACGATGACCTACGACTTCTGGGTCGGCAAGTCAGGACAACCGCCACGACGGCACCCGCTTCAACCTCCAGGAGATCCTGCTCTCCCAGCTCACCAACTTCCTCTACGACGACGGCGCGGGCGAGCTCGCCGACGGGCCGTCGTGGTGGGGCCGGGAGAAGAAGCGCTCGATCTCGACCTGGTCGAGCCACATCGAGCTCCTGGCGATGGTCGAGGACACCCACGACGGCGAGTTCTTCGCCGTGCCGCCGACCGGCAACGGGCACGTCCAGCCGAACGGCGGGCCGGTCGGGATCGGCCTCTTCCGCTACGAGCTCTCGCCGCAGTCGACGCGGATCCGCGAGGAGGCCGACGCGGCGATGAAGCGGATCGTCGAGCGCCGCGGGCTGGGCAGGTTCCTGAAGCTGACCGAGACCGACGGCGCCTACGCGTCGCACCCGCTCGGGGGCTGCCGGATGGCGGACGAGATCGGGCTCGGCGTCACCGACCACGGCTGCGAGGTGTTCGGGCAGGAGGGCCTCTTCTGCATGGACTCCTCGGCGATCCCGACCAGCCTCGGGGTCAACCCGTCGCTCACGATCTCGGCGGTCTGCGAGCGCGCCGCGGCCCTGCTCGTCGAGCGCGCGGCCGACCACGGGCTGCCGGCGCCCCCGCCGGGGTTCAAGCACCGGGTCCCGCGCGAGATCGTCGGCGAGCGGGTGCGTGCCCTGAACCGGTTGCTACGTCTGGACCGTCGCCCTTGAACGACGACGACGACCCTCGAAGTACCCCGCCTGAGCCAACCACGGGCGCAGCGATGAGCGACCTGCTCTTCGTCCTCCTTCTGCTGCTCCTGGTTGCCCTCAACGGCCTGTTCGTCGCCGCCGAGTTCGCGCTCGTGCGCGTCCGCCGCTCGCGGATCGAGGCGCTCGCAGAAGGACGGCCGCCGCGCCGCCGCGCGCGTCCTCCACCAGATCGAGCACATCGACGAGTACCTGGCGACCGCCGCAGGTCGGGATCACGCTGGCCTCGATCGGCATCGGCTTCGTCGGCGAGCCGGCGATCGCCGACCTCGTCGAGCCGATCTTCGGCGGGCTCTCGCACGGAGTCGCCGTCGCGATCTCGTTCGCGATCGCCTACCGCTCTCGACCTCGCTGCACATCACCGTCGGCGAGCAGGTGCCGAAGATGCTCTCGATCAGCAGAGCCGGAGCGGACGGCGCTCGCTCCTCGCGCGGCCGCTCGCGGTCTTCCGCTGGATCAGCCTGCCGTTCACCTCGGCGCTCAACAAGATCTCGAACGCGATCCTGCGGCTGTTCGGCGTCCGCCCCGGCGACATCGAGGAGAAGCACTCGCTCCGAGGACCTGAAGGCGATCATCAGCCAGTCGGCGTTCGGCGGCGAGCTCGACCCGGGCGAGGCCGGGATGCTCTCCGGCGTCTTCCACTTCCACGAGCAGCAGGTGCGCGAGGTGATGACCCCGATCCCCGCGGTCGTCACGGTCGATGCCTCCGAGGACGTCGAGTCGGCGCTGCGGCGCTGCATCTCCTCGGGCCACACGCGGCTGGTCGTGATCGAGGACGACAACCCGGACCGCGTCCGCGGCGATCGTCCACATCAACAGCCTCGTGCGCCTCCACATGAACGCCGGCGCCGACGCCTCGATCGAGCCGGCGATCCGGCCCGCGCCGGTGTTCCCCGAGACGAAACCGCTCGACGACCTGCTGGCCG
This sequence comes from uncultured Thermoleophilia bacterium, assembly GCA_963844425.1. Classification (GTDB taxonomy): domain Bacteria; phylum Actinomycetota; class Thermoleophilia; order Solirubrobacterales; family 70-9; genus DASUSH01. Next base: position 592,465 of record CAWJOD010000020.1, on the reverse strand, counting down.
AGCTCCAGCGGCAGCGCAGCTCGATGGGCGTCGTCGCCGACGAGTACGGGCGCACGGTCGGGATCGTCACCGTCGAGGACGTGCTCGAGGAGGTCGTCGGCGAGATCGAGGACGAGACCGACCCGCGCGCCGAGTCGATCCGCCGGCTCGCCGACGGCGACTGGTACGTGCGCGGCCACGTCTCGCTCGGCGATCTGGAGGACGACCGGCATCCAGCTGCCGGTCGACACCGACGCGTTCAACTCGATCGGCGGCTACGTCTTCTCCGAGCTCGGGCGCCTGCCGAAGCGCGGCGACACGATCCGAGCCGACGGCTACACGATCCGCGTCGAGTCGGTCCGCGAGAACCGGATCGTCGCCGTGCGGATCAGCCCGCCGCAGGGCGGCGCCGAGCAGCGCGACGGCGCCTGAGCCGAATCCGGCGCTTTCCAGCCGATGCGTTCCGTCCGTCTTCGTCCGTAGCTTGCGCGACAACTCGGCGACGGAAGGAGGCCAGCGTGTGGGTCGTCAGGCTCACCGACAAGCAGCTCGAGGTACTGAGAGCGCTACTGCGCTCGGAGGATCATCTCGGCCCGGCGCTCCAGCGCTCGCTCGAGGCCCTGGAGCTCGCCCGCTGGGACGACCTCCCCGACGCGCAGCTCCCGTGGACCGACGTCTCGTCCGCGGCCCGCACGCCAGGGCGTCTCCGAGGCCGACGTCGTCTGGGACCTCTGCGGCCGCCACGAGGAGCCGGCCGCCCCGAAGCAGGCGAAGAAGCCGCGCCGAAGAAGGCCCGGCGAAGAAGTCGTCGGCGTAGGCGTCGTGACGGCTAGGGACGAGCGCGCGGACGCGCGCGAGGCGCCAGGTCGCGGGGCTCGTGGGGAAGGTCGGGGTCGGCCACGCGTGCGGTCGAGGACGCTGGAGTTGACGACCGAACGACGCTTCCCCACGCGTCACCCGAGACGCGCGGGGGAAGCAGCCCTACTCGTACTCGTAGAACCCGCCGCCGCACTTGCGGCCGAGGCGGCCCTCGGCGACGAGGCGCTCGAGCGAGGGGGGCGGGCTGTGCGACTCGTCGCCGCCCTCGGCGCGGAGCTGGTGGCCGATCGCGACGGCGACGTCGATGCCGACGAAGTCGAGCAGCCGCAGCGGGCCCATCGGGTGGCCGGCGCCGAGCGTCATGCAGTCGTCGACCTCGGCCGGGGTCATGTCGGCGCGCTCCATCAGGCGGACGGCGTCGAACAGGAACGGGAAGAGCAGGCGGTTGACGACGAAGCCGGGCTGGTCGGGGACCTCGATCGCGCGCTTGCCGATCCGCTCGCACCAGGCGTGAGCGCGCTCGGCGATCCCGGGCCGGATGCCCGTCGGGCAGGCAGAGCTCGACCAGCTCCATCTTCGGCACCGGGTTGAAGACGTGCAGGCCGAAGAGGCGGTCGGCGTGGCCGCTGCGCTCGCCGAGCTCACCGATCGCGAACGAGGAGGTGGTCGTCGCCAGGTCGGCCTCGGCGCGCCGTCGCCGAGCGCCGCGAGCAGCTCGCCCTTCACGTCCGCCTCCTCGACCACGGCCTCGACGACCAGGTCGCAGTCCGCGAGGTCGGCCGGGATCGGTGGTCACCCTCACCCTGCCCGGGTCCCCGCCGTCGAGCTTCGCGGCGAGCTTGTCGACCTGCTGGCCCGCGCGGCCGGCCGAGGACTCGCTGCGGACGAGCAGCACGACCGGCCCGATCGGCGCTCGCGACCGCCGCGATGCCGCAGGCGATCGTGCCGCTGCCGGCGACCGCCGGTCGCTCGTATCCGTTGCCGGGCTCACGCGGGGATGCTTACTATCACGCCGCGATGCTGAGAGCGGATCTCCGCTTTCGCCACCGGTCGGCGCTCGAAGTGGGTGGTGATCGCGCCTTGGGTGATCGTCGGCTTCGCCCTGTTCGGCTTCCAGCCGAAGCTCCAGGAGGCGACGACCAACGAGAACGAGGCCTTCCTGCCGGAGTCGGCCGAGTCCACCGAGGTCAACGACATCCTCGAGGAGGAGTTCGAGGTCGGCAACGAGGTCGACGCCCTGATCGCGTACAACCGCGAGGACGGCGGGATCGACGAGGCGGACTTCGCAAGACGATCCTCGCGGACTCGCTCGAGATCGCGGGCGTCGAGCGCGCCCGACCCCGAGGCCTCGTGCGAGCGCTCCGAGCTGAAGGCCGTGCTCACGGTCGTCGACCCGTTCGCGGGCCCGGTCTGCGGCGCCGCGGAGCTGCCCGGCGCCGAGGCGGGCGGCCAGGCGGGGAAGCGCGCCCAGGAGCAGGGGCCGGAGTCGGTCTCCGAGGACGGCTCGACCGCGCTCGTCCTCGTGCGCACGAACGCGGACAAGTCCGACGACATCATCGACAACGTCGAGAAGCTCCGGGAGATCGCGCCGAGCCCGGACGCGCCGAAGGGCGAGATGCGCGCGTACGTCACCGGGATCGCCGGGATCATCGCCGACTCGATCGAGGTCTTCGAGTCGATCGACACGACGCTGCTCCTGGTCACGGTCGTCCTCGTCCTCGTCCTCCTGCTCGCGATCTACCGCTCGCCGGTGATCGCGCTCGTGCCGCTCTTCGTCGTCGCGATCGCCTACGGGATCGCCGCCGCCGCCGTCTACGGCCTGGTGCAGGCGGGCGCGCGTGGAGGTGAACGGGCAGACGACGAGCCTCCTGATCGTGCTCATGTTCGGCGCGGGCACCGACTACTGCCTGCTGATCGTCTCGCGCTACCGCGAGGAGTTGCGCCGCTACGAGGACAAGCACGAGGCGATGGCGCACGCCACCGAGCGCACCGCGCCGGCGATCCTCTCGGCCGGGGCGACGGTCTTCGCCGCGATGCTGATCCTCACGCTCGCCGACTTCAAGGCGACGCAGACGATGGGACCGGTGCTCGCGCTCGGGATCGCGATCATGCTGCTCGCCGGCCTCACCCTGCTGCCGGCGCTGCTCTCCGCGCTCGGGCGCAACGCGTTCTGGCCCGCGGTCCCGCGCCAGGGCACCGAGCAGCAGCGGCCGCTCGGGATCTGGCGGCGGATCGGCCACTTCGTCCACGACCGCCCGGTGCTCGCGATCGTGATCTCGGTCGTGATCCTCGGCCTCGGCGCGCTCGGCAACTTCCAGGACCGCGGCATCATCGACTTCGGGGAGGGCTTCCGCGACCCGCCGGAGTCGGTCGAGGGGCAGGAGCTGCTCGAGGAGGACGCTCTCCGGCGGCCAGATCGCGCCGACGACGATCCTCGCTCGCGCCGTCGGCCGCGGAGGACGTCGCCGCCGCGGTCGGCGGCATCGAGGGGGTCGAGATCGGTCCTCCCGCCGGGCACGCTCCGAGGACGGCGAGCTCGCCCGGATCGAGGTGACGCTCGCCTACGACCCGTTCTCCGACGAGGCCAACGACCTCGTGCCCGAGATCCGCGAGACGGCGACGCGAGGCCGCGGGGGAGGAGACCGTGCTCGTCGGCGGTACGACCGCCGAGAACTTCGACACGACCGAGACCCTGCGCTCGGACGCGAAGCTGATCGTCCCGCTCACGCTGCTCCTGATCTTCCTGATCCTCTGCGTGCTGCTGCGCGCGCTCGTCGCGCCGCTCTACCTGATCGCGACCGTCGTCCTCTCCTACGGTTCGCGATCGGCGCCTCGACCCTGATCTTCACCGAGATCTTCAACCAGCCCGACGGCGACCCCGGCCTGCCGACCTTCGCGTTCATCTTCCTGGTGGCGCTGGGGGTCGACTACAACATCTTCCTGATGAGCCGGATCCGCGAGGAGGCTCAGTACCGCGAGGTCCACGACGCGGTCATCTACGGGGCTCGAGCGCACCGGCGGGGTGATCACGAGCGCCGGGCTGATCCTCGCCGGCACCTTCTGCGCGCTGATGACCCTCCCGCTCGAGGTCCTCTTCCAGATCGGCTTCACCGTCGCGCTCGGCCTGCTCGTCGACACCTTCCTCGTCCGCTCGATCCTCGTCCCGGCGATCGCCTTCAAGCTCGGCGAGCTGAACTGGTGGCCGGGACGGCGCTCGACGATGCCGGTCGGGCCGCCTTCTGAGCCGACTGACTGACGGGTCAGTCGATTCCTATACTGTCCTAAGTAGCGATTTGAAACTTGAGCCGAGGAGGCGTCGGAGATGGGTAGCAACGGGAACTTCCAGGGCCGCGAGGTCGTGATCGTCGAGGCGGTCCGCACGCCGGTCGGCCGCGGCCACGAGGAGAAGGGCTACTACAAGGACGTCCATCCCTCGAACCTGCTCGCCAAGGTCTACTCCGAGGTCTTCGAGCGCACCGGGATCGAGCCGAGCGAGGTCGAGGACGTCGTCGCCGGCTGCGTCCAGCAGTTCGGCGAGCAGGGCGTCAACATCGGCCGCAACGCCTGGCTCGAGGCCGGGCCTGCCCGATCGAGACCCCGGCCACGACCGTCGACCGCCAGTGCGGCTCCGCCCAGCAGGCCGTCAACTTCGGCGCCGCGCTGGTCGCCTCCGGCGTCCACGACGCCGTCATCGGCGGCGGCGTCGAGCACATGGGCCACATCTCCTTCGCCGACGGCATGCAGGTCATGCAGGAGCACGGCGCGGCGTTCTCGCCCGAGCTGCTCGAGCAGCTACAACCTCGTCCCGCAGGGCCTCTCCGCCGAGATGATCGCCGACCAGTGGGAGATCCCCCGCTCCGAGCTCGACGAGCTCGGGCTCGAGTCGCACCAGAAGGCGGCGAAGGCCACCGAGGAGGGCCGCTTCGAGCGCGAGATCGTGCCCTTCCAGGTCAACGGCGACACCTACGTCACCGACCAGGGCATCCGCGCCGACACCAGCCTCGAGAAGCTCTCGCAGCTGAAGCCGGCCTTCAAGGAGGACGGCAAGATCACCGCGGGCAACTCCTCGCAGGTCTCCGACGGCGCCGCGGCGGTGCTGCTGATGACCCGCGAGAAGGCGAACGAGCTCGGGCTCGACGCCGCGCGCCAAGATCGTCGACCAGACCACGGTCGGCGTCGACCCGGTGATCATGCTCACCGGCCCGATCCCGGCGACGAAGAAGATCCTCGAGCGCAACGGGATGAAGATCGACGACATCGACCTGATCGAGATCAACGAGGCCTTCGCCTCGGTCGTCGCCGCCTGGCGCCGCGAGCTCGATCCGGACATGTCCCGCGTCAACGTCAACGGCGGCGCGATCGCGCTCGGCCACCCGCTCGGCTCGACCGGCGCGCGCCTGATCACGACGCTCCTGCACGAGATGGAGCGCTCCGACAAGGAGACCGGCCTCGTGACGATGTGCTGCGGCGGCGGCCTCGGCACCGGCACGCTGATCCAGCGCGTCTGACCGACACCGGCCGCAACTGAGTACCTGCGCGGCCAGGACCCGGTCCTCCGGCGGCCTGATCGACGCGCAGGGGCCGATCGACCCCGAGATCGACCGCCGCGCGTCGCGGCCGGACCCCTACATCGCGCTCGCGCGGGCGATCGTCGGCCAGCAGGTCTCGACGAAGGCGGCGGCCTCGATCTGGGCGAAGTTCGAGGACGCCTTCGGCGGCGACCCGAGCCCCGAGGCCGTCGTCGACGCCGAGGTCGAGGTCCTGCGCGGCGCCGGGCTCTCGGGCGCGAAGGCGTCCTACGTGAAGGACCTCGCCGCCGCACGTGGTGAGCGGCGAGCTCGACCTGGACCGGATCGGCGAGCTCTCCGACGAGGACGTGATCGCCGACCTCACCGAGATCAAGGGCATCGGCCGCTGGACCGCGGAGATGTTCCTGATCTTCCACCTCGGCCGGCCCGACGTGATCTCCGCCGGCGACCTCGGCATCCGCCGCGCGATCGAGATCGCCTACGGCCTCGACGGCCTTCCGGGCCCGACCGACATGGAGCGGATCTCCGATCCCTGGCGCCCGCAGCGCACGCTCGCCTGCCTCTACCTCTGGCGCTCGCTCGACAACACGCCGACCTGAGCGGACTGGATAGGTTCCAGCGTCCGCCACCGAAGCACGGAGGAGCCGATGCTCAAAGAAGATCACCGCCCTCGCCCTCGCCGCGCTCGCAAGCTTCGCGATCGTCGCCTGCGGAGGCGACGACGACGACGACCACCGAGCAGACGATGCGACCAGCTCCGAGGACTTCGTCGCCGAGGTGACGGCCGCGTGCGACGCCGCGGAGACCGAGCTCGCCGAGAGCCAGCAGACGCTCCAGGGCGCGGTCCTCGACGGCGAGGGCGACCTCGAGCAGCTGGTCCAGGACGAGCTCGTCCCGGTCTACGAGAGCCTGCTCTCCGACCTCGAGGGGATCACCCCGCCCGCGGACCAGGCCGACACCTACGAGCAGCTCTCTCGCAACCTGAACGAGTCGGTCGACCTGCTCGAGAACAACGCCGAGGAGCTCTTCGCCGCGGCGCAGCGGCGAGCAGAACGAGATCACCGAGCAGGCGGACGAGCTCGAGGCCGAGAGCGACCAGCTCGCGTCGGAGCTCGGCATCCCCGAGACCTGCGGCGAGGGCGAGGTGTCCGGGACCACCGGCGCAGAGGGAACGGGCTGATCGACCGCGTCTCGATCGCCGCGATCGGCGGCGACGTCGCGGACCTCGAGCGCCAGGCGCTCGCCGCCGAGGACGCCGGGATCGACTGCGTCTGGACGCCCGAGCTGTTTCGCAGCTCGGTCACCCAGGCGACCTTCCTCGCCGCCCGCACCGAGAAGATCGGGGTCGGCACCGGGATCGCCTGGGCGTTCACGCGGAGCCCGTTCATCATCGCGATCTCGGCGCTCGACATCGACGAGATCTCGGGCGGGCGCTTCCGGCTCGGCCTCGGCGCCGGCGTCAAGCGCCTGAACGAGACCTGGCACAACGTCGATTACGGTCGCCCCGCTCCGCATCTCAAGGAGACGATCGAGGCGACGCGGCAGATCATGGCCCAGGCCGGCGCCGGGGAGCCGATCCGCTTCCAGGGCGAGTACTACGACATCGACATCAAGGGCTGGATGCGCCCGCACCCGGCCGCCCGCGAGTCGGTGCCGATCTACACCGCGGCGGTGCGGGAGGGGATGGCGCGGATGGCGGGCGACGTCGCCGACGGCCTGATCGGCCACCCGATGTGTTCGCTGCGCTGGCTCGACGAGGTCCTGGTCGCCAACTTCCAGAAGGGCCTCGAGCGCTCGGGGCGCGAACGCTCCGGCTTCGACTTCCTGCCGACCGTCGCCTGCGCGATCAACGACGACGAGGAGGCCGCGTACGACGCGGCCCGCAAGACGATCTGCTTCTACTCCACCGTGCGCACCTACATGCCGCTCTGGGAGATGCACGGCTTCGGCGACGCGGCCGCCGCGGTCGGCGACGCGTTCCGCGCCGGCGACTTCGCCTCGATGCCCAGCCACGTCCCCGACGAGATGGTGGACACCTACTGCGCCGCCGGCCCGCTCGACAAGGTCCGCGCCCGCGTCACCGAGGTCGCCGAGCGCGGCGACGGGATCTTCCTCACGCCGCCGACCTACTTCATCGCGCCCGAGGAGATCGCGGGCTACCAGCGCCGGATCGTCGAGGCGTTCGCCCCGGCGGCTACAACGCCGAGCTGAACTCGACCAGCTTCCCGGTGTCGCGCAGCGGCGCTCCGTGGCCGACCAGCATCAGCGAGGGCTCGAGCGCGCCGAGCCGCTTGGCCGAGCGCCGGTTCTCGGCCGGGTCGGGAGTGAAGAAGTCGTAGGGGAGGCGCAGGCCGGGCAGGCCGGTGAACGGGTTCGCCGTGTTGAAGACGTCGCCGGCGACCAGCACCCGATCGGACTCGCGCCAGAACGCGAGGTGCCCGGCCGAGTGCCCCGGGACCTCGAGCACCTCGAAGCTGCCGACCCGCTCGCCCTCGGAGAGCGGGCGGTCGACGGTGTGGCCGGGGCCGGTGCAGACCTTGTGGAAGAACTGGGCGACCGGGTGGCTGGGCTGGCGCTCGGCGATCAGGTCCGGGTTCTCCGCCGCGGGCACGTCGGCGGCGCCGACCCAGAACGGGATCGCCGAGCTCCTCGCAGACCCGGTGGCTCGCACCCTGGTGATCCGGGTGGGCGTGGGTCAGCGCGTGCGCGACGATCTCGTGGCCCTTCGACCTGCCGGAGGATGCGGCGGCCGGCGTAACGGGTCGAGGCGTCGATGAGGACGCCGTCGATGACGTAGACGTTGATGCCGTTCGGCGGGAAGCCGCTCGAGCTGGAAGACGCCCGGCGCCAGTTCCTTCATGGTTCGACCTTAACCGTCGTCCGCGGCCAGCCGCCCGCCGACGAACTGGACCATCCCGGCGAGGCGCTGGTGGATCTCGGCGAAGCCGCGCTCGTCGAGAGCGCGCCGGTCAGCTCGCCCGACTCGAAGCAGGCGCATCCCGCTGGTCAGCTCGATCAGCGGCTTCAGCGGCGGCAGCGTGAGCTGGCGGCGGACGGAGGCCATCAGCGCGATCCGGCCACCAGGCCGCAGCACGCGGGTCATCTCGTCGAGCGCGGCGAACGGGTCGGCGAAGAGGTGGAGCGCGGCGAAGCAGCAGACGCCGTCGAAGCTGCCGTCGGCGAAGGGCAGCGCGGTCGCGTCGCCGCGCACCAGGGCGAGGTTCGTGAGGTCCGATCCGCGGAGCTCCTCGGCGCCGCGCTCGAGCATCGTCCGCGAGCCGTCGAGGCCGACGACGAGCCCCTGCTCCCCGGCGTCGCGGGCGAACTCCCGGGAGAAGTTGCCGGGCCCGCAGGCGACGTCGAGGACGGTGTCGCCGCGCGAGAGCCCCATCAGCAGGCGCGCGATCCGGACCTCCTCCGCCATCCCCGGGCCCGTCACGCCCTTGGCGACCCGCGCCAGGCTCGGCCGCCACCAGCGCTCGTAGATCGTCGGCACGACCCGCGTGTTCATCAGCGCCTGGGTGATCCCGGTCCCGGGACACCTCGCCGTCGGCGTCGGCAGTTGGTGTCCTCGCCGAGCAGGTCGAGGTAGCCGTCGGCGGGCCAGACGGCCCCGGCGTCGCGATGCTCGGGGCGCAGCAGCTCCGCCGCCCGCTCCGCCGCGGGCGCCGCCGGCGACGAGCTCGTCCCGCCCGCGGCCATCAGGCTCGGGGGCCGGCGCCGCGAGGCTCGCCGCTGTGCTGAGCGAGGTCCTCGAGGCGGGGGATCTGGCGCTCGCCCTCGATGCGCGCCGGGTGATCGGCGGCGAGCGGGGCGATCAGGCGCCTGATCCGGTTGCGGATCTGCAGCGCGAAATGGGGCGTCGCGGGACCGGCGAGCGCGCGGATGTCCTCGACGGTCGCCTCGCGGCCTGGGACGAGCCGGTCCTGCCGCTCCGCCTCGCTCATCGCTCGCTCGCCTCGGTCATGGTCGCTCGCGGGTGGCCTCGGGCTGGGACTCGGGCTCGCCCTGTCCGGGCAGCGTCGCCGGCGTCCTGGCCGCGGCCGGACTGTACCTTGGCGAGCTCGAGCAGACTCGTCGACCTGGGCCTGGACGTCGACCGAGATCGCCTCCTTGTCGCCGATCAGCCAGGCGTGGTTGTAGACGGCGCGGGTCGGGTCGTCGACGTAGCCGGGCTTGATGTCGAGCAGGTACCCCTCCAGCGGCGCGGGCAGGACGCCGGCGTTGTCGGTGAGCAGGAGCGGCCCCCACTTGCCGCTCGCCGAGAGCGGCGCCGCGGCGCCGGCGTCGGCGGGGCGCGTCGCGTTGGCGAGGACCAGCCCGTGGCCGGGGTCGGTGACGTTCCAGCCGAACGTGCCGTCGGAGTAGCGGGCGAAGGCGATCGAGTTCGAGACCGCGTCGTCCTCGCCGATCCGCTTCGGCTCGACCTTGGTCTCCTTGGCGATCTGGTCGACGACCTCGTTCGAGATCACGGGCTCCGGGCCGAGCACGTAGATCGGCACGTCCTCGAGCTTGCGCAGCGCCTCGAGCGTCGGCGTCGGCACCGAGTCGCTCTGCACGAACAGGACCGGGTCGCCGGAGCGGGCGGCCCAGGCGGCCGCGGGCATCGAGAACTCGGGCCGGTCGGAGGAGGCGAGGACGACGTGCTCGGGCTTCTCGCCGGTCAGCCGCTCGCGCTCCGCGGCGGCCGCCGCGGCGAGCTCGGCGGGGTTGGCGCCGTCGATGTCGGTGGCGCGCAGGCCCTCGGGCGCGAGGGCGTCGCCGAAGCGGAAGAGCTGGTTGTCGTCGGTCTCCGGCGAGCCCTTCGGAGCGAGCGCGGTGAGCGCGGTCAGCGTCAGCTCCGGGACCTCCTCGGGCCGGCTGAGCAGGATCGGGGCGCCGATCGGCTCCGCGACGAGCGAGGACGCGGCGATCGACGCCGGGCCAGTCGTCCTCGGCGACGATCGAGACCGCCGCCGGCCCCTCGACGCCGCCGGTCGCGGGCGCGGTCGCGAGCGCCACCCCGGCGGCGTCGGCGACGGGCCCGGCGCCGGAGACCCGGGTGGTGTTCTTGGTCGCGAAGGCCGGGAAGCCGAGCTCGGGCGCCTCCTCGGGCTGCGGCGCCTCGCCCTCCTCGATCACGATCCGCGGCGCGGGCGCCGGCTCCTCTTCGTCCCCGCCGAAGTCGAAGTCGGTGGCGAGGTAGACGGCGGCGACGGCGCCGCGGCGAGCAGGACGACCACCCCGATGACGATCCCGCGCCGGCCCGGGCGCGAGAGCTTGCGGTCGGCGCGGCCGCGGCACGCGCGGCCGGGGCAGTTTCGGGCGGGGCAGCGACGGCCGCCCGAAGCGCGAGCGCTTCGAGGGCGGCACGGTGGGCTGCAGCTCGGCGGTCGCCGCCGCGGATGGATCGGCGGCGGGGCTCGGCGACCGCGGCGCCCCGGCCGCCGGCGCTGCGGCGGCTGGGCGCGGGGTCGGCGGCGCCGAATCGCCCCGGCGCAGGCGGAAGAGCCGCGCTTCGGCTGCTTCGGCTTCGGCGGGGGCTGCGCGCGGGCGGCCGGCGGTGGCCTGCGGTCGGCCGCGCGGCTGCGCTCGGGCTGGGGGCCGGCGGCTGCGCGGGTGCTCGGGCGGCGGCTCCGGCTGCGCGGCGGAGGTCGCGGCGGCGTCTCGGTCGCCTGCGGCACGCGCCCTCGGGCAGCTCGCCACGCTTGCGCTTGCGGCGGCGGCCGAGGCGGAGCCGGTCCGAGAACCAGTAGCCGATGTCCTCGAAGAAGTAGCGAATCCTGGAGAACACGAGCGCGGAACTCTATGGGTCTGATAGACCTGCCGAAGATCCGCTCCCGCCGACTTCGATCGCGATCGAGCTCCGCGGGGACGCTCGGCCGCCGGGAGCTCCCGGCCAGACAGTGCTCGGGCGCCGGACCGAGCACGAGCCGACGGCGCCACAGCCCCGCGCGCCCGCCGGAGGACCGGGCGCGAGCCGGCGGTCGAGCTCGTGGTAGGCGGCGTCGCGGGCCTTGCCGAACCAGGCCCGGGCTCCGCCTCGCCAGGCCGTCGGCCGCTCCCGGCGGCGAGCCGTAGACCGCGCCCGCGCCCTCGGCGGAGGCGATCGCGGCGCGGTCGTGGGGGCCCCGGCGCGAGTCCGCTGACCGCGCCCGTCTCGAGCATCCCGACCGCCGTCCAGCCCTCGGCGAGATACCAGTCCTCGTAGCCCGGGCCGCCGTGCCCAGCCACGGCAGGCGCTCGAAGCGGTGGCAGAAGGAGCGCGAGAACCCGTCCGGCGGCGCTTCGGCGAGCGCCGGTGGAACGCCGCCAGCGCGCCCTCGTACTCGTCGCGCTCGACCCGGCGGCGGGGCGGTGCCAGAAGACGTAGGCGAGCACGACCGCCAGACTAAGCACAATCCGCCGCAAATCACGCCAATTTCGTTCTCCGTGGCGGGCTTGCCGGCGCGTTCCCCCGAGCGGCCCGGTAGCCTTTGGGAGGAGATTGACTGACCAGTCAATCAGGTGACGATCCGGTGGACGCCCAGTCGCCGCCAGGAGGTTTCAAGCTCAGATGGATTTCGCGCTCTCCGAGGAAGCTCTCGAGTTCAAGGCGCTCTGCCGCCGCTTCGCGACCGAGGTGATGCGCCCGGCCGCCCCCGCGCACGACGCCGACGAGTCGACGCCGTGGGAGGTCATCAAGGCGGCGCACGAGTGGGGCCTCACCGGCGCCGACCACATGCAGCGCGTCGGCGGCGACTCGACCGGCCAGCTCGAGCGTGATCTACGCCGAGGAGCTCCACTACGGCTGCGCCGGCATCGCCCTCGCGATCTCCGGCTCGATGCTCGCCGCCGCCGGGATCGCCGCCTCCGGCACGCCGGAGCAGATGATGCAGTGGATCCCGCAGTGCCTCGGCACGGCCGACGATCCCGAAGCTCGGCGCCTACGGCGTCACCGAGGCGGGCGCCGGCTCCGACGTGAAGGCGATGCGCGCCACCGCCAGGCTCGACGGCGACGAGTGGGTCCTGAACGGCACCAAGGTCTTCATCACGAACGGCGGGATCGCCGACGTGCACGTGATCGTCGCCAGCGTCGACCCCGAGCTCGGCCATCGCGCGCAGGCCTCGTTCGTCATCCCGAAGGGCACCCCGGGGCTGCGCCAGGGCAAGAAGGAGACGAAGCTCGGCATCCGCGCCTCGCACACCGCCGAGGTCGTCCTCGAGGACTGCCGGATCCCCGCCGAGTACCTGCTCGGCGGGATGGACAAGCTGAACAAGAAGCTCGAGCGCGCCCGCTCCGGCCAGTCGTCCGGCCGCGCGTCGAACGCGCTCGCGACCTTCGAGCTGACCCGGCCCGTCGTCGGCGCCTCCGCGCTCGGCATCGCCCAGGCCGCGTACGAGTGGACGCTGGAGTACCTCGAGGACGGCGGCTCGGTCGATCCGATCTGGGCCGCGCTCGACCAGAGCTCGACCGCCGGCGAGCCGCCGCTGCGCCGCCAGGAGGTCCAGCAGGTCCTCGCCGACGTCGCCACCGAGATCGAGTCCGCGCGGCTGCTCGTCCAGCGCGCGTCGTGGATGGGCCGCAACGGCATCCCGATGACCGGCGGCCAGGGCTCGATGTCGAAGCTCAAGGCCGGCGACGTGACCATGTGGGCGACGGAGACCCTGATGGACCTCGTCGGCCCGTACGCCCAGACCACGGACTGCCCGCTCGAGAAGTGGTTCCGCGACGCCAAGATCTACCAGCTCTTCGAGGGCACGGCCGAGATCCAGCGGCTCGTCGTCTCGCGCATGCAGGTGAACGAGTACCGCGAGGCGCGCGAGAAGATCGCCGAGGCCGGCCGAGATCGCCGCCGACGCCTCCGGCGGCACGATCGGCGCCGCCGTCGCCGCCACCAACGGCAACGGCAACGGCAAGGTCAGGAGCCCGTCCCGACCGCCTAGGCGGGGTCGCCGCGCGTAAGCTCGCGGCGTGGCCCATTCCCACGCACACGGCGTCGCCGGCGCCGCGGTCGCCGCGCGCCGAGCGGACTCGCGCCGGCGGATGCTGGTCGCCCTCGCGATCAACGTCGTCATGCTCGTCGCCGAGGCCGTCGGCGGCTTCATCACCGGCTCGCTGGCCCTGCTCGCCGACGCGGGCCACGTGCTCTCCGATGTCGGCGCGATCGCGCTCGGGCTGACCGCGGCCTCGGTCGCCGACCCGCGCCGGGCGGCGCGCGCAGGACCTTCGGGCTCCAGCGGGCCGAGGTCCTCGCCGGCCTCGTCAACGGGGTCGCGCTGGTCGCGATCTCGATCTGGATCGCGATCGAGGCCGTCGGCCGCTTCTCCGAGTCGGTCGAGCTCGACGCGGGCCCGGTCCTCGTGCTCGGCTTCCTCGGGCTCGCCGGCAACGTGGTCGCGACGATCGTCCTCGCCCGCGGCGAGCGCGGCGACATCAACCTCGAGGGCGTCCTGCGCCACTCGGTCGCCGACGCGCTCGGCTCGATCGGCGTGATCGTCTCCGCGGTCGTGATCCTCGCGACCGGCTGGGAGCAGGCGGACGCCGTCGCCAGCCTCCTGATCGCGGCCCTCGTGCTCGCCTCCTCCTGGCGGCTGATCTCGGAGCCGATCAACGTGCTGATGGAGGCCGCGCCGGAGGACATCGACGTCGACGAGCTCGGCGCCGCCCTCTGCCGCGCCGACGGCGTGATCGCCGTCCACGACCTGCACGTCTGGACCGTCACCTCGGGCTTCGTCGCGCTCTCCGCCCATGTGGTCGTCGCCGAGGGCGCCGACCGCGACCTGACCCGCGCCAGCCTCGCGCTGCTGCTCCGCGACGAATACGGCATCGAGCACACCACGCTGCAGATGGAGGACGCGCCCAGCGAGGGGCCGATCTCCGTCGAGGGCGCCTGACGAAGTCCTGCACCGGATCCTGCATCTGCAAAACCGCTTGCATGCAGGCATTTAGTGGGCGAGAACCACCGCTTCCGAGGCGTGCCCGTTGCTACTCTCGCCGCCGCCTTCGGGTCCCACTCCACCACCCATGCATCCTCGAATCCGACTGACACTCGCCGCCATCGCCGTGCTCGCGATCTCCGTCTGGGGAGCGGCGATCGCCGCCGCTCAGGACCTGCAGGGCCAGGTCGACGAGAAGGAGGCCGAGATCCAGGAGCAGCGCGAGGAGAAGGGCGTCCTCACCGACGAGATCGCGACCCTCTCCTCGGACATCTCGCAGCTCGAGGGCGAGATCTCGATCCTGCGCACGCGCGAGGCGACCGTCCTCAACGAGCTCGAGGCGACGCGCGCCCGCCTGCACGCCGCCCGCGACCGGCTCGCCGGCCTCCGCCGCCGCTACCACCGCTCCATGGCGGTGCTGGAGAAGCGCCTGGTCGCGATCTACAAGCAGGACGAGCCCGACGCGCTCACGGTGATCCTCCAGGCCGACGGCTTCGACGACATGATCGAGCGCTACGAGTACCTGAACCGGATCGAGGATCAGGACTCGACGATCATCTCCCGCGTCCGCGACCTGAAGACGGAGACGAAGTCGACCGTCGACGAGATCGAGGAGGCGAAGGCGACGATCGCGGCGAAGAAGCGCGAGCTCGCCCGCACCCGCTCCCAGCTCGAGGCCCGCGAGGGCGAGCTGACCGCGGCCCGCCAGGACAAGACCGCAGCGGTGGGCTCGATCGACCAGAACATCGAGAAGCTCGAGGGCGACATCGACGGGCTCGAGGAGGACATCCAGGCCCAGCTTCGCGCCGCCGCGCAGGAGCAGTCGGCCACGGGCGCCGTCCCGGCGGACCTTCCCGCCGGACCGGTCCAGGGCGGCTCGCAGGGCTTCATCTGGCCGGTGAGCGGTCCCGTCGTCTCGCCGTTCGGGATGCGCTGGGGCCGGATGCACGAGGGCGTCGACATCGCCGTCCCGGCGGGCACGCCGATCCGCGCCGCGAAGGCCGGCTCGATCGCGCTCGCGGCGCCGACCGGCGGCTACGGCAACTACACCTGCATCAACCACGGCGGCGGGCTCTCCACCTGTTACGCCCACCAGTCCTCGTACGCGATCACCTCCGGCAGCGTCGGCCAGGGCGACGTGATCGGCTACGTCGGCTGCACCGGGAGCTGCTTCGGCGACCACCTGCACTTCGAGGTCCGGATCAACGGCGCGGCCGTCGATCCGATGGGCTACCTCTAGACCTAGACGCGCCTAAAGGCCGCGCCGCCCGCTGTCGATGAGGCGGAAGAGGCGGGGAGCCTCGGGGTTTCTGGGTGGAGGGTTGCCGCGCCCTCCGAGCTAACGCGAAAGCGAAGGTACGCTGAGCCAGGTATGACGGGCGTCCGCAGCTATCTCGCGGGAACCGGGGCAAGCGGCTCGCTGCTGCTCGCAGCGCTCGTCGCGTTCGTCTCGGTCACCGCGTTCGTCGCCTTCGAGGGCGTCCCGTTCGGATCCGGCGAGGACGGCGCCGAAACCGCCTCGATCGGCGATTCCGGTTCCGCCGCCGCCATCGCGACCGCCGCGGCAGGGCCCCCGGCGGCGGTCGCCGCGACGCCGGCCGGTCCCGGAGCCGCCGGCCCCGGCGGACCCGGCGCGGCCGGGCCGGAGGGGCCCTCGCCGGCGGTCCCTCCGCAGGCGGCGCCCCCGGCGTCGCAATTCCGGGCGCTCCCGGCACGCCGGCGGCGGTCCGGCGACCGGCGCCGGGCATCGCGCCGCCCGGCGCCCACCCCGGCCACGAATCCCGTCGACGACACGGTCGCCGGCGTCGATCAGACCGTGCAGGGTGCGACCGGCGTCAACCCCAACCTCGGCGGCGCGACCAAGCCGATCACCAGCGCCGTCGACGAGGTGCTCCAGGAGGTCACCGGCAACGACCTCGGCGGTCACCTCGGCAACGCCCCCCGCCCTTAGTCACCTAAGCCGGCAGCGACTTCTCCATCCACCGCAGCGCGACCTCGTGCAGCTCGGCGTCGTGCTGGATCGAGCGGTGGTGGCCGCCCGGGAGGACGATCGCCTCGCTGGGGTCGGATGCGGCGCCGGCCAGCTCCTCGCTCCAGGTGAACGGGATCACCTCGTCGCCGCGCGCGTGGAGGAGAAGGAGCGGCTTGGCGCCCATCAGCGCGACCGCGTCGCGCAGGTCGTGCTCGCCGAGCCATGGCTCGAACGCATCGCGGTCGACGCGCATCTCGAACCGGTCGCGGCGGACGCCCTCCAGCAGGTGGTCCTCGCCGGCCGGGCAGAGCGCGATCACCCCCGCCACCGAGTCGAATACGGCAGCGGCGTGTATCGCCATGAAACCGCCCATGCTCGAGCCGCGTGCGCAGACCCGGGCCTCGTCGACGCCGTCGATGCCGGCGAGCATCCGCGCCATGCGGCCGACGTCGCCGACCGCGGCGGGTGAGAGCGGCTCCTCGGACTCGCCGTTGCCGCGCTGGTCGTAGGTGAGCGCCGCCCAGCCCCGCGCGCGGCATGCGCGGGCGAAGCCGGCATGGGTCTCCTTGCGGGAATCGGCGCCATGGACGATCACCATTCCCGGCCAGGGCGGCTCGGCATCCGGGAGCCACAGCTCGAACGGACGCCCCTCGTGAACGCCGCTCCGGTCCGAGGTCCTGGGCGAGGGCAGCCGCACCTCTTTCAAGCTAACAGTCACAATCCTGCGCCCATGCTCGCCACCCACCAAGTCGAGACCTCGCCCGTCTACCCGGCCGGAAGCCGGGTCAACGAGCGCGGCCATCTCGAGATCGGCGGCTGCGACGTCGTCGAGCTCGCCGCCGAGTTCGGCACGCCCGCCTACGTCTACGCCGAGGACGATCTCCGGGCGCGTGCGCGCGCCTACGTCGACGCCTTCCGCTCCCGCACCGATGACTTCGAGGTGCTCTACGCGAGCAAGGCCGCCCCGATCACCGCGATCTACCGCCTCTTCGCCGACCTCGGGCTCTCGGTCGACGTCGCCTCGGGCGGCGAGCTCCACATGGCGCTCGCCGCCGGCTTCGAGCCCGAGCGCGTCTACCTGCACGGCAACAACAAGTCCGGCGCCGAGCTCCGCTATGCCGGCGAGGCCGGCGTCGGCACGATCGTCCTCGACTCCTTCGACGAGATCGCGCGCCTCGACGCCCTGCTCGAGGGCGGCCGCTCCCAGCGCGTCCTGATCCGGGTCACCCCCGGGATCAAGGCCGACACCCACACGTACATCCAGACCGGCCAGCTCGACTCCAAGTTCGGCTTCGGGCTCGAGGACGGGCTCGCGAAGCGCGCGATCGACGCCGTCGGCGACTCGAGCAACCTCGAGCTCGTCGGGCTGCACGCCCACATCGGGTCGCAGATCTTCGAGCTCGAGCCCTACACGAAGGCGATCGAGGCCCTGGCGGAGCTCGTCGACGGCGATTGGTGCCGGATCCTCAACGTCGGCGGCGGGCTCGGGATCGCCTACACCTCCGAGGACGAGCCGCCCTCGGTCGACGCCTACGCCGAGGTCAAGGTCCGCGGGGTCGAGCGCGTCTTCGACCCGGTGCCCCGGATCCTCGTCGAGCCCGGCCGCTCGCTCGTCGGCAACGCCGGGCTGACGATCTACCGCGCCGGCACGGTCAAGGAGATCCCCGGGGTCCGCACCTACGTCGCCGTCGACGGCGGCATGTCCGACAACCTGCGGCCGATGCTCTACGGCGCCCGCTACGAGGCGCTCGTCGCCGACCGCGCCGGTGAGGAGCCCGAATCCCGGGCGACGATCGCCGGCATGCACTGCGAGTCGGGAGACATCCTCGTCCGCGACGTGCTCCTCGCAAGCCCGCGTCCCGGCGATGTCCTCGTGACCCCGGCCACGGGGGCCTACGGGCACGCGATGGCGAACAACTACAACGGCGTGCCGCGGCCGCCCGTGATCTTCTGCTCCGGCGGCGATGCGCGCGTCGTCGTGAAGCGCGAGTCCTGGGACGACCTGCTGGCGAGGGACCAATGAGCGCGGACGGGCCCGTCCCGATCGGCCTGCTCGGGCGCGGCACCGTCGGCGGCGCGCTCCACGGCCTGATCTCCGAGCGGGCCGATGCGATCGAGGCCGCGACCGGGCGCCGGCCGGTCCTCGCCGGGGTCCTGCGCCGCTCCGAGGGCGACTTCGACGAGATCCTCGCCGCCAGCGAGATCGTCGTCGAGCTGATGGGCGGCACCGATCCCGCCCGCGACTACGTGCTGCGGGCGCTGCGCGAGGGCAAGCATGTCGTCACGGCGAACAAGCAGCTGATCGCCCAGCACGGCGACGAGCTCTTCGACGCCGCCCGCGAGGCCGGGGTGCAGATCCGCTTCGAGGCGGCGGTCGCCGGCGTCGTCCCGGTGATCCGCGTGATCCAGGAGAGCCTCGCGGCGACCGAGATCGAGAAGGTCTTCGGGATCGTCAACGGGACGACGAACTTCATCCTCACCGAGATGGCGAAGACCGGCGCCGGCTACGACGAGGTGCTGGCCCGGGCGCAGGAGCTCGGCTACGCGGAGGCCGACCCGACGGAGGACGTGAACGGGGCCGACGCCGCGGCGAAGATGGCGATCCTCGCCCGGCTCGCCTTCGGCTCGCCGGTGGTTCTCGACGACGTCAGCTTCGAGGGGATCGAGGCGGTCCAGCCCGACGACCTCGCCTACGCGCGCGACCTCGGCCTCTCGCTGAAGCTGCTCGGCGTCGCCGAGCGCCGCGGTGAGGAGATCAGCGTCCGCGTCTTCCCCTGCTTCCTCTACGCGGGCCACCCGCTGGCGCCGATCGAGGGCCCGTTCAACGCGGTCATGGTCGAGGCGCCCGCGATCACCGAGATCACGATGTCGGGGCCCGGGGCCGGCGGCATCGAGACGGCCTCGGCGGTGCTCGGCGACATCGTCTCGATCGTCGCCGGCGAGGCTCCGGTGCACCAGCCGCGGGCGAAGATCGAGATCGCCCGCGACATCTCCTCCTCCTTCTACCTCCATCTCGAGGTCGCCGACGAGCCCGGCGTGCTGGCCCGGATCGCCGACGTCCTCGGACGCGCACGGATCTCGGTCAAGTCCGTCGTCCAGCGCGGCCACGGCGACGACGCCCGCCTGGTCATGGTCATCCACGAATGCCCCGAGGACGCGTTCGCCGGCGCCGTCACCGAGATCGGCGGGCTCGACTTCATGCGCGCCGAGCCGCGGGCGATCCGGGTGATCGAGGAAGAGTTCGTGTAGGAGCGATGCCGCAGCCCCTGATCGAGCGCTACCGCGACCGGCTCCCGCTCGAGCCGGGCGACCCCGTCGTCACCCTGAACGAGGGCTCGACGCCGCTCGTCGAGGCGCCGGTGCTCTCGGAGATGGTGGGCGCCCGCGTCCTGCTCAAGCTCGAGGGCGCGAACCCGACCGGCTCCTTCAAGGACCGCGGGATGACCGTCGCGGTCTCGCGCGCCAAGGGGGACGGCGCCGAGGCGGTGATCTGCGCCTCGACCGGGAACACCGCGGCGAGCGCCGCCGCCTACGCGGCGCGCGCCGGCATGCGCGGCGCGGTGATCGTCCCCGAGGGCAAGATCGCCGCCGGCAAGCTGGCCCAGGCGCTGATCCACGGCGCCCGCGTGATCGCGCTGCGGGGCAACTTCGACGACGCCCTGCGGATCGTCCGCGAGCTCGCCGCCAAGCACCCGATCGAGCTCGTCAACTCGGTCAACCCCTACCGGATCCAGGGCCAGAAGACGGCCGCGTACGAGGTCTGCGACGAGCTCGGCGCCGCCCCCGACGCGCTCGCGATCCCGGTCGGCAACGCCGGCAACATCACCGCCTGGTGGGCCGGCTTCGGCGACTACGAGGAGGCGCCCGCGCTGTTCGGGTTCCAGGCCGAGGGCGCGGCGCCGCTCGTCCTGGGCCATCCGGTCGAAAAGCCCGAGACGGTCGCCTCGGCGATCCGGATCGGCAATCCCGCCCGCTGGGAGGAGGCGATGGCGGCGGTCACCGCCTCGCGTGGGCGGATCGCCGCCGTCTCCGACGAGCAGATCCTCGACGCCTACCGCTTCCTCGCCGACCGCGAGGGAGTCTTCTGCGAGCCGGCCTCGGCCGCATCGGTCGCCGGCCTTCTCGCCCACGGCGCGCCCGGCCCCGGCGGGGAGCCGATCGCCGGCACGATCGTCTGCGTCCTCACCGGCCACGGCCTGAAGGACCCGGACACCGCGCTCGGCAAGGCGCCCTCGGTCCTGCGCGCCGAGGCCGACCTCGCCGCGGTCGAGAAGCTCGTCTTCGACTGACCGGGACGTGTGCGGAATCGTTGCCCTGCAGACGACGCAGTCTCCGTCAGACGTCCCGATTCGCGACATTCGCGCGCCCCCCGCGCGCCGGTCTGAGCCACCGTCGCGGCATGTGCGGCGGCACGATCTCGAGGCTCCTCGCCAGCCTGGTGTCGCCCCCTACATGCGCTGTTTGCGCCGCCGCCACCGTCCGTCGCACTCGTCCTCTGCGCCGCGCTGCGAGCGCGCCCTCGCGCGCGGCGCCGGCCGCCGCCTCCACATCGACGGCGTCGACTCCGCCTGGGCGGCGCGCTCCTACGAGGGCGTCGCCCGTGACCTGATCGCCGCGATCAAGTTCCGCCGGCTCCTGCCCGCGGCCCGGCGGGGCGCCGCGCTGATCGCCGGGGAGGCGCCGCCCCGGCAGCTCGACGGGGTCCTCGTCCCGGTGGCCGCCGATCCCCTGCGCGCCGCCTGGCGCGGCTTCGACCCCGCCGAGGTCCTCGCCGGCGAGCTCGCCCGCGCCTCCGGGCTGCCCCTCGCCGGTTGCCTCGCCCGCGGCCACCACCGCCGGCAGGTGGGGCGCAGCCGCCGCGAGCGGCTCGCCTCGCCGCCCCGGATCCGGGCGGTGGGAGCGGTGCCGGCGGCGGCGACCCTCGTCGACGACGTGACCACGACCGGAGCCACGCTCGCCGCGGCGGCCGCGGCGCTGCGGGCGGCCGGCTGCCGCCGGGTCGCGGCGGTTGTGCTCGCGGCGGCCCCGGCGTAACATCGATGGACAACCGGCAGCTCCCGAAGATGGAGGTCGCGATGCGGATCGAGATCAGGGGTAGGAACGTCGAGCTCACCGACGAGCTCCGGGAGCACGTTCACAAGCGATTCGCCAGCCTCGAACGCCAGGTCTCCGACCTCGCCCGGCTCGAGGTCGAGCTGATGGAGGAGCGCAACCCCTCGATCCGCGACGATCAGATCTGCGAGGCCCACCTGCACCTGAAGGGCACGATCCTGACCGCGACCGAGCGCTCGCCGGAGATGCTGCACTCGATCAAGGCCTGCTCGGAGGACGTGCGCCGCCAGGTCAAGCGCCACCGCGAGCGCCGCCGCAAGCGCTGGCAGTCGCGGCGTTTTTCGGCGCGGTTGCGCAGGCGCACCGCCTAAGCGCGATTTCAACGGCCGCGCTAGGCGCCCAATCGCTACGCTCAACCTCGTGGCCAAAGGTCTCATCGATCGCGCTCTCCGGCTGGGAGAAGGGCGCAAGTTCAAAGAGCACGAGAACCGGGTCGACGAGATCAACCGCGTCGAGCCCGAGATGGAGCTGCTCGAGGACTCCGAGCTGCGCAGCGAGGCCGACGCCCTGCGCCAGCGCGCGGAGAACGGCGAGCCGCTCGACGACATGCTCCCGGAGGCGTTCGCGCTCTGCCGCGAGGCCGCCCGGCGCACGATCGGCCAGCGCCATTTCGACGTCCAGCTGATCGGCGGGATGGTCCTCAACTCGGGCGCGATCGCCGAGATGAAGACCGGCGAGGGCAAGACCCTGACCGCGACGCTGCCGGTCTTCCTCAACTCGCTCGCCGGCCAGAACGTCCACGTCGTCACCGTCAACGACTACCTCGCCCGCCGCGACGCGCTGTGGATGAAGCCGATCTACGACGCGCTCGGGGTCAAGGTCGGGGTGATCCAGGACACCGACCTATCCACCGATCCCGGCCGTCGCCATCGCGCCTACGAGGCCGACGTCGTCTACGGCACCAACTCCGAGTTCGGCTTCGACTACCTGCGCGACAACATGGCGCAGTCGCTCGAGGCGTGCTTACCAGCGCGGCCACGGCTTCGCGATCGTCGACGAGGTCGACAACATCCTCATCGACGAGGCGCGCACGCCGCTGATCATCTCCGGCCAGCCCGAGCAGGCGGCCGAGACCTACTACAAGTTCGCCCGCCTCGCGAAGACCATGGTCGGCGAGGAGATGAAGCCGAAGCTGAAGTCGCTCGGCGAGAACAAGGACACCTCCGAGGCCGAGTACGACTACGAGTTCGACGAGAAGCACAAGACGGTCGCCCCGACCGAGCGCGGCGTCCACACCGCGGAGAAGTTCCTCGGCGTCGACAACCTCTACATCTCCGAGCACGGCACCCTCGTCAACCACCTGATCCAGGCGCTCAAGGCCGAGTCGCTCTACAAGATCGACAAGGACTACGCCGTGATCGACGGCCAGGTGATGATCATCGACGAGTTCACCGGCCGCATCCTCGAGGGCCGGCGCTGGTCGGAGGGCCTGCACCAGGCGATCGAGGCGAAGGAGGGCGTCTCGATCCGCGCCGAGAACCAGACGCTGGCGACGATCACGCTGCAGAACTACTTCCGCCTCTACGAGAAGCTCTCCGGGATGACCGGCACCGCGCTGACCGAGGCGCAGGAGTTCATGAAGATCTACGAGATCCCGGTCGTCGAGATCCCGACCAACGTGCCGATGATCCGCGACGACCAGAACGACCTGATCTACAAGACCAAGGGCGGCAAGTGGAAGGCGCTCGTCAACGAGATCACCGAGCGCAACGAGAAGGGCCAGCCGACGCTCGTCGGCACCGTCTCGGTCGAGACCTCGGAGATGCTCTCGGAGCAGCTCAAGCGCCAGGGCGTCGAGCACGTCGTCCTGAACGCGAAGCCCGAGCACGCCCAGAAGGAGGGCGAGACCGTCGCCCAGGCGGGCCGGATCGGCGCGGTCACGATCGCCACCAACATGGCGGGCCGCGGCGTCGACATCAAGCTCGGCGGCGACCCCGAGCAGATGGCGATGCACGCGCTGAAGAAGACCGGGATCTCCCAGGGCGACGAGGGCTACGAGGAGGCGCTCGCCGACGTCCTCCCCGACTTCGAGGAGCAGACGCAAGGCCGAGCAGGAGAAGGTGCTCGAGCTCGGCGGCCTGTTCATCTGCGGCACCGAGCGCCACGAGTCGCGCCGCATCGACAACCAGCTTCGCGGCCGCGCCGGCCGCCAGGGCGACCCCGGCGAGTCGCGCTTCTTCCTCTCCGCCGAGGACGACCTGATCCGCCTCTTCGCCGGCGATCGGATCTACAAGATCCTCGACCGGCTCGGGCCCGTCGACGAGGAGGGCGAGGAGTACCCGCTCGAGGCGAAGATGCTCAGCCGCACGGTCGAGAACGCGCAGAAGAAGGTCGAGCAGCAGAACTTCCTCGCCCGCAAGCGCGTGCTCGAGTACGACGACGTGATGAACGAGCAGCGCCGCGTCGTCTACAAGTACCGCCGCGAGATCCTCGAGGGCCGCGACATGTCCGACGTCGCCCGGACCGAGGTCGGCGAGGTCGCCGAGCGGCTCGTCACCGAGTACACGCAGGGCGACGTCTTCGAGGACTGGGACCTGACCGGGCTGCAGACCCAGGCCGGCTCGATCTGGCCGGTCGCGCGCCGACCTGTCGCAGCTCGACCCGAACACCTCGAGCCAGCTCGAGATCATGGACCTGCTCGCCGAGGACGCGCTCGAGGCCTACGACCGCCGCGAGGAGCAGTTCGGCTCCGAGCTGATGCGCGAGCTCGAGCGCCAGGTCCTGCTGCGGATCCTCGACAACCGCTGGCGCGAGCACCTCTACGAGATGGACTACCTGCGCGAGGGCATCCACCTGCGCGGCTTCGCCCAGATCGACCCCCTGGTCGCCTACAAGAACGAGGGCTTCTCGATGTTCGAGGAGCTCATGCACGCGGTCTGGGAGGAGTTCGCGCGGACGATCTTCCACCTCGAGGTCAAGGTCGAGGGCGCCGAGGGCGAGGCCCAGCGGGTCTTCGGGCCGGCCGAGGACGACGCCACGGAACGTCAACTACTCCGGCGGCGGGCCCGAGCAGCCGTCGGCGCTCGCCGAAGCCGCGCCAGGGATCGGGCCGCCGCGACCGCGACCGCCGCCGCTCCGGCCGCCGCGGCCACCGGCAGCTCGGCCGGCGGCGCGCAGGCCGACCCGACGACGGGCACGGTCCACAAGGACGAGCACGACAAGATCGGCCGCAACGACCCCTGCTGGTGCGGCTCCGGGCAAGAAGTACAAGAAGTGCCACGGCGCCTGAGCCGGCCCGCCGCTCTCGCCGTCGTAGCGGCCTTCCTCTGCCTTCACCTCGTCCGCGGCCGCCGGCGCCGCGGGCGACACGGTGACGATCTCCGGCAAGGCCTACCGGTTCAACCACATGGACACCTACATCGCCGGGCGCGACGATCCGGGTCCGCGAGTTGCCGAAGCTCTCCGCGGTCACCGACGCCGTCGGCGACTACGAGCTCGAGGTCCCCGACGACACGACGGTGACGCCCTACATCGAGCCCGGCGATCCCTACAACGAGATCGACCTGCAGACCTTCCACACCCGCGGCGAGGACATCGAGAACGCCAACTTCCAGACCCCGCACGACGACGAGTACCAGGGGCTGGCAGCGCTCCTCGGCGTGCCGCTCGGCCCCGACGGGCGGCCGACGACCTGCGTCGTCGTCAGCACGGTCTCCAACCGCAACGTGCGCGGCGTGCCCTACGAGACCTTCCACGAGCGCACCCCGCACGGCGTCCCCGGCGCGACCGCCCGCGCCTTCCCGCGCGTGCCGGGCCCGTCTACTTCAACGAGTCCGTGATCCCGGACCGCAGCCGCGACCGCGACCTCGGAGGACGGCGGCGTGATCTGGGAGACGGTCGTCCCGGCGGGCGCGTACCGGTTCGTCGCCGCGCACCCGGACCGCCGCTTCGCCAGCTTCCTCGCCACCTGCGAGCCCGGCCGGATCGTCAACGCGAACCCGCCGTGGGGGCTCTACGAGCTGAGCCCCGGCGAGGAGCCGCTCGGCGCCGGCATCGTCGTCGCCTCGCTCGCATCGCGAAGGCGAAGCGCGCCGGGGCAGGACGAAGGTCACCGCGAAGCTCGAGGTCGCCGAGGCGATCGACGCCACGCGTCGAGGTCCGGCGCGGCGGCAAGAAGCTCGCGAAGGAGAAGTTCAAGGACCTCGAGCCGGCAGGCCGAAGCTCGCAGCTGAAGCTCGGCAAGGCGAGTCGGGCAACGCGAAGGTCGTCGTGAAGATGCGCGACGCCGCCGGCGACGAGGCGAGCGACTCGGCCGGTCGAGCTGCCCGTAGGGCTCAGCAGTCCGCGAGCTTCTTGCGGTAGCGCTTCATCGTCCCCGGCTTCATGTCGCCGTGGGTGCGGCCCTGGAAGTCGCGGGTCGAGCTCCTTGTAGAGCGGGCGAGCCGAGGCTCTCGTTGTGGCCGATCACGTTCGAGCGCTCGATCGCGTAGGCGCAGCGCAGCCAGCTCGTCAGGGCGAGCGAGGAGCGCAGCACCCGCGGCCGGCCGACGACGTCGCCGTCGGAGTTGCCCGACGTGCTCGATCCCGATCGTCTCGTGGTTGAGGCCGACGGTGTGGCGGCAGCGGGTGTCGGTCGGGACCAGCTCGAGGATCGTCCCGTCGGTGTCGATCAGGTAGTGGGCGCAGACGCCCGGGAGCTCGTGGTACTCGACGTCGGGGCGGTTCTGGATGAAGGTGTTGAGCGCCGGGCCGGCGGTGGAGCTCGCGGTGTAGTGCTCGACGATCCCGCGCGGCTCGAGCCGCCACTCCCGCTCGCCGTAGTGGCGCTTCGAGTAGGCGGCCATCTGGCTTGCGGCGCTGCGAGCCGTAGGGGATGTGGCGCTCGCGGATCCGCGGCATCGCCGGTGGGGACGGGGTGCTCGTCGTGCCCGGCGCGCTCGAACTCCTCGGGAGGTCTCGAGCGGACGGCGACGCCGGCGCCCGGCGCACCAAGTCGCAGCGCACGTAGCCGAAGCAGGCATGCGAGCGCGCCGCGCAGCGCGCCGTGACCGTCGCCCGGCCCGCGGCCCGTCCTCCTCGGCCACCGCGGTGTCGACGATCCGGCGCTTGCCGTCGATCGTGCGCCCGACCAGGCGCATCGAGACCCGGACCCGGAGTCCGCCGGCGACGTCGACGGTCACGCGTCGCCTCGTGCAGGCCCTTCTCCGGATGCGTGATCTCGAGCTCCCCGCGATCCCCGCCACCGCCGGCGCCGCCGGCTGCAAGCGCGATCGCCGTCAGTGACTGCTGCCCGCCTCAGCATCCCGGCCAGGATAATCCGGCGACCTTGAAGGCGCTCCTCGCAATCGCTCGTGGCCTGCCTGGCTCGCTGCCGGGCTCGTCGCAATCGCAGGGACGATCGCGCCGCGGGACCGGTCGTCGAGTTCGGCGAGTCGGTGCACGGCAAGTCGCTGCGCGCCGTCCGCCTCGGCGACCCGGATGCGGAGCGCACCGCGCTCGTCGTCGGCTCGATCCACGGCAACGAGCGCGCCGGCCACGACGTCGTCGCCGCGCTCCATCGCCGCGCCGAGAAGATCGGCGACGTGGACCTCTGGGTCGTTCGCACGGTCAACCCCGACGGCGCCAGGGCCGACCGCCGGGGGAACGCGCGCGGCGTCGACCTCAACCGCAACTTCCCGTACCGCTGGCGCGCCGAGCTCGCCCTCGAGCCTCGAGTACTCGGGACCGCGCCCGCTCTCCGAGCCCGAGTCGCGCGCGGTCGCCCGGCTCGCCGAAGCGCCTGCGCCCGGACGTCTCGATCTGGTACCACCAGCCGTGGGGCGAGGTGCTGCTGCCCTGCAAGGGCAAGGCCGCGATCGAGCGCCGCTACGCGCGCATCGCCCGCTTCCCGACCAACCGCTGCCGCGGCCAGCGCCTGCCGGGCACGGTCGCGAGCTGGCAGGACCACAGCTTCGGCGGCGAGGCGTTCGTCGTCGAGCTCCCCGGCGACGGCGTCTCCGCGTCCGGCGCCCGCCGGCACGCGCGCGCCGCCGCGGTCGTCGCCGCCGACGGCGCCCGCTAGGCCTCGAACCGGCGTCCGCGCCGGGTGGCCCGTCGGTAGCCTCGCGAGTGGATGGGGATCCGGCGCAGGAGAGGACCGGTCGCGGCGCTCGCCGCCGTGCTCGCCCTCGGCGCCGCGGCCCGCGCCGGCGCGCAGCAGAGCGGAGTCGACGTGCCCGGCAACCAGGGCCCGCCCGCCGCGAACCCGCCGACCGACGTCCAGCCGGGTCCGGTGCCGCGCTGCAAGCGCGCCCGGCTCGAGTGCGTGAAGCGGCTCGAGCGCCACCTGACCCGGGAGTGGAAGCGCTACGACGCCACCTGCGACCACCGCGCCGTCGTCTACTACAGCTACCTCGAGATCACCAAGGGCCTTCGCCGGGACCTCGCCGGGCCGCGGCCCGGGATCGTCCGCCACCGCCGCTGGATGACCTACCTGATCACGACCTTCTCGAACCGCTTCCGCGAGGCCTTCGCCGACTACGCCGCCGGTCGCCCGGTGCCCGACGGCTGGCGGATCGCGTTCGAGACCTACGACGAGGGCGACGCCAACGCCGGCCAGGACGTGCTCCTCTTCTCGAGCGTCCACGTCCAGCACGACCTCGCCTTCGCCTACGAGGAGATGGGGACCGCGACCCGCGTCGGGCGAGTCGCGCAAGCCCGACCACGACGCCGTCAACGCGATCAACCGCGAGGTCTTCGACCCGATCCAGGACTACATCGCCGCCCACTACGACCCGAGCTTCGCGGCGATCGACGGCGGCCCGTCGCCGCTCGACGAGACCGCGACCCTGGAGCTGGTCGAGAGCTGGCGCGAGAACGGCTGGCGCTACGGCGAGCGCCTGCTCGCCGCGAAGACCGCGGCCGAGCGCGACGAGGTCGTCGCCGAGATCCAGGAGAACGCGCGCGCCTGGGCCGAGATGATCTCCTCCGGCGGCATGCCGGGAACCCGCGAGCAGCGCGACGCCTTCTGCGCCGAGAACCACGAGTTCGGCTCCGCCGCGCCGGAGCGGTAGATTGGCGTACCGATGACTTCGACGGGCAGGGATCCTGATTGCGGCGGTGGCGGTGCTGGCGGCCTTCGCCGCGCCCGCGCAGGCGCGCGACGCCGAGCCCCGGATCGTCGGCGGCGGGCCCGGTCACGATCGACCAGTTCCCGTGGCAGGTCGCGCTCGCGAGTGGCCCCGAACGGGCAGAGCGGGTTCGACCGCGCAGTTCTGCGGCGCGACCCTGGTCGCGCCGACGGTCGCCGTGACCGCGGCTCACTGCGTCTTCGACACGACCGGTCCCAGCGGCGTCTGCCTGCCGACCGACGGCTTCAACACGCCCGGCGAGCGCGCTCTCCACCTTCGTCGGCAGGACCAACCTCTCGAGCAACGAGGGCGCAGGAGATCCCCGTCGCCGGAGATCTTCTACTTCGAGGCCGGGCCCCGGCGGGACCGGGGTCGCGACGCCCCAGTCGACCGGCGACAAGCAGGGGCTCTACGACTGCAACACGAGCGAGTGGGACGTGGCGCTGCTCCAGCTCGCCCAGCCGGCGCCAGCCGCCGGCGAGTCCGATCAAGATCGCCGGCCCCGGCGAGGAGAGCGTCTGGGCGCCCGGCACGGCGGCGTTCGCGAGCGGCTGGGGCGCGCTCTCCGACGGCGGCCAGTTCCCCGAGCAGCTCCACGCGGTCCAGCTCACGAACCTCGCGGACAGCGTCTGCGGCTCGCCGGCGAGCTACGGGACCGACTTCCAGCCCGAGACGATGCTCTGCGCCGGCGAGCCCGCCGGCGGCAAGGACACCTGCCAGGGCGACAGCGGCGGCCCGCTCGTCTCGCCGGTGAACGGCGGCGGCGTGCGCCTCGTCGGCGACACCAGCTTCGGCTTCGGCTGCGCCCGAGCCGGGCTTCCCCGGCGTCTACGGCCGCCTCGGCGCCGACCCGATGCGCTCGGCCGTCGGCAACGGCGTCCAGTCGATCGCCGGCGTCGACCCGATCGGCAGCGGCGGCCGCGCACCCGGGCCCGCCGGTGACGACGATCGACAAGGGCCCGAAGAAGACGGTGAAGACCAACGAAGTCGAAGGCGAAGGCCAAGTTCGTCTTCAGCGCCGACGAGCCGTCGAGCTTCGAGTGCAAGCTCGACAAGAAGGGCTTCAAGGGCTGCTCGTCGCCGAAGACCGTGAAGGTGAAGCCGGGCAAGCACACCTTCCAGGTCCGCGGGCACCGACCAGGACGCCGGCAGCGCAGGGCGCCGCGGCGAAGTTCAGCTGGAAGGTGAAGCGGAAGGGCGGTTAGCGGCGGCTAACCTCCGGCCCATGGCCGAGGCAACTTCCAAGGAGGCCGTGGGCACGCGGCTCGCGGCGATCCGCGAGCAGCTCGATCTGCTCGCGGGCTACCTTTGACCCGGCTGAGCTCGAACGCCGCGTAGGCGAGCTCGAGGACGAGATGGGCACGCCCGGCTTCTGGGACGACCAGGAGCGGGCGGCGAAGACCTCCGCCCGGCACGCCGCCGCCAAGCGCAAGCTCGACTCCTTCCGCTCGCTCACCGCCGACGCCGACGACCTCGCCGAGCTCGCCGAGCTCGCCGCCGACGACCGCGGAGATCGCCGCCGGGCTCGACGACCAGCTCGCCTCGATCGAGTCGCGGCTCGCCGAGCTCGAGGAGGCGCGCCTGTTCGGCGGGCGCTACGACTCCGGCGACGCCGTCGTCACCGTGCGCGCCGGCGCCGGCGGCACCGACTCGCAGGATTGGGCGGAGATGCTGCTGCGGATGTACCTGCGCTGGGCCGAGCGCCGCGGCTTCAAGACCGAGATGAAGGAGGCCTCGGAGGGGGAGGAGGCGGGGATCAAGCAGGCGACCTTCGTCGCCCGCGGCGAGAACGCCTACGGCCTCTTCGCCGCCGAGCGCGGGCGTCCACCGGCTCGTCCGGATCTCGCCCTTCGACGCCCAGAAGCGCCGGCACACCGCGTTCGCCCAGCTCGACGTCGCGCCCCTCGTCGAGGGCGACGTCGAGGTCGAGCTCGACGATGGCGACCTGCGGGTCGACACCTACCGCGCCTCCGGCGCCGGCGGCCAGCACGTCAACAAGACCGACTCGGCGGTGCGGGTCACCCACACGCCCACCGGGATCGTCGCCCAGAGCCAGAACGAGCGCTCCCAGGCGCAGAACAAGGCGACCGCGATGCAGATCCTCCGCGGGCGCGCCTGCTCGCCGAGCAGGAGCGCCGCCGCGCCGACGAGCTCGCCGCCGAGCGCGGCGAGCAGAAGGCCGCGGAGTGGGGCTCGCAGATCCGCAGCTACACCCTGCACCCGACGACCCGGGTCAAGGACCACCGCACGGGCCACGAGGTCGGCGACGCCAACCGCGTCCTCGACGGCGACCTCGACGGCTTCGTCCGCGAGTACCTGCTGCGAAGCGCGGACTAGCTCAGCCAGCCGCTCGCAGCACCCACTCCCCGGCGCGCTCGAGCGCCGCGGCGCCCTCGTCGAGCCGGGATCCGAAGAGCTGGAAGTTGTGGAACATCCCGGGCCAGACGTCGAGCTCCGCCGCGGTCCCGGCGCGGCGGGCGGCGTCGGCCAGGCGCTGCGCATCGTCGAGCAGGATCTCGGAGCCGCCGACCTGGACCAGCATCGGCGGCAGCGCGGAGAGGTCGCCGTGCAGCGGGGAGGCGAGGGGGTCGGTCGGCTCGCGGCCGTCGAGGTAGGTCTCGGCGGCCATCACCAGCGTCTCGCGGCCGAGCCAGTCGCCGTCGGAGACCTCCTCGATCGACGGCGCGGAGACGGTCATGTCCAGCCACGGTGAGAGCAGGAGCAGGCCCGGCGGAAGCTCCTCGCCCTCGTCGCGCAGCGTCATCGCCGCGGAGAGCGCCAGCCCGCCGCCGGCGGAGCTGCCGGCCAGGACCGGTGGCGGCACGCCGTCGCCGGTCGAGCTCGCGATAGGCCGCGAGCGTCGGCCTCGAGCGCGGCCGGGAACCGCGATTCGGGCAGCAGCGGGTAGTCGATCCCGATCGCGGCCACGCCGGCGGCGTGGCCGAGCCGCGCGAGCAGGTCCTGGTTGGACTCGGACGAGCCGACCGCGAAGCCGCCGCCGTGCAGGTAGAGGATCCCGGTCTCCTCGACGGCGCCCGGGGCGACGACGCGAAGCGCGCGGCACCCCGCCGAGCTCGGTCCGCTCGAGCTCCGTTCCGTCCGGCCGCGGGAAACTCCGCCATCGCCTCCTCGTAGATCGCCTTCGCGTCGCCCGACTCGCCCAGCCGCCGGGCGAGCCCGTCGCGGAGCTCGTCCAGCAGTTCCTGGGCCTGCGGGCTGGGCACGAATGTGTGTGATGCCCGAGATAACCTCGATCCATGCCTTCGCGCATCGCCGTCGGCCTGTCGGAGAGCTTCGACCCGGTCGAGGCGTTCAGCGAGGCCGCCGGCAAGGCCGCCCGCGAGCTCGACGCGCCCTGCGACCTCTGCGTCGTCTTCGCCGGGCCTCCTCACCTCGGCCACGCCAAGTGGCTGCTCTCCACGGTCCACGACGAGCTCGCTCCGGAGCACCTGATCGGTTGCGGCGCCAGCGGCGTCGTCGGCGACGGCCGCGAGATCGAGGGCGGCGCCGGCGCCGTCGTCTGGGCGGCCTCGCTGCCGGGCGCGAGCATCGCGACCCACCACCTCTCGGCCGAGCCGGGCGAGGGCGAGATCGCCGGCCTGCCCGAGGACCTCCACGCGGACGCGCTCGTCCTGCTCGCCGACCCGTACTCGTTCGCAACCGAGCGCCTGCTCGGGGAGATCGAGCGCGAGCGCCCGGGGCTGCCGGTCCTGGGCGGGCTGGTGAGCGCCGCGTCGGCCGGCGGCGGGGTCCTCTTCCGCGACGGCGACGTCGTCTCCGGCGGCGCGGTCGCCTGCTCGATCGACGGCGTCGCCGTCGTCCCCTGCGTCTCCCAGGGAGCGACCCCCGTCGGCGCCGAGATGACCGTGACGGCGGCGCACGGGAACGTGATCGAGGAGCTCGCGAGCGCGCCCGCGCTCGAGCGGCTGAAGACGGCGATCGCCGAGCTGCCCCCGCGCGAGCGCGAGCTCACCGCGGACGGGCTCATGCTCGGCCTCGTGATCGACGAGAACCAGCCCGAGTACGAGCGCGGCGACTTCCTCGTCCGCCCGATCGTCGGCGCCGACCCCGAGCAGGGCTGGGTCGCGATCGGCGAGGAGGTCCGGATCGGCCAGACCGTGCGCCTGCACGTCCGCGACGAGGCCTCCGCCGACGAGGACCTCCGCCGCGCGCTCTCCGCCCAGAGTCAGGCCTTCGCCTCGGGCGCCGCCGGCGCCCTGCTCTTCACCTGCAACGGCCGCGGCTCGCACATGTTCACGCTCCCCGACCACGACGCGATCGCGATCGAGGACACCCTCGGGGTGCCCGCCGGGGGGTTCTTCTGCGCCGGCGAGATCGGCCCCGTGGGCGGCCGCAACTTCCTGCACGGGTTCACCGCCACCCTCGCCGTCTTCCCGCGGTAGTGGGCCACGAGTGAGCGCGCCCGGTCGCCGACCCCGGCCTGCGCGAGCTCGTCGCCCGCGCGCTCGCCGAGGACATCGGATCGGGCGACGCGACCGCCGAGGCCGTGGTGCCCGAGGACGCGCGGGCCCGGGCTCGGATCCTGCAGAAGGCCCCCGGCGTCCTCTTCGGCCTCGACGCCGCCGAGGAGGCGTTCGCCCAGGCGGGCGCGGAGAGCTTCGACCGCACCGTCGTCGAGGGCACGTGGCGCGAGCAGGTCCCGGCCCAGGTCGCGCTCGTCACCGGCCCGGCGCGGGCGCTGCTGGCCGGCGAGCGCACCGCGCTCAACCTGCTCGGCCACCTCTCCGGCGTGGCGACGCTGACCGCCCGCTTCGCCGAGGCCGTCGCCGGCACCGGTGCGCGCATCCTCGACACCCGCAAGACGACTCCCGGCCTGCGCGCCCTCGAGAAGGCGGCGGTGGCCGCCGGCGGCGGCCGCAACCACCGCTTCGGCCTCTACGACGCGATCCTGATCAAGGAGAACCACGCCGCGCTCGCCGGTGGCGTCGGCGCCGCGGTCCGGCTCGCCGCCGAGCGGCGACCCGAGCTCGAGGCCGAGGTCGAGTGCCGCGACCTCGACGAGGTCCGGCGAGGCGCTCGCGGCGGGCGCGAGGAAGCTCCTGCTCGACAACATGTCGCTCGACGACCTGCGCGCCGCCGTCGCCGCGCGAGACGACGGCCGCCGCGGGGCCGGAGCGCGCGACGCTCGAGGCCTCCGGAGGCGTGACGCTCGAGACGGTGGGCGAGATCGCCGCGACCGGCGTCGACTTCGTCTCCGTCGGCGCGCTCACGCACTCGGCGCCGGCGCTCGATGTCAGCATGCTGATGGAGCAGGCATGACCACCGAGGAGAACATCGCCGTCGTCGAGCGGGCGTACGCGATCTGGGCCGAGGCGGGCCTCGCCGGCATGCGGGAGGTGATGCACGACGAGGTCGAGTGGCACCCGCCCCTCAACGCGCCCGAGCCGGGACCGTTCCGGGGCGCCGACGAGATCATCAGCGTGGCCGCGTCGTACTTGGAGAGCTTCGGGCAGTTCCGGCCGGTACCGAACCGGATCCTCCCCGGCGCCGAGGCCGACCAGGTCCTCGTCCTCGCCACCCTGACCACGGTCGGGAGCAAGAGCGGAGTCCAGTTCACGATGCCCGTCGGCCACCTGCTGACGATCCGCGACGGCAAGATCGCGCGCTTCGAGGTGATCCCCGACCAGGCCGAGGCGCTCGCCGCCGCCGGGCTCGATCCCGGCGCCGTGTCGGCGACGCGGACGGGGGACGTGCGTGCGCACCCTGATCTCGGCCTACAACCACCACGACGTCGAGCTGACGAGCTCGCTGTTCGCCCCGGATGCCGAGATCTACGGACTGCGCTCCGTGGTCGAGGGAACCGCCTATCGAGGCGAGGATGCCGTCGAGCGTTTCTGGGCGGACCTGGACGAGGTCTGGGGACGGGTTCGGGTCGAGGATCCGGAGTTGCTCGAGCGCGGCAACGAGGCGCTCGTCGTTTCCACGCTCGTGCTCGAGGGCCGCGGAAGCGGGGCGGTGACCGAGCGACACGTGGCCGTCCACGTCGAGCTCGACGAGCACGGCCTGGTCACCCGCTTCCTGACCCTGATGGACGTTGACGCCGCCCGCCGCGACTTCGAGGCCGGCCGCCGGCCCAGAGCCGGGTGAGGACTCGAATGGACGCTGAGCAGGACCGAGATCGAGGGGCTGGAGATCGCCTTCCGCGACGAGGGCGACGGCGAGCCCGTCCTGCTCCTGCACGGCTGGCCGACGTCTTCCTTTCTCTGGCGCGAGGTGATCCCGGCGCTCGCCGAGGGCAACCGGGTCATCGCCCCCGACCTTCCCGGGTTCGGCGCCTCCTCCAAGCCGCTCGACCGCCGCTACGGGTTCGAGCTCTTCGAGTCGGTCCTCGACGGCCTCCTCGCCGAGCTCGGGATCGAGGAGACCGGGCTCGCGGTCCACGACCTCGGCGGGCCCGATCGGCGTGCATTGGGCGATCGGGCGGCCGGGCGAGGTGACGAGGCTCGCGCTCCTCAACACGCTGCTCTATCCCGACTTCGACCCGAGCGTCGCCGAGTTCGTGGTGGCGCTTTCGACCCCCGACAAGCGCGACGAGCTCACCAGCCCGGCCGGGCTCGAGGAGGTCCTCAGGCTCGGCCTCGCCGACGACTCTCACCTCACCGAGGAGGCGCTGGACGGGATCCGCGCCCCCTACCGCGATCCCGAGTCGAGGCTCGCCCTCGCCCAGGCCGGGATCCAGCTCGACCCTGCACGGCTTCGCCGAGATCGCCACCGGCCTGACCTCGCTCGACATCCCCATCCGCGCGATCTACGGCGAGGAGGACCGGATCCTCCCCGACGTCGCGGAGACGATGTCGCGCGTCGCCGCCGACGTCCCGGGCGGCGCCGAGATCACCGCGCTGCCCGGCTGCGGCCACTTCCTCCAGGAGGAGGCCCCCGGGGAGGTCGGCGAGCTGCTCGCGGAGTTCTTCAGCTGAGCGTGGTCCGGCCGTCCGCGTGGACGGTCCAGTGCGGGTTGTGGGCGACCTCCCACGGGTGCCCGTCGGGGTCGACGAAGACGCCCGAGTAGCCGCCCCAGAACGTCTCGGCGCCGGCCCGCGGGATCTCCGCGCCCGCCGCCTCGGCCTCGGCGATCACCGCGTCGACCTCCTCCGGCGAGCTCACGTTGTAGGCGAGGGTGACGCCGCCCCAGCCGCCGGTGTCCGCGACCCCCGAGTCCTCGGCGAGCTTGGCCCGGTCCCAGAGCGCGACGATCATCCCGCCCGCCTGGAAGAAGACGACGTCGTCGCCGGGCTCGGCGCCCGTGGTCCAGCCGAGCGCCTCGTAGAACCCACGGGCGCGGGCGAGGTCGGTTACGCCGAGGGTGATCAGGCTGAGCCGCTGGTCCATCGATCCGGAACCTACTTCAACAGTCGCGATAGCCGCCGGTCCTTGAGCACGCGCCCGCCGGTCTGCTCCTCGGGGCAGTAGGTGGTCGAGTGCTCGGCGAAGTGGACGGCGGCGAGGGTGGCGCCGCAGCGCGGGCACGGCTCGCCCTCGCGCTTGTGGACGCGCAGCGGCATCGGCATCTTGTCGGGGACGGTCTCGCCGATCGTCTCCTCGTAGGTGTCGATCGCGGCGCCGAGCACCGCGAGGCCGGCGTGCAGGCGCTCGACCTCGTCGGCCTCCAGGTCCGACCCCTTCTTGAACGGCCCCAGCCGCGCCTCCCAGAGCACCTCGTCCGACCACGAGCGCCCGATGCCGGCGATCGTGCGCTGGTGGCGGAGGAGCGGGTGGAGCTGGCGCGGCTCGTCGATCGCCTTCGCGAACTCGTCGAGGGGCGGGGCCGGCCAGGCCTCGGGACCCAGCGTGGCGACCATCTCGTCGGTCGCCACCCCGTCGGCGGGCAGGAGCTTCGCCCAGGCCCGCTGCTTCGTCCCGAACTCGCGCAGCCGCAGCTCGCGGCCGTCGGTCAGCCGGATCAGGAGCCGCGAGCGCTTGTCCTTGAGCGAGGCGCGCTTCTCGAAGAACTGCAGCCGGCCGGCCGACATCAGGTGGACCAGCAGCGCCAGCTCGCCGTGCCCCGAGCCCGGCGCGGTCGCGAACTCGACCACCGGCATCTTCCCGATCCTTCGCACGCCGGCGATCTCGCGGCCCTCGAGCTCGGCCAGCGGGGGATCGAAGCTCTTCATCACGACCATTCCCGGCGCGAGCGTGGACTCGACGCGGGCGCCGGTGAGCGCGGCGGACAGCCGCCGCGCGGCGATCTCGACCTCGGGTAACTCCGGCATACGTCTAAACTAAAAGGCGAACATTCGGCCTGTATTAGGCCCGCCGACTCAGAGCGGGCCGGACAGACGAACATAGAGAGAGGAAATGGCAATGGCAGTCGAGCTGCCGACCATCCAACCCCCTACTCAAGCCCAACCCTCACCGGAGGAGATCCGGTCGTTGAGCGCCGAGGTGCGCGCGCTCGCCGCCGAGCGAAACGCGGTCATCCTCGCCCACAACTACGAGGTGCCGGAGATCCAGGAGGTCGCCGACCTGACCGGCGACTCGCTGCAGCTCTCGCGCGAGGCCGCGTCGACCGAAGCCGACGTGATCGCCTTCTGCGGCGTCCACTTCATGGCCGAGACGGCATCGGTGCTCTCCCCGGAGAAGACCGTGCTGATCCCCGACCTCGACGCCGGCTGCTCGCTGTCGGATTCGATCACCGCCGACCAGCTGCGCGAGTGGAAGGCGGCGCACCCCGGCGCGGTCGTCGTCATGTACGTCAACACCTCCGCCGAGGTGAAGGCCGAGACCGACTACTGCTGCACCTCCTCCAACGCCGTCAAGGTCGTCGAGCACATCCGTGCCACCCACGGCGAGGACGTCGAGATCCTCTTCGGCCCGGACATGTGGCTCGGCGCGTTCGTCGAGAAGCAGACCGGCAAGCCGATGCACGTCTGGGACGGCGAGTGCCACGTCCACGCCGGGATCCGCCCGGAGGACATCAACGCCCAGCGAGCCGCCCACCCCGATGCCGAGTTCCTGATCCACCCCGAGTGCGGGTGCTCGACCCAGGCGATGGAGTACGTCGCCTCGGGCGACATCGGCTCCGAGGGCGTCCACATGCTCTCCACGTCCGGGATGCTCAAGCACGTCTCCGAGCGCCCCGACGGCGAGTTCATCGTCGCCACCGAGACCGGGCATGCTCTACCCGCTCGAGCAGGCGGCGCCCGAGGCCGAGCTCCACGCCGCGAACCGGATGGCGTTCTGCAAGTACAT
The DNA here is from genome assembly GCA_963844425.1 of uncultured Thermoleophilia bacterium. GTDB lineage: Bacteria > Actinomycetota > Thermoleophilia > Solirubrobacterales > 70-9 > DASUSH01. Next base: position 554,897 of record CAWJOD010000020.1, on the reverse strand, counting down.
GAAGATGATCACGCTGCCGAAGCTGCGCGACTCGCTGCGCGACATGAAGTTCGAGGTGAAGGTCCCCGCCGACGTCGCCGAGCGCGCGCGGGTACCGATCGAGCGCATGGTCGCTATCGGCTAGAGGCCGCCCGCCGGCGAGGGTTGGAACCTCCCCAAATCGGGTAGACGACATGACAGGCTCGCACGGCGAGCCTGACCATCAGTCACACCGGGCGGGAGCGACTCGAAGGTCTCCGTCTCTGGGGTGTCGGTCCCCACGGACAAAGGACTTTCCATGCCACGCTTCCCGCAAGAGGCGGGGGGACCGAACGGTCCCCGATCGCCCGACCCCGAGCTCTTCGCCCGCGCCCAGAACGGCGACGCGGCGGCGCGCGACCAGCTAGTCCGCTTCTTCATGCCGCTGGCCAAGCGCATCGCCCGCGCCTCCGAGACCAGGCTCGTCGAGTCCGAGGACCTCGAGCAGGTGGCCAACCTCGCGCTGGTCCTCGCGATCGATCGCTTCGATCACACCCGCGGGCTCGCCTTCGCGACGTTCGCCGTTCCGACCATCTCGGGCGAGATCAAGCGCCACCTTCGCGATCGAAGCTGGAGCGTCCGCGTACCGCGAAGCCTTCAGGAGAACGGGATGCGGGTGCACAAGGCGGCCAGCCAGTTCTTCGCGGCCGAGGGCCGTGCCGCGACCACCAACGAGCTCGCCGAGCTCACCGGCCTCTCCGTCGAGGACGTGCTCGAGGCGATCGAGGCCGGGGAGGCGCTCGGCTCGACGTCGCTTGACTCGGCGGCGCCGGATTCGGACGGCGATCCCGCGCCGATGCTGGAGCGCCTCGGCGGCGTGGACCCGGCTTACGCGCGCGCGGACGACTTCGCCAGCATCGCCCCGTCGCTGCGAGCCCTGCCGCCGCGCGACCGCCTCGTCCTCTTCCTCCGCTTCGCGGAGGACATGACGCAGAGCGAGATCGCGGCCGAGATCGGGGTCTCGCAGATGCACGTCTCGAGGCTCCTCCGCTCGACGCTCACGCGGCTGCGGCGGCTCAACGATCCTGACGCCCAGGGGGAGCTCGCCACCGCCGGAAACCGCTAACGCGACGCCGCTCGGCCAACCCGCAAACTGGGCGTATCCGGGCGCAACGAGCCGTCCGCCCGTGGACCTACGGTGAGCATGATGGAGGCGAGCGCTAATCTCGGCGACATGAGGCACCTCAGGCCGGTGCCGGACCTCAAGCCGCCGGTGCGCACGGAGGGCGAAGGGGAGCCGGTCCCGACGACCGCGGAGCTCGAGCGCTGGGCGACGGTCCTGCGGATCGACTGCGTGCGCATGCTCGCCGTCGCCAAGTCGGGCCATCTCGACTCTTCGCTGTCGGCCGCCGACATCGTCGCGGCCCTCTACTACCGGGTCCTCCGGCACGATCCGAGCAACCCCGAGTGGCCCGAGCGGGACCGCTTCGTCCTCTCCAAGGGTCACGCGGCGCCGATCCTCTACGCGGCGCTCGCCCAGCACGGCTACTTCCCGCACACCGAGCTGCAGAAGCTGCGCAAGATCGGGGCGATGCTCCAGGGCCATCCCGACATGCGCACGACCCCCGGCGTCGAGGTCTCGACCGGCTCGCTCGGCCAGGGCCTGTCGATGTCGGTCGGGATCTGCCTCGCCCTGCGGCTCGATCGGCTCGACCAGACCGCGCACACCTTCTGCCTGCTCTCCGACGGCGACTGCCAGGAGGGCCAGACGTGGGAGGGCGCGACGGCGGCGAAGCACTTCGGCCTCACGAACATCACCGCGATCGTCGACTACAACCACCTCCAGACCGACGGCACCACCGAGGAGGTCATGGACACCGGCGACGTGCGCGCCAAGTTCGAGGCTTTCGGCTGGGACTCCGTCGAGATCGACGGGCACGACATCGAGGCGATCACCGCGGCGCTCGAGCGCAGCCGCACGCTCGACGGGCCCGCCGCGATCGTCTGCCAGACGAAGAAGGGCCGCGGCGTCTCGTTCATGGAGGGCCGCTTCGGCTTCCACGGCAAGCCGCCCTCGCAGGAGCAGGCCGAGGAGGCGCTGACCGAGCTCGAGGCGACCTTCGAGGAGCAGACCCGGGCGCTGGCCGGAGATGGAGACGAGAGCTGATGCCGGCCGAGGCCAAGGCCGAGCCGACGGCGACCCGCCACGCCTACGGCGACGCCCTCGTCGACCTCGGCGAGATCCACGAGGAGGTCGTCGCCCTCGACGCCGACCTCGCGGTCTCGACCCAGTCGATGAAGTTCGGCAAGGCCTACCCCGACCGCTTCTTCAACGTCGGCGCCGCCGAGGCGAACATGATGTCGATGGCCTGCGGGCTGGCGGCGACCGGCAAGGTCCCCTACGCCTCGACCTTCGCGATCTTCGCCACCGGCCGCGCCTACGACCAGGTCCGGCTCGGCATCGCCCACAACGAGCTCAAGATCAGGATCGGCGCATCGCACGGCGGCGTCTCGCTCGGCGAGGACGGCGCGTCCCACCAGATGATCGAGGACATCGCGCTGATGCGCGCGATGCCGCGGATGCAGGTCGTCGTCCCCGCCGACTACAACCAGGCCTACCGCGCCGTGATCGAGTCCTACGACCGCGACGGCCCGATGTACATGCGCTTCGGCCGGCCCTCGACCCCGGTCGTCTACGAGGAGATCCCCGAGACGCTCGGCGACGGCGTCGACGTGCTGCGGGAGGGCAAGGACATCTCGATCATCGCGACCGGCCACATGGTCTGGCGCGCGCTGGAGGCGGCGGAGAGCCTCGAGCGCGAGGACGGCGTCGAGGCCGAGGTCGCTCAACGTGGCGATCATCAAGCCGCTCCACCCCGAGTCGATCCTCGAGTCGCTCGGCAAGACCGGAGTCGCGGTGACCGCCGAGGAGCACCGCGTCGTCGGCGGCCTCGCCGACGCCGTCCGCGAGGTCGCCGCCGAGCAGCACCCGGTCCCCGTCTTCGCGGTCGGCATGGAGAACGAGTTCGGCGTCTCCGGCACCGGCGAGGCCTGCATGGAGCACTTCGGCCTCACCGCCCGCGGCATCGCCGACCGTGTCCGCGAGGCGCTCGTCCTCAAGCCGATCGTCTCCCACCCGCCCCTGCACGGGCCGGAGTGGACGTAGCTCTGTAAAGGAAGATGGGTCCACCCGCTCACTGCAGGACTTGTGCAATCCGTGTCCGGGGGGTGGACGCGGATTGCACTGAAGCTCGCTCCCGCCGGCTCCCACCCCCGCGCTTTATGAGCGTCCCTTAACAAACTGCGCTACCCTCGCCGGCCCCCTGGAGCAGGTTGGTGGTTCACAACCACGGTCGCTGTCTTGCAGCGGCCCGCGCTCGGAGGAACTACATCTGGGAGGGAGAAGGGACCCACGCATGGCTGCTCACAGGACACGCAGGATCGGAGGCAGGCGCCGCGCCCGGCGCGAGGACGCCAAGCGCCACGCCGCCGAGCGCGCGCGACGCCAGCCGCGGCGTACCGGCAAGCCGCCGATCGTCGAGCTTCGCGACGTCACCCAGGTCTACCCCGGCGGCCACGTCGGGGTCGAGCGGGTCTCGCTCGGGGTGGAGCGCGGCGAGTTCGTCTTCATCGTGGGGCCGACGGGCTGCGGCAAGTCGACCCTGATCAAGCTCCTGATCCGCGATCTCGAGCCCGCCAACGGCGAGATCCTGATCGCCGGGCGCGACATCAACCAGCTCAACCGCAACCGCGTCCCGCACCTGCGCCGCCGGATCGGCACCGTCTTCCAGGACTTCAAGCTGCTCCCCAACCGCACGGTCTACGACAACGTCGCCTATGCGCTGCAGGTGATCGGAGAGCCGCGCTCGCAGATCCGCCGCAAGGTGCCGGAGATCCTTCGCCTCGTCGGCCTCGCCGGCAAGATCCACAACTACCCCGACGAGCTCTCGGGCGGTGAGCAGCAGCGCGTCTCGGTCGCACGGGCCTTCGTCAACCACCCGCCGCTTCTGCTAGCCGATGAGCCGACCGGCAACCTCGACCCGGTCACCTCGGTCGGGATCATGCAGCTGCTCTACCGGATCAACCGCACCGGCACGACCGTCTGCGTGGTCACGCACGACCGCGAGATGGTCGACAAGATGCGCCGTCGCGTGATCGAGATGTCCGACGGTCGCGTCGTCCGCGACGTCGCCGCCGGGGCCTACCACGACGAGTCGACGAGCGAGTTCGCCGTCCGCGTCCGGGCGGAGATGGGGCTCGTCGAAGGCCAGGCCAACGGCGAGACGCCCCCCGAGGCCGGCTGATGGGCAAGCTCTTCTTCTTCATCCGCGAGGCCTTCCGTGCCCTTCGCCGCAGCGCCGCCCCGAGCGCGGCCGCGATCGTGACGATCGTCGTCACCGTGCTCCTGCTCGGCGTGCTGATCCCCGTGCTCTACTCGACCGGCTCGAAGACCGAGGACGTGCGCGAGCAGATCTCGCTGCGCGTGTTCCTCTACGACGACGCCACCCGCGGCGAGATCGACAAGCTCGAGACGCAGATCGGCGGCATCAACCACGTCGTCTCGACCGATTTCGTCGACAAGGCCGAGGCCCTGGAGATCCTTCGCGAGCGGCTGGACGACAAGAACGTCGTCGACGAGCTCAACTCAAACCCGCTGCCCGCGTCGCTGAACGTCAACCTCGACGACCCCGACAACCTCGAGACGGTTCGCGCGGAGCTCACCCCGACAGGCGCCCAGGGCAAGCCCGAGCCGATCAGCCCGATCATCGAGGAGGTCAAGGACTCGCGCGAGGAGGCAAGCGAGATCCGCGCGGTGACCGGCGCGGTCAAGATCGTTCTGGCGATCATCGCCGCGCTGCTCCTCGTCGCCTCGCTGATGCTCGTCGGCAACACGATCCGGCTCTCGATCTACGCCCGCCGCCGCGAGGTCGAGGTGATGCACCTCGTCGGCGCCACCAGCTGGTTCATCCGCTGGCCGTTCATCATCGAAGGCCTGATCGTCGGCTTTTTAGGAGCCGCTACGGCTGTCGCCGTACTCTTGGTCGGCAAGGTCACGATCGTCGACCCCCTCTCCGAGCGCTTCGCACTGGTGGACAACCTCAACACGATCGACTTCGTCCCCCTCGTGGGCGTGCTCGTCGCTTGCGCGATGGCCGTCTCCGCGCTCGGTAGCGGCGTAACGCTTCGCCGCTTCCTGCGCGTTTAGTGGATAAATCCCGCTCGGCCTACCGCTCCGGTCTTCTCACCGGCCTCCTCGTCGGCGCCCTCGGTGGCGCCGCGGTCGCCGGGATCGCGCTCGGCCTGTTCGGCCTCCTCGGCGGCGACGAGGAGTCACTCGCCGACGAGGCGACTTCGGTGATCGAGGAGAACTACTTCCGCGACCCCGACCCGGGCAAGCTCGGCGACGACTCAGTCAACGGCATGGTCGAGGGGCTCGGCAAGCGCTACGACGACCGCTTCTCCCATTACTTCAACCCGCAGGCGCTGCGCCAGTTCGAGGCGCAGACGAGCGGCCAGTTCAAGGGCGTCGGCCTCGGTGTGATCGAGGACAAGGACGGCCTCCGGGTCGGCCAGGTCTACGAGGACACCCCCGCCGAGGAGGCCGGGATCGAGGTCGGTGACGTGATCCTCGCCGCCGACGGCGAGAGCCTGAAGGGCCTCTCCGCGGAGGCCGCGGCGGCGAAGATCAAGGGACCGCCGGGGACCGAGGTGGCGCTGACCGTGCGTCCTCGCGGCGGGGGCAAGCCCGAGGAGCTCGACGTCGAGCGCGCCGAGGTCCGCATCCCGGCGGTGCGCGGCGAGATCAAGCGCGTCGGTGGGCGGCCGATCGCCTACGTGCAGCTCGCCACCTTCAGCGAGGGCGCCCACGGCGAGCTCCGGTCCGAGGTCGAGAAGCTCTACCGGCGCGGCGCCGAGGGATTCGTCCTCGACCTGCGCGGCAACGGCGGCGGGCTGCTGAACGAGGCAGTGCTCACCTCGAGCATCTTCGTCGAGGACGGCGTCGTCGTCGCCACCGAGGGCCGGCGCAAGCCGCGGCAGGAGTACGAGGCCGTCGGCGACGCGATCGAGCCGCGCCCGGCTGCGGTGCTCGTCGACGAGAACACGGCCTCCGCGGCCGAGATCCTGGCCGCGGCGCTCGCCGATTACGGGCTCGCCGAGGTCGTCGGCACCCGCACCTACGGAAAGGGCACCTTCCAGGAGGTGATCACGCTCGAGAACGGCGGCGCGCTCGACCTCACCGTCGGCGAGTACCTCACCTCCGAGGACGTCTCCCTCGCCGGCAAGGGGATCAAGCCGGACGTCGAGGCCGCCGACAAGCCCCGGACCAAGCCGGACGAGGCCCTGGACGAGGCGCTCGACGTGGTCGCCGGCGAGCTCTGAGTAGTCCCTTTGGGGTCAGAGCCCTCCTAGGCTGAATCGATGAGTCAGCTCGTATGCGTGATCGAGCGTCGCGGCAAGTTCCGCGTCGCCGAGCCGATCTTCGAGCCCGGGCCGCAGCTGCAGCTGCGCAAGGGCGAGATCCGCCCGAGCGGCGGTGAGATGGTCCTGGTCGAGGTCGAACGGGACGGCGCGCGGCCCCTGCGCGAGCTCGGTTCGCCGAAGGTCGCACGCGACGTCGTCGAGGCGCTCCTCGCCGATCGCGGCGTCGAGCGCGGGTTCCGGCCGGTGGTCGAGACCGAGGCCACCGAGGCGGCGGCGATCGCCCGGGACGTCGGGCCCGCCCGCCGCGACCTGACCGGGCTCCCGACCTTCACGGTCGACCCCGTCACGGCACGCGACTTCGACGACGCGATCTCCGCCGAGCGCCGAGGTGACGGGGTGCGGCTCTGGATCCACATCGCCGACGTCGCCGCCCACGTGCGTCCGGGCAGCGCGCTCGAGGCCGAGGCGTTCGTGCGGGCGACGAGCACCTACGTGCCGGGAGCGGTCGAGCCGATGCTCCCGCACGAGCTCAGCTCCGGCGCGTGCAGCCTCGTTCCCGGGGTCGAGCGCCTCGCGGTCACGGCCGAGATCGACCTCTCCGGCAGCGGCGAGACCCAGCGCGCCTCCTTCTACCGCAGCCGGATCCGCTCCGACGAGCGCCTCTCGTACGAGGAGCTGGACGAGATGTTCGCCAACCGGGCGCGGCCGCCGGAGCCGATCGCCGAGCCGCTCGCGCTCGCCCGCGAGGCGGCCGCGGCGCTGCGGGCGCGGCGCAAGGGCGCGCTCGAGGTGAGCTCCTCCGAGCCCGAGTTCGAGTTCTCCGAGGCCGGCGACGTGATCGGCGCACACGGCGTCGAGCAGACGGAGGCGCACGGCCTGATCGAGCAGCTGATGGTCCTCACCAACGAGCGCGTCGCCGACCACCTCGAACGCCGCAAGGCGACGACGCTCTACCGCGTCCACGAGCAGCCCGACCCCGAGCGGATCGAGCTCCTCGTCCAGAAGCTCGACGCGCTGGACATCCCGAGCCCGCCCCTGCCCGAGAAGCTCTCGCCCCAGCAGGCGGGCGAGCTCGCTTCCGAGGCGAGCCGGCTGGTCGCCCGCGAGGCCGAGCGCCGCGGCCACGGCGCCTACGCCTACTCCGGGCTCGTCCTGCGCTCGCTGAAGCAGGCCTACTACTCGGAGAAGAACCTGGGGCATGCCGGGCTCGGCAGCCCCGCCTACACCCACTTCACCTCGCCGATCCGCCGCTTCCCGGACCTCGTCGCCCACCGCGCCCTGCTCGCCTCGATCTCGGCCGGGGAGGACGAGCCCGATCCCGAGCCCGTCCGCGAGGCCGGCTGGCACAGCTCCGAGCGCGAGCGCGAAGCATCCCGGCTCGAGCGCGACGCCGACGACGTCTGCGCAGCCTTCCTGCTGCGGCGCGAGCTCTTCGAGCGCTCCTGGCAGGCCGAGTTCGAGGGGGAGGTCTCGGGCGTCGTCGGCGCCGGGGCCTTCGTCCGCTTCGCCGGTGAGCTCGCCGACGTCTACGAGGGCTTCCTGCCGGCCCGCGAGTGGGGCGGGCGCGAGTACTTCCAGCTCGACCAGTCCGAGACCGCGCTCGTCGGCCGCCGCAGCGGCAACCGGCTGAGGATCGGCGACCCGGTCACGGTCCGCGTCAACAAGATCGAGACGGCGCGCGGCCGGGTGGACCTGCTCCCCGGCGGCGAGGCGGCGGAGGCCGGCGCCGTCCGCGAACGGGCCCGCGGGATGAAGGGCAAGCAGAAGCCGGCCGCGGAGACCCAGAAGAAGAAGGGCAAGAAGAAGGGCAGGAAGAGCGCGGGAAAGAACAAGGGCAAGCCGAAGGGCAAGGGCAAGGGCGGCGGCAAGAAGGGCGAGCAAGGGCAAGCGCGGCCGCACGGGCGGCCAGCAGCGCGGTAAGAAGCGCTGATGGCAAGAAGAAGGGCAAGAAGCGCAAGGCGGCGGCAGGGGACGTCGCGACGAACCGCCAGGCGCGGCACAACTACGAGTTCGTCGAGACCTTCGAGGCGGGGATCGAGCTGCTGGGGACCGAGGTGAAGTCGATGCGCGCCGGCAACGTTCAGATCCGCGACGCCTACGCGGTGATCGACAACGGCGAGGCCTGGCTTCGCGGCCTCTACATCGCGCCCTACGACCCGGCGCTCGACAACCACGAGCCCGAGCGCGAGCGCAAGCTGCTCCTGCACCGCTACGAGATCGAGCGGCTGATCGGGCGCTCGCAGCGAAAGGGCCTGACGCTGATCCCGACCCGGATCTACTTCAAGGGCCCGCGCGCGAAGGTCGAGCTCGCGCTGGCCCGCGGCAAGGAGCGGCGCGACCGCCGCCGTGAGATCGCCGAGCGGGACGTGCGCCGCGACGTCGAGCGCGAGCTCAGAGAGCGAAATCGCTAGGGAAGCTCGCTCCGGGACCGGCCCGGTGGCATGATTTGAAGGCGTCCTTTCAGCAATCGCGGCTCAGGGCTGCGAGGATCACGCACGATGGGTTCATTCAAGCTCGAGCCTTCGAAGCGAAAGAAGAAGAAGCAGGAGGAGGAGGCGGCGAAGGCGGCGGCTCCGGCCACGCCCGGAACGCCCGGCCCCCCTGGGAGCATGCCTCCGCCCGGGGCCGCGGGTGCCGCCCCGCCCCCGCAGGCGGCGCCCGGCTCGCCGACCCCCGCGCCCGGCGCCCCGGGCCAGCCCCGGGCCCGCCGCAGCCCTCACTCGGGGCGACCGAGGCCGCCGCCGGCCCGCCCGGCGCGCCAGCCCCGGCGCAGGCGCCCCCGGTGCCCCCGGATCGGAGTGGGCGCCCCCGCAGCAGCCCGCGCCCCGGCCCCGATCGTCACCCCGCCCGGCGCCGCGCCGCCCGGCGCGCACGCTGCAGCCCAGCCGCAGCTCGCCGGCGAGTCCCGAGAGGGACCGAAAGAAGCGTGAGAGGGCGCAGCGCAAGGCGCTGAACGAGCAGAAGCGCGCGGCGAAGAAGGCCGAGCGCGAGCAGAAGCGCGCAGCGCAGCGGGCAGCGCGTTCGCCCGGCAGGCAGCAGGCGCAGAGCGAGCGCCAGCTTGCCGTCGCCGAGCGCAAGGCCCAGCGCGACCAGCAGCGCGCGGCGAAGAAGGCCGAGCGCGACCAGAAGCGCCAGGCCCGCGTTGCCCAGCGCCAGGCCAAGCAGGCCGAGGCGCAGGCGAAGAAGGCGGCGAAGAAGGGCGGCACTGCGCCGCCCCCCGCGCAGCCGGCCCAGCCTCCGGGCGCTCCCGCGACCCCGCCGGCTCCCCCCGCGCAGCCCGGACTGACGGCACCCGTCCCTTCGGCCCCTGCCGTTCCGGGGTTCGCGACCCCCCAGACGCCGCCGACACCCGCAGAGCCCGACACCGCTGTCGAGCCGCCCCCGGCCCCGCCGCCGACCCCGGCCCCGACGGGCACGGCGCCCGTCCCCGACCCGCAGCAGCCCGAGCCCGAGAGCCCGCCGGCGGCCCCCGTCGGCGAGGGCATCGCGCCCGCCGCACCCGAGCCGGTCGAGCCGGTGCCCCCTGCGCCGTCGGTGCCCGGGGACGCGATCGAGGCTGAGGCTCTGGCGAAGCTCGAGGCGGCCGAGCGCGATGCCGACGAGGAGCAGATCCGCGAAGAGGAGGAGCGCATCCGCGCCGAGGCCGAGCGGCGGATCCAGGAGATGGAGCAGCTTCAGCGGCAGGCCGAGGAACGGGTCGAGGAGGCCCGCGGCCGCGCCGACGACCGCCTCCAGGCCGCGGAGGAGGCGAGCCGCGACGCCGAGGAGCGGGCGAAGTCGATCGAGCAGGAGGGCCTTCAGGAGCACGATTCGCTGCTCGCCGACCTGCGCGACGCCGAGCGCCAGCTCGAGGAGCGCCGCCGGCAGGAGCGCGACCTGGCCCAGGAGCTCGCCGCGACCGAGCAGCAGCTCTCCGAAGAGCAGCGGCGCACCGAGCAGGCGCTGGTGCAGGCCACCGAGCGCCTCGAGGAGATCGAGGCCCGCGCCGCGGAGGCCGAGACCCGGGCGTCGCGCGCCGAGCGCCTTGCCGAGATCCGCACGCGCGAGGTCGAGCGCGAGCGCAGGCTGCGCGAGATGCTGACCAGGATCGACGAGGCCGAGACACGCGCCCAGGCCGCGGAGGACCGGGTGCGCTCGGCTGTCCGCGAGATCGGCCGCCGCCCCGAGTCGGAGCCGGGGACCGCACCCGAGCCGGAGCCCTCCGCCGCGCCCGAAGCGCCCGAGCCGCCCCCCGTGGCCGAGCCCGAAGCCGTCTCGGAGGCCCCGGAAGCCCCGGAGGCGCCCGAGCCCGCCCGAGCCGCCCGAGCCCTCGCCTCCGGAGCCCGCACCCGATCCGCCGGAGAGCTCGGCGCCGCCTCCGACCTCCGCCTTCGGGGAGGAGGGCCACGACCCGGGGTCCATCGAGGCGCCGGCCGGCGGCCCGATCGACATCAACTCCGCCGACTACGACGACCTGCGCAGCCTCAAGCTCTCCGTCACCCAGACCGGCCGCGTCCTCGCCCACCGCGAGCGCGCCGGCGGCTTCAGCTCACTCGACGAGCTCGACCAGATCCCCGGCTTCCCGCGGGCGTTCCTCGACGAGCTCAAGCGCCACCTGACGGTCTGACGCTAGAGCCCGTAGGCCTCCATCAGCTTCAGCCAGACCTCGCTGCGGCTGGGGTAGGAGGGCACGGCGTGCCAGAGCCGGTCCAGCGGCACCTCGCCGAGGACCGCGATCGTCGCGGCGTGCAGCCACTCGCCCGTCTCCGCGCCGACGAAGGTGGCGCCGACGATCACCCGGCGCGACTCGTCGACGACGATCCGGCTCGTCCCGGGGACGTTCCTGCCGACGAAGCTCGCCCCCGCGGTGCCGGAGCTGTCGACGTCGACCGCGCGCGCGTCGATGCCATCCTCGCGCGCCTCGTCGAGCGTCTTTCCGACCGACGCGACCTGCGGCTCGGTGAAGACGATCTGCGGGATCCCGTAGCGGTCGGCGGTCGCCTCGACGTCCTTGCCGAGCACGTGGTCGGCGCAGAGCCGCCCCTGGTACTTGCCCATGTGCGTGAGCAGGGCGCGGCCGTTGACGTCGCCGATCGCATACAGCCAGTCGGAGCCGTCCACGCGCATCTGATCGTCGACCTCCAGGTAGCCGTCGGGCTCGATGCCGACGCTCTCGAGCCCGATCCCGTCGACCCTCGGCGTGCGGCCGACGGCGACCAGCAGCGTCGAGCCGCTGACCGTCTCGCCGCCCTCGAGCTCGATCGTCACCCCGCCGTCCTCGGAGCGCACGGCGCTTGCCTGGGAGTCGACGCGGACGTCGACGCCGAACCCGCGCAGCCCGTCGGCGACCTGCTCGCTCGCGAATTCCTCGTTCTTCCCCAGCAGGCGGTCGGCGCCCTCGATCAGGATGACCTCGGCGCCGAGCGTGCGGTAGGCCTGCGCCATCTCGACGCCGACGGCGCCGCCGCCGAGCACGAGCAGGCTCTCCGGCACCGACTTCGCGCTGGTCGCCTCCCTGTTCGTCCAGTAGGGGACCGAATCGAGGCCGTCGATCGGCGGGATCGCCGCGGTGCTGCCGGTGGCGAGCGCGACGGCCTTGCGGGCGACGAGGACGTCGTCGCCGACCTTCACCCGGCGCTCGCCGTCGAGCTCCGCCTCGCCGCGGAAGAGCTCGATCCCCTTCTTCTCGAGCCAGGGGAGCTGGCCCGAGTCGTCCCAGTCCGAGGTCACCTCGGTGCGCCGCGCGAGCGTCGCCTCGGCGTCGACCTCGCCGGTCACCGCCTGCGACGCGCCGCCGACGCGCCGGGCCTCGTCGAGGATCTCCGCGGGGCGCAGCAGCGCCTTCGAGGGCATGCAGGCGTAGTACGAGCACTCGCCGCCGACGAGCTCGTGCTCGACGATCGCCGTCTCGAGGCCGCCGTCCGCCGCGCGGCCGGCGCAGACCTCGCCGGTCGATCCCGCCCCGATCACGACGAAGTCGAACTCGCGCTCGGCCATCGCCCTGGAACCTACACGCTGCTGAGACTGCGCTCCAGGAAGGTCTCCGAGACGCCGATGGTGAGCGCGATCGCGAGGCCGATGTAGACGGTGGCGACGAACGCGCGGGTGCGGGTGGGGACGCGGTGGTAGGCCCGGCCCTCCGGGGTGTTGCGGTTCTTGAACCGGCGCCAGGTCTCGATCCCGCCGAAGATCAGGACGAGGATCAGGATCGGGTTCGGGAAGAAGAAGAACAGCACGACGAGCGCGGCGTAGCCGGCGATCCAGACCCATGGGCTGAGCGCGGCCATCGCCCGGCCGCCGTCGAGGGGCAGGACCGGCAGCAGGTTGAGGAGGTTGAGGAAGAAGCCGACGTAGGCGAGCGCCTGCCAGAACGGCTCGCCGGTCGCGAGCCAGATCGCGAGCGGTACGAGGGACGCGATCGAGCCGAGGATCGGCCCGGCGAGGCCGACGCGCGCCTCGGCGGCTGCGTCGTCGCCCAGCGACTTCGCCGCGATCACCGCGCCGAGGAAGGGGATGAACATCGGCGCCGAGGCCTCGACGCCCTCGCGGCGGAGCTGGATCACGTGGCCGAGCTCGTGGACGAGGAGGAGCAGGACGAAGCCGAGCGCGAAGGTCCAGGGCCAGATCAGCGCGTACGCGGCGATCGAGACGAGCATCGACGCCGAGGTCGTGAACAGCTTCAGCTTCGGCAGCAGCAGCACGACCGCCTTCAGCTTCGCCCCGAACTTGAGCAGCACGAGGCCGACCGCGATCAACGGCCCGGCGAGCTTGCGGCCCACGGCGCGCCAGCCCGGCTCGGGATGGATCGGCCGGTGCTCGGGGGCCTCGGCGGGGAGGTGGTCGGGCTCGGGGGCGGGCTCGCGCCACGCCGGCTCGAAGCCGATCGGATGGCGGGGAGTGTGCTCCACGTCAGTGATGGTGCCTCACTTTACTTAGTGCAGTATTAAGCCCGAACGGGCTCTAACGCTCGCCCGTCATGGAGTCCGAGCGCTTCCCCTCGAGCATCGTCGTCCAGCCGCCGCAGCCGACCACCGTCGGGCTGATCGCGGTCGCGACCGATGGCAGCGAGGGCGGCGCCCACGCGGTCGCATGGGCCGCCGACCTGGCCCGCTCACTGCAGGCCGACCTGCTCGCGATCCGGATCGTGCCGCGCTCCGAGGGCGGGGCGGCGGAGGCCGGCCGCCTCGAGGCGATCCGCGCCGAGCTCACCGAGACGCTGCCCACCGAGGGCGTCCTCGCGGGCGCCCGGGTCGTCACCGGCGACGATGCCGCCGTCGCGATCGTCGAGGAGGCCGCGGGCGCCGGCGCCGACATGATCGTCGTCGGCAGCTCGGGCATGCGGGGCCGCAAGGAGTTCCTGCTCGGCAACGTCTCCAATCGCGTCACCCACCTCGCCCGCTGCACGGTCGTCGTCGTCAACACGACGATGCGCCCGCCGTCGAAGGCCGCGGACGAGCCGGTCGAGATGCGCGGGCAGGATGGAGGAGATCGGCCGGGTGCTCGGGCCGATGGCGGCGCGTCGCCTCGCCGGCCGGGCGCTCGGTCGGAGGACGACGGCCAGGGCCCGCGCGAGCTGCGCGAGGGCCTCGAGCGGCTCGGTCCCACCTTCGGCAAGCTCGGCCAGATCCTCTCCACCCGGCCCGACCTGATCCCGCCGGAGTACCTGGAGGAGCTCGCGAACCTGCAGGCCGACGTGCCGCCGCTCGCCGAGGGCGAGGTCGTCGCGGCGATGCAGGCCGAGCTCGGTGTCCCCTGGGAGGACGTCTTCGCCTCGATCGAGCCCGAGCCCCTGGCCGCCGGGACGATCGGCCAGGTCCACCGCGCCGAGCTCGTCGACGGCACGCGGGTCGTGGTCAAGGTCCAGCGGCCGAACGCGGCCTCCCTGGTCGAGGCCGACCTGGCCCTGCTCGAGGCGGCGATGCGCCCCATCGGCCGCTCGAACCGCATCCGGCGGGTGATCGACCTTCCTTCGCTCGTCGAGGAGCTCTCGGCCTCGTTGCGGCGCGAGCTCGACTTCGGCGAGGAGGCGGCCAACCTCGAGCGGATGGAGCGGGTGCTCGCGAGCTATCCGCGCGTCGCCGTGCCGTCCTGCCACAGGAGCCTCTCGACGCCGCGCCTGCTCGTCATGGACGAGATCGTCGGCGGGGTGCCGCTGAACGCGGCGCCTGCCGGAGAGGAGCGCACCGAGGCGACCCGCGAGCTGATGCAGGCCTATTACCGCCAGGTGCTCGAGGAGGGCTTCTTCCACGCCGATCCCCATCCCGGCAACCTGCTCTGGGCCGACGGCAGGATCTGGCTGCTCGACTTCGGCATGGTCGGCCGGCTCGACGCGCAGACCCGCCGCCAGCTGATGCTCGTCATGCTCGCCTTCGTCGAGGGGGACATCGAGCTGCTCGTCGACGTCGCGCTCGACATGAGCGGCGCCGACGCCATCGAGCTCGACCGCGCCGCCTACCGCGCCGACCTGGAGAAGGTCGTCGGCAGGGTCCGCGGCCGCTCGCTCGATGAGATCCAGCTCGTCGAGCTCCTCAACCAGCTCACGGCGATCTCGGTCCGCCACGGCGTCCCGCTGCCGTCGAGCTTCGTCATGGTCGGCAAGGCGCTCTCCCAGATCGAGCACACCGTCACCGAGCTGGCCCCCGAGATCGATCCTTTCGAAGAGGCGAGGAAGTTCTTCCTCTCCAGCATCCGCCGCCGCGTCGTGGACCGCTTCGACCCCCAGCAGATGGTCTTCGAGGTCGAGCGCCTGCGCTACCGGATCGGCCAGATCTCGGAGGGGCTCGCGACCGCCGTCGGCAACCGCCCGGGCCGCAAGTTCGAGGTGCGCTTCACCTCGCAGGAGCTCGAGCGCCGCATCGTCCGCACCGGCCGCATGGTCGCCCTCGGCCTCGGCGCCGGCCTCACCTGGATCGCCGCCACCGAGGCGAGCACCTCGGACCGCGTCGACCCGCGCATGCAGCGCGGCCTGCGCGCCCTCGGCGCCGGCCTCACCGCATGGTTCGCGGCGGAAGCCGCGCGGCGCCAGAAGTAACCCAAGACGGGGTCAGACCCTTTTAGATGAGAATAAAAAGGGGTCAGACCCCTTTAGATTGAGAGTGGAGGCGGCCGGTACTGCCCCGGCGTCCGCGGAACCTGCCTCGATGCGTCTACGAGTGTTCCCAGCGGAGTCTGATCTCGGCGTTCGGTTCGGTCGATCCGTGGGGCACGTCCCCGGCGCCACACCTTCCTGAATGATGTCCCCCGGCGATCGAAGGTCCTAACGCCGGGGTGAGCCCGCTAGTTGAAGCCGCGACCCGGAGCGCGGGCCCTCCGGCGCGACTACCCTCAGACCGCTATTTAGGCGGCGAGGGCGAACTCATGATCAGAGTTCGCACTTATGGTTTTCCGGGAGAGTTTTACGAGGCCAACCCGGATCCTCGACTCGCAACATCGAGACGAATCAGTTCCACGTCGAATCTGGTTCGCCCCCTATGTATGTGCCCAAAGGTTAGCGCCGGGGCAGCTCTTCGACGAGGTCGTAGCCGCCCTTGCCGTCCATCTCGACGATCCAGATCGGCTGGGAGACGTCGTGGTCGGCGGTGAAGCTGAACCGGCCGAGCGGGGACTCGAGCTCGGTCCCCTCGAGCGCCTCCGCGATCGCGGCGCGATCGGCGTCGACGTCGTCGAAGCCGAGATCCGCGTCCTCGGCCGCGGCGGCGAGCAGCTTCAGGCCGGTGTAGGCCTGGGCGGCGAACTGGTCGGGCTCCGCGTCGTAGCGCTCCCGGTAGGCGCCCATGAACGAGGCGTTGACCATCGAGTCGTTGCCGGCGACCCAGGCCGCCGCGCTTTGCGCGCCCTTGCCGTCGCCGCCCGCCCGCTTCGAGGCGAGGGCGCTGTTGAAGGCGTTGCCGCCCAGGATCTCCCCCCCGAAGCCGACCTCGCGCGCGATCCGGATCACGTCGGCCGCGACCTCGCCGGAGGAGGCGGTGACGAAGATGACGTCGGCCTTCGCGTCGATCGCGGCCTCGATCGCCGGCTGCGGACCCGCCTCGAGGGGCGCGAAGACCTCGGTGCCGGTGACCTTGATCCCGTTCTCGGCCAGCGCGTCCCCCGCGATCCCGGCGGTCGACTCGCCGAACGGGTCGTCGAGGGGGTGGACCACGGTCGCGCGCCTCGCCTTCGAGGACGCGGCGAAGGTCTCGACGTTGGCCGGGATCGCCGCGGCCTCCCCGAGCGAGTCGCGGAAGACGAGATCGCAGGGATAGGGGCAGTCGCCGACGATGCCGGGCCCCGTGTTGGAGACGGCGAGAACGGGCGTGCCGAGCTCGTTCGCGACCGGGTCGGCCTCCGCGGCGGAGTTGGAGAAGGTCGGGCCGAGAACGGCCAGCACCTCGTCTTCTTCGATCAGCTTGCGCATCTCCGAGGCGGAGCGCTTGGGGTCGGAGCCGTCATCGCGCTGGGTCACCTGGATCTCGGCACCGTTGACGCCCCCGGCCTCGTTGACCTCCTCGACGGCGAGATCGACCGCGTCCACCTGTTGCGGCCCGAACGCCACGCCGGCCCCGGTGGTCGAGAAGACCGAGCCGAGCTCGATCGTCTCGCCCTCCCATGAGGGTGCGGGCGTCTCGGTTTCGTCCTTTTCGCCGCATCCCGCGAACGCGAGGACGAGCAGGAGCGAGGAGCTGATTGCGAGGTTGCGGAGCCGCAAGGGGCGGCGAGGCTAGCGGGCGACGCTCGCCTGACGCTCGGTCAGCGGATCTTCGGTCCGCCGTGGCTGCGGGCGCGTCCGCCGGTCACGGCGCGTTCCTCGGGCCTCGACCGCGATCCGGGCCAGCGGCCCGACGCCTCGCCGCGGGAGTCGAACCGGGCACGGCCGAAGGCCGGCAGCTCGTCCGAGCATTCGGCGCCTCGGCCCTTCGGGTCGAGCGTGTACCGCGACTTGTCGGGGCGCTCGTAGATCGTCAGGTTGCCGCCGTCGCCGACGATCCGATCGTCCTCCATCGGGAAGCCGCCCTCCGGCGTATTCGCATCGGTCACGGACTGAGGGTACCCGGCGGGCGGGAGTGCGCTTGCTACGGTGACCTTGTACGCGTCGGGCTCCCGCCCGGCATTCAAGTGCTCAGCGCTCCTCGTTCTCGGCCAACATCAGCCTCCGCGGTCCGCAGCACCCGGCGGATCGGAGGATCTGCAATGGCATCAGGAACCGTTAAGTGGTTCAGCGACGAGAAGGGGTTCGGCTTCATCACCCCGGATGACGGAAGCAAGGACATCTTCGTTCACCAGAGCGTGATCGAGGCAGAGGGCTTTCGCTCGCTGAGCGAAGGCGCCAAGGTCGAGTACGAGTCCGAGGCTGACGCCAAGGGCCCGCGCGCGACCAGCGTGAAGAGCACCTAGCTTCCCCGGGACAAGTGAGCGCCGCGTACGATCGCGGCGATGTGGGTCCAGCGCGAGCTGATCCTGCGCCCGCGTGAGCGCGGCGTTCACCTCGTCACCGGCGAGATCCTGGAGGAGTTGCCCGAGCTCGGCGAGCTCCGGGCCGGGCTGCTCCACCTGCTGATCCAGCACACCTCGGCCTCGCTGGCGCTGAACGAGAACGCCTCGCCCGACGTCCGCCGCGACGTCCGCTCCTGGCTCGACGAGGCCGTGCCGGAGGGCGCGCCGTACTGGCGCCACACCCTCGAGGGCGCCGACGACATGCCGGCGCACATGAAGTCGATCCTCACCGGCGAGTCGCTGACCCTGCCGATCTCAGCCGGCGAGCTCGCGCTCGGCACCTGGCAGGGGATCTACCTCTGCGAGCACCGCGACTCCGGCGGGTCGCGCCGCCTCGTCGCGACGCTCCACGGCGAGCCCGCCTGATCGCGGGAGGAGGAGCTCGTACCCCTTGTAGGGGACCTCGGGATCGCCCCACGGCGGCCCGAGCTGCTCCGAGACGCAGACGAACCCATGGGCGCGGTAGATCCTCGCGGCCGTCGTCAGGATCCCGAGGGTCTCGAGCCAGATGCGCTCGAAGCCGCGCTGCTCGGCCTCGTCGACGAGCTCGCCGACGAGGCGACCGCCGAGCCCGAGCCCGCGAACCGCGGGGTCGAAGAGGAACCAGCGCAGCGCGGCCAGCCGGTCGCCCTCGTCGGTGAGCGCGAGGCTGCCGGCGAACTCGCCGTCGCGCTCGACGATCCAGACGGCCCCGTTCTCCGGCCAGCCTGCCTTGGCCGCGGCGGTGACCGCGTTCGCGACGTGGCGCTCCATGTTCGGGCTGAGGCCGTGCTCGCGCGGGTAGAGCACGCCGTGCATGCGGATGATCTCGCCGAGGTCCCCCGAGCGGAGCTCGCGCCGGACCTCGATCTCGGATTCACGGTCGATCACGAGGCCGATTCTGCCCCCGAGCGGCAATCGACGCAAGATGTAGTCGTCACCGGATCGATCGCGAAATGATATGAATCGAACGTGGAGCTGCGCCAGCTCAGATACGTCGACGCGGTCGCCCGCCACCGCCACTTCACCCGCGCCGCCGAGGAGCTCCACGTCGCCCAGTCGGCGCTCTCCCACCAGGTCCGCAAGCTCGAGGCCGAGCTGGGCACCGAGCTCTTCGAGCGCACCAGCCGCAGCGTCGCCCCTACCGAGGCGGGGGAGGCGGTCGCGGCGCGGGCGCGGCGCGTGCTCGCCGAGGTCGACGGCGTCCGCGACGAGGTCGACGAGCTCCAGGGCCTCGTCCGCGGCCGGATCGCGATCGGCGCCCTCCTGCCCGCCGGCGAGCTCGACGTCCCCCGCCTGCTCGCCGGGTTCGCCGCCGCCCATCCCGGGATCGAGGTCGGCCTGCGCGAGGGCACGGCGGCCGACATGGCCCGCTACCTCGACGAGGACGAGGTCGATGCCGCCTTCTCGCTGCTCGCGGGCGAGCCCGCGGACGGCGTCGTCGCCGAGGTCCTGCGGAGGACGAGCTCGTCGCGGTCTTCCCACCCGGGCGCGCCCCGCGCCGCGGCCCCGTCGCCGCCGCCGAGCTCGCCGCCCAGCCGATCGCTGTCCCGCGCGGAGGCTCCGCGATCAACCGAGCGCTCGAGGAGTGGATCTCCGCCGCCGGAGAGGGATGACGGTCTCGCTCGAGAGCGGCGACCCCTTCCTCCTCCGCGCCCTCGTCTCGGTCGGCTTCGGCGCCGGCGTCATCCCGCGCTCGCTCACCCGCCGCGAGGGCCCACCGATCGAGGCCCGCCGCCTGCGCCCGCCGGTCCACCTCCCGGTCGCCCTGCTCTGGCGCGAGCGCCGCCACGCCTCTGCCGCCGCACGAGCCTTCATCGACTTCGTGCGGCGCGAGGCGGCACCCTAGGCCCGGTGCGCCTCCAGCAGGCGGCGCAGGAAGCGCTTCGTCTCCGGCTCGCGGGGCTCGGATAGCACCTGCTCGGCGGGACCGAGCTCGATCAGGCGGCCCTCGTGGAGGAAGCCGACGGTGTCCGCGACGTCGCGGGCGAAGCTCATCTCGTGGGTGGCGAGAAGCATCGTCACGCCGGTCTCCTTCAGGTCGCGGACCGCGGCCAGGACCTCGCCGACGAGCTCGGGGTCGAGCGCGCTCGTCACCTCGTCGAGGAGCATCGCGCGGGGCTTGGCGGCGAAGGCCCGGGCGATCGCGATCCGCTGCTGCTGGCCGCCGGAGAGCCGATCGGGGTGGTCGTTCTCGCGACCGCCGAGGCCGAAGCGCTCGAGCAGCGCGCGGCCCTCCGCCTCGGCTTCGCCGCGGGGCATGCCGCGTCCCTTCATCTGCCCGATCACGACGTTCTCGAGCGCGGTCAGGTGCGGGAAGAGGTTGTAGGCCTGGAAGACGATGCCGAGCCGCCGCCGCACGCCGACCGTGTCGACATACGGGTCGGTGATCACCTCGCCGTCGAGGAAGATGTCGCCGTCGTCGATGTCCTCGAGCAGGTCGATGCAGCGAAGGAGAGTCGACTTCCCCGAGCCCGACGCCCCGATCAGCGCGACCGCCTCGTGCTCGCGGACCTTGAGGTCGATCCCGCGCAGCACCTCGTTCTCGCCGAACGATTTCGTGACCCCGCGGATCTCGAGCACCTCGCTCACGAGTACCTCTTCCCGCGCTCGCGCTCCCAGTGGTCGAGCAGCCTCGCGAGCGGCAGCGTGATCACCAGGTACAGCAGCGCCGCGGCGACCATCGGCGTGTAGTTGAAGTCGAGCGAGGCGTCGATCTGGGCGATCCGGAAGGCCTCGCCGGCGACGCCGATGATCGCGATCAGCGCCACGTCCTTCTGCAGGGCGATGAAGTCGTTGAGGAGCGGCGGGCCGACCCTGCGCACCGCCTGCGGCAGGATCACGTGGCGCAGCGCCCCGGCCTCGGTCAGCCCGATCGCGAGCGCCGCGTCGCGCTGGCTGCGGTGGACCGACTGCAGCCCGGCGCGGTAGACCTCCGCGACGTAGGCGCCGTAGGAGAGCGCGAGCGCGATCCCGCCGAGGACGACGGGCTCCGACGGCAGGCCGGAGAGCTCGAGCGCGGGAACGCCGAACCCGATCAGGTAGACGAGCAGGATCGTCGGGATGCCGCGGAAGACGTCGGTGTAGACGGTGGCCAGCAGGCGCAGGGGGAAGAGGGCCGGCGCCCGGACGATCCGCAGCAGGGCGACGACGAGCCCGAGCACGAGCACGACCACCTCGACGACCAGGAAGACCCGGATGTCGAGCCAGAACCCGACGAGGATCTCGGGAAAGATCTCCTTGAACTTCTCCCAGTCGAAGAACGTCTCGCGAACCTCGGGCCAGCCCTGGCTGGTCAGCACCAGGGCGGCGAGGCCACCGAGCACGACGACGGTCGAGACCGCCGCGATCGCCTGGCCGCGGCGGGCCTTTCGGCGGCGCGCGAGGGCGCGCTCGGCGCGCCGGTCCAAGGCCGCTACTCGAGCACCGGCGCCTTGGTCGACTCGCTCATCCACTCCGCCTCGATATCGGCGAGCTCACCGGACGAGCTCAGCTCGTCGATGGCGAACGAAACGCAGTCGGTGAGCGGCGAGTCCTTCTCGAGCAGGGCGCCCCACTGGTCGCCGCCGGGCGCCGGGAACTGGCCGACGGTGGTGGCGTCGGGGAGCTCCGTCGCGGTGAGGAAGAGCGCGGTCGGGACGTCGACGACGATGGCGTCGACCTGCCCGTTCTCGAGCGCCGAGACGACGTCGTTGGAGGTGTCGAACACCTGGGGATCCTCGGTCGGCTGGATCGAGCTCTCGGCCGCCTCCAGGCTGGTCGTGCCGATCTGGACGCCGAGCTGGGCGTCCGCGAGGTCGGCGAGCGAGGTCGCGCCGGCGAGGTCGGAGTCCTTCTCCACGACGACGGCCTGCTCGGCCTCGTAGTAGGGCGCGGAGAAGTCGACCTGCTCGGCGCGCTTCGGCGTGATCGAGATCTGGTTGACGTCGAAGTCGAAGTCCTTCGGGCCCGGTGCGTAGGAGGAGTTGAACGGCTCCACCACCCACTCGACGTCGGCCTCTTCGTAGCCGAGCTCGTTCGCGATCGGCGTAGGCGACGGCGCTCTCGAAGCCCTCGCCGTTGGTCGGGTCGTCGTCCACGAAGTAGGGCGGGAAGGCGGGGCTGTCGGTGGCGACGGTGAGCTTGCCGGGCTCGAGCGTCTCGAGCTTCTCGGGCGTGCAATCTTCGGCGGTGACGGCGGCCGAGGTCGTCGCCTCGTCCTCCTCGTCGTCGGACCCGCAGCCGGCGAGGACGCCGAGCGCGAGCACGGGGGCGATCAGAAGCGGTACGAGCTTGGACAAGATCAGGCCTTCCTTGGAGGGGCGCGGCGGCGAGCATCCTAACCCGCGCGTGACTATTCACGAGGAAATACGTCTGAGCCTGTAATGGACGCGACGCCCATGCTCGAGCCGCGCTTGTGCGCGCCTCGGTTGCCGGCCTTGCCGCGGCGGCCGCGGTGCTCGGGCTCGCCGGCGAGGCGAGTGCCGCCTCGAAGCCGTCGCTGAGCATCGCCAGGCTCGGCGAGCTTCCGAGCGCGGTCGAGGCGGGAGCGACCTTCTCGATCGCCGGCAGGGTCGCGAACGCCGGCGGGCGCGATGCGCCGGCGATCGTCCGCTTCGCTCTGCGCCGCGGTCCCGACGCGGGCCCACTGGGAACGAGGCTGTCCACCCGCCGGCTCGACGTCCCGGCCGGCGAGAAGGTCCGCTTCGTCCACGCGCTCGAGGTCCCGGCCGATACCGCCCCCGGCGAGTACGGGCTCTCGGCCTGCGTGCCGCAAGCGGGCAAGCGGCGGCCCGCAGCGCTGCGAGCAGGCGCCGACGGCCGGCTCGACCGGTGACCGGCCCGCGCGTCATCCCCGGCGAAGACGGCGGCCCCTCGGACCCCGTGCCCGTGCCCGCGCCCGACGCCCGGTCCCGATCCGGCTCGGCGCGCCAGCCGAGTTCTAGCCCGGGCGCCCGCTCCGCCGGCGACGTCCTCTTCCCGGCGATCGGCAACGGCGGCTACGACGTCGACCCACTACGACATCGCCCTCGACTACGACCCGGTGGCCAACAGTCTTCGACTCGGCGAGGACGACGATCACCGCCGAGGCGACGCAGAACCTCTCCGAGTTCAGCCTTCGACCTCCAGGGGCTCGACGTCTCCGGCGGTCATCCGTCGACGGCCAGCCGGCGCAGTTCTCGCGCGAGGGCACCAAGCTGATCGTCGATCCTGCCGGCGCCGGGTATCCCCGACGGCGCAGGAGTTCGTCACGGTCGGTCGAGCTACAGCGGCGCGCCGCAGGAGATCACCGACCCCGACGGCTCGAACGAGGGCTGGATCCGCGCGCTCAGGCCCGACCCGACGGCGGCTTCGTCGTCAACGAGCCCATCGGCGCGCAGGGCTGGTTCCCCTGCAACAACTACCCGACCGACAAGGCGACCTACGACTTCCGGATCACGGTGCCGCTGACCTCGACCGCGCTCGGCAACGGCGAGCTCGTCGCGAACACGCACAACGGCGACGGAACCCGGACCTGGCACTGGCGCTCACGACGATCCGCTGTCGACCTACCTGACCACCGCGACGGTCGGCAACTTCGACTACAGCGCGAGGCACGATCACCGACACGGCCGACCCTGACCGCGACGCTCGACCTCCTACCGCGCGGTCGACAGCGCGATCTACGCGGTCCAGGCTGCCGTGATCAACGCCGAGCTCGACCAGATCCGAGCCGATGACCAACTTCCTGGGCGGGCATCTACGGGCCCTATCCGTTCGACTCGACCGGCGCCGTCGTCGACTCGGCGACCGGCGATCGGCTACGCGCTCGAGGTGCAGACGAAGCCGCACTTCGCCATCGCCGCTGATCCGCCGCCGCGCGCAGCACGCTGCTCCACGAGCTCGCGCACCAGTGGTTCGGCGACTCGGTCACGCTCGCCACCTGGTCCGACATCTGGTTCAACGAGGGCTGGGCGGTCTGGTCGGAGTGGTACTGGGGCGAACCCGGTCAACCGCGACGTCGGACGCCGGAGGCAGCAGTTCGACGCCGAGTACACCGAGCGCCTCCGACGAGGACTGGGCGATCGCGCCCGCGGACGCTCGACGGCGACCCGGCGAACCTCTTCGCCCACTTCCCCGTCTACGTGCGCAGCGCGATGACCCTCCAGGGCTACCGCGAGATCGTCGGCCATGCCGAGTTCCTCGAGCTCGCCCAGCGCCTCCAGACCGATTTCGGCACGACAACATCTCGACCGCGCGAGTTCATCGCGCTCGCCAAGGAGGTCAGCGGCTTCACCGGCGCCGAGCTCGAGCGCCTCGACGAGTACTTCCAGCAGTGGCTCTACGGCGAGACGAAGCCGACGATCACGCCGGACAACTTCTAGCGCGCGCGCGACCAGCTCGACCCGGGTGCCCTTGCCGGGCGCGAGGGTGATGTTGCGAAGCCCGATGCGCTCCGGCGCGGGGTCCGGGGCGCGCAGCTCGGTGCGCTCGAGGATCGTCTTCATGATCACCCGCATCTCGTACTGGGCGAAGGCGGCGCCGACGCAGCGGCGAACGCCGCCGCCGAACGGGATCCAGGCGTAGGTGTCGGCCTTGCCGTCGATGAAGCGCTCGGGCCGGAACTCGAACGGCTCCGGGAAGAGGTCCTCGCGGTAGTGCATCGCGGCGATCGCCGGCAGGACGAAGGTGCCGGCGGGCAGCTCGTAGCCGCCGACCTCTGCCGGAGCGGAGAGCTTGCGGGCGACGTCGACGATCACCGGACGGGCCCGCAGCGCCTCCTTGATCGTCGCGTCCAGGTAGTCGTCCTCGCCCGCGTCGATCGACTCGCGCAGCCTGGTCATCACCCGGGGTGTGCGCAGGAGCCGCTCGAACGCCCAGGCGAGCGCGGTCGCGGTGGTCTCGTGGCCGGCGCCGAGCACGGTGACGAGCTCGTCGCGTAGCTCGCGGTCGGACATCGGCGAGCCGTCGTCGTGCTCCGCGGCGAGGAGCAGCGAGAGGACGTCGTCGCGCTCGGCGCCGTCCTCGGCGGCGCGGCGGTCGGCGATCTCCTCGTAGATGAAGGCGTCGAGCTCGGCGCGGGCGCGCTTGAACCTGACCCAGGGGCTCCACCGCCCGAGGTCGCGCCGCAGGGCCGGCACCTGCGTGACGAGGTCGGCGCGGTGGGCGAAATCGGAGACGAGCCGCGCGGCGCGGCGTTCGCGCTCCGAGCCGCGGATCCCGAAGACCGCCTTCAGGATCACCTCGAGCGTGACCCGCTGCATGTGCGGGCGCAGGGAGAACGGGCGGTCCGCCGGCCATTCGGCGACGTCGCGCTCGATCGCGTCGCGCATCGGTCTCGCCGTAGCGCTTCACCCGCTCGCCGTGGAACGGCGGCAGCAGCACCTTGCGCTGGCGGATGTGCTCGGCGCCGTCGAGGGTCAGCACCGAGCTGGGCCCGACCGCCGGCTCGAGGACGGTGGCGTTCGCCTCGCCGGCGCGGAACTGCGCCGGATCGGCCGTGAACACGCGCTTGACGATCTCCGGATCGGCGACGTAGACGATCCGCTTGAAGTAGGGGAAGGACACCTGGAAGACGTTGCCGTAGCGCCGCTGCAGGTCGGAGTAGAAGCCGATCGGATCGCGGGCGTAGCGGAACCCCTGGACGAGGCCGGGGAGGCGGGAGCCCGGCAGGCTCGGCGCGGGCTCGGTGCCGGAAGCGGATGGGTGGCGGCGGCGTTCTCCATCGGTTTCGCCTCCTCCCATGAAAGCATGCGGCCCGATGGAGAGCGCCGCGACGGACAACCGGCGGTTGAGCAGGCCGCAGACGCTCGCCGCGGTCGTCGGCGCGGCCGGGATCGTGCAGCTCCCGACGGCGGCGATCATCGTCGCCCTGCCGACGATCCACGCGGAGTTCAACGCGTCGATCGAGGAGCTGCAGTGGACCGTCACCGCCTTCTACATCCCGATGACGGCGCTCCTGATCGCCGCCGGGCGGATCTCGGACATCTTCGGGCGCAAGCGGATGTTCCTGATCGGCGCGACGCTGTTCGCGATCGGCTCGATCATCGCCGCCGCAGCGCCCACCGCCGAGGTCCTGATCGGCGGCATCGCGATCTCCGGAATCGGCGGCGGGTTCCTGATGCCGTCCTCGATGTCGATCCTGACCAACGTCTTCACCGGCGCGAGCCGGGGGACCGCGATCGGGCTCTGGGGGGCGGCGACCGAGCTCGTCTCCGGGGTCGGAGTCGTCGTCGGCGGCGTCCTCACCGGCGAGCTCGACTGGCGCTGGATCTTCGTGCTCAGCGCGGTGATCGTCGGCGTCGTCGCCGTGCTCGCGCTCCGCGGCGCGCCGGAGTCGCGCGACCCGGACGCGGTGCGCGAGGTGGACGTGCCGGGCGTGGCCCTCCTCGGGTTCGGCCTGACCGCGCTCAGCCTCGCCCTGATCCAGGGCGCGACCTGGGGCTGGGGCTCCGCGGCGATCGTCGCCCTGCTCGCCGGCGCGGTCGTCCTGTTCGCGACCTTCGCGGTCGTCGAGCGACGCTCCGCGCCACCCGATCATCGACTTCGACTTCTTCCGCCGCCGCAACTTCGCCGGGGCGACGATCGTGATCTTCTGCCTCGACTTCTCCTTCGGCGCGCTGCTTTTCTTCCTGCCCCTCTACTTCCAGGAGATCCTCGGCTACGACCCGGTCGAGGCCGGCGTCCTGCTGCTGCCGCTCACCGGGCTGATGGTGCTCGGCTCGCCGCTCGGCGGCCGGGTCGCCGCCAAGGTCGGGCCGCGGCCTCCGATCGTCGATCGGCCTCGCGTCGATGGCGATCGGGCATCTTCTGGATCTCGACGCTCGACCTCGAGCACCACCTTCAGCGACCTGATCATCCCGACGTCGATGATGGGCTTCGGCGTCGGCTTCTCGCTCACGCCGATGAACCTGGCCGCGATGAACGCCGTCTCCCGGCATCACGCCGGCCTCGCCTCCGGGATGCTCGTCACCCTGAGCGGGCTCGGCGCGACGCTCGGCGTCGCCGTGACCGGGGCGATCTTCAACGACCTGAACATCGACCGCACCCAGGAGAAGGTCAGCGCGGACGCCGGGGTCACGATCACCCAGACCCAGGCCGAGGACCTCGACGGCGTCCTCGCCGGCGCCGACGACGCGACCAAGACCCTCGACTCGATCGTCGGCAAGAGCGAGAAGTCGGAGGCCGAGACCGCGATCCGCGAGGCCTTCGTCTCGGCGCTGGGGACCGCGCTGAAGATCTCCGCCGGTCTCGTGCTCGTGGGCCTCGTCCTGACCGTGCTGCTGATGCGCCGCCAGGACCCGGTCGACGACGAGGAGCCAGCCGAAGGCATCACCCCGCCCGTGGGCGCGCCCGCGCACCGCACGCTGGGCCGCCACCCGCACTGGGGGCTCCCGTTCGGCAGCCGAGGCCCGCCGGCGGTGTGAGCGCGATCGACGTCCACGCGGCGATGGGGAAGGTGGGGCTTCCGGCCCCGATCGCCGAGCTCGCCGGCCGCGAGTGGGACGCGATCGTCGTCGGCGGCGGCCACAACGGGCTCACCGCCGCCGCCTACCTCGCCCGGGCGGGCCGGTCGGTGCTCGTGCTCGAGCGCCGCGACCGGCTCGGCGGCGCCTGCACGCTCGAGCGCCCCTTCGCCGACGAGCGCTACGTGATCAGCCCCTGCGCCTACGTCGTCGGCCTGCTCGACCCGGTGGTGATCGAGGAGCTCGAGCTCGCGCGCCACGGCTACCGGGTCACCCCGGCCGATCCCAACCTCTGGTGCCCGCTGCCCGACGGCAGCTCCTTCGCCGAGTTCATCGACGACGCCGAAACCGCCGCGCACATGCGCGAGAACGGCTTCTCCGAGGCCGACATCCGCGGCCTCTTCGCCTACGAGGGGGCGTTCGACCGGATCCGCACCCTCCTCCGGCACGGGCCCGCGGGCGACGCCTGGCGAGCGCCCTCGCCCAGCCGCGCCGAGATCGAGGAGCGCCTCGGGGGCGACCCGGAGCTGATCTCGATCGTCTTCGAGGAGTCGATCGCGGACACGCTCGCCCGCTACGTCGATGACGAGCGCCTCCACCACGCGCTCTTCGGCCAGGGCGTGATCGGCGTCGACGCCGGGCCGCGCGACAGCGGCACGGCCGCGGTGAAGCTGATGCACCACCAGGGAGACCTGCTCGGTCTCGGCTCGGTCTGGGGCTACGTGGCCGGAGGCATGGGCCGGGTCTCCTTCGCGATCGCGCAGGCGGCGATCGAGGCCGGCGCGCAGCTGGCGACGGGCGTCCCGGTGGCTGCGATCGAGCCCGGGACCGGGGTGACCCTGGAGAGCGGCGAGACGATCAGGGCGCGCGCCGTCGTCTCCAACGCCGACCCGAAGCGGACGCTGGCGATGCTCGGCGCGGGCGAGATCCCGGGCGCCTACCGCGACCGGCTCGAGGAGTGGGACGTGGCCTCGCCGGTGGTCAAGCTGAACGCGGCCCTCGGGCGGCTGCCGGCCTTCGAGGCGGCGGGCACGGTCGAGCCGCACCGGGCGATGGTGACGATCTCGAGCGGGCTCGACGCCGGCCAGGAGGCGTTCGAGGCGAGCCGGCGCGGCGAGCCGCGGATCGGCTTCGCCGAGCTCTACTTCCAGACCGCCTACGACGCCACGGTGGCGCCGCCCGGCCGCCACGTGATCAGCGCCTTCGCCCAGTACGCGCCGTACGAGATCGAGGGCGGCTGGGACGCGCGCCGCGATGAGATCGCGAACCTGATCCTCGACGCGATCGCTGCCTACGCCCCCGACATCCGCGACTGCGTCGAGGACTACCAGCTGCTCGGCCCGCCCGACATCGAGGAGCGGATCGGCCTCACCGGCGGCAACATCTTCCAGGGCTCGGCGCTGCCCGCGCAGATGTGGGACCGCCGGCTCGAGGCCCGGACACCCGTCGACGGCCTCTACCTCTGCGGCGCCGCCACCCACCCGGGCGGCTCGGTGATCGC
Organism: uncultured Thermoleophilia bacterium; assembly: GCA_963844425.1. Classification (GTDB taxonomy): domain Bacteria; phylum Actinomycetota; class Thermoleophilia; order Solirubrobacterales; family 70-9; genus DASUSH01. Next base: position 526,160 of record CAWJOD010000020.1, on the reverse strand, counting down.
GCTGAACGGCCGCAACGCGGCGATGGCCGTGCTCGAAGACGCGCGCGAAACCGCGCCCATGGGCTAGGGCGGGGGGGTGGATTCCGAAATGCACCCACACGGTGCATTTCGGCATCCACCCCCCAATAGCTGCTGCGTTCGTGGCTTCGCCCCTCGGCCGTCCCTCGGCCTAGCTCCCCTCCAGCCACCTCACCGGCGCCAGGTGGACGTCGCCGGTGCCCAGCAGGCGGTCCTCGCCGCCGGGCCAGAGGGTGAGGCGGAGCTCGCAGACGGCCGGGTCGGGCCCGATCTCGTAGCGCAGCCAGGCGACCGGCGCGTCCGAGTCGGCGCGCTCTGCGGCGCCGGCGATCGTCGCCGAGACCCGTTCGCGGACGTCCTCGTCGAGGTAGATCCAGACGAGCGAGTGGAAGACCACCGTCGCCATGCCCTCGGCGCGCTCGGCGAGCAGCCGCGCGGCCCACTCGTCCACACCAGCCCTCTCGACCTCGACGGGGATAGGAGCGGGCGACGTCGATCGCCTCGCGCAGGAGCTCGTAGCGCGGCATCTGGTCGGGGAAGATGTAGGAGAGCAGGGCGAGGCGGTCGTGGTCGGAGGTCGGGTCCAGCGGCGCCATATCGCAGCCGCGGCGCTCGGCCACCTCGAGCGGCGCGTCCAGCGGCGGCACGCCCTCGAGCCAGTGGTCGACGAAACGGACCGGCGAGTCGGCGGGACCGAAGGCCTTGCCGTCGGCCTCGTAGCGGTACCGGTCGAAGTGCAGGTTGAGCCCGGCGCTGGAGCCCAGCTCGAGCGCGCGCACCGGCAGCCCGGTCTCGCGCGCGACGACGAGGAAGCCGCCGATCAGGGCCCCGCAGCGCGCGGTCTCGTTCGTCTGCAGCGGGTGGCGCAGCGAGTCGAGGACCTCGGCGTCCATCTTGCCGAGCTCCTCGCGGACCAGCGGCCACGCCGGCTCGGGGTCGCCGTCGCCCCCCACCGACGGGTAGTGCCGTGCGAGCTCCGGCAGCTCGCCGGCGAGGACCATGTGGTGGATCCCGGCGAGCGCGCGGAAGGGGTAGTACTCGTCGATCGGCTCATCGGCGTAGGGCTCGAGCAGCTCCCAGGTCGGGCCGCCCTCGCGGACGTCCTCGCTCATCCGCTTGGTGAAGACCGGCGTATAGGGGCGACCGCCAGGCGGCGGCGTCGCGCGACAGCTCGGTGAGATCCTCGGCCAGGTGCTCGCGGGAATCGATCGGCGCAGCCTACGGATTCCGTAGGCTCGCCCGATGCCTGAGCTCGACAGCGAGTGGGTAGCGCGCAGTGCCGCCGCCGCGGGCGAGCGGCTCGAGCGCGAGCTCGAGGCCCTCGTCGCCGTCTCCTCGCCCTCCGGCGACGTCGCCGGCGCCGAGGAGGCGATCGCGGTCGCCACGGCGCTGCTCCCGGCCGAGGCGCGCACCGAGCGCCTTCCCTGCTCCTCGCCCGGCCACGCCGACGACCTCTGCGCGCGGCTCGCCGGAAGCGGCGAGGGCCGGCTGCTTCTCCTGGGCCACCTCGACACCGTCGTCGCCCACGCCGACCATCGCCCGCTCGCGCGCGAGGACGGCCGCCTGGTCGGCTCCGGGTCGATCGACATGAAGGGTGGCGTCGCGATCGCGCTCGCCGCGATGCGCGCCCTCGCCGCCGTCCCCGGCGGCTACGCGGAGGTGGCCCTCCTGCTCGTGGTCGACGAGGAGTGGCGCACCGGCGGTTTCTCCCACGGCCCGGCGTTTGCCGGCTGGGACGCCTGCCTCTGCTTCGAGGCCGGCGAGGAGGGGCCCGGCGGCGAGCCGGCGGTCGTCCTCCGCCGCAAGGCGGCGGGCACGCTGAGGGTCCGGGCTCGCGGCCGCGCCGCGCACTCGGGCTCCGCCCCCGACCGCGGCCGCAGCGCCCTGCTGCCGCTCGCCGCCGCCGCGCAGCGGATCGCGGCGCTCCACGCGCCCGACGGGCCCGACCGCCTGAGCGCGGTGCCGACCGTCTTTCACTCCGGGGACGCCTTCAACGTCGTCCCCGCCAGCGGCGAGCTGGTCTGCGACCTGAGGGCGGACTCGCTGGGGGCCTTCGAGCCGGTGCTCGCCGCCGTGCCCTCGGGGGAGGACGGGGTCGAGATCGAGGCCGAGATCGTCCGCCGCTGGCCCGGGATGGACACTCGCGAGCTCGCCGCCGGCCTGATCGAGCGCGCGGGGGCGCTCGCCGGTCTCCCGATCCTCGGCTCCGAGCGGGGCGGGGCGAGCGATGCCAGCCACCTCGCCCAGCACGTGGACCTGACCGTCGACGGCCTCGGCCCGATCGGAGCCCACGCCCACGCCCCCGACGAATACGTGCTGGCGGAGTCGCTGGGCCCGCGCCTCGAGGTCGCTCTGGCGATGGTGGCGGCCGTCCTGGCCGGGCCGGGCGCGCCCTAATCCCGGCGGGGACGCCGCAGGAAGAGCGAGCGCACGAGCCCCCAGATGTCGGCCAGGATCGAGCCCTCGCCGTCGGAGTCCTCGCCCTCGGCCGCGATCTCGGCGTCGACCGAGGCCCAGCTCTGGTGGCGGGCGCAGACGGCGGCGACATTGGCGCCGACGACGGCGACGATCGCCAGCAGGTAGACCGAGATCGAGACCGCCAGAAGCGCCGCGATCGCGCCGTAGATCGCGGCGGTGTCGCCGATCGTGGCGAAGTAGAGCTCGGTGCCGTAGCGGACCGCGATCGCACCGGCGAAGGCGACGAGCGCGCCCGGCCAGGCCGCGCGCCAGCTCGTCTCGGCGGGGGGCAGGAGCCGGAAGAGGACGAGGAAGACCCCGAAGAGGGCCAGCGCCGGGACGACCACGGTGACAGCGAATGAGGCCAGCCCCTCGAGCACCGGGTCGTTGCCGAGGGCGTGGGGGACTGCGTCGACGAGGTTGAGCCCGAGCGACGCCAGCAGGGCCGGGCCGACGAGCAGCGTCAGCCCGACGTCGAGCGCCTTGCCCTGGAAGTAGGGGAGCGGCTGCCCCGATGGCCAGGCGGCCCCGATCGAATGCCGGAGCGCGCCGATCGCGCCGCTGGCCGACCAAACCAGCGCCAGGGCTCCGAGCAGCCCGAGCGTGCCGGCGCCCTGGGCGACGCCGTCGAGCAGGCCCTCGACCGACTTGCGGCCCTCCTCGTCGGAGAGCGGCATCGCGTCGATGATCCCGTCGATGATCTCGGTGCGGACGGTGACGTCGTCGAGCGCGGCCGACGCCGCCCAGACGACGAGCAGGAGCGCCGCCGGAAAGGTGATCAAGATGAAGAACGCGACCTGGGCCGCCTCCCGCGTTGCGGCCGTCTGAACCACCGACTCGACGCCGTGCCGAATCAGGAACCAAGCTCGCCCGGGCGCCCGTCGCATGAGATAACCCTCCCATGGTGAGTCAACCGATCCGCATCCGCTACGTCGGCCACGCCACGCTGCGCCTCGAGATCGACGGGGTCAGCGTGATCACCGACCCGAACTTCCGCCGCCGCGTGCTCCACCTGCGGCGCCACGGCGACAGCCCGACGCCCGCCGACCGCGAGCGCGCCGACGCGATCCTGATCTCCCACCTGCATCTCGACCACACCGACCTGCGCTCGTTGCGCGAGCTCGGCGAAGGGATCCCCGTCGTCGCCCCGCCCGGAGCGGCGGCCTTCCTCGAGGGCAAGGGCTTCCGAGTCACCGAGCTCGGCGTCGGCGACTCGCATGAGATCGCCGGGGTTCGGATCACTGCTACGCCCGCCGCGCACGAGGGCCGCCGCCTGCCGTTCTTCGGTCACAGGGGCAGCTCGGTCGGTTACGAGATCGCCGGCTCGCAGACGATCTACTTCGCCGGCGACACCGACCTCTTCGAGCGCATGGGCTCGCTCTTCGAACGCCTCGACCTCGCCCTGCTGCCGGTTTGGGGCTGGGGCACCTCTCTCGGCATCGGCCACCTCGACCCCGGCCGAGCGGCGAAGGCAACGTCGCTCCTGCGTCCCCGGCTCGCGATCCCGATCCACTGGGGCACGTTCTTCCCGTACGGGCTCGCACGCCGTCACGGGCACCTCCTCTACGACCCGCCCCGCGAGTTCGCCGAGGAGGTCGCGCAGCTGGCTCCGGAGGTCGAGGTGCGGGTGCTGGAGCCCGGCTCGTCGACCGAGCTCGCGCCCGCCTGAGCGCAGCCTTCTCACCGACCGGCTTCGCGCATAGCATCTCGCAGCGGTGGCGGCACGACCCGGTGACCCTCGCGACGTTCCCTCCTCCCGAGCGGTCTTCCGCATCGTCGCGATCGTCGTCGCCAGCGCTCTCGCGCTTTACGTCGTCTACAGGCTGCGGACGCCGATCTCCTATGTCCTGATCGCCGCGTTCATCGCCGTCGCCGCGTCGGGGCCGGTGAACTCGCTCAACCGCTACATGCGCCGCGGCTTCGCGATCACGCTCGTCTACCTCGTGATCATCCTCACCCCGCTCGTGATCGGAGCGATCCTGATCCCGCCGCTGGTCACCGGCGCGACCGACCTGATCAACGACCTGCCCAGCTATGCGCAGGACCTCGATGAGACGTTCAGCGAGAACGAGACGCTGTCCCAGCTGAACGAGGACTACGACCTGACGGCGAAGCTCGAGGAGGCCGCCGGCGACCTCGCAGGCGACCTCGGCGGCGCCGCCGGCACGCTCGCCGACATCGGCAGCGGCATCGTCAGCTCGCTGTTCGCGGTCGTCACGATCCTCGTCCTCAGCATGTTCCTCGTCTCGCGCGGACGTGGCTGGATCGACACGGTGATCGACCGCCGCCCGAAACGGGAGGCCGACGTGATCAAGCGCGCGCTCGATCACATGGCGCTCGCCGTGGGCGGCTACATCGGCGGCGCGCTGCTACAGGCGACCGTGGCCGGGTTCGCGGCGTGGCTCGTGCTGGAGATCCTCGGCGCGCCGGCACCGCTCGCGCTGGCCGTCGTGATCGCGATCTTCGACGTGATCCCGCTCGTGGGCGCCACCCTCGGCGCGGTGATCGTCTCGATCGTCCTGCTCTTCGCGGGCGACCTCCCCGTCGACCTGATCGTCTGGATCATCTTCTCGATCGCCTACCAGCAATTCGAGAACTACGTCGTGCAGCCGAAGATCCAGAGCCGCGCGGTGAATCTCGACCCGTTCGTGGTCGTCATCGCCGCGCTCTTCGGCGGCACCCTGTTCGGTGTGATCGGCGCCCTCGTCGCGATCCCGATCGCCGCCGCGATGCAGATCGGGGTCCGCGAGTACCTCGAGTACCGCCGCGAGCACCCGGTCGACGAGACCGCCGCGGCGCCCGCGGCGCCCGCCGATACCTAGATGACTAGCGCGGCCCGGGCAGGCCGCGATCGGCGGAAACGAGGCGATCGCGGCCGGTCTGCTTGGCCTCGTAGAGCAAGACGTCGGTGCGAGCCATCAGCTCGGGGTCTGTCTCTACGCCATCCCAGCGGGCCAGGCCGGCGGAGCACCTCTGCCCGTAGGGAGTTGCATTCCGCAGGCGGCCGACGACCTCGCTCGCATCGGCCAGGTCGCAGTCCGGGAGCAGGAGGGCGAACTCCTCACCGCCATAGCGGGCCAGGCCATCGGTTGGGCGAAGCTCGAATTCCCACGTCTTCGCGAGCTCCTGCAGGAACATGTCCCCCTCCGGGTGGCCCCGCTCGTCGTTGAACTGCTTGAAGTTGTCGAGGTCGAACAGCGCCACGCACAACGGGTTACCGGTGCGTCGCGCGCGCAGCATCTCCCGCTCGAGCAGCTCCGACCAGGCCCGGCGATTGAGCAAACCGGTCAGCGGATCGGTGCGCGCAAGCTCCATGGTCTCGGCGAGCAACCGCTCTCGCTCGGTCACTAGTCGCCGGCCGGACCTGACGAGCACGGCGATGATCGCAGCGGCGACTGCGAGCGCGGGAATGGTCAGAAGCCAATGGGCGGCCGCGTCGGTCTGGCCGTGGGGGTGGGCCAGAAGCGCAGCCGCATAGGCGATCGCGGCGAAGCCAAGCTGGAGGATGAGCTGGCGCGTGGTGAAGAAATACGCACTGAACACCGCGACCCAGACGAGGAGCAGGGCATAGGGCGAGTTCGAGTCTCCGCTCCAGTACACGCAAAGTGCGACGATCACCGTCCCCGCGGCCGTCGAGATCTGGAAGAACCAGATCGGCAGCCAGCGTCGCGCGAGCCAGATGAAGGCCGCGGCCACGGCGCCGGTGGACGCCAAGGCGAGAATCGCCGCCGGGTTGAGGTCGGGGTCGTGCGGAAGGAGCACCGAGGTTCCGACGAGCAGCGCGGCGACCGCGTACATCACCGCGCCCACCCCGGCCATCGACAACCGCTCGCTCGTGACCGGTCGATCTGGGTTGTCGTCGGGCATCTATTCGAAGGCCGACTGCTGCGAATGGCTGGGCCAGGCGCGGCCTCACCGCCAGGATCCCATCAGTGTTCATCGGCAGATAAGCGGTTCGCCTTGACCCGAAAGCGGAGCCGTGAGGGTCCGTTTTCTGACGGTCGGCGGAGGCGCCCTGCGCAGCGCTAGGCGAGGCCCGAGATCACGATCCCGACGAAGAGCAGCAGGACGAGCTCGTTGACCACCCAGGAATTGTCGTTCATCCACTGACGGACCTTCGGCAGGAAAGCCTGGGCGCGCCTGCCGAAGGCGACCAGAAGCAGCGCCGGCAGCCCGATCAGCAGGAGCGTCATGCCGACGAACGGGAGCAGGTGCCACCAGGGGTCGCCGTGGTTTCCGAGGTAGGAACCGACGGCGACCGAGGTCAGGATGTCGCTCGGGAAGAAGCCCAGCAGCAGGAAGCCGAGCCGGAACGAGAATCCCGGCGCCGCCGCCTCCAGCTTGCCCATCCACTTCGGCGGCTCGGCCGTCTTACGCTCCAGGAAGCACCGGATCATCGCCGCGACGAGGAGCACGAGGATGATGATGTCGATCGTGTCGCTGGGCCCACCGCCGCTCTTGGCGCCGTTGGCGAGCAGGAATCCGCCCGTCGTAACCGCCGTGATCGAGATTGCCGCACCGGCGACGTAGGCCAGCGAGTTCTTCTGCCAGCCCTCGCTCGTCGCGAGGAAGATCGCGCTCAGGAGCTGCGGCCCGGCGACCATCACGAAGGCCATCGGGAGCAGCGAAAGGAAGGTGTTGTCCATCAGCCCTCGTCGAAGATGCGCTTCTTCTCGGCGGCGAGCTCCTCGTCGTCGAGCACGCCGGACTCACGCAGCTCCTTGAGGCGCTCGAGCTGGCGAATCCGCTCTTCCCCAGCGTCGTTCGCGTCCCCGCCGCGGCGCGAGGAGACGGCGCTCGATGCCCCGGAGAAGCGCTCGCGCCACCGCGCGCCCGAGGTCTGCCAGGTCTCGTCCGGGAAGTCGGCGACGATCTTCCGGCGCAGCGCCTCGAAGCCGGCGATCAACAGCACGAGCAGGACGATCGAGGGGGCGAGGCGCTGGGTGCCCTCCGTTGGCGCCCAGATGAAGACGAGCAGGACGATCACGAGGAGCAACGAGTAGGCGGTGGCGCGATTGTGGAAGATCGGCGCCAGCTCGCGGCGGACGGAGGTGGCGGCCGAGGTGGGGCCGGCGAGCACGGCGCCCAGGACCGCGACCACGCCGTAGCCGATCAACCCCACTGCGCTCGCGGCGAGCAGTGAGGTGCCGATCGCCCAGGTGCGCTCGATCGCCGGCTCGACGCTCGCGGTCGACGCGAGCGAGTCGACGATCGCGCCGCCGGCCAGCTCGCGCGCGGCGAGCACGGCGATGCCGACGACGATCCACGCGAAGCCGATCGCGCGCACCGTCTCCCTGCGGCGCCCGCGGGCGAGCCAGATCGCGATCGCGTAGATCAGGAGCGAGATGAGGATCAGGCCGTACGACGCCTTCTTCAGCAGGTCGGCGCCCTCCTGGACCGTCTCGATCTCGTCCGACTTGAGGATCTCGATCTCGCCGACCGACGCCGGCAACTTGCCGGAGACGTCGACGCCGAGGCGGTCGCCGATCTGCGTGACGATCGTCGCCAGGTCGAGGGTGACCGTGCCGTTCGCGGTCGACAGGGCCCCCTGGTCCTCGCCCTCGATGATCACCAGCAGCTGCTCGTGAGCCGCCCGGTTCGCCTGCGCCCACAGCTCCTGGACCTTGGGGCTCTCGACCGCCTTCTCGGCGACCCGGTTGGCGAGCTCGCGCAAACCGCTCGCGGCAGGTCCCGCCAGCGGCTTCAGGCGCGGCGGCAGCACGCGGGCCAGCTCGCCCTCCACGTCGACGTTGTCGAACAACGAGTCGACGAGGAACGTCTCTACCGCCGCCTGGATCTCCTCGTCCTCGAGCAGCTGCGGTCGAGGTGTCGACCCAGTCGTCGGTGTTGAGCGCCTGTCGTGCCGCCCAGACGGCGAACCCTCCGAGGAAGAGGACGAGCGAGCCGAGAACCACGAGGGCGAGCGATGTACGCCGCAGCCTCGGGCGTAGGCTCTCCCCTTGGTCCTCGTTCATGCCGGAGACCGTACCTCCTGCGGGGCGTGGGTCCAAACCCCGAATTCAGGCTGACAAGTCCTTGGCGATCTAGATGTCGAAATGGGTTGTTCTGGCGGTCCTCGGGGCCGCGCAGTTCCTGATGGTGCTCGATCAGGCGGTGATGAACGTCTCGATCTCGCAGCTGGTCGAGGACTTCGACACCACGGTGACCACGATCCAGATGGTCATCGCCTTCTACGCGCTGGTGATGGCCGCGCTGATGGTCACCGGCGGCAAGCTCGGCGATCTCTGGGGCCGCAAACGCGCGTTCAAGATCGGGCTGATCATCTACGCCATTGGATCGGCGCTGACCGCGGCGTCGTGGAGCGTTCCAACCCTTCTGCTCGGCTGGTCCATCCTGGAGGGGATCGGTGCCGCGCTGGTGATCCCGGCGCTCGTCGCTCTGGTCGCGGGCAACTACGAGGGCAAGGATCGGGCGACTGCGTATGGCGTCCTCGGCGGGATCGCGGGCGCCGGAATCGCGGTCGGGCCGATCATCGGCGGGTATGCGACGACAGAGCTCTCCTGGCGCGTGGTCTTCGTCGGCGAGGTCGTTGTCGCAGCGTTGATCCTGCTCGGGACGATGAAGCTCAAGGAACCGGCGGCGGAGGAAAAGCCGCAACTCGATTGGGTCGGCTCCGTCCTCGCCGCGCTCGGCCTCGCCCTGATCGTGATCGGCGTTCTGCAGTCGAGCAACTGGGGTTGGCTGAGGCCGCTCGATTCGCCGGTCGAACCCTTCGGCTTCTCGCTCACGCCCTTCGTGATCGCGGCCGGCGTCCTGGTCCTCGGCGCATTTCGTGCCTGGCAGCGACATCGGGTGAATCAGCAGCGCGATCCCCTCATCCGTTTCGAGCTATTCGGGATCAAGGCGTTTCGCGGCGGGCTCGCGATGCTGCTTGCGCAGAACCTGATCCTGATGGGGGTCTTCTTCACGGTTCCGCTTTACCTCCAGGTCGTTCAGGGACTCGACGCTCTCGAGACCGGTGTGCGGATGCTTCCCGCCTCAGCCGGACTCTTCATCGCCGCGCTCGGCGGCTCGGCGCTCTCGGCGCGTTTCGCGCCGCGCCCGCTCGTGCGCGTTGGCCTCGCGGTGACCCTCGTGTCAACCCTGTTGCTGCTGGCGGTCATCGATCCCGAGCTCGACAACACCGCATTCCTCGTCGCGATGGGGGTTCTCGGGCTCGGAATGGGCCTGATCACGTCCCAGCTCGGAAACGTGGCTCAGTCGGCGGTCGGGGACCGTGACCGAAGCGAGGCCGGTGGGTTGCAGGGCACCGCGCAGCAGCTTGGCTCGTCGCTCGGCACGGCGCTGCTCGGGGCGGTGGTCATCACCGGGCTGATCGCGGCGTTCACGAGCAACATCGCCTCCGATCCCGACGTGACCCAGTCGGCCGAGGAGCAGGTCCAGGTCAAGGTCGGCGGCGGGGTCAGCTTCGTCTCCGCGGATGAGGTCCGCGCCGGGGCCGAGGAGGCCGGCGTCTCCAGCCAGACCGTGGATGCTCTCGTCGATAGCTACGAGGAAGCGCAGCTAACCGCTCTGAAGACCGCGTTCCTCTTCGCCGCGTTGATCGTGCTCGCGTCATTCTGGGCTTCCCGCAGGCTCCCCGTGGAGCGGTTGGGGGCGTCGGAGGCCGGTCCCGATCCGCCTCCGGCCACGCCGGCGCCGGTAGCGAGCAGCTAGGTACGACGTGGGGACCGAGCCCGGACGAAGGCTCCGCTACGGGCTGCTCCTCGCCCTGATCACGGTCTCGCTCATGTTTCAGCTAGCGGCGCCCTCGGCCGACTGGTCGCGGCTCGTAACGGTGGTGCTCCAAGGCGCGACCCTTCTATTGGCGCTTTGGACGTCGCGGGTCCGCCGATTGCTGATGCGAACGGCTGCGATCGTCGTGGCGTTCGCGGTCGTCAGCGCCGTGATCGCGTTCGTCGATGGCGGCGAAGTGGGCCGGGACTCGATCGCGGTCGTCAACGTCCTGCTCGTCGGCCTGGCCCCGGCTGCGATCGTCGTCGGCGTGGTTCGAAACGTGCGCGAGGACCAAGGGGTGACGTTGACGACGATGTATGGCGTCCTTTGCGTCTACCTCCTGCTCGGCATGTTCTTCGCCTTCGTCTATGGGGCGATCGGCGCCCTCGGGCCGAACGGGGTGTTCGCCGAGACGAGCGACCCCACGCAGGCCGACTGCCTGTATTTCAGCTTTTCGACGCTGACCACGACCGGCTACGGAGACCTCACAATGAGCACCGGCCTCGGCAGAGCGACCTCGATAATCGAGGCCCTGCTCGGTCAGATCTACCTGGTGACCGTGGTCGCGGCGATCGTCTCCAACCTCAGGCCGCGAAGGCCCGAGGATCGGCCGGGCTAGACGAGCTCGCCCAGCTTCTTGATCTGGAAGGCCCTGACGAGGTCGATGAATCCCTGCATCAGCGCCCAGATCCCGGAGAACACGAGCAGCAGGTAGGCCTTCTCGATGAAGAACTGGCCGCCGGTCCAGAAGGCGAGGATCACCATCAGGATCCCGGAGATCAGGCCCAGCCACCAGAGCTCGTTGAGCTCGCGGGTGGCGAACGCCTGGAGGATCCAGAACACGCCGACGAGCAGGAAGAGGAAGCCGAGGATGTCGGCGAGCGCGGCGAAGGTGTTCTCGGGGCTGATCAGCGCGATCACGCCGGCGATCAGGAAGAGCATGCCGAAGATCCAGTAGAGCCAGCGGCCGCGCTCGGCCATCGCCCCGACCGCGAACTGCTGGAAGCCGGTGGCGAGGAACATGACCCCGACGATCACGCCGACCGTGGTCACGGATGCCGAGTCGAACTGGAGGATGACGACCCCGACGATCACCCAGGCGAGGCCGAAGACGATCCACAGCCACCAGAGGCGGGAGATGCCCTTCAGCGCCTCGCGGGCCTCGGGGTCGGACACAGGCGAAGGCGTCGCAGCTTCCATGGTCGCTCCCTTGTGTGGTGGCCGGCAGGATCCCTGCCGCGGCCATCGTATAGGCGACCTCCGGACGGAGAGATAAGGGGGAAGAGCCCGCGGAACCGCGCCCTCATACCTGCGATGCGCAGGTTCGCGGGAGCCAGCGAGTCCGGCCAGGCGAGCGTCGAGCACGTCGGCCTGATCGCGCTCGCGGCGCTGCTCTTCGGGGCGCTCGCCGCCGCGACGCCGCTGGCCGGTCTCGGGGAGGAGATCGCCGCGGCGATCGGCGGCACGTTCTCGCCGCGGCCCGGTCCCCAGCTCGCCGCCGCCGAGCCGCCGCCGGAGGAGCCGGAAGCGATCGTCGATCGCTTCCTCGCCGCTGACCTCGACGCCTTTCTCGCCTATCGCGTCTCTCCCGACCGCGACGCCCGCCTCGACTACTCGACCGACTACTGCTCGGCCCCGCTGGTCGGCTCGAGCGGCGCGTCCTTCGACTTCTCCGACGCCTGCCTGCGACACGACTTCGGCTACCGAAACTACGACCGGCTCGGGATCTTCGCGGGGCGCAAGGAGGCCGTCGACGACCGCTTCCTCGCCGACATGCGAGACCACTGCGCGGCGCGGCCGCCGGCGGACCGCGACCGCTGCTTCGCCTGGGCGCGCGTCTTCTACGAGGCCGTGAGCCGGCTCGGGTTCCTGAGCGGGCACGGCTGATCGCGATGGCGGCTAGGTCTTGGCGTCGCGCAGCAGGGCCCGGAAGCGCTCGACGGCCGCGCCGTCGACCGTGAGCACCCGCGGGTGCGGTCCGCAGCGGGCGAGGACGACCTCCTCGAGCCCGTCGCCGGCGCCGAGGTGCACCGTGATCGCGATCGCGGTCTCGCCGTCGCTGCCGCCCTCGGCGATCTCGAACTCGATCCAGAGCGCGGATCCGGCGTCCGAGGCGCGCAGCCATTCGCGCAGCGCGGCCTCGTAGCGCTCGCGGACGTCATCGGGGAGGTAGTCGTGCATGATCGACTGGTAGGCGATCGCGCGCGGACCGATCCGCCCCGCGGGCCTCGAGGCCGGCGGCGGCGTCATCGACGCTCGCCGGCTCGACCAGGGGCCGCCCGGCCTCGGCGACGAGCTCGCGAAACGCCGCCAACCCGGCCCGGAAGCGCTCGAGCCGCTCGTCCTGGCCGGGCCAGATCAGCGCCTCGAGCCAGCGCGCGTCTTCCGCGTCGCGGAGGTCGGGCGGGCGCAGGTCGAAGCCGCGGCGGGCGGCCACATCCGGCACGTCGCTGGGGGCGAGGGGATCGCCGTCCGCCGTCGACCAGACCCAGGGCAGGCGGTCGCCGACGAGGTTGAGGCCGGCGCTGGCCCCGAAGTCGAAGAGCTCGACCGCCCGCCCGGGCTCCAGCTCGGCGCCCAGCGCCGCGGGCCACATCCACGCGACCGCGCGCGAAGGGTCGTTGGTCTGCACGTGGCGGTTCGCGAGCGAGTGCCAGAAGTGGTCTCGGTCGGGCGCGATCGCCGCCTCGACGGCGGCCGCAGTGATCGAGTCGAGGTCGCGCTCCGGGGCGCCGAGGGAGGCCCAGAGCGGGTGCGAGTCGCCCTCGCGCAGCGCATCGTCGCGCAGCGACGTGAGAAGCATGAGCGGCCGCTCCGGCCAGAACCCGAACGAGCGGCCAGCCCAGGCCTCGCGCAGGCCGTCGCCGAGGGGGCCGGCCACGAGCGGGCGCAGCAGGTCGAGGATCCGCGCGTAGACGGGCGAGCGATCGGCGACGAACTCCCGCTGGAGCGCGAGATCGTCGTCGAGCCCTGCGATCGGATCCGTGGCCACCCCGGCAACCTATTCGCCGAGCCGAACGTCGCGGGGAGCGGTAGGTTGCCCGTAATGGCGCCGGCCTCGACACGTTCGAAATCCGCCCGCGGCGGCATCGACCTCGGCGGTACCAAGATCCAGGCGGTCGTCGTCGACGGCCGCAACCGCGTCCTCGGCGAGAACCGGACGGCCACACCGACGACCGGCGGGCCGAAGGACGTCGCCGACGCGATGGCCGAGGCGCTGCTCGCCTCCTGCGCCTCCGCGGGGATCCCGGCGGAAGAGCTGCGCGGCGTCGGCGTCGGCTCCCCGGGCAGCGCCAACGAGGAGACCGGCGTCGTCTCGAGCGCTCGCAACCTGCCCGGCTGGGAGGGCTCCTACCCGCTCGGAGATCGCCTCGCTGAGGCGCTCGGCACGCCGGTGAAGATCGGCAACGACGTGCAGGTTGCGACCGATGCCGAGTTCAGCCTCGGCGCGGCCCGCGAGTACGACTCCCTGCTCGGGGTCTTCTGGGGCACCGGCGTGGGCGGCGGGATCGTCCTCAACAAGAAGCCGTGGCTGGGCCGAGGCTCCGCCGGCGAGATCGGCCACATCGTCGTGAAGACGGGCGGGCGCCGCTGCCCCTGCGGCCGCAGGGGCTGCATGGAGGCCTACGCGGGCCGCGCGGCGATGGAGGCCCGGGCGCGCAAGCTCGTCGAGAAGGGCCGCCACACCAAGCTTTTCGAGATCATGGAGCAGCGCGGCAACGACAGGCTGAAGTCAGGCATCTGGGAGCGCGCCCTGAAGCACGGCGACGAGATGGCCGAGGAGCTGCTCGACGAGGCGGTGAAGGCGATCGGCACCGGCGTCGCGTCGGCCGTGAACGTCCTCGACGTCGAGTGCGTGATCCTCGGCGGCGGGCTCGGCCTGCGCTTCGGCGAGCCCTTCCTCAAGCGGATCGAGAAGCGGGCGATGAAGAGCCTCTTCACGAGCGACGACCCGCCCGACTTCCGCCTCGCCGCGCTCGGCGACCTCGGCGGCGCGATCGGCGCCTCGCTGCTGGTTAAGGGCACCCGCAGGAAGAGCTAGGCAGCCCGGCTCAGGCCGGCAGCCACGGCTTGCGCCAGCCGCCGTGGCCGTGCAGGAGCTGGCTGCCGCGCTCCGGCCCCCAGCTCCCCCGCTCGTAGGGGTCGACCGGGCCGGGCTCGTCGAGCAGGGGCTGCACGATCCGCCAGGTCTCCTCGATCGAGGCCTGGTTCGGGAAGAGCTGGGTGTCGCCGAGCAGCGCGTCGCGGATCAGCCGCTCGTAAGGCTCGGGCTCCTCGCCCACCTGGGCTTCGAAGGCGAGGTCGAGGTGGACGTGCTGGAGCTCCTCGGCGCCGGGTTTCTTCGAGAGCAGGAGGAGCTGGGCGCCCGGCTCCGGCTTGATCCGCAGGACGAGCTGGTCGGGGTCGGGGACGCCGTTCCCGATCCCGAGCTTCGGCGGCGCCTTGAAGACGACCCGGACCTCGGTCGCCTCGACCGGGAGCGCCTTGCCCGCCCGGATGAAGAAGGGCACCCCGTCCCAGCGCCAGTTGTCGATCTCGAGCTTGAGCCCGACGTAGGTCTCCGTGGTCGAGCCGGCGGCGACCCCGGGGACGTCGAGGTAGCCGTCGTACTGGCCGCGGACGTAGCGGCCGGGGTCGGCGTCGGGCATCGCCTTGAAGAGGTCCGACTTGCGGTCGCGGATGGCGTCGCGGTCGTGCGTGCTCGCCGAGGGCGGCTCCATCGCGACCAGGGCGAGGACCTGGAGCAGGTGGTTCTGGACGACGTCGCGCAGGGTGCCGACGGAGTCGTAGAACGAGCCGCGGTCCTCGACGCCGAAGTCCTCGGCCATGGTGATCTGGACCGAGTCGACGTAGTTGCGGTTCCAGACCGGCTCGAGGATCGCGTTGGCGAACCGGAGATAGGCGATGTCCATCACCGGCTCCTTGCCGAGGAAATGGTCGATGCGCAGGAGCTGGGACTCGTCGATCACCTCGTGCAGCTCCTCGTTCAGCGCCCGGGCCGAGGCGAGGTCGTGCCCGAACGGCTTCTCGACCACGATCCGCGCGCCCTCGGTCAGTCCCGCGCCGCCCAGCCCTCGGACCACGGTGCCGAACAGCGAGGGCGGGATCTCGAGGTAGTAGACGACGTCGCGCGCGTCGCCGATCGCGCTCTTCACCGTTTCGAAGGTCTCCGGCTTCGAGTAGTCGCCCTGGATGTAGGAGAGCCGGCCGAGCACCGCCTCGAGCGCCTTCGCGTCGACCTTGCCCTCGGCGGTCGCCTCGATCGACTCGCGCGCGTGCTGCTTGAGCGCGAGCTCGTCCCACTCGTCGATCGCCACGCCGATGATCCGGCAGTCGAGATCGCCGCGGCACTCGAGCCGGTAGAGCGCCTGGAACGTCATCTTCTTCGCGAGGTCGCCGCTGATGCCGAAGATGACGAGGGTGTCGGCGCCGGGAGCCAAGACGGCCGCAGACTAGCTCCCCTTCGGCGACGTGCGTAGGATGCGGTCCGATGCAGCTCGGAATGATCGGACTCGGCCGGATGGGCGCCAACATCGTCCGCCGGCTGATGCGCGACGGGCACGACTGCGTCGTCTACGACGTCAACCCCGACGCGATCGCCGAGCTCGCCGGCGAGGGCGCGACCGGGGCCGACTCGCTCGAGGACTTCGCCGCGAAGCTGACGAAGCCGCGGGCGGCCTGGGTGATGGTCCCGGCGGGGGAGATCACCGAGTCGACCGTCAAGGACCTCGCCGCCGTCCTCGAGGAGGGCGACGCGATCATCGACGGCGGCAACTCGTATTACCGCGACGACATCCACCGCGCCGCGGAGGTCGGCGAGAAGGGCATCGACTACATCGATTGCGGTACCAGCGGCGGCGTCTTCGGCCTCGAGCGCGGCTACTGCCTGATGATCGGCGGTCCCGACGAGGCCGTCGAGAGGCTCGATCCGATCTTCGAGACGATCGCCCCCGGGGTCGATTCGGCCGAGCGCACGCCCGGCCGCGACGGCGAGCCGAGCGCGGCCGAGAACGGCTACCTGCACTGCGGGCCGAACGGCGCCGGCCACTTCGTGAAGATGGTCCACAACGGGATCGAGTACGGGATGATGGCCGCGTATGCGGAGGGCCTGAACATCCTCCACAACGCCGACGCCGGCAAGAAGGAGCGCCAGGCCGACGCGGAGACCGCCCCGCTCGACCATCCCGAGTACTACCAGTACGAGATCGACATCCCCGAGGTCGCCGAGGTCTGGCGCCGGGGGAGCGTCGTCGGCTCCTGGCTCCTCGACCTGACCGCGGCCGCGCTCGCCGAGTCGCCCGACCTCGCCGGCTTCGAGGGCCGGGTGTCCGACTCGGGCGAGGGTCGCTGGACCTCGATCGCGGCGATCGACGAGGGCGTGCCCGCGCCGGTCCTCACGGGCTCGCTCTACTCGCGCTTCGCCTCCCGCGACCTCGACGACTTCGCCAACAAGGTGCAGTCGGCGATGCGCAAGCAGTTCGGCGGGCACGACGAGAAGAAGGACTAGCGCGACCGCTGGAGCTGGAGGTCGTCGCCGGCGCCGATGCCGCGGCGAAGCGGGCCGCCGAGGTGATCGAGGAGGCGGCTCGGGAGGCGCTCGGGCAGTCCTCGTTCTCGATTGCGCTCTCCGGCGGGCGCACGCCGTGGAAGATGCTCGACGAGCTCGACCCCGACGCGCTCGGCGAGCCCGGGACGACGATCTTCCAGGTCGACGAGAGGGTCGCCCCCGAAGGCGACCCCGACCGCAACCTGACCCACCTGCAGATGTCGCTATCGGAGCCGGCGCTCGAGCGGCTGCTGCCGATGCCGGTCACCGATGCCGATCTCGAGGACGCCGCCGAGCGCTACGGTGCCGCGCTTCCCGGCGCCATCGACTTCATCCACCTCGGCCTCGGACCGGATGGCCACACCGCCTCGCTGGTTCCCGGCGATCCGGTCCTCGAAGTCGACGACGGGGCGGTCGCGGTCACCGGCGGCGAGTACCAGGGCCGCCGCCGGATGACGCTCACCTACCCGGCCCTTGCCGCCGCTCGGAGGATCCTCTTCCTCGTCACCGGCGCCGAGAAGCGCGACGCGCTCGCGAAGCTCCGCGCCGGCGACGAATCGATCCCCGCCGGGCGCGTCGAGGCCCGGGACGGCCTCATCATCGCCGACAAGGCCGCCCTGGGCTACGACTGACGGGTCAGCGGCTGGTGCGCTCCTGCTCCGATGTGCGCTCGTCGTCGCGCTGGCGGAAGCGGCCCTTGCCCTTGCCGTCGCTATCCGGGTCGACCTCGTCCGCGTGGCGCTCGTGTGCCTGCGCGGTCTCGCGCTCGCGGGCGGCGTGGCGGGAGCGCTCCTCGGCCTCGGCGGCCTCGCGCTTCGCGCGCGCTGCCTTCTCCTCGGCGGCGGCGCCCTCCTTCTCCGCGCGCAGCTTGCGCGAATGCGCCTCCTCGCGGTGCTCGTGGGCCTCGTGGCGACGACCCTCGCGCTCCCTCTCCTTCTCCTCCTGGCGCCTGCGCGACGCCATGTAGATCAGGGCGAGTACGACGATCACGGCGACGACGATCAAGATGATCGCGATGGTGCTCATGTTCGATTCCTTTCGCTAATCCGAATTGCCTCCACCGACTGCCTACCCGGGTGGTGGAATGCGAAAAGCGAAAGGGATAGCTACGCCGGCGCGCAGGGAGCGGTCCGCGAGGCGGGCGCAGCGGCGGCCCTCGGCGATCGCGGTGACGACGAGCGACTGGCCGACGCGGGCGTCGCCGGCCGCGAAGACGCCTTCCGCGGATGTCTCGTATTGCGGCGAGCGGTAGTTGCCTCGCGAGTCGAGCTCGAGCCGGAGCCCGTCGACGATCTGGCCGTGCTCGGGGTGGGAGAACCCGATCGCGATCAGGACGAGGTCGGCGGGCTCGGTGAACTCGCTGCCCTCGACGGGCTTCAGGGTGCGCGACGAGTTGCCGGTGACCTCGCGGCCGAGCACGCGCTCGACCTTGCCGTCGCCCTCGATCGCGATCACCTGGTGGCCGAACTCGCGCTCGCCGCCCTCGTCGAGCGCGTAGGTGGTCGCCGACCGGCGCGGCTGCTCCGGCCACGGCGAGTCGGGGTAGCGACCGCCGACCGGGACCTCCGGGTAGACGTCGAGCAGCTTCACGTCGGTGGCGCCCTCACGCAGCGCGTTCGAGACGCAGTCCATGCCGGTGTCACCGCCGCCGACCACGACGACGCGCTTGCCCGCCGCGCTCGGCGGCGCCTCCTGCGCGTGGACCGGTAGGCCCTTGGTGGACCGCACGTGGCGGTGGCGGCCGTAGAGGTACTCCATCGCGAAGTGGACGCCCTCGAGCTCGCGGCCGGGCGCCTCGAGGTCGCGCTCGACCCGCGAGCCCGGCGCGAGGACGAGCGCGTCGTGGCGCTCGCGCAGCCCCTCGATCGAGACGTCGGCGCCGACGTCGACGCCGCAGCGGAACTCGATCCCCTCCGCCTCGAGCAGCTCGAGCCGGCGGTCGACGATCCACTTCTCGAGCTTCGCGTCGGGGATCCCGAAGCGCAGCAGCCCGCCGGGAGCCTCGTCGCGCTCGTAGACGACGACCGAGTGCCCGACCTTGTTCAGCTCGTCCGCGGCGGCGAGCCCGGCCGGGCCCGAGCCGACGACCCCGACGGTCCTGCCGGTGCGCTCCTCCGGCGGCTCGGCGACGACCCAACCCTCCTCGAAGGCGCGGTCGATGATCGAGTACTCGATCTGCTTGATCATCACCGGCTCGTCGATGATGTCGAGCACGCAGGCCGCCTCGCAGGGCGCGGGGCAGATCAGGCCGGTGAACTCGGGGAAGTTGTTGGTCGCGTGCAGCTGCTCGATCGCGGCCTTCCACTGGCCGGTACGCACCAGGTCGTTCCAGTCCGGGATCAGGTTGCCCAGCGGGCAGCCGTTGTTGCAGAAGGGGACGCCGCAGTCCATGCAGCGGCGCGCCTGCTGGCGCAGCTCGGGCTCGGGCAGCACCTGGTAGATCTCGTCGTAGTCGCGCACCCGCTCGGAGGGGTCGCGCTCGGGAGAGCGCACGCGCTGGACCTCGAGGAATCCGCGGGGGTCCGGCATCAGGCGGCGGCCTCCAGCGCGGGCTCGCGCTCGGCGAGCACCTTGCGGTAGGCGCGGGAGATGACGAGGGCGAACTCGGTGAGCGCCTCGTCCCAGCGCTCGAGCAGCTCCGTGGCGCGCACCGACCCGGTCCTCCGCGCGTGCTCGGAGACGAGCTCGTGGAGGTCCCCGGCCGTCTCCGCCGTGACCCGCTCGAGCTCGACGAGCTCGTGGTTGGTGCGGCCCGGGAGCAGGTCGCGGGGGTCGTGGACCCAGGCGAAGCCACCACTCATACCTGCGCCGAAGTTCTCGCCGGTCTCACCGAGGACGACGACGCGGCCGCCGGTCATGTACTCGCAGCCGTGGTCGCCGATCCCCTCGACGACGGCGTCGGCGCCGGAGTTGCGGATCGCGAAACGCTCGCCCGCCTGGCCGTTGAAGAACGCCCGCCCGCGCGTCGCGCCGTAGAGCAGGACGTTCCCCGCGATCACGTTCTCGGCGGCGGCGAACGTCGACCCCTCGGGCGGGCGGCAGGCGAGGATCCCGCCCGACAGGCCCTTGCCTGCGTAGTCGTTGACGGCGCCGTCGAGATCGATCGTGATCCCGGGCGCGAGCCAGGCGCCGAGGCTCTGGCCGGCGGAGCCGTGCAGGTCGAGGACGATCGTGTCGTCGGTGAGCCCCTCCGGGCCGTGGCGGCGGACGATCTCGTAGGAGAGCTGGCCGCCTACGGCGAGGTCCACGTTCCGGATCTCGCGCTTGATCCGGACGACCTCGCCGCGGTCGATCCCGGCGAGCGCGTCCGCGATCACCTCGCGGCGCTCGAACGAGTCCTCGACGCTCTCGGCGGGCGGCGCCTCGAGCTCGTGCACCGACGTGTCGGTCTCGTACGTGGGGGGCACGGGCCGGGCCAGCAGCGGCGAGAGGTCTAGGCCGTGGCCCTTCGCCGGGCCGGCCTCGACGTCGGGCTCGAGCAGGTCGACGCGGCCGACGAGTTCGCCGTAGGAGCGCAGCCCGAGGGCGGCGATCAGCCCGCGCGCCTCCCGCGCGACCGCGAGCAGGTAGTCGACGACGTGCTCCACCCGGCCGCTGAAGCGCTCCCGCAGCTCCGGATCCTGGGTGGCGATCCCAACCGGGCAGGTGTTCAGGTGGCAGACGCGCATCATCACGCAGCCGAGCGCGACCAGCGGCGCGGTCGAGATCCCGACCTCGTCGGCGCCCAGAAGGGCGGCGACGACGATGTCGCGGCCGGTGCGCATCCCGCCGTCGGCCTGGAGCACGACCGAGTCGCGAAGGCCGTTGGCGATCAGCGTCTGCTGGGTCTCGGCGAGGCCGATCTCCCAGGGGACGCCCGCGTGCTGGATCGAGGACTGCGGCGAGGCCCCGGTGCCGCCGTCGTGCCCGGCGATCACGATGTGGTCTGCGCCTGCCTTGGCGACGCCCGCGGCGACCGTGCCGACGCCCGACTCGGCGGCGAGCTTGACCGAGACCGCCGCGGTGGGGTTGCCGGCGCGCAGGTCGAAGATCAGCTGCTTCAGGTCCTCGATCGAGTAGATGTCGTGGTGGGGCGGGGGCGAGATCAGCTCGACCCCGGGGGTCGAGAAGCGCAGCGAGGCGATGTACTCGTCGACCTTGTGGCCGGGGAGCTGCCCGCCCTCGCCGGGCTTCGCGCCCTGGGCGATCTTGATCTGGATCTGGTCGGCGTGCGCGAGGTAGTCCGCGTCGACGCCGAAGCGCCCCGACGCGACCTGCCTGATCCGGGAGCGCCGTTCGTCCCCATTCGGGTCGGGGGTGTTGCGCCGCCGGTCCTCGCCTCCCTCGCCGCTGTTCGACCAGGCGCCGATCCGGTTCATCGCCACCGCCAGCGTCTCGTGGGCCTCGGGTGAGAGCGCGCCGAGGCTCATCGCGCCCGTCGCGAACCGCCGCACTAGCTCGACCTCGGCCTCGACCTCGGAGAGCGGCGTCGGCGTCTCCGCCGTCTTCAGCGCGAGCAGGCCGCGGAGGATCGAGCGCTTCGCGTTCTCCTCGCCGGCGAGCCGGCTGAAGCGCTCGTAATCGGCCTCGTCCCCCTGGCGGGCGAAATGCTGGAGGGTCGCGACCGTCTCCGGCTCCCACATGTGGAGCTCGCCGTCGCGGCGCCACTGGTAGACGCCGCCCTGGGGCAGGAGCCGCTCGTGGGCCTCCGGCAAGCGTGCCGCCTCCACGTGCGCGGCGAGCGGCAGCCCGTGCTCCTCCGGATAGGCGCGCGCGTGCCGGTCGAGCGCCTCGGCGGCGAGTGCATGCAGCCCGATCCCGCCGAGGCGGTTCGGGGTGCCGGTGAAATGGCGATCGACGAGCTCGTTGTCGAGCCCGATCGCCTCGAAGATCTGCGCTCCGCGGTAGGACTGGATCGTCGAGATGCCCATCTTCGAGAGCACCTTGAGCAGGCCCTTGCGGAGCCCGGCGATGATGCGCTCGCCCCGCTCCTTCGCATCACCCGGAGCGATCGCCGCGCGGCCCTCGAGGGCCTGCGCCGACTCGAGCATCAGGTAGGGGTTGACCGCGCCGGCCCCGTAGCCGATCAGCGCCGCGATGTGGTGGACCTCCCGAGGCTCGCCCGACTCGACCAGGATCGATCCCGCCAGCCGGACGCCGGCGCGGACGAGGTGGTGGTGGACGGCCGCGGTCGCGAGCAACGAGGGGATCGGCACCCGGCCGGGGCCGGCGTCGCGATCGCTGATGATGAGCTGCCGGGCACCATCCGCGATCGCGTCGCTCGCCGCCTCGCAGAGGAGCGCCAGCGCGGGCTCGAGGCCCTCGGCGCCCTCGGCGATCGGCCAGGTCGCGTCGAGGGTGATCGCGCGAAGGTCGGGGTGGGGGGCGTTGCGGAGCCGGGCGAGGTTGCGGTCGGTGAGGACCGGGTGATCGAGCTCGACGGCGAGCGGGATGTCGGCCTCCTCGCGCAGGAGCTCGGCGCGGCGGCCGATCGCCGTCGTCAGGCTCATCACGAGGCGCTCCCGGACCGAGTCGATCGCGGGATTGGTGACCTGCGCGAAGCGCTGCTTGAAGTAGGAGAAGAGCGAGGGCGAGTGCTCGGAGAGGACGGCGAGCGAGAGGTCGTTGCCCATCGACCCGCTCGGCTCGCCCCCGTCGCGAGTGATCTGCCCGATCAAGACGCGCAGGTCCTCCTGCGTGTAGCCGAAGGCGAGCTGGCGGGTGCGCAGCGACTCGGGACCGGGGTCCAGCGGCTTCGCCACCGGGAGGTCGTCGAGGCGAAGCGTCCGCGTTGCATGCCAGGCCCGGTAGGGCCGCCGCCGGGCGACCTCGAGCTCGGCCTCGCGGTCGCCGAGCACGCGGCCGTTCTCGAGGTCGACGACGAACAGGTGGCCGGCCCGCAGGCCGCCCTTGCGGATCACGGTCTCGGGCTCGGCGTCGAAGCTTCCGGCCTCGGAGCTGAGGACCACCCATCCGTCGCGGGTGACGAGCCAGCGCGCGGGCCGGAGGCCGTTTCGGTCGAGGCTCGCGACGAGCTGGCGGCCGTCGGTGGCGACGATCGCGGCGGGCCCGTCCCAGGGCTCCATCATCCGCGCGTGGAAGCGGTAGAAGCCGGCCAGCTCCGGGGGCAGTTGCCGTTCCTCGTGGGCCATCGGGATCATCGTCATCAGCGCCTCGGGCAGCGACCTCCCGGCGACCGTGAGCAGCTCGAGCGCGGAATCGAACGCGGCCGAGTCGGATGCGCCCTCGCCGATCAGCGGCAGGCAGCGGCCGAGCTCGCCGTCGAAGGAACGGGCGAGCGCGGCCTCGCGCGCCCGCATCCAGTTGATGTTGCCGCGCACGGTGTTGATCTCGCCGTTGTGGGCGAGGAGCGCGAGCGGCTGGGCCAGCGCCCAGCTCGGCGCGGTGTTGGTGGAGAAGCGCGAGTGGACGACGGCGAAGACGCTGCGCAGGCGCGGGTCCCTGAGGTCGGGGTAGAACTGCGCGAGCTGCGTCGCGGTCAGCATCCCCTTGTAGACGATCGTCCGCGCCGAGAGGCTCGAGATCGAGAGGTCGCCGGCGAGCTCGAGCTCCGCGACTCGCCGGAGGATGAAGAGCTTGCGCTCGAACTCACTCTCGTCGATGCCCTCGGCGGCGCCGATCAGGAGCTGCGCGTTTCGCGGCGCGGCCTCGCGGGCGATCGGCCCGGCGGCGGAGGGCTCGGTCGGCACCTCGCGCCAGCCGAGCAGGCGGTGGCCCTCGGCCTCCGCGATCCCCTCCAGTCGCACCCTCGCTTCGGCCGCCCGGTCGCCGTCGCGGTGAAGGAAGCACGAGGCCACCGCGAACCGGCCCGCGTCGGGGACGTCGGTCGCGCGGATCCCGAACTCGTCGGCGCGGTCGCGCACGAACGCCTTCTCGAGCGCGAGCTTGATCCCGGCTCCGTCGCCGCTCTCGCCGTCGGCGGCGGCGGCGCCGCGGTGCTCGAGCCGCTCGAGCGCGACGAGCGCCCGCTCGATCACCTCGTGGCGCGGAATCGCGTCGAGCCGCGCCACGCAGGCGACACCGCAGGCGTCGTGCCCGGGGCCGTCCTCGATCAGATCACGTTTCACTGAGCCATTGTGCGGTCGAAATCCCCGAATACCTCGACTCCGGCTCAACTTTGGACCGGTGTCCAAACGGCACCCGACACCTCGGAGGGACGATGCTCAGAGGTCTTTGCGCTCGACCTCGCCGCCGCGGGCGATCAGGATAGTCGCGGTCAGCTCGGGCTCGAAAAGTCCATGGTCGACGACGCCTGGGACCGCGGCGAGCCGGGCGGCGAGCTCGGAGGGGTCGCCGACCTCGCCGCGGTAGTCGGCGATCAGGCCGTCGTCGGGGCTCGCCGGGACGTCGCGGAGCTCGGCGTCCTCCGAGGTGGCGAAGCGTCGCGTCGATGCCGTAGCGCAGCAGCTCGAGCGGGATCGGCGCGGCGATCGCGTCGACCGGCTTCGAGGAGTCGGCGATGACGACGAAGCGGTCGGCGGCGGCGGCGACGATCTTCTCGCGGACGTGGGCGCCGCCCCCGCCCTTGACGAGCCAGCCGTCGGGCGCGATCTGGTCCGCGCCGTCGATCGCGATGTCGAGCCGCGCCACCCCCTCGAAGGGCTCGACGGCGATCCCGAGCTCGCGAGCGTGCTCCTCGGTCGCGACCGAGGTCGCGACGCAGCGCAGCTCGAGCCCGCGCTCGGCGATCGCGGGCAGCAGGTGGGCGACGGTGGAGCCCGTGCCGAGCCCGACCAGCATCCCGTCCTCGACCAGCTCGGCCGCCGCCCTGGGCCGCGGCGCGCTTCTCGGCGATCGGCGGATCGTTCACGGTGTCGGAAACCTACCCGCGGGCCGGGCGGGTTAGGATCGCAAGCGTGGGCTCGGGAGAGGCAAGCGACGTCCGGCAGGAGTGGGACGAGGTCGACGCCCTCTGCGTGAACACGATCCGCACCCTCTCCATCGACGCGATCCAGAAGGCGAACTCGGGCCATCCGGGAACGCCGATGGCGCTCGCCCCGGTCGCCTACACGCTCTGGCAGCGGTTCCTGCGCTTCGACCCCACCGACCCGATCTGGCCCAACCGCGACCGCTTCGTGCTCTCCGCGGGCCACGCGTCGATGCTCCTCTACTCGCTCCTCTTCCTCGCCGAGGTGCAGGCGGTCGACCCCGACTACGAGGTCGTCGGCAAGCCCGCGGTGAGCCTCGACGACATCAAGAGCTTCCGCCAGCTCGACTCGCGCGCCCCGGGGCACCCCGAGTACCGCTGGACCTCCGGCGTCGAGACGACGACCGGCCCGCTCGGCCAGGGGATCGCGACCTCGATCGGGATGGCGGTCGCCTCGAAGTGGATGGGCGCCCGCTTCAACCGGCCCGACACAGACGCTCTTCGACTTCGACGTCTACGCGATCGCGGGCGACGGCTGCCTGATGGAGGGCGTCTCGAACGAGGCCGCCTCGTTCGCCGGCCACCAGCAGCTCGACAACCTCTGCTGGATCTACGACAACAACCACATCACGATCGACGGCCACACCGAGATCGCCTACGGCGACGACGTCGCCTCGCGCTTCATGGGCTACGGCTGGAACGTGCAGCGGGTCGGCGACGCCAACGACCTCGGCCTGCTGACGCGCGCGTTCGAGCGCTTCCGCGCCGAGCGCGGACGGCCGACGCTCCTGATCGTCGACAGCCACATCGGCTGGGGCTCGCCGCACAAGCAGGACACCGCCGCCGCCCACGGCGAGCCGCTCGGCGAGGACGAGGTGCGCGAGACCAAGGCGGCCTACGGCTGGCCCGAGGACGCGCAGTTCCTCGTCCCCGACGGCGTCAAGGAGCGCTTCGCCGAGGGCGTCGGCGCCCGCGGCCACGACGCCCGCACCCAGTGGGAGTCCCAGCTCGAGGCCTACGCGTCCGACGAGCCCGAGCTCGCCGGCGAGATCGACCAGATGCAGCGCCGCGAGCTCCCCGACGGCTGGGACGCCGAGATCCCGAGCTTCACCCCGGACGACGGGCCGATGGCGACGCGCAAGGCCTCGAACAAGGTCGAGAACGCGGTGGGCGAGCGCATCCCCTGGCTCGTCGCCGGATCGGCCGACATCACCGACTCGACCTCGGTCCGGCTCACCTTCGAGGGCGCGACCGACTTCCAGCCCGACAAGCGCACCGGCCGCCAGTTCCACTACGGCATCCGCGAGCACGAGGCCGCGGCGATCTCGAACGGGCTCTCGCTCTCGAAGCTGCGCCCGCTGTGGTCGACCTACCTCGTCTTCTCCGACTACGCCCGGCCCGCGATCCGGCTCTCGGCGCTGATGGAGCTCCCGGTGCTGCACGTCTTCACGCACGACTCGATCGGGCTCGGCGAGGACGGCCCGACGCACCAGCCGGTCGAGCACCTCGCCTCGCTGCGCGCGATCCCCGGCCTCGACGTGATCCGGCCCTGCGACGCGAACGAGGTCGCCGAGGCCTGGCGCGTCGCGATCGACCGCCACCACCAGCCCGTGGCGCTCGTCCTCACCCGCCAGAACGTGCCGATCTTCGACCGCTCCAAGTACGCGTCGGCCGAGGGCCTGCGCCGCGGCGGCTACGTGATCGCGGACTCCTAGGACCGCAGCGACCCCGAGCTGATCCTGATCGCCACCGGCAGCGAGGTCGCGCTCGCGATCGAGGCGTTCGAGGACCTCGTCGCCGACGGCGTCCGCGCCCGCGTCGTCAGCCTTCCGTCCTGGAGCATCTTCGACCGCCAGGAGGAGGAGTACCGTGAGTCCGTGCTCCCGGCAGCGGTCACCGCGCGGGTCTCGATCGAGGAGGGCTCGACGCTCGGCTGGGATCGCTATGTCGGCACGACCGGGCGGATGATCGGAATGCACACGTTCGGCTCCTCGGCACCCCTCAAGGACGTGCAGAACGAGTTCGGATTCACCCCTGAGAAAGTCGTCGAGACGGCCCGCGCGGTGCTGGACGCCGCGGGAGAAGGAGGCGGAACATGAGCGACGAGAAGGCGACGAAGCGGCTGCACGACCTCGGCCAGAGCCTGTGGATCGACAACATCACCCGCAAGATGCTCGACGAGAAGGTCCTCGACCGCTACATCGAGGAGCTCTCGGTGACCGGGCTGACCTCGAACCCGACGATCTTCGACAAGGCGATCGGCGCCGGCGACGCCTACGACGAGCAGATCTCCGAGCTCCAGGAGCAGGGGCTGACCGGCGACGACCTCTTCTTCGAGCTCGCGATCGCCGACCTGACGCGCGCCGCGAAGCTGTTCGAGCCGATCAACGAGCGCACCGACGACGTCGACGGCTGGGTCTCGCTCGAGGTCTCGCCGCTGCTCGCCGACGACACCGAGGCGACGATCGCCCAGGCCGCCGACCTGCACTCGCGCGCCTCCGGCAACGTCTTCATCAAGATCCCGGGCACCCCCGCGGGCCTGCCGGCGATCGAGGAGTCCATCTTCGCCGGGATCCCGATCAACGTCACCCTGCTCTTCGACCGCGAGCAGTACCTCGCCGCCGCCGACGCCTACCTCAAGGGGCTCGAGCGCCGGGTCGCGGACGGCCTCTCGCCTGCACGGTCCCGTCCGTCGCCTCGGTCTTCCTCAGCCGCTGGGACGTCGCCGTCGCCGACGAGGTGGGCGACGACCTGAAGAACCGGCTCGGGATCGCGATCGGCAAGGACTGCTACGCGGCCTACCGCGAGCTGCTCGCGTCCGACCGCGTCCGCGCGCTCGTCAACAAGGGCGCGCGGGCGCAGCGCCTGCTCTTC
Organism: uncultured Thermoleophilia bacterium; assembly: GCA_963844425.1. Classification (GTDB taxonomy): domain Bacteria; phylum Actinomycetota; class Thermoleophilia; order Solirubrobacterales; family 70-9; genus DASUSH01. The sequence continues at coordinate 498,660 of CAWJOD010000020.1, read as the reverse complement.
GCGAGCACGGGGACCAAGGACCCGAACGCGCCCGACACGATGTACATCGACGCGCTCGCGGCGCCGCACACGGTCAACACGATGCCCGAGCCGACGCTGCTCGCCTTCGCCGACCACGGCACGGTCGGCGAGCCGATCCCCGAGGACGGCGGCGACGCGAGCCGAGACGCTCGCCGAGTTCACCGCGGCCGGGATCGACCTCGGCGCGCTCGCTGCGCGGCTCCAGGAGGAGGGCAAGGAGTCCTTCAACAAGTCCTGGAACGACCTGCTCGGCTCGCTCGAGTCGAAGCGGGAGGCGGTCGCCGCCGGCTGATCGGCCAGGGGCTAGCGCCGACAGCGTCGCCGTACCCGGCAGTCACGCGCGGCGCAACCGTCGATCCATGACCGCCGCGATCGCCGGCCTCGGCGGGCTGCTGTTCGGCTACGACACCGGCATCATCGCCGCCGCCCTGCTCTTCATCGAGCCGGAGTTCGGGCTCTCCGAGCCCCGAGTCCGGCCTGGTCGTCGCGGCGGTCCCGATCGGCGCCGTCCTCGGCGCGATCTTCGCCGGCCGCCTCGCCGACGCCCATGGGCGGCGCGGGATGATCCTCCTCTCCGCCGCCGTCTTCATCGTCGGCGCGCTCGCAGCGCCGCCGCGCCCGAGGTCGTCACCCTCGTCATCTCGCGCGCCTCGTCGTCGGCGCCGCCGTCGGCGCTCGCCTCCGCGGTCGCCCCGGTCTACATCTCGGAGGTCGCCCCGCCCGACGTGCGCGGCCGCCTGGTCACCTTCTTCCAGCTCGCGGTAACGGTCGGGATCCTCGTCGCCTACCTGGTCGGCGCTCGCCTTCGATCCGATCGAGGGCTGGCGCTGGATGCTCGGCCTCGGCGCGGTGCCGGCGATCGTGCTCGGCCTCGGCATGCTGCGGATGCCGCAGAGCCCGCGCTGGCTGGTCATGGCGGGCGAGGACTACGAGGCCAGCGCGGTGCTCGAGCGGATCCGCTCCGGCGACCCGGACACGATCGAGCAGGAGATCGTCGAGATCCAGGAAGGACCTGAAGGAGGAGCCCGGCACCTAGCGGACCTGCTCAAGCCCGTCGTCAAGGCGGCGCTCGTCGTCGGCGTCGGCCTCGCGATCCTGCAGCAGATCTCCGGAATCAACACCGTCATCTACTACGCGCCCACGATCATCCAGTTCACCGGCGTCGAATCGACCGTCGGCCGCGATCCTCGCCTCGGTCGGCGTCGGCGTCGTCAACGTCGCGATGACGTCGTCGCGATCTGCGGCTGCTCGACCGCGCCGGCCGCCGGCCGCTGCTCCTGATCGGCACGTCGCTGATGGGCATGGCGCTGGCGACGCTCGCGATCGTCTTCGCCGCCGGCGCCGGCAGCACCGTCGGCTCGCTCGTCGCAGTCGGGGGCCTGATGATCTACGTCGGCGCCTTCGCGATCAGCCTCGGGCCGATCTTCTGGCTGCTGAACGCGGAGCTCTACCCGCTCCAGGACCGCAGCAAGGCGGCCGCGACCGGGACGATGGCGAACTGGACCTTCAACGGCATCGTCGCGTTCACGTTCCTGCCGCTGATCGACCTCGCGGGACGCAGCGGCGCGTTCTGGATATACGCCGGGATCTGCGTGCTCACCTTCGTCTTCTGCTGGAAGCTCGTGCCCGAGACAAAGGGGAAGCCGCTCGAGGAGATCCAGGAGATCTTCCGCAAGCGCGCCGGGGTGGAGGCTTACGAGACAACCCCGCCGTCTCCGGCGCCGGCTGAGCGCTCTGCAGAGCGAGCTCTCCTCCTGGCAGGCGCTCGAGCGCCACCACGGCGAGCTCGCGCGGCGCGCACCTGCGCGACCTCTTCGCCGCCGATCCCGAGCGGGGCACGAAGCTCGTGCTCGAGGGGCCCGGCCTCTACCTCGACTACTCGAAGAACCGGATCACGGAGGAGACCGTCGGCCTGCTCGTCGCGCTCGCCGAGGAGGCGGGGCTCGCCGAGCGCCGCGAGGCGATGTTCCGCGGCGACCGGATCAACTCCACCGAGAACCGCTCGGTCCTGCACGTCGCGCTGCGGATGCCGCGCGAGCGCTCGCTCGTCGTCGACGGCGTCGACGTCGTCAAGGAGGTGCACGGGGTCCTCGACCGGATGAAGGAGTTCTGCGATCGCGTCCGGGACGGGGACTGGCGAGGCCACACCGGCAAGCCGATCCGCAACGTGATCAACATCGGCATCGGCGGCTCCGACCTCGGCCCGGTGATGGCCTACGAGGCGCTCCGCCACTACTCGCGGCGGGACATGACCTTCCGCTTCGTCTCCAACGTCGACGGCACGGATTTCGCCGAGGCGACCCGGGACCTCGACGCCGAGGAGACGCTGTTCATCGTCTCCTCGAAGACCTTCACGACGCTGGAGACGATGACCAACGCCCACAGCGCCCGCGAGTGGACGCTGGCGGCGCTCGGCGACGAGTCGGCGATCGCGAAGCACTTCGTCGCCGTCTCGACCAACGCCGAGGAGGTGTCGAAGTTCGGCATCGACACCGACAACATGTTCGGCTTCTGGGAGTGGGTGGGGGGCCGCTACTCGATGGACTCCGCGATCGGGCTCTCGACGATGCTGGCGATCGGGCCCGAGGCCTTCGCCGAGATGCTCGCCGGCTTCCACGCGATGGACGAGCACTTCCTCGAGGCGCCGACCGATCGCAACGTCCCGGCGCTGATGGGGATGCTCGCCGTCTGGTACGGCGACTTCTTCGGCGCGCAGACGGTCGGCGTCTTCCCCTACGAGCAGTACCTGAAGCGCTTCCCTGCCTACCTCCAGCAGCTGACGATGGAGTCGAACGGCAAGTCGGTGCGGCTCGACGGCTCGCACGTCGACTACGAGACCGGGGCGATCTACTGGGGCGAGCCCGGGACCAACGGCCAGCACTCCTTCTACCAGCTGATCCACCAGGGGACGAAGCTGATCCCCTGCGACTTCATCGCGTTCCGGAAGACGCTGAACCCGCTCGGCGATCACCACGACCTGCTGATCGCCAACGTGCTCGCCCAGGCCGAGGCGCTCGCCTTCGGCAAGACCCCCGAGGAGGTGCGCGAGGAAGGGACGGCGGAGGAGCTCGTGCCCCACCGCGTCTTCGAGGGCAACCGGCCCTCGAACACGATCTTCGCCGAGGAGCTCAGCCCGCGCACGCTCGGCACGCTCGTCGCCCTGTACGAGCACAGCGTCTTCACCCAGGGGACCGTCTGGGGGATCAACTCGTTCGACCAGTGGGGGGTCGAGCTCGGCAAGGCCCTGGCGAAGCGGATCATCCCCGAGCTCAAGGGCGACGCCAACCACGAGCACGACAGCTCGACGACCGAGCTGATCCGCCGCTACCGCGAGGGGCGGTAGGGCCAGGGACCAGGGCGTAGTGGACGCGTCGCAAGGCGCGCTGTCGCGAGGCATTAAGGGGCAAGGGACGGGGGTGGATTCCGAGACCATGCACTTCGGTATCCACCCCAACGCGCGATTTATAGCGATCACAACTTCGACCGCACCAGCCATCCGGCCACGGAATGGAAGTTGTGCACCTTGAAACGCCGTGGGAGCTCCCAATCCCCCAACGACCTTTCCCACATGCCCGCGACCACGGCGCCCCGCGCCGCGGACGCAGCGCTCTCGTCCCTAGCCCGGTCCTGCCGTCAGCTGCGCGAGTTCCAGGTCCGGATCGCGTGCCAGTCGTGCTCCCAGCCGAGCACGCTGAGCGTCGCCGTGCCGAGCACGAAGCGGGCGCCCTCGGCGGGCTCGAGCTCGAGCCAGCGGGCGGCGATCACGCGCAGCATGTGGCCGTGGCCGAAGACGGCGACGTCGCCGGCCTGGCCCTCGAGCCCGGCCAGGAAGGCGTCGGCACGGGCGCCGACGTCGGCCGGTGACTCGCCGCCCGGGCAGCCGTCGCGCCAGAGCACCCAGTCGGGCCGGCTCTCGTGGATCTCGGCGGTCGTGACGCCCTCGTAGGAGCCGTAGTCCCACTCGAGCAGGTCGTCGCTCGTCTCGATCGCGGTCGCCGAGGCCGGCGAGCCGGCAGGTCTCCTGCGCCCGTGAGAGCGGGCTCGAGACCACCCGGGCGAAGTCGTGGCCCCGGAGCAGCGGCGCGACCGCCTTCGCCTCGGACTCGCCGTCCTCGGTCAGCGGCAGGTCGGTCCTGCCGGTGTGCTTCTTGTCCCGGCTCCACTCGGTCTCGCCGTGGCGGACCAGGACCAGTTGCAGCGGCGGCGCGCTCAAGAGATCTCGAAGAACGTGTCGATGCCGTTGAGCATCAGCTGGATCCCGATCGTCGTGATCAGCAGGCCGCCGAACTTGGTCGCGATGTTCATCGCGTTCTCGGAGAGGTTCACCCGGTCCGAGATCAGCAGGTGGCCGATCGGCAGCAGGACGACCGCGACGGCGACCGCGATCAGCGCGGCGAGCGTTCCCTCGCCGTTGTCCGTCGAGGCGGCGAGCGTGATCACCAGGGTCATCGCGCCCGGCCCGGCGATGAACGGGATCGCGTAGGGGACGATCACGCTGCCCTCGAAGCTCTCTGGCTTCTCGTGGGCCTCCTTGCCGCCCTGCGCCCGGCTCGGCTCGCCGCCGAAGAGCATCTCGAAGCCCATCAGCGCGACGACGATGCCTCCCGCGATCCCGAAGGCCCCGAGGTTGATCCCGATGAGGTCGAGGATCTCGCGCCCGGCGAGTGCCGCGACGCCGAGCACGATCGCGACGGTGATCGTGATCTTGCGGATGTACTCGCGGCGTCGCTCCGGCTCGTGCTCGGTCAGCGACTTGAAGAAGATCCCCCGGGTGATCGGGTCGGTGATGACGAGGACGGAGATGATCGCCTGGGCGTAGAACTCGGCGCTGGCCTCCATGCCTGGCCAGCCTATGCCAGGTTGCTTGCCACGCAAACCCGCAGCGCGTAGCGTCCGCCCTCTGTGGACCGCCGCGAGCTGATCGCCGTCGCCCGAGGCGACCGTCCCGCGGACCTCGTCCTTCGCGGCGGCCGGCTCGTAAACGTGCTCGCCGGGGAGGTGCACGAGGCCGAGGTCGCGATCGCCGGCGGCCTCGTCGCGGGGGTCGGCGAGGGATGGGAGGCCCGGGAGGCGGTCGATCTCGAGGGCGCCTTCGTCGCGCCCGCCTTCATCGACGGCCACATCCACGTGGAGAGCACCTTCCTCGCCCCGTTCGAGTTCGCCCGCGTCGTCAGCGCCCGCGGCACCGGCACGGTGGTCAGCGATCCCCACGAGATCGCCAACGTGCTCGGGGTCGCGGGGGTGAGATGGATGCTCGAGGAGGCGCGGGGCGCCCCCGCGGACGTCCTGGCGATGGCGTCGTCCTGCGTGCCGGCGAGCCCGCTCGCGACCTCGGGCGCCCAGCTCGGGGTCGCCGAGATCGAGGAGCTGCTCGCCCTCGACGGCGTGATCGGCCTCGCCGAGGTGATGGATTTCCCGGCGGCGATCGCCGCCGAACCCGAGCTGATGGCGAAGATCGCCGCCGCCGCGGGACGCCCTGTCGATGGTCACGCGCCCGGGGTCTCCGGGCGCGAGCTCGCCGCCTACGTCGCCGCCGGCCCCGCCTCCGAGCACGAGGCGACGACGATCCCGGAGGCGCGCGAGAAGCTGCGGCAGGGGATGCGCGTGATGCTGCGCGAGGGCACGCCCGCCCGCGACCTCGCGGCGCTGCTGCCGCTGGTCTCGGACCGAAACAGCCGCCGATTCATGCTCGTGAACGACGACGTCTCGGTCACCGAGCTGCTCGAGCGCGGCCATCTCGACCACCATCTGCGCCTCGCGGTCGCCGCCGGGCTCGACCCGGCGACCGCGGTGCAGATGGTCACCCTCAACGTCGCCGAGTGGTTCGGCCTCGCCGATCGCGGCGCGCTGGCGCCCGGCCGCCGCGCCGACGTCGCGGTCCTCGCCGACCTCGAGGCCTTCGAGGTGCTTCGCGCCTACCACGGCGGGGCCCTCGTCGCCCGCGAGGGCGAGTCGCTCGTGCCCGCGCGCGAGCCCGCGGCGTCGCCGCCGAGCGTCAAGGTCGACTTCGACCGGCTCCGGCTGGGGACGCCGGCGGCCCCGGGCGCGAAGGCGAGGGTCATCGAGCTCGTGCCCGGGGCGATCGTCACCACCGCCGCCGAGGCCGAGGCGCCGGTCACCGCGGGCGCCCTCGCCGCCGACCCCGGGCGCGACCTGGCGAAGCTGTGCGTGATCGAGCGCCACAGTGGCCGGAGCGGATCGGCCGTCGCCCTGGTCCGCGGCTTCGGGTTGCGCGCCGGGGCGCTCGGGTCGAGCGTCGCCCACGACCACCACAACCTGATCGTTGCCGGGACGAGCGACGCCGAGATCGAGCTCGCCGCACGCGCGCTCGCCGAGATCGATGGCGGGCTGGTCGTCGTCAGCGGGGAGGATGTGGTGGCGAGCGTCCCCCTGCCGATCGCCGGGTTGATGTCGAGCCTGGGGGCGGCGGAGGTGAGCGTCCGGCACCGCACCGCGCTCGCCGCCGCGCGCGAGCTCGGCAGCCCGCTCGAAGACCCGTTCATGTCGCTCTCCTTCCTCGGGCTCGAGGTGATTCCCGAGCTCAAGCTCACCGATCTCGGTCTCGTCGACGTCGGCGCCTTCGAGCTCGTCGACTCGGTCGTCGAGCCGAGACGCTCGGCCGCCGGGTAGCGTCACGTCCATGCGCCGCGGACCGACGTACGCCCTCGCCTCGGGTCTCGCGCTGCTGGCGATCCTCATCGTCACCGATGCCGTCACCGAATCCGAGGCCCTCACGGCCACCTTCGTGCTCCCGGCGTTCCTCGTCGCGCTGGCGGCTCCGCCGGCGGCAGTGCTCGCCGTGGCGGCGATCGGCCTCACCGCTGCGATCGCGAGCCCGGCGTGGAGCGACGGCGGCTCGTTCGAGTCGTACGTGATCCGTGACGCCGCGGTCCTCCTCGGCGGCGTCTTCGCGGTCTTCGCGGCGCGCCAGCGGGTCGCCGTCACGGGGGCGCGCGAGGAGCTCGACGCCGCTCTCGGCAACCTCGCCGACGCGGTCACGGTCCAGGACGAGAGCGGCAGCCTGATCTACGCCAACGACGCCGCCGCCGGGCTGTTGGGGTGCGCCGACGCCGAGGAGCTCCTCGCCACCCCTCCGCAGGAGCTGGTCAACCGCTTCGATTCGTTCACCGAGGACGGCGCGCCCCTCGACCCGCAGCAGCTTCCGGGGCGTCAGGCGCTGCGTGGCGAGGATCCGCGCCCGCTCACCGTCAGGGCGGTCAGCAAGGCGACGGGCGAGGAGCACTGGCAGATGGTCAAGGCGACGGCTGTCGCGGCGCCGGGCGGGCGTGGCCGGCGGGCGATCAACATCATCGAGGACATAACCGAGACCAAGCGCGTCGAGATCTCCCAGCGGCTGCTGGCCGAAGCCGGCGACCTGCTCGGGTCCTCGCTCGACTACGAGGCGACGCTCCAGCAGGTTGCGCAGATGGCGGTGCCCCGCTTCGCCGACTGGTGCGGGGTCTCGATGCCACGCGAGGACGGCTCGATGGACCAGGTGGCGGTCGCCCACATGGATCCGGACAAGGTCCGCTTCGCGCACGAGGTCAACGAGCGATACCCGTCCCGGATCGACGACCCGGGTACGCAGATGGTGCTCGACGAGGGCCGGGCGATCCTTCTCGAGGTGTCGGACGAACTGCTGCGCGAGTCGGCCAGGGACGAGGAGCACTACCGGCTGCTCAACGAGATCGGGCTGCGCACGGCGGTCGCGGCGCCGATGTTCGCCGGGGACGAGTACCTCGGCACGATCTCCTTCGTCACCTCCGACGAGGGGCGCCGGCTAACGGAGCATGACCTCGACGTCGCCGACGAGCTCGCCCGCCGCGCCAGTGTCGCGATCCAGAACGCGCGCATTTTCGAGGAGCGCTCGCATGCCGCGAAGACGCTGGAGCAGGCGCTTCGTCCTCCGCCCCTGCCGGCGATCCCGGGCTGGCGATCATCGACCATGTACGAACCAGCGTCCGAAGGCGGCCTCGTCGGCGGCGACTTCTACGACGCCTTCCAGGCGCGCGACGGCTGGCTCGTCGTCATCGGCGACGTCGGCGGTCGCGGGGTGGACGCCGCGGGCCTGACGGCGATGGCCCGGTACACGCTGCGAACCGCGGGGGCGATGTCGGACGATCCGATCGAGGCGCTCGCCCGGCTCAACATGTGGTTGCTCGAGCGCGAAGAGGTCGAGCTCTGCACCGTGGCCCTCGTCCTGTTGCGACCCGACGGCTCGGTTCGCGTCTGCTCGGCGGGCCACCCGCCGCCGCTGGTGGTCGACGTCGGCAGGGCCGAGCCATGGGGGCCGCCGGGCTCGATCCTCGGCGCCTTCGAGGACACCCACTGGGAGCTCGACGAGCGGGTGATCGGCCCGGGCCAGCAGCTCGTGCTCTACACCGACGGGGTCTTCGAGCTCTCCGGAAGCGACGGCCGCTTCGGCGAGGAGCGCTTGGCCGCAATCTTCGACGGCGTGGACGATCCCGAGGGCGTCGTGCGCAAGGCGCGCTCAACCCTGCACGACTTCGCCGGCGGCCGCTTCACCGACGACATGGCGATGGTCGTCCTCGAGCGCGGTGATCCGGCCGACGGCTCCTGAGGACCGGAGCGGACTCGGGGCGCGCCCGTATCGTTCCCGCCGATGAGGAGGGGCCTGCAGGTGCTCACGGTCTCGCTCGCGGCGATGCTCGCCGCGGCGGCACTCGCCGCACCCGCCTCGGCGAAGCGGAGCTCCCTCTACGACGGCCCGGCCCCGCGCCCTGGCCCCGACCTGCTGTACGCGAAGCCGCCGAAGCCGGCACCTCAGCTCTTGAACCGCGGGCCGTGGGAGGCGGGCCCGATCCTCGTCTCCGGCGCCAGCGCCTACCGCAAGGGCGAGTTCGTCTACCAGGACTTCATCTACGACGACCACGGCGCCCGCGGCTCGGGCCGCGACTCGAACGACCCGCGCAGCGGGTCCGACACCTTCTCCGCGCCCAATGGGACCTACACCTATCCGCGCGACCCCGTCTACATGGACAACGCCGCCGACCTGGTCGAGCTCCGGGTCAAGCCCCTCGCGGGCGAGACCGCGTTCCGGATCACGCTGAACGCCCTCGCCGACCCCGAACGGACCGCGACGACGATCGCGATCGGCGACTCGGCGGAGCCGGCCGAGGTCCCACACGGGGCGAACGCGAGGATGCCGGCCGAGTACTTCCTCACGGTGCACGGTCGCGAGGCGGAGCTCGCCGCCGCGAGCGGAGAGGCGCCGCCGCGCGAGCTCGAGGCCAGGGCCTCGACGCGCCGAAACCAATTCGAGGTCCGGGTCCCGAACTCGCTCTGGAACCCGAGGTCGCGCACCGTCCGGCTTGCGGCCGGCGTGGGCCTCTGGGACCCCGATGCCGGGACCTACCTGATCCCCGGTGAGGACTCGAGCGAGACCTTCCCGGGAGGTGCCGGGGGCATCTCCGACCCGCCCGCCTTCTTCAACCTCGCGTTCCGCTACGACGAGCCGCTGCCGGTGGTCGTCGAGGCACTCTCCGACCCCGCCTGGTGGCGCGACAAGGGGCAGGCCGAGGCGCTGGGATCCGGCGATCTCTCCCGGTTCCACGCGGACGTCGACTTCGGCATGCTGCGCCACCGCGTCCAGGACCAGATGCACGACGAGCCCGGGGGCACGCCGACGACCGGCCCGCTCAACCGGATCCTGGTCTCGCGCTACGAGAACGGCGAGGGCGCGAGCTGGGCCCGCGGCTGCGGCGATCCGGACGACTGCCTCGGCGAGCTCAGCGGCCGTCTCCAGCCCTACTCGGTGTACGTGCCCGACAGGCCCCGGGTGCCCCACCGAGGTTTCGGCACGACCCTGCTCCTGCATTCGCTCGGCGCCGGCTACAACCAGTTCACCGGGACCCGCAACCAGTCGCAGTTCGGAGAGCGCGGCAAGGGCTCGCTCGTGATCACCCCCTCGGGCCGCGGCCCGGACGGCTGGTACTACGGCCACGCGGGCGCCGACACGTTCGAGGTCTGGGCGGACGTCGCCCGCCACTACCACCTCGACCCGGACTTCACCTCGATCTCCGGCTACTCGATGGGCGGCTACGGCACCTACAAGTTCGCGACGCAGTACCCGGACCTCTTCGCGCGCGCCAACCCGGTCGTCGGCCCGCCCGGGCTGGGCATCTGGGTGCCACCGAACGAGCCCACGGGCGGCGCCGCGAGCAACACGAACCGGATGCTGGCCTCGGTGCGGCATGTGCCGTTCACGATCTGGAACGGCGCCGCCGACGAGCTCGTCCCCGCCGCCGGCCCGGTCGCCCAGGCGCAGACCTTCGATGATCTCGGCTACCGCTACGAGTTCCGGATGCACAGCGCCGACCACCTCCTGCTCGCGATCAACGACCAGTACGCGCCCGCGGCGGAGTTCCTCGGCTCCGAGACGGTCGATCGCAACCCACACCACGTCAGCTACGTCGTCAACCCGACGATGGACTTCCCGGGCGTGAAGTCGGTCGCGGACCACGCCTACTGGCTCTCCGGGCTGCGCCTGCGCGACCGGGCCGGCGAGGCTCCTCTCGGCGAGGTTGACGCGGTCTCGCGAGGCTTCGGGGTCACCGATCCGGAGCCGCAGGCGACGCGCAGCGGAGGCGGCTCGCTCGAGGGCGGGGACGTCGGACCGATCGCCTATACCGAGCAGGCGCGGGAGTGGTCGGAGCCGGGCCGCGCACCTGCGCGAGACGTGCTCGAGGTCACCGCGACGAACCTGAGCACGATCACGGTTCACCCGAAGCGGGCGAAGCTTGGTTGTGGCGCCGAGCTGGACGTGGATACCGACGGCCCGCTGACCGTGGCTCTCGCCGGCTGCGGTCGCCACGAGAGCTTCGGCTAGGGCTGCGCAACCTTTCGCCCACCGCGGCGTTGGCCGTTTAGGGGCCTCCTACGCTGGGGAGGCCCCCGAGTTCATGAACCGAGCCCGGACACGACGCGCAGGGACCCTCGCCGCCGCCTCGATGGCGGCGCTGGTCGTCATGCTCGCCGGGATCGCCTCCGCGGCGACCGTGAAGCCGCCGGAGCTGATCAGCGCCACGCCCGACGGCTCGGCCGGCAACGGCCCCTCGCTCTTCCCCTCCGTCTCCGAGGACGGCCGCTACGTCGCCTTCCGCTCGGAGGCGACCAACATCGTCGCCGACGACACCGACACGGTCCGGGACATCTACGTGCGCGATCGCCAGACCGGCCAGGTCTCCCTGGTCAGCCGCGCCAGCGGCCCGGCGGGCGCCAAGGGCGCCCGCGACTCCTACAACCCGCGGATCTCCGCCAACGGCCGCTTCGTCGTCTTCCGCTCCAACGCCACCAACCTCGTCCCCGAGGACACCGACACGCTCGAGGACATCTACGTCCGCGACCTGCAGGCCAACCAGACGATCCTCGTCAGCCGCGCCTCCACGCCGGTCGGCGCGAAGGGCAACGGCGGCTCCTTCAACGCCTCGATCTCCGCCGACGGCCAGCGCGTCGCCTTCCGCTCCGAGGCGACGAACCTCAGTCCCGAGGACACCGACACCGTGCCCGACATCTACGTCCGCGACCTGAGCACGAACGAGACGATCCTGGTCAGCCGCGCGAGCGGCGTGGCCGGGGCGAAGGGGACGGGGTTCTCCGAGTTCCCGGTGATCTCCGGCGACGGCCGCCGCGTCGCCTTCCGCTCCGAGGCGCCGAACCTCGTCGCCGAGGATCCGGACCCGGTCGAGGACATCTACGTCCGCGACCTGCAGACGAGCGAGACCCTGCTCGTCAGCCGCGCCGCCGGGGCGGGGGCGAAGGGCAACGCCCGCTCGACCTTCGTCTCGATCTCGGCCGACGGCAACCTGATCGCGTTCGACTCCCAGTCGACCAACCTCCACCCCGAGGACACCCTTCCCGACGCCGACGTCTACCTCCGCGACATGACCACCGGCGCGGTCGAGCTGATCAGCCGCGCCTCGGGACCGGCCGGCGCCAAGGCCGTGCCGGGCTCGTCCGAGCCCGCCGTGTCGGCGGACGGCCGCTACGTCGCCTTCCAGTCGGCGGCCTCGAACCTCGATCCCGACGACACCGACGGCACCCTCGACGTCTACGTCCGCGACCGCCAGACGTTCTCGACAGAGGCCCTCAGCCCGGCTCTCGTCAACCCCTACAACCGCTCCTTCGAGGCGCAGATCGCCGGCGACGGCAAGCTCGTCGCCTACCAGGCCGACGCCGGCACCGCCGGCAGCGGCTCCTCCGTGCCGCCCTCCGACGTCTGGGCCTCGGCGGTCCCGAAGCTCGGCAAGTGCCTCGGCAAGCGGGTGACGATGGTCGCCGCCGCCGGCGCGCTGACCAAGGGCACCACCGGCAACGACGTCATCCTCGGCTCCGACGCGCCCGAGGAGATCAAGGGCGGCAAGGGCAACGACCGCATCTGCGGCGGGGCCGGCGACGACACGCTCAAGGGCGCCGCGGGCAAGGACAAGGTCACGGGCGGCGGCGGCGCCGACGAGGTCAAGGGCGCCGGCGATCCCGACACCCTCGAGGGCAACGGCGGCAAGGACGACCTCGACGGCGGCGGCGACGACGACAAGCTCAACGGCGGCGGCGCCAAGGACCGCTGCGACGGCGGGTCGGGCGACGACAAGCTGAAGGGCTGCGAGGTGGACGAGGAGGAGAAGGGGAAGGGCGGGGGCGGCCGGAAGGATTAGGGACGGAAGCGCGGCGTCCGCGACCCAGGGCGCCGCTGTCGCGGGGCATTAAGGGGTAGGGACCAAGGGGTGGATTCCGAAATGCACCTATGCGTGCGTTTCGGTATCCACCCCCCTTTGCGCCCTCCCCACATGCCCGCGATCGAGGCGCCCTGGGTCGCGTCACGCGCGCTCCCGTCCCTAGCCCGTCGGCGCCCCGCGGCGCTCAGACGCTCCGCGTATCTCCTTCGACCTGCCCGCTCGGACCTGACCGCCGGCCTCGCGGCCGAGCCCTTCTTCGCCTCTCCCTCGACCGTCCAGGGCGCGTCGCGCGCCTTGGGCTCGGAGTAGACGACCGTCGTCCCCGCCTTGCGATCCTGCAGGCCGGTGCGGTCGTCGCGGCGCAGGACCCCGAGCAGCGGGATCCCGAGCAGCGGGAAGATCGACAGGAGCAGCCAGAGCAGTCGCTTCAGCGATCTTCGGGCGCCCAGGTGCTTCTCGTCGGCGCCGTCGACCTCGAGGTTGAGGCCGATGAAGCGCATGCCGGGCGTCTCGCCCTCGAAGCGCCAGAACGTGACCAGGTAGAGGCCCGCGAGGAAGACCCAGGAGGCTGATGCCGAGGGCGACCAGCGGCGGCTCGCGGTGGGTGCCCTCGCCGAAGACCGCGTTGATGAGGAAGGAGAGGATCGCGCCGGTCGCGAGGACCGCGAAGTTGAGGATGCCGGCATCGACGAGCAGCGCGAGCAGGCGGGTGGCGCCGCCCGCGCGGTTGGTCGGCTGCGTTCGCTGCCGCGCGAAGGTGATCCGTCGTACGACCCGTTCGACGATGTCGTCCACCTTCCGGGCGACCTCGCCGACGTGGCGGCCGAGGTCCGAGACGAGGCCCACGCCCTGCTGGGCGATCGCCGCCCTGACCTCTGGCGCCTCGGCGATCCGCTCGACCAGCTTCTGCGCCTCGTCGGAGGCGAGCAGCCGCTCCCAGACGCGGTCGATCATCTCGCTGTCGATCGCCTCGGTCAGCGCCCGCTCCACGGCCTCGGACTGCATCGCCTGCTCGACGGCGCGCTCGACCACCGGCCCGTCGAACACCTCCGCGAGCGCGCGCTCGAAGGCGGGGCTCTCGACGGTGCGGACGACGGCGTCGGCGATCGCCTCCTCGAGCGCGCGGTCGATGCCGGTCGCGCCGGCGACCGCTCCGACCCGCCGGGCGCCGCTGCCGAGGATGCGGGCGGGGATCGAGGGAGGCGGCGGGGGCTCTGCCATCAGCTCATCATTACTCGTATGCCAGCGCCTCGAGCACGTCGAGGCGGGAGGCTCTGCGGGCGGGTCCGATGGCGGCGACGATTCCGGCGATCACGGCGAGCACGAGCAGCATGACCAGCGCGCCGAACGGAATCGTGAGGGTGAAGCCCTCATCGGCCAGCGGCCGGCTGGCGATCACTGCGAAGACGACCCCGAGGACGATCCCGAGGATGGCGCCGATCAGGGCCGTGATCACCGCCTCGTAGCGGATCACCCGCCGCACCTGACGGCGCGACATGCCGACTGCTCGTAAGAGGCCGAGCTCGCGGGTGCGCTCGTAGATCGAGAGCGCAAGCGTGTTGACGATTCCGAACAGGGAGACGATTATCGCCAGCGCGAGCAGTGCGTAGACGGCGCCGAGGAGACCGTTCAGCTCCTCGGAGATCGAGTCCTTGAGCTCCTCCTGGTCCTCGATCTCGATCGTCGGAAAGGCCGTGTCGAGCTCGTCCTCGAGCTGCGCGCGGACCGCCGCCGCGTCGGCGTCGGGCGCGAGGTCGATGAAGAGATTGGTCACCGAGTGCCCTTCGTCGTAGGCGTCGGCGTTCGCGTCGGACGCTACGTAGTCGCCGGTGAAGTCGGCGTTGTCGTCGTAGGTGCCCCGGACCGTGTACCTGATCTCCTCGCCGCTCGGGGTCGTGGCGGTGAAGGTGTCGCCGACGCCGAGCCCGCGCTTCTCCGCCTGGCTCGCGTCCATCGCCGCGTCCTGGGGGCCGAGCCCGGAGAGCACCTCGGGCGCGCCTTCGACCCAGTCGAGCTCGAGCACGCGGTCGACGGTCTCGGGATCGACCAGCGAGAGCGAGCGGTCATCCGCCTCGCCTTCGATGATCGCGTTCGTGAACCGGTAAGGCGAGACGACCTCAACCCCCTCGACCGCCGCTGCGAGCTCGCCGGCGCCGAGCGGGATGTCGGAGAAGCCGTCGCCGTGGGAGAGGATGAGGTCGGAGGCAAAGACGTCGTCGATCGCGTCGTCGATCGAGCCCCGCAGCCCCGCGGCGAACACCGTCACGAACGAGACCAGGGCGAGGCCGACCATCAGCGCGGCCGCCGTCGCCGCGGTGCGGCCCGGGTTGCGCACCGAGTTCTCGCGGGCGAGCCGCCCCGGCACGCCGCGGAGGCGCTCGAGCGGCCGGCCGACCAGCGACGCGATCGGCCGCACGAGCTCCGGGCTGAGCAGGGCGAAGCCGAGGAACGTCGCGGTCGCGCCGGCGCCGATCCATGCGCCCTCGGGCGAGAGCGCCTGAGCGAGCGCCAGTACCAGCGCCCGATGCCCAGCACGGAGAGCACCAGTGCGAGCACGAACCGCCGGCGCGAGCCCGACGGCGTCTCGAGCCGCACGCCCTCCCGCAGCGCGGCGATCGGCGGTACTCGGGTCGCCCGGACCGCGGGGGCGAGCGCCGCGACGAGGGTGATCAGGGTGCCGGTGACGATCGCGACGAGCACCGTGCGCGCCTCGACCACGCGGCCGGACGCCGGTAGGTCGATCCCGAGGCCCTTGAAGGCGGCCTCGAGCACGCTCGCGAACAGGACGCCAAGCAGGAACCCGAGAACCGACGCGAGGAGGCCGAGGACAAGTGCCTCGAGCACCACTGAGCCCACGATCTGGCGCCGATTCGCGCCGAGAGCGCGAAGCATCCCGAACTCGCGGGTGCGCTGGGCGACCATGATCGAGAACGTGTTGAAGATCAGGAAGGCGGCGACGAAGAGCGCCACACCGGCGAAGATCAGCAGCGCGGTCGTGAGGAACCCGACCAGCTCCCCGATGTCGTCGCGCTGAGACTGGACGTTCTCGTCGCCGGTCTCGATCGTGACCGAGCCGGGCAGCTGGTTGCCAAGCTCGCGGACGAGCTCGTCGGGCGAAACGCCCTCCTCCGCCGCGACCGCGATCTGGTCGAACTGGCCCTCCTTGCCGGTCATCCGTTGCGCCTCCGGCAGGGTCAGGACCGCGAAGCTGGCGCCGCCGAAGGAGTCGACCTCGCCGAGGGTTCCGATCCCCACCAGTTCGTAATCACCGGTCCCGGCCTTGCCTGCCAGCGTGACCGTGTCGCCGATCTCATAGCCCTCCGACTCCGCGGTGTTCTTGTCGATTACGACCTCGTCGTCGGCCGCGGGCGGGCGCCCCTCATAGTCGAGCGGGTCGAAGAGCTCGTCGCCGGCGGAGAAGCCGAGCGACGGCGCGCCCGAGAGGCCGGTCGGCTCGCCGTCGGAGCCGATGATGGCGAGGTCCTGGTCGGCGATCGCGCCCTCGGCGAGGGAGACGCCCTCGGCGCTTCGGACCCGGTCGAGCACCCCGGCGTCGAAGGGGGGCGAGCCACCCTCCTCGCTCTCGACCGCCTCCTTTGCCGTAACGACCGCGTCGATGTTCTCGTTCGACTCGGTGAAGATCTCCTCGAACGAGCTGTTGATCGTGTCCGTGAAGACGTAGGTCCCGGTGACCATCATCACCCCGAGCACGATCGACAGCGAGGTGAGGACCGTTCGCAGCTTGCGCGCCCACAGGTAGCGCAGCGCGATCCGGGTCATCCGCTCGTCGCGGGGCTCGCTCCGTCGCTCGCCGAGTCGCTCTGGATCCTGCCGTCGACCAGGACGAGGACCCGGTCGGCGACCTCGGCCGCCACCGGATCGTGGGTGACGAGCACGATCGTCTGCCCGAAATCGTCGACGGCTCGGCGCAGCAGCGCCAGCACCTCCTCGCTCGACTGCGAGTCGAGGTTGCCGGTCGGCTCGTCGGCGAAGACCACCGCGGGCGCCGAAACCAGGGCCCGGGCGATCGCGACGCGCTGCTGCTGACCGCCCGACAGCTCGGCCGGGCGGTGGTTGAGGCGGTCACGCAGGCCGACAGCGTCGACGAGCCGGTCGAAGCGCTCGCGGTCGGGATCGCGGCCGGCGAGTGAGAGCGGCAGCAGGATGTTCTCCTCGGCGCTGAGGACCGGCAGCAGGTTGAAGAACTGGAAGACGAAGCCGACCTTGTCCCGGCGCAGCTCGGTCAGCTTCACGTCGTCGAGATCACCGAGGCGAACGCCGTCGATCGTCACCTGGCCCGAGGTCGGGCGGTCGAGGCCGGCGAGGCAGTGCATCAGGGTCGACTTGCCCGAGCCCGACGGTCCCATGATCGCCGTGAAGCGGCCGGCCGGAAGGTCGACCGTGACGCCGTCGAGGGCGCGGACGGCTGCGTCGCCACTGCCGAAGACCCGCTCGAGGTCGTCGGCCGAAACCAGGGACTGCTCGCTCACTTCCCCCTTACTACCACGCGCTCCTGCATGTCGACGGGATGCAGGGCGCAGAAGAGCCGGTAAGTGCCCTTCTTCGTCAGCTTCCGCGAGTAGGTGCGCTCGTCGTCGAGGTTCGGCGAGCCGATCCCGAGCGGGCCGTTGGCGAGCGTGAGGTTGTGAAGCTCGGAGCCGTTGAAGCGCCATCTCAACTCGGCGCCCTTGTCCACCTCGATGTTCGGCTTCGAGAAGAAGCGATCGCCGACGTCGACGGTGCCGCCGTTACGCATCCGCTCGAGCTTGCCGGGAGGTCCGTCGATCTCGATCGCGTTGCCGTCGGCGTCCAGCCCGGTAAGCGGGACCTCGAACTTCGGCGGCGCGTGCCGGCCGGGCTCGCTCGTCCCCACCGTCTGGATGTCGCCCGGGAGCGGGGCGCAGCCGTCGGTGACGCTCGGGTCGGGGGCGAGGTAGACGACCGAGATCCCCATCACCCGGGTGTGGGCGCGTGAGTTGTCGTACTCGGAGCTGAGCCGAACCTTCTGGCCGGCCGCGATCGGGATCCCCGTCGGCGTGCCGAAGCCGCTCATGTTGATCGGCCCGGGCTCGTGCAGGATCGGCCTGACGTTGTAGAACGGATGCTCCGGGGCTCCCCAGGTCGGCACCGAACGCCCGATCTCGCGGCCTCCGCAGCCGGGCTCGGTCAGGGTCAGCCGCCGGGCGCCGCCGTGGACGTGGCCGCCACCGACGATGATCCGCCCGGCTTCGGGGAAGGTGAAGTCGGCGGTGCGGGTGTGGGTCGAGCCCTTCTCGCCCGTTCCGGGGACGTTGTAGATCGGGTCTGCCTGGCAGTTCTTCACGTCGAGCCAGTACGGCTCGAGGGACTGGATCTGCGGGTCGGTGTCGATCGTCACCGTGTACTCGATGTAGGCCTCGTCCACCTCCGCGCGGTGGTTCATGAACATGTAGGTGACGCCCCACGGGTCGGAGCGGCGGGTCCGGTAGCCGTAGCCGGGCGGCACCGCGAACTTCGCGCGCTCCTCGCCGGCGCCGTAGAAGCGCTGGGGGAGGTTGTTCCAGGTGCTCTGCCCGTCCCAGTCGGTGAACTGGTCGCACGTGTTGTCGCTCCGGGCGAGGTTCGTGAAGACGATGTGGTGGAGCATCAGCCGCTGGATCGGGATCGGGTCGCCCTGCGCGTCGACGACGTCGGTCTCCATGCCGATGATGTGGCCGTCGAGCTGCGGCGTCTGGGCGAGCAGGTGGCCCTGGAGGACCTCGTAGCCGTCGACCTGGACCGGCCCGAGCCGGAAGGTCTGCGTCTCGATCGCCGCGGACGCGGTCGAGGGAACTGCGAGGAGCGCGACGCCGGCTACGACGAGGGCGAGAAGCCGCCTGTGGCCGTCCTTGGACACGGCTCCAGGGTATCTCCGAACTCCATAGGGTTCCCCGGGATGGAGGAGGTTGACTGGGTCAGCGTGATCACGGTCCCGTTCTTCACGGGCGCGATCGGCTACGTGACGAACTGGAGCGGCGTCATCATGCTCTTCCAGCCGGTGCGCTTCCGCGGCGCGCGGGTGCCTCTGCTCGGCGAGCTGGCGCGTCTCCTCCCCCGCAAGATCCAGCAGATCCCCGGGGTGATGCAGGGCGGGGTGGGGTGGCAGGGGATCATCCCCTCGCGGGCCGCGAAGATGGGCTCGATCGCGGTCGACAAGGGGATCGCCAAGCTCGGCAGCCCGAAGGAGTTCTACGACCAGCTCGAGCCCGAGCGGATCGCGGAGCACATCATCGCGACGTCCCGGCGCGACATCCGCGACGTCGTCGAGCGGATCATGGAGCGCGAGCACCCGCAGCTCTGGCACGACCTGCCGCCGCGCGTTCGCGAGGCGGTCCACGAGCGCGTCCAGGAGCAGCTCCCCGAGATCATCCGCTCGGTCACCGATCAGATCGGCGAGAACATCGACCAGCTCCTCGACATCAAGCTGATGGTGATCCGCCGGTTCGAGGAGGACCCCGAGATCGCGAACCAGATCTTCCGCGACATCGGCACGAAGGAGCTCAAGTTCATCGTCAACTTCGGCTTCATCTTCGGCTTCGTGCTCGGGATCCCGACCGCGGTGATCACCGAGATCCTCTTCCACGAGTGGTGGCTCCTGCCGATCTCGGGCGTGATCATCGGCTACGTCACCAACCTGGTCGGGATCTGGATGATCTTCGAACCGGTCCGGCCCACCAAGATCGGCCCGCTCAAGCTCCAGGGCCTGTTCCTGCGCCGCCAGCCGGAGGCGGGCGACATCTACGCGAGAGCGGTAGCCGACGAGGTGGTCACCCTCTCCAACATCGGCCACGAGCTCATGCACGGGCCGCGCTCGGACCGAACCCGGCGGATGATCGAGACGGCGCTGCGACCGGCGCTCGACCGCGCCGTCGGCCGGCCGCGCGCCGCGATCCGGGCGGCGGTCGGCGGCCGCGAGTACGACGCGATCCGGGAGGCGGTCGCGGTCGAGTCGGTCGAGTACGCGGTGACGCCGATGACCGATCCCGAGTTCAACCGCGAGCAGTCCGAGCGCGTGCAGACCCTGATCTCGGCGCGGATCCGCGAGATGTCACCAGAGGACTTCTCGGAGATGCTGCGCACGGCGATGCGCGAGGACGAGTGGCTGCTCTACCTCCACGGCGCCGTGCTGGGCTTCGCCGGCGGCCTCGTGCACCTGGCGATCTTCGGCTAGATACCGCGCTCCTGTCAGGATTCGTCCCGATGGCCACCGCCTCCCGGGCCGACCTGCCCGTCCTCGAGCTCCGTCCCTCCGACGAGGAGCGGCTGATGCGCGAGACGGTGCGCTCGATCTGCTCCTCCTACGGCCCCGAGTACGCGCGGCAGAAGACCGAGGCCGGGCGAGCCTCCGACCGAGCTCTGGGACGAGCTCGCGAGCCGCGGCTACATGGGCGTCAACGTGCCCGAGGAGTACGGCGGCGGTGGGCTCGGGATGCGAGCCCTCTCGGCGGTCGCCGAGGAGATGGCGGCGACCGGCAACGCCCTGCTCCTGATCGTCGTCTCGCCGGCGATCGCCGGCTCGATTCTCGCCAGGCACGGCAGCGAGGAGCAGAAGGACGTCTGGCTGCGCGGGATCGGGGCCGGGACGACGAAGATCGCCTTCGCGATCACCGAGGCCGATGCCGGCTCGAACTCGCATCAGCTGAAGACCTCTCTCGCCAAGCGCGACGGCCGCTACTTCCTGAACGGGCAGAAGACCTTCATCTCCGGCCTCGAGGACGCCGACGCCGTCCTCGTCGTCGCCCGCACCCGGGCGGACGATGGCTCGCTCGGCCTGCCCTCGCTGGCGATCGTGGACGTCGATGCGCCCGGGTTCACCCGCGAGGCGATCCCGATGCCGTTCATCGGCCCCGACCGCCAGTGGACGCTCTTCTTCGACGACGTCGAGGTCGGCGAGGACCGCCTCGTCGGCGGTGAGAACGGCGGCCTCGGGCCGGTCTTCGACGGCCTCAACCCGGAGCGGATCATGGGTGCCTCCATCGCCGGCGGCATCGGCCTGCTCGCGCTCGAGAAGGCGTCCGCGTACGCCCGCGAGCGCGAGGTCTGGGGCGCGCCGATCGGCACCCACCAGGCGATCTCGCACCCGCTCGCCGAGGCCAAGGTCGAGCTCGAGATGGCCCGGCTGATGACGCAGAAGGCGGCGGCGCTCTACGACGCCGGCGCGCCCGGCGCCGGCGAGGCGTCGAACATGGCCAAGTACGCCGCCGCCGAGGCCGCGATCAAATGCGTCGACCGCGCGATCCAGACGCACGGCGGCAACGGCTTCGCGCTGGAATACGGCCTCACCGACCTCTGGTGGGGCGTCCGCGTCACCCGCACCGCTCCGGTCTCGCGCGAGATGATCCTCAACTACGTCGCCGAGCATTCCCTCGGGCTGCCGAAGTCCTACGGGCGCTGACGCCCATCGCGTCAAAGCGCCGGTGAAGCGCTCCCCTCCGCACCCGGCGCGGTCCTCACACCACCGCCGCCGGAGCGCTTCGCCTCGTACATCGCCGCGTCTGCCGCGGCCCAGAGCTGCTCGAAGCTGAGTGCGGGCGGGCCCTCGGCGGTGGCGACGCCGACGCTGAGGGCGGCGACCATGCCGCTCGCCTCGAGGTCGTGCTGGGCGGATACGCGCAGGCGCTCGGCGATCCGCCTCGCCTCGCCGGAGGAGGTGTGCGGCAGGAGGACGGCGAACTCGTCGCCGCCCACCCTGGCGACCACGTCGGCCTTGCGCGTCTCACGTGCGAGCGCGCGGGCGACTCGCTGCAGCACCTCGTCGCCGACGGGGTGGCCGTAGCTGTCGTTGAGCTCCTTGAACCGGTCGACGTCGACCTCGATCACCGAGGTCGGAGTCCGCTCGCGCTCGGCGCGGGCGAACTCGATCTCGGCCCGCTGGCCGAGCGCGTTGCGATTGAGCGCTCCGGTCAGCGAGTCGATCCGGGCCTGGCGCATCAGCTCGTCGACGCTGCCCTGCACCGAGCGGCGAAGGAGCGCGACGAGCAGGCCGGCGACGAGCAGGGTCACCATCGTGATCAGCCAGCGGGTGAGGATCGTCTCCGCGGGGGCTTCGGCGACGAGCAGGGCGCCGTAGGCGATGCCGACGAAGGCGAGCTGGGCGAGAGCGTGGCGCAGCCCGAAGAAGTAGAAGCAGTAGAGGCAGATCCAGAGGTAGAGGACGCTGTTGTCGTCGGCGCCGGTCCCGGCGAGGCCCGCCTCGTAGGTGGCGCCGGTGATCACGATCGTGCCGATCACGCCGCCGAGGCCGAGGATCGGCTCGCTGGGCTCCTTCAGGACCAGCAGGCCGACCCCGGAGAGGCCGGCGATCGCGCCGAGGACGAGGATGGCCGCGTCGGAGTGCTCGGCTGGGGGAGGAAGCAGGACGGTGACGACCACGAGGCCGGCCCCCGCCAGCAGCAGGGCGCCGCCGGCGCGGGCCGCGAGCTTTCGCGAGGCGGCGAATCGAGTTCGTGCCTGCTCGCTCATGTTCACAAGATCGGAATCCCGGGCCGTGTCCTTGAGGTCATTTCGAGGACTGCAAGGCGAATCGCCCGCTGTCCGCCTCCGAGCTGCGCTCAGAGCTCGAGCACGACGCCTTCCGGGCCGAGGTTCATCACCGGCGTGTCGCCGATCAGGCTGCGCTGCCCCCAGCTCTCGTGGATGTGGCCGCAGACGGCAAGCCGCGGGGCACGCGTGAGGATCGCGTCGAGGATGGCGCGGCTGCCGAGGTTCCGGCCACGGCTCCGGTCGACGTGGCCGTAGGGAGGTGAATGGACGACCAGCAGCGCCGCGCTCGGGACAATCGGCAAGCGCCGAGGCCGCCTCGTCCTCGTCGAGGTCGAAGCTCCAGTCCCAGGGGGTGATGGGGATGCCGGCGCCCAGCCCGAAGACCTCGATGCCGTCGATCTCGGTTCGCTCGCCGTG
Source organism: uncultured Thermoleophilia bacterium (assembly GCA_963844425.1). Lineage (GTDB taxonomy): Bacteria > Actinomycetota > Thermoleophilia > Solirubrobacterales > 70-9 > DASUSH01. The sequence goes on along the minus strand of CAWJOD010000020.1, from coordinate 476,026 downwards.
CAGCACGGTGGCCGAAGGCCAGTCCGCGCAGGCGCTGCGCAACGCCGAGTCGGTTTCGTTGTTGCCGGGCACGAGCACGACCGGGACCTCGATCGGCCGCAGCGCGGCGATCGTCTCGGCGAGGCCCTCGTGCACGGAGGCGACGTCGCCGGCGCAGACGACGACGTCGGCCTCGGCGCTTCGCTCGGCCAGGTCGGCAGCGCGCCCGAGGTCGCAGTGCAGGTCGCTGAAGGCGAGGATCCGCATTGCGCGACGCTAGTGGCTAGCGTCGCGGTGCCGCCGGCTCGGTCCGCGCCAGCTCGCGCAGGTTGCCCAGGGCGCGACCGCAGAGGAGGACGATCATGCCGCCGGCGATCGCGAGCCCGATCACGTCGAGGACCGTGAGCTGAACCTCGGCGATCGTGAAGTCGAGCCCGAGCCTGAGCGCGAGCGCCGTGTTGAGGACGATCAGGATCGCGCGGATCTCGGTCGGGCCGATCAGCCCGTAGCCGATCCGGAAGCGGCCGAAGGCCATGCTCTCGAGGTAGACGTTGATCGAGAGGATCAGGTAGGCGACGACGATGACCGTGCCGACCGAGAGCAGCATGAACGGAGACAGGCCGAGCCCGATCCCGATCGCCGCGGTGGAGATCGCGTCGACCATGTGGTCGAGGTAGAACCCGTACTTCGGCCGCTGGATGCCGCGCACGCGGGCAAGGGTGCCGTCGAGGCTGTCGCCGAGCCACTGGACGACGAGCAGGGCGCTCGCCACCCAGAGCCAGTCGATGCTCTCGTTCGAGAGCTGGTAGGCGGCGCAGATGCCGAAGGCGCTGAGGACCCCGACCGCGGTGAGGTCGTCGGGGAGGACCCAGCGCGGCAGCTTCGCCGCGAGCCACGGGAGGAAGCGGCGTTCGAAGCGCGCGAGCAGGAAGTTCGGCTCGCGCTCGGCCTCGACGCTCTCGCGCTCGCCGGGTCCCTCGCCGGGGGCACCGCCTGCCGTCTCCGCCTCCATCGCCGACTAACACCCCGTTTCGTGGCGGTCGTTACGAGTGTGAGCGTTTGCTTGCAAGTGTGCGCGGAGTCACACATGTTTCGCGATTTAGCGGCAACCCTGCAGGCCACACGGATCACACCTCGGGCGTGCGCCGACCCAGACGAGGGGGCGCACCTACAGCAATCAAGCGAACCGCCCGGGGGCTGACCGCGAGCCGCACAACTGGGGGTCGAAGCGAGACCGAGTCCCTTCGGTCACGGCGAGGCACTGCCTCGGCGCCGCTTCCTCACCACGGCGAGTGGGACCAAACGGAGGTGGTGTTTCCGTGCTCAAGAAGACGAACTTCGCCGCCGCGGCGAGCGCGATCGCGCTCGGCCTCGGCGTGATCACAACGGCCGCATTCGCGGCGGACGGCGCGGAGTCGGTCACTCCCGACCCCGGCGCCGAGGGCACTGAGATCGGCGTGCTCGAGCGCGAGGGCGAGGACCTCAACCGCGCGATCGACGACCATCGCACCGAGGAGCTGAGCGGCCGCTATCGCGAGCTCTACGCGGAGGCCGAGAAGCTCGGCGCGGAGCCGGAGGAGAGCCTGCTCGCCAAGCGCGGCGAGCCCACGCTCGACGAGCTCAGCGACGAGGTCCCGCAGCTCCGCGAGGGCGTCGAGAAGGCACGCGAGGCGGCCGGGCAGGCCGATCCCGCCGCCAGCGGCGACTACGGGTTGGTCGGCGGCGTCTCGCAGTCGACCCTCGATGCGATCGCGGCCTGCGAGTCGGGCGGCGACCCGACCGCGGTCAATGGCGCCGGCTATTACGGCAAGTACCAGTTCGACGAGGGCACCTGGGCCTCGGTCGGCGGTACCGGCAACCCCGCCGAGGCGTCCGAGGCCGAGCAGGACATGCGCGCCTCGATGCTCTACGCGCAGTCGGGCAGCACCCCCTGGCCCGTCTGCGGCCAGTAACCACACACCTGCCTCCGAGCCATGCGAGAGCCCCGGCTGAGCAGCCGGGGCTTTCGTTCATGGCCGGATCTGCCGATGTATCTGGGTGGCCGCCGACGACTTCGTCCTAGTCCAGGGGATCCGCGACACGCGCGGGACCCTCGAGCGCTGGCAGCAGCGCCCGTGGTCGGTCCTCGGCCGCTGGTTCGCGCTCAGCTTCGCGATCGCCGTCTGCCTGATCACCGCCGTCTGGGCCGTGGCGCAGCTCGCCACCCCGGACCCGACGCTGATCGCCATCCCCGGCGTCGACTCGGCCCCGGACGCCGGCGACCTCGCCTGGATCCTCGCCGGGAACGGTCTCGTCCTGGCGCTACACGCGATGGCGTGCGTCGCCGGGTTCATCGCCGGCAGCTCGATGCGCCACGAGGCGGATCGCCGGACCGGGCTCGCGCGGGCGATCCATGCCAAGGCGGGGGCGATCGCGATCGCCTGGGTCGGCCTCGTCACCGTCTTCTCGCTCGTCACCCAGGCCTACGCGCTCGGCTCGATCGGGGCCGACACCGCCGCAAACTTCGCGATCTCCCCGACGACCCTCGTCCTCACCGTGCTCCCGCACGCGATCCTCGAGCTCGTCGCGCTCTTCCTGCCGCTGGCCGCCTGGCTGATCGCCAGCCGTCGCGGCGAATGGGAGCAGCTGCTCGCGGCGACGTTCGTCACCGTCGCGATCGCGATCCCGATGCTCATCGTCAGCGCTCTGATCGAGCTCACGGTCTGGCCGCTCCTGCTCGAGGCGGTCTCGCCGCTCGCCTAGCCGGCCTGAGCGATCAAGCGGCCTCGTCGTCGCCGTTTCCCTCGCCGTCTCCGAGCAGCGCCCGTCGGAACACCTGGCGCTCGTCGGCGAAGAGAAAGCCCCATAGGTGGCTGCGCTCGAGCAGCGTGCGGCGCTTCGTCTCGAGCACCGCGTCCCGGGGCAGCGAGGAGATCCTCCCGGCAAGCTCGAGGGCGCGGACGACGACGTCGTCCTCCGCGATCTCGCGCGCCACACCGAGCTTGACGGCGTCGGAGGCGCTGATCACGCGACCGGTCAGGCAGAGGTCCTGGGCCACGGTCGCCGGCAGGACTGCCCGGGCGGCGGCGTAACTCGGCGGGATCCCGCGCGGCAGCTCCGGATAGCCGAAGGTCGCGTCGGCCCCGGCGATGCGCAGGTCGCAGAGCAGCGCCAGTGCGAAGCCGCCGGCAAGCGCCGGCCCGTTGACGGCGGCAATCACCGGGCGAGCGCATTCGCCGACGGCCTCGAAGGCGGCGGTGCTCGTCTCCACCAGGCGAGCGCGGTTGTCGAGGTCCCCTCCGAACTGGCTCACGTCCATGCCCGAGCAGAACGCCGGGCCGGCGCCGGTGAGGACGATGCAGCCGACACTTCCGTCGTTGCCGAGGCTCGAGAAGGCGTCGGCGAGCTCGGTTCGCAGCTCGATCGAGAGCGCGTTGCGCTTCTCCGGCCGCCGCAGGGTGACGAGGGCAACCTCGTCGCGACGCTCGATCGAGAGGAGCGCGGGTGAAGCCACGGTTGGCGAGCCTAACCGCGGGGGGAACGCTCGCCAAACCCCCTAAGCCGCCTTGCGCCCCTCCTGTGGCCGCGACGTGCGCGGGGTCGGCGGCGGCACCGCCTGAAGGCCGGTTCGGCGCATCAGCGGACTGAAGCTCCTGACCTGCTCCTCGAGGCAGCGCTTGCAGCTGCATTCGGGGATCGTCAGGCCGGTGCACGGGCAGATCGCGGCTGGCCGCTCCATCCTCGACACCTCGGGCGGGGAAACTAACTCCGCCTGCGGACGGTGCGATCTCATGCAGATGAGATCGAGCCGAACCGGACGCGAAGCGGAGGATTCGGCGATAGTTGTTCCTCGTGACCGACGCCCCCGACACCGGACCCGACGAGCGGCGCAGGACACCGCGCGAGGCGATCGCGGACGCGAAGGTGCGCGCCCCGACCCGTGGAAACCGCAAGCTCGAGCGCTTCCTCGAGGCGGTGAACGAGGACGAGCAGGTACGCGGTTGGTGGCACATGGCGCAGGTGACCTCCGAGCGGCTCGGGATGTCCGATCACTCGTGGGTCCACGTCCAGATCGTGCTCAACATCGCCCTGCGGCTGCTGCGCCTGCTCGACCGCGCCGGGGTCGAGTGCGCGATGGCCGCGGACCACGGGATGAGCGCGCGGGACGCCGAGGTCGTAGTCGCCGCCGGCGCGCTCTTCCACGACACCGGGATGTCGATCCACCGCGCCGACCACGAGGCCTACAGCCTCTTCCTCGCCGAGCCGAAGTTGCGGGAGCTGCTCGACGGCTGTTACTCGGAGCCCGAGCTCACCGTCGTCGTCGCCGAGTCCCTGCACGCGATCATCGGCCACCGTCGCCGGGGCGAGCCCTACACGCTCGAGGCCGGGGTCGTCCGCGTAGCCGACGCCCTCGACATGGCGCAGGGCCGCTCGCGCATCCCGGTCGAATCCGGTCACCAGGGCATCCACTCGCTCTCGGCAGCGGCGATCGACGACGTCAACATCGAGCGCGGCGAGGATCGCGCGGTCCGGATCGAGATCGTCCTCAACAACACCGCCGGCATCTTCCAGGTCGACGACCTGCTCGCGACGAAGCTTCGCGGCACCCCGCTAGAGGACCAGGTCGAGGTCGTCGCCGAGGTCAAGGGCGAGACCGAGAAGCGCCTGCTGACCAGCTTCCGCATCCCCGAATAGCGCGGAACTCCTAGGTTTCCCCGGCGATGACGAACGATGCCGATGTGATCGTGGTCGGCGGCGGGCTCGCGGGCCTCGTCGCCACCGCCGAGCTTGCCGACGCCGGCAAGCGGGTGATCCTGCTGGACCAGGAGCCCGAGGCGAGCCTCGGCGGCCAGGCGTTCTGGTCGCTCGGCGGGTTGATGTTTGTCGACAGCCCCGAGCAGCGGCGCTGCCGGGTCAAGGATTCCTACGAGCTCGCCCTTCAGGACTGGCTGGGGACCGCCGCGTTCGACCGCCCCGAGGACGAGTGGCCCCGGAAGTGGGCCGAGGCCTACGTCGGCTTCTGCGCCGGCGAGAAGCGCTCGTGGCTTCACGGCCAGGGGATGCGGTGGCTGCCGAATCCCGGCTGGCCCGAGCGCGGCGGCTACCACGCCGACGGCCACGGCAACTCGGTTCCGCGCTTCCACATCACCTGGGGCACGGGTCCCGGGGTCGTGCGCCCGTTCGAGCGCCGGGTGCGCGAGGCCGCGGCGAACGGGCTGGTCGAGCTCCGTTTCCGCCATCGCGTCGACGAGCTGGTCGTCTCCGGTGACGCCGTGACCGGCGTCGCCGGCAAGCTGCTCGAGCCGAGCGCGGTCGCGCGCGGGGAGGCCAGCGGCCGCGACGAGGTGGGCGAGTTCGAGCTCTCCGCCGGGGCGGTGATCGCGACCACCGGCGGAATCGGCGGCAATCACGACATCGTCCGTGAGAACTGGCCCGAGCGGCTCGGCGAGCCGCCGCGGCGGATGCTCTCCGGCGTCCCCGCCCACGTCGACGGCCGGATGCTCGGGATCGCCCGTGCCGCCGGCGCCAACGAGATCAACTCCGATCGGATGTGGCACTACGTCGAGGGGATCCACAACTGGGACCCGATCTGGCCACGCCACGCGATCCGGATCATCCCCGGGCCCTCGCCGATGTGGTTCGACGCCACCGGTCGCCGCCTGCCCGGCCCGCTCTACCCGGGCTACGACACCCTGGGCACCCTCGACCACATCCAGCAGACGGGACACGACTACACGTGGTTCGTCCTCACCCGCAAGATCATCGAGAAGGAGTTCGCGCTCTCGGGCTCCGAGCAGAACCCCGACACCAGCTCGGGGAGCTGGCTGGCGGTGCTGAAGGAGCGGCTGACCTCGGGGCCGCCCGCGCCGGTGCAAGCGTTTATGGACAGGGGCGAGGACTTCATCGTCGAGGCCGACCTGGGGAACCTCGTCAGGCGGATGAACGCGCTTGCCGGGGAGGAGCTGATCGACCGCGCCGACCTCGAAGCGCAGATCGTCGCGCGCGACCGCGAGGTCGCCAACCCCTACGCCAAGGACGGCCAGATCACCGCGATCCACGGCGCCCGCGACTACTGGGCCGACCGCATCACCCGCGTCGCCGCGCCGCACCGGATCCTCGACCCGAAGGCGGGGCCGCTGATCGCTGTCCGCCTCTCGATCCTCACCCGCAAGTCGCTCGGCGGCCTGCAGACCGATCTCGACGCCCGCGTCCTGCGCCCCTCGGGCGAGCCGCTCGAAGGGCTCTACGCGGCCGGCGAGGTGGCCGGCTTCGGCGGCGGCGGGATGCACGGTTACCGAGCCCTCGAGGGCACCTTCCTCGGCGGCTGCATGTTCTCGGGCCGCATCGCGGGGCGCGCGGTCGCGGCGGCGCTGTAAGGGGGTGGATTCCGAAATGCACCGTATGGGTGCTTTTCGGCATCCACCCCCCGCGGTCTGAGGCTCAGACCCCCGCGCCCTCGCCGCCGCGCCCCTCGCCGGAGGCGAACCGGCCCGCTCCTTCGATCCCGGCCTGGATCGACTCGCGGCCGAGAGCCGCCTCGTGGGCCATGCCGGCTTCGAGCTCCATCGTCGAGCCCTCGATCGCGGCGCGGCGGTCGGAGAGCATCGTCACCTGGGGGAAGGCGGCGAGGCCCTCGGCGTACTCGATCGCGCGCTCGAGGTGCATGCCGGGCGCGACGATCTCGTTGACGAGGCCCCATTCGCGGGCCTCGTCGGCCTCGATGATGCGCCCGCTCAGGATCATGTCGAGGGCGCGGCCGAGGCCGACGATGCGGGGCAGGCGCTGGGTGCCGCCGTCGATCAGGGGCACGCCCCAGCGGCGCTCGGGGTAGCCGAGCTTCGAGCCCTCGGCGGCGATCCGAAGGTCGCACCACAGCGCGAGCTCGAGCCCGCCGGCGAGGCACCAGCCCGAGATCGCCGCGATCGCGGGCTTCGCCGGGGTGAGGCGGGTGAACCCCATCGGCCCCTCGGGCTTGTCGACCCAGGCGGCGGCCTGCTCGGGAGTCGCCTGCGGTCCCTGCTCGGCCAGCGCCTTCAGGTCGGCGCCGGCGCAGAAGGCCTCGTCGCCCTCGCCGGTGAGGACGAGAGCGCGGGCCTCGTCGTCGGCCTCGAAGCGCCGGTAGCCCTCGAGGAGCTCCTCGGCGGTCTCGCGGTCGACGGCGTTACGCCGCTCGGGGCGGGCGATCGTCAGGACCGCCGCCGCCCCGCTTCGCTCGTAGCGGACCCGGGCCACGAGCGCACCCTAATCGGCGCGGCCGCGAGCTAGCCGCGCGCCTGCGGCAGCTTCTCGAGCAGCGGCAGTGGGTCGACCGCGGGGCCGTAGGGGTCGCGGCCCTCGTGCACCTCGAAGTGCAGGTGCTCGCCAAAGCAGCTGCCGGTGCAGCCGACCGCGCCGACCTCCTGGCCGGCGTCGACCTTCTCGCCCTGCTTCACGGAAGCGGGCTCGATCATGTGGAAGTAGTTGAAGGTCTGGTCCCTGGCCGGGTCGTAGATGGAGACGTAGTTGCCGCGACCGGAATCGGTCCCGACCTCGACCACCTCGCCCTCGGCGACCGCGACGAGCGGCGTTCCCGAGGGCGCGAAGACGTCCTGGCCCTCGTGGACGTGACCCGAGCGAGCGGCGCCGAACTCGGCGCCCGGCCTCGCCGTAGTCGACGGAGTCGATGACGACAGGGTGGAAGGGGCCGTCGAGACGCTCGCGGCGAGCGGCATCGTGGCGCTCGTCGCTCGCCCTGACGTCGCTGAGCACGACATCGCCGCCATCGGCCTTGCCGAGCGGCTTGGCCGCGGAGGCGGAGTCGTCGAGCTTAGGAGCGGCGGCGAAGGCGACGGGCGTCGCGACGAAGGCGAAGCCGGCCAGCGCGGCGCCGAGGCGATTGCTGAATCGCATGTGGGTGCACCTCTTTCTTCTCTCGCGCCTACGGGGTTAGCTGTCGGGCTCGCGCTGAGAAGTGCGCTACCGGCGCAGATGCGCCGGATTCGCCCCCGAATCGTTTGGGTCCCCCGCTCGGGCGCCTCGGATTGGCGCCCGACTAGGCGATGGGTGGGACTACTTGAACATACGCTCACAAAACCCTGCCGGAACACTTATGTGATCCAGCTCACACAGCCTGCACGCGTGTTTGCACGCTGACTGCGCGCGATTGAACCGGCGCGGACCTGTGAATACGCCGTTAACTTGACGTCTCGTGCGCAAGCTCTGGGTATTGACGGGGGCGCTTCTGGCACTCGCCCTCGCGCCGAGCGCGCAGGCCGCGATACCCAGTGTCTTCAACGGCGAGGCCGCCGGAGGGGCGGGCATCGCCTGCCCCCCGCGGGAGGGCGTCCGCTTCTGCGAGGGCAGCGCGCCCGGGAACGAGTTGCCGCCCGGCCCGGACACCCGCGTCCCCGGCGTCGGCGGCGTCCCGATCGACGTCAACGTCGCCCTGCCCGCCGAGCCGGCGAGCGGCACCGACGGCGACTACCCGCTCCTGATGATGTTCCACGGCTACGGCGGCTCGAAGATCGGCTTCGGCCCCGATGAAGCGCTTCGCCGAGCGCGGCTACGCCGTCTTCAGCATGAGCGACCGCGGCTGGGGCGATTCCTGCGGCGCCCCGGCCGCAGCCGCCTCGACCCGCGGCCTGCGCGCGAGGGCTGCAGCCACCTGATGGACACCCGCTACGAGGTGCGCGACGCGCAGTATCTTCGCCGGGATCCTCGCCGACGAGGGCCGGTCGTCGACCCGACAGGATCGGCGCCACCGGCGGCTCCTACGGCGGCGGGCATCTCGATGGCGCTGGCCGCGCTCCGCAACCGCGTGATGATGCGCGACGGCACGCTCGTCGCCCTGGACCAGCCCCGGCGGCAAGCCGATGCGGATCGCCGCCGCCGCGCCCGAGATCCCCTGGACCGACCTCGCCTACTCGCTGACGCCGAACGGCGCGCACGCTCGACTACGTCGCCGACACCCCTACTGAGGCCCGACGGCGACTACCCGATCGGGATCGCCGAAGCAGTCCTTCATCGCCGGCCTCTACGCGATCCGGGCAGGCGACCGGCAACTACGCGCCGCCAGGGACCGACCCCGACGCCGACCTGATCACCTGGTTCGCCCGGATCAACGCCGGCGAGCCATACGAGGGCGACCCGCTCGTCGACGCGACATCATCGACGAGGTCACCACCCACCACTCCTCGTACTACATCGACCACTCGACGGCCGCCCGGCGCCGCTCCTGATCTCGAACGGCTGGACCGACGACCTCTTCCCGGCCGACGAGGCGATCCGCTTCTACAACCGCACGCGCAGCGAGTCCCCCGGGCGCGGACATCTCGCTCTTCTTCCTCGACTACGGCCACATGCGCGGGCAGGGCAAGGACGCGGACATCGCGCAAGCTCGACGCCGCTCAGGAGGCGTTGCTTCGACCACTACCTGCAAGGGCGTCGGCGCCGAGCCCGCAGCAGGCGTGACCGCGATCACCCAGACCTGCCCGGAGGATCCGGCCCTCGGCGGGCCCGTTCACGGCGCCGACCTGGGACGAGCTCTCGCCGGGCGAGGTCCGCTTCATCGACGACGGCTCGAAGACGATCGCCCCCGGCGGCCGGCGACCCGACAGACGAACCAGGCCTTCGACCCGGTCGCAGGCGGCGGCGATGCCTGCGCGACCGCGTCCGGCGACGACCAGCCGGGCGCCGCGACCTACCGCCTCGGCGAGGCGAAGGGCGGCGGCTTCACACTCGCCGGCTCGCCGACCGTGATCGCCGACATCGACTCGCCCGGGCCGACCTCGCAGGTCGCGGCGCGCCTGCTCGACGTCGACCCCGAGCGGCGAACGAGCCGCTCGTCGCGCGCGGCCTCTACCGCCCCGCACGGGGAGCCGAGGCGGCGCACGCCAGGTCTTCCAGCTCCACCCGAACGGCTGGAAGTTCGAGAACGGGCACGTCGCCAAGCTCGAGCTGCTGCCGAACGACGCCCCGTACGGCCGGGCCTCGAACGGCCAGGCGCCGGTCACGGTCGCCAACCTCGACCTGCGGCTGCCGACCCTCGAGGGGCCGGGCGCCGGAGGCGGCGCCGTCGTCGCTCCAGGCGGCACCGGCGGCTCCTCGACGGGCACCGTAGACGAGCCGCGCCCCGCGGTGATCCCGGAGGGCTCGGCGCCGGCCCCCGGCGTGACCGCCGCCGGCGCCTGCGAGTCCGGCTCGCGGAGAAGGGGACGAAGCGCGACGACACGCCTCGTCGGCACGGCGGGCGGCGATCGCCTGCGCGGCGGCAAGGGCAACGACAAGGTCTCCGGCAAGGACGGCGACGACTGCCTCAACGGCGGCAAGGGCAAAGACCGCGTCTCAGGCGGCGACGGCGATGACCGGATCCGGGCCCGCGACGGACAGCGCGACCGCGTCGCCTGCGGCAAGGGCAAGGGCGACGTCGTCACCGCAGACCGCAAGGACAAGCTCCGCGGCTGCGAGAAGAAGAGCGCGGCAGACGCTAGTCGCGGCGCAGGCGCTCGAGCTCTTCGCGCTCGCGGTCCTTGCGGTTCTCGGCCCGGTTCTGGAGCAGCGAGAGGCCGACGACCAGCAGCGTGAAGAAGATCATCAGGCCGAAGCCCCAGAAGGTGATCACCTTGTCGTCCGTGCGGCCCCAGAGGCCGACGCCGTCGGCGGCCATGGCCGGGCTCGCGGTGACGAGCAGGGCGACGAGCATGATCGAGGCGATCGCGATGGCGCGAATGCGGTTCACGGCGCCGGAACTCTAACGGTCCGACGGTCCGCGCCGCACTAGGATGCTCCCCTTCATGTCCGAGCTCGAGGCTCTCCTGCTCGGGATCGTCCAGGGTCTGACCGAGTTCCTCCCGATCTCCTCGAGCGGTCACCTGCGGATCGTCCCCGCCATGCTCGGCTGGGAGGACCCGGGTGCCGCGTTCACGGCGGTGATCCAGCTCGGGACGATGGCTGCGGTCCTGCTCTACTTCCGCGCCGACCTGTGGCGGATCGCGCTCGCCTGGGTGCGGGAGCTGCGGGTGCCGTTCCGGCGGCGCAGCACCGAGGCCAACCTCGGCTGGTTCATCATCCTCGGCACGATCCCGATCTCGATCTTCGGCCTCGTCTTCAGCGACCAGATCGAGTCCGGCGCGCGCAGCCTCTACGTGATCGGGACGATGCTGATCGCCTTCTCCTTCGTCATGCTCGCCGCCGAGCGCTTCGGCGCTCGCGAGCGCGAGCTCTCCGAGATGGACGGCCGCGACGGGATCTTCATCGGCTTCGCCCAGGCGCTCGCCCTGATCCCGGGCGTCTCGCGCTCGGGCGCGACGATCTCGGCCGGCCTCTTTCGCAACTTCGACCGCACGGCGGCGGCGCGCTACTCGTTCCTGCTCTCGGTTCCTGCCGTCGTCCTCAGCGGGCTGTTCGAGCTTCGCGACATCGGGGGCGGCGGCGCCCCGGTGGTGCCGACGATCACCGCCACGATCGCCGCCTTCGTCTCCGGCTACGTGGCGATCGCCTGGCTCCTGCGCTACCTCGCGAACCACTCGCTCGCGATCTTCGTCGCCTACCGGATCCCGCTCGGTGTGCTCGTGCTCGCCCTCGCGGCGAGCGGCGCGATCGAGTGACTAAAAAGACTCGAGCCGGCTCGAAAGCCGGCTCGAGGTGAGATCTTGGCGCGCGATCCCGGGGCAGGGATGAGGTCGCGCGCCGCACGAGAGAGGAATCTCGTGAGATGAAGTCTCGGGTGCCGGCCATAAGCGTGGGTGAAGATCCTGAGAACCATCGATAGGCCCGATCTCGGTTTCCCCTGCAAATTGCGTGTGAACGACCTGTTAACGGCAGAAACGGGGTCGGGACCGCCGACTACCATTGCCGTGATGAAGCGTGCATCAAAGGCGCGCGGTTCGGGGCAGCGGGGCCGATGAGCGGCCAGCATGGGGCCATCCGCCTCGGGATCGTCGACGCTGACAGCGGCTTCCTCAAGGTGCTCTCGAAGCGCCTCGGGGCCGCCGGCTACGAGTACCGCGTGCTCTCCGGCGGCGTCCCGCCCGAGGAGCTCGTGGCGATGAAGCTGAACGCGCTGCTGATCGACCCGGGCGTGCTGCGCTCCGATCCGTGGGACTTCCTCGAGCGCGTCTGCAACCTGCTCCCGGGCCTCGGCGTCGTCGTCTGCGCCGCCAACTCGACCGTCGCCCAGCGCGTCCGCGGGCTGCGGATCGGCGCCGACGACTGGATCGCGAAGCCCTGCCATCCTGAGGAGGTGCTGGCGAGGGTCGAGGCCGTCGTCCGCCGCCACCGCCGCGGCCGCGCGACCGCCGACACCGGTCCGCTCGTCGCCGGCGAGCTCGAGATCAGGCCGGACCAGTTCCAGGCCTTCGTATCCGGCCAGCCCGTCGGCCTCACCCGTCGCGAGTACGAGCTCCTGCACGTCCTCGCCGAGGCGCAGGGCCGTGTGATCGAGCGCGAGGCGATCTACCAGTCCGTGTGGGGCTACGCGATGGCTCACGGCGACCGCTCGGTGGACGTCTTCGTGCGCAAGCTTCGCGCCAAGCTGCAGCGCCAGTCCCCGGGCTGGAGCTACATCCACACGCATTTCGGGATCGGCTACCGCTTCGAGCCCGAGCCCGGCGGCGTCGAGGACGTCGGCGACGCCGAGCTGCCGGCCACGGTGGCCGAGGACGAAGCGGCCACCGCAGGGGACGAGGCGAGTTCACCGGATTCAAACAGGAGTCTGACCCCCCGTACCTAATCTCGATCCACGATGGTGGATCGAGCCATACGCAGCGCGATGGAGAGGCTGGGCTCCCGAAGGTCCCTGATCAACGATTGCCCGGTCTGCGGCCGCCCGGTAACGCCGTCCCACGACCGCGTGCCCGCGTGGCAGGGGAAGTACGTCCACCGCGCCTGCGCCGAGTACGAGCCGCGCCACGCCGCCCGGCGGCGATCTTCACCGCGCGTTCACACCCGGTTCACCAGGGAGTAACAGCCGCGTGTCATCGGCCGGGGAAGCTCAGACCATGGAGGTCCAGGGCACCAGCCTCGCCACGGCACCGGCCCACAACGGAGTCGTCCGGGTCGGGGAGCTCGAGATCCGCTCGCGGGAGCACACCGCGCTGCTCGATGGCGTCCCTCTCGTACTCACCGTTCGCGAGCACGCGCTCCTCTCCGAGCTCGCGACGCACGCCGACCGGGTGCTGACCCGCGAGGAGCTTTACGCCGCCGTCTGGGGAGGCGACCTGCGGGCGAGCGACCGCTCCGTCGACGTCTACGTGAGCCGCCTGCGGGCGAAGCTCGCCGCCGTGATTCCGGGGATCCGGTTCATCCACACCCATTTCGGGATCGGATACCGCTTCTCCCCTCGCGCCTGAGTGCAGGCGTTTCACATCCTTTTCACAAGGTCGCCACAGCCACGTAACAAGCTGAGGCCACCCGGCGCTCAGGCTGCTCCCTCAAATGACCAACCGACAGGAGGACACAGCTCCGTGAAATCCCCCAAGACACTCTTCGCGCTGATCGCAGTCGCGCTGCTGGCGTTCGGCGTCGCGGCCTGCGGCGACGACGACGAGTCGAGCTCCAGCGGCGGCGGCGATGCCGATGCGCCCACCGAGCTCTCCGGCTCGCTCGCGATCGACGGTTCGAGCACGGTTGAGCCATTCGCTCAGGCCGCGGCCGAGCTGATCAACGAGAGCAGTCCCGATCTTGAGATCACCGTGGGCGCCGCCGGCACCAGCGGCGGCTTCGAGAAGTTCTGCGCCGGCGAGATCGACATCTCCGACGCGTCGCGGGCGATCGAGCCCGAGGAGGAGGACCTCTGCAAGGAGGGCGGTGTCGAGTACACCGAGATCCCGGTCGCCAACGACGGCATCGCGATCGTCACCAATCCGGCGCTCGAGATCTCGTGTCTGACGACCGATCAGCTCGCGCAGCTCTGGACCGACGACACCGTCACCAACTACTCCGATCTCGGCGACGACGCCGACACGGGCGAGCCGCTCCCGGACGTCGACGTCAGCCTCTACGGGCCCGGCACCGACTCCGGCACGTTCGACTACTTCACCGATGTGATCAACGGTGAGGAGGGCGTGAGCCGCAAGGAGTACACGCCGTCCGAGGACGACAACGTGCTCGTCGAGGGTGTCTCCGGCGATGAAGCCGGACTCGCCTACTTCGGGTTCTCCTATTACGAGCAGAACCAGGATGCGCTCAACCTCGTCTCGGTCGACTCCGGTGACGGATGCGTCGAGCCGAGCGTCGAGACGATCCAGTCGGGCGAGTACGCGCCGCTGGCCCGTCCGCTGTTCATGTACCCCTCGACCGAGACGCTCGGCAAGCCCGAGGGCGAAGGGTTCATGCAGTTCGTAGTCGACGACTACGACTCGATCGCCGAGGCGGCCCTGATCGTCCCGATGGACGAGACGCAGGCCGAAGAGGCGAAGTCGAACCTAGAGAGCGCGCTGGGCTCCTAGCGCGTTGGAAGCAACGGCGGCAAAGGGCGCGACGCCGGGGGGGTTCCCCCCCTCGGCGTCGCCCGCCGTCGTCGCGGCGAGGACGTGATCAAGGCGCTCCTCTTTCTCGCCGCATTGATCTCGGTCCTGACCACGATCGGGATCGTCTTCGCCCTGGTCGAGGAATCGATTCCCTTCTTCGCGGACGTCGGAACGAGGTTCTTCACCGACGGCGAGTGGACCCCGCTCTTCAGCGATCCCGAGTACGGGATCTGGCCGCTGCTCAACGGCACCCTGCTGATCACCGGGATCGGGATCCTCGTCGCGGTTCCGCTCGGGCTCGGCACCGCCATCTACCTCTCCGAGTACGCGACCCCGCGCGTCCGGCGGATCGTCAAGCCGATCATCGAGGTGCTCGTCGGCGTACCGACGATCGTCTTCGGTTACTTCGCGCTGACCTTCGTCACGCCGCTGCTCGTCCAGGACCTGCTTGGCGTCAACGTCCAGTTCAACGCGCTCGCTGCGGGAGTCGTCGTCGGGATCATGATCATGCCGACGATCGCCTCGATTTCCGAGGACGCGATGTCGGCCGTTCCGCAGGGCCTGCGCGAGGGCGCCTACGGGCTCGGCGCGATCGAAGCGCCAGGTCGCGACCCGGGTCGTCTTCCCGGCGGCGATCTCCGGGATCGTCGCCTCGATCGTGCTCGGCGTCTCGCGGGGGATCGGCGAGACGATGATCGTCCTGATCGCCGCCGGCCTGAAGCCGAACACCGGGCTCAACCCGACTGAGGGCTACGAGACGATCACGACCTTCATGGGGTCGACGGCGAAGGGCGACAACCCGGCCGGGACGATCGGCTATGAGGCGATCTTCGCGACAGGCCTCACCCTTTTCGTGCTGACGCTGGTCATGAACATGATCGCGATCCGCTTCGTCCGCAAGTACCGCGAGGTATACGAGTGATGGAGGCGGGACGGGCAACCGTGACGGGCGACGTCGCGGCGGGCGCAGTGCGCGAGTCTCTCGTCCGCCAGCGCGGTGCCGGTCTCGGCGAGGCACTGTTCAAGTACACGCTGATCGCCTGCATCGTGATCGCGCTCGGCACCCTCGTCGTCCTGCTCGTCGACATCGTCTCCGACGGGATCGGCAGCATCAGCCCGAGCTTCTTCGTCGACGCACCGTCGCGGATCATCCCCGAGAACTCCGGGATCGGGCCGGCGATCGCCGGCACGCTCTGGCTGATGGCCGTCTGCGCCGCTTTCATCATCCCGGTCGGCATCGCCAGCGCCGTCTACCTCGAGGAGTACGCCAACCCGGAGCGCCGGATCAACCGGATGATCGAGGTCAACATCCAGAACCTCGCCGCGGTTCCCTCGATCGTCTACGGCGTGCTCGGGCTCGCCTTCCTCGTCCGCGGCCCGATCGGGATGGGCCGGATCCTGATCGCCGGCGGCCTCACCCTCGCGCCTGCTCGTCCTCCCGGTCGTGATCGTCGCCAGCCGCGAGGCGATCCGCGCCGTCCCGCCCTCGATCCGCGAGGGCTCGATGGCGCTGGGCGCGACGAAGTGGCAGACGATCTGGAAGCAGACCCTGCCTGCGGCATTGCCCGGGATCGCGACCGGGACGATCCTCGCGCTCTCGCGCGCGATCGGCGAGACCGCACCGCTGATCGTCGTCGGCGCCGCCGCTTTCTCGACCTTCAGCCCCTCGAGCCCGCTAGACAGCATCACCGCGCTGCCGATCCAGATCTTCAGCTGGATCTCCGACCCGCGGCCCGAGTACAAGGTGCTCGCCGCCGCCGGGATCATCGTCCTGATGGGCATCCTGCTGGCGATGAACGCTGTCGCGATCTGGCTGCGAAACCGTTACGAGAAGAAGTGGTAATCGATGAATCACGCGGAAGGTGATTAGCCTTGGAGAGAGCGATGACTGAGCCGGAGCGAACCGAATCGAACGAGCCGGCGCGATGCCCGAGGCGCGCCAGGCGCCCGGGATCGACATCCAGGCGACTGCGCAGGGACACCGCCGCGAGGTACGAGCGCCGAACGGCGCGAGCCCGTCTTCCAGCTCGAGGACGTGACCGTGGCCTACGACGACAACCCGGCGGTCGCCGACATCTCGATGGACGTCTTCCACAACCACATCACCGCGCTGATCGGGCCCTCGGGCTGCGGCAAGAGCACGCTGATCCGCTCGTTCAACCGGATGAACGACCTGATCCCGTCGGCCGCGCGTGACGGGCAAGCTGCTCTACCACGGTCAGGACCTCTACGGAGCCGACGTCGACCCGGTCGAGGTGCGCAAGCGGATCGGCATGGTCTTCCAGAAGCCGAACCCGTTCCCGAAGTCGATCTACGACAACATCGCCTTCGGCCCACGGATCCTCGGCATGAAGGGCGACATGGACCAGATCGTCCAGGAGGCGCTCGAGGGCGCGGCGCTCTGGGACGAGGTCAAGGACCGGCTCGACACGAACGCCTTCGGCATGTCGGGCGGCCAGCAGCAGCGCCTCTGCATCGCCCGCTGCCTCGCCGTCAACCCCGACGTGATCCTGATGGACGAGCCCTGCTCCGCCCTCGACCCGATCTCGACCGGGAAGATCGAGGACCTGATGATGGAGCTGCGCAAGGACTACTCGATCGTGATCGTCACCCACAACATGCAGCAGGCCGCGCGCGTCTCCGACCTGACCGCCTTCCTGATCGTCGAGCTCGACTCCACCGAGAAGAACCGCACCGGCCGTCTGGTCGAGTACGACGAGACCGAGAAGATCTTCACCAACCCCTCCGACCAGCGCACGGAGGACTACGTCACCGGAAAGGTGGGGTGATGCCGATGGAGGTCCGCGTCCACTACCAGGAGGACCTCGCATCGCTCGAGACGCGGGCCCTCGAAGGGCTCGACATGGTCTCGGAGACCTCGGGTCGCACGATCGAGGCGGTCCAGCACCAGGACACCGAGCTCGCCCAGCTCGTGATCGCTGACGACGACCGCATCGACGGCCGCTATCTCGAGGTGCACCAGGAGCTCCTGACGCTGCTCGCGACGCAGTCGCCGGTCGCCACCGACCTGCGCCTGATCTCGGCGCTCCTGCACGTGATGAAGGGGATCGAGCGAATGGGCGACCAGTGCGTGAACATCGCCAAGCTGATCCCGCTGACCGGGTCCGAGCCGCCGACCGACGACCGCATGCTCGCCGACATCGTCACGATGGGAAAGCAGGCGCGCTCGCTCGTCGCCCAGGCGAAGCACGCCTTCGCCGAGCGCGACGTCGACCTCGCCCGCGACCTCGTCCGCCAGGACGACGTCATCGACAATCTCAACAAGGAGTGCTTCCGGACCGCGATCGAGATCGGCGACGAGCACGACCTCCGCGAGTGGGCGATGACGATGATGCTCGTCGCCCGGGCGATCGAGCGGATCGGCGACAACGCCGTCGACATCGGCGAGCAGGTGGCCTTCCTGGTCACCGGCCTCTTCCGCGAGTTCGAGGACGCCTCGCACCCGGGCGAGATAAGGCCCGAGCCCTCCGCCTCCTAGATCGAGCGCAGCTGGCCCTCGTAGGGGCCACGCCCGCCGATGCTCGCTGCGCCACATCGGGCGCCGAGGCGCAGAGCCTCCTCGATCGTGCCTGTGGCGAGCCCGTAGGTGAGCCCGGCGGCGAAGTTGTCGCCGGCGCCGTAGTAGTCGACGGCGGGTCCCGGCAGCGGCTCGGCCTCCCACTCGATCACGCCGCCGCCCGCAGGAGTGGCGGTGCCTCCGTCCGCGCCCGCCGTGCGGACGACGAGCGCCGGCTCGGGCACGATCGCACCTGTCTCGTAGCGCTCGCCGGGGTCGTTGGCGCTCGAGACGAGCGCATCGAGCTCGACCCCGGCGCCGGCAAGGGCCGGCAACGCGCGCGTCGTCGCGACGATCTTGCGGGCGGCCCTGGCACGCCCGACTGCGGCCGCGTCCGCGGCGGTGAGATAGACGGCGTCGGCGGCTCGAGCTCATCCCAGGGCAGCGGGTCGGCCGCGACCGGGCCGATCCGTTCGCCGATCACGGTGATCGTGCGCTCGCCCGCCGCGTCGACGTGGACGAACGCGCGGCGCTGCGTGCCCGCGCGCCGGGCGGCCTCGACGCGGACTCCGAGGGCCTCGAGCTCCGCCTTCGCGCGGCGGCCGAGCGCGTCGTCGGCGAGCGCGGTGATGAACAGGCACCTCGCCGGCGAGGCGCGCGAGCTGGACCGCGGCGACAGCGCCGCCGCCCCCGGGCAGCTCCCAGCTCTCGGTGGCGTGGACGATCTCGCCGGCGGCTGGCAGGCGATCGACCCGCGCGAACTCGATCCACTCGACGTGGCCGACGACCGCGACCCGCACGGTCAGCCGTCCTCGACGACGGTGATCGAGAAGCGCGCGCTGAAGGCGTCGCCGGGGCTGACGAAGCGCAGCTCGTCGCCGGTGACGAGGGCATCCGTCGGCGCGGTCATCGGCTCGATCGCGATCAGCGCGTCGTCCGCCGGAGCGTAGATCTGGGCGTACGGATAACCCTCGAGGAACGCCAGCTCGATCCGCCGGCCGGCGCCGGTGAGGGCGAAGGGGGCGCCGCCGAGCGGAGCCTCGAAGGCGTCGTCGAAGGTGCGTTCGCCGAGCGGGCCGGGCTCGACCGCGGCCGGCTCGCGCTCGCCGGTGGGCAGCTGGCGGGGATCGAGCCGGAGCCGGCGCTCGACCGAGGCCTCGAGGCGCCATTCGGATCGCTCCACGCCGGGCAGCCTGAAGTAGGGGTGGAATCCGAACGCGATCGGGACCGCGACGTCTCCGGTGGGCTCGACCGTGAGCGCGATCGTCAGCGTCCGCGTAGCGATCGCCGCCTCGTAGCGGAGGCGGTGGGGGAACGGAAAGGCTGCGGCGAGTGAGGCCTCGGATCCGAAGTCGAATTCGGCGACGAGCACCGCGCCCTGTTCGGTGGCTCGGTGCTCCTCCACCCGCCAGCCGGCGGCCGCGGTGAGGAGCCCGTGCATCGCCATGCCGTTGGCATCGCGCTTCAGGCGCAGCCCTGGGGAGCCGAGGTCGATCTCACCGCCCGCGAGCGCCAACCGATCGCGTGACAGGCGATTGGCCCAGGGGTAGAGCAGCGGGATGCCCATCGTCGATCCCTGCTCGACGTATGTCCCCAGCCCGCGGCGCTGCCCGAGCAGCTCGGCCCCGCGATCGCGAAGCGAGCAGCCGATCATGCCGGCGCCGGGGACGAAAGTGGCCTCGAGTTCGCCGTGAGCGCTGGCGAGGATGAGGCCCTCGAATCCGCCGACGCTGCGCCTGCCGATCATCTCCGGGATGATGCCTGCCGCAGCCGGATGGCCGCGGCCCGCGAGTTCGACATCGTTTGGTGTAACGGTTCGCGACCGGCGTGTTTGTCAGCCTGAACGTCCGTGACAGTGGCCGAGAACGAAAAACCACGCCGCTTCGAGAAGGTCGCCGACACCGGCCGGCGGCTGAACAACGACGAGCGCCTGCTGACGATGGTGCGTCGCCTGCGCGACATGCTCCCCGGCGACAGCCGCTTCGGCGACCCGCTCTCCGTCGCCGGCAGCAAGCAGTCCGACGTGATGGGCGGCGGATCTCGGAGCTGACCGCGGAGCGCCCGGGTGTCCTCCGCGAGGCGGGCCTGAGCGCGCTTCAGGTATGGCAGGCGCTGAGCGAGGCCCAGGGGCGCGGGCGCGGCGAGGTCGAGTGCACGATCGTCTTCACCGACCTCGTCGAGTTCTCGAGCTGGGCGGTCGAGGCCGGCGACGAGGCGGCGCTCGAGCTGCTCCGCGACGTCGCGGACGCGATCGAGCCGCCCGTTACCGAGAACGGCGGCCAGGTCGTGAAGCGACTCGGCGACGGGATGATGGCGATCTTCTCCGATCCGAACGACGCGGTCGCGGCGGTGATCGCCGCGCGCGAGCGCCTCGCTGAGATCGAGGTCGCGGGCTACCGGCCCGTGATCCGCGCCGGCATGCACATCGGCCAGCCGCGCGAGATCGGCGGCGACTACCTCGGCGTCGACGTCAACATCGCGGCGCGAGTCGCCGAGGGGGCCGGCGGAGACGAGCTGCTGGCATCCGAGACCGTCGTCGAGGCCATCGACGGCGCGGGGGTGACGCCGCGGAAGAAGCGACTCTTCCGTGGCAAAGGCGTTCCGAAGGACCTGTCCATCTACTCGCTGGAGGCGTGATGACGAAGGACGCGGAGCAGGGAGGCGAAGTACCCGACGAACCCTCGAACGGGGCTGGAGGGGAGCTGTCCCCGGCCCGGGGGCTCGCGATCGACACGCTCGGCTACCTGCCGCGGCTGGTCGCGGGCGCGCTCGAGGACCTGCGCACGATCGCCGAGTCGGTGCGGGTGCTTCCCGAGGTCGCCCGCAGCCTGACCGCGATCGAGGCCAGCGTCGACTCGATGGACCGCGAGGTCAGGCTGATGCGCCAGGGCGTCGACAACCTCGGCGGCGGCGTCGACCGTCTCGATGGCGACATGGTCAAGGTCGTCGAGGGCGTCGCCCCGCTCGACTCCAAGCTCGAGGACCTGCGCCGCACCCTGCACCCGCTGAGCCGCGCGACCTCGCTGCTCGGGCGCCGGCGGGAGCGGGAGGTGGAGGGGCCGGTGGAGGACCCGGAGAAGGGCTAGAACCGCGTCTCAGGCCAGCCGCTGCGCGCCGCCCCGGTAGGCGTCGGCGACGGGGGCGTCATCCGCATTCTCTGACAACATGGATGCCAGGCTCTGATGCTCTGCGCGGCGATCGATATCGGCTCCAATACGACCCGCGTTCTGGTCGCAGAGCCGCAGAAGGGGCAGCTCCGCAAGGTGATGGAGCAGCGCGCCTACACGCGAATCGGCAAGGCCTCCCGCCACGACGGCAAGATCGATGACGACAAGATCGAGGAGGTCGCCGAGGTCGTCGCGACCCAGCTCCGCCTCGCCGAGGAGATCGGCGCCGAGGCGATCCGGATCGTCGCCACCGCGGCGATCCGGGAGGCCGGCAACCGCGAGGAGGCGGTCGCCGCTTTCGAGCACGCAGCGGGCATGGCGGTCCAGGTTCTGAGCGAGGAGGAGGAAGGGCGCCTCGCGTTCATTGGCGCCACGAAGACGCTCGGGCACCCGGTCGAGGGCTCGATCGGCGTGGTCGACGTCGGCGGAGGATCCTCGGAGATCATCCTCGGCACCGTCGCTGACGGGGTCCAGGCGGTGCGCTCATTCCGAATCGGGTCGGGCTCGCTCGCCGACGACTTCCTCGAGAGCGACCCTCCCTCACCCTCGGAGATCCGCAAGCTCCGCGACCACATCGACGACTTCTTCGCCGACGTCGACGTCGAACATCCCGATCAGGCGGTAGCGGTCGGCGGCAGCGCGACCTCGCTCTCGAAGCTGGTCGGCACCGTGCTCGAGTACGAGACGCTCGAGCGCGCCGTGCGCGTGCTGTCAGGCGATCCCATGGAGGACGTCGCCCGCCGCTTCGAGCTCGACCAGCGCCGCGTCAAGCTGCTGCCGGCGGGGGCGCTCCTTCTCGAGAAGCTCTCCGAGCTGCTCGGCCAGCCGCTTCAGATCGGCAAGGGGGGGCTGCGCGAGGGGGTCATCCTCGACCAGCTGTCGAACGGTTCCTCCGACGGCGCGGCGAAGGCCCTCACCGCCTGATCGTCCGTAGACTCGTCGCGCCTTGGCCAAGGCGCGCGAGATACCCGATCTCGATCCCGGCGATCCCTACGGCGCGGTCGCGACCCGGGTCGTCGACGTGCGCGCAGCTGAGATCGTCGAACACGCCGACGGTGTCCTCGACCTGACTGACATCGAGCGTCTGCACGCGATGCGGGTGTCCACGCGCCGGCTGCGGGCGGCTCTGGAGATCTTCGAGCCCTGCTTTCCTGAAGAGGATTACGCGGCGGCGCTCGCCGAGGTCAAGGCTCTCGCCGACGCGCTCGGCGAGCGCCGCGATCGCGATGTCTCGATCGAGATGCTGGAGCGGTTCGCCGAGGGGCTCGCGGCACCTGACCGTCGCGGGATCGCGGGGCTCGTCAAGAAGATTCGCGGTGAGCAGGCGAGCGTCAACGACGAGCTGGCAGCCAGGGTCGCACCGGAGCGGCTCGAGGCACTCTCGTCGCGGATCGCGGAGCTGACGGAGCGCCGATGAAGGCTCGGAGGGTGAAGAAGCTCGACCCGGAGGCACCGCTGGTCGAGAGCGCCGCTCGGATCGTGCGCGTGCGTCTCGATGAGCTGCGCTCGTTCGCCCCGCGGGCTCTCGAGCGCGAGGGCGTCAGCGAGCAGCACGACATGCGGATCGCGGCCAAGCGGCTCCGCTACGTGCTCGAGATCACGGAGTTCTGCTTCGGCCGCCCGGCCGTATCCGCTCGCCGCCGCGCCCGCGAGCTCCAGGGCCTGCTCGGCGACATGCACGACTGCGATATGACGATCCCGGTCGTCCAAGCGCAGCTCGACGACCTGCGCCGTAACGACGCCGAGGCGCTGCGCCGTCGGGCGGGCGACGATCCCGATCTCGACCCGTCGGTGGCGCGTTCTGCGCCGAGCCGAACCTCCTACCGCGGGCTCGAGGTGCTGATCGTTTACCTCCAGGCGCGCCGCGGGCACTTGTTCGAGCGGTTCCGCGACTTCTGGATCGCACAGGAGAAGGCCGGGACCTGGAACCGGCTGGAACGCGCGGCGGACAAGCAGCTCGAGCTGGCGAAGGAGCGGCGGCAGGCAGAGCGTGAATCCGAGCGAGCCCGGGAGGAACTCGAACAGGCCGAGCTCGCCGAGCGCGAGGCGCGCGAGCGCGCCGCACGCGCTCAGGCCGAGCTGGAGCGAACCAGCCTCGGCGGCTAGCTTTCGGCAGACTGTCCATGTCCGTGCGATCGGCGGCGACAGCGACGACCAAACCGGCGGCTCAGGGCCCGCCCGCCTTTGCCCAGCGTTCCCAGCTGTTGCGAGACGCCTACTCGATGGCGCTCGAAGCTCACCACGGGTCTCGCCGCCGCGGAAAGACGGACATCGGCCATCCCGTCGCCGTCGCCGAGGTCCTGTTCGAATACGGGATAAGAGACGAGGAGGTGATTGCCGCCGCCTTCCTCCACGACGTGATCGAGGACACTGACATCGGCCCCGAGGAGATCGGCGAGAGCTTCGGCAAGCGCGTCCGCTGCCTGGTCGAGGAGATGACCGAGGATGCGACGATCGAGTCCTACTCCGAGCGCAAGGCCGAGCACCGCCGGCGCATCTCCCGCGACGACTCCGTTTCCGCGATCTACGCAGCCGACAAGCTCGCCAGCAGTCGCGACCTAAGCTCCACCCGGAAAGGGCGGATCCGGAGCAGCTCGAGCATTACGTCGAGACCCTTGAGCTGCTCTGCGAGACACACCCCGAGCTTCCGTTCCTCCCCGATCTGCGCGCCGAGCTGGAGGAGTTGAGCGAGCGGGTCGCCGATTCAGGCCCGATCAGGGTCGAGAAATAACAACTCCTCAGCGCGCTGTCTTCCATAATGGTCGGATGAGCGCGATCCCTCACCACCCGGTATCGCCGGCGATCGAGGACGCCGAGCGCGAGAAGGCCCTCGCCGATCAGGCTTCCGCCGAGGTCCCCGAGCTCGAGGATCCCTCGCTCTTCTTCAACCGCGAGCTCTCCTGGCTCGACTTCAACGACCGCGTTCTCCAGCTCGCCGAGGACCCCTCGGTCCCGCTGCTCGAGCGGGTCAAGTTCGCGGCGATCTACGAGAACAACCTCGACGAGTTCTTCATGGTCCGCGTCGCCGGCCTGCACGACCAGGTCGATGCCTCGCTCGACGCCCGCGGCGCCGACGGGATGAGCGCCGCCGAGGTGATCGAGGCGATCCACGACCGCACGATCGGCCTGCGCGAGCGGCTCGAGGAGTGCGTCGAGCGCGACCTGCGACCCGTCGCTGGCCGAGCACGGGATTCGCCTGATCTCCGCCGACTCGGCGTCCGAGGAGGAGCGCGGGGAGCTCGAAACGCTGTTCGAGAACCAGATCTTCCCGGCGCTGACACCGCTGGTGATCGGGCTCGGCCGGCCCTTCCCCTACATCTCGAACCTCTCGCTCAGCCTCGCTGTCGTCCTCCGCGATCCCGATCAGAACACCGAGGTCCTCGCCCGGGTGAAGGTGCCCAAGGAGCTGCTCCGGCGTTTCCTCCCGCTCGGCGACGGGATGACCCTCGTCCCGCTCGAGGACGTGATCGCCGCCAACCTGCCCGCGCTCTTCCCCGGCATGGAGGTCGTCCGGCACGCGCTCTTCCGCGTCACCCGCGACACGGACTACGACGTCTCCGACGAGGCCGACGATCTGCTGCAGGCCGTCGAGGACGAGATCCGGCGCCGCCGCTTCGGCGAGGTGATCCGGCTCGAGGTCGAGGCCGGGATGGACCAGCGGCTGCGCGCCCAGCTCGTCGACGCGCTGCGGATCGACGAGAGCCAGGTCTACGACGCCGGCGGGCTGCTCGACCTCTCCGACCTCTTCGACGTCGCCGACGTCCCCGGCTTCGGCGAGCTTCGCTATCCGGCGTTCGCCGGCACGACCCCGCCGCGGCTTCAGGGGGAGGACGGGTCCGAGCCCGACGTGATGGCCGCGATGCGAGAGGGCGACATCCTCGTCCACCACCCGTACGACTCGTTCTCGACGTCCGTCGTGCCCTTCGTCAAGCAGGCCACCGCCGATCCCGACGTGCTCGCGATCAAGCAGACGGTGTACCGCACGAGCTTCGATTCGCCATTGGTCCCGTCCCTGATCGACGCCTCCGAGCGCGGCAAGCAGGCGGTCTGCCTGGTGGAGCTGAAGGCGCGCTTCGACGAGTCGGCGAACATCCGCTGGGCGAAGAAGCTGGAGGAGGCCGGCGTCCACGTCGTCTACGGCATCCCGGCGCTGAAGACGCACGTCAAGTGCGTGCTCGTGGCCCGCCGCGAGGGCGACGGCGTTCGCCATTACGTCCACGTCGGAACCGGCAACTACAACCCCAAGACGGCGCGCCTCTACACCGACGTCGGCCTGTTCACCGCCGATCCCGAGCTCGGCCAGGACATCGCCGAGATGTTCAACTACCTGACCGGCTACTCCCGCCCCCGGCGCTACCGCAAGGCGCTGGTGGCCCCGTTCAACCTCTACGAGGGGATCGTCGGCCAGATCGAGCGCACGATCGAGTCTCATTCCGAGGAGCGGCCGGCTCGGATCCGGATGAAGATGAACTCGCTCCTGGATGCGGCTGCGATCCGGGCGCTTTACAGGGCATCGAGGGCAGGGGTCAAGATCGAGCTCAACGTGCGCGGGATCTGCGCCCTGCGGCCCGGCGTCGAGGGCGTCTCGGAGACGATCGAGGTCGTCTCGGTGGTCGGCCGCTTCCTGGAGCACTCGCGGATCTATGCGTTCGAGCGCCCCGGCGAGGACCCCTGCGTCTACATCGGCTCAGCCGACCTGATGCCGCGCAATCTCTACAACCGCGTCGAGCTGGTCGTTCCGGTCGAGGACGAGCGCGCTCGCGGCGAGCTGCTCGACGTCCTCGACCGCTCGCTCGCCGACGACGTCAACGCCTGGACGCTCGACGCCGAGGGCGAGTGGACCCGGCGCGAGCGCGATCCCGAGAACCCGCGCAGCGTCCACGAAGAGCTGATCGAGCGCCACCTCTCTCGCGCCGCCGAGTCGGCGACCTCGCTGTAGAAACGCCCGACCGGGTAGAAGGCCGACATGCCCGAGACGCCGGCCACGGTAGAGCTGCTTCCCGAGGACGACCTCGCCCCGATCGCGCCCGACGGGGCGGTCAACTCGACCCAGGAGGCGACGGCGACCCTTCCCGAAGGCGAGCTCTTAAAGCTCTGGCGTCCCGAGAACCTGGAGCGCCTCGCCCGCGCCTACTGGCGCTACCTGAGCAAGGTCTCGCTCGGCCTGATCAGGGTCGTCTACGCGCCCGACTCGCGGACCGTGGTCCTGCTGTCCCGGCGGCTGCCGCTGCTTCGCTTCCACGCCCCCGAGTACGAGACCGGCCCGGAGTCCGGGACCGTCACCTGGAGGATCGACCGCGGCCTGCTGGTGGCTCGCGAGGGCCGGGGTCAGGGCTTCCTGCGGATCGCGGTGCGTAAGCTGGAGGAGCCCGGGCGCCTCCACCTCAGCGTCTCGGTTCAGAACTTCTATCCGTTCATCCGCGGCCGTGGTCGCTTCGCCCGTTTCGGCGCTTGGCTCTACGGGCAGACCCAGGTCCGCATCCACCGTCTCGTGACCTTCGGCTTCCTACGCTCCCTCGCCCGCCTCGATCTGCCGCCCTCGCGGATCGGTTCCCTGCGCGCCGAGATCGAGGCGCCTGGGGGGAGCTTCCTGATGCGGGTCCTGATCGCCGGCGCCACCGGCTTCGTCGGTCGCGCGCTCGCTCCGGAGCTGCTCGAGGATGGGCTCGAGGTCCGCTGCCTCGTGCGCTCGCTCGACACCGCGGCGGCGGTCGCGCTGCGCGAACACGGTTGCGAGCTTGTCGTGGGCGACGTCACCGAGGACGACGGGGCGATCGAGCGGGCCCTCGACGGCGTCGAGGTCGCCTACTTCCTCGTCCACATGATGGGCAGGGTCGAGGACTGGGCCGAGCAGGAGCGAGCGGCGGCGCAACGCTTCGGCGCCGCGGCGAGCGCCGCCGGGGTCGCGCGGGTGATCTACCTCGGCGGGCTCGGCGGCGACGACGACCCGACCCACGGCAAGGGCCGGCCCGGGATCTCCGCCCACCTGCGCAGCCGCCACGACGTCGCGATCGCCCTCGAGAGCACCGGCCCGCCGCTCACCTACTTCCGCGCCGCGATGATCGTCGGCGCCGGCAGCGAGTCCTACGAGCTGCTGCGCTCGATCGTCAAGCGCCTGCCGGCGCTCCCCACGCCGGACTGGCTGAGCTCGAAGACGCAGCCGATCGGGATCCGCGAGACGGTCGCCTTCCTGCGGGAGGCGATCTCGGTTCCGGAGTCGATGGGCCGCGAGATCCAGATCGGCGGCCCCGACGTGCTCACCCACCTCGACATCGTCGACGCGATGTCTCGGGAGATGGGCCGCAACCCGAAGCGCCGCCTGGCGAAGCGGAAGGCGCTCGACGCCGTCTTCGACGCCGCCGCCACGCCGCGCGCGGTCGCGGCCGCCGCCGGCGCCGTGACCTCGGGCAACGACCAGGTCGCAACCGCGATCGCGCTCGGGCTGCCCGGCGACACCGTCGTCACCGACCCGTCGGGGATGGAGCTCTTCGACGTCCGCCCGGAGGCGCTGTCGGTCGTGATCCACCGGGCGATGGAGGACGCCGAGGAGGCAGCACGCTCATGAGCGACGCCGTCAGCGCCGAGATCGAGATCGCCGCCCCGCCCGACGAGGTCTACGCGGTGATGATGGACCCGGGCCGGCTCGAAGAGTGGGTGACGATCCACCGCGAAGTCTCCGGCGCACCCGAGCCCCCGCTCAGCGAGGGCGACAGCTTCGAGCAGAAGATGGCGCTTGCCGGCAAGTCGTTCAAGGTGACCTGGACGGTGACCCGCGCCGACCCGCCGAGCGCGGCCGACTGGGAGGGCAAGGGCCCGGCCGGCTCCGGCGCCCGCGTCGGCTACCGGATCGACGCGGCGGGCGACGGCTCGAAGGTGCGCTACGAGAACGAGTTCGACTTCCCGGCCGGCTTCCTCGGCTCGGTCGCCGGGAGGCTGCTCGTGCGCTCCCCGGCGAAGAAGGAGGCCGAGAAGAGCCTGGAGCGCCTGAAGGAGCTGCTCGAGGGCTGAGCTAGCAGCGCTCGGCGCAGCTAGGAGCCGTCGGCCTCGCCGGCCTCGTCCTCGCCCTCCGTGTCGGCCTCGTCGCCGACCACGTCGAACCCCTTGTCGAGCTGGACGTCGACCTGGCTGCCGTCGTCGAGCGTGACCTCGACCTCGTAGTAGCTCTCCTCGTCCCCCATCTCGGTATCGGAGACGGTTCCCTCGCCGGTGTGGGCCAGGGCAGCGGCCTCCGCCTTCTCCAGCGCGGATCCCGAGATCGCCTGCTCGCTGTCCCCACCGGATCCGGCCGTCGCGAACGCGGCACCTCCGGCCGCCAGAGCCAAGGCTCCGGCGCCCGCGGCGATGATCTTGTTGCGCTTGCTCATCGGTGCACCTCCCTCTCAACTCTATTCTGACCCTCCCGGGGTCTTACCGGGGGAAGATGAGACGAGGATGAGTCGCGTCGGCGGGCCGGAGCTCGTCGATACTTCACTCATCTCACTCTCATCTTTCGCAGCAAGACTTCGCCGATGAGGATTCTCGTCGTCGAGGACGAGCGCAAGATGGCCGCGCTGATCGGCCGCGGGCTGCGCGAGGAGGGCATGGCGGTCGACGTCGCCGACCGCGGCGAGGACGCGCTCTACCGGGCGGCGGCGACCGAGTACGACGCGATCGTCCTCGACGTGATGCTCCCCGGGATCGACGGGTTCGAGACCTGCCGCCGCCTGCGCGACGACGGCGTCTGGTCGCCGGTGCTGATGCTGACCGCGCGCGACGCGGTCTCGGACCGGGTGGAGGGCCTCGATCAGGGAGCCGACGACTACCTGCTGAAGCCGTTCTCGTTCGCCGAGCTCCTCGCGAGGCTGCGCGCGCTCGGCCGCCGCGGCCCGGTCGAGCGGCCGGTCATGCTGGAGGTCGGGGACCTGCGGCTCGATCCGGCGACGCGGCAGGCCTGGCGAGGCGATGTCGAGATCTCGCTCTCGGCGAAGGAGTTCTCGCTGCTCGAGGTGTTCATGCGCCGTCCCGGCCAGGTGCTCTCCCGCTTCCAGCTCCTCGAGCACGCCTGGGACTACGAGTACGAGAACCGCTCGAACGTCGTCGACGTCTACATCCGCTATCTGCGCGAGAAGGTCGATCGCCCGTTCGGCGCCGACAGCATCGAGACGGTGCGCGGCGCCGGTTACCGGCTGCGAAAGGAAGCGCAGTGATCTCCCGGCTCTCGATCCGCGCGCGCCTCGCGATCGCCTTTGCCGCCGCGCTTCTCTGCGTGCTCGTGCTCGCCGGGGCGTTCGTCTACCTGCGCGTCGACGACACGCTCACCAACGGGCTCGACGACCGCCTCGAGACGCAGGCGCTGGAGCTGACCGCGATCGCCGCCGGGGGTGAGGCGCCCGAGGGTCCGCTGCCGGGCCCGACGGACGAGCGAGGACGGCTTCTCGCAGATCGTCACGCCGGGCGGCCAGGTGCTCGCGTCCTCGCTCCCCGCCGATGAGGGCTCCGTCATCGACGCCGCCGGCCTGCGGCGAGCCGCGACTGGCTCGTTCACCGAGGAGCGGGCGGTGGAGGGGGTGGACGGCGACGCCAGGATCGTCGTCGCCCCGGTGAGCGGGCCGGACGGCGAGCGCATCGTCGTCGCGGGCGTCTCCACCGACGACCGCGCCGAGGCCCTGGCCGGCATCGCGGGCGCATTCGCGATCGGCGCGCCGCTGGCGGTCCTGGTCGCCTCCGGCCTGGGCTACCTGCTCGCGGCACGATCGCTGGCGCCGGTCGAAGCGATCCGGCGGCGGGCGGGCGAGATCACGCTCGATCGCACCGGCGAGCGCCTGCCCCTGCCCACGGCCGAAGACGAGATCCACCGCCTCGGCGAGACCCTCAACACCATGCTCGACCGGATCGAGGCCTCGCTCGAGCGCGAGCGCGTCTTCGTCGCCGATGCCGCCCACGAGCTGCGCACCCCCCTCGCGATCCTGCGCACCGAGCTCGAGCTCGCCGTGCGCCCTGGCAGGGACGCCGAGGAGATGCGGCTGGCGCTGCGCTCCGCCGCCGAGGAGACCGAGCGCCTCTCCAGGCTCGCCGAGGATCTGCTGGTGATCGCGCGCTCCGACGAGGGCCGGCTGCCGCTCAAGCCGGAGCCGACGGCGATCGGCCCCCTGCTCGAGCGGGTGCGCGACCGGTTCACGGCACGGGAGGCGCCGACCGCCCAGGCGATCACGGTCGAGGCCACCGACGGGCTCCTCGCCGAGCTCGACCCGCTGAGGATCGAGCAGGCGCTGGGCAACCTGACCGACAACGCGCTCCGCCACGGCGGTGGAGAGGTTCGCCTCTCCGCCGGGGCCGTCGACGGTTCGGTCGTCTTCGAGGTTGCCGACGACGGACCGGGATTCCCACGGGGCTTCCAGGAGACGGCGTTCGAGCGCTTTACCCGCGCCGACGAAGGCCGCACCGGCGGCGGCTCCGGGCTCGGCCTCGCGATCGTCCAGGCGATCGCCCGCGCACACGGCGGCGAGGCGACGATCGAGTCCGGGGAGACCAGCCGGGCCGTGGTGCGGATCGCGATCCCGAAGCGCGAGATGAGATCGAGCTGAGAGCCCTCTCATCCGACTCTCACACGGGGCGGCCAGAGTCGCGTTCGCAATCGACGGAGGAGGGAGCATGAGCACCAGGGCCAAGTGGTGGACGATCGGCGCGATCGCCGTGGCGGCGACCGCCGCGGGTTGCGGCGAGGGAGGCGATCAGAGCTCGACGGGTGCGGCCGAGTCATCCGGCTCCGGCACGGCGCTGCCACAGGGGAGCGAGCAGGTCGAGCTCGATCCGGCCGAGTTCACGACGGAGATCGACAACCCGTGGTGGCCGATGAAGCCGGGGACGCGCTGGGTCTACAGCGAGACCGACCTCGAGGGGAGCGTGCAGCGGGTCGTGGTCACGGTCACCGACCGGACCTACGAGGTCTCGACCGGGGTCGAGGCCCGGGTCGTTCGCGACGTCGTCACCGAGGACGGGGAGCCGGTCGAGAAGACGGACGACTGGTACGCGCAGGACGCCGACGGGAACATCTGGTACCTCGGCGAGGACACGGCCGAGTACGAGAACGGCAAGGTCGCGAGCAGGGAAGGGTCGTTCGAGCATGGCGTCGACGGCGCGCAGGCCGGCGTGATCATGCCCGCCGATCCCGAGCCCGGGCTCGCCTTCCGGCAGGAGTACTACGAGGGAGAGGCCGAGGACAGGGCGGAGATCCTCAGCCTCGACGAGAAGGTCCAGGTGCCGGCGGGCTACTACCCGCGGGCGCTGATGACCAAGGACCTCGTCCCGACCGAGCCGAAGGTCTCCGAGCACAAGTTCTACGTGGAGGGCATCGGCCCGGTCCTCGCGCTCGACATCTCGGGCGGGACCGGTCGCGAGGAGCTGGTCAGCTTCCGCGAGGGCTGAGCGCGGCGGTCACGCCGCCTCGAGGTGGGCAATCGCCTCCTCGCGGGTCTCGAAGAAGCCCCACCAGAGCACGAGGCCGGCGCGGAACCGGGCCGAGCCCCAGACAGGCTGCTCGATCTCCACGCCGCTGCCGCGACCGCGCAGGTACAGGTCGAGCTCGCAGACGAGTGCGTCCTCGCCGAGCGCCTCGATCGAGAGGATCTCGGGCCGGCGCTCGTCGAAGCTCGACGAGAGCTCCGCGAACCAGCGCCTGATCCCGTCGTGGCCGCGATACGGACCGCCCTCGACCCCGGCGATCAGCGGCCGGCACTCGACCTCCGGGTCGCAGAGCTCGAGAGCCATGAGCGCCTCGGCGTCGTCGTCGGCCAGCGTTGCGAGCGCGCGGCGCGCGAGCGTCTCGTTGTCCTCGCTCAAGCCCCGGCGCCCTCCGGCGGCCCCTCGCGTCCCTCGGCGTACGGATACCACCACTCCTTGGCGGCGATCTCGGTCTCGATGTGGACGTGCTTGGTCTCCTGGAAGGCCTCGAGTCCCTCGCGGCCGAGCTCGCGGCCGAGGCCCGACTGCTTGAAGCCGCCGAACGGCCCGGCGTCGTTGTCGGTCAGCGGGTCGTTGAACCAGACCGTGCCCGCCTTCAGCTCGCGCATGCAGCGCACGGATCGTTCTCGAGGTCGCGGGTGTAGACGTTGGCGCCGAGCCCGTAGCGGGTCGAGTTGGCGAGCTCGATCGCCTCGTCGAGCGAGCCGACGCGGGACGATGCGGCGCGACCGGGCCGAAGGTCTCCTCGCGCAGAGCAGCGCCGTCTCGCGCGGCGGCGCCGGTGACGACGGCGGGGGCGAAGAAGTGGCCCCGCTCCCTGGCCGGCGTCGCCGCCGCCGACGACGAGCTCGGCGCCGGCGTCGACCGCCGCCTCCACCTGGGCGGCGACCTTGCCGCGCTGCGTCGGCCGAGACCATCGGCCCGACGTCGGTGGCGGGGTCCATGCGGGTCGCCGACGACGAGGCGCCCGGGTGTGGTCGGCGAAGGCCTGGAGGTAGTCGTCGTAGACGTCGTCGATGGACGTAGAAGCGCTCCGCCGAGGTGCAGACCTGGCCGGCGTTGAGGAAGGCGGCCCAGGCGCCGCCCCGGGCGGCGACCTCGAGCTCGTCGGCGACGTCGGCGCAGACGATGAAGGCGTCCTTGCCGCCCATCTCGAGGTTGACCCGCGCGACCCGCTCGGCGCACATCGCGGCGACCTTCTTCCCGGTCTCGACCGAGCCGGTGAAGGCGACGCAGTCGATCGCGCTCGTCGGCGACGATCGCGCGCGCCGACGTCGCCGGCGCCGGCGACGAGGTTGACGACGCCCGCCGGCAGGTGGTCGAAGCAGCGCGCGAGCACCAGGGTCGAGAGCGGCGTCAGCTCGGAGGGCTTGCAGACCGTCGGCGTTGCCGGCGGCGAGCGCCGGCGCCAGCTTCCAGGCCAGCAGCAGCAGCGGGTAGTTCCAGGGGACGATGCAGCCGACCGACGCCGACCGGGTCCTTGACCACCAGCGCGAGCTGGGTCGACTCGATCGGCGGGATCACGCGGCCGGCGGAGTCGCGGCCGATCTCCGCGTAGTAGTCGAACGCCGCCGCCGTCCAGCCGACCTCGTCGCGGTTCTCGATCAGCGGCTTGCCGCCCTCGCGCGTCATCGTCTCGGCGAGCTCGTCGGTGCGCGCCCGCAGCCGGTTCGCGACCTCGTGCAGCATCTCGCCGCGCTCGACGGCGGGGGTCCGCTCCCAGCCGGCGCGCGCCTCGGCGGCGGCGGCGATCGCCGCGTCGACCTGGTCGTCGGAGGGCAGCGCGACCTCGGCGAACGTCTCCTCGGTGAACGGGTTCTCGACCGCGAGCGGCTCGCCGTCGCCGGCGACGAGCTCGCCGGCGATCAGCATCCGGGTCTCTTCGCCCATCTATCCTGGGGACGGCGCCGACGTTCGCGAGCGCGTCATCGCGCGTCGCGAAGACCGGGATCGTCCGGTCGATCATCGTCAGCCCCAGCAGCCGCCGGATCTGGTCGTCGACGCAGACCAGCGCCATCCCGCCGTCCGCCTCGATCCGCTTCGCCGTGTGCAGGAGCACGCCGAGGCCGGTGGAGTCGACGAAGCTGCAGCTCGAGCATGTCGATCACGACCCGGCGGATCCCGCCGTCGACGGCGTTGTCGAGCGCGCTGCGCACCGACCGGCGCCGAGGAGAGATCGAACTCTCCCTCCAGCGTGAGGATGAACGCGTCCCCGAGGGTCTCCTCTCGCACGTCGAGGAGCCTCCCTGCTCCTGGGTCATCTGTCAACTGTTGCCCTCGCCTCCCTCTTTGGCCCGCTCGATCAGCGGCGAGGCGAACCATAGCCAGGCGAGGATGATGCCGATGCCCGCCGTCGCGATCACGGCGGCGGTGCTGTCGTAGATGAAGTCGGAGATCAGCAGCATCACCCCGGCGATCGCCACGGCGAGGAAGACGAAGCCGACCTGGACCACCGAGTTCGAGTTGAACAGGATCCAGTCCTTGACCCCCTGGCGGAAGAGCAGCCGGTGCCGGACCGGCGGGGCGATCAGGCAGGCGGAGGCGATCGCGGTGCAGATCAAGGTGCCGAAGTAGACCTTCTGCTGGAAGTCGGTCACGTCGGCGTAGCCCTGCTGGAACGGGACGACGAGGAGGAAGGCGAAGAGCACCTGGACGCCGGGAAGCGCGACGCGGAGTCCCTGGAGGAGCTCCTGGAAATTGCGGTCGAGGCGCTCCTTCTCGCTCTCGCCCGAGTCGGTGCTCGATCCGGTCTTCGTCTCGGTCTGGCTCATGGCGACCAGTCGCGGATACCCGGCCCCGAAGCCTTCCAATCCTTGTTTGCGACCCGGCGCCGCGGGTAACCCGCGTCCCATGAACGAAGACGACACGGAGACGGAGAAGGACCCGACCGTCGACCGGGAGGCCGACGCGGCCGCAGCCGAGGCGGGGAACATCGGCGGGCCCGGTGCCGACGAGGACCTCGACCCGGCCGAGCGCGCCGGCGCCGAGCACGGCGGGGGCCAGGCCGAGGGGTTCGAGCAGTCCGAGCGCGAGTTGATCGAGCACGCCAGCCACGGCGACCCGGCGCCCGATCCCGAGTCGCTCGCCTCCGACGAGGAGGCTCACCCGGAGCAAGAGCACGGCTCCGCCGACCACTCGCACTCGACCGAGCGCCGCGACGAGGACGTCGAGCACTGACGCCGGGGCCTCGGGGCCTGACAGGGGGCGGACATGGACGAACGCGAACAACGCCTCGATCTGGATCCTCGGCTCCTCAAGGAGCGGTAGCACCTGGCTGACCCAGATGCTCGCGGCCCATGACTCGGTCGTCGCCATCGACGACCCGCATATCGGACACCACCTGTCGGTCTGGCGCCCGATCTCGCTCGCCTGGGCAACGGCGACGGAGCTCCCGCGGCTGCAGACGCTCGGAGCGGTCAAGGGCGGGAACGACGACTACTTCTTCTCCGATCGCTATCGCGATGCCTGGGCACCCGCCCTTCGCGAGATGATCCTGGCGCGGTTCTGCGCGCAGGCGGCTGACGGCGCCGGCGAGGGGGCGGGTCCGATGATCGCGGTCAAGGATCCCGGGGCCTCGGGGGTCGCGGAGCTGATCGGCGAGCTCTTTCCCGGCTCCAGGCTCGTCTTCCTGCTCCGCGACGGGCGCGACGTCGTCGACTCCTGGCTCGATGCCTACAGGGACGGGTCCTGGGGCGTGAAGGAGGGCACGTACCCCTCTCGCGCGAGGGCCGCTTGGCCTTCCTGCGCTGGCAGGCGAGCGTCTGGCTCTACCGCACCGAGGCCGTCGAGCGCGCTTTCCGGGCCCACGATCCTGCGCGCCGCAGCATGATCCGCTACGAGGACCTGCGCGCCGATCCCGGCGGCGTGCTCGCCGATCTCTGCGACGACCTCGGGATCGCCACGACGAGCGAACGCGTGCGGGAGATCGCCGACGATCATTCCTTCGAGGGTGTCCCGGAGAGCCGCCGCGGCGACGGCGAGCGAATCCGGCGCGCGGAGCCGGGCAGCTGGCGCCAGAACCTGAGCCCCGCGGAACGCGCCGCCGTGAGCCGGATCATCGGGCCCAAGCTGCGCGAGCTCGGCTACGAGCCGGACGGCGGGGCCCGCCTGCCGCGGGCCGCCTAGTCCTCGGAGCCGTCGCTCTCGAGAAAGCCCGCGTTCGCGACGAGCAGCATCCCGAGGACGAAGAACGCGGCGAAGCTGATCACCCCGAGCAGGCGCGTGATCGTGTACTCGAACGGGAGCATCAGGCCGGCGCCGAGGCAGAAGGCGACGACCGTCGGGATCAGCAGGCGTGGGCGCGCGCCCCTCTTCCCTTCGCCTCCTTCGCGGCGGGGTCCGCCGGCGTGATCGGATGGAAGCGCTGGTCGAGGGGCTCGAAGTTCTGGTCGAGCCTGCCCCTCAGCACCAGCGAGTAGAGCAGGTACAGCGAGGGCACGAGCAGGACGGCGCCGACGACGACCGCGATCAGCGTCGCGGTCAGGGTCGCGTCGGGGGCGGCCGCCTGGTCGATCGTCAGGTCGGTCGGGAGGACGTAGGGCGACTGGGCGACGAACCAGCCGATCGTGATCGCGGCGACCGCCGCCGGGCGCCGTCCAGCGGGCGAGGCCGAAGCGGCTCGTCCAGACGAGCGCGATGGTCGACCCCGCCCGCGATCGCCGAGGCGATCACGAATGCGAGCCCGGCTCCGGAGGTGAGGCCGTCGTAGAGCACCTCGGCGTCCTCGCGCAGGACGAAGAGCGCGCCGATCGCGAGCGCTCCGGCGAGCGATCCCGGCGATCAGCGCCCGCGCCCGGAAGGCGCGGACCAGGTCCGGAAGCCCGGCGCGCTCGGAGTCGGCCGCCATGTAGACCGCGGCGAGGTAGGCGCTGGTGAAGACCGCGAGGACGCCGACGGTGATCCCGGTCGGGCTGAGCCAGGAGGAGAACTCGTCGCCGGCGGCGTTCCCCGCGGGCACCTCGCCCGCGGCGATCGCTCCCAGCGCGGAGCCGAGGAAGAACGGGACGAGGAGCGAGGCGAGCGCGAAGAGCGCGCCGAGGAACGCGCGCCTCGTTGATCGTCGCCGCCTG
Organism: uncultured Thermoleophilia bacterium; assembly: GCA_963844425.1. Taxonomy (GTDB): domain Bacteria; phylum Actinomycetota; class Thermoleophilia; order Solirubrobacterales; family 70-9; genus DASUSH01. Next base: position 439,428 of record CAWJOD010000020.1, on the reverse strand, counting down.
GCCCGCGCAGCGCGAAGGCGGCGCCGCGGAAGATGATCCCGATCGGCGGCCAGGAGCAGCGGGACGAAGAGGGTCGAGAAGATCGAGCCGAACGCCTCGCCGAACGCGGTCCAGAGGATCACGAGGACGAAGATCAGCCAGACGTGGTTCGCCTCCCAGACCGGCGCCATCGAGCGCTGGACCATGCCGCGGACGCGCCCGCCCCGCTCGGCGCCGCCGGCGGTCAGGTCCCAGACCCCGGCGCCGAAGTCGGCGCCGCCCGAGCACCGCGTAGGCCGTCAGCCCGGCGATCACGAGCGCCATGCAGACCTCGGCCATCAGCCCGCCTCCGCCGGCTCGGGATCTCCGCCTCGCCGGGCGGGAGGCGAGGCGGCGCAGCAGCCAGATCGACCCCGCCGAGCAGCGAGAGGTAGACGAGCGCGAAGCCGGCGAACACGAACGGCAGCCCGCCGGCGTCCGTGACCGCGTCCTCCGTGCGGAAGACCTCGTAGACGACCCACGGCTGGCGGCCGACCTCGGTCGTGATCCAGCCGCAGATCAGCGCGACGAACGCGAGCGGCCCGGCGGCGACCACCGCGCGGTAGAACCACTTGCCCTTCGGCAGCCGGCCGCGCCGGAACCACGTGAACAGGTAGATCGCGGTGATCAGCGCCAGGCCGGTGCCGATGAAGACCATCGCCTGGAAGCGAGAGGTGGACCGGGTTGACCGGCGGCCGGTCGCGCTCCTCGGCGATGTCGAGCCCCTTGACGTCCCCTCGGGGTTGTGGTCGGCGAGGATCGAGAGCAGGTAGGGGATCTAGATCCCGTACTTGAGCTCGCCGTCGATGTAGAGCCCGCCGATCGTGAACGGGGCGCCCTTCTCGGTCTCGTTCAGGCCCTCGAACGCGGCGAGCTTCAGCGGCTGGTCCTCGGCGACCGTGCGCGCCGCCCAATCGCCGACGATCAGCTGCACCGGCGCGATCAGGCAGGCGAAGGTGAGCGGCACGACCATCGCCGCCCGCATGTACTTGTCGCGGCGGCCCTTCAGCCAGTCCCAGGCGTAGACGCCGGCGACGATGAAGCCGGCGACCAGGAACCCTGCCAGGTACATGTGGGTGAGCTCGAACCAGAGGTGCGAGTTGAACAGGGCGCCCCACGGGTCGACGTTCGCACCTCGCCGTCCACGATGTCGAACCCGCTCGGGTTGTTCATCCAGGCGTTGACCGAGATCACGAACAGCGAGCCCATGACGCCGGTGATCACGATCGGGATGCCGCGCAGGAAGTGCTTGCGGGGCTCGAGCCGGTCCCAGCCGTAGACGTAGATCGTGATGAAGATCGCCTCGAGGAAGAACGAGAACCCCTCCAGCGCGAAGGCGACGCCGAAGACCTCGCCGAAGCTCGCGGTGAAATTGCGGCCACAGCAGGCCGAACTGGAACGAGAGGATCGTGCCGGTGACGACGCCGACCGCGAACAGGATCAGCATCACCTTCGACCAGCGCTTCGCGATCGCCTTGTAGACCGGGTCGCCGGTCCGGTGCCACATCCGCTCCATGTAGAGCACCATCGCCGGGAAGGCGATCCCGAAGCAGACGAGCGGGATGTGGAAGATGAAGGACATCGCCTGCATCTCCCGCGCCCAGATCAGGTTCTCCTGATCGGGCTCTCCGAGCGTGCCCCGAAAGGTCTCCGCGGCGAGCTGTAGGAAATCCACGCCGCGCAGTATCTACCCCGCTCCCCCCGGAGCGGCTCCTACGAGCGCGATCCCGTCTTGCGGCGGGTGCCGCCGGACGACTTGCGGCGACCGGAGGCCGAGGACTTCCGCTTGCTGCTCGAGGCCGACCGCGAGCGGCCCTGGGTCGAGCGCTTGCGGCCCGACGACGACGCCCGCTTGGGGCCCGACGACGACGCCCGCTTGCGGCCCGAGGACGACGAGGCGCGCTTCCGGCTGGAAGACGACGCGCGCCTGCGACGCGTCGGGCGCGAGCCGTTTCGCTCGGCGGCGGGGATCTCGGCCTTGGCCACCGCACGGGTCAGGACCGGGATCTGCCGCTCGAGGAAGCTCGCCATGCGCTCCTCCTCGCGGCGGATCTGCCGGGCGGCCTTCGCGGTTTCCTTGTCGCCGACCTCCTCGGCGAGGGCTTCGATCGCGGTGTATGTCGCGATCTCCTCGTGCTCCTCGGAGTACTCGGTCTTCGCGTTCTTCAGCAGCTTCTCCTCGAGGCCGGTGCCGCGGACCGCGTGGAGCTGGCCCTTGCCGAGCGCAGCGGCCTGCTTGACCAGCGCCGAGCCCTCCTTGACGGCGTCCGTGATCAGACCGCCGGCGCCGAGCTTGCGGGCGCGCTTCTCGACGAGCTTGGCGTGGCGCTTGGTCTCGCGCAGGTGCTCCTGCAGCCGTTTCTTGTACGGCTTGCGGTCGGTCATCGCGATGTGCGCCTGCAGCGAGCGCTCCAGCTCGCGCTCCTTGCCGTAGGCCTCGATCAGGTACTGGACGAGCTTCGTGTTGGCGGCGTTCGTTTCGGGCATGGTCGTTCCTTTCTCTGGTGGGTGTGGTCCGATCGGTGTGGCGTCAGGCGACCGCCGCGCGCCGCAGCGCCGGCAGCACCGACTCGCCATAGACGCGCAGGGCCCCTTCGGGGTCTGCGCCTGATGCGTTCTGAAGGCAGACGACGGTCGCGCCCATCTGCTCGATCTCGCGGATACGGTCGGCGTGGACGCCGGGGTCCGAGGAGACGATGAACGCCTCCTTGAACTCCTCGTCGGAGATCTGCTCCTCCGCGTGGCGCTGCATCTCCCGCGGGTCGCTCCAGTCGTCCGAGAAGTACTCGTCCGGCTGCGCTCCCTTCCAGACGCGGGCGCCCTCGAGCGCCTCGTCGTCGTCCTCGGCCCAGGAGAAGCCGGCCTGGAGGATGACCTCGCCGGTCTCCTTGCCAAGCTTCTCGCGCTCGGCGCGGTAGGCGTCGATCACGTCGGGGGCCATCTCGGGGTCGGCGAGGGTCCAGAGCCCGTCACCGCGCCGGGCGGCGACTCGCGCAGCCTTCGGGCCGAAGGCGGAGACGTAGATCTCGGGGCGCCTCTCGGGGCGGGTGTGTAGGAAGGCCCGCTTCGTGCGGAAGTAGTTGCCCTCGAAGTCGAGACGCTCGCCGTCGAAGAGCCGGCCGATGATCTCCAGCGCCTCGTCCATGCGCTCGATCTGCTCGCCGACGGGCGGCCAGTCCATGCCCGCGGGGCTCTCGTTCAGCGACTCACCGGAGCCGATCCCGACGAAGGCGCGGCCGGGCGCGAGTTCCTCGAGCGTGGTGAAGGCCTGGGCGACCATCGCGGGGTGGTGGCGGTAGACCGGGGCCGTGACGCCGGTCCCGATCCGCACAAGCTCCGTCGCCTGGGCGATCGCGCCGAGCATCACCCAGGCGTGGCCGGAATGCCCCGGCTCCCACCAGGGCTGAAAGTGATCGCTGACGTTGACCGCCTCGAAGCCCGCACGCTCGGCGGCGGTCGCCTGGCGCACGATCGAAGACGGCGGGAACTGCTCGGTCGCGAGCTGCGTCCAATAGCGGATCTCGGTCACTGCGCCTCCCTTCGGAAGAGATTGCCCCTCGCTTCGCGGCTACCCACGGATCAGGGTGCAAAACGCGGTTTCGGGCAGGATCGCGGCGGGTATCCCGGGCGTCATGTGGGGATCTTCGTTCGGAGTCCTGACCGCCGTGATCGTCGCCGGGCTGCTGCTGCTCGTCGCCGCCCTGACGGCCTGGACGCCGCTGTTCGCGATCGCCATCGCCGCGGTCGTGATCGCCGGCTTCGCGGTCTTCCACGCCATCCGCGGCGGCCGCGAGGAGGCCGAGGCCGGGAGCGCCGGCTCGGGCGAGCTCGCCACGCCGGCGGACGAGCCCGAGCACCAGCCGCGCAAGGGCAGCGAGGTCGCCGCGGGCGTCTGGGGCGAGAAGCGGGAGGCCTGAGGCCTCCGCCCGGGCACGCGGGCGCACGATGAAGCCCGTTCGAATCGGCTGCTCGGGCTGGATGTACGACGACTGGCGGGGCCGCATCTATCCCGAGGGCCTCGCCAAGAAGCGCTGGCTCGAGCGCTACGCGCAGGTCTTCGACACCGTCGAGGTGAACAGCACCTTCTACCGGCTCGCCTCCCGTGACGCGGTCGCGGAGTGGGTCGAGCGCACGCCCGAGGACTTCCTCTTCTCCGTGAAGGCAAGCCGATACCTCACCCACATGAAGCGACTCACCGACCTCGACCGCGGCATTCGATCGCTTCTACGAGCGGATCGAGCCCATGGTCGTCGCGGGCCGGCTCGGGCCGGTGCTCTGGCAGCTGCCGGAGAGCTTTCACCGCGACGACGAGCGCCTCGGCGCCGCGCTCGAAGCGCTTCCCGGACGGGCGGCACTGCTTCGAGTTCCGGCACCCGAGCTGGTTCGCGCCCGATGTCTATGCGGTGCTCCGCGAGCATGGCGTCGCGCTCGTCATCGGCGATCCACCCGCAGCGGCCTTTCCAGGCGCACGAGCTGACGGCCGAATGGACCTTCCTCCGCTTCCACTACGGCTCGCGTGGCAGGGGTGGCAACTACTCGGAGGCCGAGCTCGAAACCTGGAAGCGCCGGATCGCGGCCTGGCGCCGCGCGCGTCGAGGTCTTCGCCTACTTCAACAACGACTGGAAGGGCTACGCGGTCGACAACGCCCGCTGGCTCGCCGGCCACCTGACCGGCGGGGGTGGCGGCGCGATGAGCGAGCCGGCGGCTCCGAGCCCGTACCTCCCCGCGCGCTTGAGCCCTGAAGACCCTGCGCGAGCGGCCGCCGGGGTGCCGGGGGTGCGGGCTCTGGAAGGACGCGACGCAGACGGTCTTCGGCGCGGGCCCGCCGCGCCAGCCCGGAGTGGTCCTCGTCGGCGAGCAGCCCGGCGACCGCGAGGACCGCGAGGGCGAGCCCTTCGTCGGTCCCGCCGGCGCGGGTCCTCGACCGGGCGCTGCGCGAGTGCCGGCATCGAGCGGCGCGAGACTCTACGTCACCAACGTCGTCAAGCACTTCAAGTGGCGCCCGGCCGGCAAGCGCCGGCTGCACCAGCGTCCCAACGCGGAGGAGATCCGCGCCTGCCGCCCCTGGCTCGACGCCGAGCTCGCGGTGGTCCGTCCCGACGTCCTGGTCGCGCTGGGCGCGACTGCGGCGAAGGCCCTCTTCGGCCCGTCGGTCCGCGTCACGCGCGATCGCGGCTCGTTCCGTCGAGAGCGACCTCGCGCCGTACGCGACCGCCACCGTCCACCCTTCCTCGCTCCTTCGCATCGACGACTGCCGAGGAGCGGCGGATCGCGGAGGCGGAGCTCGCGGCGGACCTCGCCCGGGCCGCGGCTAAGCTGACCGGCGAATGAGCTCCGCGGCCACAACCCTCGAGGTCCCGGGCCCGGAGATCGTCCCCGAGCCCGCCCCTGAGCCGGTGCCCGAGCCGACTCCGGACCCCGTGCCCGAGCCGGTTCCCGGCCCCGAGCGCGTGCCTGAGCCCACGCCCGACCCGGTGCCGGACCCCATGCCCGGCCCCGAGCGCGCGCCCGAGCCCTTTCCCGAGCAGGTCTAGGCGTACTGCCGCTCATCCCGGCGAGCTCGCGCATCGTCGCCAGCCGGCCGAGCGCCTTCGTCTCGAGCCGCCGGACCTGATTCGCCGAGAGCTCGAGCCGCCGCCCCGTCTCCTCGATCGCGGTCGGCTCGCCGCCGCCGTTGATCCCGTAGCGGAGCTTGACGACCTCGCGCTCGGGCTCGGGCAGCTCGCCGATCGCCCGCCGCAGGGCCTCCTCTCGCAACGTGATCTCCACCTCTTCGCTGACCTCGGGGTCGTCGCTCGGCAGGAGCTCGCCGAGCGTCGTGTCCTCGCCGTCGCCCACGGGCTTGTCGACGCTCGTGATCGTCCGCGCGGCGTCGCGGATGCGGTCGATCTCCGCCAGCGGCAGGTCGGAGCGGGCGGAGATCTCCTCGTCGGTCGGGTCGCGGTCGAGCTCGGCGCGCAGCTCGCGCTCGACCCGGGCGAGCTTGCGCTCGTGCTGGGCGAGGTCGGTCGGCAGCCGGATGTTCCGGCTCTTCTGGTCGAGCGCGCGCTGGATCGCCTGCTTGATCCAGAAGGTCGCGTAGGTCGAGAACTTGTAGCCGCGGCGCCAGTCGAACTTCTCCGCCGCCCGGATGAGGCCCAGCGTCCCCTCCTGGATCAGGTCGAGGAACGAGAGCCCCTGCCCGCGGTAGCGCTTGGCGTTGGCGACGACCAGCCGCAGGTTGGAGTTGACCAGCCGCTCCTTGGCCGCGAGATCGCCGCGCTCGATCGCCTGGGAGAGCTCGATCTCCTCCTGCTTGGTGAGCAGCGGGTGGCGGGAGATCTCGTTGAAGAAGAGCTGCGTCGCGTTGGACGTCGATTCCGCGAGTTCGCCGTTGCGATAGCTGGTCGGCTCGCGGCGGGCCTTTCCGCAGTCGTCGGTCACCTCGATCCCGCGGGCGGCGAGACGCTGATGGAGCTCGGTGAGAGCGTCCTCGTCGAGGTCCATGTCCTCGATCGCCTCCGAGAGCTCGGAGAGCTCGATGCAGCCATGTTCTGCCCCGCGGGCGATGAGGTCGTCGAGCATCGCGTCCTTGCGGATACCCGGATCGCGTCTCGTGAATCGCGGCAGCGGTTTCCCCCTCCGCTCGGTAACCCGACGGTTCGCCGGCGAAACCGAGGTTCGGATGAAGGCAGTGGTGTGGCACGGCAGCGAGACGTCGGGTGGCTTCCCCCTCCCCCTCTCTCCCCCCTCTCCTCCCTCCTCTCTCCCCTCCCCCCCCTCCCCTCCTCCTCCCCCCCCCCTCTCCTTCCTCTCCCCCTTCCCTCTCTCCCCCCCCCCCTCCTCCTCCCTCTCCCCCCCCCTCCCCCTCTCTCCCCCCACGCTCTCTACCTCCGACCCTGGCGTGGGCGGTCAGTCGCGCCCCCCCTCCCTCTCCCTCGCCGGTGTCTCCACAGTTCGCGGTGATCGGGGTCGACAAGTGCCCGAGCGGCTCGAGCTCGCCAAGCGGCACGGATTGACGTGATCGACGGCGGCGAGTCCAACGAAGGGTCGGCGACGCGATCCGCGACGGGACCGACGGCCGTGGCGCCGATTCGGCGATCGACGCGGTCGGGATGGAGGCCCATGGCGCCCCCCTCGGCGAGTTCGCGCAGAAGGCCGCCGGCTGATGCCCGACGCGGTGGCGGAGAAGATGGTCGAGGTCGCCGGCGTCGATCGCCTCAACGCGCTACAGAGCTGCTTCGACTCGGTCCGCCGCGGCGGCACGGTCTCGATCAGCGGGGTCTACGGCGGGCCCTGACCCGTCGACATGATGCAGCTCTTCGACAAGCAGCTACAGCTCCGCATGGGGCAGGCAAACGTGAAGCGCTCGATCCCGGAGATCATGCCCCTGATCGAGGACGAGGAAGATCCGCTCGGCACCGAGGACCTCGCCACCCACAGGGTCGCGATCGACGAGGCGCCGGACGCCTACGAGAGGTTCCAGAAGAAGGAGGACGGCACGATCAAGGTCCTGATCCAGCCGTCGTCTATGGCCGGAGGAAGCGGCCGACGAGCGGCAGCTCGAGGAAGCCCTCGACGCTGGCGAACAGCAGGCCGACCTTCGGCATCGCGGCCGGGTCCTCGACGACGATCGAGCGCGGCAGCCACTCCGGGCGGAACTTCTGGTTGAAGTCGCGCAGCGACTTGACCTGGAAGAACGGGTCGAGGCCCTTGGCGAGCGAGCGCAGCGCTCGCTCCGACGGCGAGAGGTGGCCGTCCTCGGCGAACAGCCGGCCCCAGGCGGCGAAGTTCATCGAGAGCCGGTCGAATCCCTGGCGGCCGAGGGCGAGCGACGATTCGGAGATCAGGAACTCGGTCAGGCCGTTCGGCGCGTCGGGCTCGCGGCGCATCAGGTCGAGCGAGTAGCCCGGATCGGCGCCGTAGCTCGGCACGAGCCGCAGGAAGCCGACGGGCTTGCCGCCCTTGTCGCGGCAGATCGCCAGCAGGAGGTCGTCGTCGAGGCCCTCGACCTCGCGATCGGACTCCATCGTGAAGCCGCGCTCCTCGGCGTCGCCCCGCCAGCGCCTGCTGATCTCGTTGAGCGGTCGACGAGCGCGCGGTCGGCGGCCGACTCGCGGATCAGCTCGAAGGAGTGCTCGCGCTGCACCTTGCTGACCGCGGCGCGCGCCGCCTTCATCCCCGGCCCCTGGAGGGTGAACTCGCCGCAATGGATGATCGCCTCGTCGCCGAGGTAGACGCTGTCGAAGCCGCGTGACTCGTAGAGGTCGATGTCCGCCTCGCGCACGGCGAGGAAGGCGATGCGCCAGCCCTGGTGCGCGGCAGTGGGCGAGGAACTCGTCGAGCACGCGGCCGATCGACGCCGGGTTGCCGATCGGGTCGCCGGAGACGAGCGCGTAGCCGCGGATGTAGGCGTAGGCGACCATCGCCTCGCCGTCGGAGGAGAAGAAGTACCGCTTGTCCTCGCGCAGGCGAAGTAGGCGAGGGTGTCGTCGCCCCAGGCGCGGACGAGCTCGTGCGCGCCGCCGGCGGTCCTCGTCGCTGGCGCCGCCGCGGACGACGAACGGGCGGAAGACGAGCCAGAGCAGGACCGCGGCGCCGAGGATGCCGAGCGCGAGCAGCGCGTCGCCGAAGAACCTGGCGAAGAGGTCGCTCTCGTAGGTGTATGGCCCGTCGAGGCCGACGAGGCCCTTGAAGGTCGTCTCGAGCGCGCCGCCGACCGTGAGGTCGGGCGAGAGGTGGTTGCGCTCCGCGAAGAGCGAGACGCAGCCGAAGGCGACGACGGCGAGGAGGTAGAGCACGATGAAGCGGCCGATCGAGATCAGGCTGCGCGGGTCGGGCTCCGCGGTGAAGTCGCGGCGGGCCAGCGAGCAGGCCGGCGACGCCGGCGAGGTCGACCGCGATCGCGATCGGGTCGGGCCCCTTCAGGAGGTGGGCGACGGCCGACGCGAGCAGGAGGACGAGCGCGACCCACCAGGCCGTCCGCTTGCCCCGCGCGATCTGGATCGAGAGGAAGAGCAGGAGCGCGCCGAGAACGACGATCGCGACGTGCACGCTGGCGCGCTCGCCGGCGGGCAGGAGGGTGTCGATCCCGAAGCTCTCGCGGACGCCCGGCAGCGACGGCAGCAGCGAGATCACGCCGGCGATGGCGACGAGCGAGGGCGAGCAGCGCGCAGCAGCCCGCGACGCGGGGCGCCCGTCCCGGCCGCGACCTCGGCGTGCCGGCCGCTTCGGTGCCGCCGACGCTCGGCGGGCTCGCGCCGCAGCGCGCCTCCTCCGACTCCAGCTCCGCCGGCGTCGGCAGGTCGCGCGGAGATCCCCTCCGGCCCGTCGTCGAGCGGGCGCATCGTCGGGAACAGGATCACCTCGCGGATCGAGGCGGCGCCGGTGAGCAGCATCACCAGGCGGTCGATCCCCACGCCCAGCCCGCCCGTGGGAGGCAGGCCGTACTCCAGCGCGCGGATGTAGTCCTCGTCGACGGACTCGGCCTCCTCGTCGCCGCCGGCCTGGAGGCGAGCCTCGTCCTCGAAGCGGGCGCGCTGCTCGAGCGGGTCATTCAGCTCGGAGTAGGCGTTGGCGAGCTCGCGGGCGGCGACGACGAGCTCGAAGCGCTCGGTGAGGAGCGGGTCGTCGCGGTGCGAGCGCGCGAGCGGGGAGACCTCGCGCGGGTGGTCCATGACGAAGGTCGGCTCGAGCAGCTTCGCCTCGCAGGTCGCGTCGTAGACCTCGGCCATGATCTTGCCCGAGCCCCAGACGTCGAGGTAGGCGACCTCGAGGTCGTCGGCGATCTTCCGCGCCTCCTCGACCGGCATCGACGGGTGCATCTCGACGCCGGCGTTCTCCTTGATCAGCTCCGACATCGGCGCGCGGCGGAACGGCTTGCCGAGGTCGACGTCGCGGCCCTCGATCTGGACGACGGTGGTGCCGAGCGCGTCGCGCGCCGCGTTCTGGATCAGCTTCTCGGTCAGATCCATCATGTCGTGGTAGTCGAGGTAGGCGCCGTAGGACTCGAGCAGCGTGAACTCGGGGTTGTGGCGGGTGTCGGTGCCCTCGTTGCGGAAGACCCGGCCGATCTCGAAGACCCGCTCCATGCCGCCGACGATCAGCCGCTTCAGCGCCAGCTCGAGCGCGATCCGCAGGAACATGTCGATGTCGAGCGCGTTGTGGTGGGTGATGAACGGCCGCGCCGCCGCGCCGCCGGCGTGGGTGTCGAGGACCGGCGTCTCGACCTCCGCGTAGCCCTCCTCGGCGAAGGTGCGGCGGATCGAGGCGATCGTCGCCGAGCGCACCTTGAAGATCCGGTCGGCATCGTCGTTGACGACGAGGTCGACGTAGCGCTGGCGGAAGCGCTGCTCGGGATCGCTGAAGCCGTGGCCCTTGGGCAGCGTCCGCAGCGATTTCGAGAGCAGCTGCCAGCGGGAGACGCGGACCGAGGGCTCGCCGTGCTGGCTCATCGCCGGCACCCCCTCGGCCCCGACCCAGTCGCCGATGTCGAGATGGCGGAAGTCGTCGTGGTGCTCCGCGCCGACGTCCTCGCGCGAGACCATCAGCTGGATCCGGCCGGTGCGGTCGCGCAGGTCGGCGAAGATCAGGCCACCGTGGCGGCGGATCAGCATCAGCCGCCCGGCGATCCTCACCCGGCCCGTGAGCGACTGTCCCGGCGCCGACGTTGGCGAGGGCGCCGAGGACGTCGGCGACGCTGTGGTCGCGGTCGAAGCTGACCGGGTAGGGCTCGATCCCGCGCTGGCGCAGCTCGTCGAGCTTGGCCAGCCGATGCTGCCGCTCGGCTTCGAACAAATCCCGCGGCCTCCTCCGCTTCGCGTCCGGGGGCCGCGGGGTCGTCGCCGGGACGTTCTTCCTCTGCCACGGCGGTAGTTGTACATCCCTCGTCCATGGGAAGATCGCGCGCCATGGCCGACCGGACCCGGAAGAAGCTCCGCCCTCGACACGATCATCGCCCAGGCGAAGGCGGACCGGAAGCGCCTCGACTCGGGGGCGATGGGCCCCGTTTCGCTGACCGCGCTCGGCATCGCCAGCGTCGTCGGCGCCGGGATCTTCGTCAGCGTCGGCACCGGCGCCGCCCAGTACGCGGGCCCGGGCGTGGTGATCTCCTTCGTCATCGCCGGCCTCGCCGCCGGCGTCACCGCGCTCTGCTTCGCCGAGCTCGCCTCGATGATCCCGGCGGCGGGCAGCACCTACTCCTACGCGTACGCCGCCTTCGGCGTCTTCGTCGCCTGGTTCATCGGCTGGGACCTGCTGCTGGAATACCTCTTCGCCGCATCGACGGTGGCCGTCGGCTGGGCCGGCTACGCGGTCGACATCCTCGGCAGCATCGGGATCCACGTCCCGAAGGACCTCGCCAACCCGCCGATCTCCGACAGCGGCTCGACGACCGGGATCATCAACCTGCCGGCGATCGTCGTCGTCGCCCTCACCACCACGCTGCTCGCCGTCGGCATGCGCCAGTCGGCGCGGGTGAACAACTCGATGGTCTTCCTGAAGATGTCGATCCTGATCCTCTTCGTCATCGTCGGCGCCTTCGCGATCAGCGCCGACAACTGGAGCCCGTTCGTGCCCTCGAACGAGGGCGGCTTCGGCGATTACGGCGTCTCCGGCGTGATCCGGGCGGCGGGGCTGGTGTTCTTCGCCTACGTCGGCTTCGACGCCGTCTCGACCGCGGCAGCCGAGGCTCGCAACCCGCAGCGAACGGTGCCGATCGGCCTGATCGCGACGGTCGTGATCTCGACGGCGCTCTACATCGCGATCGGGCTGGTGATGACCGGGATGGCGCCGTACACGGACCTCAACACGGCCGACCCGATCTCCACCTCGATCCGGATCGGAGACGCGGGCAAGTGGCTCGAGGAGGCGGTCGACGTCGCCGCGGTCGTCGGCCTGTTCTCGACCGTGCTCGTCACCTTCTACGGCCAGACCCGGATCTTCATGCGGATGTCGTCGGACGGGATGCTGCCGCCGGCGATGGGCCGCGTATCGAAGCGCTTCCGCACGCCGGTCTTCGCGACCGTGCTCTGCGGCGTCGTCGGCGGCATCGTCGCCGGGTTCGTCCCGATCCAGACGCTCACCAACCTGGTCTCGATCGGGACGCTCACGGCCTTCCTGATCGTCTGCTGCGGCGTCCTCTACCTACGCCGCGTCCGCCCCGACCTCGAGCGCCCATTCCGCGTCCCGGCCGCCCCGCTCACCGCCGGGTTCGGGATCTTCGCCTCGCTCGGCCTGATCATCACCCTCCCGTTCGACACCTTCGTCCGCCTGCTCGTCTGGCTCTGCATCGGCCTCGTGATCTTCTTCCTCTACGCCCGCCGCCACACCCGCGAGCGCTTCGCGGCGATCGAGCGCGGGGAGTACGTGCCCGAGGGGGACGCGTAGGACCTAGCGATTCCTTTCGCTATGCGAAAGGTTCTCGCCAGGTCTTCCCCGGCGCGGGGCCTGGCTTCCGGCGGGGCCTGCCGCGTCGCCAGGACCGCCATCCCGGCGAAGGTCACCAGCAGGGCGACGATCGAGCCGATCACGCCGAGGGCGTCGTCGTGGATCTGCTCCTGGAGCAGGGTGAGGCCGAGGATCAGGCTGGCGACCGGGTCGAAGATCATCTGGGTGGCGACGGCGGGGGCGAGCTCGCCCGCCTGGAGGGAGATCTGGCTCAGGGTCATCGATGCGAAGCCGACCGCCGCGAGCGCGTAGAGGTGCCAGTCGGTGATCAGGTCGACGAGGCCCTCGTCGAGGCTGTCGACGACCGACTTGGTCAGAACTGCCGAGAGGCCGAAGAGCAGGCCCGCGGCGGTTCCGCAGGCCGCCGCCTTGCGGGTCGGGCTGCCGCGAAGTCCGATCAGGGCGAGCACCGCGGCGACGGCGCAGAGCGACCCGCCGGCGACGATCCAGGCCGCGATCGGCGCGTCGTCGCGGCCGCCGTATGGATCTGAGATCACAAGGAAGACGCCGAGGCCGGCCGTCACCGCGATCGCGGCGTAGATGTCCCGCCGCACGACCTTCTGACCGCTGAGCCTCGCGCCGAGGGGCAGCGCCCAGACGACCGAGGTGGCGAGCAGGGGCTGGACGACGATCACCCGCCCGATCCCGAGCGCCACGGCCTGGGCGACGAAGCCGAGCGCGTCGGCGACGATCCCGGCGAGCCACGCCGGGCGCTTCGCGAGCCGCAGGAGCAGGCCGGCGCTGTGGGCGTCCTCGTCGGACACCTTCATCGCCTCGCGCTGCTGGATCACGGTCCCGAGCGCGAACATCAGCGCGGCGAAGAGCGCGAGCACCGCCTCCATCGGCTACGAGTCCTCCCCCCGAGGTGACGAGGAGCGAATCGGACAGCGTCGACGGCAGGAGCCGGTAGGGGGGCCGGAGCGGCGCAGGGTGAGGAGGATGTCAGGTCGGCGCTCGCCTCCGGGTAGCGCCTAGGACTTCCCGCCGCCCTTCGACTTCTTGCCGCCCTTCTTCGAGGCGTCGGGCGTGTTCGCGATCTTCGCCGCCCGCTCCTTCGACATGCCCTTCTTGCGCAGTCCCTCGTACTGCTTGTCGTCCTTGACGCTGGGTCCGTGGTCCTTGGCCATCTCGTACCTCCTTCGGTCGCGGTGGACGTACCCCCCGGCCGAGGCGGCGAAACGGCGTGTTTCAAGGCGCACAAGCGCGGGTAATTCCAGGTCGCAGCTACGGAGGCGAGCTTCGCGGCCGGGCGGCAGGTTGGTCGTATTCGAAGCACGGACGTGCGGGGGAACGCGCACGGACGCCGGGCTTCGGGTTTGGGCAGAGGAACCCGAAGGAGGCATCCATGACGGTGAGCAGTTGCGAGCGATGCGGGTACACCGCGACCACCCGCACGATGGAAGCCGGCTGCCCGCGCTGTGCCGAGCGCGCCGTGCGCGCCCAGATGCGGCGCTTCGCCGCCGTGCAGGCGCGCCACCTGCGCGAGATGCGGACCGGCGCCCCCTACGACGGCGAGATCGGGCGAGGGCGCTCGTGACCAGGAGCTCCGAAGCGCCGCCCCTTCCCGAGCCCCGCGGCGGGCTCAGCGCCAGCGTGATCGAGGCTATCGCGGAGCCCGACGGGGAACTGCGGGCACCGCCGGTGCTCGTCGGCGCTCCGCTCGACGACGACGACCTCCACCTCGCCCTCTACGTCAGCTACGAGCTCCACTACCGGTCCTTCGCCGGGGTCCACGATCACTGGGAGTGGGATCCGGACCTGATCGGATTCCGGAAGGAGCTGGAGTCGGCCTTCACGCAGGGGCTCGCGGCGGCGGTCCCGGCTCGGGACGACGTCCATGCCGACGAGATCGCCGACCTGCTCTTCGAGCGCGCGGACGACGACTCGAGCCCGTCGCTGTCCACCTACCTGCAGAACGAGGGGACGCTGGACCAGTTCCGTGAGTTCGTCATCCACCGATCCGCGTACCAGCTGAAGGAGGCGGACCCTCACACCTGGGCGATCCCGCGGCTTCACGGCGCGGCGAAGGCGGCGATGGTCGAGATCCAGGCCGACGAATACGGCTCGGGCCGGCCCGACCGGGTCCACTCGACCCTGTTCGCGAAGGCGATGGACGCGCTCGGGCTCGACTCGACCTACGGCGCCTACCTCGACCGGATACCGGGCCCAACGCTCGCCACCGTCAACCTGATCTCACGCTTCGGCCTGCACCGTGAGCTGCGCGGCGCCCTCGCCGGGCACCTGGCGATGTTCGAGATCACCTCGCCCGTCCCGAACCGCCGCTACGCGGGCGCGCTGCGCCGCTTCGGCGCGAGTGACGACGCGATCGACTTCTTCGACGAGCATGTCGAGGCCGACTCCGTCCACGAGCAGGTGGCCGCGCGCGACCTCGCCCAGAGCCTGGCGCTCGCCGAGCCCGAGCTGGCGGCACAGATCGTGTTCGGCGCCGAGGCGCTGTTGCTGCTCGAGTCCCGCTGGGCGGCTTCGCTGCTCGCCGGCTGGAAGGGCGGCGGTTCCTCGCTCCGGCCGCCGGCCGCCGCCGAGCTCAGTCCTGCGTGACGAGCTCGATCGGCGGTTCCCCGATGCTCCGCACAGCTGGAGCCTCGCTTGCGCCGCCGTCGGCTCGGAAGTCCATGAGCTTGTGAGTGCCGTCGCAGAAGGGGCGCATCTGCGATCGCCCGCAGCGGCAGAGGGCGATCGTCGACCGCCGCAGCGGGATCTCGTTGCCATCGGCGTCGATCAACTCGAAATCGCCGCGGACCAGGTACGGCCCGTCCTTGCACGGGGTGATCGACGCGGCCACGGAGCAGGGTTTCCCGTTCTCCGCCGTGAGCAAACCGCGATCTCAGGCGAGGAAGCGGTCGGCGAGCTCGCGGGTCGCGCCCTCGAGGCCCACCTCGGCCGCGATCGCACGCTGGCGAACGGCGCCGTTCTCCACGACAAGGCGCCTCGCCGCGGCGAGCCCATCGGCGGCGGAGGCGTCCGCGCTCGCCTCGAAGTGGTCGAGGAGCTCCCCGAGGCGTTCGCGGGTGGGTCGGCGCTCGCCGGTGTCGAGATCGGCGATCGTGCCGTCGAGCCCGTGGCGCGCCGCCGACCACCGGTTCTCGGCGATCCGCCAGCTCGGGTGGATCGGCAACGCTTGACCGCTGTCGTGGCGAGCGGCGAGATCGAGGACGAGCGAGCGGACGAACGCGGCGACCGCGACGGTTTCATCGATCGTGGTCTGCTGGTCGGGGACCCGGACCTCGATCGTGCCGTGAACCGGATGCATCCGCAGCTCCCACCACCACATCCGCGGCCTCGGCGCAACTCCGGCGGCGGCCGCCCAGTCGAGCGCCCGGGCGAACTCGGCGAAGTCCTCGAACGGCGGCGGCACGCCCTGGCGCGGCAGCGTCTCGGAGATCTTCGGCCGGATCGAAGCGAGGCCGGAGTCGCCGCCACCGTGAAGCGGAGCGTTCGCCGCCAGCGCGGCGATCTCTCCGAGGTAGGAGCGAAGGGCGTTGTAGATGGCGAGCGACCGTTCGGCGCCGCCGATCCGCACGTGCACATGCAGGCCGAAGACGAGCTGGCGCCGCGCCACCGGGCCGTATTCCTCGCGGGTGAACCGGTAGCTCTCCGCTGGGTTAAGCTCGCCTTCGACCGCCGCGAACGGATGCGCGCCGGACCCCGCGAGCACGCCGATCCCCTCGGCGGCCTCGGCAAGGTCGCGACGTCCCGCGGCGAGCCCGCCGGCGAGCTCGCCCGGGTCCTCCACGGGCGTCGTGAGCAGCTCGAGCTGCGCGGCCGGCAGCTCGGGCTTGAAGCGCGGGTCTCCATCGAGGCCGGCAAGGACCTCACCGGCCCGCGGCGCCAGGTCGAGCGTGCCGGGGTCGAGCAGCATGAGCTCCTCCTCGACGCCGATCGTCGCGATTCCCGGAGGTCGCTCGTCGAAGAGCCTTATGAGTTCTGCGGAGTTCACGGATGAGGATCGTCACGCCGCCGGGCGTCTTTCGCCCGAGAGGCGACACCTGGATGCTCGCCGAGATCGTTCAGAGGGGGGTCCTACCCGGAACGAGCGTTCTCGATCTCTGCACCGGGAGCGGCGCGCTCGCGATCGCGGCCGCGCTCGGCGGAGCCGGCGACGTGACCGCCGTCGACGTCTCCCGTCGTTCCGCCCTTGCGGTGCGCATCAACGCCGCGCTCAACCGGGTCCGTGTCCGGGTCCTCCGGGGGGACCTCTTCGCTCCGGTCGGCGGCCGGCGTTTCGACATGATCGTCGCCAATCCGCCGTATCTGCCGTCATCTGGGATCGCGGTCGACGGTCTTCCCGATCGTGGCCCGGCCAGGGCCTGGGAGGGCGGTGCCGGCGGCCGGGCGTTCATCGATCGCATCGTCGAGGCCGCGCCCCGCCACCTGACGTCCGGGGGAGAGCTGCTGATGGTCCACTCGTCGGTCTGCGGGCCAGAGGAGACGATCTCGGCGCTCGCGCGCGCCGGGCTCGAGCCGGATGTGGTCGAGCGTCGATCGGGTCCCCCGGGCCGCCTGCTCGCCGCCCGGGCGCCGGATCTCGCCTGTGAGGAACTGATCGCGATCAGGGCGATTTCATGTTGAAACCGCCGCTATCGGGTAGGTCATAGCAGTCGTGGTGGGGACCAACACGCCGACAGAGCAGGGGCGGATTCGGCTGCTCGATGCCGACCCCGGACTTGGAGAGGGACTTCCTCCCGAGCAGGAGCTGAAAGCCAGAGATCAGCTCGTCGCCGACGTGCTCGCGATCCACAAGGGGGAGTGGAGCCCCCCTGAGGACGAGCCCGACGGCCACCTCGGCTATCTCGTCCTGGGCGGGCTGCTTACGCGGGAGGTCACGGTCGGCAAGTCGCGGAGCGTCGAGCTTCTCAACGTCGGCGACCTGCTCCGGCCCTGGCAGGAGGATCCGAGCAGCTACTCGACCAGCCGTTGGTCGGCGCTCGAGGAGGTGAGCCTGGCGGTGCTCGCGCCCGCCGTTGCGGGTCGTATCGCCCGCCATCCGCAGATCGTCAGTCTCCTCGTCGAGCGGACGATGTGCAGGGCCCGAAACCTCGCCGTGCACTGGGCGATCGCCAACACGGTCGGCCTCGAGACCCGGGTCCTCATGTTGTTCCGGCACCTGGCCGAGCGGTGGGGAAAGATGACGCCGGACGGGATCGCGGTCCCGCTGTCCATCACCCACCAGATGGTGGCGGACCTCGTCGGCGCCCGGCGTCCGTCGGCGACCACCGCGATCGTCCGGCTCGCGGAGCGCGATGAGCTCTCGCGGACGCCGGGCGGCGGGTGGCTGCTGGCCGTCGAAGCGGCGGATCGGTCGGAGAGCTCGCTGAAGACGGCCTGAGTGCCGGTTAACGCGGGCGGATCTCGCGCCAGTCCGGGCTCCGCCTTCCCGGCTCGTAGGGCGAGCCGACGCGCTTGGCGACGATGCCGGAGAGCCCCCGGCGCCGGCCGGCCTCCAGGAGGGCGGCGCCGTCGCCGACGTGGTGCGCCGGCGCCTGCCACACCTCACCATCGATCGGCAGCTCCGCCAGGCGCTCGCGGCGGTCCTCGTAGGGCGCTTCGAAGAGCGCGCCGCCTTCGAGGAACGGGACGTCGATGAGCACGAGGGCGACCGGTGAGCTGCGCGCTCGCCGACGCACCGTCGAGTCGGACGCCGGCGCGAGGCGGTGCTCGAGGCGCTTGCGGTCGGGACGGCCATCGCCGTCGAATGCGACGAGGACTCCGTCGAGGATCGCCTCGACCGCGCCGAGCGAGCGCCCCGCTCGCCGGACCTCCGGGAACTGTGCCTGCAGCTCCGCTCCCTCGGGGTCGCGGAGGACGAGATCGCCGGGGCGGGCGAAGGCGAGAACCCGCCGCCCGCTCCAGAGGACCTCGAACGCCCAGCTCTCCTCGTCCTTGGGAAGCCCGCCGCGCTTCGCCACCATCGGCTCGAGCGATTCGGGCATCGGCTCGCGGCCGGGATCAGGCGGGTCCATGCGGTGGATCAGCCAGCTGTCGGTGCGCTCGCCGGGCTTGCGGATGCGAAACAACGAGTAGCGACCCGCACAGCCGATCGCCGTCGAACGTGGCGACGACCTTCGCGTCCTCGAACTTCTCGGCGACGTAGGTGCCGCGGTCCCAGATCGACATCTCGCCCGCGCCGTACTGGCCCTTCGGGATCGTCCCCGCGAACTCGAGGTACTCGAGCGGGTGGTCCTCGGTGCGGACGGCGAGCCGGTCCTCGCTCGGATCCAGCGGCACCCCGCGCGGCAGCGCCCAGGAGGCGAGCGCGCCCTCGCGCTCGAGCCTCAGGTCCCAGTGCAGGCTGGTGGCATCGTGCTGCTGGACGACGAAGCGGCCACTCGATGCATCTTCGGCCGCGCCGCCCGCACCTTCGGGCTCGGGCGTCTCGGCGAACGACCGCCGTCGCCGGTACTCGTGAAGTGAGTCGTCGGCGCTAGCTGGTGCCGACCGTCTGCTCCCGCTGCTCATCGTGCACACCTTCGCCGAATTCCTCGATCGCCTTCGCGATGAAGGCCTCGAGGTCATCGGGCCTGCGGCTGGTGACGAGACCGGCGTCGACGTGGACCTCCTCGTCGACCCACTCGCCGCCGGCGTTGCGGATGTCGGTCTGCAGGCTCGGCCACGAGGTCAGCGTCCGGCCTTCCACCACGCCCGCCTCCACCAGGGTCCAGGACGCGTGGCAGATCGCGGCCACCGGCTTGCCGGCCTCGAAGAAGGCGCGGACGAAGCCGACGGCGTCTTCGTCGGTGCGGAGCTGGTCGGGGTTGGCGACACCTCCCGGCAGGACGAGGCCGTCGTACTCGGACGCGTCGGCGTCGGCGACCTTTCGGTCCGCCTCGAAGGTCTTGCCCTTGTCGAGGTGCTCGAAGCCCTGAACCTCACCTCCGCCGAGCGAGAGCAGCTCGACCTCGGCTCCGGCCTCCTCTATCGCCTCCCACGGGCTCTCGAGCTCGATCTGCTCGACGCCCTCGTCCGCGGTCAGGAAAGCGATCTTCTTGCCCTGCAGCGTGCCGCTCATAGTCGTCCTCCTTCGTGCTCCCTAGAACTTCGCTTCGTCCGGTTCCTGCTCGCCCGGCCAGACCCCGGTCGCTCGGTAGAACGCGAGCCGCGTGCCGCGGTCGGCCCCGGCGCGGGTGGCGCGAAAGACCCCTCCTTGAACGGCGTTCGCGAGGAGGAGCTTGGGCCAGCTGACGTCTAGATGCTCGGCCTCCGGGGGCTCCTCGTCGTCGAAGCGCGCCCAGATGAAATCGAAAAGCTTCTTGCCGGCGAACCCAGCGATCAGGCTGCCGGCGACGCTGAAGGGGATGAAGAGGATCTTCGTGATCATGACCTTGTTCTACCCGCTCTCACTACTTCGGGTCGCGCGGCTCGAGCGCGATCGTCTTCTCCTTGGGGATGCCGGCGGCGAGCTCGCGCTCCCGCTCGAGCTCGGCGTTGAGCTCGGCCCCGAAGAGGATCGCGAGGTTCGTGATCCAGAGCCAGACGAGGAAGACGATCACGGCCGCGATGCTGCCGTAGGTCGCGTTATACGAGCTGAAGTTGGCGACGTAGAACGCGAACAGCAATGAGGCCGCGAGCCAGAGCACGACTGCGACCAGCCCTCCTGGCGTGATCCAGCGAAACCCGGGTTGGCGGACATTCGGCGCCGTCCAGAAGAGCACCGACATCATCGTGATCACGGCGAGCACGATCGCCGGCCACTTGGCGATGTCCCAGATGGTCACCGCCGTGTCGCCGGCGCCGACGACGTCGCCGACCTCGCGGGCGAGCGGGCCGGTGACCACGACCGCCAGAGCGCAGACCGCGAGCAGCAGGATCATCACCACCGTGATCCCGATCTGCAGCGGCCGCAGCTTCCAGAACGGCCGCCCCTCCTCGACCTCGTAGATGCGGTTGGAGGCGCGGGCGAAGCCGCCGACGTACCCGGATGCGGACCAGAGGGCGCCGAGCAGGCCGAGCACGAGCGCGAGGCCGGCCGCCCGGGCCGACGAGATCTGCCTGATCGCGTCGACGAGGATCTCCTGCGCGGGCCCCGGGGCGAGCGCCTCGACGTTCTCGATCAGGGGGTCGGTCGCCGAGCTGCCGATCAGCCCGAGGACCGAGACGAGCGCGATCAGCGCCGGGAAGATCGCCAGCACGGCGTAATAGGTGAGCCCCGCCGCGAGATCGGTGAGCTGATCGTCCTGGAACTCCTTCGCGGTCCGCTTGAGCACCTGAAGCCAGGACCGCGCGCGCAGCTTCAGCGGCCCGCTCGGCGCCTTCCGGGCGCGATCCTCAGAGCCCGCATCCGGCTGCGTGTGTGTGGCGGACTCCATCCCGGCGGTGTCGCTACCCATGCGGGATCGCCGCGAAACCAGGGAGCCCGCGTCAGTGTGCCCGGCTGGCGACGACCACCATCGTCGCGTCGTCGCGGAGCTCGCCGCCCTCGGCGGCGAGCACGCGGGCCTCGATCCGGTCGGCGATCCGGGTCGCCGACTCCCCCGCGCACGTCGAGAGAAGGTCTCGCAATGCCTCGTCGGTGACCGGCGCCCCGGGGCTCTCGTCGCGGAAGCCGGCTTCGGTGATCCCGTCGGTGAAGAGGACCATCGCGTCGTCCGGGTGCAGGCGGGCGCCGCCCTCGTGCAGCTCGAGCTCGTCGAAGAACCCGAGCAGGGTGCCTTGCGCCTCGACCTGGATCACCTTCCCGTCGCTGCCGACGACGAGCGGCGGCGGATGGCCACCGGCTGCGACCTTCACCTCGTGACCGCCCGGCACCGGCTTGACCAGGGCATAGACCGCGGTCAGGAACTGCTCGTCGGACGCGTTCTGGAGAAGCGCGTCGTTGAGGGTTCGCAGGACGCGGGCCGGAGCGGGGTCGCTCATCGCGGCGGTCCGGATCGTGTAGCGGGCGAGCGCGGTGAGCCCGGCGGCCCCGACCCCCTTGCCGGAGACGTCCCCGATGACGACCGCGTAGCGGTCGCCGGAGACCTGGAAGATGTCGTAGAAGTCGCCCCCGATCCTGGTCCCGGCCTCCTCGGTGTGGAGGCGAGCGTCGAGGTCGAGGCCGGCGATCTCGCTCGCGTCCGGCGGCAGCAGCCCGCGCTGAAGCGTGTCGGCGATCTCGCGGTATCGCGCCTCGCTGGCGCGCAGGAGGGCCTCGGCGCTCTTCACGCCGGTGACGTTCTCCACCACGCTGATCACCGCTCTCGGCTCGCCGAGCACCCCCGGGAGCGGAATCGCGTGGGCGATCGCCCATTCCTGCTCGCTCACCGATGGCCCTGCGAAGCGGACCAGCCGAGGCG
This sequence comes from uncultured Thermoleophilia bacterium, assembly GCA_963844425.1. Taxonomy (GTDB): domain Bacteria; phylum Actinomycetota; class Thermoleophilia; order Solirubrobacterales; family 70-9; genus DASUSH01. The sequence continues at coordinate 417,693 of CAWJOD010000020.1, read as the reverse complement.
GGCTCTCTTCGCCGCGGAGCGCGCGGAAGAGGGGCAGTTCCTCCCGATCGATCTCGGTGCCGTCCTCGTCGAGGATCGCCAGCCCGGAGATCGCGTCGATCGCGGAGACGCCGATCAGCTCCTCGGGGCGCGCCCCGTTGATCCGGGCGGTGACCTCGTTGACGAACCGGTAGCGGCCGTCCGGTCCGACGACGGTGACGCCGACCGGCATGTGGCGGAGCACGAGCTCGAGCTCGTCGCGAGTGGCGCGGACCTCCGCCTGGGCCCGTTCGCGGGCGATGAACTCGCCGATCTTGCGCCCGAAGCGCTCGCAGTCGTCGAGCAGCTCCTCGTCCGGCTCGGTGATCTCGCGGCCGAGCACCTCGACGACGCCAAGCACGACCTCGCCGCGCATGATCGGAAACGCGAGCACGCTTCGAAACCCGGCGTCGCGCACGGGCCGGACCTTGGGGTGGGTCGAGTCGGGGGGGATCTCGCTGATCCACTGCGGCGCCCCGGCCTCCCAGGCGCGCCCGGGCAGCCGCTCGCCGATGACGAAGGTGGTGTCCTCCAGCTCGTGGGCGGCGAAGGCGCGCTCGCGCTCGCCGGAGGCTCGGTCGAGCCAGACGTCGACGGCCCGCATCCGCTCCCCGCCGGGGTCGACGAGCCAGAGGATCCCCGCCGCCCGGCCGAGCGATCCGCAGATCGCCTCGAGGATCCGCGGTGCGGCTTCCGACATCGTCTCCGACATCGCCAGGGCCTCGCTCGCCGCACGCTGCGTCTCCAGCCGGCGCTCGAGGCGAGCCCGCGAGGCGGCCAGGCCGAGGCCGTTCGCGACCAGCGCGAAGAGCTCGATCTCCTCGGGGGCGAAGGCGCGCTCCTCCCGCGTCCAGGCGCCGAACGTGCCGATCGGGCCGGAGACGCCGGGGATCGCCGCCGTGATCCCGCTTCGCACTCCCTCCTCGAGGAGGACCGGTGCCGGGGCGAACCTGGTCTCGCCCGGCATGTCGTCGATCACGACGACGCCCTCCGCGGCGAGCACGTACGCGGGCTGGGACCCGGGCGCTACGTTCGAGCCGATCCCTCCCTGCAGCCCCCGAGGGACGTCGTAGCCCGCCCGCACGAGCATCCTGCCGTCGGAGAGCAGCTCGAGGACGCCCGAGAACTGCAGCCCGAGTATCTGCACGACCGTCTCGGAAGCACGCGCGTAGACGGTCTCGAGATCGTCGAGAAGAGCGAGCTGGGCGAGATCGTTGAGCGCCAGCCCGGCGCTGCGGGAGTCGAGTTCGTGGGTCGCCGTCGTGGGCCGACCCTACCGCTCACACAGCGGCCAGGGACCCTTTTGTCGGAGACTCGGGGTGCCCCTTGTCGGGGCCCGGAGCATCCTCGGATGGATCGGGCGACGGATCGGGTCCGGTCTCACCCGGCCCGGTCTCACCCGGGCCCTCCTGGGTATCCGGCGGCACCGGCGGGTTCTCGCCCGCCGGTGCGCCGAACGAAACGTGGTTGGGCGCCAAGGTCAGGTCTGGCGCTCGAGGTTCGCGACCTCGTCGGCCTTGGTGTCGGCCTTGTCCTCGGCCTTCGCGAGATCCTCCTTGGCCTCGCCCTTCTGCTCTTCCTTCTGGCCCTCGCGGCGCGTCGAGGCATCGCCGGTCAGATCGCCGACGGCCTTCTTCGCGCGTCCGCTTGCCTTGTCGATGAGACTCATTTGCGTTCTCCCTTCGTGGGTTGCGGCGAATCGGTTACCCGACCGGAGGGGCGGGAAAACTTCGCAGGCGTCAACCGGCCCCGTCCCGGGTAAACCCGCCTCCCATGCCTCGACTCAAACGCGCAGACTGCTCAGGGCCCGGCATCCGCAGGGTGCGGCGAGGCCGCGGCTTCTCCTACGTCGACGAGCAGACCGGCGAGCGGATCACCGACCCGGAGACGCTCGAGCGGATCGGCGAGCTCGTCATCCCGCCGGCGTGGGAGGACGTCTGGGTATGCCCGTTCCCGAACGGGCACATCCAGGCCACGGGCTTCGACGACGCAGGACGAAAGCAGTATCGCTACCACGACCGCTGGCGCGAGCATCGCGATCGGCGAGAAGTTCGAGGCGGTGCTCGAGCTCGCCACCGAGCTGCCCCGCGTGCGCCGGCGACTGAAGCGCGACCTGAAGCGGCGGGGGCTGGTGCGCGAGCGCGTGCTCGCCTGTGCGATCCGGCTGCTCGACCTCGGCTTCTTCCGGATCGGAAGCGAGGAGTACGCCGAGGAGAACGAGACCTACGGGCTGGCGACGATCCGGAAGCGCCACGTCTCCTTCGACCGCGGCCTGATCGTCTTCTCCTACGAGGCGAAGAACTCGCAGCAGCGGGTTCAGGAGATCGACGACCCCGAGATCGTTCCGATCGTGCGCTCGCTCAGGCGCCGCCAGGGCGGAGGACACGAGCTGCTCGCCTACCGCGAGAACGGCGGCTGGCGCGACGTGCGCTCGGATCAGATCAACGAGTACCTGAAGGAGGTCGCCGGCAGCGAGTTCACGGCGAAGGACTTCCGCACCTGGAACGCGACCGTCCTCGCCGCGGTCGCGCTGGCTCTGCGCGAGCCCGAGGCGACATCGAAGACCGCCCGCAAGCGGGTCGCGACCGCGGCGACGAAGGCGGTCTCCGAGTACCTCGGCAACACGCCGGCGGTCTGCCGCGCCTCCTACATCGACCCTCGGGTGTTCGATCGCTTCGACGCCGGCGAGACGATCCGGCCCCGGCTGGAAGAGCTCGGCGGCAAGTTCGACCCGACGAAGCCGACCCACCGCGAGCGCGTCGAGGCCGCGGTGCTCGAGCTGCTCGATTGAGGGTCCTCCGACGGGCGCAGGACGGAGGCGCGCCGGACGCGTCGCGGGGGCGCCTAGGTCGCGGGCTTGTAGGGGGGAAGCCGGGAGTTTCCGAAAGCATTCCTGACTTTTGGGTCCACAGCGACCACAAGTCAGGAATGCTCCCCACGCCACCCCCTTATTGCCCCGCGACCTAGGCGTCCTGGGCCGCGGACATAGCGCTCCCCCCCTCGCCGGACCCGTGTTTAGGCGGTTGGGCGCCGGGTAGGCGAGAGTGGAGCGCGCCAATGCGCAATGTGCGCCGCGTGCTCACACGCAGGGGAGTACCACCGAGTAAGCAACGAAGGGAGCATCGCAGCCACCATGGCTACGCAGACCACCACTCAGCGCAAGGCGACCGGCCAGAAGGCCGCCGCGACGCGCAGGCGCAATGCCGCGAAGCGCAGCCAGTCCGCGCGCAAGGCGGCGGAGACGCGCGCCCAGGCGCAGCGGAACTCGCTGCAGTCGCTGGCCTACAAGGGTCAGGAGTTCGGTCAGCGGGCCGTCGACCTCACGGTCGGAGCGGCCGCCCAGACCGGCGACCGGGTGAACGAGGCGACCAAGGCGGTCACCACGACCACCGGTCGCGATCGGCTGAGGCGCAACGTTCGTGCCTCGGTCCGCGATGCACAGCGACGTGGCGCGCGGGCGCGCAAGAGCGCGCAGCGAACCACTCGCACGCGCACCCGCGAGGCGGAGCGCCGGATCACCAAGGCGCGACGCGAGAGCGTCCGTCAGGTGCAGAAGGCCCGCCGCGACACCGAGCGCCGTGCGCGCACGGTTCGCCGCGACGCCGAGCAGCGCGTCAAGAGCCTGCGCTCGTAGCGCAGGAACTAGGAAGCTGAACCAGCGGGAAGCGCCCCGGGGCCCGGCCCCGGGGCGTTTTCACGTTCCGGGGCGACCGCGGCCATCTCCTCGGCCCGCCGCTGCTGGCGCACGACGAGGACCATCGCCGCGACCGTGACCGCGAACAGGATCGTCGCGATCACGTTGACCTCTACCGGGATCCCGCGCTGCGAGGCGCCGAAGATGAACAGCGGGAAGGTCTCCTCGCGCCCCGAGGTGAAGTTCGAGATCACGAAGTCGTCGAGCGAGAGGGCGAATGCGAGCAACGAGCCGCCGAGCACCCCGGGCATGATCAGCGGCAGCGTCACCAGCCGGAAGGTCTCGAAGGAGCTCGCGCCCAGGTCTCGCGCCGCCTCCTCGATCGAGCGGTCGAAGCCGATCAGCCGCGAGCGCACGACGATGACGACGAAGCTGATCGAGAACATGATGTGGGCGATCAGCAGCGTCTGGAACCCGCGGGCGACCTCGAAGTAGACGAACATCGAGAGCAGCGCGGCCCCGATCACGACCTCGGGCGTGGCCAGCGGCAGGACGATCAGGAAGTTCGCCGGGCGCCGTCCGACGAACTCGTAACGAACCAGGGCGAGCGCGATCATCGTCCCGAGGATCGTGGCGACGATGGTCGCCAGGGCGGCGAGGACGAGGCTGGTCACGAACGCTTCGTTCAGCGCCGGCAGGCTGAAGGCGCTCTCCCAGTGCTCGAGCGTGAACCCGCTCCAGGTGAAGTTGAACTTGCCCGCCGGGTCGTTGAAGGAGAAGATCGCGATCACCACGATCGGGATGAGCATGTAGGCGATCGCGAGCGCGCCGTAGATCCGGATCCCGTTGCGCCGCAGCCACCTCATTCTCGCTCGGCCTCCTCGCCCATCAGCGACTCCGAGCCGGCGAAGCGGATGTAGATCAGGACGATCACGAGGATCACGGCCATCATCACGAACGAGAGTGCCGCGGCCGGGGGATAGAGCCGGGTGTCGATGTAGAGGTTCTGGATCACGTTGCCGATCATCTGCTGGCCGGCGCCACCCAGGAAGTCGGCGTTGATGTAGTCGCCGGCGGCGGGGATGAACGTCAGCAGGGTGCCCGCGATCACGCCCGGCGCCGAGAGCGGCAGCGTGACCCTTAAGAACGCGGTGCGCGAGGAGGAGTAGAGGTCCTTGGCGGCCTCGATCAGGCGCTGGTCGATCCCCTCGAGGCTGGCGTAAATCGGCAGCACCATGAACGGCAGGTAGTTGTAGGTGAGCCCCGCGATCACCGAGCCCGCGGTGTCGAGGACCTCGGCGTCGTCCGCGACGACGCCGATCGTCCGCAGGAAGTCGACGAACTGCCCCTCGTCAGCGAGGATCGTCTGCCAGGCGAGGGTGCGGATCAGGTAGGTGGTGAAGAAGGGCGCGATGACGATGAACAGCAGCGCCGTCTTCCAGCGACCGCCCTTGAACGCGATCGCGTAGGCGAGCGGGTAGGCGATCAGCAGAGCGAGGATGGTCGCCACTCCGGCGTAGACGAAGGTGCGGCCGAACTGCTTCTGGTAGTCGGTGATCGCCTCGCTGAAGTTCGACCATTCCCAGGTGAACTGGAATCCCTGCGGGTCGCTGATCGATCCCGAGTGCAGCGAGATGTACGCCATGAAGAACATCGGGATCGCGAAGAAGACGAGCAGCCACAGGAGCCCCGGCCCGAGGAGGAGGTACGGGGTCCTGCGGCGGCGCTTCAACGGATCAGCCGGTGATCACTTGCTGGAATGCCTTCTCGATCTCTTCCTCGTCCTCGGCCGGCGGGTTCGGCTGCGACGAGCAGTCCGCGACGAACTCCTCGCTCGGGAAGACGAGGTCGCTCTTGGCGGCGTCGGAGCCCTGCTTCTCGAGGATCGGCTGCACGCCGTCGACCGGAGAGACGTAGTAGTTGTAATCGGTGATCTGCGCCTGGTTCTCGGGCTCGTAGACGTAGTCCATCCAGGCGTAGGCGGCCGTCGGGTTCGGCGCCCCGACCGGGATCACCATGTTGTCCGACCACTGGATGCAGCCCTCCTCGGGCATACGGAACTCGATCGCGGGGTCGTCGGCCTGGAGCTGCACCGCATCCCCGGACCAGCCGATCACCGCGGCCGCGTCCCCGCGGGCGAGGTCGGCCGTGTAGTCGTTGCCCGTGAAGTCCGAGATCTGGCCCGAGTCCACCGCCTCGCCGAGCTTGTCGATCGCCGCCATCCAGTCCTCGGTGGTGGCGTCCTCGACGTCGACGCCCATGCTCTTCATCACCAGCGGAACGGTGTCGCGGAGCTCGGTCAGGACCTCGATCTCGCCCTCGTACTTGGGATCGAAGATGTCTTCGATCGACGTGATGTCGGGCGCCAGGTCCTTGTTGACGATGAGCCCGGTCATGCCGCTCTGCCATGGCGCCGAGAAATTGCGCTCGGGATCGAAGCCGGGGCTCTCGAGGTTCGGCGTGATGTTGTCGACGACGTTCGGGATCGCCTCCTTGTCGAAGTCCTGGAGGTAGCCGAGGTCGTACATCTTCTCCGCCATCCAGTCGGTGACCACGTAGATCGAGGCGCCGCCGGACTCGCCGTTCTGCAGGTCCGGCTGGACCTTGGCGAAGAACTCGTTGTTGTCGTTGACGTCCTCGGTGTAGTCGACCTTGATCCCGGTCTCCTCCTCGAACTCGGGGACCGTGTCCTTGTCGATGTAGAAGGGCCAGTTCGAGATCGCGAGCTCACCCGATGCCGTGCCCTCGGCCTCCGCGGTGGTCACATCTCCCTCGCGGCCGCCGCCGCCGAGGTCGCTGCCGCAGGCGCTCGCGCCCAGCGTCAGCGCGACGGACGCGATCGCCGTGGCGAGCTTGTTCAGGTGTCCCTTCACGAAGACGTCTCCTCTCGTTCATGTACAAGGTGCATGTGCTCGGGGGCCCAGGCAAGGCGCACCCGCGAGCCCGCACTGGGCAGGTTACGTCGATCGGCCTCGTCGGCGTTGGGGACGAGGACCGTCATCGGGACGTCGTCGGCGACGCGCACGATCAGCTGTGTCGAGGTCCCCAGATACAGGGTCGACTCGATCGTCCCGTCGACGCTCGGGTGGTCTGCCGTGGCCGGCGCCGAGGGGTCCTCGATCCGAAGCTTCTCCGGGCGGACGCAGGCGTAGGAGCCCTTGCCGTTGGCCGAGACCTGGTCGGCCGGGAGCAGGTTGGAGACGCCGATGAAGCCGGCCACGAACGGCGTCTCCGGGCGCTCGTAGACGCCCTCGGGCGAGCCGATCTGCTCGACCAGGCCGCGATTCATGATCGCGATCCGGTCCGACATCGTCAGCGCCTCCTCCTGGTCGTGGGTGACGTAGACGAAGGTGATCCCGACCTCGCGCTGGATCCGCTTGAGCTCGACCTGGAGCCCCTTGCGCAGCTTCAGGTCGAGCGCTCCGAGCGGCTCGTCGAGCAGCAGCACCCGCGGCAGGTTGACCAGCGCCCGCGCAAGCGCGACCCGCTGCTGCTGCCCGCCGGAGAGCTGGTTGGGCCTGCGGTTCGCCTCCACCGACAGGCCGACCCGATCGAGCTCGGCGTCGACCCGGCGCTCGATCTCGTCGCTCGGAACCTTCTGGCGCCGCAGCCCGAAGGCGACGTTGTCGGCGACCGAGAGATGGGGGAACAGGGCGTAGCTCTGAAAGACCGTGTTCGTCGGCCGCCGGTGGGCGGGGCGCTCGACCATGTCCTCGCCGTCGATCAGGACCCGGCCCGATGTCGGCTCCTCGAACCCGGCGATCATCCGCAGCGTCGTCGTCTTGCCGCAGCCGCTCGGGCCGAGCAGGGTGAAGAACTCGCCCTCCGCGAGCTCGAGATCCAGCTCGCGGACCGCGACGACATCGTCGAAGTGCTTGCTGACCCCCTCTAGTTGGACGCTCGTATTCAACGTGGCGGTGCGAATCATGTCTGAATGTTGGCCACAACGGCAACCGGCGGAACTCCCAAAACCGCCGCGACGGGGTTGTACGAATCGTATAACGACGTACCCTTCAGTTTGACCGCTATCCACGTTGCCTGAACGCCGTGGCGGTTTTACGGTTGTCCGCAGCGTCTTAGACGGATAGGCGAGTAGCCCAACCGAGAGAAGGGATCCAGATGGCGACGACCAGCGCGCGGCCCGCAGCGGCCGACTCGAGCCTTCAGGAGCAGGCGCTCCGCCATCTCTGGCTCCACTTCACACGCATGGGCGGTTACGACGAGGCCCACGAGGTGCCGATCATCGTCCGCGGCGAGGGCCCCTATGTGTGGGACGAGCACGGCAACCGCCTGCTCGACGGGCTCTCCGGGCTCTTCTGCGTCAACGTCGGCCACGGCCGCGCGGAGATCGGCGACGCGATGGCGGCCCAGGTCCGCGAGCTCGACTTCACCACCAACTGGAGCTACGCCCATCCGCGCGCGATCGAGCTCGCGACCAAGATCGCGAGCCTCACGCCGGGCGACCTCAACCGGGTCTTCTTCACCTCCGGAGGCTCGGAGGCGGTCGAGTCCGCGCTGAAGCTGGCTCGCAACTTCCACCGGGTCCACGGCAAGGGCCAGAAGCACAAGGTCGTCGCCCGCGAGGTCGCCTACCACGGCACCTCGATGGGCGCGCTCTCGGCGACGGGCCTGACCGCTCTGAAGACGCCCTTCGAGCCCCACACGCCCGGGGGAGTCCACGTGCCGAACACCAACAGCTACCACTGGCCCGAGGGCCGGGACCCGCTCTGGGCGGCGGAGGAGATCGAGCGGCGGATCGAGTTCGAGGGCCCCGAGACGGTCAGCGCGGTGATCCTCGAGCCGGTCCAGAACGCCGGCGGCTGCATCCCGCCGCAGGAGGGCTACTTCCAGGCCGTGCGCGAGATCTGCGACCGCCACGACGTGCTGCTGATCTCCGACGAGGTGATCTGCGCCTGGGGTCGGCTCGGCCACTGGTTCGGTTGCGAGCGCTACGACTACAGGCCGGACATCATCACCTCGGCGAAGGCGCTGACCTCGGCCTACATCCCGATGGGGGCGATGATCGTCTCCGACGAGGTCGCCGCCCCGTTCATGGAGGGCACGGAGATGTTCGCCCACGGCTTCACCTTCGCCGGCCATCCGGTCGCGGCGGCGGCGGCGCTGGCGAACATCGAGATCTTCGAGCGCGAGGACCTCTGCGGGCACGTGCTGCGCAAGGAGGCCGAGTTCCGCGGCCTGCTCGAGGGCCTGCGCGACCTGCCGATCGTGGGCGACGTGCGTGGAGCCGGGTTCTTCCAGGCGGTCGAGCTCGTCAAGGACAAGGAGACCAAGGAAGGCTTCTCAGACGACGAGTCCGAGCGCCTCCTGCGCGGCTTCCTCTCCGGCGAGCTCTACCGGCGGGGACTGATCTGCCGCGCCGACGATCGCGGCGACCCGGTCGTCCAGTTCGCGCCGCCGCTGATCAGCGACACCGAGCAGTTCGAGGAGATCGAGTCGATCATGCGGTCCGTGCTCACCGAGGCATGGGAAAAGATCTGAATTGCTCACCGTAAGGGCTCTCACCGAGGAGCTCGAGCTCGAGCTCGTCGCCGGGGAGGACGGGGCGGACCGGTCGATTCGCTGGGTCCACATCTCCGAGCTCGAGGACCCGACCCGCTGGCTCACCGGCTCGGAGCTCCTGCTGACGACCGGGATCGCGCTATCGAGCCCGGCCAAGCAGCGCCGCTTCGTCAAGCTGCTCGCCGAGAAGGGCCTCGCCGGCCTCGGCCTCGGCACCGGGTTCGAGCACAAGCGGCTGCCGAAGGCGATGGTCGATGCCGCGGCCGAGCACGGGCTGCCGCTCTTCGAGGTCCCGTACGAGATGCCGTTCATCGCGCTCACCGAGCTGGCGTTCACCGAGCTCGTCAACGAGGGCTACGGCGTGCTCGAGCGAGGCCTCGCGCTGCAGGAGCGGCTCGAGCGCCTCGTGATCGAGGAGGCCGGCCTCGACGCGATCCTGACCGCGATCGGCACGGCCGTCGCCGGCTCGGCCCTCCTGCTCGACGCGAACGGAACATCGCTCGGCGGGGGAGGGGTGGAGGGGGCGCCGACTCAGCGCTCTTGCCGCGGAGATCGGAGGTCGCACGCGCGATGCGAGGGTGGCGCCGTTCACGCCCGAGCATCCGGACCTGGCGCCGCGAGCCGTGGTCGTGCCGCTTCCCGACGGCGACCTCGCGGCCGCTCGGAGCTGGCTCGCCGTGGTCAAGGGAAACGGGGAGCTGACCGAGTTCGACCGGCTGATCGCGCGCCAGGCCGCGATCGCGGTGGCGCTCGAGATGATGCGCGATCGCGCCGTCCGCCAGACCGAGCGCCGCCTGGCAGGGGACGTCCTCGCCGAGGCGCTCTCGGGCCGGCTCGACGACGAGGAGGTCCGCGGGCGGCTGCGCCCGTTCGGCGTCGGCGCCGAGGCGGCGGTGCTCGTCTTCGAGCTCGAGGATCCGGTCCGCGCCGCGGACGACCTCGAGGAGGCGCTGGCCCGCGAGGGGATCACGGCGCTCGTCGCCTCGACCTCGGCGGCGCGCAACGAGCTCCTCTGCGCTGTGATCGACGCCGGCGCCGGCGATCCGGTCGAGGTCGCCCGCGACGCTCGAGCCGCGCTCGCCCGCGACCGTGGCCGCGTCCGCGCGGCGGCGAGCAGGGTCTCGGCCGCAGGCGCGGTCCACCGCTCCTTCCACGAGGCCCGGTGCGCGCTCGAGGCGACCTCGCTGGCGAACGGCGACGCCCCCGAGGTCGCCTCGCACCGCGACCTCGGGGCCTTCACGCTGCTGCTCGCGCTCCAGGACGACGAGGCCCTCCGGCTCTACGCCGAGAGCCTGCTGGCGCCGATCGAGGGGACCGAGGGCGAGTACGGGGGCGAGCTCCTGCGCTCCCTCGAGGCTTTCATCGAGCAGAACGGCCAGTGGGAGCGCGCCGCCCGCGAGCTCTACTGCCACCGTCACACCCTGCGCTACCGGATCCGCCGGGTCGAGGAGCTCACCGGCCGCGACCTGAGCCGGGCCCACGACCGGATCGAGCTCTGGCTGGCGCTGCGTGCGAGGGAGCTGGTCGGCTGATGGCCGCGCGCGAGCTCAAGGTGGCGGTGCTCGGCGCGGGCGGGACCATCGCGCCGGCGATCGTCCGCGACCTCGCCGAGTCCGACGAGGTCTCGGGGATGCTGCTCCTCGACATCGACGAGGAGCGCGCCGCCCAGGTAGCCGAGCGCCACGGCGGCGGCAAGGCGAAGTCGAAGCGGGCGAACGCCCGCGGCGCTTCCTCCGACCACGACTCGGTGACCCGCGCCATCGAGCGCTGCGACGTCCTCATCAACTCGGCGAGCTACCGCGTCAACCTCGACGCGATGCGCGCCTGCCTCGCCACCGGCACGCACTACCTCGACCTCGGGGGGCTCTACTGGATGACCTCCCGCCAGCTCGCGCTCTCGCCGGAGTTCGAGGCCGCCGAGCTGACCGCGATCCTCGGGATCGGCTCGAGCCCCGGCAAGACCAACCTGATGGGAGCGCGCGCGCTGAGGGAGCTCGACGAGGTCGAGACGCATGCATGTCGCGGCTGCCGGCCGCGACATGGAGCCGCCGGCCGGCTTCAGCCCGCCCTACGCGCTGCAGACGCTCATCGACGAGCTCACCCTCAAGCCGGTCGTGCTGCGGGCGGGCAAGCCCTGCGAGATCGAGCCGCTCTCCGAGGGCGGGCGGGTCGACTTCGGGCAGCCGCTCGGCGAGGTCGAGACGATCCACACGCTGCACTCCGAGCTCAAGACCTTCGGCTCGAGCTTCGGCGCGCGCAACGTCAGCTTCCGCCTGGCGCTCGAGCCGAACCTGCTCGAGAAGCTGCGCAAGCTCTCGACCTGCTCGGCCGAGCGAATCGCGCGCGAGCAGCGAAAGGCGCTGCCACCCTCGCCGAAGACCGTCTCCGTGCACCTGGTCGAGGCGGCGGGCGGCGGCCGCGAGGTCCGGGTCCGGTGCCTGACGAAGCCCTCCAAGCGCTGGCGGCTGGGCGGCGGGATCGTCTCCACCGCAGCGCCCGCGGCGGCGGCCGTGCGGCTGCTCGCCCGCGGCGAGGTCACCGCCCACGGCGCGCTCCCGCCGGAGAACTGCCTCGACCCCGACGCGATGTTCGCCGAGCTGGAGCAGCGCGGCTGCGAGTTCGAGGTCGAGATCGGAGAGGGGGTCGTCGCAGGATGATCGTCGGCATCCCGACGGAGGTCAAGGCCGACGAGTACCGGGTCGCCCTCACCCCGACGGGCGCTCGCGAGCTGCGCGAGCACGGCCACGAGGTCATCGTCGAGTCCGGAGCCGGCCTCGGGAGCTCGATCGCCGACGCCGACTTCGAGGCGCAGGGCGCGCGCATCGTCGCCGACGCCGAGGCCGTCTGGGGCGAGGCCGAGCTCGTCCTCGGGGTCAAGGAGCCCCAGCCCGAGGAGGTTTCGCTGCTGCGGCCGGAGACCACGCTTTTCACCTACCTGCACCTGGCGCCCAACCCGGAGCTGACCGAGGGACTCTGCGCCTCGGGTGCGATCTGCATCGCCTACGAGACCGTCGAGGACGCCGCCGGGAACCTGCCGCTGCTCGCGCCGATGTCGGAGATCGCCGGCAAGATCGCGACCCAGGCCGGCGCCTACATGCTCGAGAAGCCGTTCGGCGGGCGGGGCATCCTGCTCGCGGGGGTGCCGGGCGTCCCGGCGGCCAATGTGCTCGTGATCGGCGGCGGGGCGGTCGGCATGAACGCGGCCTTCATCGCGATCGGAATGGAGGCCGACGTCTTCGTCTTCGACAAGTCGATCGACCGGCTGCGCCAGCTCGACCTCGCCTTCGGCGGTCGCGCCTCGACGGTGTTCTCCTCGGTGCTGTCGATCGAGGAGATGCTGCCCAGGGCCGACCTTGTGATCGGCGCCGTCCTGGTTCACGGCGCGAAGTCGCCGCACGTGATCCGCCGCTCCCAGCTGGCGATGATGAAGCCGGGCGCGGTGCTCGTCGACGTCTCGATCGATCAGGGCGGCTGCTTCGAGACCTCGCGGCCGACCACCCATCGCGAGCCGACCTTCGAGGTCGACGGCGTGACCCACTACTGCGTGACGAACATGCCAGGCGCGGTCCCGATCACATCGACGTATGCGCTGACGAACGCGACGCTGCCCTACGTCGTCGCGCTCGCCGACAAGGGCGTGCAGGGCGCGATCGACGCGGACCCGGGACTGCGGATGGGCGTGAACGTCGCCAACGGCAAGGTGGTTCATCCGGCCGTGGCGGAGGGGGTCGGCGCCGACTACGTGCAGGTCGGGGAGGCGTTGGGGATCGATTCGCAAGAACATGCAGCCACTCACTGAGACGGAGGAGCAACGATGAGCCACTACGCAGTCGTCAACCCGGCCACCGGCGAGACGGTCGAGGAGTATCCGGAGATCTCCGACGAGGACCTCTCGGCCGCGATCGGGAAGGCGGAGCAGGCGCACCGGACCTGGTCGCAGACCACGTCCGTGGCGGAGCGTGCCGCGATGATCAAGAAGGTCGCCGACCTCCACCTCGAGCGGCGGGAGGCGCTGGCCGAGATCGCCACGCGCGAGATGGGCAAGCCGCTCGAGCAGGCCCTCGGCGAGGTCGACTTCTGCGGCGACATCTACGGCTACTACGCCGACAACGCCGAGGACTTCCTCGCAGACGAGCCGATCGAGCTGCTGGCCGGAGAGGGCACGGCGCTGATCCGGCGGACGTCGATGGGCCCGCTGCTGGGAATCATGCCCTGGAACTTCCCCTACTACCAGGTGTCTCGCTTCGCCGGCCCGAACCTGATCGTCGGCAACACGATTCTGCTCAAGCCCGCCCCTCAGTGCCCCGAGTCGGCGAAGGCGATGCAGGCGATCTACGACGACGCCGGCTTCCCGGAGGGCGCCTTCCAGACGATCCTGGCCACGAACGAGCAGATCGCCGACGCGATCGCCGACCCGCGGGTCCGCGGCGTCTCGCTGACCGGCTCCGAGCGCGCCGGCGCAGCGGTCGCCGAGATCGCGGGCCGCAACCTGAAGAAGGTCGTGCTCGAGCTCGGGGGCTCCGACCCGTTCATCCTCCTCGCGACCGAGAACCTCGACGAGGCGGTCGAGGCCGCGGTCGAGGCTCGCCTCGACAACACCGGTCAGTCGTGCAACGCCGCCAAGCGGTTCATCGTCGCCGACGACCTCTACGAGGACTTCCTCGGGAAGTTCACCGACAAGATGAAGGAAGCCGAGCCGGGTGACCCGACCTCCGATGCCGCGATGGGGCCGCTCTCTTCGTCGACCGCCTCGGAGCGCCTGCAGGACCAGCTCGATCGAGCGGTAGCCCAGGGTGCCGAGGTGGCCGCCGGGGGAGAACGAAAGGAGAACTTCTTCCCGACGACGGTCCTGACCGGCATCACTCCCGACAACGATGCCTACCGCGAGGAGTTCTTCGGACCGGTCGCGAGCGTCTACCGGGTCGGCTCGGAGGAGGAGGCGATCGAACTGGCGAACGACACTCCTTTCGGGCTGGGCTCCTACGTCTTCTCGAACGATCCCGAGCAGGCGCAGCGCGTGGCCGACGGCATCGATGCGGGGATGGTCTTCGTCAACGGCGTCCTCCTGGACGGCGCCGAGCTTCCGTTCGGCGGCGTCAAGCGATCCGGCTTTGGCCGCGAGCTCGGCAAGTACGGAATGGACGAGTTCGTCAACAAGAAGCTGATCCGCGTCCTGAGGTGAATGGGTGAGATCGGTGTCAGGGGATAGGGTGCCGCGCGCGAGGAGGACCTGGTCGCGAACGACGCACAGATAGTCCTGCGCGGCCTGCGCAAGCAGTACGGCGACGTCGTCGCCGTCGGCGGCATCGACCTCGAGATCGGCGCGGGTGAGTTCTTCACGATGCTCGGCCCGTCGGGCTCGGGCAAGACGACGACGCTGCGGATGATCGCCGGCTTCGAGGAGCCCGACGCCGGCACCGTCGAGCTCGCCGGCGAGCAGGTGAACTCGCTGCCCCCGTACGAGCGCGACGTCAACACCGTCTTCCAGGACTACGCGCTGTTCCCGCACATGACCGTCGCGCGGAACGTGGAATACGGCCTGAAGGTGAAGAAGGTCGAGCGGGATGAGCGCGAGCGCCGCGTGGCGGAGGCGCTCGAACTGGTCAGGCTGGGCGAGTACGGCGAGCGCAAGCCGGAGGAGCTCTCAGGGGGCCAGCGCCAGCGCGTCGCGCTCGCGCGGGCCGTCGTCAACCGTCCGCGCGTGCTGCTCCTCGACGAGCCACTCGGCGCGCTCGACCTGAAGCTGCGCGAGCAGATGCAGATCGAGCTGCAGTCGATCCAGAGCGAGGTCGGGATCACGTTCGTCTACGTCACGCACGACCAGGAGGAGGCGCTGACGATGTCGGACGGATCGCGGTCTTCAACGATGGCCGGATCGAGCAGGTCGGCTCGCCGACCGACGTCTACGAGCGCCCGGCGAACGCCTTCGTCGCCGACTTCGTGGGTGTCTCCAACGTCTACGAGCGCGACGGGGAGCGCTTCACGATCAGGCCGGAGAAGATCCGCCTGCTCGACGACGGCGCGCAGTCGAATGGACTTCACGTGGAGCGAGGCAGGATCCGAGAGGTCGCCTACGCGGGGATGCTGACCCGTTACTGGGTTCAGCTCGATGCTGGGGCAGAGCTCCAGGTCGTTCGTCAGAACCTCGAGGGAGACCCCGAGGACGATGGGCGACGAGGGCAGGAGATAACGATCGGATGGCGGACCGAGCACATGGTCCCCATCGCAGAGGAGAGGAGCAAGCAGTGACCGAGAGAGGACCCAACCCCCGGGTCGCCTTTCTGATTCTGGCCAGCCTGGCGATGTTCATATTCGTCATGGGCTGTGGCTCGGATGACGATGGAGGTGACTCCGGAGACACGGCCGAGGCGCAGACCGAGCTCGGCGACATGGAGGACGAGCTGAACATCATTGCCTGGGCCGGATACGCGGAGGACGGCTCCACCGATCCAGACGTCGACTGGGTGACCGACTTCGAGAAGGAGACGGGTTGCCAGGTCAACGTCAAGACCGGCAACACATCCGACGAGATGGTGCAGCTGATGCGGACCGGCCAGTACGACGGTGTCTCCGCGTCCGGTGACGCCACCACCCGGTTGATCGAGGGCGGCGACGTCGACCCGGTCAACACGGACCTGATCCCGAACTACGCGGATGTCTATGAGGCGCTGAAGGATCAGCCGTTCAACTCGGTCGACGGCCAGATGTACGGCGTGCCGCACGGTCGCGGCTCGAACCTCCTGATGTACGACCCGGCGGAGGTCGACCCGGCGCCCACATCGTGGGACGTCGTCTTCGACAACGCCTCGGACTACAGCGGGAAGGTCACGGCGTACGACAACCCGATCTACATCGCCGACGCGGCGCTGTACCTGCGCGAGCACCAGCCGGACCTCGGGATCGAGGATCCGTATGAGCTCAACCAGGAGCAGTTCGACGCGGCGATCGAGCTGCTGAAGCAGCAGAACGAGCACATCGGTGAGTACTGGTCCGACTACACCAAGGAGATCCAGGCGTTCGCCAACGATGATCTCTCGGTCGGCACCACCTGGCAGGTGATCGCGAACCTGCTGAACGCCGATGGCTCGAAGGAAGAGGTCGTGCTGCCCGAAGAGGGCGCGACCGGTTGGTCGGACACGTGGATGATCAGCTCGGAGGCAGAGCATCCGAACTGCATGTACGCGTGGATGGACCACATCATCAGCCCGGAGGCAAACGCCGCCGTGGCTGCGTGGTTCGGCGAGGCGCCCTCGAACGAGAAGGCATGCGATGAGATCAAGAATCTCCCCGCCGCTTTCGGTGCCGACCCGAAGCACTGCGACATCTACCACGCCTCCGACGAGGAGTTCTTCGACCAGATCGAGTACTGGAAGACCCCCGTCTCGGATTGCGGCGACGGTAACGACGACTGCAAGACCTACGACGAGTGGGTCCAAGGTTGGAACGAGGTGAAGGGCTGACCCGAAACCTCGACGTCTCGTGGAAGCGGGCGTAGCAACGCCCCGGAGGTCGGTGGGCCGCAGGCTCGCCGGCCTCTACCACGGGCGACCCCACCTGCAGGTGGGGTCGCTTTTGGCAGGTCCGATCGCGTGGCTCGTGATCGGCTATCTCGGCTCGCTCGTGATCCTCCTGATCACGGGGTTCTGGAGCGTCGGCGAGCTCAGCCAGGAGCTCGAGAAGTCGTTCACCCTGGACAACTTCGAGACGCTCGTCTCGGAGCCGACCAACCGGGCGATCGTCGCTGCGGACCGTCGGGATCGCGGCGGCGGTGACGGTGGTGGACGCGCTACTGGCCTTTCCGATCGCCTTCTACATGGCGAAGGTGGCCTCGCCGCGCGTGCGGGGGGCGCTGGTCGTCGCGGTGCTGATGCCGCTCTGGTCGGGCTACCTGGTGAAGGTCTACGTCTGGCGCTCGATCATGTCCAGCGGCGGCCTGCTCGGCTCGATCGGGCTCGACCCGACCGACGACGTGGTCCGGATCGCCATCGTGCTCGCCTACCTCTGGCTGCCGTTCATGATCATCCCGATCTACGCGGGGCTCGAGCGGATCCCCAACTCGCTCCTCTCCGCGTCCGAGGACCTGGGCGCCAAGCCGCCGCACACCTTCAGGAAGGTGATCCTGCCCCTCGCCTTCCCAGCGCTCGTCGCCGGCTCGATCTTCACGTTCTCGCTGTCGCTGGGCGACATCTACACGCCGCTGCTGGTCTCCAAGACCAACATGATCGGCAACTACATCTACTCGATCTACCAGACCAATCTGCCGCTCGCTGCCGTGTTCTCGCTGGTGCCGATCGTGGTGATGATCGTCTACCTGATCATCGCCCGGCGGCTGGGGGCGTTCGAGCACATATGAGGCTCTCGGGGACATCGCGGTGGGCGCTGCGGGTCGCGGTGGCGGTCACGCTCGCCTTCATCTACATCCCCCTGGTCATGGTGGTCATCTACGCGTTCTCGTCCTCCACGACCCTCCAGTGGCCGCCGCCGGGCTGGACCCTGGACTGGGTCGGAAAGGCGATCGACAACACCGGCGCGCGCGACGCCCTCGTCGCATCGGTCAAGGTCGCGCTCCTCGCGACGGCCGTCGCGCTCATCCTCGGAACGCTGGCCGCACTGGCGGTCGGGCGCCACAGGTTCTTCGGCCGCGAGACGATCTCGTTCCTCGTGGTGCTCCCGATCGCGCTGCCGGGGATCGTCACGGCGATCGCCCTCAACTCCACCTTCACGGAGATCTTCGGGATCGACCTCTCGCTGTTCACGGTCGTCGTGGGCCACGCGACCTTCTGCATCGTCGTCGTCTACAACAACGTCGTCGCCCGGCTGCGGCGGACCTCCGGCTCGTTCGCGGAGGCATCGTCGGACCTCGGCGCCCCGCCCTGGCAGACGTTCCTGCGCGTGACGCTGCCGAACATGAGGGGCGCGATCGTCGCGGGCGCGCTGCTCTCGTTCGCGCTCTCCTTCGACGAGATCGTCGTCACCACGTTCACGCTCGGCGGCAGCAAGACCCTGCCGATCTGGTTCTTCGAGAATTTCGCGCGCCCGAACAACCTCCCCGAGGTCTACGTCATCGCGATGTTCGTGATCCTCCTCTCGATCATCCCCGTCTACATCGCCCACCGGCTCTCGAGCGACCCGGCCGGTGGGCGAGGCGGCGGCGGTGCCGCGGTCGAGGCGCAGGCGACGGCGATGCCGTAGGCGGCTCGGGGCGGCCAGGGACGGGAGCGCGCCGGACGCGTCGCAGGCGCCTCCGTCGCGGGCTTGTGGGGAAAGGGGTGGATGCGGTAACGCACCCATACGCGTGCAGTTTCCGAATCCACCCCTGGTCGCCTCCCCCTTATTGCCCCGCGACGGAGGCGCCTCGCGACGCGTCCAGACCGCTCCCGTCCCTACCCCCCGAACACCGCCCGTGTCAGCGCCGCCGCCACCGCCGCCGCGCCGACCGCCCAGAGCATGTCGCCGCGGAAGGCGAGCACTCCGCCGGCCGCGGCGACGCCGACCGCGCGCGCATCGAGCTCGAGCGTCTGGTCCGGTCCGCCGAAGGTCTCGACCACCACGAGGGCGGCCAGCAGGGCGGCGGCGACGAGCGCGATCACGTCCATCACCCGCGCCGGCAGCTCGCGGCCACCGAGGATCACGGGGCCCGACGCCCGGATCATCGCGGTGGCGATCGCCAGTGCCCCGATCGTGACCCAGACCTCGGTCACGAGCCGTCCGTCCCCTCGGGCGCGTACCCCTCCTGGCGGTTCCAGATACCCAGCAGGGCGGCGAGGCTCGCCGCGAGGATCGGGACCCCTGGCGGAGTGAACGGGGTCAGCACGAGCGCGACGCCCGCGCCGATCGCGGCGGCGCCCTTGCCGCCCGGCCGCTTCAGCTCCTCGACCAGCAGGCAGAGGAAGAAGGCGGGAAAGAGTGCGTCGAGGCCGAGGGTCTCCGGGTCGCCGATGACGTCACCGGCGAGCGCACCGACCGCTGTGCCGACGATCCACACCGGGTAAGAGGGAAGGGTGGCTCCGATCATGAAGGCGGGGTCGAAGCGGCCACCGCCGCGATTCGCCATCGCCCACGAGGCGTCGATCATCGCCTGCCCGATCGCTGCCCGCTTGACCGCGCGGCCGCGGACCGAGGGGGCGAGGGCGATCCCCATCGGCCCGTAGCGGAGGTTGAGCAGGATGCCGGCGATGATCGCGGCGAGCGCGCCGCCGCCGGCGCCGAGCACGGCGGTCGAGGCGAACTGGGCGGCGCCGGCGAAGACGATCGCAGAGAAGACGATCGCGGCCGTCGCCCCCATCACGGGCTCGGCGACGACTCCGAACGAGATGCCGACCAGACCCGCCGCGACCGCGTACGGCAGGCCGGCGCGAACGCCGGCGCGAACGCGTTCTCGGCGGCTCGGCTCGCTCACCGGACGCGGATCGCGAGGATCGCGACGTCGTCCTGGGGGAAGTCGGGCGAGTGCGCGGCGGCGCGGTCGAGCGCGGCGGAGACGATCTCGCGGGGCGTGCCGCCGCGGGCGCTGGCGATCGTCGCCCGCAGCCGTTCCTCGCCCAGCGGCTCGTCGCCGCGGCGCCGCGCCTCGATCAGCCCGTCGGTGTAGAGGAAGAGGGTCTCGCCCGGCGCCAGCCGAATCCTGGACTCGCCCACGTCGATCTTCTCGAGCACCCCGACCAGGGGCGCGGTCGGCTGAATCGGCTCGATCGCGCCGTCCCCGCGGGCGATCAGCGGCGGCGGGTGGCCGGCGACGACGATCGCCACCTCGACCCCGTCCGCGTCAGGGGTGAGCGAGGCGATGCAGACTGTCGCGAACGTGCCCGGCGGGGTCTCGCGCAGGACGGCATCGTTGACGTCCTGCGTCGCGCGGGCCGGCCCGCGATCGGCGACGCCGCGAGCGGTGTGGCGGACGAGGGCGGTCAGCGCCGCCGCCTGCGCGCCCTTGCCGCTGACGTCGCCGATCATCGCCGTCCAGTGGTCGCCGGTCTCGAACAGGTCGTAGAAGTCGCCGCCGACCTCGAGGCCCTCCGCGCCCGGGGCGTAGACGGCGGCGGTCTCGAGCTCGGGGACCTCGGGCAGGCTCGGGGGCAGGAAGGCCTGCTGCAGGGTCGTGGCGGTCGCCCGCTGCGACTCGGCCTCGCCGGCCGCGACGTCGCGCTCGCGGCTGAGCACCTGCTCGCGGCGCCCCGCGAGGGCGAAGAGCGCGGCGGCGAGGGCGGCGAGTGCGAGCCCGACCCCACCGACGGCGAGCGCCGGCAGCGCGGCGGCGTCCACGACGTCCGCGACCTGGACCTTCCAATCCCGGCCGAGGACGTCGACGACCATCGACTCCCCGCCCTCGGCGCCGGAGCTGGACGCGATCAGGGGGGTCTCACCGTCGGCGATCGAGACCTCGACGCCACCGCCGAGCTGGTCCTCGACCTCCTCGCGGATGGCGTTCGCCGCGATCGACCCGGTCAGGATCCCGGCAAGTGCGAGCTGGCGCTGGCGGCGGTCCTCGAGCTGGGCGCCGGGGGCGTAGACGGGATCGACCAGGATCACGACCGGTTCGGTCCGCCCGGGGAGGACGACCGGGGTGGTGATCGTCGAGCGATTGCCGTCGCGCGCCTCGCGCACGGCGGCTCCGCGCGCCGGCTCGGAGAGCATGTCGAGGCCGAGCTCGCGGCGGGGCGCGCGCTCGTCGGGATGGACGAAGCGGATCGGGAGGTAGGCGCCGCTGCGCTGCGCGACCGGGCGCAGGTCGCCCTTCGGGTGCCGCTCGGTCGGCGCCCGCGGCTCGCCGATGGAGCGATTCACGATGCGTTCGAAGCGGGAGCGCTCACGCGCGGGTACGCGCGGCGCCCAGGCGAGCGAGGGGAACGGGGTCTCGGCGACGATGTCGCGAGCGAAGCGGCGGAAGCCGCCTTCGGGCATCGGGCCGGAGCGCCTCAGCATGCCCTCGCCGCCGCGAAGGCTGGCGCTGGTCAGCTCGACCTGGCGCTCGGCGACCGCGGCCGCCTGCCGCGCCAGCGCCTGGTTGGCGCGCATCGCGTCGTCGCGCTCCGCCGACCAGACGAGCGCCGCGGCGATCGCGCTGGCGACGAGGATCGCACCGACGAGGGCCGGGGCGAGTAGCCGGCGCGCCGCGAGGGGGGTCCCGCTCATCCCGCCACGATAAGGGCCGGTCTCGGTAGGGGGCGTGGCCCTGGGGCGGTTCAGGACCGAGCGGGGCGGTGACGGCGTGAAGCCCGCATGGCAGCGCCATGGGGGCTTTGCGACGGCGCCGCATCCGCGACGTGTCCTGGGCCGCAGCCAGGGGTACGAGCCCCTATCGAGATGGGCCCTAATGTCAGAAACGCCGACGCCGCCAGGCAGGTGGCGGCGTCGGGTCGAGCTTCTTGTCGGTCCAGGGCTAGAGGCCCTTCGAGCTCCGCTCCTTGAATCCGCTGGAGGAGCGCATGTCCTTGCTCCATCCGGGGCCGTCGCCGGAGGTCATCGACGTGTCCCAGCGCAGTCCGGCGATCACGGCGTATGCGTGACCGGAATTGGCGTAGACCGTGATCCAGTCGCCCTTGCCGCGCTTGCCCCAGCGCATGAAGCCGCTCGAGTCGAGCGGGCTGTCGACGAGGTCTGCGGCGTGGAGGGCGTATGAGACCGCCCCCGAGCAGTCGTAGCCGCGGTCCTTCCACGAACCGTGACCGCCGCCCCACTTGTAGGGCTTGTCCTCGATCTCGTTTGCCGCCTCGATCGCCTTGACGACCTTGCGCGGTGCGTCGACGGGTGGGATCGCCGTTCCGTCCTTGCGGATCTTCGCCTTGCCGGTCGGCCCATCCTCGGCCTCCTGGCCGGGGATCGCGGCACCGCCCGTGGCAGCGCTCGCAGGACCGGCGAAGGAGAGGCAAGCGAGGGCGGTGGCCGAAACGGCTACCAGCTTGCGTCGGTGTGTGGGCGTACGAATTTGAACCAGCTCCTTTGCGGGCCTACGGGGTTAGCTGACGGGCTGGCGCTTAAGGAGCCGCGCCCCCACTGCTTCGTGGGTTCGCCCCAAACTGATGGTTCCCCCGCTCCCCGTCACCAGATGGGACGGGGACTCGGCGTTCTGTTTCAGTTACGAGGTCGGAGAGTGTAACCCTTTTGTCCGCGTTTTGTTACGGAACCTTAATAAATGACGTTCCGCACAAACGCGGGGGCGCCGCCGGTAGCGGCTAGAGCCCGTCCCAGTGGCGCTTCTTGAAGCCGTCGGAGGAGCGCATCTCGTCGCTCCAGCCGGGTCCGTCGCCCTCCGTCATCGAGGTATCCCACCTGAGGCCGGCGATGACGACGTAGGCGTGACCGGGGTTGGAGTAGACCGTGATCCAGTCACCCTTGCCGCGCTCGCCCCACTTCATCAGGCCGCTCGAGTCCATCGGCGACTTCAGCAGGCGGGCAGCGTGAAGCGCGTAGGAGACGGCACCGGAGCAGTCGTAGCCCTTGTCCTTGAAGTCGCCATGGCCGCCGCCGTACTCGTAGGGCTTGTCCTCGATCTCGTTTGCCGCCTCGATCGCCTTGACGACGGCGGCGGGGGCATCCTCGGGCGGCGTCGCCGTCCCGTCCTTGTTCAGCTTCGCCTCGTCGCCCTCGACGGGGACGGTCGGCATCGCGGCGCCGCCCGTGTTGGCTGCGGTGGCGCCGCCGGCGAAGGTCAGCATCGCGACGGCGGTCAGCGAGATGACGCTTGCCAGTCTTCTCGAGGGGTATGGGCGAACGAACAGCTGAACCAGCTCCTTTGCGGGCCTACGGGGTTAGCTGTCGGGCTGGCGCTTAAAGGAGCCGCGCCCCCGGTTAATACCGGGTTCGCCCCAAACGGTTCGGTTCCCCCGCTCTCCGCCTGTGGCAGGCGGAGATTCGGCGTCTAGTCGTGGTTGGCGGCGGGCAGTGTAACGGTTCTGTCGGAGAGTTGTTATGAAGCCTTAATATTGTGCGGATGGGCACGAGCCCATTCCACTATTCGCTTCGAGTCGCCGATCACCTCTCCGTCGTCGGTGACGAGCACGGGCACGACCTTCTGCCCCGAGATCTCCTCGACCTCGCGGCGGCCGTCGGTGGTCACGTGGAGGAAGCTCGGGCCCACCCCGAGCCCGCGGACCTTGACGACCTCGGGATCGTGCCCGGCCTCCCTGAGCGCCTTGTGGGCGTTCGCGCAGGGGTGGCCGCCCGGCCGGAGGGTCTGGAACGTGCCCCAGCAGATATAGAGCTTCATGGGCGGACCCTACCCCGGTGAGGGGGGCGGCTGCAGGCCCAGGTAGGTGAGCATGCTCCCGCGGTCGAAGGCACCGAAGAGGAAGCCGGGGTCGGTGCCCGGCGCCCGCGTTATGACCGCTCGCCCCACGGTCAACCCCGCGTCCTCGAAGGAATCGACCTCGGAGCCCGCGACGAGCTCGCCCATCCGCTCCCCGCTGACCCCGTCGCGAGCGTCTCGCGCGAACGCATCCTCGAGCGAGTCCACCGCCGAGCCGACGCGGTCCGCGTCACCGACGACGCAGAGGACCTCGCGCGACAGGTCCGACGGCGCCGCCGAGACGCCGAAAGCCAGGAGGTCGGGGCCTGAGTTCGGCAGATGAGTGTGGTTGTTGAGGACGAGACGGGCCGCGAGCACGTCGCCCAGGCAGCCGGATGCCGCCCTGACCTCCTCCGCCTCGATGGCTGGGGGACCGGTTCGCTCCATCGTCTCGCGGGCGAGCGACGAGCGCGCGAGGAGGACCGCCCCGGGCCGCACGGCCGGCCGTGCGGCAAGCGAGCCGAGCGGTTCCAGGCGCTTGTTGTCGGGAACGCTCCAGTCCGCGCCGAGGTCGTAGTTCGTCCAGTCGCCGGCGCGGTTCCTGCGGTCCGCGCTCCTGGCGAACGCGGCGCCCGCCGGCTTCGAGTCCACGCCGTCGAGACGAAGAGCGAGCGTGTACGACGTCGCATCGGAGATCAGCGAGTCCGCCTCCAGCAGCTCGACGCCCGTACGGCCGACCGCCTTCGCCCGCTCCGCGAGCTCGCGCGCCCCGGGCCCGAGGGCGCCGGCCGCCCAACCGAGCTCGGCGTCGAGCGGCCGGCCGGTGCCTCGCAGCCGCTCGACGTCGATCCACCCGAATCCGACCCCCAGGGGCTCGCTGGCCGAGACGGAGGCGAGCGATTCCTGGAGGCGCGTCGCCGCCTCGTCGCCCGCGGTCTCGGAGGGTTGGTCGCCGCAGCCGGCTACCCCGACGGCGACGGTGGCGAGCAGGGCGCCGGCGCGAGCCGTCAGCCGCCGGGGCCGAGCATCACCGACTGCTCCCAGGTGCCGCGGTCGAAGAACGGCAGGTCGTCGGCGGAGCCGGCGCCCTGGGCGGCGACCTCGTACATCCGCCGCGGCTCGCGCCAGCCGGCCGGGTCGGCTGAGCCGAAGTGCTCGGCGAGCACGGCCGATGCGGCGTCCGCGGCCTTGCCGTAGTCGCGCGGACCCAGCAGCCTCAGCCCGGCGGCCTCGCCGTTCGTGATGTCGAACTGGTGGGAGCTTCCCGTCTCGCCGGCGAGGATCTCGCGCCCCCGGCCCCATCGGGCCGATCAGGCGCTGCTCGATCCGGTCCTTGAGCTCTTCCCATATCGCCACGCCCGGCTCGACGGTGCCGTCCGCCGCGGCGCGATCGTAGCTCCCGTCCCAGCCCTGGAGCTCCGCGATCAGGGCCCTGCCGCCGGCGCCGGCGAAGCGCTTCGCCTTACCGAGCTTGGGCTTGAAGAACGGGAACTGCTGGGCGGTTGTCCCGGTCGTCCGCACGACCGCCGTGTGCCTCTCGTAGCTCGGGTCCTTCGCCACCCGCGCGACCTCGCGCTGGACCAGGCGGACGCGGTGGTAGGGCCCGGTGAGCCGCTCGCGAGCCTCGCCGTCGCCGTTCGTCCACCCGGCCGATGGCGGGTTGTTCCAGTTCGCGAGCCAGCCCTGCTCGGGATCGGTCACGTGCGGGGTCTGGCGCCGGGGGAGCAGCCCGCGCCACTCCGCCTCGCCGGTGCCGGGGAACGGCAGGCGCTCGTCCCAGCGCTTCGGCTTGAGCTGGTGCAGGCCCGGGTGCCAGTAGCCGATGTGGCCGGAGTCGTCGGCGGCGAGGACGTTCTCGTTCCACGTCACCTCCTGCATCGCCGCGTCGACGTCGGAGATCGACCGCGCCCGGTTGAGCATGTCGAGGCCGACGAACGTCTCCAGCTCGCGGCCCCAGATCGCGTAGCGGCGGGCGAGTGCGACGCCCTCTCCGGTGTGCTGGACCGGGCCGTGCACGGTGCGGCAGATCCGCTCGGTCACCTCGCCCGAGGGCGGGCCCGGAGCCTCGACCAGGTCGGGGAGGTCGGTTGCCGGGGTCTGGAAGCGGAAGACCTCGTCGCGGCAGTCCATCTGCCGCACCTCGCCCTTGAACCGGTAGGCCTCCTCGCCGGTCACCTCCTCGACGTACAGGTCGTCCTCGTCGGAGAGCCCCGAGGTGAAGCCCCAGGCGACGTCGCCGTTGTGGCCGATGCCGACGAGCGGGACACCGGCCGCGCTGACGCCGCGGATGCTCGGGATCTCGGGCGTGTGCAGCTCGAACTCGACGAAGAGCTCGGGGATCGAGAAGCCGAGCTGGGGCCCGTTGAACTGGTAGGTGCGCTTGCCGTCGGCGATCGCCCACATGAAGGAGCCGCCGGGGCTGGGGAGGATCCGCCGCAGGTCGGCGCCGGGCTCGCCGGTGGCGGGGACGCCCGCCCGCGCAAGCGCGGCGTCGGCGGTGTCCCCGACGTTGGTGAGGTCGGTGTCGTCGAGGAACTCGCGCGTGCGCCGGAAGCCGATCTTCTCGTCGCGCCTGCTGCGGCCGGGCTGGGCCGGGAACCTGCCGTCCTCCTTCGGAACGGTGATCCGGCGGCCGGGCGTGCGCACCGGGTGCAGGGTGGCGAAGTCGCGGGGCCGCATCGTCGCCAGAGCGTGGGCGTTCTCGAGCTCGACGCCGTCGCCGGAGGGGACGGTGCGGGCGAGGAAGACCCCGACCCGGGCGGTGTCGCGCAGGGTCCAGTCGTTGAGCGGGACGCCGAGGGCCGTGAACTCGCCGGGGAGGTCCGCAGGGCTCGACCGGACGTGCTGGATCCAGGCGTTGATCCCGTCGCGATAGGCCTCCGAGCGGGCACGCAGGGCCTCGGGGAGCTCGGCGATCATCTCGTCGATCTCGGCGTCGGTGTAGTAGTCGCGGCGGGCGATGAGGTCGTCGTCCAGGTAGCCCGCGCCGAGGATCTCGGCGAGGCGGCCCGACGTGGCGCGCTTGAACAGCTCGAGCTGGAAGAGGCGATCCTGGGCGACCGCGTAGCCGACGCCCCACCAGCCGTCGTACTCGCTCTGCGCGGTGATCGCGGGGACGCCGTAGGCGTCGCGGACGACCTGCACGCCGGCGCGGGGGACCTCGGTCTCGCCGGGCTGGTTGAACCCGAAGGGCCGGTGCTCGAAGTTCACGAACTCGTCGACCTGGTCGGTCAGGTGCGGCGAGCCGGTGCCGTCGGCGACGCCGGCCAGCGAGACGAACCCGCTCTGGCCCGGCGGCAGGACCGCGTTCGCCTCGAGCGAGGCCGCGCCCGCGCCTGCCGGCGCAAGCGCCAGCGCCGGCCGAGCGCCGCTGCCGACAGCCGCGATCGTGCGCACTGCCAAGAGGCCCGCACTCGCACCCATCGCCGCCAGCGTACTTTCGGGCCCCTGCCGCGCGCGCCGGTTGTAGGTTGGCGTCGTGGAGCTCGCCGGCAAGACCGCGCTTCTGACCGGGGCGACCGGAGGACTCGGCCGCGCGATCGCCGTCGCCCTCGCGGATCGTGGGGCGACCGTCCTCGCCAGCTCGCGCAAGCCGGAGCAGCTGGACGAGCTGATCGCCGGCCTGCCAGGCGACGGCCACCGCCCGATCGTCGCCGATCTCGCTGACGATGGCGCCGCGCTCGCGCTGCTCGCCGAAGCGGGTGACATCGACGTCCTCGTCGCCAACGCCGGCCTGCCGGCCTCGGGACCACTTGACGGGTTCTCGCAGGAGGAGGTCGGGCGCGCGCTCCGCGTCAACCTCGAGTCGCCGGTCCGCATGGCCCGTGAGCTCTTCCCGAAGCTCGTCGAGCGGGGCGAAGGCCACCTCGTCTTCGTCTCCTCGATCTCGGGCCAGGCCTCGACGCCCAACGCGTCGCTCTACGCCGCGACCAAGTTCGGCCTGCGGGGATTCGCGCTCTGCCTGCGCGAGGATCTGCGGAAGACCGGCGTTGGCGTCTCGGTCGATCTCGCCGGGCGCGGTCCGCGACGCCGGCATGTTCGCCGACAGCGGCGCGAAGCCGCCACCGGGCCTGGGCACGGCGACCCCCGAACAGGTCTCCGCGGCGGTTATCGCCGGCATCGAGCGCAACCGCCGGGGGGAGTTCACCGTCGCTCCTCTTCGCCAGCGCGCCCTCGGCAAGGTCGGCATGGTGCTCCCCGAGATCTCCGGCGCGGGTCGCGGGCCGCAAGGCCGCCGAGGTGGCCGCCGAGATCGCCAGGGGCCAGACCGACAAGCGGTAGGGCCTCGAGCCGGTCGGGCGATGGTTCCCGCACCGCCGATCGGGAATACTGGAGGCATGAGCAACGACAGCTTCGGAGCACGCGCTGAGCTCGAGGTCTCGGGCGAGACCTACGAGTTCCACCGCCTCGGCGCGCTGCAGGAGAAGTTCGACGTCGCCCGCCTGCCCTACTCGCTCAAGGTCCTGCTCGAGAACGTGCTTCGGCTCGAGGACGGGGAGTCGGTGACCGCGGACGACGTCGAGACGATCGCCCGCTGGGACGCGAAGGCGGAGCCCGCCGACGAGATCCCCTTCCAGCCCGCGCGCGTCCTCATGCAGGACTTCACCGGCGTGCCCGCCGTCGTCGACCTCGCCGCGATGCGCGACGCGATGGACGACCTCGGCGGCGACGCGACCCGGATCAACCCGCGCGTGCCGGTCGATCTGATCATCGACCACTCGGTCCAGGTCGACGCCTTCGGCACGGATCGCGCCTTCGACATCAACGCCGACCGCGACTACGAGCGCAACGAGGAGCGCTACGGCTTCCTGCGCTGGGGCCAGACCGCGTTCGAGGGCTTCCGAGTCGTCCCGCCGGCGACCGGGATCTGCCACCAGGTGAACCTGGAATACCTCGGCCAGGTCGTCTTCACCGGCGAGGACGACGACGGCAACAAGAGCGCCTATCCGGACACGCTCGTCGGCACCGACTCGCACACGACGATGATCAACGGCCTCGGCGTCCTCGGCTGGGGCGTGGGCGGGATCGAGGCCGAGGCCGCCATGCTCGGCCAGCCGATCTCGATGCTCCTGCCGCAGGTGCTCGGCTTCAAGCTGACCGGCGAGCTCCGGGAGGGCGCGACCGCGACCGACCTCGTGCTCCGCGTCACCGAGATGCTGCGCGAGCGGGGCGTGGTCAGCAAGTTCGTCGAGTTCTTCGGCCCCGGGCTCGCCGGGCTCGGGCTTGCCGACCGGGCGACGATCGGGAACATGTCTCCCGAGTTCGGTTCGACCTGCGCGATCTTCCCGCCCGACCAGGAGACGCTCCGCTACCTCGAGTTCACCGGCCGCCCGACCGAGCTGATCGAGCTCGTCGACGCCTACACGAAGGAGCAGGGCCTCTTCCACGACGAGGACTCGGAGGAGCCGACCTTCTCCGACACGCTCGAGCTCGACCTCTCCGACGTCGAGCCCTCGATCGCGGGGCCGAAACGCCCACAGGACAGGATCTCGCTGACCGACTCGAAGTCGGCCTTCCTCGAGTCGCTCGCCGAGCACGACGAGGGCGCGGCCGAGGTGCTGGGCAACCAGCGCGACGAGGCGAACGCCGCCTCCTTCCCCGCCTCCGACCCGCCCGGCGAGGATCACTCCAGCGACGCGGGCAAGCCGCACAAGGTCGGCTCCGGCGCCGCCGCGGTCGCCGAGGCGCACCCGACCGATGACCGCATCGAGGTCAAGCTCGAAGACGGCACCGAGACCGACCTCGACCATGGCCGCGTCGTGATCGCGGCGATCACGAGCTGCACCAACACCTCGAACCCCTCGGTCATGCTCGGCGCCGGCCTCGTCGCGAAGAAGGCCGTCGAGGCGGGCCTCGACGTGAAGCCGTGGGTGAAGACGTCGCTCGCGCCCGGGTCGACCGTCGTCACCGACTACCTGAAGCGCTCGGGCCTCGACGAGTACCTCGACAAGCTGAAGTTCAACCTCGTCGGCTACGGCTGCACGACCTGCATCGGCAACTCCGGGCCACTGCCGGAGGCGATCTCCGATGCCGTTGCGGAGAAGGACCTCGTCGTCTGCTCGGTGCTCTCCGGCAACCGCAACTTCGAGGGCCGCATCAACCCCGACGTCCGCAACAACTACCTCGCCTCGCCGCCGCTCTGCGTCGCCTACGCGCTTGCGGGGCGGATGGACATCGACCTGACCTCGGAGGCGATCGGCGAGGGCTCCGACGGCGAGCCCGTCTATCTCGCCGACATCTGGCCGAGCTCGGAGGAGGTCAAGGAGACCGTCGCCGAGGCCGTTCGCGCCGACATGTTCACCAAGAGCTACGCGGATGTCTTCACCGGCGACGAGCGCTGGACGGGCCTCGACGTCCCGGAAGGCGACCGCTACGCCTGGCCCGACTCGACCTACGTCCGCCGCCCGAGTTTCTTCGAGGGGATGGACGAAGAGCCGAAGCCGGTCGAGCCGATCGAGGACGCCCGGGTTCTCGCGGTCCTCGGTGACTCGGTCACCACCGACCACATCTCCCCGGCCGGCGCGATCAAGAAGAAGAGCCCCGCCGGCGAGTGGCTGATCGAGAACGGCGTCGAGGTCCGCGACTTCAACTCCTACGGCGCGCGCCGCGGCAACCACGAGGTGATGATCCGCGGCACCTTCGCCAACGTCCGCCTGCGCAACAAGCTGGTCGAGAAGGAGGGCGGCTTCACCAAGAAGTTCCCCGACGGCGAGGAGACCACGATCTACGAGGCGGCGATGGCCTACGCCGACGAGGGCATCCCGCTCGTAGTCCTCGCCGGCAAGGAGTACGGCTCAGGGTCGTCGCGCGACTGGGCGGCGAAGGGGACGAAGCTCCTCGGCGTCCGCGCCGTCCTCGCCGAGAGCTTCGAGCGCATCCACCGCTCCAACCTGATCGGGATGGGCGTGCTGCCGCTGCAGCTGCCCGACGGCGAGACCGCGGAATCACTGGGTTTGACGGGCGAGGAGACGATCACGGTCGGCGACCTCGAGAACGGCGAGGCGAAATCGGTCTCGGTCAAGGCCGAGCGCGACGGCTCCGACCCGGTCGAGTTCGAGGCACGCGTCCGCCTCGACACCCCGAACGAGGTCAAGTACTTCCAGCACGGCGGCATCCTCCACCGCGTCCTGCGCGAGCTGCGGTAGCCGGGCTCTCCCAACTCTGAACCCTGTCACCCGATTTGGGCGGTTTTTGGATGGCGTGAGCGGGGCTGTGGGAGGCAGGGGGTCCACACAACCCGCACCCACGCCTGCGCGTCGGTAGCCAGGGAGGGATGCCGACGCGATCGTTCCCGGAGGCGGGACTGACCGGGAACGAGCCCTTATAAGAGCCCCTGCGTGTGTGGAGCATTGTCTCCCAGCTGACCATCCGTGTCAAGGCGGGATCACGGTGCTTGGGCGGTCGCCTCGCGCCGTTCACGCCGGTCGAGCCAGCCGATCCCGGCGACGCTTCCGAGCGGTCCGAGCGGGGTGAACGTCGCGGCGAGGAGCCAGAACGGCACCTCGTGGCGGACGACGGCGACGAAGATCAGGGCGAGCAGGGCCAGGTAGCCGATCCCGTGCGCCCACCCGAACACGGTCGTCTCCGAGGCGAAGCCGGGCGCGAGCCAGAAGACCAGCAGCGCGCCGAAGATCGCGGCCTCCACCCACGAGGCGCGGCGAACCCAGGGATAGAGCGGCCCGGGCCGCGCGCGTCGCAGCTCGTGCGTGGCGCCGGTGGGGCCACTGGACGGTGTGGACATGCGCCCAGGCTAGATCCTGGCCCACTGTCCATAGGACGGCGCGGCCGCCCACGCGAAACTGGTGGCCATGAATACGCAATTCGAAAAGACACGCCAGAGCACGAGCGGAAGCCGCCGGCTCGTCGGGCTCGAGCGCAACTACGAGTGCGGGAGCTGCGGCGCGGAGCACCGCACCTGGACGCGCATGCGCGCCTGCCCTGACTGCGGCGAGAACCTCGCCGTCGCCGTGATCAGGCGCGCGGCGCTCGCTTCGGCGTAGTCCAGCCGGGTTAAGGTCCGCTACCCGTCGCCGATGACGGTGTTGGCGGGACATGCGGCTGAAACGGGCCATCGCGATCGCAGGAACGCTCACGGCGCTCGCCTGTGTCGCCGCGCCGGCCGGCGCGGCGACGCTTCAGCCCGTCGGCACGTTCTCGAGCCCGGTCTTCGTCACCTCGGACCCGAATGACGCCACGCCGCTCTTCGTCGTCGAGCAGGCCGGCACGATCCGGCTGATCGCCGACGGGCAGACGACCACCTTCCTCGACATCTCGTCGCTCGTCGCCTGCTGCGGCGAGCGGGGGCTGCTCTCGATGGCGTTCGCGCCCGACTTCGCCTCGAGCGGTCGCTTCTTCGTCTATTACACGTCGCGCCCCAGCGGCGACATCCAGAGTCGACGAGTACTCCGCGGGCGGCGACTCCGCCGATCTCGGCACCCGGCGGCCGATTCTGACGATCCCCCACCGCGACGCGGGCAACCACAACGGCGGCCAGCTCCAGTTCGGCCCCGACGGGTACCTCTACCTGGCGACCGGCGACGGCGGCGGGGGCGGCGACCAGTTTCCACAACGCCCAGAACCTCGAGAGCCTGCTCGGCAAGATGCTGCGCATCGACCCCCTCCATCCGAGCGGCGGTGCGCCGTACTCGGTGCCCCCCGACAACCCCTTCGTCGGCCGCGCCGGAGCCGACGAGATCTGGAGCTCCGGCCTGCGCAACCCCTACCGCTTCTCCTTCGACCGCCAGACCGGCGCGCTCCTGATCGGCGACGTCGGCCAGAGCACCCGCGAGGAGGTCGACTACGAGCCGCAGCCGAACGCCGGCCGTGGCGACAACTTCGGCTGGAGCTGCCGGGAGGGCCTCGTCGCCTTCGCCACCGACCGACCCGCTCTGCTCCGGCGCCTCCGGGTTCACCGACCCGATCCACGACTACCCGCGGTCATCGGGCTGCGCGGTGACCGGCGGCTACGTCGCCCGCGACCCGACCCTCGGCGACCTCGCCGGGCGCTACGTCTACGCCGACTTCTGCCAGGGCCAGATCCGCTCGCTCGTCCCGGGCCTGCCGGCGGCGAGCGGCGACCGCTCCGAGGGGTTGAGCGTCCAGAGCCCGAGCTCGTTCGGCGAGGACGCCTGCGGCCACCTCTACGTCGTCTCCCTGAACGGCGTCGTCTCGCGCTTCGTCGGCGACACGCCCTCGCCCTGCACGACCGGGGGCGACACGACCCCGCCCGAGCTGGATGCCGAGGCGCCGAAGCGCCAGGGCGTCGACGGCCGGATCAGGCTCGAGGTCTGCGCCGCCGAGGCGGCGACGGTCACGGCGCGCCTCAAGATCGTCGGTCCGGAAGGCGCGCGGCGGGCGACGATCGCGAAGGCCGAAGAAGAAGACAGCCGACGTCGCCCCGGCGGCGACGGCCAGGGTCGCCTGGAAGCTCGACGGTGCCGAGCGGCGCGCCGCCCGCCGGGCCGGCGGCAAGCTCACCGCCCGCTTCTCCGCACGCGCGGCCGACGCCTCGGGCAACCGCGGCAGGACGGTCAAGGCGAGCTCGAAGCTCTCGCGCTAGCTAAGTCGTCTAGTCGACGGTCCAGGTGTCGCCGGAGCGCAGCAGCGCGTCGAGCTGCTCCGTTCCGGCCGTGCCGTGCTCGGTCTCGAGCTTCTTGGTCAGCGGCTCGGCGTAGACCGGCCGCCTGATGTCGCGGAAGACGCCGATCGGGGTCGGCCCGGTGGGCAGCTCCGCGAGGTGCGCGAGCGCGAATGCCTGGCTCGGGTTGGTGTCGTGGGCGTCGTGGACGAGCAGCGCGTCCTCGCCGGCTTCGTCGACGTCGACGATCCGCAGCCGCTGGTCGTCGCCGCGGACGACGCCGCGCTCGCCCTCGGTCCCGAAGCGGATCGGCTTGCCGTGCTCGAGCGCGGATCTGGTTCTCGCGGCGGCGCTTGCCGCGGACCGCCTCGAAGGCGCCGTCGTTGAAGACGTTGCAGTTCTGGTAGATCTCGACGAAGGCCGAGCCCTCGTGCGCGGCCGCCGCGCGCAGCACGTCGGCCTGGTGCTCGCGGTCGGTGTCGACCGTGCGCGCGGCGAAGCTCGCCTCCGCGCCGAGGGCGAGCGCGATCGGGTTGAAGGGGTGGTCGTGGGAGCCGAACGGGGTCGACTTCGTCACCTTGCCCTGCTCGGAGGTGGGCGAGTACTGGCCCTTCGTCAGCCCGTAGATCTGGTTGTTGAAGAGCAGGATCTTCACCGGCACGTTGCGGCGCAGCGCGTGGATCAGGTGGTTGCCGCCGATCGAGAGCCCGTCGCCGTCGCCCGGTCACGACCCAGACCGAGAGGTCGGGGCGGGCGAGCGCCAGCCCGGTCGCGAGCGCCGGCGCACGGCCGTGGATCCCGTGCATGCCGTAGGTGTTCATGTAATAGGCGAACCGGCCGGAGCAGCCGATCCCGGCGATGAAGACGAGCCGC
Organism: uncultured Thermoleophilia bacterium; assembly: GCA_963844425.1. Taxonomy (GTDB): domain Bacteria; phylum Actinomycetota; class Thermoleophilia; order Solirubrobacterales; family 70-9; genus DASUSH01. The sequence continues at coordinate 383,850 of CAWJOD010000020.1, read as the reverse complement.
TCGGGCGGCAGCCCGAGCTCGGGGAGGAACTGCTGGACGGTGGCGAGGATCGCGTAGTCGCCGCAGCCCGGGCACCAGCGCGTCTCCTGGTCGGAGGCGAAGTCCTTCTTGGTCAGCCCGAGCGGGTGCCGTGGCCGTTCGTCCCGTTGCCGCGCTCACAGCCGCTCCGTGATCACCTCGTCGAGCTCCTCGGCGAAGATCGGCAGGCCCTCGACCTTGTTGTAGCCCTGGGCGTCGACGAGGAACTCGTCGCGGATGATCCGCCGCAGCTGGCCCGTGTTCGTCTCCGGGATCAGCACCTTGCGATAGGCGCGCACGACCTCGCCGGTGTTGCGCGGCAGCGGGTTGAGGTGGTGCAGGTGCGCGCGGGCGACCTTGCCGCCGCGCAGCCGGACGCCGCCGCACCGCGCCCTTCACCGCGCCGAAGGTCGAGCCCCAGCCGAGCACGAGCATCTCGGCGCCGTCCGCGTCGTCGACCTCGAGCTCGCCGATCTCGTCGGCGATCCCGGCGACCTTCGCGGCGCGCAGCCGGGTCATCTCGGCGTGGTTGGCGGCCTCGTAGGAGATGTGGCCGGTGTCGACCTCCTTCTCCAGGCCGCCGACCACGTGCTGGAGCCCCTCGGTGCCCGGCACCGCCCAGGGCCGGGCGAGGCGCTCGTCGCGCACGTAGGGCCAGAACTCCGGGCCGTCGGCGCCCTCGTGGTTGGGTCCGGTGGCGAAGCCGGGATCGATCTCCGGCAGGTCGGCCGCGTCAGGGCAGCCGCCAGGGCTCGGAGGAGTTGGCGAGGAACGTGTCGGAGAGCAGGATCACCGGCGTGCGGTAGGTGATCGCGATCCGCGCCGCCTCGAGCACCGCGTCGAAGCACTGCGCCGGGGTCGAGGCGGCGATCACCGGCAGCGGCGACTCGCCGTGGCGGCCGTGGATCGCCATCAGCAGGTCGGCGGCCTCGGTCTTCGTCGGCATCCCCGTCGAGGGCCCCGCGCGCTGGATGTCGATCACCAGGAGCGGCAGCTCGAGCATGACCGCGAGCCCGATCGTCTCCGCCTTCAGGTCCATCCCCGGCCCGCTCGTCGCGGTCACCCCGAGGTGGCCGCCGAACGCCGCGCCCAGCGCCATGTTCGCCGCCGCGATCTCGTCCTCGGCCTGGACCGTGCGCACGCCGAACCCCTTCTGCCGCGAGAGCTCGTGGAGGAGCTCGGAGGCCGGCGTGATCGGGTAGCTGGCGAGGAAGAGCGGCAGGCTCGAGCGGACGCTGGCGGCGACCAGCCCGAGCGCGGCGGCGGTGGTGCCGTTGACTCCGCGGTAGGTGCCGGGCTCGGCGGCGGCGGGCTTGACCTCGTAGTGGACCTGGAGGAGCTCCGCGGTCTCGCCGAAGTTGTAGCCGGCCTTGAAGGCGGCGAGGTTGGCGTCGCGGACCGGCGCCGACTCGGCGAACTTGCGCTCGATCCACTCGATCGTGACGTCGATCGGGCGGCTGTACATCCAGGAGACGAGGCCCGAGCGCGAAGAAGTTCTTCGAGCGGGCGGCGTCGCGCGAGCTGATCCCGTCGATGCCGTCGGTGGCCCGGACGGTCATCGAGGTCATCGGGATCCGGAAGAGGCTGTAGTCGTCGAGCGTCCCGTCCTCGAGCGGGTTCGTCTCGTAGCCGGCCTTGCGCAGGTTGTGGTCGCTGAAGCCGTCCTCGTTGGCGACCACGATCCCGCCGCGCTCGAGCTCGGCCAGGTTGGTCTTGAGCGCCGCCGGGTTCATCGCGACCAGCACGTTCGGCTCCCCGCCCGGGGTGAGGATGTCGCGCGAGGCGAAGTGGATCTGGAACGCGGAGACCCCGGCCAGGGTGCCCGCGGGCGCGCGGATCTCGGCGGGGAAGTCGGGGAGCGTGACGAGGTCGTTCCCGATCAGCGCGGTCGCCGCCGCGAACCGGGTGCCGGCGAGCTGCATTCCGTCGCCCGAGTCGCCGGCGAAGCGGACGACGACGCGCTCCTTCTCGATGACTTCGTTCAAGTGCCCCGCAATCGCTGTCCCTGAGCCGATCATACGCTTCGGCTCCGGCGGACCGGCGGGGCTGCAGCATCCAGGTGTCGGTCCTCTGCGCCTGCTTGGGAGCCGACGCCCTGCAGGGCGGTGAGCACGATCCGCTGCTGCTCGGAGCGGTGCGCGGCGGGGTATCCCTCGGAAGGCGCGGCGCGCTGCGGCCGGCCGACGTAGCGGAACTCGACGCCCTCGGGGATCAGCTCGGGCAGGCGCCGGGCGAACACCTTGTAGGCGCCCATGTTCATCGGCTCCTCCTGGGCCCAGATGATCTCCTTCAGGTTCGGGTACGAGGAGATCAGCTCGGTCAGCTCGTTGCGCGCGAACGGGTAGAGCAGCTCGACCCGCGCGACCGCCGTCTTCGTCGCCTTCTCGCGATGCTCCGATGCGTCGATGTCGTAGTAGACCTTGCCCGAGCAGAGCACGAGCCGCTCGATCTCCTCGTGGCGGCCCTCGGCGCGCGGGTCGTCGAGCACGAACTGGAAGCGCCCCTCGGCCAGGTCCGAGAGCTTCGAGGCCGCCGCCTCGAGCCGCAGCAGGCCCTTCGGGGTGAAGACGACGAGCGGGCGCGGCTTCGCGATGCGCGCCTGGCGGCGGAGCAGGTGGAAGTACTGGGCGGCGGTCGTCGGGTTCGCGATCCGGATGTTGCCCTCGGCGCCGAGGGCCATGAAGCGCTCGATCCGGGCGCTCGAGTGCTCGGGACCGGAGCCCTCGTAGCCGTGCGGGAGCAGCAGCGTCAGGCGCGAGGTCTGCCCCCATTTCGCCTCGCCGGAGACGATGAAGCTGTCGATGATCACCTGCGCGGAGTTGGCGAAGTCGCCGAACTGCGCTTCCCAGAGGACGAGGCTCTCCGGAGCGGCGGCCGAGTAGCCGTACTCGAAGCCGACGCAGGCGATCTCCGAGAGCGGGCTGTTGTAGAGCTCGAACGGCGCCAGGGCCCCGGAGAGGTTCTGGATCGGCGAGTACTCGAGCCCGGTCTTCTCGTCGTGGAGGATCAGGTGGCGGTGCGAGAACGTGCCGCGCTCGGTGTCCTGGCCGGTGAGGCGGATGTGGGTCCCCTCGGTCAGCAGCGTGGCGAAGGCGAGGGCCTCGGCGTGGCCGAACTCGATCGGGCCCTCCTCGAGCAGCTCGTCGCGGCGGAAGAGCGGCTTGCGGAGCTTGCGGTGGACGCTGAAGCTCTCGGGCACCTCGAGGAGCTCGTCGTTCAGCGTTCGCACCCGCTTCTCGGAGACCGCGGTGTCGACCTCGGGGCTCTTCGAGCGGTCGAGCTCGCCGGTGCCGACGGCGGTCGAGCTCGGGTCCTCGTACTCGCCGCGCTCGATCTTCGCGCGCAGCTCCTTCAGCCGCGCGGAGAGGTCGTCCCGGCGCGCCTTCGACTCCTCCTCGACGTCGTCGGGGGAGACGGTCCCCTCCTTGACCAGGCGCTCGGCGTAGATCTCGGAGACCGCCGGGTGGTCCTTGATCGCCACCGCCATCTTCGGCTGCGTGTACGCCGGCTCGTCGGACTCGTTGTGGCCGTAGCGGCGGTAGCCGATCAGGTCGATGACGACGTCCCTGCCCCATTCGTGGCGATAGTTCATCGCCAGGCGGGTGGCGCAGATGCAGGCCTCGACGTCGTCGGCGTTGACGTGGATGATCGGCACGTTGAAGCCCTTCGCCATGTCGGCGGCGTACGGCGTGGAGCGGCTCTCGATCGGGTTGGTGGTGAACCCGACCTGGTTGTTCTGGATGAGGTGGATCGTGCCGCCCGTCGAGTAGCCGTCGAGCGACTGCAGGTTGAGCGTCTCGGCGACGACGCCCTGGCCAGGGAAGGCGGCGTCGCCGTGCAGGAGCACCGGCACGACCGACTCCGGGCTGTGGTGGACCTTCGGCCCGGAGTGCTCCGTCTGCTCAGCTCGGGTCGCGCCCTCGACGACCGGGTCGACGAACTCGAGGTGGCTCGGGTTCGGGTAGAGGCGCATCTTGATCTGCTCGCCGTCGCGGGTCTCGAACATCCCCTCGGCGCCGTGGTGGTACTTGACGTCGCCGGTGCCGCCGTGGGGCATCGCGGTCGCGGCCTTCACGGCCTCGATCGCCTTCGCCCCCTCGAACTCGGCGAAGATCGACTCGACCGGGCGGCCGAGGTTGTGGGCGAGGACGCTCAGGCGGCCGCGATGGGCCATGCCGAGGACGACCTCGTGAGCGCCGTTTCGCTGGCCCAGGGTCGCGATCTCGTCGAGCATCGGCACGGTCGCGTCGAGGCCTTCGATCGAGAACATCTTCTGGCCGAGGTACGCCTTCTGGATGAAGCGCTCGAAGACGAAGACCTCGAGCAGGCGGTGCAGGAGCTGGCGCCGCTCTTCGTCGGTGAGCGGCTGGCGGTGGGTCGAGGTCTCGATCATCTCGCGCAGCCACATCCGCTGCTGGTGGGAGGAGAGGTGCTCGATCTGGTAGCCGACGGTCCCGCAGTAGGCGGTCCGCATCCGCGGCAGGGCGTCGAGGAGGGTCTCGCCCTCGACACCGATGCGGAGGATCTCGGCGGGGATCTCGGCCATCAGCTCCGGCGTCAGGTTGAGGTTCTCGGGCTGGATCGCGGGGTCGCCCTTGGGCTCGGAGCCAAGCGGATCGAGGTGCGCTGCGAGGTGGCCGTGGGTGCGGTAGGCCTTGAGCAGCGAGGTCCCGGCCTGCACCGCCTGCAGCAGCGCCGTGTCGGGCTTCGGTGCGGTAACGGCGGTCGGCTGCGCCGCCGGAGGGCCGCCGGGCTCGATCGGCGGCGCCGAGGCCGCGGCCGGGTGCGCCTGCGCGACCACGCTCGGGCCCATCTGGAGGTCCTCGGCCACCGACTCGTAGAAGGAGTCCTCGCCCATCAGGAGCTGCTCGATCCGGCGCAGGAAGGCGCCTGACTCGGCGCCCTGGATGATCCGGTGGTCGTAGGTCGACGTCATCGTCATCACCTTCGAGATCCCGAGCGAGCGGATCTTCTCCTGCTGCGCGTGGGACCACTCGACCGGGTAGGCGATCGAGCCGGTGGCGACGATCGTGCCCTGGCCGCTCATCAGCCGCGGCACGGAGGCGATCGTCCCGATCCCGCCGGGGTTGGTCAGGGTGATGTTGGTGCCCTGGAAGTCGTCGGCGGTGAGCTTGTTCTCGCGCGTCTTCGTGATCAGCTCCTCGAAGCCGGCGTGGAAGCCGTCGAAGCCGCGGCCGTCGGCACCCTTGATGCAGGGCACCAGCAGGCTGCGCTCGCCCTTGCGCTCGACGTCGACCGCGATCCCGAGGTTCACCGCGCCGTGGTCGACGAGCGTCGGCTTGCCGTCCTGCTCGGCGTAGGTTCGCGCCATCGCCGGGTGGTCCTCGGCGGCGGCGCGGACGATCGCCCAGGCGATCAGGTGGGTGAAGGAGACCTTCATCCCGCGTTCCTTGAGGGCGCCGTTGAGCGCCCTGCGCTTGGCGTCGAGGACGTCGACGGGAAGCGTCCGGAACGAGGTCGCCGTCGGCATCGACCGGCTCTCGTTCATCGCCTTGGCGAGCATCCCGGCGGGCCCGCGCAGAGGTTTCGACTCCGCTTCGGCCGGCGGCGCGGCGGCCGGCGCGGCCGCGGCGCCGTTGCCCTGCGCGGCCCCCGCGGCCATCAGCACGTCCTCCTTGGTGATCTTGCCGCCGACGCCGGTTCCGGTCACCGAGCCCAGGTCCACGCCCTTGGAGGCGGCGACCCGGCGCGCGACCGGCGAAGCCTTGCCGTTCCCGTCCGGCGTGGACGGGGGCTCCGTCCCGGCGCCGTCGGCCCGCTTCCGCCGCCTCGGCGCCATCGTCAGCGCTGGGGACGGAGCGGACGGCGCTGCTCGCGCCGCCGATCGAGAGCTCGGCCAGCGCCTCGCCGACCTTCACCACCTCGTCCGGCTGCTTCAGGATCTTGGTCACCGTGCCGTCGCCCGGCGCCGGCACCTCGGCGTCGACCTTGTCGGTCGAGACCTCGACCAGCGTGTCGCCCTCGGCGAAGCCCTCGCCCTCCTGCTTGTGCCACTCGAGCACGGTGCCCTCGGTCACCGACTCGCCCATTTCGGGCATCGTCAAATCAACGCCGGCCGCCTCCTCAGCTTCGCTTCCGGGGGCGGCCGGGTCTGTGGAGGGCGCGGGGCTCTCCTCGACTCCCGGCTGCGGGCTCTCGGTGGGAGCGTCCTCGTCGCCGAGGTCCTCGTCGCCCTCGCCGCCGCCCTCGACCAGGTTGGAGTCGCCGTTCCCGCCGGAGGCCTCGCCCGGCTCGAGCTGGGCGAGGACCTCGCCGACCTTCACGGTTTCGTCCGGCTGCTTCAGGACCTTCGCGATCGTGCCGCTGGCCGGCGCCGGGACCTCGGCGTCGACCTTGTCGGTCGAGACCTCGACGACGGTCTCGCCCTCCTCGACGAAATCGCCCTCGTTCTTGTGCCATTCGAGCACCGTGCCCTCGGTGACCGACTCCCCCATCTGAGGCATCTCGATGTCGACCGTCGTGGTGCTCGCCATTCCGAGCCTTCGAGTCTATGACCTTGTCATGGTCGTCGTGACATACGATCGTCACCGATGGACCCCCGCCTGATCGCCCGCCTGAACGGCCTCGGACGCGTCGCCATCGGAGTCCTGGCGATCGCCGACCCGCAGCGGATTCTCGAGCCCTGGATCGGCTCCGACGCGGGCCGCACCACCAACAAGGTGCTCGGGCGGGCGCTCGGGGGACGCGACCTCGTCATCGCCGCCGGCACCCTGCGCTCGGTGAACGACCCGGACCAGCTTCGGCCGTGGCTCGCCGCCGGCGTCCTCGCCGACTGCGTCGACTTCGGCGCGACCGCAGCGGGCGGCTCGGACCTACCGTGGCGCGGGCGCGCCTTCGTGATGGCCCTCGCCGGCGGCGCCGCTGCGATGGGGGCGGTCGCCCTCGCCTCGCTCGACGCCGAAGCCTGAGCCACCGATCGTCGCCGTAACCCTGACCCGCGCCGGGCGCGGTGAGTCGGTCAGGGACAGGTACTCACGCGCCGGCGCGGCTCGCTCGCAGTAGGGGCAGCCGAGCACGACGCCTAGCGAGATCGCGCCGGCGAAGGAGACGGGCAGGTCGCAGGCGGGGCAGGCGAACGTGCCGCCGCCGATCACCCAGGTGCGGGTCAGCTCGCGCTTCTCCTCGGCGCCCGGGATGAGCTCCGTGCGCTCCTCGCGATGGGGCTCCAGCTCGCCGGGGTCCAGATGTAGGGCCATCGGAGTGATAGTAGGGTCAGGCCCGCAGTTCAAGCGTGCATCGAGGAGGAGAGACGTGGCCTATTTCGTCACCGGCGCAACGGGATTCATCGGGCGCAACCTGGTCGAGCAGCTGCTCGAGCGGGAGGGGACGATCTACGTCCTGGTGCGCGAGGGCTCGCGCGGCCGCCTCGAGGAGCTGATCAACCGCTGGGGAGCCAATGTCAACGACCCGCCCAACCCCCGAATCGTGCCCATCGTCGGCGACCTCTCACAGCCCAGGCTCGGCGTCTCCGACTCCGACCTCGAGTTGCTCAAGGGCAACGTCGACCACCTCTTCCACCTCGCCGCGATCTACGACATGACCGCCGACGCCGAGTCGCAGATGGTCGCCAACATCGAGGGGACCAAGCACATGGTCGAGCTCGGCGAGGCCGTCGACGCGGGGCGCATCCACATGGTCAGCTCGATCGCGGCCGCGGGCCTCTACCACGGCGTCTGGCGCGAGGACATGTTCGACGAGGCCCAGGACCTCGACAACCATCCCTACTTCCGGACGAAGCACGATTCCGAGGGCATCGTGCGCGAGGGCAAGCGGCCCTGGCGCGTCTACCGCCCCGGGATCGTCGTCGGCCATTCCGAGACCGGCGAGATGGACAAGATCGACGGCCCCTACTACTTCTTCAAGCTGATCCGGCGGATACGAGGCACGGTGCCCCAATGGGTGCCGATGGTGGGCGTCGAGGGCCGCGAGATCAACATCGTCCCCGTCGACTACGTCGCCAAGGCGATGGACCACATCGCCCACCTCGACGGGCTCGACGGCAGGGCCTTCCACCTGACCGACCCGAACCCGCTCACCGCCGGGCAGGTGATCGACACCTTCGCCCAGGCGGCGCACGCGCCGCAGACCTCGGTCCGGCTGCCCGCCGGCGTGCTCGACCTCACCGCCCCGCTCGCGGCGATGGCGATCAACGCGCTGCCGCTCGCCGACGGGGTCGCCGACTCCGTCCTCGCCGACTTCGGCATCCCGCGCTCGGTTCTGATCTACGTCAACTACCCGACCAGCTTCGACTCGCGCCAGGCGCGGGCTGCGCTCGAGGGGTCCGGGATCGAGGTCCCGCCGCTTCCCGCCTACGCGGGCAAGCTCTGGGACTACTGGGAGCGCCACCTCGACCCCGACCTCTACCGCGATCGCACTCTCGTGGGGGCTGCCCGCGGCCGCGCCGGGCTGGTCGGCGGCCTGACCCAGATCCTCGAGCAGCAGATCCCCGACGAGCTGATGCGGCTTGGGCGCCGGGTCCGTGGCGGGGTCTCGCTCGAGGGCGCGGTCCGCGACCGGATCGTGATGGTCACCGGTGCCTCGTCCGGGATCGGCAAGGCGGCGGCGATGAAGATCGCGGACGCGGGAGGGATCGTGCTGCTCGTCGCGCGCACGCCCGAGAAGCTCGAGGCGACCAGGGAGCAGATCGAGGCCGGCGGGGGCGTCGCGCACATTCACCGCTGCGACCTCTCGGACTTCGACGACATCGACCGGATGGCCGAGGAGGTGCTCGCCCAGCACGGCCACGTCGACGTGCTCGTCAACAACGCCGGCCGCTCGATCCGGCGCTCGGTCGCCCTCTCGTACGACCGGCCGCACGACTACGAGCGGACGATCCAGCTCAACTACCTCGGGGCGGTGCGGCTGATCCTGAAGGTGCTACCGGTGATGCGCGAGCGCAAGTCGGGGCAGATCATCAACGTCAGCTCGATCGGGGTGCAGACGAACATGCCCCGGTTCTCGTCCTATGTCGCCTCGAAGGCGGCGCTGGACGCGTTCTCGCGCAGCATCGCCTCCGAGATCATCGACGACGGCGTCCACATCACGACGATCCACATGCCGCTCGTCCGGACGCCCATGATCGCGCCGACGAAGATGTACGACCGCTTCCCGACGATCACGCCGGAGGAGGCCGCCGACATGATCACCGAGGCGATCGTGCACCGGCCGAAGCGGATCGCGACGCCGATGGGGACGCTCGGCCAGCTCCTCTACGCGATCAACCCGAAGTCGATGGACTACATCCTCAACACCGCCTACCACCTCTTCCCCGACTCCGCCGCGGCCAAAGACGGCGGCGAGAAGAAGAAGGGCGAGAAGAAGGACGCGGGGGAGGGCCGCACGACCGACGAGCAGGCCAACAACCGCCAGCTCGCCTTCGCGTACCTGATGCGGGGCGTTCACTGGTAGCGAGCGGCGGCCGGTGAGCGCTCGCCGGCGCAAGCACTGGGGCTGGGGCTGGGAGGACCAGCAGCCGGACCGGGCGGGGCTCGAGGCCGCTGCGAAGGCGGTCCACGAACGGCTCGGGTTCGAGGTCGACCGGATCGACGAGCCGGTGCCGCTCGACGCGGTCGAGCTGCGCGAGCCGAGGGTCGATGCGCCGGCCTCGCTTGCGGGGGTGATGAGCGCTGACCGCCACGATCGCGTCTCGCACGCGCTCGGCAAGGCCTACCGCGACGTCGTCCGCGGCTTTCGCGGCGAGTTCCCGAACCCGCCGGACCTGGTCGCCCGGCCCGCGGACGAGTCCGAGCTCGAGGCCGTGCTCGGCTGGTGCGCCGAGGCGGGGCTGGCGGCGATCCCCTACGGCGGCGGCACCAGCGTGGTCGGCGGCGTCGAGCCGCGGCTGGGTGAGGAGTACCCCGGCGCGGTGACGATCGACCTCGGCCGCCTCGACCGGGTCCTCGAGGTCGACGAGGTCTCGGGCGCGGCGCGGATCCAGGCCGGGATGCTCGGGCCGGCGCTCGAGGACGACCTGCGCGAGCGCGGGCTCACCCTGCGCCACTTCCCGCAGTCCTTCGAGTACTCGACGCTGGGCGGCTGGGTGGCGACCCGCGCCGGCGGCCACTTCGCGACGCTCTACACGCACATCGACGACCTCGTCGAGTCGGTGCGGGCGATCACCCCGAGCGGGGAGTGGGAGAGCCGCCGCCTGCCGGGGTCGGGCGCCGGCCCCAGCCCCGACCGGATGCTGATCGGGTCGGAGGGGACGCTCGGCGTGATCACCGAGGCCTGGGTGCGGGTGCGGCCCCGGCCGACCGCGAAGCTCTCCTGCGGCGTGCGCTTCCAGAGCTTCGACGCCGGCGCCGAGGCGGTGCGCGAGATCGCCCAGTCGGGCCTGAACCCCTCCAACTGCCGCCTGCTCGACGCGCTCGAGGCCGAGACCTCCGGGGCGGGCGACGGCTCGACCGCGGTGCTCGTGCTCGGCTTCGAGTCGGCGCACGTCGCGGTCGGCGAGCCGATGAAGGCGGCGGTCGAGATGGCGAGGGCGCACGGAGGAGAGCCGGGCGAGGTGAAGGGCGAGGGAACCCCCGAGCCGCGGCCCGGCGCCGTCCGGGACAACCCGCCCGTCAAGGAAGCGGGCGCGGACGCGGTCGGCGCCTGGCGCCACGCCTTCCTCGCCGCGCCCTACCTGCGCGACACGCTCGTCGCCTGCGGCGTGATCTCCGACACCTTCGAGACCGCGATCACCTGGGACCGGTTCGGCGAGTTCCACGCGACGGTGTCGGAGACGGTGAGGCGGGCGGTCGCGGAGGTCACGGGCGCTCCCGCCGAGGGCCCGGGTGCCGCCCGGGTGTCCTGCCGCTTCACCCACGTCTACCCGGACGGGCCGGCGCCCTACTACACGATCCTCGCCCCCGGCCGCCGCGGCTCCGAGGTCGCCCAGTGGGACGAGATCAAGGCCGCCGCCTCCGGCGCCGTGATCGACGCCGGCGGCACGATCACCCACCACCACGCGGTCGGCCGCGACCACCGCCCCTGGTACGACCGCCAGCGCCCCGACGCCTTCGCCGAGGCCCTGCGCGGCGCCAAACGCGCGGTCGACCCGGCGGGCGTCATGAACCCCGGCGTGCTGATCGACCCGTAGGGAGGTGCGCCCGCAGGGACGCGACGACCGCGTCCTGCTCCTCCATCACCTCCCGGTAGGTGAAGCGCAGCACGACGAAGCCGCGCGCCTGGAGCTCGCGGTCGCGGCGGCGGTCGGCTTCGAAGGACGCGCGGTCGGAGTGGTAGGCGTAGCCGTCGAGCTCGACGACCAGATGCGCGGATCGCCAGAGGAAGTCGACTTCGTAGGGTCCAAGCCGAGCGTTGACCTCGGGCAACGGCAGCTCGTGGGAGCGGAGGAGGCGGAGGAACCGGCGCTCGAGGTCGCTTCGGGTGCGCTCCTTTGACCAGCCCATGTCGCGCGAGGGTGCGTGCGTGGGTGGTGACCGGGATGTTGTGGCGGCGGGTGGTGTCTTGGTGGCTGAGGGTCCTCGAGCGGTGAAGGACGATGCCCTGGCGGCTGGGCCCTGCCTCTGTCGGCCGGGGACCGTGACGTGGGCCCACTGACGGGCTCTGTAGGGGAGAGGGACCAGAGGTGGGCGGCGATGCGTGGCTGAGCACTGCCTTCGGGCCGCAGGCGAGGACCGCCGCGATCCAGCGGCCCTTCTCGGAGAGCTCGGTGTGGCCGACGGCGTAGACGCCGCGGTGGACGCGGTGGAGCCTGCCGGCCTTGACCCTTCGCGTGATCCCTGCCTGTGAGAGTCCGGCGTGGAACAGTTGCGCGGTCGTTACCACTCCGTGCTGATCGGCGGCGATCTCGGGCGATCAGGACATCGGCGCTGGCGAGAACCTTTCGCATATCGAAAGGAAGTCGCCAGGTGCTCCTTGCGCCCCCTCAGGGCGCTTCGGCGCTCTCCCTCGATGCCGCTGTTTTTCGTCCTGCGAAACGCGGCCTCCCGCCGACCTAGACTTCTCCCACCATGGAGACGCTCACCGGGGAGCGGCCCCCCGCCGCTTCCGAGATGCCGCCGCCAACGCCACCGCCGACGCCGCGCCGCTCGCCCGCCCGGGCGCTGCTCGTCACGATGCGGCCGCAGGAGTGGGTCAAGAACCTGCTGGTCTTCGCCGGCCTGGTCTTCTCGCGGCAGTTCGACGAGGCCGAGCCGCTGGCGGCGGCGATCCTCACCTTCGTCGCCTTCTGCGCGGTGTCGAGCGCCGGATACCTGCTCAACGACCTGCGCGACGCCGAGCACGACCGCCGCCACCACGAGAAGCGGCGGCGGCCGATCGCCGCCGGTGAGCTCGGACCCGGGCTGGCGGCCGGCACCGGTGTCCTGCTCGCGCTTGTCGCGATCGGGGTCGGGTTCGCGGTCTCGGCCGAGGTCGCCGCGCTCGTCGCCGGCTACGGGGTGGCGACCGCCGCCTACACCCTGGTGCTGAAGCGCATCGTGATCGTCGACGTGATGACGATCGCCGGGCTCTTCATCGTGCGCGTCGTCGCCGGCGCCGTCGCGGTCGACGTCCAGGCTTCGGAGTGGCTGCTCGTCTGCACCGGGATGCTCGCCCTCTTCCTCGGCTTCACCAAGCGCCGCCAGGAGGCGATGGAGGAGGAGCTGGGGGAGGCGGGGGAGACCCGACCGGTGCTCGAGCACTACTCGCTTCCCTTCCTCGACCAGATGATCGCGATGGTCACCGCCGCGGCGATCATCAGCTACGCGGTCTACGCCGTCGACTCGCCCTTCATCGGCTCGGAGATGCTGGCGACCGCGCCGCCGGTCCTCTACGGGATCTTCCGCTACCTCTACCTCGTCTACGACCGGCGCGACACCCGCTCGACCGCGGAGATCCTCACCCGCGACCCCGGCTTGATCGCCGCCGCGGTCGTCTGGATGGGAACCGCGCTCCTTCTCCTCTACGCCTTCTAGCGCCCCGAGCGCGCCGGCCCGAATCATCGTTTCTCCCTGCTCACAGTGGGTAAGTCTCGGTCGATGGCAGGGATCGAGCCCGAAACCGAGGGGAAGCGCCCGACCCCGGCACTGCGCAACGCCGGCTTCGGCGCGATCGCCGGAGCGATCCTGGTCGCGATCCCGGCGTTGCTCCTCGGCGGCCTGATCCGCGACCTCGCCGGCCCCGCGGTCGATCGTCGGCTTCGTCGTGCTCGGCGCTGTGCTCGGCGCCTACGCGTGGGGTGCGGTCGCCTACGACGGCAAGCACACCGCGGAACCGCTGGTCCCCGACTCGGTGACGCCGCCGAAGCAGCCGGTCGGATGCGTCCCGGTCCTGGCAACCGCCGATCCTCGCCGCGTCCGGTTCGGCTCGATCTCATCTGCGGCATGGACCTGACGCTGAGCGCAGAGGAAGAGGCCTTCCGGGACGAGCTTCGTGCCTGGCTCGAGGCCAACCACCCGGGGGAGAGCCCGGGCGGCGGCGACCAGGCCGAGTTCGAGTTCCAGCGCAAGTGGCAGAAGGTCCTCCACACCGGCGGCTGGGCGGGGATCTCGTGGCCGAAGGAGTTCGGCGGCCGCGGCGCGACCCTGATCGAGCAGGCGATCGCCTCCGAGGAGATGGCGCGGGCGAAGGTGCCGCGCCCGGCGAATGTCCTCGGCCTCGTCATGGGCGGCCCCGTCGTGATCGCGCACGGCACCGAGGAGCAGAAGGAGCGCTTCCTCGACCCGATCCTCTCCGGCCGAGGAGATCTGGTGCCAGGGGTTCTCCGAGCCGGAGTCCGGCTCAGACCTCGCCTCGCTCAAGACCAAGGCGGTCAAGGAGAACGGCGGCTGGCGGATCACCGGCCAGAAGGTCTGGACGACGTTCGCGCACGAAGCCAAGTGGTGCATGCTCGTCGCCCGCTCCGACCAGGACGCGCCGAAGCACAAGGGGATCACCTACTTCCTGATGGACATGGAGCAGGACGAGGTCGACGTCCGCCCGCTCCGTCAGATCACCGGCGAATCCGAGTTCAACGAGCTCTTCATCGAGAACGCCTACGTCCCCGACGAGAACGTGATCGGAGGCGAAGGGAACGGCTGGATGGTCGCGATCACCACGCTCATGAACGAGCGGGCCGGCCTCGGCGCCTCCGCGGCGCTCCAGCTCCGGATCGCGCTCGACGAGCTCGCCGAGCTCGCGAAGGAGCGTGGCCTCGCCGAGGACCCGCTGGTCCGCGACAAGATCGCGCGGCTGCGGATCGGGATCGAGGGGCTGCGGCTTGGCGCGATGCGCGCGCTGACCCAGACGATGAAGGTCGGCATCCCGGGGCCCGAGGGCTCGGTCGCGAAGCTGCAGTGGTCCTACGCGAACCAGGCGATGACCGAGCTCGCGATCTCGATCGGCGGAATCGAGCTGCTCGAGCGCGACTCGCTCTGGGCCTACCGCTTCCTCCGCGCCCGCGCGAACTCGATCGAGGGCGGCACCACGGAGATCCTCAAGAACATCGTCGCCGAGCGGGTGCTCGGGCTACCCAAGCTTCGCTAGGAGACTGAGGCATGGACTTCGGATTCAACGACGAACAGCAGGCGATCCGCGATACCGCGCGCGAGATGCTCGCGAAGCGATCGCCGCTCTCGCGGGTGCGCGAGCACGCCGAGGCGAAGACCCGCGACGACGACCTCTGGAAGGAGATCTGCGACCTGGGCTGGCCCGGGATCTCGATCGACGAGGAGCACGGCGGGCAGGGCCTCGGCACGGTCGAGCTCGCGATCCTCTGCGAGGAGCTCGGCTACGCCTGCGCCGCGGTCCCCTTCCTCTCGAACGCGGTCGCCGGAATCCTGATCTCCGGCGACGGCACCGACGAGCAACGCTCGAAATGGCTGCCGGGGATCGCCTCGGGCGAGGCTCGCGGCGCGGCCGCCTTCGGGCCCGAGCAGCCCGTGACCGTCGTCGACCACGACGGCGCCGCGGTGATCGCCCTGCCGAAGGGCGACGAGGGGGTGCTCGTCGAGCCTGGCGAGGTCGAGTTCAAAGAGCTCGACCTGATCGACGCCACCCGCCGCTACGCCACCGCCACCGCCTCGGGCGGCGATCCGATCTCCGGGGGAGGTGCTGGAGACGGTCTGCCGCGGCTTCGTCGCCATCGCCGCCGAGCTCGTCGGGGTCGCGCAGCGCTCGATGGAGATCGCGGTCGAGTACGCCAAGGAGCGCGAGCAGTTCGGGCGCCCGATCGGCGCCTACCAGGCGGTCTCGCACAAGTGCGCCGACATGCTCTGGGACGTCGAGGAGGCGCGCTCGCTGACCCTGTACGCGGCCTGGTGTGCCGACGCCGAGCCCGAGACGCTTCCCTACGCCGCCCACATGGCGAAGGCGCGGGCCTCGGATTCCGCATGGTCCGTCACGTCCTCGACGCTGCAGGTGCTCGGCGGAATCGGCTTCACCTGGGAGCACGACCTCCAGTTCCTGCTCAAGCGGGCGAAGGTCTCCGGCGAGCTGCTCGGCTCCGCGGGCGCGCATCGCGACCTCGTCGCGAGCTTCGCCGGCCTGTCCTGAGGCCTGATGCGGGTTATCCACGCACGCGGATGACGCCGCATGCCGTCGCTGGATCGGCACCCACGCCCTCGCGGGTAGCGCTGCTACCCCTTCGGGCGCGTGCACCGCCCAGCTCGGCCTGCGACGCCCCCGCGTACGCGCCTAACCCACATCAAGCCTCTAGCGCAGGATCTCGGCGTCCGAGATCAGCTTCGTCTCGCCGCCGCGCTGGTAGGAGATGTCGACGATCTCGTTCTTGCCGTAGCTGCCGAAGAGGCCGAGCAGCATCGCCAGCCAGCGGGCGCCGGACACCTGTTCCTTGACGATCGGCTGGGCGAAGACGACGTGCCCCCTGTCGAGCCGGTAGTCGGCGCCCTCGGCGCGGCGCACCCCGTTGACGTAGACCTCGATCGGCGGCTCGGCGCCGTCGGGCAGGCGCACCCGGGTGCCGGCCGCAACGCTGCCCTTGGGTACGCCCTCGCCCTCGCCCTCGCTCATCGCAGCGCCTTGCGAACCGCGTCATACGGCGTCTGGTTGCCCTTCGGCTCGAGCTCGTGCCGGACCATGCCGCCTCGAAACGGCACGACCCGGCCATCGCCCATGACGTCGATGCCGGCGGTGTCGCCGCCGAACAGGCCGCCGCTCGAGATCTCGAATCGTGCCGCCACCTGGGTCTCGGGCTCGTAGTCGCGGATCATCGAACGCGCCGGCAGCGGTCCCTCGGCAACGACCGCCTCCGCCTCCTCGCGCATCGCCTCGATCGCGTCGCCAAGCCGTTCGTACCGGTCCCGGGAGACCTCGGAACCGCGCCTGATCGTGAGCCGGTAGGTGGCCAGCGCCGCGCCTCGCTGCCGGGCTCGGCGCTCAGGCGCCGCGGCGCGGCAGCTTCGGCCGCTTCGCGGGCGGACCGGTGATCTTCTCCTCGCCCGTGCGATCGGACATCGGGACGTAGTCCTCGTCGCGCTTGCCGGTGTAGATCTGGCGGGGGCGGGCGATCTTCAGGTCCGGGTCCTCGAGCATCTCCATCCACTGCGAGACCCAGCCGGAGGTCCGCGGGATCGCGAAGATCACCGTGAACATGTCGGCCGGGATGCCGAGCGCCTCGTAGATCAGGCCCGAGTAGAAGTCGACGTTCGGGTAGAGCTTGCGGTCGGTGAAGAACTCGTCGTCGAGCGCCCGCTTCTCGAGCTCGGTGGCGATGTCGAGCAGCGGGTTCTCGCCGGTCGCCTCGAGCACCTCCTCGACGTGCTTCTTGATGATCCGGGCCCGCGGGTCGTAGTTCTTGTAGACCCGGTGGCCGAAACCCATCAGCTTCTCCTCGCGGTTCTTCACGCCCTCGAGGAAGTCGGGGATGTTGTCGGTCGTCTCGATCCGGCGCAGCATCTTCAGCACCGCCTCGTTGGCCCCGCCGTGGAGCGGCCCGTAGAGCGCGGCGACGCCCGCCGCGACCGCGGAGTAGGGGTCGACCTGTGAGGAGCCGACCGCGCGCACGGCCGCCGTCGAGCAGTTCTGCTCGTGGTCCGCGTGGAGGATGAAGAGCACGTCGAGCGCCTTCGCGAGCCTCGGGTCGGGCTCGTACTTGACCTCGGTCATCTGCTTCAGCATCCCGAGGAAGTTCTCCGCGTAGCTCAGGTCGTTGTCGGGATAGACGTAGGGCAGGCCGAGGTTGTGCCGGTAGGCGAACGCGGCCAGCGTCGGCATCTTCGCGATCAGCCGGATCGCCGCCATGTAGCGCTCCTCGGGGTCGTCGATGTCCTTCGCGCTCGGGTAGAAGGTGGAGAGCGCGCCGACCCCGGCCAGCAGCATCCCCATCGGGTGGGCGTCGTAGCGGAAGGTCTCGAAGAGGTTCTTGATGTCCTCGTGGACGAAGGTGTGGTGCGTTATGTCGTGGGTCCAGCGCTCCAGCTGCGGCTCGGTGGGAAGCTCGCCGAAGATCAGGAGGTAGGCGACCTCGACGTAGCTCGACTTCTCGCACAGCTGCTCGATCGGGATCCCGCGGTGCTGGAGGATCCCCTCCTCGCCGTCGATGTAGGTGATCGCCGAGCGGCAGGAGGCGGTGTTGGTGAAGGCCGGGTCGTAGCCCATCAGGCCGAAGTCGTCCTCGGAGACCTTGATCTGGCGCAGGTCCATCGTCTTGATCGTGCCGTCGGCGATCTCGACGTCGTAGCTCTCGCCGTTGCGGTTGTCCGTGATCGTCAGCGAGTCCTGGGCGGTCGCGACGGCGGCCCCGCCGTCCTTCGTCTGCGTCTCGTTGTCGGCCAAGCTGACCCTCCTCGGGATGCGTTTAGCGGTCGCGGGAAGTATCGCAGCGATGGCTGCTCAGGATTCGTCGAAGTGCGTCAGGCGCTTGAAGTCGAGCAGGCGATCGGCCACCTCGGCCTCGGTCAGCCGCTGCACCCGCTCGGTGCCGAAGTCCTCGACGTTGAAGGAGGCCATCACCGAGCCGTAGGCCATCGCCCGCCGCAGCGCCCGCTCGTCATGGCGACCGCCGGCGCGGGCTGCGTCGAGATACCCGAGGAACCCGCCCGCGAAGCTGTCGCCGGCGCCAGTCGGGTCGCGCACGTCCTCGAGCGGGAGGCCGGGGATCGCGAAGAAGCCGCCGTCGATGAACAGGGCCGCCCCGTACTCGCCGCGCTTGGCGACGATGACGCTCGGGCCCAGTTCCATCGCCGCGCGCGCCGCGCGGGCCAGGTTCGGCTCCTCGGTCAGCATCCTCAGCTCGGCGTCGTTCAGGAGGAGGCAGTCGACCTCGCCGATCGCCGCGAGGAGCGATTCCCTCGTCGTCTCGATCCAGAGGTTCATCGAGTCGAGCGCCGCGTATTCCGCGCTCGACTGCGCCCGGACATCGCGTTGGAGGTCGGGCTGGATGTTGCCGAGGAAGAGCATCTCGGAGGCCCGCGAGCCCCCGGAGAGCTTCGGCTCGAACTCGGCGAAGACGTTCAGCTCGGTGTCGTCCGTGTGGGCGACGTTCATGTCGTGGTCGTAATGGCCGCGCCAGAAGAAGGTCTCCCCGCCCGCGACCCGCTCGATGTCGTCGGTGACGACGTTCCGGGCCTCGAGCACCGCGACCTCCTCCGCGCCGAAGTCGTCGCCGACCGGTCCCGACGACGCGGACCTCGGTGAAGAAGCTCGCCGCAAGCGCGAAATGCACCGCCGAACCGCCCAGCATCCGCTCGCGCTCGCCGAAGGGCGTGCGCACCGAGTCGAACGCGATCGAGCCGACGACGGTCAGGGACACGGCGCGGCAGTGTAGGAGGGGACACCGACCTGGCGACTTCCTTTCGCTATGCGAAAGGTTCTCGCCATCTCCGGCCGCGCGTGTAGCTTGCGCGAAGCGATGGGCGCAGCCGCACCGACCTTCTACCCGATCTCCTCCTACGGGTTCCTCTCCGATGGGCGGGCCGGGGCGCTGATCGCGCCGGACGGGGCGGTGGAGTGGCTGTGCCTGCCGCGGTTCGACTCGCCGAGCGTCTTCGGCGCGCTCCTCGACCGCGGGGCGGGGGCGTTTCGCTTCGGGCCGAAGGGGGTCAGGGTGCCCGCCGCCGCGCGCTACATCCCGGGGTCGAACGTGCTCGAGACGACGTGGATGACCGAGGGCGGCGACTGGGTCGTCGTCCACGATGCCCTTGCGATCGCCGCCGAGGGCGAGCCCGAGGGGATGCTGATCCGCTCCGCCACCTGCACCTGGGGCACGGTCGAGGTCGAGCTGGAATGCGAGCCGATGCTCAACTACGGCGCCAAGGCCGCCCGCTGGTCGCAGGACCGGAACGGGATCCTGCGGGCGGACGTGCCCGGCCTCGACGAGCCGCTCCATCTCGGCGCCTCCGGCTCGTTCGAGATCGACGATGGCAACGCGATCTCGCGGCGGACGCTGCGCACGGGCGAGAACTGCTTCTGCGCGCTCTCCTGGGACGGGATCAATCCGCCCGCCGACACGGGGGAGGCGTCGCGCCGGGTCGACGCGACGGTCAAGTACTGGCGCCGCTGGCTCGAGCGCGGCAACTTCCCCGACCATCCCTGGCGGATCCACCTGCAGCGCGCGGCGCTGACCCTGAAGGGCCTGGTCTACGAGCCGAGCGGGGCACTGATCGCGGCGCTCACCACCTCGTTGCCGGAGAGCCCCGGAGGCGAGCGCAACTGGGACTACCGCTACAGCTGGGTGCGCGACTCGACCTTCGCGCTCTGGGGCCTGCACATCCTCGGCTTCGATCGCGAGGCGTTCAACTTCATGTCGTTCATCGGCCGCCTCTTCGACAGGGCCGGCCCCGACCCCCAGATCATGTTCGGGATCGGCGGCGAGCGCGAGCTCACCGAGCGGACGATCCCCCACCTCGGCGGCTACAAGGGGGCGCGCCCGGTCCGTGTGGGCAACGGCGCCTGGAACCAGCGCCAGAACGACGTCTACGGGATGCTGCTCGACTCGGTCTACATCCACACCCGCGCGCGCCGGATCGACCTTCCGGAGGGCTTCTGGCAGATCATCCACGACCAGGTCGAGGGCGCCGTCGACAGCTGGCGCAAGCCCGACCGCGGGATCTGGGAGGTGCGCGGCGACCCGAAGCACTTCGTCTCCTCGAAGCTGATGTCGTGGGTGGCGCTCGATCGCGGCATGCGTCTCGCCCGCGAGCGAGGCGAGACCGAGAACGCCGAGCGATGGGGGTACGAGGCGGAGGCGATCCGCGAGGACATCCTCGACCGCGGCGTCTCCGACCGGGGCGTCTTCCGCCAGCACTACGAGACGGACGCCCTCGACGCTTCGACCCTGCTGATCCCGCTGGTCCGCTTCCTGCCCCCCGACGACGAGCGCGTGCGGGCGACGGTGATGGCGATCAACGACGAGCTCACCGAGCACGGCTTCGTTCTCCGCTACAAGGTCGAGGAGACCGACGACGGCCTTTCGGGCAAGGAGGGGACGTTCGTGATCTGCTCGTTCTGGCTCGTCTCGGCGCTGTCCGAGATCGGCGAGCGCAGCATGGCCAAGGACCTGTGCAAGCGCCTGCTGACGCACGCCAGCCCGCTCGGCCTTTACGCCGAGGAGCTCGAGGCCGACAGCGGCGAGCACCTCGGCAACTTCCCCCAGGCCTTCACCCATCTCTCCCTGATCAACGCCGTCGCCCACGTGATCGCGGACGACGAGCGCGGCGAGCGGCGGAAGACCGCGGTCTTCAGCGAGCTGCGAAGCGGCGGGCCCGAGGAAGAGGATGACGATGACGACGTGAGATGCCGGCAGACGACGATACGACGATGACGCCTGGCGCTGCGCTGGAGCGCCACCCACGGCACTCGCGCGTAGCACCGCTACGCGCTTCGGCCGCGCGCGGCGCCCAGCTTGGCCAGGCTCGCCCCCAGGCGCACGTCGATTAGGAATCGATCATCTAGAGCTCCTGGCCGGCCGACCAGTCGGTCTGTACCATCACCGGCGATGCAGGGGCGGATCTCAATTGTTCTCGCGGGCATCGCGCTCGCGCTCGGAGGCGGGGTCGCCGGCGCCACGCTGGTCGCGGGCCCGGCCCCGGAGGAGGCGCCCACCGCGGCCGCCTCGCTTGCGGCGGACTCGCAGAAGCTCGCGAGGGCGAGCGCCCAGCACGCGCTCCACGCCGCCCAGCGCGCCCGCCGGATCGCCCGCCGCGCCCGCGCCAAGGCCAACGAGAGCCTCGCGACGGCCGTCTCCCTTCTCGACGACGTCGACAAGGCGCTCGCCGACTCGGCGACCGCCCTCGCGGCCGCGCAGCAGGCGGAGGCCGACGCCGCGACCGCGCTGCAGAAGGCGAACAGCGCCGACTCGCGCGTCGACTCGACGCGGGTCGTCTCCAACACCGCGGCGGGCACCGCCACGGCGACGTCCGGCACCACCGACTACCAGGCGGCCCCGGACGGACCGAGGGTGACCGTGACGGTCCCGCAGTCTGGGCTGATCGAGGTCTGGGCGACCGTCACGGTCGAGTCCGACGAGGGCGCCGTCGCTCTGTTCCGCGACGGCAACGTTGTGCCGATCCCAGGGCAGGACGGGATCTGCGACCTCGACAACGCGCTGCTCATGACCCAGGTGGGCGGCGGCCCGCTGACCATCTCCACTCCGCCGTCCGTTCCCGGATTCGGCGGCATCTGCGGCACCGTCGGTGACGCCCCGGCTCCGGTCCTGTTCAACCAGCCTCCCGGCGAGCACACCTACGAGCTCCGCTATGCCGACTGTGGCTGCTCGCCCGGCGACGACGCGGTCTTTACGAATCGCACCCTCCGCGTCGGCCCGCGCCTCTAGACCCTTTAGGTAAGACTCCGGCCGCTCAGATATGCGCGCGATCCAGGTATCCGAGTTCGGCGGCCCCGAGGTGCTCGAGCAGGTCGAGCTCTCCGATCCCGAGCCCGGCGAGGGTGAGGCGCTCGTCCGCGTCGCCCGCTCGGGGATCAACTTCGCCGACACCCACCAGCGCCGGGACGAATACCTGGCGAAGGCCGAGCTGCCGTTCATCCCGGGCGGTGAGATCAGCGGCACCACCGCCGACGGCCGCCGTGTCGCCGCGCTCACCACCGGCGGCGGCTACGCCGAGCTCATCACCGTTCCCGAGGCGGCGCTGGTCCCGGTTCCCGACGGGGTCTCCGACGACCAGGCTGCCGGGATCCTGCTTCAGGGGCTGACCGCGCGCACGATGCTCCGGGTCTCCGCCCGGCTGGAGCCGGGTGAGACCGTCGTCGTCGGCGCTGCCGGCGGTGGCACCGGCACCCTTTCGGTGCAGCTCGCGAAGCGCTTCGGCGCCGGCCGCGTGATCGCGCTTGCCTCCTCGGAGGAGAAGCGTGAGCTCGCGCTCCGCCTCGGCGCCGACGCCGCCGTCGACAACCGTGCCGACGACCTCAAGGAGCAGATCATCGCGGCCAACGGCGGCGAGCGGGTCGACGTCGTCCTCGAGATGGCCGGTGGCGCCACGTTCGACGCCTGCCTGTCGGCGCTCTCCCCGTTCGGGCGCCTCGTCACCTTCGGGATCGCGTCCGGCGATTCCAACACGGTCAACACCCGCAAGCTGATGCAGACGAGCCGCGCCGTGATCGGCTTCTGGCTGATGCACCTCTTCACGCGCCCCGATGAGCTCCGCGCCGGGATCGCGGAGCTGCTCGGCGCGCTCGCCGCCGGCGAGCTCGAGGTCGTGATCGGCGGCGTCTATCCGCTCGCCGACGTCGCCCGTGCCCACGAGGACCTGCAGGCGCGCGGCACCCAGGGCAAGCTCCTGCTCGATCCGGCCGCCTGACGCGCTCGGGCCCGTTCGACCCCAGCCCCTAACCTGAACGCTCGCATGCCCGCCTTCAAAGACCTCGGCCTCAAGCAGGAGATCCAGCAGACGCTCGACGAGCTCGGCTACGAGGACCCGACCCCGATCCAGGAGCAGGCGATCCCCGAGCTGCTCGCCGGCCACGACGTCATCGGCCAGGCGCAGACCGGGACGGGTAAGACCGCTGCGTTCGGCCTTCCGCTCCTGCAGTACATCGACCCTGCGGACAAGGACACCCAGGCGATCGTGATGACGCCGACCCGCGAGCTCTGCATCCAGGTCACCCAGGCGCTGCGCTCCTACGCCGAGCACCTCGAGGGGGTCGACATCGTCGCCGTCTTCGGCGGCGCCCCGATCTCCTCCCAGACCTCGCAGCTGCGCGCCGGCGCCCAGGTCGTCGTCGCCACCGTCGGCCGGATGATGGACCTGATGAACCGGGGCGCCCTCCAGCTCACCTCGGCGCGGTACATCGTCCTCGACGAGGCCGACGAGATGCTCGACCTCGGTTTCATCGAGGACGTCGAGCAGATCCTTCGCCAGGCGCCCTCGGGCCGGCAGACGGCACTCTTCTCGGCGACCATGCCCCCGCCGGTCGCGAAGCTCGCGGAGGGCTACATGTACGACCCGGTGACGATCCGGATCGAGCCCAAGAAGCTCACCGTCGACGCGATCGCCCAGGCCTTCATCGAGGTCGGCAACCGCGAGAAGACGGATCGGCTGATCGAGGTGCTGAAGGCGGAGGAGCCCGAGCAGGCGATCATCTTCTGCCGCACCAAGATCGGCACCGCCCGCCTCGACCGCACCATGCGCGACCGCGGCCTCCGGGTGAAGGCGCTGCATGGCGACATGAGCCAGGGCCAGCGCGACGGCGTCATGCTCGCCTTCAAGGGCCGGCGCCTGCCGCTGCTCGTCGCCACCGACGTCGCCGCGCGCGGGCTCGACATCGACCACGTCACCCACGTGATCAACTACGACCTGCCCAACAACCCCGAGATCTACGTGCACCGGATCGGCCGCACCGGGCGCGTGGGGCGGACCGGGCGCGCGATCACCTTCGTCACCCCCGCCCAGCGCGATGAGATCGGCGTGATCGAGCGCCATGCGAAGACGCGCATCGACGAGTGGGAGCCACCCGAGGAGCGCCTCCAGCACGCGCCCGACCCGAAGCGCCGCGACCACGCCAAGGAGAAGGAGGAGGCGAAGCCCGCCGAGGAGGAGGTCGCCACCAACGGCGTCGCCAAGGTCTTCCTGAACCGCGGCGAGCGCAGCGGCATCTCCGAGGACGACATCCGCTGGGCGCTCGTCGAGGGTGCCGTGGTTCCCGAGGATTCGATCGGGCCGATCCGGGTACTCGAACGGTTCTCGTTCGTCGAGCTCGACGCGGAGCATGCCGAGCGGGCGCTGGAGATGCTCGATGGGACGAAGCTCAAGGGCAAGCAGATCCGCCTGGAGTATGCGCGCGGTTAGAAGCCGGGCGCGACTCACGCTCGCCCTCGCCGCATTCTCGATCGCGCTCACCGCTCCCGCCGCCGCCACGGCGGCAGGCGCGCCGCCCGAGTTCTACGGGGTCGTCTCGCAGGCGGGCCTCGCCGACGAGGACTTCGCGCGGATGAGCGAAAACGGGGTCGGGCTGATGCGGATCCAGCTCTCGTGGAAGAAGGTGCAGCCCGAGGAGGGCGAGTGCGAGTCCTCGCTTCCGGTCCCTTCCGAGGTCCCGGTCCCCGGCACCTGCAAGTGGAGCTACTACGACCGCATCATCGGCGGTGCCGCCGCGGCCGGAGTCGAGGTGATGCCGTACGTGCTCAACGTCCCGCCCTGGGTCTCCGAGCACGAGAACGCGCCGCCGCTCGGCTCCGACGCCGACCGCGCGGCCTGGACCGATTGGCTCGGCGCGGCCGTACGGCGCTACGGGCCGGCCGGCACCTTCTGGAGCGAGGAGTACGCCGCCGCGCACCCCGGCGCGGCCCCGCTGCCGATCCATCGCTGGCAGATCTGGAACGAGCCCTCCGACGGCACCTTCTGGCACCCGGAGCCGAATCCCGCCGAGTACGGGGATCTGGTCGAGCTGAGCGGGGCGGCGATACACGCCGTCGATCCGGCGGCGGAGGTGATCCTCGCGGGCGTCTTCGGCTCGCCGAACGAGGCGCACGGTGGCATCGACGCCAAGCCGTACCTGAGCGCGCTCTTTCGCAGCCGCAACCTCGGCTCCGCGTTCGACTCCCTCGCCCTGCATCCGTACGGGCCGACCCTGAAGCGCTCGCTCGGCCAGGTACGCCGGGCTCGAACCGTGTTCAAGCGCGCCGGGTTCGCCGATCGCCCGCTCTGGATCACCGAGCTCGGCTGGGCCTCGGGCGGGCAGCATCGGCAGCTCTCGAAGACCCCCGCCAAGCAGGCCAGCCTGCTGACCAAGGCCTACGCCGCCTACGAGCGGCGCCGGGCGAGCTGGCACATCGCCGGCGTCACCTGGTTCGCCTGGCAGGACACCGAGGAGAGCAACGTCTGCGCCTTCTGTGCCGACGTCGGCCTGGTCACCGTCGACCGGCAGGCGAAGCCGGCGCTCGACGCCTACCGCCGGACCGCGACGGGCGCGCCGTAATCTCGCACGGAAGCGACCTGAATTGCTGTGGGTGCCGCCTTAGTCCTCGGCCCAGAGCAGGAAGCGCGCGGTCTCGAAGGCGAGCCGGTCGGCGCCGCCGAAGTCGACGTGGGGCTGTGAGAGCCGCTGCACCGAGGCCCCGTCGCCGACCGAGAACAGATAGGTGAGGACGTCCTCGGCGGGATAGCGAAGCCTCACCACGCCCTCGCGCTCCTTCTCGCGCAGGATCTCTGCGAACTCGCCGCGCGCCGTCCCGTAGAGCCGGCCCAGCTCCTCGAGGATCTCCTCGTTGTGGCGACCGGCGACGAACAGCTCGGAGACCAGGAAGACGTATCCCACCTCGGTCTCGAGCGTGCGCGTGAAGGCGTCGAAGAACGCCGCGATCACGCCGTCGACCGAATCCGCGCGGCGAAGGGCGGAGCCCAGTATCTCGACGCGGATCTCGGTGTCGCGGCGAATCACGTCGACGAGGAGCCGCTCCTTCGTTCCGAAGTAGTAATGGAGAAGGCCGCGGCTGACGCCGGCCTTGCGGGAGACGCGATCGAAGGTCGAGCCCGCGATCCCGACCTCGGCGACGCTCTCGCGCATCGCCTCGACGATCCGCCGCGACTTCTCCCCGTTGAGGGTTCGGCCGGGCGCGGCAGGGATCTCGCTGGGGTTCACGCCATCTCCTCACCCCATGGAACGGGGCAGGCGCTCGAACATCACGCCCCGAAATCGGTTAGAGCCCGATCCCGAGCAGCTCGTCGAGCGCGGCGACGGTCTCGGCGGTGTCGCGATGCAGCAGCGCGGTCATCCCGACCGCCTCGGCGCCGGCGCAGTTCTCGCGCAGGTCGTCGACGAAGACCGCGTCGGCGGGCTCGACCCCGAGCCGCTCGCAGGCCAGCAGGTAGATCTCGGGCTCCGGCTTGTGCAGGCCGACGTCGCCGGAGATGACGACGGCGTCGAAGAGCGAGTCGATCAGCTCGTCGTCGTAGATCGTCCGGCCCCACGAGTTCGAGATCAGGCCGGTGGGGATGCCGCCTTCGCGGGCGGCCCGGACGGCGGCGATCATCCCCTCGTCGGGCTCGAGGCCGCCGAAGAGGCGCCCGATCAGGCCCTCGGCGCGATCGGGGATGCCGAGGTGGCCGGCGAAGCGGACCTCGAACTCCTCGGGCTCGCAGGCCCCGGTCTCGAGCTCGCGCAGGTCGGCGAGCGCGCGGGGGTCGCTGCGGAAGAGCTCGCGGACGGCGCCGGGATCCAGTCCCTCGCCCTCGCAGAAAGCCGAGAACGCGGGCCAGATGCTCGTCGTGAGGACCCCGCCGAAGTCGACGATCAGGGCCAAGTGGCGGCCGCTCTCCATATTCTCCCCACGCATGGGCGCGGAGCAGGCTACCGGCGAGGCACCGGACGGGATCGACCGCGAGGCGGTCGAGGCCTGGTTCGAGGCGAACGTCGACGGCGCGAAACCGCCGCTCGAGTTCGACCGCGTCTCCGGCGGCCGCTCCAACCTGACCTTCGGCGTCACCGACTCCGAGGGCGGCCGCTGGGCGCTGCGCCGGCCGCCCCTGGGCAAGCGACTCGGCTCGGCGCACGACATGTCTCGCGAGCACCGGGTGATCGCGGGCCTCCAGGAGAGCGCGGTGCCGGTGCCGCCGCTCGCCGGGCTCTGCGAGGACGAGTCGGTGAACGGGGCGCCCTTCTACGTGATGGATTTCGTCGACGGCCCGATCCTGCGCACCAAGCCCGACGCCGAGTCCGCCTTCGGCGAAGCGGAGCGGCACGAGATCGGGATCAGGGTCGCCGACACGCTCGTCGACCTGCACGCGGTCGACCCGGACGAGGTCGGGCTCGGCGAGCTCGGCCGAAAGCAGGACTACGTCGCCCGCCAGCTCCACCGCTGGAGCGGCCAGTGGGAGAAGTCGAAGACGCGCGAGCTGCCGCTCGTCGAGGACCTCCACCGCCGGCTCGAGGCCCGCATCCCCGAGCAGGGGCCCGCGACGATCGTCCACGGCGACTACCGCCTCGACAACATGATCCTCGCCCCCGACGGCGAGGTCGCCGCGGTCGTGGACTGGGAGCTGTGCACGCTCGGCGACCCGCTCGCCGACGTCGGCCTGCTGATGGTCTACTGGTCGCAGCCCGGCGACGAGTTCGCGCCCCTGTTCGAGGCGCCGACCCTGGCCGACGGCTTCCCGCTCCGCGACGAGCTCCGCGACCGCTACGCCGAGCGCTCGGGCCGCGACCTCTCCGAGCTCGACTACTACGTGGCCCTCGGCTACTGGAAGCTGGCGATCATCCTCGAGGGCGTCCTCGCCCGCTACGCCGCCGGCCAGTACGGCAAGACGGACGAGGGCTTCGAGCAGTTCGCGAAGATCGTCGGGCAGCTCGCCGACGCGGCCGACGAGGCGGAGCGCCGAGCCGGCTGATCAGGCCGCCGCGGTCCGGCGGCGCAGCATCACCAGGCAGTGCTGCGTCCCCTCGCCGACGATCCTCTCGGTGTCCATCCCGGACTCGGAGGCGACGTCGCGCAGCCGGTCGAGGTCGACCGAGGAGCCGAGCCAGGCCGGATGGTGCTGGCCCTTCGGCGCGCGTCCCGCTCGCGAGCGGATCGCGTCCTTCACCCGGGTCGAGGCGGGCCGCCGCTCGTGCACCCCCGGCGCGTCGGAGATCTGGAAGATCGCCCAGCCGCCGGGACGCAGGATGCGTCCCATCTCGCGGACGTAGCCGAGAGTGACCTCGGGGTCGGGGATGTGCTGGAAGACGACCCAGGAGAAGCAGGCGTCGGCGCTTGCGTCCTCCACGCCCGAGAGCGATTCGCCGTCGCCCTGGATCCACTCGACGTTCTCGAGCTCGGGGTTGAGCTCGCGCGCCCGCTCGAGCATCTCCGCCGAGACGTCGATCGCGCGCACCGAGGCGCCGCGCTCGGCGAGCGGGCGGGTGAGCCGGCCGACGCCGCAGCCGATCTCCACGATCTCGTCGTCCGGCGCGATCGTCGCACCGGTGAACTCGAGCGCCTTCTCGACGACCTCGACGCCGCCCGCCCAGAACCTCTCGAGGTCCGGGTCGCCATAGCGGAGCTGGTTGTCGACGAAGAAGAAGGCGTCCTCCTTCGCGCGCGCGTCCCAGAACTCGCTCATGGTGCCGTCGGCCATCGGCGCGGACTATGCCACGTGTTCAGCCCGCCATTCGCCTGGCGACGAGCGCGAAGGCGTGCGCGTTGTATCGCCGGCTCTCATCGGTGTCGAAGCGGTCGGCGAGCGCGACCAGACGCTGCAGCACGAACGCGGTCGGGGCGTGCGCGCGGGCGGGCAACCGGCCGAGGAGCCCGTCCTGGAAAAGCTGCAGCCCGGTGGCGGTGAGGCCGAGCACGCCCTCGAAGCGCTCGACCTCGAACCCCGCCTCGGTGACGATCCGCTGCAGACCGGTGCACGTCCAGCGCCAGAGGTCGTCCGGGTCGGGGTGGAAGACCATCAGGCCGTGGGTCGAGAGCAGCATCCGCGCGCCCGGCCGGAGCACCCGCGCGCTCTCGGCCAGGTAGAGCCGCGGGTCGGTGACGTGCTCGAGCACCTGGGTCGAGAGCAGGGCGTCGAAGCTGGCGTCGGGGACCGGGAGGGCACCTTCGGGGGTGAGATCGACGCTCGCCTCGGGGTTGCCGGGCAGGTCGGCGCCGACGTACTCGGCCCCGCCGGGGATCAGCGAGCGGTATTGCGCGTTGCCGCAGCCGTAGTCGAGGACCCGGTCGCCGGGGCTGACCTCGAGCACGGGGGCGAGCGATTCGATCGTGGCCGGCAGGCGGCGCAGGACGTACCAGAGCGGATGCGAGCGCCCGGCCAGGTCGGGCGCGCTCGGCCTGTCGCGGTTGAAGCGTCCCGGCAGGGGCGCCCCGGGGACCTCCATCGGGCCGGCGCTAGCTCGCGGTCGCGGTCGCGGCGGGTCGCTCCGGGACGTCGGCGGCGGCCTCGCCCTCGGCCTGCAGCTTCTTCGCAGAGCGGTTGAGCTCGCGGCGGGCGATCACCATCTTGTGGACCTCGTCCGGCCCGTCGGCGACCTTCAGCATCCGGCTGAAGCGCCACATCCCCGCGAGCGGCGTGTCGTCGGACATCCCGAGGGCGCCGTGGACCTGGATCGCGCGGTCGAGCACGTCCATGACCATGTTCGCGGCGACGACCTTGATCTGGGAGATCTGCTGGCGGGCCGCGCGCTTGCCCTTCGTGTCCATCGTCCAGGCGGCCGAGAGCGTGAGCAGCCGCGCCTGGTCGACCTCCATGCGGGAGCGCGCGATGAAGTCCTGGACGAACTGCTTCTCGGCGAGCGGCCCGCCGAAGGAGTCGCGCGAGTTGGCGCGATCGCACATCATCTCGATCGCGCGCTCGGCGGTCCCGATCGCGCGCATGCAGTGATGGATGCGGCCCGGCCCGAGCCGGTCCTGCGCGATCACGAAGCCGGCGCCGCGGTCGCCGAGCAGGTTCGCGGCCGGGACGCGGCAGTCCTCGTAGAGGATCTCGCAGTGGCCGGGCCCGCCGTCGTGGCCCATCACCGGCACCGGGCGGACGAGGTTGAAGCCGGGGTTGTCGACCGGGACCAGGATCATGCTGGCCCGCGCGTACGGGTGGGCGTCGGGCTCGGTCACGACCATCACGATCGCGAGCGAGGCGCCGACCGCGCCGGAGGTGAACCACTTGTGGCCGTTGATCACCCACTCGTCGCCGTCGAGCTCGGCGCGGGTCTGAAGCGTGGTCGGGTCCGAGCCGGAGACCTCGGGCTCGGTCATCGAGAAGCAGGAGCGGATCTCGCCCTCGAGCAGCGGCTGGAGCCAGCGCTCCTGCTGCTCGTCGGTGCCGTGGTCGTGGAGGATCTCCATGTTGCCGGTGTCCGGGGCCGAGCAGTTGAACGCCATCGGCGCGACCGCCGGGCTGCGGCCCATCTCCTCGCAGAGGACGCCGTACTCCCAGTTGGTGAGGCCGGCGCCGTGCTCGTCGTCGGGGAGGAAGAGGTTCCAGAGGCCCTCGGCCTTGGCCCGCTCGCGGATGTCGACGAGGACCTGCGGGTAGGCGACCCCGGGCCGGACCTCGTCGTCGAGCGCCTGAAGCGCCTCCTTCTCGACCGGGTAGACGTGCTCGGCCTGGAAGGCGCGGATGCGCTCGAGCAGCTCCTCGCAGCGGGGACTGAGATCGAAGTCCACGAGGGCAGCCTAACGATCGGCCATTGCAAGAGGCCTAGGTCCCGAGCCCGACCGCCTCGAGCGCTTCCTCGCGCCCGCTGATGCTCTCGATCCGGATCACGGAACCGCCCCTCAGGGTCCACACGTTGTAGTAGCTCATCTCCACCGGCGCCCCGCTGGCGGGGCCGATCGCGCGCTGGCTGATCCGGACGACGACGCTGTCGCCGGCGTCGATGAACTCCTCGCCGACGATCTGCGCGTCCTCGAAGTCGGCAAGGAAGTGGTCGCGCATGTATCCCCTGATCCCCTCGGGACCGTGATAGGTGCCGGGGTCCGGGAACTCCGGCCGCAGGACGAGGAGGATGTGGGGGTCGTAGAGCTCGACCCCGGCGGTGAAGTCCCCGCGCGCCCACCCCTCGTAGATCCGCCGGACGATCTCGACGTTTCGCTCGGACATGGCCGTGAGTATCTCGCGCGCGCTACGTGGGCGCCCGCGCGCGGCGGCCGCGGCCTTGCGCTTGAGCCGCCGCTGCGAGATCGCCTGGGCGGCGAAGAGCGAGCCGACGATCAGCGAGGCGACGAGGATCGCCGGGATCACGACGCTCGGGTGCGCCCTCCTTGACGACGAGCATCGCTCCCGAGGCGAGCAGGACGACCGCGAGCGCCCGGCGCAGGAAGCCCTGCGGGGCGCGGACGGCGAGCATGCCGCCGAGCAGGACGCCCGGAACCGAGCCGAGCAGGATGTTGCCGGCGAGCACGAAGTCGACGTTGCCGCCGACCCAGTGCGCGATCCCGGCGGCCCAGAGCAGGACGGCGGCGTGGAAGATGTCGGTGCCGACCACGCGCTGCGGGGTGAGCCGGAAGATCGCGATCAGGGCGATCGCGATCAGCGTGCCGCTGCCCGCCGAGGTGAGGCCGATCACGAACCCGGTGACGGCGCCGGTCAGGACCGCGGCGATGATGTGGCGGCGGTAGAGGTGCATCGCGTAGCGCTCGGCGATCACGTCCTTGAAGAAGACGGAGCGCAGCAGGGTCGCGACGCCGACGACGAGCAGTGCGCCGCCGAGCATCCCGAGCACGAGCTTGTCGAGGTTCCTCGCCGTAGGTCCGCTGGAGCAGCTCGATCACGTAGACGCCGGCGAGCGCCGAGGGCACGCTGCCGACGGCGAGCCAGAAGGCGATGCCGCGGTGGACGGTCTTCAGCTTCAGGTGCTGGTAGCCGCCGACGGTCTTGGTGACCGCGGCGTAGAAGATGTCGGTGCCGATCGCGGTGACCGGCGAGATCCCGAAGACGAGGATCAGCAGCGGGGTCATCAGGGATGCCCCGCCCATGCCGGTCATGCCGACGAGCAGCCCGATTCCGAGGCCGAATGACGACTAGTGCGGTCCATCGTGCGAGTCGTGTCGGGGGCCGGCGACGGTTCCCGCGGCGCCCGATGGCTCTTTCTTGACTTTTTTAGTCAGAAGAGTGGGTTGGGAAGGGTAGCAGCGGCAATCCGGCATCAGTGCCGGTTTCAGCGCGCTTCCCAGGCGCCCGGGTCGTCGAGCAGCTTCGTGACCGCCGGCGGCAGCTTTCCGGCGCGGACGTCGGCGAGCGAGACGTCCTCGAGCACCGCGCGCAGGTTCGCGCGCACGGCGACCCAGACGTCGCGCAGGTGCTCCGCGTTGCCCGGGTACTCGGTCTCCTCGGGGGAGATGTCGTGGATGTTGGCGAGCGGGCCCTCGACGGCGCGGATCACGTCGGCGACGGTGATCTCCTCGGGGTCGCGGGCGAGCCAGTAGCCGCCGCGCACGCCGCGCTTCGCCTTGACCAGCTCGTGGCGCTTCAGGTCGAGCAGGATGTGCTCGAGGAACTGCAGCGGGATCTGCTGGGCGTCGGCGAGCTTCTCGCCCTTCACCGGCTCGCCGTTCGGCGAAGCCGCGAGCTCGAGCGTCGCGCGGACTGCGTAATCGGCCTTGGCGGTGATCCTCATGCGGCGGCATTCTGACAACGAGTCAAGAAAGGTCGGGCGATCGCTACCATGCCGCGCCGCGATGGCTTTGATCGACCTCCAATCCCACTCCACCGTCTCCGACGGCGAGCTCGCTCCGGCGGACGTCGTCCGCAGCGCCGCCGAGGCCGGCGTGACGACGATGGCGCTCACCGACCACGACGGCGTCGCCGGCGTCCCCGAGGCGCTCGAGACCGCCGCCGAGGTCGGGATCGAGTGCGTGCCCGCCGTCGAGATGTCCTGCGTCCACAAGTACTCCGAGGACCTCCACATCTGCGGCTACTGGGTCGAGCTGGAGAAGATCCAGCCCGCCTGCGACCGCGCCCAGCAGGAGCGCGTCGACCGCGCCAAGGAGATCATCCGCCGCCTGAACGAGCACGGCGTGGAGGTCACCTTCGAGGAGGCCGCCGCCAAGGCGGGCGCCGCCGACGCGATCGGCCGGCCGCACATCGCCAAGGCCGCCGGCGCCGGCCCCGACCTCGGCCCGTTCTTCGAGGAGTACCTGGTCCCGGGCGCGAAGGCGTTCGTCTCGCGCAAGTGGCCGAGCGCCGAGCAGGCGGTCGAGCTGATCCACGACGCCGGCGGCGTCGCCGTCGTCGCCCATCCCTACTGGGACGTGAACGAGCCCGGCCCAGGTCCGCGACCTGCGTCGAGAGCCTCGTGCCGCGACGTCGGCCTCGACGGCATCGAGACCTTCTACCCGCCCCACACCGAGGAGCAGACGAAGCACTGCCTCGAGCTCTGCGAGGAGTTCGGCCTGGTCCCGACCGCGTCCTCGGACTTCCACGGCCCCAACCACAAGAACTTCTCGGTCTGGGGCGACTACGAGACCTACGGGCTCGGCGAGCCGGTCGTCCCGGCGAAGCCCTAGCGGTCCAGCTGCTACTCGCGATGCTCGCGCCAGTGCTTCCCGGGCCACGCGGCCCGCGGCGCCGATCAGCGCGATCGCGGCGGGGATCAGGAGCGTGCGGACGACGAAGGCGTCGAGCAGCAGCCCGAGCGCCATCGCGAAGCCCGAGCTCCTCGAACGAGCGCACCGGGATCAGGGCGAGCGCGGCGAACGAGAGCGCGAGGATGATCCCCGCCGTCGCGATCGTGCCCGAGGCGCGGTCGGTGGCGATCCGGACCGCCGCGCGGAACGGGTGGTCGCGCGACTCGTCCCAGATCCGCCTGGCGAGCAGGACGTTGTAGTCGGAGCCGAGCGCGAGCAGCAGGATCGCCGCCGCGAACGGCACGAAGAAGGTGATCTCGTCGTAGCCGACGAGGTCCTCGAGGACGTAGCTCGTCGCCCCGAGCGCGGCGAGCAGCGCCAGCGCGCTCGCCGCCACGAGGACCAGCGGGGCGACGATCGCCCGCAGCAGGATCACGAGCAGGATGAGGACGACGACGAGCGCGACGCGGCGCGACCTCCTCCAGCGAGTCCTTCGTGCGGTCCACCGTCTCGGAGATCAGCGCCGTGTCGCCGCCGATGCCGCCGCTGGCGTCGCCGAGGCCGGCCCGGCCGAGCATCCCCGGGCAGGTCCGCGCGCAGCTCCTCGACGCGCTTGATCGCCTTGCTCGCCGAGCGGGTTCGTCGACAGCACCGCGAGGTAGCGGGCCGCCGTGCCCGTGCTCGTCCACGAGCACCCCGGCCGGGCGCGGCGCCGAGGCTGCCCGGCCCGATCGCGGCGACGACGCCCGGGCGCCCTGCTGATCTCGTCCTCGAGCTGCTGCGAGCTGGGCGTCGTCCGCGGCTCAGGTCGTCGCCCTCGACCAGGATCATCACCGGGCTCACGATCCCGGGGGCGAAGTCGCGCGAGGCCGTCTGGTAGCCCGTCGCGGACCTCGTTCGACTTCGGCAGGCCCTGGAGCATCGGATCGCCGACGTCGAGCCGGAGCGAGGCCGGTCGCGAGCGAGGGCGAGGAGGGCGAGCGTGCCGAGCAGCGCGAGCAGCGGGCGGCTGCCGATCACCCGGCCGGCGAGCGGCTCGCGCTCCGCCTCGGCGCTGTCGCGGCCGGCGCCCTTCGGCCACAGCATCGCGCGGCCCACCACCGCGAGCGCCGCCGGGACGAAGGTGACGCCGACGAGGACGCCGACCACGGCGGTGATCGCCATCCCGGGCCCGAAGGCGCGCAGGAAGCCGAGGTCGGCGACCAGCAGCGAGAGGCTCGCGCCGGCGATGATCAGGCCGGCGGTGAGGATCACCGGCACGAGCGCGGCCGCGCTCGCCGTCGCCGCCGGCCGCGCCTCCTCGCCCCCGTCCAGCTCCGCGCGGAAGCGCGAGACGAAGAAGATCACGTAGTCGGTCACGATCCCGAAGAGGAGCGCGACGATCACGGGCTCGAGCTCGCGCGGCGCGGAGACGCCGAAGAGCTCGGCGGTGCCGGACACGGACGCGGATCGAGACGAGGTACGCGACGCCGACCGCGACGATCGCGAGCGACCGGCACCAGCGCCGCGCGGAAGTAGAGCGCGAGCGCGCAGTACGATCATCAGGACCGTCACGAGCTCGACCAGCGGCAGCCGGTCGCTGGATGATCTCCCCGCGGGCGACGCGCGCCGGGATCGCGCCGGTGACGAGCGCCTCGGTGCCCGGGCGCGTCGGCCTCGAGGCGGCTCCGCGTAGTCCTCGGCGAGCGCGGTCGACGCCCGCTGCCCGACCGACGGGCGACATGAAGAGGTAGGCGATCATCGCCGTCGGCTTGCTCGCCGAGGCCGAGCGGCTGCTCGCCGTTCGCGACCGGGATCGCGCCGAGGACATTCTCGAGCCCGTCCTCGGGCTCGACGTTGAGCCTCGCGGTGCGCTCGCATCGCCTCGCGCAGCTCGCCGCGGGTGAGCCCCGCCCTCGCTGTCGAAGACGACGGACACGCGCGAGAGCGCCGGGCGTCCCGAACAGCTCGACGGCCCGCTTCTCGGCGGCGATCGCCTCGGCGTCGTCGGGAACGAGGTCGCCCAGCGAGCCGCTCTGGCTCCCCTCGAGGTCGGGGAGCGCCAGGGTCAGCACGACGGCGAGCGCGATCCAGCCCGCGATCAGGACGAAGCGGAGCCGGACGATCAGTGTGCGCCACGCGGGAGATCACGTCGCGGCATGATCCCCTGTCGCGAGGCGACCCCGCAAACCGATCGGCGAAATTGCGCCCCGCCTTTGCCGGGGCTCGCTGCCGCCTAGTTCGGCGGGATCAGGCCCTGCTCCTCGAGGTAGTCGAGGATCTGCTGGGCCGACTCCTCGGGGGTGCGGCCCGCGGTCTCGACGCTGATCTCGGGGTTCTCCGGCGGCCTCGTAGGGGTCGGAGACGCCCGTGAACTCGGGGATCTCGCCGGAGCGGGCCTTCGCGTAGAGGCCCTTGACGTCGCGGGCCTCGCAGTCCTCGAGCGAGGTCGCGATGAAGCACCTCGACGAAGCGGCCGTCCATCAGCTGACGGGCCTCGTCGCGGATCTCGCGGTAGGGCGAGATCGCGGCGGTGATCACCGGCGTGCCGTGCTTCGAGAGCAGGTCGGCGACGAAGGCGATGCGGCGGATGTTGGTGTCGCGGTCCTCCTTCGAGAAGCCGAGGCCCTTCGAGAGGTTCTCGCGGACGACGTCGCCGTCGAGCACCTCGACGAGGCACGCTGCGGCGGTCGAACTCGGCGACGACGACGTCGGAGATCGTCGACTTGCCGGCCCCCGAGAGGCCGGTCATCCAGAGGGTGAAGCCCTTCCACTCTCCCATTTCTCTACTCGCTCTCCTTTGAGTATGCGTCGATCAGGATGTCGGCAACCTCTTCCCGGGTGAACTCGTGTGGCGGCTTCTCGCCGTCCTCGAGCATCTCGCGCACCTTCGTCCCCGAGAGGAACAGGCGCGACTCCGCGTCGTGCGGGCAGGTCTTGCCCGAGCCCATGCCCTCGCACTCGTTGCACCAGAAGGTGTGCTCGAACTTCAGCGGCTCGATGCCGAGCTTGTCGAGTCGATCTCGTCGAAGATCTTCTGCGCGTCGTAGGTGCCGTAGTAGTCGCCCGACGCCGGCGTGGTCGCGGCCGACGATGAAGTGCGTCGCGCCGTAGTTGCGGCGGACGATCGGCGTGGAAGATCGCCTCGCGCGGGCCGGCGTAGCGCATCGCGGCCGGGTTGACGCCGAGCACGACGCGGTCGTTCGGGTAGTACTTCTCCATCAGGATCTCGTAGCAGCGCATCCGCACGTCGGCGGGGATGTCGCCCTTCTTCGTCTCGCCGATCAGCGGGTGCAGGAAGAGCCCGTCGGAGACCTCGAGCGCCGCCTTGGTCAGGTACTCGTGCGCGCGGTGGATCGGGTTGCGCGTCTGGAAGGCGACGATCCGCTTCCAGCCCCGCTTCGCGAACTCCGCCTTGCGCGACTCGGCGGGGGTGAGGTAGCGGCGCATGAACGCCTCCTCGTGATCGGGCGCGGCGTCGGCCTCGATCTTGCCGGCGACGCAGCGGTTGCCCTCCTCGCGGATCGCGGCGACGCCGGGGTGCTCGTTGTCGGTCGTGCGGTAGACCTGCTCGGCCTCGCGCTCGACGTCGCGCTCGAAGACCTCGCTGACGGTCATCCGCCCGAGCGCCTTGCCGTTGTTGGCCTCGAGCTCGATGACGTCGCCCTCGGCGCAGTCGAGGTCGGTCGCCAGCGTCGACCGGGATCGGCCAGACCTCGTCGCCGTCGGCGAGGGTCATGTCCTCGACCACCGCGCGCCAGTCGTCGGAGCCCATGAAGCCCTCGAGGGGCGCGAAGCCGCCGTTGGCGAGCAGCTCGAAGTCGGCCGTCTGGCGCGAGCTCAGGGTCAGTTTCAGGGCGGTGTCGGTCTCAGGCAACGGAGGACTCCAGTTCGGTTCTCGGGGTCGATTTCTGGCGGAGGAAGCGGGGAAGGGTAGCGCCAGCGCAGGGCTGTCACGGTCGCTACCCGTTCAGCCCGCACTCGGTCTTGTCGGCGTTCGCCCAGCGGCCCGAGCGGGTGCCGCCGTTCGCCGATGGCGGCCGGGTGCAGTGGGTGCAGCCGATCGACGGGTAGCCCTCGTCGTGCAGCGGGTTGTAGGGGACGTCGTGCTCGTTGATGTGGTTCCAGACGTCGCGCTCGGTCCAGTCGGCGAGCGGGTTCAGCTTCCAGAGCCCGAATCGCACGTCCCAGCCGAACTTCTTCGCGCCCGCGCGGCTCACCGAGTCGGCGCGGCGGATGCCGGAGACCCAGCAGTCGACGTCGCCGGTGAGCGCCTCGCGCATCGGCTCGACCTTGCGGATCCCGCAGCAGGCGTCGGGCTGGCGGGCCCAGAGCGCGTCGCCGTAGAGCCGCGCCTGCTCGTCGAGCGAGATCCCGGCGACGCGCTCGAACTCGATCCCGTAGCGCTCGGCGAGCCGGTCGCGGGTCTCGTAGGTCTCGGGGAAGAGGACGTCGGTGTCGAGGTAGAAGAAGCGCGCGTCCGGGGCGACGCGGCTCGCCATGTCGATCGTCACCGAGGTCGTCTTCTGAAACGAGCAGGCGATCTAGAGGTTCGGGAACCGCTCCGCCGCCCAGGCGAGCGCCTCCTCGGGCGAGGCGCTCTCGAGCTCGGCCTCGACCGCCTCGGGGTCGATCTCGGCGAGTGTCAGGGTCGGAGCCACACCGTGCCACTAGACCGCGCACTCGCCTTCGCCGCGGATCACCTGGTAGGGCTCGTTGCGCGCCCAGTCGATGAAGAAGTTCATGTTGTCGAGGTTGAACTCGATCGGGAGCGTCAGGTCCTTCGCCGAGCTCCTCGAACTTCTCGGCGCCGACGCGCTCGGCGAACGTCGTTGAAGACCTCGCCCTCGTTGCGCTCCGCCTCGTAGAAGCGGATCCAGCGCTCGACGGCCTCCGGCACCCGCTTCGCGGGCAGGCGCAGCTTCAGGCGCTTGCCGAAGACGACCTCGTCGTCGCTCGAAGTTGCCGCCCACGTGCGGGATGTAGGCGGGGATCGTGTGCTCGCCGACCTTGATCGAGGCGCCGTAGAACCCGATCGTGCCGATGTGATGCTGGCCGCAGCCGTTCGGGCAGCCGGACATCTTGATGTTGATCTGCTTCGTCAGCGGATCGGTGATGTTCATCGCCTCGATGCGCTCCTGGACGGCGGCGTTGAGGCCCATCGAGCTGGTGATCCCGAGCTTGCAGCTGTCGGTGCCCGGGGCAGCTGACGACGTCGGTGACCGTGAGCGCGCCGGCGTCGCCGAGGTCGAGCTCGCGCAGCCGCTGCCAGACGTCGTAGATCGCCTCGTCGCGCACCCAGCGCAGGACGAAGTTCTGCTGGACGGTCGTCCGGGCGAAGCCGCCGGTGTACTCGCGCATGATCTGGCCGAGCCCGCGGAACTGCTCGGGCGAGAGGTCGCCGCGGGTCACCTTGATCGTGATCGTCGAGTAGCCCTCCTGGCGCTGCGGGATCACGTTCGACTCGACGAAGGCGTCGAACTCGGCGCTGTCCCCGTTCGGGCTGCCGTAGGAGGCCGGGCGCCGGAAGCGCCTCGATCGTCGCCTGCTCGTCGATGTCGGGCATCAGGTGCTCGATCGTGAAGTCGCGGCTCTGCGACCCAGTCGCCCTCGAGCTCCTCGTCGACGAGCTCGCGGAAGGCGTCCATCCCGATCTTGTCGACGAGGACCTTGATGCGGGCGCGGGCGCGGTTCACGCGCAGCCAGTCCTGGCGGTCGAAGATCCGCAGGCACGGCCTCGGTCACCTTCAGGTAGTCGCCGTTGTCGAGCTCGACGAACTCGTAGAGCGTCGGTGCGATGCGCGGCATGATCGAGGTGCCGCCGCCGACGCGGATCTCGACGCCGCGGACGCCGTCGCGCACGCTTGGCGATGAACCCGATGTCGTGGATCCCGGTGATCGCGATGTCGTCGTCGGTGGCGCTGAACGACGTCTTGATCTTCCGCGGCATCAGCTGGGTCGTCGGGTGGCGGACGAAGTAGCGGACGTAGGCCACGCCGTACGGGCGTGATGTCGAACTGCTCGCCGTCCTGGACCCCGGCGCGCGGGTCGCCGGTGACGTTGCGGACCGTGTTGCCGCAGCCCTCGCGGGAGGAGAGCCCGGAGTCGGAGATCTCGCGGATGAACTTCGCCGCGTCGGGGAGCGGGATGTGGTGGACCTGGATGTTCTGGCGCGTCGTGATGTGGCCCTTGTTGAGGGGCGCGTACTTCTCGATCGCGTCGGCGAACGCGTCCATCTGGTCGGGGGTGATCCCGCCCAGCGGCAGCTTCGTGCGGATCATCTGCACGTTCGGGCTGGCGCTGGCCGTAGACGCCCTGCTTCAGGCGGAAGCCGATGAACTGGTCCTCGGCGGTCTGACCGTCGAGGAACTTGCCGGCCTCGGTGTCGAAGTCGTCGAACTCGCGCTCGAGGATCGGGATCACGTGCCCGGGGACGTCCTCGTAGACCTCGGGGTTCTCGAGCGAGCCGAGCTTGCCCTTGCCCTCCTGCTTCTTGCCCTGATGACGTCGAGCGTCGAGTAATCGGCCTTTGGTCTCGGCCTTCGGCTTCTCCGGTGCGGCGGTCGGCTCCATCTGGCGTGTGGCCCCCTTGGGGTCGCAGTCGTTCCGGCCTCGGAAACCGAGGTCGGGCGATATTACCAGGAAAGCTGACCGGGTTTAGGGTATTTCCCTCAGCAGGACCGGGGCTCGGGATCGGCCTTGTCGACGTGAGCCGCCTGGTCGCGCCCGGACCCGCAGTCGATCAGCCGATCGCCTTTCAGCTTGCCGACGAACGGCTTGCGGTCGTAAGCCAGCAGGAAGTCGCTGCCCTGCGCGCCGAACAGACGGTCGAGTCCGCCCGCACCGCGCACCGAATCGTCGCCCGGGCCACCGTCGACGCGGTCGTCGTCAAACCCGCCATCGACATGGTCCGCGCCGTCTCCTCCCGTGATCAGGTCCCGCCCGAGGCCACCCTGGGCGTGGTCGTCGCCGGGCCCGCCGTCGATGAAGTCGCGTTCATCGAAGCCGTTGAGGACGTTCGGCCCGGCGTCTCCGATCAGGGTGTCCGGCCCGAGTGTCCCAGTCACGTCCTCGACCTCGCGGATCAGCTTCGTGCCGCGCCCGGTCTGCTGCGGCTCGGTGATCCGCAGGTCGATCGTTACCCCTGGCAGCCCAAGGACCCGGAGCTCGTCGGTACCGCCGCCGCCGATCAGGTCGCCGTTGCCGCCGGAGGGGTTCAACACATCGTCGGCGGGCCCGCCATGGAGTTGGTCGTCGCTGAAGTCGAAGCCGGCGGTGAGGGTCGTTGGGCCCAGGCCGGCGTCGATCACGTCGGTGCCGGTTCCGCCGTCGAAGCTCGCCGCGACGGTAGCCGGCAGCGGGCCCTCGATGGGCCCGCCGCCACGGCCGTCGATCGCGTCGCCGCCGCCGCCGCTGTTGTAGAAGAGCGCGGTCAGGTTCGGCGCGACCACGTCGGTGTCTGCGGTGCCACCCGGCTCGGCCCCGGCGTTCAGGTTGGCGGCGATCCCCCCGGCCTCCGCGTCGACGCCGAAGGCGGCCCCATCCGCCTCCGGGCTGCCGCCGATGCTCAGCCTTGTCCCGTTG
This sequence comes from uncultured Thermoleophilia bacterium, assembly GCA_963844425.1. Taxonomy (GTDB): domain Bacteria; phylum Actinomycetota; class Thermoleophilia; order Solirubrobacterales; family 70-9; genus DASUSH01. The sequence goes on along the minus strand of CAWJOD010000020.1, from coordinate 342,884 downwards.
AAGCTGACCTCGACCTCCGGCGTGGGACCCTCCCCGGCGCTGGTGCTGCCGGGAACGATCGGGTCGTAGGCGAGCGAGGTCGCCCGGACATCCAACGTGCCTACGGTGGTGGTCGTCGGGGACGCCGTCGCGCCGGGCGTGTCGGCGTCGGAGCAGGAGATGGGGACGTAGTCGAAGCCTGGCGGCCGCCCCGGGAAGACGATCCGGTAGTCGTAGACGACGACGCGGCCGTCGTCGAAGGGGCGGACCCGCGTATTGGTGGTGGCGTCGACCTGGAGGACGCCGCTCGACGGACTTAAGGCGCAGCTGGTCTCGGCGCTCGCCACGGCTGGCAGCACGCCGGCGCAGGTCGCCGAGGCCCCCAGGACCGCGAGCGCATATCTCCCCATCCGCTCCATCACACCCATAACCCCGCCCGGACTCGGGCGGACCGGTGCGGTCCGCCCGAGAACGGTGGGTTCCTAGTCGACGTCCGTGCCCTCGATCAGGAAGGCGACGCGCACGTGGGCGCGGTACTCGTCGAGGTTGTCGCCGCGGATGCCGGTCGAGACGATGTCGACCGCGCGGATGTTCCGCAGCGAAGTCTGCGCATGGCTGAGCGCCTGCTTCGCCGCGTCGTCGGTAGACTCGCGCGAGCTTCCGACGAGCTCGATGATCTTGACTACGGCCACTCGGGTTCTCCTCCCGTCGGGGGCGTATCGATGCCCTGTGGGAGTTGTTCTATCCGCTCGGAGGCGGCGGGGCAAGCAGCTCGCCTCGGCGGACGCCCTCCTGGAGGCCCGCCCATTGCCATGGGCTCATCCGTCCCGGAGCCCGGATCGGGCGCTGGCGCGGTGTCGGCGAGGAACTGCTCGATCGCGGCGGTCACCGCCGCGGCCTCCTCGGGGGAGGTCGCCGGGGTCAGCAGCTCGATCCGCGGCCGGGGCGGCCTGCGCTTTCCGTTCGTCGCCATGGCTGAACTAGGGACCCCTTACATTGCTCGCCGTGATCCCGGTCTTCGACGCCGACGCGGTGCTCGCTGCGGTCAGCCCCGCCGATGCGAACGCGATCGTCCGCGAGGCGTTCGAGCGGCACGCCCGCGGCGAGTGGGAGATGCCGGCGAAGGTCTACGTCGACGCGGGCCCCGAGGCGATCGAGCGCACCGGCGTCGCGGGCGACTTCCGCGCGATGCCGGCGCGGGGCGGCGGCCTGGCGACGCTCAAGTGGGTCACCTCGTTCCCGGGCAACAGCGCCGAGGGCCTGCCGGTCGTCACCGGCGCCCTGCTGGTCTCGAGCGCCGAGACCGGCGAGCTCGTCGCGATCCTCGAATGCGCCAGCGTCACCTCGCTTCGCACCGGCGCCGCGGCCGCGGTCTCGGCGACGGCGCTCGCCCCGGCGGAGGCGCGGACCGTCGGCGTGATCGGCTGCGGCGTCAACGGCGTCTTCGCCGCCCGCGCGCTCGCCGCCGCCGGCTACGGCCCCGGCGTCTGCTTCGACCTGCGCGCCGAGAGCGCCGAGGCGCTCGCCGCCGAGCTCGGCTGGTCGATCGGCGACCGGGGCGGCGCGGCCGCCCAGGACGTCGTCGTCTCGGTCACCCCAGGCGACGAGCCCGTGATCCGCGCCGGCGACCTGCGCGCCGGCCAGCACCTGGCGGTGCTCGGCGCCGACGCCCACGGCAAGGCCGAGGTCGAGCGCGCCGCGCTCGCTCGTTGCCGCCTCTTCTGCGACGAGTGGCGCCAGGCCGCTTCGGGCGGCGAGCTCTCCGGCGCCGCCGCCGCGGGCGAGATCGACCGCCGATGACGTCACCGAGATCGGCGCTGTCCTGCTCGGCGAGGCGCCCGGGCCGCGAGCGGTCCACGAGGAGATCACCCTGTTCGACTCCACCGGGCTCGCGATCCAGGACCTCGCGATCGCCCACGCCGTGCTCGCCGCCCATCGCGAGGGGCGGGTGAACCCCCCGAACGTGCGGCTCTAGAGCTTCGCCGCGCGCCGTCCGCCAGTCGCTCGCGACGCCTGCCGCCGAGATCGAGCGACCGCGGACCTTGATCCGCTTCGCGTTGCCGAGGCGGATGGAAGCCTTCTTTGCGGCGGAGTCGTCGAGCACGTCCTTCCACCTCTTGCCCTTGCGGACCTGGAGGTCGTGGATCCCGCCGGTTGGCACGAACCGCACGACCAGCTTGCCCTTCCTGCGTTTGAGCGCGAGGTCGGGCGACTCGGGCTTCGCGACCCGCTTCAGCGCCTTCTTGTCGAAGGCGTTGTCGAGGAACCGCCCGGCATTGTCCTCGGGGACGCTCAGGCCGAAGAGGCCCATCACGGTGGCGGCGACGTCGACGTTCTCAGCCTGCTTCGGGTTCTGGGCGGTGTCGTCGAAGTCGGGCGCCGTGTTCCCGGCGACGGTCCGCTGGCGCACGAGGTCGCCGCCGCCGATCACCGCGAAGAAGTTGTCGCGGGTGCTGTTCGAGCCGTGGTGGCCCTGCGCGAGGTTGCCGGTCCCGGTCGAGCTCGCGAAGAGGCTGCCCGACTTCGCGGCGACGAAGATGTCGCCGCTGCGCTCGCCCTCGACGTGCCACTCGGGCCGGGCGCGGGCGATCGTGTTCCTCGTGCCCCCGTCCTGCGGGGTTCGGCTCGCGGTAGAGCGCGTCCGAGACCGACGGGTGCGCGGCCAGCGCCTCGCGCATCGTCTTCAGCAGGCGAAGCGGTCGCTGCTCTCGCGGTCCGCCAGGTAGATGTGGGCGGCCATCCCGTTGTCGCCCTGCACCGCGTTGAACGCCTCGGCCGGGACGCCCGCGTCCTCGAGCACCGACTCGAGGTTGACCTTCGTCGGCACCTGGTCCATCGAGTGGTCGGAGAGCAGGATCAGCACCGTGCGCTCCCACTCGCCGAGGTCGCGCAGCGTGGTCACGAGGCGCTCGATCTCGGCGTCGGCGAGCGCGACCGCCTGGTCGTAGGTCGCGCCGCGGCCGAAGAGGTGGCCGGCGGAGTCGACCTGGTGGAGGTTGACGAACGTGAAGTCGGGCCGGGCGGTCCCGCCGCCGGCGGGGACGCCCTCGTTGACCGTGCGCAGCACCTCGTCCATCACCGTCGCGTCGTCCACCGCGTAGCCGGTGATCGGGTTGGTCGGCACGTCGCCGCAGTAGTCGTCGTCGTCGGCGCCTGAGGCGCAGGGCGCCCAGAGGTAGTCGACGTCGCGGCGCGTCGGGGTCGACGTTCCTGACCGGCGAAGATCCGCCCGAGCTTCGGCTTGCCGAAGATGCCGGCGGTGACGAGGCCGCGCGGGTTGCCCTGCCGCTTGATCGCCTCGAAGACCATCTCGGCCTGGGGGCAGTTGCGGTTCTCGCCGCTGGTGGTGGTCGGCAGCGCCCGCGTGTCCTCGGGGCCGGTGGCGGCGCACGAGTCGCCGTTCTCGAGCGGCGCGTAGAGCGCGAACTCGTTGCCCGCGATCCCGGAATTCCCCGCGTAGGCGCCGGTCATCATCGCCGTGTGGTTCGCGTTCGTGACCGTGGGCATGATCGCGCGCGACTCCTGGAAGTAGGTGGAATGGGCGCCCTGCCCGTCGAGCAGGGAGGAGATGAAGGGCGCGCCGCCGGCGTCGACCGCGTCGCCGTCGAGCCCGTCGATGACGACGGCGAAGACGAGCGGACCTTCCCCCGCTCGGAGGCCACGGTCCGAGCCGCCGTCGCTCGCCGAGCGAGGCGGCGACGCCCGCGGCGAGCGCCCCGGTGAAGGCGAGGCAGGCGATCAGCGGATCGGGCCCTCACGCCGCGGCTCCGAACCGGGCTTCGCGGATCCGGTCCGGCTCCCGGTAGACGTTCTCGAAAGTGGCCGGGGTCACCTCGTAGCCGATCCGTTCGAGCCAGCCCGAGCGCTCGAGCTCGAGCATCCCGTGGGACTCGGGTGCGGTCTGCTCGCGGGCGCCGCCGCAGGGCGAGGCCGCGACCGCGGCCGGGTCGGGCAGCTCCGGAGGCTCGAAGTCCTTGCTGGTGAAGTCGAGGCTGCGGCCGATGTTGGAGGCGTAGCGGTGGCGCTTGTTCAGGTGCCCGAGACCGAAGCGGTAGGAGATCAGCTTCAGGATCGACTCGTGGGTGACGGTCATGTGGGCGACGTTGCCGCCGCGCGCATACGGGGAGATCGCGAGCCCGGGGATCCGGAACCCGGTCAGGCGCCAGTCCTCGTCGATGTTGGCCTTGTCCTCGCGCTCGTCGGGGACGAAGCGCGGCTTCACGTGGTCGAAGAACCCGCCCCACTCGTCGTAGTTGATGAAGAGCGCGCCGCGGCGGTACTGGGGCGAGGCGATGAAGGCGTTGGTGACGTCGGCGATGAAGGCCTGGCCGAGGCGGACGTCGGAATGCGGGTGGTCGCTGGCGCCGGCGCCGGCGACGGTCAGGCTCGAGCCCGATCCGGAGGCGCCGATGTCGCCGTAGGGCGGGTCGACGAAGGTGATCGGCGGCAGCCGGCCCGCGGCTGCGTCGGCGTAGAACTGCGCGACGGGGCGGATGATCGCGATCCCGCGCTGGCCGTAGAGCGCCGAGGGCGGCAGGTCGGCGACGTAGTAGGCGCACTCGACTCCCTTCGCCTGGGCGCGGTCGAAGATCGTCTCCCACGAGAACCCGTCCTCGTGTCCGGGCTGGGGCGGGAAGGTGTTCGACTTGAACCCGCCCGCCTGCGCTGACATCTGGTAGTGCCGGTTCGGGAACGTCGACGACATGATCGAGCAGAACCAGCGGTCGTAGAGGGTGAACTCGGCGGCCGCGGCCGGGAGGAAGGCGAGGTCGTCGCGCTCGTAGTAGCCGATCGCGAACTCGTCGCTGCCGTCGAGGTCCTCGTTGCCGGTGGCGAAGCGGTCGTTGCGGCCGCCGTTCCACTGCCAGCGCCCGCCGGTCCAGCCGTGGTCGGGGTCGGGATGGCCGCAGCCCTGGTAATCGGGCGGCAGCCGGTGGGTCGGGATCGGGTTGCCCTCGGCGTCGGGATAGGTGAGCCCGGCGTTGCGGGCGTCGGCGTCGGGGTGCCAGCCGAAGTAGTGGTCGAAGGAGCGGTTCTCCATCATCAGCACGACGATCGTGTCGAGCGGCATGTCCTTCGGCGCGGGCAGCGGCCGGCGCCCGGCGACGTTGCGGGCGGCGGCGGCGACGAGCGTGTCGAGCGGCAGGGTCGCGGCGAGCCCGGCGCCGCCGGCGAGCGCCGCGGTGCGCCCGAGGAAGTCGCGGCGTCGCAGGGACGCCTCCGGCTGCACGGCTTCGAAGCGGGCGGCGGCCTCCTCGTCGGCGAGCTCGCCGCGGCGGAGCCGGTGGCTGTGGTCGGCTGGGCGCCGGATCATCGCCGGCTGTCGGATGCCTCGAGCGCGCGGCGGACCGAGTCGGGCTCGCGGAAGATCTCCTCCGCGGTTCCCTCGTAGACCTTGGCGCCGATGCTCTCGAGGTAGCCCGAGGTCTCGAGCGCGTCCATCTCGCCGTGCGGCGCCTCCGCGCCCGGGTCCTCGGAGCGCTGCAGGGAGCAGGGGGTGGCGGCGATCGCCTCGGGGTCGGGCAGCTCCGGAGGCTCGAAGTCCTTGCTGGTGAAGTCGAAGCTGCGGCCGATGTTCGAGGCGTAGCGGTGCCGCTTGGTCAGGTAGCCGAGCCCGAACCGGTAGGAGATCAGCTTCAGGATCGACTCGTGGGTGATCGTCATGTGGTTGACGCCCCCGCCGCGCGTGAACGGCGAGATCGCGACGCCGGGGGTCCGGAACCCGGTCATGCCGAAGTCCTCGTTGAGGTCCTTCGAGCGGCGGTCGTCGGGGACGAAGCGCGGCTTCACGTGGTCGAAGAAGCCGCCCCACTCGTCGTAGTCGATGAAGAGCGCGCCGCGGCGGTACTGCGGCGACTCGATGAAGGCGTGGGCGACGTCCGACATGAACGCCTGGCCGAGGCGGACGTCGCCGTGCGGGTGCTCGTCGGCGGAGAGGCCGTCGCCGCCGCCGCCGTCGCGGAAGGGCGGGTCGACGAAGCAGATGCTGGGCAGGGTGCCCGGCGGCGGCGTCGGCGTAGAACTGCTGGATCGGCGCCGAGGCGGCCACGGTGTCGCGGCCGTAGACCCCGCCGAACGGCAGGTCGGAGTAGTAGTAGCGGAAGCCGACGCCCTTGGCCTGGGCGAGGTTCAGGATCGTCTCCCAGGTGTAGAGGCCCTCGCCCGCGCCGAGCTGGCGGCCGCGTCGCCGACGTCTGCCGTTGTTCTTGATCCCGCCCGACTGGGCGCCCCACTGGTAGTGGCGGTTCGGCCAGGTCGAGGCCATGATCGAGCAGAACCAGCGGTCGTAGAGCGTGTAGGCGTCGGCGGCGTGCGGGATGAAGGGGAGGTCCTCCTTCAGGTAGTAGCCGATCGCGAACTCGTCGCTGCCGTCGAGCTCCTCGTTGCCGGTGACGAAGCGGTCGTTGCGCCCCCGGTTCCACTGCCAGCGCCCGCCGAGCCAGCTGTGGTCGGGGTCGACGTACTGCGCAGCCCTGGAAGTCGGGGGTGAGCCGGAAGGTCTCGATCTGGTTGCCCTCGGCGTCGGGATAGGTGAGGCCCGCGTTGCGGCCGTCGGCGTCGGGATGCCAGCCGAAGTAGTGGTCGAAGGAGCGGTTCTCCATCATCAGCACGACGATCGTGTCGAGCGGCATGTCCTTCGGCGAGGGCAGCGGCCTGCGCCTGGCGGCGTTGCGGGCGGCGGCGGCGACGAGCGTGTCGAGCGGCAGCGTCGGCGGCGAGGCCCGGCGCCGCCGGCGAGCGCGGCGGTGCGGCCGAGGAACTCGCGGCGGCGCAGGGTGCCCTCGGGCTGCTCGGCCTCGAGCCGCTCGGCGGCCTCCTCGTCGGCGAGCTCGCCGCGGCGGCCGAAGTCGCTGTGATCGGAGGGGCGGCGGATCACGGCTGTGCCTCGGCGGGCGGCTCGATCACGGTCTCGCAGTCGTAGACGCCCTCCTCCTCGGCGTCGACGAATGCCTTGTCGTTGCCGTCGCCGCAGCTGATCTGGTCGGGGGCGCCGTCGCGGGCGCGGATCACGTCGGGGCCGGGGCCGGCGAGCTCGACCCCGTCGACCATGTTGACCCCGTCCTCTCCCTTGCCGGGGTTGAGGGTGTCGCGGCCCTTGCCGCCGATCAGCACGTCGTCGCCGCCGCCGGCGATGATCCGGTCGCGGCCCTTGGCGCCCTTGATCTCGTCGTCGCCCGAGCCGCCGCGGAGCTTGTCGTTGCCGCCGCGGCCACGCAGCGTGTCGCCGTCGCCGCGGCCCGAGAGCGTGTCCCCGCTCGACGTTCCCTTGAGCGTGTCCGGGCCCGGGCCGCCGATCTCCACCTTCGCGGCGACGGGCGCCGCGAACGCGACGAAGCCGACCAACAGAAGCGCCCCTAGCTTGACCCGCACCGGGCGATCGTAGATCAACCCCGGGGGGTCTCGTATCAGTTCTGTGAACGCCGCTTGACCGTCTCGCAGCCGCGGACGCGGTCCTTGCGGTCGGCGACGACGCGGTCCTTGCCGCCGCCGCACGCGACCCGGTCGCGCTCGCCGTCGGCGGACTTGATGCGGTCGCGGCCGCCGCCGGAGCGGATCTTGTCGCGGCCGCGGTTGCCGGTCAGCCGGTCGCGCCCGGGCCCGCCGGCGACACGGTCGGCGTCCGGGCCGCCCTTGACCCGGTCGTGGTCGGCGCCGCCCTGCAGGCAGTCGCGCCCCTTGCGGCCGGAGATCCGATCGCGGCCGTCGCCGCCGTCGATGCGGTCGTCCCCGTCGGTCCCCCTGAGGCGCTCGTTGCCGGTGCCGCCTTCGATCAGGCTCGGGCATCGCTTGAAGCCGCCCGCGTTGCCACCACCGCCGCCACCGCCATCCCCGCCGCCGCCGGAGCCGCCGCCGGTGCGCGGGTCCGCGACGAGCAGCTCGACATTTCGGTCCCGCGGAGCCCCCTCGCCGCAGGGTCCGTCGCATGCGCGGCCGCCCGTCTGCGAGTCGTTGTAGGAGAGCGTGCGCCCGACCGAGGCGAGCTCGTCGACCGTGAACCCGGCGGCGTCGGCGCCGCTTGCGGGCGCGGTCGCAGGCGAGGCGTGGTCGAGGATCGTGCCGAAGATCGAGAGCGTCCCGTCCTCGTTGTCGAAGACCTCGAGCAGGCGGCTCTGCTGCGGCCAGTCGGCCTCGGCGGCGACGCGGATGCTCCAGAACCCGCCTCCGCCCTCGGCCTCGTAGCCCTCGATGCTGTTCACGTGCGAGTGGCCGGCGACCCAGGCGATCGCGTGCGGGTAGGAGTGCAGGAGCTCCGTCAGGTCGTCACCGAGGTGGAGCGGCGTCGAGCTCCGTGGGATCGAGGTCGCAGCCGGGGTTGGGGTCGTGGCCGTGCGGGTCGGTCTGGCCGCTGCAGGCGGGCGCGAGCTCGTCGGGGACGTCGGCGGTCAGGCTCGGGATCGCGTGGTGGCTGAAGATGACGACGAGCTCGTCGCGCTTCGTCGCTCGCTCGAGCTCGCCGCGGAGCCAGTCGAACTGCGGGTCGTCGACGTTGCCGTCCGCCGACGGGCCGATCACGCCGGCCTCGGAGACGGTGTCGAGGGAGATGAACCGGAAGCCGGGGCGAGGGCTCCAGGCGTAGTAGCCGGCGGCACCGGCGGAGGCCTGCTCCTCGGCGGGGTCGATGAAGCCGAAGCCGTGCCCGTCGGCCTGGGTGCCGGCGCGGAATACGTCCTTGTATTGCGACTTCGAGACGAATTGGCGCCTCGGGTCAGGGGGGACGAGGGCGACCTTTGTCGGGTCGGCCGCCAGGTCGGCGAGGCGGGCGGGGTCGAAGGAGGCGAAGGCTCCCTCGAAGGTGTCCTGGTCGGTGATCACCGGCGAGAGCGGCTTCATGCAGCCGGTGGCGACCGCCTCGTAGCCGCCGTTGGCGGCGGCGTTGCCCTGGACCAGGCCGTCGTGGTTGCCGAAGGTGACGTAGGAGGGGACCGCGAGCCCCGCCGCCTCGAATGGCATCTGCGCTCGGTCCATCAGGTTCGTGTGCTGTGGCCACTCGGCGAAGTACCCGGACGGTTCGTCGGGGTCGTAGAACTGCGGCGCCGGGCCCTCCTGGTAGTCGTCGTAGTCCTGGACACCCGTGTACTTCTGAGGCGCCGCCGCGTCGGCGATCGCCGGCGCGAGGCCGGCGCAAACGGGATTGTCGGATGCTGCCGGGTCGACACCGCTCCCGGGGTCGATCGCGCCGCCCTCCATCAGCGTCCGCACCCACTGGGTCTCGTTCAGCTGCTGGCTGTCGGCGTTGTCGCCGGTGTTGATCGCGAGGTCCATCGCCCGGCGGCTGCCGTCCCCGGCGGCATTCGGGCTCGCCGCCGCGAAGGCGTTCAGCTGGCGCACCATCGCGTCGTCGATCTGCGGGTTCATCGCCTCCCACGGGCGCCAGGCGGCGTTGAACGGGCCGGTGTCGGCGAACTCGACCCGGGCGGGCGACTCCTCGTCGGCGAGCTGGAAGTCGGTGAGCTGGCCGAAGTAGAAGAGGTTCTCGCGACGGGTTTCGCGCCCACCACGCGCGGTCCCGATCTTGCCGTCGCGGACCGTGTAGGGCTCGCCCTGTCCGGTCCCGAGCGTGCGGAAGCCATCGCCGCCGCCGGGGACGATCCGCTGCTCGAGCGTCGAGACCCCGAGGGTGCCGCCGCCCTGCGCCCGGGTCGAGTCCGCGTCGGCGATCGCGAGAACGAGGACCAGCACCGCGGCGGCTGCGCACGCGGTGATTGCTCGCCGGAGATCCCTGAGTCTCGCGGTCATCCCATGGCCCACGACGATGTTGACACCGCTTTCACAAGTGCGCGCCGGTGGCGAGGAGCGATCGGAGCTCGGCGGCGACGCGATCGGGCTCACGGGCCAGCCGCCGGTGCGTGACACGGAGCACGCGGTAGCCCGCGAGCTGAAGCGCCGCGTCGCGGCGCCGGTCGGCCTCGAACGCGGCGCGGCCCCGGTGAAACCCCCAGCCGTCGAGCTCGACCACGAGCCTCGCGTCCATCCAGACACAGTCGACTTCGAATCCCGCTACGGGCACGTTGACAGCCGGGCGCGGGATGCCGTGCCGGTCGCAGAGGCGCAGGAACATGCGCTCGAGCTCGGAGCGAGTGACGGGGAGGGGGCGATGGTCTGCGACGAGAGAGCGGAGACGGCCGATGCCCTTGCGGCCGGGACTGGTTGCGCAAAGCACGGTGAGGCGGGCGATATCGAGGATCTCCAGCCGCTCCGCCGCCTCGAAGCAACGACGCATGTGGGATGGAGAAACGGTGGCGGCGAGGTCGAGAAGCGTCCGCTCGACGGTGGTGGTGGGGATGCCATGGCGGATCGTTCGGTGGTCGGGTGGGAGCCGGCGGGTTCGGTGGATCGCGATCCCCGGCTGGCGAAGCCGGTGCCCGTCGCCCGTCGCGTGCGGGACCAGGACTTGTGGCCGGCTTCCGGGTTCGGCGATTCCCCAAAGGGCGCCAGCCGAACGGTGGCTGAGCGCCGCATCGCCGCCGCACGCGAGCACGGCCGCCATCCAGCGCCCACGTTGCGTCAGCGGCTGATGGCCGACCGCGTAGACGCCGCGGTGAACGGGGCGGAGCCTGCCGATGCTGACCCGATGGTCGATCTCGGCGGCGCTCAAACCGGCGGCGAGGAGCTGGCGCCGGGAGACGGATCCCTCCTGGCGCTCGGCGAGATCGCCGATCACCCGATCCGGTGGGTGAGCTTTGCCCGGTATAGGCCTAAGAGACTCACCCACCCCGTCAGGGTGGGGGGTCGAGCGTTACGGGTGTGTGCCCGGGTGTGCCGGGACTAGAGCGGGATGTTGCCGTGCTTGCGCTTCGGCTGGTCGACGCGCTTGGTCTGGAGGGTGCGCAGGGCGCGGATCAGCTTCGGGCGGGTCTGGTGGGGGACGATGACGTCGTCGATGTAGCCACGCTCGGCCGCCGAGTAGGGGTTGGCGAAGTGCGCCTTGTAGTCGTCGATCAGCTTCTTGCGGCGTTCCTCAGGGGTCGGCGAGGTCGAGATGTCCTTGCGGTAGATGATGTTGACCGCGCCCTCGGGGCCCATCACCGCGACCTCGGCTGTCGGCCAGGCGAAGTTGAAGTCGGCGAGCATGTGCTTTGAGTTCATGACGTCGTAGGCGCCGCCGTATGCCTTGCGCGTGACCACGGTCAGCTTCGGAACGGTCGCCTCGGTGAAGGCGTAGAGCAGCTTCGCCCCGTGGCGGATGATCCCGCCCCACTCCTGCGAGGTGCCCGGGAGGAAGCCGGGGACGTCGGTGAAGGTGACCAGCGGGACGTTGAAGGCATCGCAGGTGCGGACGAAGCGGGCCGCCTTCTCGGACGACTCGATGTCGAGCACCCCGGCGAGGTGCGCGGGCTGGTTGCCGACGATCCCGATCGGGAACCCGTCGAGGCGGGAGAAGCCGCAGACGATGTTCTTCGCGAAGTGCTCGTGGACCTCGAAGAACTCGCCGTCGTCGACGATCAGCGAGATCACGCTGCGCATGTCATAGGGCTTCTGCGGGTCGTCGGGGACGATCGAGTCGAGCGCCTCGTCCATGCGCTCCGGGTCGTCGTAGGGCTCTACCCGCGGCGGCATCTCGAGGTTGTTCGAGGGCAGGAAGCCGACCAGGTAGCGGACGTCCTCGAGGCAGCTCTCCTCGTCGTCGGCGGCGAAGTGCGCGACGCCCGACTTCGAGTTGTGGCTCATCGCGCCGCCGAGCTCCTCGAACTCGACCTCCTCGCCGGTGACCGTCTTGATCACCTCGGGGCCGGTGATGAACATGTGCGAGGTCTCCTTGACCATGAAGATGAAGTCGGTCATCGCCGGCGAGTAGACGGCGCCGCCCGCGCACGGCCCCATGATCAGCGAGATCTGCGGGATGACCCCGGAGCACTGGACGTTGCGGACGAAGACGTCGCCGTAGGCGCCGAGCGAGACGACGCCCTCCTGGATCCGCGCGCCGCCGGAGTCGTTGATGCCGATCACGGGCGCCCCGACCTGGGCGGCCAGGTCCATCACCTTGCACATCTTCTCCGCCATCACCTCGCCGAGCGAGCCGCCGAAGACGGTGAAGTCCTGGCTGAAGACGAAGACGGTGCGCCCGTCGATCTCGCCGTACCCGGTGACGACCGCGTCGCCCCAGGGCCGGCGCTTCTGCATGTCGAACTCGTGGGTCCGGTGGCGGACGAAGGTGTCGAGCTCCTCGAAGGTGCCCGGGTCGAGCAGCTTCTCGATCCGCTCGCGCGCGGTCAGCTTGCCCTTCGCGTGTTGCTTCTCGACAGCCTCCTCGGAGGCCGAGTGGACCGCCTGCTCGCGCAGCTCGCTCAGGTAGGCGAGCTTCTCCTCGTGCGTTTGGGGGTTCTTCTCGCGCAAGGCGGCGGGATTGTATGTGCGTAGGCTTCGAGCAGCGATGGCGAGCACATCGAGCCCTCCGCATCTGCGCCACGGCGTCACCCATGAGGTGACGAACCAGCCGCCGCCGCTCGAGGACTACAACGCGTTCGAGGCCGACCCTGCCCTCGCCGAGGCGCTGGAGCGCGACGGCGGTGGCTGGGGTGTCGACCGGGCGCGGGAGCTCGGCGCCCTGACCGCGTCTGCCGAGGCCCGCGAGCACTCGCGCCGCGCCGAGGCGAACCTTCCGCGCCTGCGCACCCACGACCGTTTCGGCAACCGCCTCGATCGCGTCGATTACGACCCCTCCTGGCACTGGATGATGCGGGCCGGGATCGAGCGCGAGCTCTCCGGACTGCCGTGGCGCGACGAGCGTCCCGGGGCACACGTCGTCCGGGCGGCGCTCTTCTACCTGATGAGCGGCCTCGACGCCTCGCCCTGCTGCCCGATCTCGGTCAACTACGCCGCGGTTCCGACCCTGCGCCAGGAGCCCGAGCTCGCCCGCCAGTGGGAGGAGGCGGTCTCGATCCCGGACTACGACCGCTACGCCCAGGGCGGGATGGCGATGACCGAGAAGCAGGGCGGGTCCGACCTGCGCGCCAACAGCACCCGCGCCGAGCCGCAGTCCGACGGCTCCTACGCGATCACGGGGCACAAGTGGTTCTGCACGATCGTCAACTGCGAATTCTTCTTCACGCTCGCGCAGGCGCCGGACGGGCTCTCCTGCTTCCTCATGGAGAAGGGCGAGGGATTCCGCGTGATCCGGCTCAAGGACAAGCTCGGCGGACGCGCGATCGCCTCCTCCGAGGTGGAGTTCGACGGCGTCCGCGCCTGGCTCATCGGCGAGGAGGGGAGGGGGGTGCCGACGCTCGCCTCCACCCAGGTCAACTTCACCCGGCTGGACGCCCTTCTCGGTACCGCCGGGCTGATGCGCCGCGCGGTCTCCGAGGCGGTCCACCACGCTCGCCACCGTGAGGCATTCGGCCGCAGGCTCGCCGAGCAGCCGCTGATGCAGAACGTGCTCTGCGACCTCGCGGTCGAAGCGGAGGCGGCGATGGCGCTGGGGATGCGCTGCGCCCGCGCCTTCGACGAGTCCGAGCCGCCTGCCTCCTCGGAGTCCGAGCGGGCGCTGCGCCGGGTCGCGACCGCGATCGGCAAGTACTGGGTCTGCAAGCGCGGCGCCGCCACCGCCGCGGAGGCGCTCGAATGCCTGGGCGGCAACGGCTACGTCGAGGAGGGGCCGATGGCGCGCCTCTACCGCGACATCGAGCTGAACACCGTCTGGGAGGGCGCGGGCAACGTCGCCGCGCTCGACGTCCTGCGCGCCCTCGTCAAGGAGCCACAGGGCCTGCCGGCGCTCCTCGCCGAATGCGAGCTCGCCGCCGGCGCCGATCGCCGCTTCGACGCCCACCTGGACGCCGTCCGCGGCGCGCTCACCGGCCTCGAGAAGATCGATCCCCAGTGGGGCGCTCGCCGGCTGGTCGAGGACCTGGCGCTCGCGATGCAGGCCTCGCTCCTCATCCGCAACGCCCCGGCGGTGGTCGCCGACGCCTTCTGCGCCGGCCGGCTCGCGGGCCACGGCCACGCCTTCGGCACCCTCCCACAGGGAATCGACGCGGACCCGATCATCGAGCGGGCGCTGGCGCTCTAGTCGCTGCGGTCCAGCACGAAGGCGATCGCGCCGATCGTCGCCGGGTCGAGCTCGGTGCCGGCGAGCCCGCCGAGGCGCTCCAGCGCACCGGACGGGTCGGGGTCGGCGGCGAGCTCGTGCGTGTAGGCGCAGGCGGCGCGGATGATCCGGGACTCGAAGGGGATCGCGCCGCCGTAGAGGTTCTTCGGGCCGCCGCCCTCGAAGCGCTCGCGCCAGTGCTCGAGCCAGATGCAGGCGGCCGCGGGCAGCCCGGCGCCGCTCGCCAGCCGCGCCGCGGCCCCGGCCTGGGCGTCGAGGGCCTCGCGCTCGCCGGGCGAGTATTCGCGGTCGCCGCGTGCGGCGAGGTCGGCCTCGACGTAGAGCAGCCCGATCGCGTGCAGGCGCGCGGTCTCGCGCACGGCGAGCGCCGTCGACCGCGGTAGCCGCAGCTCGGCGGAGATCGCCAGCGCCCAGCGGGCGGTCTCCTCGGCGTGGCTCAGCGAGCCGGGGAGGCGTGCCTCGAGCGCGGCGAGGAGGTCGGCGCCACGATCACGGATCAGGGCGTCGTCCGCGGGCGTCTGGGGCTCAGGCCCGGGCGAAGGGGCGTCGCTGCGGGGATCCGAGCTCATCGAGGAGCGATTCGAGCATATCCCCGGTCGGCTCGCGATCGCACGTCACGGTGATCGTAACCCTCGTGCCGAATCCCTTCTCGGCGAGGCTCAGCTCGATCGCCGTGCCGGGCTCGGCGCCGACCGAGCGCCAGGCGAGCATCGAGCCGGCATCACGCTTGGTCTCCTCGACCGGGATCGGCTCGTCGCTTGCCACCAGGTAGGCGCACCACCCGCGCATGAACGCCGGGTCGTCGACCAGCTCCCAGAGCTCCGGCGGGGATTTGACCAGCGTTCGGTCCGCCTGCAGCGCCATAGGCCGCTGCTTCCACCCCGGCGGCGCGAGTCCTGCCGGATTTCCTAAGGCCGGGTGATCCGGAACGGCGCTGAGACCCGGTCGGAGCTCATCCCTTGGTCATCGATGGCCCAGACGATCATCTGGTAGCGCCCGGGCGGGAACGTGCGACCGTCGAGCCTGCCCGTGAAAGGCACCCCGTGGAAGCCGCCGTCGAGCTCTTCGCTGAATCGGTGGCTGTGCCTCGGCGGGGGCCCGCCGTTCTTCCGCGGGGGATCGCGCCGGACCCGGAAGTTAACGGTGGCGGGCTCCGTGAGGCTGAACCCGATCGTCGTTCCGGCCTTCCGGCGAGGCGTCCGCCTCGACAGCGCCAGGAACTTGTCCGGGATCAGTTGGAGGTTGTCGATCTCGGGCGGCACGGTCACCGGGTCGTCGGGCTTCGGGGGTGGGTCCGGCGTGGGCGGCTCGGGGGATGGCGGCGGCACTGGCGGCGGGGGCGTCGGCGGGCCGGGCGGGAGGAGCCCGTGCTGCTGCACCACGTAGTGGAGGGTCCTCGCGTACTGGGCATAGCCCGTGGCGTTCGGGTGGATCCCGGTGTCGGTGGTGATCACCCACGGGTCCCCGGCGCAGAAGCCCGGGGTGCTCTTCAACTGGCTCTGGGTGCCGCTCGATTGACGGCTCGGGCCGTCGACGAGGTGCCCCGTCCCGCAGTCATAGCCCGCCGTCCAGGTCTGCTGGCTCACCGGCGGCACGCCGATGTTGAACCGTGGGAGCAGGTCGGGCTGCGGCGAGTTCGGATCGACCTGCGCCCCGATCATGATCAGCCGCGAGGACTTGCTCGGCAGTGCCTGCCGAGTGTTGGCGACGGCCGTCGCGATTTGCGCGTTGAAGTAGTCGATCATGGTCTCGATCTGCCAGTTCCTGAAGCTCGTGAACCACGGGTCGGAGATGTTGTATGAGAAGACGATCACCGTGGAGTCGTCGGTTCCGTTGAGCAGCGCGGTGTAGACCTTCTGCAGGTTCCCGGTCAGGTTCACCTGCTGGAAGAGCGGGGCGATACAGGCCAGCAGGTCGCTGACCGTCTGCTTGGACACGCACTTCGTGCCGTCGCCGAAGAGGATCGTCGACAAGAGCGGATTGGCCCCGAGCGTCATCGCGACGATCTCGGGGTCGTCGGCGATGATGTCCTTGAACTGCGGGTTGAACTGGCCTCCGGGCAGCCAGTCGCTGGGAGCGGAGCCCGTGACCGCGAGGTTCTGGAAGCCGCCCGGCGTCGTGATCGGATTGCCGCCGGGCTGCAGCGAGTTCGCGAACTGCGCCGCCCAGGAGATGTTGTTCTTGAGCCCGAAGTCCTTGCTCCACTCAACAGGGCGCGTGTCGGGGTTCTGGTTGCTGGGTCCGAGGTCCGAGTTCGACGAGCAGCGGTTGTTGAGGTTGTCGGGCGGGCGGCATTGGAAGATCTGGCCCTGTTCCATCGGCGTGCCGTCCCCGAGGAATCCGAATCCGGCGGTCACCGAGTCGCCCATCGCCCGGAATTGCCACTGCGCCGAACCTCCGCCCCCGGAGCCCGCGGACGCGGCGGGCACCCCGGACGCGGCCATCGCGACCAGCGACGCAGCGAGCGCGACCAGGGTCGCGCGCCAGCGCGCCGGCTTCCAACTCGAATTCCCTTGCACCCGTGTCACCGCCTGTGGCGGAGTGTAAACGAGCGCTTCGGATATTTGGGGCCTAGAAGAACGCCCCGCCCTTGTACTCGCCGAAGACGTCGCGCATGGCGTTGCACACCTCGCCGATCGACGCGCCGTCGCGGAGCGCGTCCTTCGTCGGGTAGAGCAGGTTCCCCTCGCCGCGGGCGACCTCTCGCAGGTCCTCGAGCCGGGACGCGACCTTCTCCTGGTCGCGATCCGCCTTGAACTTCTTCAGGCGCTCCAGCTGGAGCTGCTCGGACTCGGGGTCGACGCGGAGGATGTCGACGTCGTCGACGGTGTCGGTGACGTACTTGTTGACGCCGACGATGATGTCCTGGCCGGTCCGGTAGCGCTCGTGGTAGGAGGCCGCCGACTCCTCGATCTCGCGCTGCATGAAGTCGAGCGCCTCGACCGAGCCGCCGAGCTCGGCGACCTTGTCCATCAACTCGTACGCGTGCGCCTCGATCTCGTCGGTCAGGTTCTCGACGAAGTAGGAGCCGGCGAAGGGGTCGACGGTGTCCGCGGCGCCCGATTCGTGGGCGATCACCTGCTGGGTGCGCAGGGCGATCCGCGCCGAGCGCTCGGTCGGCAGCGCCAGCGCTTCGTCGAAGCCGTTGGTGTGCAGCGACTGCGTGCCGCCGCAGACAGCGGCGAAGCCCTGGAGGGCGACGCGGATGATGTTGACCTCGGGCTGCTGGGCCTGCAGGGTCACCCCGCCGGTCTGGGTGTGGAAGCGGATCATCTGCGAGCGCTCCTTCGATGCGCCGAAGCGCTCGCGCATGAGCTTCGCCCACATCCGCCGCACGGCCCTGAACTTGGCGATCTCCTGGAAGACGTTGTTGTGGCAGTTGAAGAAGAAGGCGAGCTGGCCGGCGAACTCGTCGATCTCCAGACCGCGGTCGAGCGCCGCCTCGACATAGGCGATCGCGTTGGCGAGCGTGAACGCGACCTCCTGCACCGCCGAGCAGCCCTTCTCGCGGATGTGGTAGCCGGAGATCGAGATCGTGTTCCACTTCGGGACGTGCTCGAAGCAGTACTCGAAGATGTCGGTGGTCAGCCGCATCGTCGCCTCGGGCGGGTAGATGTAGTTGCCGCGCGCCATGTACTCCTTGAGCACGTCGTTCTGGACCGTGCCGCGGAGGGCCGAAGATTCGACGCCCTGCTCCTCGCCGACGAGCTCGTAGAGGAGCAGCAGGACGGCTGCCGGCGCGTTGATCGTCATCGACGTCGAGACCTCGTCGAGCGGGATCTGGTCGAAGCAGATCCGCATGTCCTCGATCGTGTCGATCGGGACGCCGGTGCGGCCGACCTCGCCGAGGCACATCGGGTCGTCGGAGTCGCGCCCGAGCTGGGTCGGCAGGTCGAATGCCATCGAGAGCCCGGTCGAGCCGTGCTCGATCAGGTAGCGGTAGCGCTCGTTGGTGTCCTCGGGGGTGGCGAAGCCGGCGTACTGGCGCATCGTCCAGAGCCGCGAGCGGTACATCTCGCGATGGATCCCGCGGGTGAACGGGTAGGCGCCGGGCTCGCCGAGCCGCTCGGGCAGGCCGGGCTCGACGTCGCCCTCCTCGTAGAGCGGCTCGATCTCGATGCCCGAGTCGGTGAAGACGCGCGGGTCGTCCGGCCCGACCACGGGCGCGATCGAGTTCGCGATCTCATCCGAGGCGGGAAGCGCGCGCCCCTCGCCGGTCTCCTCGACCTCGGATCCAGGATGGGTTGACATCGCCGGACAGGATACGTCGGCGGGGGTGGACGGCCGCTTGGCCACGACGTAGACTCGCGCCGCGTTCCAACTACAGGGAGGAATACGACATGGAGCAGAGCTCAGTACCCGCCGAAGGCCAGCAGACGCCGGCCGGCTGGTACAAGGATCCGACCACGGGTAACGACCGCTACTGGGACGGGGCGGCCTGGAGCCAGGAGCAGGTCAAGAAGCAGGACACGCTCTCGATCCTGGGCTGGATCTTCGCGATCCTGATCCCGATCGTCGGCCTGATCCTCGGAATCATCGTCGCCGCGCGCGGCAAGGTCCAGACCGGCCTCCTGATCGTCGGCCTGTCGATCGTCGCCGCCGTGATCTGGTACGCGATCTCGAGCGGTATGTAACGAGCGGCGCCCCGTGGCGCGCGCGCCGCGCCGCGGGGCGACCCCGCTCGCCAGATCCTGCTCGGGCCTACTCGGCCGCGGGAGCTTCGGCGCCGGCGCCTCCTCCCAGGCGATCGCGGTGCCGGACCCCTTCACGGCCTTCCACGACCACACCGAGACGCCGCGGTCGAGGTTGACGTTGATCACCGCGTCGGCGCCCATCTTCGCCGCCTTCTTCCGCAGCGCTTCCTCTCCCTCCGACATCTCGGGTTGCGCGGACCAGGCGAACGTCGCCCCCTTCGAAGCCTTGACGTCCCCGATGATCCGGTGCGGGCGATCGGTGCCCCCGTAGATCAGCTCAACCGCGCTTGCTTCCATTCCCGTCCTCCCTGTCCGTTTGGTTGGTCGGCGCGACCCTACCCGCGACCGGGCTCAGCCCGCAACCGCAACATCCTCCGATCGGAGGGGGTTCTATGGGAAGGTGAACGGGAAGGTGAACGGGATGCGCAGGGCTTTGCTGGGAGCGATCGGGTGCCTTCTGCTGCTGCCGGCAGCGGCGGAGGCGGCGAAGGTGCGCAGCGCCTCGGACTTCGCCACCGTTGTCGAATACCGGGCCGACCGTGGCGACACGGATGTCGTGACGATCTCGCTCAGCGGCCGGCGGACCGTCGAGTTCCGTTCCGATTCCGCGCCGCTCGAGGCCGGCAAGGGCTGCCGGGATGAGGGCGGCGATGACGTCGTCCGCTGCCCGTTGCGGGGGCCCGACGCGGACCAGGTGCCTTCGGGGTTCCCCGATGGCATCGGCCGACTCGTGGGACCGGTGCTCATCAGCCTCGACCTCGGCAACGCCGACGATGCCGCGGACGCCAGCGCGCTGCCCCGTGGCTTCAGGTTCCGCGGGGAGCGATCCGAGCTCGTCCTCCTCGCCAACGGCGGAGATGGCAACGACCTCCTGGCCGGGGGTGCGGGGGACGACCAGTTCTTCGGGAGCCTCGGCGACGACGCGGTCGCTGGAGGGGGCGGGGCCGATTCCTTCGTTCCCCTCCCACGACCCGACGGGGCCGACTCGTTCGACGGAGGCGCGGGGCGCGACTTCGTCGACTTCGGCGCGCGCGACCGCTCCGTCTCAGTTTCCCCCGACGGCGTGGCGAACGACGGTGCCGCGGGGGAGGGGGACTCGATCGTCTCGGCGGAATTCATCTTCGGCGGCGCCGGAGACGACGTCCTCATGGGGAGCGACGGTCCCAACTTCATCGTCGGCGAGGGCGGGGACGACCAGATCACGGGCGGGGACGGCGGCGATTCCCTGCTCGGGGACTTCCTCACCCGGAGTGGGGGTGACGACAGGATCGACGCCGGCGATGGAAACGACCTGGCGTTCGGCGGCCTCGGGCGCGACGTCCTCCTCGCAGGTGCAGGTAACGACGAGGTGGAGGCGAGGAGCTCCGAAGGGAATCGGGGTCGGGACCAGCGCGACCGCGTCGATTGCGGCGCCGGCGAAGACGACGCGCGCGCTCAGGACAAGGACCGGCTCACCGCATGCGAGAACGTGCGCCGGGGCGGCTAGCGCCCGCCGCGCCGCTCGATCGCCGCCTCGACCGCCTCGCCCATGCGCTCGGCGAGTAGCGGGTAGGAGTACTCGCGGCGCGCCTCCTCGGGCGGGGCGGTGAGCTCGCCGGCGACGAGCTTGCGCAGGGCGGCCTGGATCGCCGTCGGGTCGTCGGCGCGGACGGCCTCGCCGGCGCCGGTCTCGGTGACGATCCGGCCCGCCTCGGTGCCCGCGGCGAGGGCGAGGATCGGGCGGCCCGCTGCCAGGTACTCGAAGAGCTTGAAGTTGGGGAGCTGGGTGCGGGTCGATTGGGCGATCAGGAGCAGGGCGTCGGCGGCGCCCTGCAGGGCGAGGGCGCGCTCGCGCGGCAGCGAGCCGACGAGCCGCACGCGCGCCGGGCCGAAGTCTCCGCCGAGGAGCTCCGACTCCTCGTCGGTGAGCGGTCCGGCGACGACCAGCTCGAGCCGGCTCGCGGTCTCGGCGTCGGCTTCGGCGAGGGCGCGAAGCGCTTCCACCAGCGGCCCCGGGTCGCGCCCGTAGCTGCCGAAGCGACCGGTGTACACGAGCGAGACGCGTTCGGGATCGAGCAGCTCGGCGACGGGCTCGGCGGGATCGGGGAACTGGCCTCCGGGCTCGGGCGGGGCGATCGAGTCCGCGTCCCAGCCGTTCGGGACGAGGATCGCGTCGGCGATCGAGCGCGCACCGAGGTCGTCGACGACCGGCCGGCTGACGGCGACGACCGCGTCGGCGGCGCGGAGCAGGCGGCGCTCCATGCGCTCGTCGGCGCGGCGCTGGAGCGCGGTCGGGAACTCGGGCCGCAGCGGCTCGAAGGTCCAGGCGTCCCGCAGGTCGGCGACCCAGGCAGCCCCCTGCCGCTGGACCGCGCGCCCGACGAAATGGGCGGACTCCGGTGGGGAGGTCGTGATCACGCAGTCGAAGCCGCGCTCGCGCTGAAGGCGCCGCGCGGCGCGCGCCGCGAACGGCGCCCAGGCGAGGGCGAGCGGCTCAGGGACGATCAGCTTCGACAGCGGATGCGGGTGCCCGGAGTAGGTGTCGGAGTCGAACAGCGAGTCGACCCGGTCGTGACCGCGCATTCGCGCGCGCACGAGCTGCATGTCGGTGGCGCGGACGACGTCGCCGTTGGGGCCGTCGGTCTGCGGGCGCTCGTCGTCGGCGCGGCGGCCGTAAGCGGCGGTGGTGAGGACGGTCACCCGGTGCCCGAGCCGGCGCAGGTGGCGCACCATCGAGGCCGGCCGGTGGGCGCCGGTGTCGCGGCTCGGCGGGTAGAAGTAGGCGACGAAGAGGATCGACCGGCTCGGCGCGCTCACCGGCTCCGCTCCCGCCGCGTCTGGATCGCCGCGCGATAGGTGTCGTCCATGCGGTCGAGCAGGCGCGGCCAGCTCCACTCGCGCTCCGCCTTCGCCCGTCCGTTCGCGCCGAGGCGCTCGCGCTCTTCGGCTCCCGCCGCTGCGAGCCGGTCGAGTGCGGCGGCGACCGCGCCGGGGTCGGCCGGGGGCACGATGGCGCCGTTGACGCCGTCGTCGACGACCGCGCGCACCCCCGGGTACTCGGTGGCGAGCACCGGGAGGCCGCACGCCATCGCCTCGATCAGGACGATCCCGAACGATTCAGGCGGCTCGGTGGTGAGCAGGAAGAGGTCGGCGGCGCGGAGGACCGCCGGAAGCTCGGCGTGGGGGATGCGGCCGACGAAATGGACGCGATCGCCGACCCCGGCCTCCGCCGCCAGGTCCTCGAAGCGCGGGCGGAGCTCACCGTCGCCGGCGACCAGCAGGTGCAGGCGCGGATCCGAGGCGCGCGCGATCGCCTCGATCGCGACGTCGAGGCGCTTGAAGTGGTGGGCGCGGTCGAGCGTGGCGACGAAGGCCGCGACGATCGCCTCCTCGCCGATCCCGAGCCGGTCGCGGATGTCGCCCGCGGGCCCCGGGGAGAAGGCCTCGGCGTCGACCCCGTTCGGCATCTCGACGACCCGCTCGGGCCGGCGGCGGCGCAGTGAGCGCAGGTACGGCACCGACTCGGCGTGGTCGGCGGAGAGCACGCAGACGCGGTCGGCGTGGCGGACGAGGAGCGGCGGGCTGAGTCGCTCGTATGCCGCGAACAGCGGGCGCCGCCCGCCCTCGCCGATGAGCTCGTTCTTGTAGTGGACGAGGACGGCGGCGTCTCGGCCGCCGCGCCCGATGCGCGACGCCATCAGGAGCTCGACACCGAAGATGAACGGGTAATGGAGGTGGAGGACGTCGAAGCCCCGGAGGCGGGCGATCCGCGGGATCAGGGGCGCGTTGCCGATCGCGAACACGGGGTCGATGCGGTGGACGATCGCGCCCCCGTCGGAGGGCGGGGTGCCCTCGGCCGCGGCGGTGAAGACCTCGACGTGGTCGCCGCGCTCGGCCTGGCCGACGGCGAATCGGTGGGCGGTGTTGCCGGCGCCCCCGGGATAGGGCGGGAAGGTGGCGGTCAGGTGGGCGATCCGAAGCGCGCCGGGCGCCGCGGCCCGATTCACTCCGGAGCGCCGACCAAGCGCTCGACGCCGGAACGCTCGACCGTGAGCTGCAGGGCCTCGCGCAGCGAGACCTTCGGCTCCCAGCCGAGCAGGTCCCTGGCGCGGGTGATGTCGGGCTGGCGCTGCTGGGGGTCGTCGACCGGCAGCGCCTCGAAGACGATCTCCGAGCGCGAGTCGGTCACCTCGATCACGGTCTTCGCCGCCTCGAGCAGGGTGAACTCGTCCGGGTTGCCGATGTTGACCGGCAGGTGCACGTCGGACTCCGCGAGCGCGACCAGGCCGCGGACGAGGTCGTCGACGAAGCAGAAGCTGCGCGTCTGCGAGCCGTCGCCGAAGACGGTCAGCGGCTTGTCCTGGAGCGCCTGGCGCAGGAAGGTCGGGATCGCGCGGCCGTCGTGGGGACGCATGCGGTTGCCCATCGTGTTGAAGATCCGCGCGATCGAGGTGTCGACGCCCTGCTGGCGGTGGTAGGCCATCGTCATCGCCTCGGCGTAGCGCTTGGCCTCGTCGTAGACGCCGCGGGGGCCGATCGGGTTGACGTGGCCCCAGTAGTCCTCGGATTGGGGGTGGACCTGGGGGTCGCCGTAGACCTCCGAGGTCGAGGCGAGGAGGAAGCGGGCGCGCTTGAACTTGGCGAGGCCGAGCATGTGGTGGGTGCCGTAGGAGCCGACCTTGAGGGTGTGTAGCGGCAGCCGCGCGTAGTCGATCGGGCTCGCCGGCGAGGCGAGGTGGTAGACGAAGTCGACGTCGGCCTCGATCGAGACGTGCTCGGTCAGGTCCTGGTTTATGAAGGTGAACTCGGCGTCCTTGCCGATGTGGGCGATGTTCTCGAGCGAGCCGGTGTCGAGGTTGTCGATGCAGATCACCCGGTGGCCCTGGGCGAGCAGGCTGTCGCAGAGGTGGGAGCCGAGGAAGCCGGCACCGCCGGTGACTACGCAGGTGGCCATCGCGGGGTGAGGATAACCGCGCCTCGAGGGGGCGCGCAGAGCCCGGCCGGGCTTGAAGTCCATGTGCCGGGCCTACCGCGTACCGAGCCGAGGGACAGCCGCAAGCGGGCCGCGGCGCAGCTCGTCGCCGTCCACGACGCGGCCCTGCGCCGGACCGCCCGCCGCCACTCCCTCTGCGCCGCCGACGCCGAGGACGCATACCAGCGAGCGCTGCTCGTCGCCCTGCGAAAGGCGCCCGAGATCGAGTCGAGCGCGCTCGCGCGCTGGATGCACGTCGTCACCCGCCGGGAGGCTTGGGCCGTGCGGCGAAGCCGTGAGCGCATGCTCGGCGAGGAGCGGCGCTCGCTCGCGTCCGCCGGCCCCGAGCCCGCCGACCAGGCCGAGCGCCGCGAGCGCGTCGCACTCGCGGCCCGCGCGCTCGCGACCCTGAAGCCCGCCGAGCGCCGCGCCCTCGCCCTGCTGGCCGCCGGGCTCTCCTACGCCGAGATCGGCGAGCTCTGCGGCTGGTCCTACACCAAGGTGAACCGCTGCCTCGCCGAGGGCCGCGCCGCGCTTCGCGAGCGGATGGCGCGGCTGGAGGGGGGTTGACCAGCCGCGACGCTCAGGCCGGGAGCTCGTCCGGGAGCCCGAACCTCGCGAACAGCTCCGGCGAGCGGAAGACGACGACCTGGGCGATCTTGCCGTCGGCATGGAGGGCGATCACGTCGAGTGCGATCGGGACGAACCTGGCCGGGTCCTCGGGGTCGGTTCGGTAGGTGCCGAGCGCCGGCTGTCCGTTCGCGCTCGTCGCCGCGTAGCGGAGCTCGCCGGGTGCACCGCTCGGCATCAGCCAGGAATCTCCGACGGCGTCGCGGCCTCGGCTCCACTGATCGAACGGCGGCATCGCGAAGGTCGCATCGTCTGAGAGCAGGCCGAGGATCGTGTCGATCTCGGCGTGCTCGAACGCGTCGACGAAGCGCTCGACGACCTCGCGAACGCGATCGTCGCCAAGCGCGCGCAGCGTCTCCTGCTGGCTTCTGTCCGGAAGCCGCTCGTCCACCGTCCGCCGCGCACGCTGGAGGGCGCTGTTCACCGCGGGCACCGTCGCCCCGATCGTCGCCGCGACCTCGGCGGCGGAGAAGGCGAAGACGTCGCGGAGGATCAGCACCGCGCGTTGCCGCGGCGGCAGGTGCTGAAGCGAGGCGATGAAGGCGAGCTCGACCGCCTCGCGCCGTTCGTACCTGGCCTCCGGTCCGGCGTAGCCGTCCTCGAAACCGAGCTCGCCGTCGGGGTACGGCTCGATGTGAGGTTCCCATTCGATCTCGGGACCGCCGGCATGCGACTCGGTCGCAGGCCCGTAGTCGAGTGGGACCACACGGCGCGTCCGCCTTCGCAGCGCGTCGAGGCAAACGTTGGTCGCGACGCGGTGCAGCCAGGTGTGAATGGCGCTGCGCTCGTCGAAGGACCCGATCCCGCGCCAGGCTCGCAGGAGGCTCTCCTGGTAGGCGTCTTCGGCGTCGTGCAATGAGCCCAGCATCTGGTAACAGAGCGAGTGAATGGGGCCGCGAAGCGGCTCCACGAGTCGGCGGAAGGCCTGCTCGTCCCCGTCGCGGGCGGCGGCGATCAGGGCGGGCTCGTCTGCAGCGCTTACCTTCTCGGCGGAGGGCATCTCGTCAAAGTTAGACGTCCGGCGGCGGCCGGACTAAGCGGCCGATCGATTCGCGGCACGCACGGTCGTCAAACAGGATGAGATGGCATCGCGCGCGATCGCTCCGATCGTCCACGTCGAGCTCCACACCGCGAACCTGGCGCGCGCCGCCGGCTTCTACACGGCGCTCTTCGGCTGGCGTGCGGAGACCGTGCACCTCGGCTCGGATTCATATCTCGCGCTCCGCACCCACGAGGGCATCGAGGTCGGGGTGGTCGAGGAGGACGCGGAGGGCGCATGGTGGCTCCCGTACGTCGAGGTCGCGTGCGTCGCCGAGGCCAGCGAGCGGGCCCGCGCGCTCGGCGGCGCGGTCCTGCTCGAGCCGCGCGAAGGGCCCGCGGGGTGGCGCGCCGTGGTCGCCGCCCCCGGCGGTGGGCGGACCGCGCTCTGGGGCGCGAAGACCTGATCGCCGGATCGCCTCAGCGGTTCGGCGGCTGCGTCGCCCCGGTGGGGGGCTGCGGGGTGTCGGGCTCGTTGCCCGAGTCCTCGGGCTTCGGCCGCTTCGAGCCAGGCGCGTACTGCTTGATCCCGTTGTGGTTGAGCTCGCGGCGCAGTGCGGAGCGCGCCGACGGGTAGTGCCAGATCCGGTGCGGGTCGGAGGCCTCGAAGCCCTGGTAGTAGACCGACATGCGCACTCGGGGGTGGCGCTTGGCGAAGCCGAACAGCTGGTGGACGAAGCCGGGCGAGTCGTAGTTCCACGGCGACCACTCGCCGATCACGAACGGCTTGCCCTTGTAGGAGCGGTAGATCCTCTCCATGCCCGCGAAGTTCGGATAGCGGGCGTAGATGTCGACGCCGACCCAGTCGACCCACTTCGAGCCCGGCCAGTAGTCCGAGGGCTGGTTGCCGGAGTTGTTCGGCGAGCCGGTCGACTGCGGCACCCACATCAGCGCGACCCGGGCCCGGGGCAGATGCTTGCCGATGCCCTGGCGGCGGTAGCGGTGCGCTCGCTTGGCGCGCAGCACGGGGGGCAGGTCGAGGCGGCGCAGGCGGTCGTTGACCTTGCCGCGCTTGCCGCCGTCGATCAGGATCGAGAACCGCCGCCAGGCCTGGCGGAACCAGTGGGTGCTGCGGGCGGTGCCCCGGAAGGACCCGTCCTGGTTGTAGGCCGAGTAGTCGTTCCAGTGGCCGTTCATCTCCGGGAACAGGCGCACGTAGACGGTCTCCTTCTCGGCGTGGAAGCGGCGCGCGAGGGTCAGCGGGTACTCGTCGCCGTAGCCCTTGGCGATCTGCTTCGGGCTCAGGACGCCCGGGCAGTCGTAGCACTCGGATGTGCCGACGCTGATCATGCCCCGGGTGTTCGTCCGCGCCCAGCGGTTCATCGCCCGCCATGGGTGAAAGCCCCAGGTATGGAAGGTCTGCAGCACGGCCGGGTGCGACTTGACGTCGCCGCGGAACTTCTTGAAGCCGGAGACGACGCCGGTGTCGGAGACGCCGAAGTAGGACTTGTGCGGCGGCGGCGTATACGCCTTGGCGCTCGCCGACGCCGGCAGCGCGAGCGCGACGAGAAGCGTCGCGAGCGCTGCGGTCCCGCCCCTACCTGGTCCGCGAAGCACCCCCCAATTGTTGCGTGTCCAGGTAAATCGCCTGCAAATACGCGGTCCGGACTGCACACCGTCCTGGGTGCTGCATCCGCCTACCGGTGTTCGTCGGACGGCGATCGAGACGGAGGGGGTGGGATTCGAACCCACGGACCGAGGGAACCCCGGTCAACGGCTTTCAAGGCCGCCGCATTCAACCGCTCTGCCACCCCTCCGGGTGGGGAGCTAATGATTCGCTGCGTTTCGCCCTCGCCGCGCACGAAGAACCAGTTGATCGCCCAGAGCAGGAGGCCGAGGCCGATGAGGATCCCGGCGCGAGCGTAGGCGTCGCCTGCGACCTGGGTCAGCAGGGCGATCGAGATCCCCACCCCGATCACGGGCAGGGGCCACGGGACGCGGAAGTGGTCGTGCTCGACCTCGTCGCGGCGCAGCATGAGCACGGTGACGTTGACGATCGCGAAGACGACCACGAGCAGGGCGACCGTGGTGTCGGCGAGCTTCTCGAGGTTGCCGGTGATGACGAGGACGGCGGCGAGGACCGTGACGAAGAGGATCGCGACCCACGGCGTCCGCCGCTCCGGCAGGACCCGGCCGAACGGGCTCGGCAGGACGTTCTCGCGCGACATCCCGTAGAGCAGGCGGGAGGCCATGATCAGGTTGATCAGGGCCCCGTTCGAGAGCGCCAGCAGGCCGATCGCCGAGAACAGCTTCGTGTCGATCCCGAGCGGCCCCTGCTTGACCACCTCGAGCAGCGGCCCGTCCGACTTCGCCAGGTCGGCGACGGGGACGACCGAGGCGGCGCCGATCGTGACCAGCATGTAGATGGCGCCGGCGATCAGCAGGCCGCCGAACAGGACCTTCGGATAGTTCTTGGTCGGCTCCTGGGCTTCCTCGGCGACGTTGACCGAGTCCTCGAACCCGATCAGGGCGTAGAAGGCCAGCGCGGCACCGGCGAGCGTGGCGGCGAAGATGCTCGAGCCCTCCTTGAACTCGAAGGCGCGGCCGACGTCGGCGTCGCCCTGGCCGAGGGCGACGGCGGCGATCAGCACGATCAGGAGCAGGCCGGCGACCTCCACCACGGTGAACCCGACGTTGAGCTTCACCGACTCCGAGATCCCGCGAAGGTTCACCGCCGCGATGACCGCGAGCAGGCAGAGCGCGGCGACGATCGTGTCCACGTCGATGAAGACGCTCAGGTAATCGCCGCCGAAGGCGGAGGCGAGCGCCGCGGCCGACGTCACGCCCGAGGCCATCACCGCGAAGGCGACGAGGAAGCTGAACAGGCGTGCCTTGTACGCGCGGTTGACGTAGAGCGCGGCACCGCCCGCGTGGGGGAACTTCGAGACGAGCTCCGCGTATGAGCCGGCGGTGAACACCGCCATCACCAGGGCGAGCCCGAACGCGGCCCAGATCGCGCCTCCGGTCTCGGCGCCGACCTCGCCGACGAGGGCGTAGATACCTCCGCCGAGGATGTCGCCGACGATGAAAAGCAGCAGCAGCGCGGGCGTGATCGCCCGTTTCAGCTCGCCGTCGGGCCCTGCCATTCCGAGGGCCTACCCAATTCGGGCCGTCTTTATGATCGTCGGCGCATGGCCGGCGAGTGGCATAACTGGGCTGGCGACCAGCGCTGCCGCCCGGCGGCGATCGAGCGCCCCCGCGATCGCGACGAGCTGCTCACCGCCGTCCGGCGAGCGCGCGAGCGCGGGCATCCGGTCCGCGCCGCCGGATCGGGCCACTCCTTTTCCGACATCGCCCTCGGCGACGGCGTCCTGCTCTGCCTCGACCGCCTTGATCGCGTCCTTGCCGCCGACCCCGAGCGCGGCCTCGTCAAGGTCGAGGCCGGGATCGTCCTCGGCGAGCTCAACCGGAGCCTCGACGAGCGCGGGCTCGCGTTCGAGAACCTGGGCGACATCGACCGTCAGACCCTCGCCGGCTCGATCTCGACCGCGACGCACGGGACCGGCACCGGCTTCGTCAACCTCTCGGGCCAGCTCGCGTCGCTCGAGCTCGTCGGCGCCGACGGTGGCATGCGCGAGATCTCGGCCGAGTCCGATCCCGACCTCTTCCGCGCGGCGCGCGTCGGGCTCGGCGCGCTCGGCGTGATCTACGCGGTGACCGTCCGCTGCGTCCCGGCCTACACGCTCGACCGAGTCGACTCGCCGAAGCCGCTCGCCGAGGTCCTGGACACCCTCGACGAGCTGAACCGAACCGACCACTTCGAGTTCTACGTCTTCCCCCACACCGAGACCGCCCTCTGCCGCGAGAGCCGCCGCACGGACGAGCCGCCGAACCCCCGCTCTCCGGCCGCCGTCTATCTGCAGGAGGTCGTGCTCGAGAACTGGGTCGGATCGCTCTTCTCAGCGGCCGGGCGCCGCTTCCCAGGCAGGGCGCCGGCGCTGGCGCGGATCGCCTCGCGAGGCGTCGGCCGCTCGACCAAGGTCGATCGCTCCTACAAGGTCTTCGCCTCCGAGCGCCGCATCCGATTCACCGAGATGGAGTACTCGATCCCCCGCGAGCACGCGCCCGAGGCGGTCCGTCGCGTGCTCGAGGTCGCCGGCCGCCCCGAGCTCGGCGTCGCCTTCCCGATCGAGGTCCGCTTCGTCGCCGCCGACGACGCCGACCTCAGCCCCTCCCATGACCGCGACGCCTGCTACGTCGCCGTCCATCAGAACCGCCGGCTCGACTGGGAGAGCTACTTCCGGGCGGTCGAGGAGGTCATGGCCGAATACGACGGCCGGCCGCACTGGGGCAAGCGTCACTTCCAGACCGCCGAGACGCTCGCGGAGCTCTACCCGCGGTGGGACGAGTTCCAGTCGGCCCGCGCCCGCCTCGACCCCGAGGGCGCCTTCCGCAACGCCTACACCGACCGGGTCCTCGGCCCGGTCCGCGCCGCCGCCGAGGCCTAACGCCTAGAGAAAGGCCTTGCCCTCGCCGCGATAGGTGGGGACGACGTCGACGACCTCGTCGCCCGAGATCAGGTGGAGGACGTCGAAGCGCTCGCAGAGCTCGCCGGCCTTGGCGTGGCGCAGGTAGACGCGCTCGCCGACCCCGAGCTCGTCCGCCGCTTCGCCGAGGACCGGCGTCTGCACCTCGCCGGCGCCCTCGAGCGGGTCGAAGCGCAGGCCGGGAGGGAGGAACGGCTCCGGGAGGCGGTCCTTGCCCGCCGGGCCGGAGGCGATGTAGCCGCCGCCGAGCAGGGTCGCGACGCCGCGGCCGGGCCGGCGCGACACAGCGAGCGCGAAGCCCGCGGCGGGCTGCAGCTCGAGCGAGCGGTAGCCGTCGAAGAGCACGGGGTCGTAGAGGCCGGAGCCGGCCGCGACCTCGGTGACCGCGGGCTCGGCGGCCGTGCGCTCGAGGCTGCCCGTGCCCCCGCCGTTGACGAACTCGAGCGGGGCGACCGCGGTGACCGCGTCGACGACGGCGGCGCGGCGCGGCGCGATCTCGCGCATCGAGGCGCTCTGCATCGCCCGCACGGCGACGTTCTTGAGCGGGTTGCCGGGAGCGTCGTCGCCGACTCCGGCGACCTGGCCCTCGTAGGCCATCAACCCGACCAGCCGCACGCCCGCCCGGCGGTCGATCTCGAGCGCGAGCGCCTTCGCCTGCTCGGGGGTGCGCACCGGCGATCGCTTCGGCCCGACCTTCACCCGGCCGCCGAGCGGCCACCAGCCCGCGTCGACGTCGATCGCGACCCGGATCGGCGCCGAGCGGTCGCCCGTCGCCGCCTCGATCAGGTCGAGGTGCTCGACCGAGTCGACCATCAGCACGGGCGCCGTCTCGGGTTCGGCCTCGGTCATGTCGGCGAGCCCACGGATCGCGGCGCGGTCGGTAGTCGGATAGGCGCAGACGAGGTTCTCGAATCCCTGCGAGGAGAGCCAGAGCGACTCCGCCGCGGTGAAGGTGAGCAGGCCGCGCAGGCCGTCGTTCATCGCCAGCACCCGGCGGAGGATCTCGGCGGAGCGCACCGACTTCGTCGCCACCCGGATCGGCTTGCCGGACGCCATCGCCACCATCTCGCGCGCGTTCACCTCCAGCGCGTCGAGGTCGACGTAGGCGAACGGTGGCTCGAGCTCTCCGAAGGCGCGCTCGTAGCGGCGGTAGAGGCTTTCGTCGGTCATCCAGGCGAGCGTAACCACCGATCTACAATCGTGGCCTCCGGAGAGGTGGCCGAGTGGCTGAAGGCACTCGCCTGCTAAGCGAGTAGGGGGCGCAAGCTCTCTCGAGGGTTCGAATCCCTCCCTCTCCGCTGCACTCTCGGCACGGTTCACGGGGGTCGCGACCCTGCTCCAGGCCTCGGCTCCGCGCATCCGCCTCGTCGCATCGCGGCCGCGAGGTCGTCGATGTCGGCGACCGCCTCGCGGTCTCCGGCCAGGCCGAAGAAGACGCCGCCGTCGTAGCTGACGACGCCGATCGAGAGCGCGTGGCCCTGCGGCGAGAGCGGCACGAACGGATAGACCTCGCGCATCCGGCGCGCCGAGCAGGTAGAACGGCATCTGCGGGCCGGGGACGTTGGAGATCACCAGGTTCCAGGTCAGGGGCCGGGTCATCGCCGCCGAGAGCACGCCGGTTGATCGTCGGCGGGGCCCATCCGGTCGCCTCGATCACCAGCGACGCCGCGCGGGCCTGCTCGGACTGCTTCAGCCGCGTCGTCGTCTCGTGGATCGACTCGAGCCGTTGCCGGGGTCGCGCTCGGCCAGGGGCAGCGAGACGAGCAGCGTCGCGATCCGGTTGCCGAGGTCGTGCTCCTCTTCGGGGCGGCGGATCGACATCGGCACGAGCGCCACCATCTGCTCCGGCACCGGGTCGCCGCGGCGCTCGAGGAACGCGCGCAGGGCGCCGGTCGCGATCGAGAGGATGACGTCGTTGACGGTCGCGCCGGAGTCGCCGCGGGCGGCCTTGATCTCGTCGAGCGTCGTCGCCGCGAAGCCGACCCGGCGGTCGCGCCCGATCTCGACGTTGATCGACATCCGCTTCGCGCTCGGCCCGCCGGCGGCGAGGCTGGTGAACCCCTCGGCGGTCCGGATCACCCGGCTCGCGGTCTCGCGCGGCATCGTCACCGCTCCGAGCGCCGCCTTGCGCGCCGCCTTCAGCGGCTTGCGGATGCGATCGCGGGCGCCGCGGACGAGCAGCATCTCCGGGCTCGGCTCGTCGGCGTCGACGCGCTCGCCCGGGATCTCCATCTCCGTGCCCTCCGGGTTCGGGTCGAGCATGATCGTGCCGACGTCGAGCGCGGAGACGCCGTCGACGAGCGCGTGGTGCGTCTTCGAGATCGCCGCGTGGCGGCCGCCCTCGAGCCCCTCGATCAGATAGAGCTGCCAGAGCGGCCGGGTGAAGTCGAGGGGCTCGGACATCACCCTGCCGGCGAGCTCGCGGAGCTGTGCCATATTGCCGGGGCGGGGGAGGGCGAGATGACGAACGTGCCATTCGAGATCGAAATCGCGGTCGTCGGACCAGACCGGGTTGGAGAGGCCGAGCGGGACCTCGGTGACCCGCTGGCGGAAGCGCGGGACGAGGTTGAGCCGGGCATCGACGTGCTCGAGGAACTCGGCGAAGTCAGGCGGCTCGCCCTCGAGCACGATCGTCGCGCCGACGTGGACGTGGATCGGGCCCCGCTCGGCGAGCAGGCTCGACATGTCGGAGGAGGAGAGGCGCTCGCTCATCGCTCGCGGCGCGAGCCTAACCGCCTCGTGCGCGCCGGTCTGGTCGTGGCGCTCGCGCTGGCGCTCGCCGCACCCGCCGCCGCGGGCGCGAAGGGGCTGCCGACGGTGATCCGCACCGGCGGCCCGAGCGCCCCGGCGACTCGAAGGTCGCGATCGTCGCCACGGATCGCAACCTCGGCGGCGAGCGCTTCCAGGTGACCGGCCCCGGGCAGGGCCTCGGCGGCAAGCTGCGCCCGGCGAAGGGCTTCAGCGGTCCCTGGAAGCACGCGTACACGGCCGATCTCTCGGCCGCGAGCGAGCCCGGCGCCTACCGGGTCAGTGCCGGCGGCGAGCGCTCGAGGCCGTGGCTCGTGCTCGGCGAGGGCGCGCGCCCGGCGCTGCAGACGATGCTCGACTACTTCGCGACCAACCGCGACGGCAACGAGCCGGCGCTCCTGCACGGGCCGGCCCACCTGAACGACGCGGTCCTCCCCGACGGCCGCCGGCTCGCGCTCCAGGGCGGCTGGATGGACGCCGGCGACATGATCCACTTCACGCAGACCACCGGGTTCGCGGCGACCGCGCTGCAGCTCGCCGCGCTGCTGGATCCCGCCGACGCGACCGCGCTCAACGCCGAGGCCGACGTCGGCGTCCGCTGGCTCCTCGCCGCCCACCCCGAGCCCGGCCTCTTCATCGCCCAGGTGGGCGACTCGCGCGACCACGACACCGGCTTCCGCGACCCCGCCGCCGACGACTCCTCCGGCGAGCCCGGGATCGGCCAGCGGGTCGCCTATCCGGGCATCGGCGGCGACGTCGCCGGCAAGGCCGCCGCGGCCCTGGCCCTGGCGGCGAGGCGGAGCCCGCCGGGCGCGCAGCGGGCGGCGCTCACCCAGCAGGCCCGCGAGTGGTACGCCGCCGGCGAGGCGGCGGCCGGGCCGCTGCGGGGTCTACCCGAGATCGCGGGCGACTTCTATTACACCGACAGCTTCGAGGACGATCTCGCCGCCGGCGCGATGATGCTCTTCCGCCTCACCGGCGAGCAGGTGTTCCTCGCCGACGCGGTCGACTACCTGCAGGGCTCGGGCAGCCGGATCGGCTTCGGCGTCTACGACCTCGGCTCGCTGGCCGCGGCCGACCTGTGCGGGGCGCTTGGCTCGCCGCCGGTCGAGGACGCCTCCGCCCGCGAGTTCGGCTGCGCGGCGCTCGCCGAGGCCGCCTCGGACGCCCGCGCGATCGCCCGGGAGACCGCCTTCGGCGCCCCCGGCCCGTTCTCCTGGGGGACGACGGCGGAGATCGGCAGCTACGGCACCGCCGCCGCGCTCGCCGGCCGCGCCGGCGTCGCGGGCGATGGCCTCGCGACCGGAGCGAGCGGGCGCGATTACCTGCTCGGCCGCAACCCGTGGGGGGCGAGCTTCGTCACCGGCTTCGGCCCGAAGGCGCCGCGCAAGCTCCATCACTGGGCGAGCGTCTTCGGCGACGGGCTGCCCAACGGCGCCGTCGTCGGCGGGCCCGCGCCGCTCGAGACGCTCACCGAGCAGGGGTTCGGCAAGGGCAAGACCGCCCTCGCCAGATACTCCTCGAGGGCGGCCTCCTACGAGGACCGCCGCCCGAACTACGTCAACTCCGAGCCCGCGATCGATTACACCGCGGCTTCGATCCTCCTGATCGCTGCGCTGAACGGCTAGGTGAGCAGGATGATGAGCAGGATCACGACGATGACCGTGCCGATTCCGATGTACATCCGTTCCTCCTTGATTCGGGTGCTACCGGACGTCTACCCGCCGCGGCGCGGGGGCAATCCCTCCTTCCGCCTGCCGGAGGGCAGCAACCATGCGGAGATGCCGGGGTCGCGGCCGAGCAGCGAGCCGCGGACGACCGCGTCGGGGCCGTAGCGCTCGCGGAGCTCGTCGAGCGCTGCGTCGAGCTCGACCCCCGGGCGCTCGAAGGGGAGCTCCAGCTGCACGCCGGCGCCGCCGGTGAGGTTCGCGACGGTGATCCCGAGCATCGTGAGGCCGCGCTCGCGCACCACCGGCATCGACTCGCCGAGGAGCTCGCGCAGCGTCGCGAGCAGCACCCGGGTCGACGACGTCGGCTCCCGCAGGGTCCGTGAGCGGGTCGCCCGCTTGTAGTCGCCGAACCGCATCCGCAGGATCACCGTCCGCCCACCGAGGCCGGAGCCGCGCATCCGGCGCCCGACCCGGTCGGCGATCCCGATCAGGGTCTTGTCCATTGACTCCTCGGGAAGGCGGGAGAGGCCGAAGGCCGACTGGGTCCCGATCGTCCGGCGGCGGCGCTGGGTCCTCACCCGGCGGCGGTCGCGGTTGCGCGCGAGCCCGTGGACGTGGTGCCCGGAGGCACGACCGAGGATCGCGACGAGCTCCCCTTCGGCGAGCGCCGCGATCTGGGCGACGGTCCGGATCCCGCAGGCATGGAGCTTCTCCGCGGTTGCCGGGCCGACGCCCCAGAGCTTCTCTACCGGCATCGGATGCAAGAAGGCGAGCTCGCCATCGGGCGGGACGCGGAGCACGCCGTCGGGCTTCGCCTCCCGGCTCGCCATCTTGGCGAGGAACTTGGTGCGGGCGATCCCCACCGAGAGCGGAAGGCCGACCCGCTCGCGAGTCTCGCGGCGCAGCTTCGCCGCGATCTCGACCGGCGTACCCGAGATGTGCTCCAGGCCGCGGACGTCCATGAACGCCTCCTCGAGCGAGATCCCCTCGACCTCGGGCGCGGTGTCGCGGAAGACCCGGAACAGGTCGCGGCTCGCCTCCACGTAGGCGTCCCACCGTGGCTTCACGGTGACGAGGCCGGGGCAGAGGCGCCGCGCCTTCTCGCCTCCCATCGGCGCACTCACCCCGTGGGCGCGCGCCTCGTAGCTCGCGGCGGTGACGATGCCGCCGCCGACGGCGACCGGCCGGCCGCGGAGGCTCGGGTCGTCGCGTTGCTCGACCGAGGCGAAGAAGGCGTCGGCGTCCGCGTGCAGGATCGTCGCCGCCTCTCTTCGACACGAACACATGTTCGCACATGAGGCGGACCTTGGCTACGGGGCCAGTTTCGATTAGGGTGCCGCCAGTGCGGGCCGGCAGGAAGCTGATCGTCCTAATCGCGTTCGCCGCGAGCGTCGCCGCGGTCCCATCGGCGAGCGCGGCCCAGAAGTGCGATCCCATCGCCCCGAAGGGCTCGCCCTGCATGGTCCCGTTCCCGGACGACTTCTATACGAAGAAGGACAAGAAGTCCGAGACCGGCCGCATCGTCAGGTTCTCGGACAAGGCGATGCCGCGGAATTCGAACGGTGACCCGATCACCGCCGCGCCGTACAACCTCAACGACGGGTTCAGCCCCGGGCAGACCGCCGTCGTCTTCGCGCCGGGCCTGAACACGCCCCAGGCGTTCGAGAACACCGGTCCGGTCCCGCTCGACGCGCTCAGCGAGTACAAGCGCAAGAAGGCGCCGATCGTCGTCATCGATGCCAAGACCGGCAAGCGCCACCCGATCTGGGCCGAGCTCGACGCGAACGCGACCTCGCCCGACAACACCGCGCTACTGATCCATCCCGCCGTGAACTACGAGTCGGGGCATCGCTACATCGTCGCGATGCGCAACCTCGAGGACGAGACCGGCGACGGCCTCGAGGCGCCCAAGGGCTTCCGCGTCTACCGCGACGAGAAATCCTCCAAGAAGAAGTCGGACAACTCCCAGAGCAAGCGCTTCGAGAAGATCTTCAAGGCCCTCGGCAAGGCGAAGATCAAGCGCGACGACCTCTACCTGGCCTGGGACTTCACGGTCGCGAGCGACGAGAACATCGCCGGCCGGATGCTCCACATCCGCGACGACGCCTTCGCGCAGCTCGGCGATACCGATCTCTCCGACGTCACCGTCTCGGGCAACGCACCGAGCTTCAGCGTCGATTCGGTCGAGAACTTCGCGCCGGCCGAGGATCCGGAGATGGCGCGCCGCGTGCGGGGCACCTTCCAGGTCCCGTGCTACCTGGCTCCCGACTGCGCCCCGGGCGGCACCTTCCAGATGGATCAGAAGGGGGAGCCGAGCCAGAACGGCACCTGGACCGCGAACTTCAACTGCATGGTCCCGCGCGCGGCCGTGGACGCGGGGGCGGCGCCGGCCCGTCCCCAGATCTACGGCCACGGCCTGCTCGGCAGCGCCAACGAGGCGACCTCGACACCGCAGCAGCTGCTCGGCCAGACGCACAACTTCGTGGTTTGCGCGACCGACACCATCGGGTTCTCCAATCCGGACGTCGCCAACATCGCCACGAACGTCCTGCCGAGCCTCGGCAACTTCCCGCAGCTGACCGACCGCGTCCAGCAGGGGATCCTCTGCGAGCTCTTCCTCGGCCGGCTGATGATCCACCCCCAGGGCTTCACCGGCAACGCCGCGTTCCACGCCGACCCGAACGACGCCGCCAGCCAGCCGGTGATCGACACCTCCCGGCTGTATTACAACGGCAACAGCCAGGGCGGGATCCTCGGCGGCGCGGTCACCGCCGTCGCGCCGGACTTCACGCGCGCCTCGCTCGGCGTGCCGGCGATGAACTACTCGGTCCTGCTCAACCGCTCGATCGACTTCGACGCCTACAAGGCGATCCTCGACCCGGCCTACCCGGATCCGATGACGCAGCAGCTCGCGCTCACGCTGATCCAGATGCTCTGGGACCGCAGCGAGGCGAACGGCTACGCCCATCGCATGACCGACGACCCGCTGCCGGGCACACCGTCGCACGAGGTGCTGATGAACGTCGCCTTCGGCGACCACCAGGTCTCCACCTGGCAGGCGGACGTCGAGGCGCGGACGATCGGCGCCAGGATCCACACGCCCGTCGTCTACGAGGGCCGCTGGCCCGGCGTCGAGGTGGCTTGGGGGATCGATCCGATCACCGGCTACCCGTTCCGGGACTCGGCGATCGTCTACTGGGACAGCGGCCCCACCCGGCCCAACCCGGCCCCGCCGCCGACCGAGATCGGCACGGACCCACCGCCGGTCTCGAACACCCCGAACCGCTCGGGCCAGGATCCACACGGCCTCCCGCGGGTGGCCCCGGCCGAGATGCAGATGGTCTCCGACTTCCTCCAGCCCGACGCGCTGAGCAACATCACGGACACGTGTGGCGGCGGGCCCTGCTACGCGGGCGGGTTCACCGGGCCGTAGGGACCGGGCGGGCCGAAGCGGCTCGCCGGGGAGAACCACTTGGTAGAACTGGTCCCGAAGTGAGGGGCAGCGGCTATCTCCTAGGCAGGATGCGCCGGCGCGCGGTGCTCGCGTGCGCCCTCGTCGCGGCGCTCGCCGCAGCCGCGCCGGCCGCAGCGGGCGCCGCGGTCGAGGCGCGGGGCAGCGTCGAGCAGGTCTATGCCACCGGCCTCGAGCCGAACGCGGAGATGTCGCTGTTCGACCGCAGGGGCCGAACCGTCGACACCGACACGGCGAACGACCTCGGCGGCCTTCTCTTCCGCAGGGTCAAGCCGGGCAAGGGGTATCGCGTCGGAGCGGCCGACGGCAAGCAGAAGTCCGCTCCCGTCACGGTCCTCTCGAAGCGCTCGGCGCCGCCCGACGAGTCGGTCTACGACCAGGAGATCGAGCCGGACGGCTACCAGTACCTCGAGACCCGCGACGGGACGGAGCTCGCGATCAACGTCCACCCGGCGAACACCGCGACCGCCCTCGGCGTCCCGGGGCCGCCGTCGCCGGGGACACCCACGCCGACGCTGATCGAGTACTCCGGGTACGGCTACGCCGACCCCGACGGCCCGGAGAGCGGGATCGCGGTCATCGGCAACCTGATGGGGTTCAACGTCGTCGACGTGAACATGCGAGGGACCGGCTGCTCGGGCGGCTCCTTCGACTTCTTCGAGCCGCTCCAGGGGCTCGACGGCTACGACGTGATCGAGACGATTTCGCGCCAGCCCTGGGTCCAGGGCGGCAAGGTCGGGATGATGGGCATCTCCTACGGCGGCATCAGCCAACTCTTCGTCGCCCAGACGCAGCCGCCGAGCCTCGCCGCGATCACGCCCATCTCGCTGATCGACCAGGTCCAGACCACGCTCTACCCGGGCGGAATCCTCAACACCGGCTTCGCCTACGAGTGGGCGAAGGACCGGGCGGAGGACGCCAAGCCGGCCGGCCCAGAGAGCGGCCAGCCGTGGGCGTACGAGCGCATCCAGGAGGGGGACGAGACCTGCGCAGCCAACCAGGCGCTCCACGGCGAGGCGCCGGACCTGCTCGGGAAGGTGAAGCGCAACGACACCTACCGGCCGAAGGTGGCCGACCCGCTGTCGCCGATCACGTTCGTCGACAAGATCAACGTGCCGGTCTACATGGCCTGCCAGTGGCAGGACGAGCAGACCGGCGGCCACTGCCCGACGCTCGCCAGCCGGCTCACCGGCACGGACAAGAAGTGGATCACCTTCACCAACGGCACGCACATCGACTCGCTCGCACCGTCGTCCACGAACCGCTGGTTCGACTTCCTGCAGCTCTACGTGGCAAAGCGAAACCCTGCGATGTTCGCGCCCGTGCTGCAGGCGGGCGCGCCCGCGTTCTACGAGGTAGCGATGGGTGTGTCCGGGGTGACGATGCCGCCGGACCCGGTGCAGCAGCAGCCGACCTACGAGGCCGCCCTCGCGGAGTTCGAGCGGATGCCGCAGGTTCAGATCGACTTCGAAAACGGTGCCGGCCGGGAGCCCGGTCAGCCCTACCCGGGCTTCACCCGCGGCTTCCCGAGCTTCCCCGTGCCTGGCGCGAAGGGTCGCACCTGGAACTTCTCCGAGGGCGGCACGCTCAGCGACGGCCGAGGCACAGGCGGCCCCGACGCGTTCTCCTGGAACCCGAAGGCGCGGCCCCTCGATGATCTCGAGGGCGGCAGCGGCAGCGGCGAGGGCGGCCTGTGGACCGACTCGCCGGACTACAACTGGCAGCAGCCGCCGGAGGGCAGCGCCGCCTCCTACGTGACCGAACCGCTCGACCGGGACACGATCGTCGCGGGCGCCGGCTACGTCGAGGCCTGGGTGCGTGTTTCGAAGCCGAACGCCGATCTCCAGGCGACCGTCACCGAGGTCAGGCCCGACGGCAAGGAGACCTTCGTCCAGGGCGGATGGCTACGCCCGAGCATGCGGAAGCTCGACCCGAAGAAGAGCACCCCGCTCGAGCCGGTCCTGAGCCTCAGGGCAAAGGACCAAGAGCCGCTCCCGCGCGGCAGGTTCACGAAGGTGACGATCCCGCTCTACTACCAGGGCCACCCCTACCGCGAGGGCTCGAGCATCCGGGTGATCATCTCCGCGCCGAACGGCGACCAGCCGGTCTGGGCGTTTGCGAAGACCGATCCGAAGAAGGGCACGGCGAAGGTCGAGATCGCCCACGACGACAAGCGGCCGTCCAACCTCACGCTCCCGGTGCTGGCCGACTCGGAGATCCCGACCGAGCTCTCGCCATGTCCTGGCCTCCGGGGCCAGCCGTGCCGGGACTACCAGCCGCCGGCCGGCGGCTGAGCGGCGCCGCCCGCCCGAGCGCCCCTACAATCGCCCCTCCGGGGCGCCGCCCCGAACCCGCGCCCGTAGCTCAGCCGGATAGAGCGTCGGTCTACGAAACCGAAGGTCACAGGTTCGAATCCTGTCGGGCGCGTTCACCTAGCGTGGTGGACATGAATGCCCTCGAAGCGGCCGGGCTACAGGAGTAGGCGGTGTCGCAGGAGAACGTGGAGACGGTCAGGGCTCTGTTCGCGGCATTTGCCGATCGGGACCTCGACGTCGCAGCCGACTTCCTCGACCCGAACGTTGAGGTGCGCCCAGGCATCGTCGGCGGACCGGAAAGGGACGTCTACCGCGGTGTCGAGGGGATGCGGCAGTTCTGGGCTGAAATCGATGCCACGTGGGCGGAGTTCCGGATCGCGCCAGAGGAGTTCAGGGATCTCGACGGAGTAATCCTGGTACTCGGACGGGCCTTGGCTCGAGGTTCGGGAAGCGGCATCACCATCGACCAGCAAGCAGCGTGGATCGCCCGGTTCCGCGCAGGCCGGATCACCGACTTTCGGAGCTTCAGCAGCCAGGCGGAGGCCCTCGAGGCCGTCGGGCCGCGGGAGTAGAAGCGCGCGTAGGATCCACACGTGGCGCCGCAATCAGACGATCTGTCGCTCGAGCTGAAGTGCGTCCTCTCCGCCGCACGTTCGGCTGTGTTCGAGGCCTTCAGCGATCCGCACGTGCTCGCAAAGTGGTGGGGACCGGAGGGCTTCACGATCCCGAGCCTGGAGTTCGACCCGCTCGTCGGAGAGACCTACCGGATCGAGATGCAGCCACCCGACGGCGACGCCTTCTATCTGACCGGGGAGTTCCGAGAAGTCGATCCACCAGCACGGCTCGCCTACACGTTCATCTGGGAGGACCCTGACCCCGACGACGTGGAGAACCTGGTCGACCTGTCGTTCCGGGACCTTGGCGGGTCGACCGAGGTCTCCCTTACCCAGGGTCCGATCAAGACCGAGCCGCGCCGTGCGCTACACCGGGACGGTTGGACGGACAGCTTCGCCAAGCTCGAGCGGCTCATCTCCTCGCGGGCATAGTCGGGGAAGCCAGGCGTGCCATTCCGACTTCTCGCCATCGGGGGCATGCTGCTCGCGTTGGCTCTGGCGGGCGTCGCTCTTCTTGGCGGTCGCGACACGACCGAGTGGAGCCGGGCCGATCCGGCCGGGCTTCCGAACATCGTCTTGATCCAGACCGACGATCAGACGCTCGCCTCGCTCAACCGCAAGACGATGCCGAGGACGATGCGCCTGCTCGCGGACCGGGGCACGACGTTCAACAACCACGCGGTCGCATCGCCTCTTTGCTGTCCCTCTCGCGCGAGCCTGCTCACCGGTCAATACCCCCACAACCACCGCGTCCTCGCCAACTCGCCCGGCTATCAGGCCCTCGACGGCAAGCGGAACACCCTGCCGGCGTGGCTGCAACGGGCCGGCTACCTGACGGCCCACGTCGGCAAGTTCCTCAATCGATATGACCAGTACCTGACCCGATCGGCGGCGGCGGCGCCGGGGTGGGATGAGTGGGTGACGATGCTCCCGCCTTACGGCTACTTCGACTACGACCTCGGGGTGAACGGGAAGCGTGTCTCCTACGGGAACACTCGCTCGGACTACCTGACCACGGTGCTGAACCGCGAGGCGAGGCGCGTCGTCGCAGAGCAGCTGCCGCGAAAGCGGCCACTTTTCCTGGCGCTCGATCAGTTCGCCCCCCACGGCCAGACGACCGAGAAGGCCGGTGGCTGCGGACTCAGCGCCGTGCCCCTGCCGGGCGATTTCCGCCGTTTCGCTCGCGCCCAGCTGCCCTCGCCACCCTCATTCGACGAGACCGACATGAGCGACAAGCCGAGCTTTCGCCGCATCCTCAGCCGGCTTCCGGAAGGGAGGATCGCGTCGATGCGGGAGAACTACCGCTGCCGCCTCGGCACTCTGCGCGCCGTCGATCGCGGCGTCGGGCGGATCTACCACGCGGTCAAGTCCGCCGGCGAGATCGACAGAACGGTCTTCATCTTCACCTCGGACAACGGGTTCCTCCAGGGTGAGCACCGGATCCCCGCTCAAAAAGCTCAGCCCTACGAGGAGGCGGTCCGGGTGCCGCTGGTGATCAAGGTGCCGCGGGGGTTCCGGCGGGGGACCGAGCGCGTGAACGAGATCGACGAGGCGACCTCGAACATCGACCTCGCGCCGACGATCCTGCAGCTGGCGCGCGGCGAACCCTGCCGTTCGAAGACGACCTGCAGAGTGATGGACGGGCGCTCGCTCCTCGGCCTGCTCACGCGGCGCTCGCTGGCCTGGCCCGAGGACCGCGCGGTCCTGCTCGAGTTCACGAGCGGCCATCAGAGGAACAACGTGGAGGAGAGCTGCAACTTCAGCGCGCTTCGCACGGTCGAGTACTCCTTCGTCGAATACCGATCGATACCGAACCCGCGCACCGGACGGTGCCAGACGACGGAGCAGTACGAGCTCTACGACCTAGGCAGCGATCCGTATCAACTCGACAATCTGGCCACCGAGACGGAGAGCGCAGCGGCGGCGATCGACGGTCAACAGCGCTCGCTGGCGCTCGAATTGGCCGATCTAGGGCGCTGCGCCGGCATCGCCGGCCGCGACGATCACGTCGATGACCGGCCCTACTGCGAGTAGGGCGCGTCGTCCCTACTCCTTCGGGGTATGGAAGTGGAGCGTGTACTCGTCGTTCTCGAAGTCGACGTCGACCTCGCCGACCGCGCCCTCGTAGGCACCCGTGCCACCGACGATCGCGCTCGTCGCCTGGCCGTCGTCTTCGGCCGATTCGGTTCCCTCGATCTCGATGTCGCCGTCCTCGAGCAGGGCCGAGCCGTTGCATTCGACCTTGTCACCCGCCAGCGGCACGCACATGATCACCCATTCGCCCGTCGCGTCGCCGGTCACCTCGCGGTGAGTGGTCCAGCCCTCGTTTCCGAGCGGGTGCGACTTGTCGATGTGCTCGACGGTGAAGGGGATTCGCTCCTCCTCACCGCCGGTGAGCGAGAGCGTGTGCTCGTCGAAGGCGTCGTCGCCCGAGAGGGACATGATCCCCAGCACAGTTCCGACAAGCCCGAGGACGACTGCGATACCGACAAGGCCCTTCATTCAAACCTCCAGTTCGTGAACGCGAGGAACCTAGTCGCCGTGGCGGACGCATGGGCGGCCGGCTCGGCGCCGGCCGCCCCATGCGCGATCGGTTACTCCGCGAGTCGGCGGGGCTGGTCGCCTGCGTAGGCGGCGGCGAGCCGCGAGAGCGCCAGCGCGCCGATCAGCAGCCCGAAGTCGCGGAGGGCGATGTCGCCGTAGCCCCCGACGAGCAGCAGGCTGACGATGATGCCCGCGAGCCAGCCGGCGACCAGCAGGCCGCCGAACCGGGGTGCGACGAAGACGACGAGGCCGGCGATGATCTCGACGACGCCGACGATGTACATCGCATCCTGGGCGCTGCCGGGCAGGATGTCGTTGAACTCCGGCGCGAGGTAGACCGTCCAGTCGTTGGTCAGGACCTCGGCGAACTTGTCGATGCCGAAGAGGATCGGCGCGACGGTGAAGACGATCCGCAGCAGCATGAAGGCCTGTGCGCGAGGATCCGCGCGCAGGACGCCTGCCGAGGGGATCGGGATTGGCCGCAAAACGGCTGCGACTGCACTCATGTTGGTCTCCTTTCGAGAGTTGCTGTAGTCGGTGACCGCCTTTGCGGTCCTTCGCTTAGCGACCCTCGGCAGTGCGGTCTTACCTCCGTCCCGATGCCGAGTCGCCGGACCGGCAGCCCCGTACGCCGTTCGAGTCGCCGAGCGAGGCGCAGCCGACGCGGCAGGTGGACCCGGTGCTCGCGCTCGAAAAGCACGATCTCGTCCGCCCGCCAGTCGGCCAGCGCGTCGGCCACCGCCGGTGCCGGCTCCGGATCGCCGACGCCGGCCGCGGCGATCGTGGATCCGCGAGCCTCCGCGAGCTTCGTGATCCGCCTGAGCTGCTCGCGTGCGCAGGGGCAGGACGCCCGCGGGTCGCCCACCCAGTCGAGGCCGGGCAGGCGAGCCGGAACGAGCAGGCTGAAGACCGCCGCCTCGCGGCGGTCGTGTTCGGCGAGCGCCGCGGCGACGACAACCGGGTCGACGCTCCAGTCGGCGACGGCGAGCACGCGCCGAACGCGCGGGTCGCTGCGGGTCAACTGCTGATTCGTGTTCATCGCGCCTCCAATCGTTGCCTGTTGCTTGAGCTGCGCCGGAACCCACCGGCCTTACCGATCGGTGCGCCGCAGCGTCCGGCGGGTAAGAACCGGCGCTGAACGCGCGCAAACCCTTCGATGACCCAACTGGCTCTCGCCGCTCCCCCCAACACCACGGTGCTCTCGCCCGAGCCGACGGCGCCGCCGATCTATCCTCGCCGCGTGATCGAGCGCGCCGTGGAGGACCGGACCGTCGGCCGCGACCGGGAGTCCGCCGCCTGGCTTGCGGCGCTTCGCTCCGAGGGAGCCGACCG
Organism: uncultured Thermoleophilia bacterium; assembly: GCA_963844425.1. Taxonomy (GTDB): domain Bacteria; phylum Actinomycetota; class Thermoleophilia; order Solirubrobacterales; family 70-9; genus DASUSH01. The sequence goes on along the minus strand of CAWJOD010000020.1, from coordinate 298,366 downwards.
CGACGATGCGATCCGCCGCCTCCACGAGCTGATGCTGAAGGCGGCGAGGTTCGAACTCGGACGGCGCCGAGCCGCGCTCTCACACGTTCGGGGCGAGGAGCTCGACGACCTCGCCAACCACGCGGCGGACGACGCGCTGGTCGCCCTGCTCGGCAAGCTCGACGACTTCCGCGGCGCAAGCCGCTTCACGACCTGGGCCTACAAGTTCGCGCTGCTGGAGGCGGGGGTGAAGCTGCGACGGCGGGCCTGGCAGGACCGCGAGGTCGTGCTCGAGCCCGACGACTGGGGCGCCCTCGCCGACCGCGGCTCGTCCGCGCACGAGCGGCTCGAGCGCAGCGAGCAGCTCGCCGAGCTCCGCGAAGCGATCGAGGACGAGCTGACGCCGCACCAGCGCCGCGTCTTCATCGCGCTCGCCCTGAACGAGGTCCCGATCGACGTCCTCGCCGAGCGCCTGGACACGACGCGCGGCGCGCTCTACAAGACGCTTCACGACGCACGCAAGAAGCTCCGCGAGTTCCTGGAGAGGAGGGGAGGATGACCCACGAAGATCACCCCAGTGACGCCGTCGAGCGGCTGCTCGGGCCGACCGGGGAAGAGGTGAGCTGCGAGCGCTGCTTCGAGCTGCTCGACGAGTTCGTCGAGCTCGAGCTCGCCGGCAAGAACGCCGACGCGAAGCTGCCCGGGCTGCGGGCGCACCTCGACGGTTGCCCCGCCTGCCGCGAGGACCACGAGTCCCTGCGCGACCTCGTCCTCGACGAGGCGGGGCGCTGAGTCCCTAAGTCAGGGCCGGCGAGAGCTCGAACAGCTCGGCGACGCGCTCGTAGGAGCGGATCCGGTCCGCGTGGTCGTGGACCATCGTCGTGATCATCAGCTCGTCGGCCTCGGTCTCGGCGAGGAGCTTCTCGAACCCGGCCCGTGCCTTCTCCGGGCCTCCGATCACCGCCGAGCCCGTGAGCGAGGAGATGCTCGCCTCCTCCGAATGCGGTGAAGTCGTGCTCCGCCGCCTCCTCGGGGGTCGGGAAGCGGGTCGGCATCCCGGCTCGCAGGCGCGCCATCGAGAGTCGCGCCGGGCCCGAGAGGAAGCGAGCCCGCTCGTCGTCGGCGGCGACGATCGCGGCGCACGCGACCATCGCGTACGGCTTCTCGAGGACGTCGGACGGGCGGAAGTTGGAGCGGTAGAGCTCGAGCGCGGGCAGCGTGTTGCGCGGGCTGAAGTGATGGGCGAAGGAGAAGGGGAGACCGAGGATTCCGGCGAGCTGAGCGCTGTAGCCGCTCGATCCGAGCAGCCAGATCGCCGGCTCGTCGCCCGCGGCCGGGGACGGCGGTGATCCCCGCGTAGGGGTGCCCCTCGGGAAAGCCCCCGGTGAAGAACCCGATCAGCTCGGCCAGCGCGCGCGGGAAGTCCTCGTCGGAGAGCGGGTCCGGAGATCGGCGCAGGGCGCTGGCGGTGACCCCGTCGGTGCCGGGCGCGCGGCCGATCCCGAGGTCGATCCGCCCGGGGTGGAGCGCCTCGAGCATCCCGAACTGCTCGGCGACGACGAGCGGCGCGTGGTTCGGCAGCATCACGCCGCCAGAGCCGACCCGGATCGTCTCGGTGGCGGCGGCGAGCGTCGCCGCCAGCACGGCCGGCGCCGAGCTCGCGATCCCCGGCATGTTGTGGTGCTCGGCGACCCAGTGGCGGTGGTAGCCGAGCCGCTCGGCGGTGCGGGCGAGGTCGACCGAGTTGGCGAGCGCCTCGGAGGGGCTCGAGCCCTCGCCGACGACGGCGAGATCGAGGACCGAGATCGGGATCTGGCGAGCGGAGCTCAACGTGCTCGAGTCTGGCAGGCCGTCCTACGGCCGGAGGTGGGTGACCTTCGCGCCGTGCTCGGCGGCGAGGCGGTCGGCGATCAGCGAGCGGTGGCAGGCCTCGGGGTCGCGCTCGACGCAGAGGAGGGCGGGAAGGGTGCGGCGAGAGAGCTCCGCCGCGAGCGCGCCGACGTCGGCCGCGTCGAGGATCTCGGCCGTATAGCGCCGTACGTACTCGGGGGCGAGCTCGGTGCGAGAGCGCTTGCCCTCGCCGGCGCGAGCGTCCGCGGCGTACTGGAGCTCGCGCATCTCCGTCGTCGGGGCGAGGTCGGGGCGGTGCTCGTAGTCGACGCCGGCCACCGCGAGCGCAGCCTGGAGGCGCTTCGCGTTCGCCCAGGCGTACTGCGGCCCCCGTACGCCGCGGCGCTGGCGGACGTCGACGAGCAGGTCGACTCCGGCGGCCTCGAGCTCGGCGAGGAACTCGTCGCCGCTCGCGCCGTAGACGCCGATCGTCGCCGCCCTGAGGCTCACACCCGCCAGCGTAGATGTGGAGCGGCTCGAGGCGGCTCCGGCACGGATTAGCTCTGGTACCTTCGCGCGCGGGGGCTGGTTGATGAGGGTGGTGTCCACGAAGCCGTACGGCTCGGACCCGCGCGACGGAGTGCGCGCGATCGGGCGCGCCGCCGCGCTCGCGTCGCTCGCCGCGGGGATGATCCACGTCGCGGCCGCGGCCGACCACGCCGAGATCCCGGTGATGATGGTCGGCTTCGAGCTCGTCGCCATCCTTCAGGTCGCGCTCGGCTGCCTGATGTTCTGGCGGCTGCCGGGGCGTCCGCTCCTGGCGGCCGGGTTGGCGATGATGGTCGCCTCCGTCGCCCTCTGGGCGATCTCGCGAACCACCGGGCTCGGCTGGCTGGTCGCGGGGACCCACGTCGAGCCCGTCGGCTTCCGCGACTCAGCCTGCGTCCTCTTCGAGCTGGTAGCGAGCGTGGGGCTCCTCGTGCTGCTCCGCGGTTCGCCGCGCCCGGTGCCGCAGAGGATCCTCGGCGCCTCACCGCTCGGGCTGGCGGGCGCTCTCGCGCTCGCCCTCGGCGTCCCGGCGCTGATCACGGGCGGCCACAGCCACGGCGGCCACTCACCCGCCACGGCCGCGTTGCACGCTGGTCTTGCGGGCGATGACGGCCACGTGCTCGCGCCCGGCGCGGACCACGAGTCCGCCGGGGCCGTCCACCCCGATCACGCCGGGAACCCCGGTCTCGACGGCGCCTTCGACCACAGCCTCGGCCTCCACGACGCCGGCGACGAGGAGGGCCACGCAGCCCACGCGGGCTCGCCTGCCACGAGCGGGCACACGCACGGCTCCAGCCTCGCGGTCGCCCACGACCACGGGGCCGGCGCGCCGAGCGCCACCACCACCGCCGCCCACGTCCACCAGACCGGGCTCCCGGTCGCAGACCACGTGGACGCGCCCGGCGCCCCCGCGGCCCACGCCGACCACGGGTCGGGTGGGCATCCGAGCGGCGGCTCCCACGACGATGGCGGTCACGGCGGCTCACACGGCGGCGGGTCACACGGCTCGGGCCACCATCCGCCGGGCGGCGGCGGGGGCCACCACCCCGGCCACGGTGGACACGAGCCGGACCAGCCGCCACCGGAGGAGGCGTCCCCCGGACAGCAGCTCGCCGACATCATCGACCAGGAGCTCGACTCGATCAACCCGTGAACCGAAAGGGCTACGGCACCACGACCTGTCGCACCGCTTCGCCGCGCGCCAGCCGGTCGAACGCCTCGTTTAGCTCGTTGAGCTTCAGGCGCCCGCTCAGCAGTCGCTCGACCGGGAGCCGGCCCGCGCGGTGCAGGTCGATGAAGCGGGGGATGTCGCGGGAGGGGACGCAGGAGCCGAGATAGGAGCCCTTCAGCGTCCGCTCCTCCGAGACCAGGGTCGTCGCCGGGATCTCGAGCATCCGCTCGGGGTCGGGAAGGCCGACGGTGACGGTGGTGCCGCCGCGCCGGGTGGCCGCATAGGCGTCGGCGAGGACCCGTTCGTTTCCGGCCGTCTCGATCACGTGCTCGGCGCCGCCGCCGGTCGCCTCGCGGACCTCTTCGACGGCGCTCTCCCCCGCGAGCACCGTCGTCGTCGCACCGAGCTCGCGGGCGAGGTCGAGCTTGTCTGCGACGACGTCGACGGCGACGATCTCGCTCGCCCCGGAGGCGACGGCGCCGAGCAGCGCCGCCAGGCCGACGCCCCCGACCCCGAAGACGGCCACGCTCTCGCCCGCGCGGACGCCGGCGCTGTTGACGACTGCTCCGACTCCGGTGAGGACGGCGCAGCCGAAGAGGGCGGCGGTTTCGTAGGGAAGGTCGCGATCGACCGCGACCGCCGAGTTCGCGGAGACGACGATCCGCTCGCTGAATGCGGACACGCCCAGATGGTGGTTCTTCGCAGAGCCGTCGGCGCCGTGCAGCCGGCGCTCGCCGCAGAGCAGGGTGCCGGCGACGTTGGCCGCCGCGCCCGGCTCGCATAGCACCGCGCGTCCGGCGCGGCACGGAGCGCATTGCCCGCAGGAGGGGACGAAGGCGAGGACCACGTGATCGCCGGCGGCGAAGCCGCTCACCCCGGCGCCGGTCTCGAGCACCTCGCCGGCAGCCTCGTGGCCAAGCACCATCGGCATCACCCGCGGCCGCGAACCGTCGATGACCGAGAGGTCGGAGTGGCAGAGGCCGGCCGCCCGGACCTCGACGAGGAGCTCGCCCGGCCCGGGGGGATCGAGCTCGAGCTCGGCGATCTCGAGCGGCTGGGACTCGGCGTAGGGAGCGGGCATCCCCATCTCCGCGAGGACCGCGCCGCGAACCTTCATACGGGAACCGCCAGGCGTTCGAGGGAGGCCCGCACGGGTCCCGGTATCGGGGCCGGCTTACGCGTATCGCGGTCGACGAAGACGTGCACGAACCAGCCGCTGGCGAGCCGCTCGCCGGTCTCACCGGCGAAGAGCCCGATCTCGTAGCGGACGCTGGTGTTGCCGAGGTGGCCGACGCGGAGCGCCGCCTCGACGGGATCGGGGAAGGCGATCGGGGCGCGGAAGGTGCAATGGGACTCGGCGCAGAGCCCGATCACGGGACCGTTGTGGATGTCGAGCCCGCCCTCGTCGACCAGCCAGCGGTTGATCACGGTGTCGAAGAAGGCGTAGTACTGGACGTTGTTGACGTGGCCGTAGACGTCGTTGTCGTCCCAGCGGGTCGCGATCGGGAGGTGATGGAGATAGTCCTCGCGCGCTTCGCCCGCCGGCTCGTCTTCCTGCCTTGGCACGTTCCAAATCTATTCATCCGCACGTGAATTCGACTACGCCCGAAAATCCGCCGATCGGCGGATTGCGGGTGCCGGTCGCGTGATTAGCCTTGGTTTCGGAGCAAAACCCCGCTCCCCCCTGTACCGGAAGGGCCCGCCTACCCGTGGCGGGCCCTTCCCTTTTCGGGGGCGTTTTGGCCGCTTCCCACAGCGGATGTCGAAGCATCGAGCGGGATCTTTGTCCAACCGGACAACGCGCCCCCGGCCCCTCCAAATAAGCTCCTACGTTCATGTCAGCAATGGCGAACGGAGCAGAACGGGGTTAATGATCAGGACACGGCAGCAAAACGTCACGGCGGCACAGTGGAGCTCGAATGGCGACGCGATGGGTCGCGCCGATCTGACCGAGCCCGAGAACAACCCGTTCGGCGCCAACGTCTTCTCCGCCAAGGTGCAGAAGGAGCGGCTCTCGCCCGAGACCTTCGAGAAGCTGCAGGCGAACCTCGCCTCCGACGATCCGCTGGACCCGGACCTCGCCGACGAGGTCGCAACGGCGATGAAGGAGTGGGCGCTCGAGCGCGGCGCCACCCACTACACGCATATGTTCCAGCCGCTGACCGGCTCGACCGCCGAGAAGCATGATTCCTTCTTCGCCCCCGACGCGGACGGCGGAGCCTCGCTGGCCGAGTTCTCCGGCGGGGAGCTGATCCAGGGCGAGCCTGACGCGTCCTCGTTCCCGACCGGCGGCGTCCGCGCCACCTTCGAGGCGCGTGGCTACACCGCCTGGGACCCGACGAGCCCCGCCTTCATCCTCGAGAACCCGAACGGTGCGCTGCTCTGCATTCCGACCGCCTTCGCCTCATGGACCGGCGAGGCGCTCGACGCAAAGATCCCGCTGCTGCGCTCGATGGACGCGCTGTCGAAGTCGGCCGTCCGGGCCCTGCAGCTGCTCGGTGACAAGGAGGCGACCAAGGTCTTCACCACGGTCGGCCCCGAGCAGGAGTACTTCCTGATCGACGAGCAGTACTACTTCGAGCGGCCCGACCTTGTCACCACCGGCCGCACCCTGTTCGGCGCGAAGCCGCCGAAGGGCCATGAGCTGGACGACCACTACTTCGGCTCGATGCCGGAGCGGATCCTCGCCTGCCTGCTCGAGACCGAGCTCGAGCTCGTCAAGCTCGGCGTGCCGGTGAAGACGCGCCACAACGAGGTCGCCCCGGCCCAGTACGAGATCGCCCCGATCTTCGAGAACTCGAATGTCGGGTCCGACCACCAGCAGCTGACGATGCAGGTGATGAAGAACGTCGCCCGCCGCTACGGGCTCGTCTGCCTGCTGCACGAGAAGCCGTTCGCCGGCGTCAACGGCTCCGGGAAGCACAACAACTGGTCCATGGGCACCGACTCGGGAGCCAACCTGATGGACCCGGGCGACACACCGGCGGAGAACGTCAGCTTCCTGTTCTTCTGCGCGGCGGTGATCCAGGCCGTAAACAAGCACCAGGGCCTGCTCCGGGCTTCGGTGGCGAACATCGGACAGGACCATCGCCTCGGCGCGAACGAGGCGCCGCCCGCGATCATCTCGATCTTCCTCGGCGGGGAGCTCGAGACGGTCTTTGAGCAGATGGTGTCCGGCGAGGGCGACCCGCAGAGGCCCGCCTCGTACCTCGGGCTCGGCGCGGCCGCACTGCCGCACCTGCCCAGGCACGGCGGCGACCGCAACCGGACCTCACCGTTCGCCTTCACCGGCAACAAGTTCGAGTTCCGCGCGGTCGGGTCGAGCGAGTCGCTCGCCTTCCCGAACACGGTGTTGAACACGATCGTCGCCGAGGCGATCGACGAGCTCGCCGACAAGGTCGAGGCCAAGGGCGGCGACATCGCCGAGGCGGTGATCGACGTCGTGAGCGACTCCTACTCACAGAACAAGCAGATCCTCTTCGCCGGCGACAACTACGACGAGGAGTGGCACGCCGAGGCCGAGCGCAGGGGCCTGAAGAACCTGAAGACCTCGGTCGACGCGCTGCCGGAGGTCCTCGCCGACACGACGGTCGCTGCCTTCGAGAAGTACGAGGTGCTCTCCAAGCGCGAGCTCGAGTCACGCTTCGAGGTCTGGGTCGAGCAGTACGCGATCAAGGCCAACATCGAGGCGGAGACGACCGAGTCGATCGCGAAGACGATGCTGCTGCCGGCCGCGCTGCGCTACCTCGCGCTGATCGGCTCGGCCGAGATCGGCGCGATCGCCGAGCAGGTCCGCCCGCTCGCCGACGAGCTGCTCGAGGCGCTCGACGAGCTCGACGAGGCGAACGAGTATCCGGACGGGGTCGAGGGCCTCGAGCTGGCCGAGTACGCCCGCGACAACCAGTTGCCGGCGATGGCGAGGGTGCGCGAGGTCGCGGACAAGCTCGAGAAGGTCGTCGCCGACGATCTCTGGCCGCTGCCGAAGTACTCGGAGATCCTCTTCATCAAGTAGCCGGGGCGAGCACGGCGCCGTCCGAGCACCGCCATACCCTGCGGGCGCGGCATTCGCCGTCGGCCACGGGAGATCTGCCCGCTCCCCGGCTGCGCGACCGGGGCGCGGTCCCGGGAGCAGGGCGCTGCAAGGGCCCAACCCCCGGACACCTTGTGGCTAGCCCGCCCGCTCCCATCTCTGATGCGTTACGGAACGAAAAACGCGACCGGTGGCGGCGGCGGCGTTGCCTGCCCTGTGCGTAGCCTTCGCACTGAGAAGCTTTGCCGGCCACCTTCGAGAGTGGGTTGCCGCTGGCTTTAGCGGCTCCTTCTCTCTCCCGGTCGCAAGGCGAAGTTACCCAGGGATCTCGCCTGTGTCTAGGGGCGCGGCGGACCGAGTTTTCGCTCTTTGCGGGAATAAGGCTCGCTGAGAGGCCTATAGGGTGCGCGCCCGATCATGATCCAGGTGCCCGATGAGGATTTCGAGGCCTGGGAGGTCGAGCTCCACGGCCACCGGGTGATCTACCGCGCCGCCGGCGAGGGTCCGCCCGTGGTCCTCATCCACGGCATGGTCAACTCGTCGCGGCACTGGCGCGACGTGGCGCTGCGGCTGGCCGAGAACCACCGGGTGATCGCTCCCGACCTGATCGGCCATGGCGACTCGGCGACCCCGCGCGGCGACTACTCGATCGGAGCTCACGCAGCGGCCATCCGCGACCTGCTGATCGCGATCGACGTGCCCCGGGCGACCTTCGTCGGCCACTCGCTCGGCGGCGGGATCGCGATGCAGTTCTTCTGGCAGTTCCCGGAGCGCGTCGGCCGCCTCGTGCTCGTCTCCAGCGGCGGCCTCGGCCACGACGTCAGCCCCCTGCTGCGCGGCGCCGCCCTGCCCGGCGCCTCAGCCGCGGTCTGGTCGGCCGCTCATCCGCGTGTGATGGGCGCGCTCTCGGCGACCGCCGACGCGGCTCGACGCCCGCGGATCGAATCGCGGCAAGTACCTGCGGGCCGTCGTCCGCGCCCTGCGCCCGCTCGAGCGGCGGGGTGCCCGCGTGGCCTTTCTGCAGACGCTGCGCTCGGTGATCGACGTCCGCGGCCAGAGGGTGAGCGCGACCGATCGGCTCTATCTGCTCGGCCCGGTGCCGACAATGGTCGTCTGGGGCGAGCGCGACAACACGATCCCGCTCGAGCACGGGCGCGCGGCGCACGAGCGCATCCCGAACTCGCGGTTCGAGACTCTGCCCCGCGCCGCCCACTTCCCGCACCTCGAGGATCCCGAGGGACTCGCCGCCGTGCTCGCGGACTTCCTCGCCACGACGCAGCCTCACTGGCTCGACGACGAGGACTGGAACGCGCTGATCACCTCGCGGACCGCCCACCGCCGCCACCTCCGGGCGGCGGCCTGACCGGAACTCATCCTCGTGCCCCGCTGGATCCGGCGCGGCGTTTACTCCGAGGCCGCGTCCTCTTCGAGCCAGAGGTGAAGCCCGCCCTTGCCCCCGAGCGCCTTGACCGTCTTCGATGCCGAGACCTTGCCGCTGGAGCTGAACCCGCTGTCCTCGCTGCAGTAGAGCTGGATCCTTTCGCCCTCGCCGACGTCGACCTCCGCCTCGATGTGAGCGAAGCCGCGCTTCAGCTTGACCTCGTGGCGGCCGGTAGCCACCTCGAAGCTCACTGTCTTCCCGGGACCGACCCGGCCGGCCTTCTCACCGTCCACGAGGACCGCGATCCCCATCAGCCCGCCACCTTTGCTGCGGGTCAATGCGATTTCCGCCATCTTCAAATCTCCCCTGTGGATCTCAGCGCTGCGGTCGCCGAGACCCTATCGGGGGACGGGTCGCGGAAGACGGCGTAGGCGACCGCGCAGATGACGAGGCCGATCACGGTCGCGACGGCGCGCTCGTCCGCGGCTTCGAACGCGGGCTGGCCGAGGGCGTGGGCGTAGATCACCGCGAACGAGGTGATCGCCGCGGTGAACAGCGCGTACTCGACCGCGAGCAGCGCGAACGAGAGGGCGGCGGTGATGGCGATCGCGATCGCCTCGAGCACGTCGAGGCCGCCGATCAGCTCCGCGAGCGGGGTCGCGATCAGGAGTCCGACGAGCGTCCCGGCGCCCCGCATCAGGATCCGCTCCCAGGTCTCCCCGTAGCTCGGCCGCAGCACGAAGAGGACGGTCAGAGGCACCCAGTAGCCGTGCAGGCCGAGATCGAGCAGGTGATAGGCCGCGACACCGACGCCCAGCGCGACGCCCCAGCGAAGGGCGTGGCGGAAGCTCGCCGAGTCGAGGCTGAGGTTGGCGCCGACCTTGGCGCGGACGTCGCGCAGGCCGGCACGAGGATCGATTCGCTCGGTGACGCGGTTGATGGCCGCGCCTGCGAGCGAGACCGCGGCCTCGATCGCGGCCCCGATGCCGGCGAGGGCGAACACCTCCACCGCGTCCGATGTGTCGAGCGCCAGGCCCTGGGCGATCAGCAGCGCCGAGCGTCGTCGAGGCCCCCGCGATGTAGAGGCGCGGCGACACCGCGGCGCTGAGGCCGGCGACGCTCGCAAAGACGGTCATCGCGACGACGGCGAGCACCGGGTCCGAACCGGTCAGCGCCCCGAGCGCCCCGGCGAACGCGATGAACGGGGCGGCGCAGAGCTGCCACACCGCCCGCGTGAGTGGGACCGGGCTGTCGAAGGCGACGAAGGACGCGAGCAGGGCCCCGAGCCCGATGCCGGCGAGCTGCCCGGCGGAGAGGCCGAGGTCGAAGAGGACCAGGGCGCCGACCGGGACGCCGGCGACGAGCGCCCGGCGCAGCAGGGGCCAGAGCGGCTGGCGAAAGCGCCAGGCCTGGGCGTCGAAGCGGGGGCTCATCGCGCCTAGCCTTCCACGGATGGCGAAGCGAAAGGGCAAGCGCCGGCCCCGGGCGAAGGCGCCGACCGAGAGCTACACCGACCCCGACGGGAACGTCCTCACCCTCAGGCGCTCGCTGAGCGCGGCGACGATCGCGAAGATCGGCGAGCCGCCGGCAACCGCCGCGACCTCGCAGGAAGACGCCTGGGCGCGGCGCTCCGAGCTTCTCTTCGAGCGCCTCGCCACCCACTGGGAGATCGCCGGCCTACCGATCACCGACCAGGCGATGCTGATCGGCCGCTACCGGCTCGCCGACCCCGCGACCCAGGCCTGGGTCCGGGAGACGATCGCACTCCATCTCGAGCGCTACATCCCCGACCTGGCCGGGGATTAATCGGCGCCGTAGGATTGCGCCCGTGCCGTTCACGCTCAGGAACCTCAAGGAGGACCCGGAGGACGTCGGGTCCGAACTTCGACGGCGCGCCGGACCTGGAGTCTCCGCCTGGCGACCAAGGCGCTCGAGCTCGAGCAATCCGGCCGGAGCTACCAGCGCGTCCCGCTCCGGCTATCGATTTCCGTACGGCCACACGCACAAGACGCAGGAGGAGGTGTACGTGGTCCTGCGCGGAGCGGGCGGATGAAGCTCGACGACGAGATCGTCGAGCTCAAGGAGTGGGACGCGGTGGCGCTCGCGCCCGGTACGTGGCGAGGCTACGAGGCCGGGCCGGAGGGCCTCGAGATCATCGTCATCGGCGCGCCCAATCTCGGTGAGGATCCGCGCGAAGACGTCGAGGGCCAGCGCGACTGGTGGGCTGACTAGCGCCAGGTATGAATTGCCTGGCAGGGTGCAGGGGTCAGGTCCCGGCCTTCTCCAGCAGTCTCTTGGAGAGCACCTTCATGCCCTTCTCATAGGCGGCCCCGGCGCCGCCCTCCCAGTCGGTCGGGCGATCGGCCGGCCGCTCGACGCCGGCGTCGCGAAGGGTGGCGATGTCCTTGTAGGCGAGCAGGTCCTCGCGCGAGTCGATCAGGGTCGTTCGCAGCTTCGGCTTGGCGATGCGGATCGCGGCGTCGAGCACGCCCTCGAGCGAGCCGTGCTCGCGCAGGAGCTCGGCCGCGGTCTTCTCGCCGACCCCCTTCGCGCCCGGGATGCCGTCGGAGGGGTCGCCGCGCAGGGCGATGAAGTCGGGAACGAGCTCGGGCCCGATCCCGTAGCGCTCGCGGACCTCGTCGGGGCCGACGGCCTCGGCACCGGCCTTGCCCCCGGTGCGCACGTAGAGGACGGTGACGTCGTCGTTCGCGCACTGGAACATGTCGCGGTCTCCCGTGAGGAGGAGTGTGCGACCGCCGGCCTCGGACTCGAGCCGCGCGTAGGTGCCGAGCAGGTCGTCGGCCTCGAGCGAGTCGTGGTTGGCCACCGTCCAGCCGAACGCCTCGAAGAACTCGCCGCAGGCGGCGAACTGGGGGGCGAGGTCGTCGGGGACCTCCGGGCGCTCGGCGTGGTAGCCGGAGTAGAGCTCGACGCGATAGGTGGCGGCGTCCGGGCCGAAGCAGAGGACGACGGCGCGGGGGCCATGCTCCTCGACCTCGCGCAGGATCAGGTTGGCGGTGCCCAGTAGGGCGTTGACCGGCTTACCGTCGGCGCCCTTGATCGAGTCCGGCAGTGCATAGAACGCGCGGAAGAGCATCGATGGCGCATCGACGGCTAGAAGCGGGCCGGGCATGCCCGCAAGCATGCCGAAGAGCGCTCGGTGGCGGTTTGCGGGTTCCTACGGTTTTTGATCCGGGAAGTCTTCGGTACGGTTTCTTCCATCGCAGGCGGGCGATACAAGCCGGGAAGGCTCGGCGTAGCCATGGCGGTTGCGCTCGCGGCCGTGCTGCCGACGTTGGTCTTCACGGGCGGCGCCGCAGGCGGTGGCGGCCTCTCCTGTCTGGGCGAGAAGCCGACGATCGGCAACGGGTTCGACCAGACCAGGCTGATTGGCACCGAGGGTCGCGACGTGATCCACGGGACCAACCGCGACGACTTCATCGACGGCCGTGGCGGCAACGACCTGATCTGCACCTTCGCCGGCCACAACGTCGTCATCGGCGGCCCGGGCGACGACCGCATCGAGGGCGGACCCGACGGCGAGATCCTGGTGGGCGACGAGTATTCGACGACCGGCGCCGCCAGTGGCGGAGCCGCCGACGAGGTCAAGGGCGGCGGCGGTACGGACATCGTCGTCGGCGACGCCTATTCCACAGCGGGCCCTGCGCAGGGCAGCGGCAACGACAAGGTCCACGGACACGACGGCGCCGACGTCGTCGTCGGCGACGCCTACTCCAACTTCGGCGCGGTCGGCACCGGCAACGACAAGATGACCGGTGGCGAGGGCAACGACGTCGAGGTCGGCGACGCGCTCGTCGGGAGCTACGACGACGAGGTCTCTTCCCCCGAGGCCGGAGCCGTGGGGAGCGGCAGCGACGAGATCAACGGCTATCCCGACACCGATCTCGTGGTCGGCGACGCGGCGGTCTTCGGCCCCGGGCTCGCGGACTGCTCGAACGCGGGCTCGGACAAGCTGAACGGGGAGACCAACGCCAACGACGGGGCGGACGTCTCCGGCCTCGGCAAAGACACCGAGCTGCTCGTCGGGGACTGCTACTCCACCGCCGGCAGCGCGATCGGTGCGGCGGGAGACCGCCCGATCATCAACGGCGGCGATGGCAACGACGTGCTCGTCGGAGACAACTTCGCTCCGCACGGAGATGCGAGCGGCAGCGGCTCGGACCCCAACATGCTCGGCGGCGGCGGGAACGACTCCCTCTTCGGCGACCACCACCCCGGGTCGGCCACGGTCTCAGGAGGGGGCAAGGACCACTCGCGCGGCGGCAAGGGCGACGACAGGCTCGAGGGCGGCCCCGCGAAGGATCTCTGCTCCGGCGGCGCCGGGCAAGGACAAGTTCACCAAGAAGGGCTCCCAGGCTTGCGAGGAGACGACGGGGGACCCGTAGAGCCGTGATCTTGGGAGATAATTGAGACGGACGGGGTAACCTGCGGGCGGACCGATCAGGCGGGAGGAGCATTCGTGTCAGGCAGATCAAGACTTCGATTCATCTTCGTCGTGAGCGCCTTCACCGCGCTCGCGGTGGGAACCGGCCAGCCGGCGCTCGGGAGCGAGAGCCATGACGACCGCTCGCGAACGAGGCGATCCCCGCATGCGCGGCTCCCTACCTGCGCGAGGGCTGCGCATACGGAGCAGGGAACGAAGGGCGACGACCTGATGATCGGCGGGCCCGGCGACGACGACCTCGCCGGCGGCCAGGGCAACGACGTGATCATCGGCGATGCGTACTCCGAGGACTCCCCGGTCTCCGGTGGAGGCAACGACAAGCTGAACGGCGGTGACGGCAACGACATCATCGTCGGTGACGCCTTCTCGCCGGCCGGGGCCGAGGGCTCCGGCAATGACGACCTCTCCGGCGGTCCCGGCAGCGACGAGCTGATCGGCGACGCCCTCGTCGGCACCTACATGGGCGACGGGAGCGGCGACGCCACCGGCACGGGCAATGACGAGATCAACGGACTGACCGGCACCGACTTCGAGGTCGGTGACGCCGCCGTGCACGGCACCGGCACCGCCCATTGCGGCGGCGGTTCGGACAAGCTGAACGGCGAGCCGAACGACAACGGCATCAACTTCGTCGGCGTCGGCGGCGACACCGAGCTGCTCGTCGGCGACTGCTTCTCGAGCCGCGGCGACGCGATCGGCGCCGGCAACGACTCGCCGATCATCAACGGCGGCGACGGCAACGACATCCTCGTCGGCGACAACTACGCCGCGGGCGAGGCCAGCGGGAACGGCAACGACCTGAACATGCTCGGCGGCGACGGCAACGACCAGCTCTTCGGCGACCACCACCCGGCCGCGGCGAGCAGGTCCGGCGGGGGCAAGGACGAGCCCCGTGGCGGCGACGGCAACGACAAGCTCGAGGGTGGTCCGAAGAAGGACAAGTGCTCGGGCGGGGACGGCAAGGACAAGTTCGTCACCAAGGGCGCCCAGGCATGCGAGGAGACGACCGGCGACCCGTAGGCCCCGGCGGCCCCTAGGATCCGTCCATCGGCTGGACCGCTGAGCAGATCCCAGACCAGAGCGGCCGCACCGCCGTCGTCACCGGCGCCAACAGCGGCCTCGGGCTGAGCACGGCCCGCGAGCTCGCGCGCGCCGGCGCGACCGTGGTCGGGACCGCGCGCAGCGACGGAAAGGCCCAGGAGGCCGAGATCGAGATCCGCCGCGGGGTGCCCACCGCGAGGCTCGAGATGCGCCTGCTCGACCTCGCCGACCTCGACTCGGTTCGCCGGTTCGCCGCCGAGGTCATGGCGGCGCACGAAGACCTCGACCTGCTGATCAACAACGCCGGCGTGATGATGCCGCCCCGGTCGGTGACCCCGGACGGGATCGAGCTTCAGTTCGCGACCAACCACCTCGGCCACTTCGCCCTCACCGGGCTCCTGCTCGGACATCTCGGCTCGGGCATGGACCCGCGGGTCGTCACGGTGTCGAGCCTCGAGCACCGCCCGGGACGGATCGACTTCGACGACCTCGGAAGCGAGCGCTCCTATCAGCCCCGGACCGCCTACCAGCGCTCGAAGTTCGCCAACGCCGTCTTCGGGCTCGAGCTCGACCGCCGGCTGCGAGCCGCCGGATCGCCGGTGAAGAGCCTGCTGGCGCACCCGGGCTACTCGGCGACCAACCTCCAGGTCTCCGGCCCGACCGGGGCGATGAAGGCGCTGCTCCGGGTCGGCAACAAGCTGTTCGCCCAAAGCGCCGAGCGCGGCGCCCTGCCGCAGCTCTACGCGGCGACGGCCCCCGGTGTCGAGAGCGGCGAGTTCTACGGACCCGACGGCCCGCGCGAGGCGCGCGGATATCCGACCCGGGTCGAGGCCGTCCGGCGCGCCCAGGACGCCGAGCTCGGCCGCCGGCTGTGGGAGGTCTCGGAGGAGCTCACGGGCGTGGCCTACCCGCCTCGCGACTCTGCCTGAGCTCAGTCGGCGTCGGGCGCGAGCAGCTCCTCGGCCTCGGACCAGAGGTCGGCCGGGACCCGCAGGGCGATGTCCCCGCGGCCGAATCGGTCGAGGGGCCAGTCGGAGGTCAGCACCACGTCCTCGAGGCCCTGCTCGGCGAGGTTCTGCCGCCAGGCGCGGGCGGTGTCGAGGTCCTCGAAGTCGCGGACGACCTCCCAGTCATCGAAGCGCGGATCGCCGACGTGGAGATCGTCGCCGCGCTCCCACTAACGCAGTTCGACCCGCTCGATCACCTGCGGCTCGGCCGGCTTGTCGCCGGCGCCGGTGGGCGTGCCCTCGATCGCGTCGACCGCGTCCATCCCATCCGAGACCCGGCCGAAGACGGTGTGCTTGCCGTCGAGCCAGGGCGCGGCCTCCGTGGTGACGATGAAGAACTGAGACCCGTTCGTGTCCGGTCCCGCGTTCGCCATCGCGAGCGCGCCGCGCTCGATCTTGTGCTGGTTGAACTCGTCCTCGAAGGTGTAGCCGGGGCCGCCGGTTCCGGTGCCCTCCGGGCATCCGCCCTGGATCATGAAGTCGGTGATCACCCGGTGGAAGGTGAGCCCGTCGTAGAAGCCGTCGTCCGCGTAGAAAACATACATAAAAAATAACACATTCAACATCAAAAACACAACACGCTCGACTTGTGCTCGTTGAACTCGTCCTCGAAGTGTAGCCGGGCCCCGGTTCCGGTGCCCTCCGGGCATCCGCCCTGGATCATGAAGTCGGTGATCACCCGGTGGAAGGTGAGCCCGTCATAGAAGCCGTCGTCCGCGAGCTTGCGGAAGTTCTCGACCGTCTTCGGGGCGTCCTCGTCGTGGAACTCGACGGTGATCGCGCCGGCGTTCGTGTGCAGAACAGCTTCTGACATCACCACTCTCCGTTCTCCGGGCATCCTCCGACGCCCGCCTCGGTGCAGGTCTTGGTCGTCGAGCCGTCGCCCGAGCGCTCGATCGTGAAGGTGTTGCCGCTGTCCGACGGCGCCGTGATCTCGTAGCCGTCGCTCGTCGTCTTCACGCCGATGTCGGCCGTGACGGGCTCGATCTGGTCCAGGTTGTTCGCGTTCGCGCCCTCGTAGGAGCCGTTGTGATCGGTCGCGTAGGTCTCCATCGACGCGGTGGCGGAAGTGGCGTCCGACTTGGCCTGGGCGTCCTCCGCGGTCGCGTCGCCACCGGACGCGCCGGACGCGCCGGACGCGCCGCTCGTGGTCGTCGTCGCCGGCGTCTCGGAGCCCTCGTCGTCGCCACAGCCGGCGAGCGCTGCGAGCGCGATCAGGGCGGCCGCGAGCAGGATCGGGAGGCGGGCGGGGCGGAGCACGCGCGCATCCTAGGTGACGCTTCGCGAACCGGCTCGGGCGGTCCTTTAGATTCTGAAGCCATGCGCTGTCCCGAATGCGGTAACGCGAACCGCGAGGGTGCCCGCTTCTGCGATTCCTGCGGAGCGGAGCTCGAGGTCGCGGCGCGCCCTCGGAGAGCGCCAACGGCGAGGCCGACCAAGATCGCGCCAGGGACCTGCCGGAGACGCTTGCCGTCGGGCCGCTACCGGCCGGAGCGATTCCTCGGCCGCGGCGGTCGCAAGCGCGTCTACCTGGCGCGCGGAGGCCGAGGACGACCGCGCCGTCGCCGTCGCGGTCTTCGAGACCGAGGGCGTCGGTGAGGCGGTGCTCGCCCGCGCGCGGCGCGAGGCCCAGGCGATGGGCAAGCTCGGCGCCCACCCCCACATCGTCGGCATCGTCGAGAGCGGCGAGGATCGCGCCGGCCCCTTCATCGTCTCCGAGCACATGCCGGGCGGCGACGTCGCCGGCCTGCTCGCGGCGGCCGAGCGGCGGCGGCTCGAGCCAGAGCAGGCGGTGGCGATCGCGATCGACGTGACGCGGGGGCTCGAACACGCCCACGGCTGCGGCATCGTCCACCGGGACCTCAAGCCCGCGAACGTCTGGATCGGCGAGGACGGCCGGGCGCGGCTCGGGGACTTCGGGCTGGCGCTGACCAGCGAGGGACGCACGCGCGCCGAGCCCGGCGGCACGCTCGTCGGCACCGTCGCCTACCTGCCGCCCGAGCAGGCGCTCGGGCGCACGCTCGGACGCGCGCTCGGACCTCTACTCGCTCGGCGCCCTGCTCTACGAGATGCTCACCGGGCAGCCGCCGTTCCCCGGCGACGACGCCGTCGCGATCATGGGCCAGCACCTGAGCGCGACCCCGGTGTCGCCCTCGAAGCTGCGCCCGGAGCTGCCGCCCGGCCTCGACGTCCTCGTCCTCGACCTTCTCGCGAAGCGGCCGGAGGAGCGGCCCGCGAGCGCCGCCGAGGCGCGGCGGGCCCTCGAGTCGCTCGACCTCTCGCCCGCTGCCCCCGCGGAGGTCGCCGAGGCCGAGGAGAACCCCCTCGACCGTCTCGCCGGTGGCATCTTCGTCGGCCGTGAGCGTGAGCTCTCGGAGCTCCGCGGCGTCGTCGACGATGCACGGGGCGGAGCGGGCGGCCTCGTCCTGCTCGTCGGCGAGCCCGGGATCGGGAAGACGCGCACGGCCGAGGAGCTCGCGACCTACGCCCGCGTCCAGGGAGCGCGCGTGCACTGGGGCCACTGCCACGAGGGCGAGGGAGCGCCCGCCTACTGGCCGTGGGCCGAGGCGATCCGCTCCTACGTCCGCGACGCCGACCCGGTCGGGCTGGCCTGGGAGCTCGGCGCCGGCGCGGCCGAGATCGCACGGATCGTGCCCGAGCTCCGCGAGCAGGTGGGCTCGACCGCCGAGCCCGGCGACGGCGACGAGCACGACGAGGCGCGCTTCCGGCTCTTCGACGCCGTCGCCACCTTCCTCTCCGGCGCGGCGCGCTCGCGGCCCCTGATGCTCGTGCTCGACGACCTGCACTGGGCCGACGAGCCCTCGCTCCTGCTCCTGCGGTTCCTCGCCCGCAGCTTCGGGGACAGCCCGCTCCTCATCGCCGGGACCTACCGAGACGTCGAGCTCGGCCGCCACCACCCGCTGGCGTCGACGCTCTCCGAGCTGGCGGGCGCCGAGCGGACGACGCGGGTCCAGCTTCGCGGTCTCGACTCCGCCGCCGTCGAGCGCTACATCGAGATGTCCACCGGCACCACGCCGGCACCCGGGCTCGCCGACGCCGTGCTCGAGCAGACCGAGGGCAACCCGTTCTTCGTCTCCGAGGTCGTCCGCCTGCTCGCCAGCGAAGGCAGGCTCGAGGCCGGCGCCGCGGGCACCGCCGGCTCGTGGCTGCCGCAGATCCCGCAGGGCGTGCGCGAGGTGGTCGGCCGCCGCCTCGACCGGCTCTCCGATCAGGCGAACTCGGTGCTCACGGTCGCCGCCGCGATCGGGCGCGAGTTCTCGCTCGACGTGCTCGCCCGCGCCTGCGAGACGTGCGACGAGGAGCAGGTGACGGCCGCGCTCGAGGAGGCGGCGCGTGCGCGAATCGTCACCGACGCGGGCGGCCCGCGCCGCTACTCCTTCTCGCACGCGCTCGTGCGGGAGACGCTCTACGCCGAGATCCCGGCGACGCGCAGGGCGGCGGTGCACGGCCGGATCGCCGCCGCCATCGAGGAGGTTCACGGCGACGATCGGGCGATGCTGAGCTCGCTCGCCCACCAGTTCCTCGAGGCCGCTCCGGCGGGCGATCCCGCGCGCGCTGCGGAGTACGCGCGCCGGGCCGCCGAGCAGGCGACCAACCGGCTCGCCCACGAGGACGCCGTCGTCCTGCTCGAGCGCGCCCGCGACGTGCTCGACCTCGACCGCCAGTCGGGCCGGGCGTTGCGCATGGAGATCGAGCTCGAGCTCGGGGAGGCCCAGACCCGCGCCTCGCGCTACGCCGACGCGCGCGAGACCCTCGAGGACGCGGCGGCGATCGCCCGCGAGATCGGCGACGGCGAGGCGCTGGCGCGGGCCGCGTGCGACGTCTCCGCGCTCTCGGAGGCCGGCTCGTTCGACCGCGGCATCGCCGAGCTCGTCGAGGAGGCGCTCGAGGGCGCGGGCGCGGAGGAGGGCAGCCTTCGGTCGAAGCTGCTCTCAGCCCTCGCCGCCGAGTACTACTGGGAGGACCCGGTCGGAAAGGCCGAGCCGCTCAGCGTCGAGGCGCTTGAGCTGGCCCGCCGGATCGGCGACGACGAGGCGATCGCGAGCGCGCTCGTCCGCCGTCAGTTCGTCGCCGGCAACGACGCCGAGGGCACCCGGCAGCCGCCTCGCCGAGGCGGACGAGCTCTTCGAGATCGGCCGCCGGCTGGGCGACCTCGAGATGGAGGTGCGGGCCTACGCGTACCGCGTCCGGGCCTACCTCGAACTGGGCGACATCGCCGGGGTCGACCGCGAGCTCGCCGCCTACGAGGAGCTCGCGGCGCGGCTGCGCCAGCCCCAGCACCTCTGGCACGTCCCGCTCCTGCGCGGGACGCGGGCGATGATCGACGGTCGCTTCGACGACGCCGAGCGGCTCGTCGGCGAGGCCCTGGCCGGCGGCGAGCGCGCCGGGGAACCGCTTGCACAGCAGTTCTACGCGATCCAGACGGCGCTCCGGATGCGGCTCCAGGGCCGCGAGGGGGAGATCCGCGACGCCGTCGCCGAGATGGCGGCGCGCTACCCGGCCGTGCCGGCGTGGCGCTGCGCGCTCGCCTCGATCGAGTCCCAGCTCGGCAACCTCGAAGCGGCCCGCGAGGAGTTCGAGCGGATCGCGCAGCGTGGCTTCAAGACCCTGCCGTACGACGCGCAGCGCGTGATCGCGCTCGCGCTCGTCTCCGACGCGGCCGCCGTCCTCGGGGACGCGGACCGCGCCGGCGAGCTCTACGAGCTGCTCGCTCCCTACGACGGGATCAACCTCGTCGCCGGCCGCGCCGCCGCCAGCTACGGACCGGTCGCCGGCGTGCTCGGCCGGCTGGCGCGGACCATGGGGCGCGGCGACGAGGCCGAGGAGCGCTACGAGACCGCGATCGCGCTCTGCGAGCGGATGGGCGAGCGGCCCTTCAAGGCCTTCTACCGCTACGAGCTCGCCGGGCTCCTGCTCGAGCGCGGCGGCGAGGAGGACCGGGCGCGAGCGCTCGAGTTGCTCGGCCGCGCGATCGACACCGCGCGGGAGATCGGGATGCCGCTCCTCGTCGAGCGCGCGCTCGGCCTGCGGCTCGAGGCCCAGGGGCTCGCGGGCGTCGACGTCACCACGTCGATCGACTCGATGATCGAGGCGGTCGCCGACGAGCGCCCCGACCTCTCCGCGCACGTCGCCGCGGACGGCACGGTGACGATCCTCTTCTCCGACATCGAGGACTCGACGCTCATGACCGAGCGGCTCGGCGACGAGCGCTGGCTGGAGGTCCTGCGCGCTCACAACAGCCTCTTTCGCCGCCGCCTGCGTGAGCACGGCGGCTTCGAGGTGAAGAGCCAGGGCGACGGCTTCATGCTCGTCTTCCGCGAGCCCGGGCGCGGCGCTCGCCTGCGCCTCCCAGATCCAGCGCGACCTCGAGGCCACCGAGGTGATCGACGACGAGCGGGTGCGGGTACGGATGGGCCTCCACACCGGCCAGGCGATCCGCGAGGAGGGCGACCTCTTCGGCCGCAGCGTGATCCTCGCCGCGCGGATCGCGGCCCAGGCCGGCGGCGGCGAGATCCTCGTCTCGGAGCCGCTGCGCGAGGCCGCCGAGGCATCGAGCGAGAACGGATTCTCGTTCGGCGAGGAGCGCGAGCTCGAGCTCAAGGGCCTCGCCGGCCGCCACCGCGTGTTCCGGGCCGACTGGGAGGACACCGTCACGGCCTGACCCCGGCGAACCGGCGCAGCCGCGTGATCTTTCTCCGTACGGTCCGTCTCGAGGGGTTGAATGGAGTCGCGGAGGAAGGGGCAGCTCGCAGTACTGGTCGTCGCGTTGGCGCTTATCGCGCCGTCGGCGGCCGCAGCGGCGTTCCCGGGCGGCAACCCGGACGAGAGCCCGCGCCTGAACACTCCGAACGATCCCGACTTCGACCGCTGCGAGGCCGACGACGCCGACACCCCGGACGAGCGCGAGTGCTTCAGCTACGCCGAGGAGAGGTACGGCGCCTTCGGCTTCAGCCCCGACTCGGCGAACGAGGTGCCGGACGCCACCGGCGCCCTGCCGCACTCGGCGACGGGTACCCGCTACGTCAACTGCGATCAGCTCGACGAGCAGGGCCGCGCCGCCAACCGCGCCGCCGAGCCCGGCACCGCCGACGACGCCGCGGCCGAGTGCCTGCAGATCTCCGGCGTCCGCGCCGACACGGCCTGGAAGTACTCGACCGGCGACCCGCGGACGACGATCGCGATCCTCGACACCGGCATCCGACTGGCAGTACCACCGAGCTCGTCGACAAGATCCACCTGAACCGCGCCGAGCTGCCGCTGCCCGAGGGTTGCGCCGCGTACGACTGCAACAACGACGGCGCGTTCAACGTCACCGACTACGCCGGCGACTCGCGCGTCGCCGAGGCCGGCGGCGACCAGGAGGCCGACTCGATCCTCGACGGCTCCGACCTGATCGCCGCGTTCTCCGACCACACGGACGCCGACGGCAACGGCTACGTCGACGACATCGCCGGCTGGGACTTCTTCGACAACGACAACGACCCGTTCGACGCCTCGAGCTGCTGCTCGGCCAGCGGGCACGGCACCGGGCGCGCGAGCGAGGCCGCCGCAGAGACGAACAACGGCGCCGGCGGCGTCGGGCATGTGCCCCGATTGCCAGATCATGCCGCTGCGCGTCTGGGACACCTTCGTCGTCCCCACCGACAACTTCGCGATGGGCGTCACCTACGCCGCCGACAACGGCGCCAGCGTCGTCGAGGGCGCGGTCGGCGGGCTCACCAACACCCAGTTCGCCCGCCGGTCCTTCTCCTACGCCGACGAGAAGGGCCTGGCGCTGACCCTCGTCTCCAGCGACATCAACAGCGCCAACCACAACTACCCGACGAACTACAACGAGGCGATCTACGTCGCCGGGTCGATCTACGACACCGCGCCGAACGAGACCTGCTCGGGGCCGGGCGGACTCGCCCGGCGGCTCGACCTGCCGTTCGACACGAGTTCCGGAGCCTTCCCGGCTTCTCCGGAGGGCTGCGCGGCGCTCCTCGACTCGCTCGAACAGATCGGCGTCGAGCCGGGCGAGGCCGGCCAGCCGGTCACCACCAGCTTCTTCCGCAACTCGAACCTGACCCAGTACGGCGGCAAGGCCGACATCGTGATGATGGGCTCGACCGGCTCGGAGAACACCGGCCAGGCCTCGGGCGCCGCCGGCCTGCTGATGGCCTACGGCCGCGATCACCTCGACAGCCCGCTCTCCGGCAACGAGGTGCGCCAGCTCCTGACGATGACGGCCGAGGACGTGCTGCCCGAGAACACCGGCGAGATCGGCCTGCCCGACAAGGCGAGCGAGGGCTGGGACCCGCATTTCGGCTACGGCCGGGTCAACCTCGCGGGGGCCATGGAGCGGATCGACTCCGGCGAGATCCCGCCGGAGGCACAGCTCGACGCGCCCGACTGGTTCGCCCCGATCAACGCCGATCGCGTCCCGGCGAGCGGGGTCGTGGTCCGCGGCCGCGTGGCCGCGCCCCATTCCGACGCGGGCGTCGGAGCCTGGCGGGTCGAGTACGCATGCGGCCAGGACGCCCTCGATGCCGACTTCCTCCCGATCCCGGGCCTCAGCGGCACCGGCGAGCGTGACGGCGTCCTCGGCACGATCCCGAAGTCGATCGTCCAGGAGCTGGCGACGAGCTGCGACGGCAGCGTCGCGGCCGACGCCGGCCGCCCGGGCGGCACCGCCGCCGACGCCTGGCCCGCCGACCCCTACCCGTCGCCGGACCCCGAGCGCCACGCCTTCCAGATCCGGCTGACCGTCGAGGACGCGGGTCCGACTCCGACAACTTCGGCCGCTACCGCAAGACCCTCTTCGCCTACGCGAACGACGGCAACCTCGACGGCTGGCCGAAGCCGGTCGGCGAGGGCTCCGTCGCCGGGGACCTGATCACCGGCTCCGGCGGCGAGGCGCCGCCCCGGCTCTACGACCTCGACGGCGACAACGCGCTCGACGTGCTGCTCCCGACCTCCAGCGGCGAGCTCTACGCGCTCGACTCCGCCGGGGAGCCGCTCGAGAGCTTCAACGGCGGCGAGCCGGTCCGCACCCTGCCCCTCGCGCTCGCCTCCGCCGGCCGCGTGCCGGACGAGCTCGAGGCGCCGCGCGAGTCGCTGCGGGCGCCCGTGATCGGCGACATCGACGGCGACCGCGCCCAGGAGATCGTCGTCACCGCCGGCGAGCACGTCTACGCCTGGCACACCGACGGCGAACCGGTCGAGGGCTTCCCCGTCCGCGTCGACCCGAGCCTCTCCGCGCCCTGCGTCGCGGGCGCGCCCCAGCCCTGCTTCGACTCCGCGCAGCGCGCGATCAACGGCAACAACCACATCAAGCGGGGCTTCGCCGGCTCGCCGGCGCTCGCCGACCTCGTCCCCGAGGGGGAGGGCGAGACGCGCAGGCTCGAGATCGTCGCCGGCTCGCTCGACCAGCACCTCTACGCCTTCGACGGAGAGGGCGAGCCGGTCTGGGAGCCGGTCAAGCTCGACTCCGAAGACGCCGCGGGCGCCGAGATCGTGACCTCGCCGGCGATCGCCCAGCTCGACGAGGACCCAGCCCGGAGGAGGTCGTGATCGCGACCAACGAGGTCGTCGGCGGCGACCCGCCCGGCTCCTTCCCCGACCCGCTCGAGCTGATGAACCTGCTGCTCACCTCCGCCACCGGCTCGAACCCGGTCTACGGAGTCGACGACGACGGGCAGCTCGCCGACGGCTGGCCGGTCTCGGTCGGCGTCGCCGCCGGCGACCTGCTGCCCTTCGTCCTGCCCGGCCACGACGCCGCGGTCGTCGACACCGACGGCGACGGGGTCGACGAGGTCTCGGTCTCGGCGGCCACGTCGGTGAACGGCGCGCGGCGGCACCCGCCTCGTCGGCGCCGACGGCGCGACGCTGACCAACTACGTGAACGGCCCGACCAACGGCATCGACCAGGGCCCGATCCTCAACCTCGCCGATTACTCCTCGATCGGCGACGTGCTCGGCGGCGGCTTCCCGCAGGTCTTCAAGGCCGGGCTGACCGTGAACGGCGCCGCCAACCTGCTCGCGGTCAACCAGAACCTGCCCTTCAACCACGTCGTCCAGGGCTGGAGCCTGGGCCCGCCCGGCAGCGACGTCGCCGCCGGCGAGTCCGTGCCCGGCTTCCCGCGCGCCACCGACGACTTCCAGCTGGTCTCGCAGCCGAGCATCGCCCGCGTCGGCGGCACGGGCACCGAGCGCCAGGTGCTGGTCGGCACGGGCCTCTACCAGATGCACGCCTACGGCCCGGGTGGCGTCGAGCCGTCCGGCTGGCCGAAGTTCACCGGCGGCTGGACGCAGGCGACGCCCTCGGTCGGCGACGCCGACGGCGACGGCACGCTCGAGGTCGCCGCGCTCACCCGCGAGGGCTGGTCGTTCCTCTGGGAGACCGGGACCGACGCCTGCGAGGATCCAACGAGGAGTGGTGGACGTTCCACCACGACGAGTTCGGCAGCGCCAACTACGGCACCGACGCCCGCCCGCCCGGCACCGCCGAGGACGTCGCGCTCGCCGAGCGACGGCACCTTGAGCTGGACCGCCCCGGGCGACGACTGGGTCTGCGGCGAGGCCGCCGGCTTCGAGGTCCGCGCGTCCGGCGAGCCGATCGCGGAGCCGCAGGACGGCGAGAAGATCGCCGAGTCCGGCGGCGCTCCCGCGGCGGCCGGTGAGACCGAGTCCGTCGAGCTCTCCGCCGAGGACCTCGCCGGCGCGACCCACCTCGCGGTCGTCTATCGCGACGAGGCCGGCAACTGGGGCCGTGTCGCGACGATCGAGCTCGACGGCGCGGATCCCGGATCCCGGCCCCGGTCCCGGCCCGGGCAGCGGCCCCGGCCCAGGCACCGGCCCGACCCCGGGCAGCGGCGACGCCGGCGGCGATGGACGGGACGGCGGAACGGGCGGCGAGGTGGGTGGGGAGCCGCTTCCCAGCCCGGACCCCGGGCCGTGCTCGAACCGGGTGGAGGGCAGCTCCCGCGACGACCGTCTGCGGGGCACCGAGGGCGCCGACCACATGCGCGGCTTCAAGGGCAACGACCGGCTGAGGGCGTTCGGCGGCGACGACTGCGTCGACGGCGGCCGGGGCCGCGACCGGATCGAGTGCGGACCGGGAGAGGACGTCGCGATCGTCGACCGCAAGGACACCGTCAAGGGCTGCGAACGAACGAGGAGGAGCTGAATTGAAGGTCCGGGCCCGGAAACTGACACTCGCGGTCGCGGCAGCGCTGGTCGCCGCCGCGGTCGCCGCCGTACCGGCCCCGGCCGATTTCCCCTACGCGTACGACCCCGCGCAGGCCCCGAACGACATCGGCGGCGAGGAGTGGAAGTACTCGGCCTCGCCCGATCCGGCCAACACGATCAACAACGCGCGGCCGACCGAGCTCGGCGGCGTTCGCGGCGGCCACGTCTACGACCGCGATTCCGACCTTCCGACCGCCTGGCAGCTGACCACGGGTCGGCCCGACGTGACGATCTCGACCCTCGACTCGGGGATCAAGTGGGACGACGACGGCGCGATGAACGATCTGCGGTTCAAGACCCGGATCAACCGGGGCGAGGCGCCGGCCCCGCAGAACGACGGACTCGCGACCCCGAACGAGCCGGGCGAGGACTGCGGCGCCGGCGGCCCGTACCACTCGGCCGCTCAGGGCGGCTACGACCTCAACGGCGACGGCGTCTTCAACCTGCGCGACTACGCCTGCGACGCGCGCGTGCAGCGCGATCCGGCGAACGGGGTCAACCCCGGCCTCTTCGACCCCCAGGACGTCCTGATCGCCTTCACCGACGGCAGCGACGACGACGGCAACGGCTACGTCGACGACATGGTCGGCTGGGACTTCTTCGACGAGGACAACGATCCCTACGACGACGTCCAGTACGGCCACGGAACCGGCGAGGCGAGGGGCTCGTCCTCCGAGGTGGACAACGGCGGCGAGACCGGCACCTGCGCGAACTGCATGGTCATCCACATGCGGGTCGGCGACAGCTTCATCGCCGACGTCAGCCGGTTCGCGGCGGCGGTCACCTACGCGACCGACAACGACGTCCAGGTGGTCCAGTCGGCGCTCGGGACGCTCAACAACTCGACGATCGCCCGCCAGGCGGTCGACTACGCCTACCGCCACGGCACGACGATGGTCGTCTCCGCAGCCGACGAGGCGGCGCAGCACAACAACCAGCCCGCGCTGCCGCACACGATCCTCGTCAACTCGGTGACCCAGTCGGCCGTCTCCGAGGTGAACGGCGCCTTCGCCGACGGCACCGAGCAGCTCAACGACGGCATCGGCCAGGACTTCACGCCGCCCCAGGTCCCCGACAACTCCTATCTCGCCTTCAACGGCTGCACGAACTTCAGCGCGAAGGTCACGGTGGCGATTCCCTCGACGAGCTGCTCCTCGGACGCGGTCGGCCTCGGCTCCGGGATGGCCGGGCTGATCTACTCGGCCGCGATCACCGCGGTCGAGCGCGGCGCGCTCGATCCGCACCCCGACCGCGAGCTCTGCGAGACGGTCGACGGCGAGCCCTGCCCGATCACGCCGAACGAGGTCAAGCAGCTGATGGCCTCGGGGCAGATCAGCGGGATCGGCACCGACGACCGGCAGACCGACGACGTCAACTTCCTCTCGCCGAGGGCGGGCCCGAGCCGTCGTGCTCGCCGGCACCCGCGCCCGCGTGCACCGCCCCGTTCGGCTCCGGCGGCCTGATCCGGACGCTCGTCGACGCGAACCGGTCGTCGCTGGTCGGGGGGCCCTTCGTCTCCGAGTCCTACCCGGCCCGCGCCGGTCACGACCAGTTCTACGGCTACGGCCGGGTCAACATGCGCAACGCAACCGAGGCGCTGCTCGGGAGCCCGGACTCCTCGCTGGTCCCGCCCGAGGCCGAGATCCACTCGCCGGACTGGTTCGAGCAGGCCGACCCGAACGGGCCGAAGATCGCGGTCGAGGGTGACGTCTTCGCCCGCGGCGAGCCCTACACCTGCGAGGTCCTGGTCGCGCCGGGCCAGTATCCGAACCAGATCCGAGGCTCCGCTCGGCGATTTCCATCCGGTGAGCAACGGGTGGTGCGATGGCTCGACCGCGTTCGGCAGCGCACTACCGGCACGCTGGCCGAGATCGACGTCGAAACGCTGAAGTCCTACTTCCCGCCCGAGGTCCAGGCGACCGGGTTCAGCGGTCCCGAGCCCGAGGCCTCGCCGGCGACCGGCAACGGCCGCCCGGCGCAGGCGCCGCACTCGTTCACCTTCAAGGTCGTCGTCACGACCGACGAGCCGGTCGCGATGAGCGGCGAGGATCAGCGGGCGGCGTACCTGCACCGCGACCAGGACATGCTGCCGGGCTTCCCGCACGCCGTGTCGAAGCCGAGCGAGGGCGCCGAGGCGTTCCCGACCGGTGACGGCGAGTCCTCGCCCGCGTTCGCCGATCTCGACGGCGACAACGACAACGAGCTGGTCTACGGATCGAGCGACGGCCTCGTCCACGCGATCCGGCCGGACGGCTCGGAGCTTCCCGGCTGGCCGGTGCGCGGCGACCTGCCCGGCTTCATCGGCAACCACACGGGATCGAACGCGTACGCGAGCGGCGAGGTCCCCCTCCGGCCTGGAGGGGCGATGCTGGCCGCCGTCGCCGTCGGCGACACGGACGGCAACGGCCTGCTCGAGGTCTACGTCACCGACTTCGAGGGCAAGGTCTACGGCTGGGATCACACGGGTGAGCGGATCTTCACGGAGGAGTCGAATCCCGAGTACTCCGGCAAGCCGCTGGCGCCGTTCCAGAACGTGAGGCGGGGCGAAACGAACCGGACGCAGCACGGCTTCATCGCCTCGCCCGTCCTGTCCGACCTCGACGGCGACGGCGACCAGGAGCTCGTCGCGGCCTCGATGGACCGCCACGTCTACGCCTGGGACACCGAGGACTCGAGCCCCGGCGCGCCGGGTGGCGCCGAGGACGTCCAGGGATTCCCGATGCTCGTCGTCGATCCCGCCAAGGTGGCCGCCGGCGGCGTCGACCCGACCACCCACCGCATCACCTTCACGCGGTGGCTCCCACCAGCAGGGCGGGATCATCGACACGCCGGCCCTGGCCGATATCTCGCGGCGACGAGCGCCCCGAGATCATCGTCGGCACGAACGAGGCCTACGACGAGCCGCCGAACACCGAGCGTCTTCTCGAACCCGAGCTTCGCCGCCGCCGCCGGCACCGGCCTGATCGAGCCCGGCAACACGCGCGTCTACGCGCTCGAGGCGACGGGCGACAGCGACGGGGATCGCGAGCGACGCCTACGTGGATGGCTGGCCGGCTCCGCTCGCGTTCCTCAACGCCGAACCTGCTTCCGGTGGTCGGCGAGGGCGTGACCGGTTATCCGGTGGTCGGCCCGGCGGACTGCGGCAGCGGTGAGGCGGAGGCGAGGGTCGGCGTGATCTCCTACGCCGGCCCCGGCTACATCCTCAACGCCGACGGCACCTCCTGCTACGGGAACGGCCCCGACGGCACCTACCGCACCCTCGCCACCGACCAGGGGGCGAGCTCGGACGCGGTCGACCGGCCGATCATCCCCGCCGTCGGCCTGCCCGCCTTCGGCGACCTCGGTGGGCCCAACCCCTCGTTCGTCGTCCCGGCGGCCGGCCTGGTGCGCGCGCTCGACCTCGTCCTGCCCGAGTACCAGCCGACCGGCCAGGACTACATCGCCGCCTACGACACGCTCGACCGGCCAGTTCCGGCCCAACTTCCCCGCAGACGCAGAACGACCTCTCGTTCCTCACCGGCCCTTCGATCGCCGACATCGACGGGCTGCCGGGCGAGGAGGTCGTCTCGGGCTCCGCGAGCATGGACCTGAACGCCTACACGGCGGCGGGGACCGCGGTGCCGGGCTGGCCGAAGCCGACGAGCGACTGGACGGTTGCGAACCCCGCTGATCGGCATCGTTCGGCCCGATCGAGACACGCAGGTCGTGATCGCGATGACCCGCTCGGGCTACCTGAACGGCTACTCGACCGGCGCGCCGGCGTGCTCGCCCGCCTCGTGGCCGCGCTTCCACCACGACAACGCCAACTCCGGCGACTACTCGCGGGACGCGACGCTGCCCGGCAAGCCGACGCGCGTTCGAGGTGGCCGAGGATGAGGCGACATTCGAGGCGCCCGGCGACGACCTGCTCTGCGGCACCGCCGGCGACTACGAGCTCGTGACCTCGAACCAGCCGATCGACGAGCGGAGCTTCTCCGACGCGGAGCCGCTCGAGCTCGACCTCGAGCCCGCCGAGCCGGGCTCCGAGCAGAGCTTCGACGTCCCGGCCGAAGCGCGGCGCTACCTGGCGCTGCGCGCGGTCGACGAGCAGGAGAACGTCGGCCGGGCGGCGACGTTCGATCTCGGTCCCGGCGGCGGTCCCGGTCCGACCGACCCGACGGATCCGTCCGACCCGCCCGACCCGGCGGATCCTGCTGATCCGACCGTGCCGGGGCCAGGCGACGGCGGCGGCGACGGCTCGGGCGGGGGCTCCGCCGGCGGACCGCTTCCCGGCCCGGGGGCGAGCCCCTGCTCGAACCGGGTCGAGGGAAGCTCGCGCGACGACCGGCTGCAGCGGCACTCCCGGGCCCGACCACCTGCGCGGGTTCAGGGGCGACGACCGGATCAAGGCGCTTGCCGGCGACGACTGCGTCGAGCTCGGCCGCGGTGCCGACCGCGCCTACGGCGGCAGCGGACAGGACCAGATCGACGCCCGCGACGGCGACCGCGACCGGGTCGACTGCGGCCCGGATCGCGACCTCGTCCTCGTCGACCCGAAGGACCGGGTCAACGGCTGCGAGCGCGTCCGCGAAGAACGCCGGTAGGCGGCCTCAGGCCGAGGGAGCGGGCCCGAGGACCCGCTCGGCCGCAGCCTCGAGCCGGGCCTTGACCTCGGCGGGCTCGCCGACCACGCCGTGCTCGTGCCCGGGCCAGACCGCGTGCGGGTCGAGCGCGGCGAGCTTGCGCACGCTCTCGGCGGCCTGGCGGGTGTCGTGGTTCCAGACGGGGTGCGGAACCGCCGGCGCCTCCTCCTCGGGCAGCGCCGTGAGCTTGATCGAGTCGACCATGTAGATCGTGTCGGTGACGAGCGCAAGCCGGTCGGACTCGCGGAAGAGCCCGATCAGCCCGGGGGCGTGGCCGGGGAAGTCGTAGACGCGGAATCCGCAGACGTCGTCGCCCTCGGAGACCGTGCCGGCGATCGGCACCGCGCCGCCGTCCCACCAGCGGTGCAGCCAGGGGTAGAGGAAGCGCGAAGGCGCCCAGTCGATCTTGTTGATCTCCCAGTACTCGGGCCAGGCGTCCGACTCGGCGTAGCGCCTGGCGTCGGGGTGGCAGTAGATCGGCACGGTCGTGAGGCCGGCCGCGGCGCCGCGATGGTCGGTGTCGGCGTGCCCGAGGACGATGCGCCTGCAACCCGCCGAGGGACTTCGCGACCCGCGAGACGTTGCGGGTCATCGAGCGGGTGCCGGCGTCGAACATCGTGACCCCGCCCTCCGGATCGTCGAGGAAGTAGACGTTCATGCCGCCCTTGATGTCGCCCTGCAGGCGCCAGACGCCCTCGGCGATCCGCTCCGGTTCGCGAGCCATCGCCGCAACCCTAGGCGACGTAGGGTGGTGTCGTGGACGAGGGCAGCTACCGCCGGTGGACCGCGGCCGCGCTCGTCGCCGGGCCGGCGCTGTTCTTCCTCGACAACCTGATCCACCCCGAG
Organism: uncultured Thermoleophilia bacterium; assembly: GCA_963844425.1. Lineage (GTDB taxonomy): Bacteria > Actinomycetota > Thermoleophilia > Solirubrobacterales > 70-9 > DASUSH01. Next base: position 267,194 of record CAWJOD010000020.1, on the reverse strand, counting down.
GAGGTGGGCCGCGGCCACGAGGCCGAGCAGCTCGCTTCGATCGCCGAGTCGGCGACGCGCTGGCAGATCGCCCACCTGATCGGGTTCGTCAGCCTGATGCTGATCGTCGCCGCGATCGTGGGCCTCGGCCGCTACGTCGCCGCGGACCGCCCCAGGCTCGCCTTCGCCGGGGTCGCGCTCGGGCTCGCCGGCTCGCTGGGGCTCGCCTTCGCCTTCGCCCTGGACGGCTTCACCTGGGGAACGCTGGGAGAGCTCTCCAACCGCCCCGAGCTCGACGATACGACGCTCGCAGTGGCGCTCGACGAGGTCCAGAACTCGTCCTGGACGCTCCCCTACTACGCGCTCAGCGTCGCCTGGCTCGCCGGGATCGTCACCCTCTGTTACGGCGCCGCTCCGCGGATCGGGGTCCGCGCCGCTTCGCTGCTCGGCTTTGGCGCGGCGCTGGTCGCATTCGAGGGCGTCGTCGCCGACAACGCCTATTTCATCGCCAGCTCGGGCGTCTTCCTGATCGGCGGCATCGACGCCGCCGTCGCGATCGCGCGCGGCGTCTCATCCGACGACGAGGTCCCGATCTGATGGGCGGACCGAGCGATGCCCATCACCTGGAAGATCGCGATGGTGATCCTGATCCTGTGCCTGATCGCTTCGATCGCGATCGGGACCGTGAGGCTGATCGAGCTTTAGGTTTTAGTATCTGACCGCCCACCAACCGCTGAAGAGAGAGGACCTGGATGTTCGGTCGCATCGTTGTTGGCACAGACGGCTCCGAAACCGCCGCCGAGGCGGTGCGGCAGGCGACCGAGCTCGCCAAGACCACCGGGGCGACGCTCGACATCGTCAGCGCCTATGAGCCCGTTCCCCGCGATCGCCTGCGCGAGGAGTCGGCGGAGGTCCCGGGCGACATCGCCCACTCGGTCGGTCCGCGCGAGGACGTCAACCAGGTGCTCGAGAGCGCTGCGAAGACGGCGAAGGGCGCAGGCGTCGAGATCCAGACCCATCCGCGCGAAGGGGAGCCGGCCGACGCGCTCCTCGACGTCGCCGAGGAGGTCAAGGCCGACATCATCGTCGTCGGCAACAAGGGCATGACCGGGGCCAAGCGCTTCCTGCTCGGCAGCGTGCCGAACAAGGTCTCCCACCACGCCCCCTGCGGCGTGTGGATCGTCCGCACGACCTGAGCACGCCCGCCGACGACGAGAGGTGCATGCGGCTCGCCCTGGGCGAGGCCGAGCGTTGCGGCGCGCATGGGGACGTGCCGATCGGGGCCGTGGTCGTCCGCGACGGCGACGTGATCGGCGCGGCGGGCAACGAGCGCGAGCTTCGCGCCGACCCGACCGCGCACGCCGAGGTGCTCGCCCTGCGCGAGGCGGCGCGGTCGCTCGGCGGCTGGCGGATCGCCGACTCGACCCTCTACGTGACCCTCGAGCCGTGCGCGATGTGCGCGGGGGCGATCGTCCTCGCTCGGGTGCCCCGGGTGGTGTTCGGCGCCCTCGACCCCAAGGCGGGCGCCGCCGGCAGCGTCCTCGACGTGCTCGCGGAGCCCCGATTCAACCATCGCCCGGAGGTCGAATCCGGCCTGCTGGCTGACGAATCCGCGGCTCTGCTCAGGGATTTCTTCGCCGAGCGGCGCTGAGCAACGGTTGGAGGCCCTCGGTTACGGGTACCCGGGGCGGTGTGACCGTGGCTAACGGCGAGCGAGCGACCAGTGATGCCTCGGTGGAGATGACCCTGGCGGCCGATTCCGACAGCGTCGGGAAGGCCCGGCATGCCGTCTCCGAATTCGCCGCCGAGCACGGCGCCGATGCGGATGATGTCGCCCTCGGCGTGTCCGAGGGCGTCTCGAACGCCGTCATCCATGCCTTTCGCGGGCGTCCCCCGGGCGAGATCGACGTCCGGGCGATCGTCGATGGCGACACGGTGGTGGTCAGCATCTCCGACGACGGCGTCGGGGTCACGCCGAACCCGGAGAGCCCCGGCCTCGGGCTGGGCCTCGCCCTGATCGGCTCGCTGACCGACGGCGTCGAGATCCGCAAGAAGCCGGGCCACGGCACGACGCTGATCATGCGGTTCCCGCGCTCGGCCTGAGCGGCCTGCGCGAGCGGGCTTCAGCCGAGCAGCTTCGCCTTCTGGGCCGCGAACTCCTCGTCCGTGAGGATGCCCTGAGCGTGCAGGTCGGCCAGCTGCTTGATCTGCTCGACCGTGTCCTGACCCGTCGGGGCCGGAGCCGCGGGCGCGTTCATGCCCACGAAGGTCTCGGCGACCTCGCCGAACATCTGGCGCATCGTCGCCCGGCCCTGGTCGTCGGCGATCGTCGCGAAGGCCCAGGTGCTCGGGTCGGCCTGGTCGTACCAGACCGGATAGCGCTCGCCCTGGCGCGGGATCTGCACCCGCGAGACGGTCTTCGTCTTCTCGGCGTCGAAGGCCGGGCTGCCGTCGAGCGGCTCGACCCTGAAGACCATCTTCACCCGAGGGTTGTCGTTGACCGTCATCCCGGTGTCCTGCACCGAGATCACGGTGCCGACGCCCTTCGCTCCCGTCTGGAGGAGGTTCTCCGCCTGCTTTTTCTTGCTCGTGAAAAGTCCCATGCGGCCGACCCTAACCGTCCCGCAGGAGAACACCAAGCTCGCCCAGCGGCGAGGATCGACTCCGCTGTCCTGTTTCGTGCAGGCACTGCCTGCATAAGCCAGGACGGCGGTCGGTCCTTCCCCCTTATTGCCGCCGTTTTTCGTGGACCGAGCCGCTATCGAGAGACGGAGAGGGTGGGATTCGAACCCACGAGGCAGCTTTCACCGCCCACACGATTTCCAGTCGCGCACCTTAAGCCACTCGGTCACCTCTCCGAGGGCGCGGAATGTAGCGCCATTCGACACATGGTCCAGGCGGGGCCAGGCACGAACCGACGGCCTGGACAAAGGAAAGGGCCCAAGTCTCGACACGCGGCCAAAGACCCTGGGCCCTTCCTGACTTACCTTGCCTGCGATCGGACACAATACCAACCGCGATCGCCGAGTTGGGGCTCGGCGGGCAAGGAAGGACGTATCACATGAAACGAGCATATCTCGTCGCGGCTGCCGTCGCGGCGATTGGGCTTTTGATGTTCCCGGCCATCGCGTCGGCGGACGTTGCGGCCCAGATCGACAAGCTCAAGGGAGGGCTTGCTGACACCGACATCGCTCTCAACACCACGTGGGTGTTGGTTGCGGCCGTGCTCGTCCTCTTCATGCAGGCGGGGTTCCTCCTGCTCGAGGTCGGCTTCTCACGGATGAAGAACGCAGGTGCCGGGGTGGCGAAGATCTTCGTCAACTTCTCGGTCGCGTCGATCGCCTACTGGGCGGTCGGATTCGCGCTTGCCTGGGGCGGCTCGGCGGCGATCGCCGGCGACGCCGGGTTCTTCCTCGACATCGGGTCGACGCCGGAGCTGGCGTCTACGCAGATTCCGTTCCTGGAGACGTACCCGATCAGCCCGGCGGTGTTCCTGCTCTTCCAGTTCGCGTTCTGCGCGGTCTCGCTGGCGATCGTCTGGGGCACGACCCTGGAGCGGATCAAGTTCAGCGCGTACCTGATCTACGCGGTGATCTTCGCCGCCGTGATCTATCCGGTCATCAGCCACTGGATCTTCGGTGGCGGCTGGCTCCAGGTCAACATCGGCATGCAGGACTTCGCCGGGTCGACGGTCGTCCACCTGATCGGTGCGACGGGCGCGCTCGCGGCGCTGCTCCTGCTCGGCCCGCGGCGGGGCAAGTACGACGCCGAGGGCAAGCCGCGCGCGATCCCCGGCCACTCGATGCCGCTCGTCGGCCTCGGTGTGCTGATCCTCTGGATCGGCTGGTTCGGGTTCAACCCGGGTTCGACGCTCGGCGTCTTCGGTGACGCGCGCCGGCGGCATCGGAAACCGCATGGCCGAGATCGCGCTGGTGACGCAGCTCGCGGCTGCGGCAGGCGTGCTCGCGGCGGTCTCGATGATGTACCTGATGCGGCGCACGATCGACATCGGCATGGCCGGCAACGGCGCGATCGCGGGTCTCGTTGCGATCACCGCCCCCTCCGGCTACGTCGAGTTCTGGGCGGCACCGATCATCGGCGCGGTCGGCGGCATCATCGTCGTCGTCGGCGTGCTCGCGATCGAGAAGGTGCTCGACGACCCGGTCGGCGCGCTCTCGGCGCACGGCCTGGCCGGTATCTGGGGCACCCTCTCGTGCGGCCTGTTCACCGCACCGAGGTTCGCCGAGTTCAACGCGGTCGGCGATGCGGGGCTCTGGTACACGGGCAGCTTCAGCCAGCTCGGCGCGCAGGCGCTCGGCATCGCGGCTGCCTTCGGTTGCGTGTTCGTGGTCTCGATCGCGGTGTTCGCGGCTGATCAAGTGGACCATCGGCCTGCGCGTCTCGGACGAGCAGGAGGAGATGGGCCTCGACCTCGCCGAGCACGGCATGTACGGATACCCGGAGCAGTTCATCCCGCAGCCGGAGTACTCGCCCGGTCAGCCGGCCCCCGCGGCGGCTCCACCGACAGCGAGGCCCGCGCCCGCAACCCAGATGACAGCCGACACCACGTCCGGCGCCTAGGAGGAGGTGAGTAGATGAAGAAGATCGAGGCGTTCATCCGCCACGAGGCGTTCGAGCCGATCCGGACCGAGCTGCTCGAGAAGGGGTTTCCCTCTCTCTCGATCAGCGAGGTCAAGGGCTCGGGTCGCCAGAAGGGCATCGTCGAGCACTACCGAGGCTCGGCCCTGACCGTCAACGTACGACCGAAGCTCAAGATCGAGGTGGTCGTCGAGGACAAGGACAAGGGCCTGGTGGTCGAGGCGATCCTCAGCCACGCTCGGACCGGCGACGTCGGAGACGGGAAGATCTTCGTCTCCACCGTCGAGGAGGCGATCCGGATCCGCACCGGCGAGGAGGGCGAAGAGGTCCTCCAGGCCCACGTGCCGGAGGTAGCGGCCTAGAGAAACCGGAGGAGAGAAGCCGGCGGCGGGCCCCAGGGCTCGCCGCCGGTCGACCTTCTCCGCCACGCGGACCGACCGGCCTCGAGGGAGGTGCAAGATGCGGGACCTGCAGGCGAAGATGCTCGCGGCGGTGCTGGACGGGGCGGGGCTCAGGGGCGTTGCCGAGCTCGCGGCCAGCGAGGCCGGCGGGCCGGTGGCGATCCTGCTCCCGGCGCGCGGGCTCGCCGCGGCCGCCCCCCTCGAGGAGACACCCGCCGAGGTCGTCGAGTACGTCGCCTCGGCACTGCGCGGCAACGGGGTCGCGCCACCCGGCGCGATCGAGGCCGAGCTCGAGGTCAACGCCGGCGACGAGCGGATCGGCTCGGTCGTGGCCCTGCCGGCCAACGGCTCGGGGCCGCCGGCCTCGCTGAAGCTCGACCGCGACGAGGTCCTGCGCGCCGCGGCGTTCGCGGCGCTGGCGGAGGTCGCCGCGACCGACGCTCGCGATCGCCTCGCGGACGAGGTCCGCGGCGGCATCCTGGAGGACCTGCGGACCGGCGCGATCCCGCCCGCCGAGACGGTCCGCCGCGCCGCCCGGCTCGGCTGCGACCTCGAGGCCGGGGCGGTCGTCCTGGCGGCGGATATCCGCTCCGGCAAGCCGCGCTTCGCCGCCGCGATGATCACGAGCGACTGGGACGGGGCGCTGGCCGAGCCGCTCGACGGCGACCTGCTGTTCGCCCTGCTCCCCGCGCGCGAGGGCGAGGGCGAGGCCGAGAAGGCGCTCGAGCGCGCGCGGAAGATCGCCGGGCAGGCTCCGCAGCCACGGACCCGCCGCCTTCTCCTCATTCTGCGCCGACCCGGCCGACCTCGACCGCGCCGTCCGCGAGGCCGAGCTCGCGCTCGACGTCATCTCCCGCGACGAGCGCCTCGCCGACCAGCTCCAGGACGGGATCGGGGGCGGCGTCTACCGCCTGCTCTTCCGCGCGCTCGCCTCGAGCCCGGAGGAGGTCCGGAGCTTCTACCGCGACACCGTCGAGCCCCTGGTCGAGCACGATCGCCAGTACCGCACCGACCTGCTCGGCACGCTCGAGGCCTATCTCGCCAACGACTGCAACACGAACGCGACCGCGCGCGCCGTCTTCGCCCATCGACACACCGTCGCCCACCGGCTGGATCGCGTGCGCGAGCTCAGCGGCCTCGACCCCTCGGTCGGCGAGGACCGCGAGCGCCTCGGCCTCGGGGTGAAGGCCTACCGGATCCTGGCGCCGACCCTGCCGCGCTGACCGCGCCGCCGTGGCGCGCCGTGGCGCGAGGCTCGTTCGAGCTCGCCTGCCGCCGCGGTGACGAGCCCGCCCAGGTCCTCGACCCCGGGGACCGCCGCCGGGTCGGCGTAGATCGCGAAATGGAGATGCTCGCGGTAGCTGAGCACGCCGATCGAGAGCAGGTGCTCGTCGGCGAGCGGGATCACCGGATAGATGTCCTCGACCATCGCCCCCGCGGCGAACAGCGGTGCGCCCGGGCCGGGGACGTTGGAGACCGTGAGGTTGTAGAGCCGCGGGCTGGCGGCGAGCCGCGCGGCGCGGTCCTTGAGGAAGCCGGGCATGACCGAGGTCGAGCGCAGGATCGCCTCGGAGCCGTCGATCTTGCCGGAGCTCTTCAGCTGCCGCGTCTGGGAGTGGATGAGCGAGACCCGGCGAAGGGGGGAGGGCTCGTCGCAGGGAAGCTCGATGAAGGCGAACGTGATCCGGTTGCCGCCGTCCTCGCCATCGCGGCGGACGCTGACCGGGACCATCGCCCGCAGCGAAAGCGGATCCTCGCCGGCGGTGGTGGCGAAGCGGCGAAGCGCGCCGGCGGAGATGGCGAGCACGACGTCGTTGAGCTTGACCCCGAGGCGCTGGCGGATCGAGAGCAGCCGGGTCAGCGAGACATCGCCGGTGACGAGCGTGCGGCCGGGCCCAAGGGGGCGGTTGAGAAACGAGGGCGGCGCCGGGCTCAGCGCCTCCTCGGCGAGCGAGAGCGCCGCTCGGCGGACGGTCTTGGCGATGCTCACCGTCCGCCCCGGCGCGAGGCCGAGCGCCGCGACCCGCCCGGCCGCCCGGAACTGGTCGACGGCGGAGTCGGCGACGGCATCGACCGCGACCCGCAGGCCGGCGGCCGCCGGTTCGGGTTCCCATGCCGGTGGCTTCGCATCCTCGATTCTCGGGGAGAGATCGAACAGGAGCATCCCCAGCTCGACGGCGGCGATGCCGTCGACCATCGCATGGTGGACCTTGCCGGCGACCGCCGCGCGGCCTCCCTCGAGCTCGGGTACGACGAGGATCTCCCAGAGCGGCCGGCGGCGGTCGAGCTGGCGCGAGAGGAACTCGTCGCATAGCTCTCGCAGCTCACCTTCCCCCAGCTTTCCGGGAACCACTCGCACGTGTGAGCCGAGATCGAAGTCTGGGTGGTCCGACCAAGCCGGCTCTCCGATCGGCATGGGCCGGACCACCTGGCGGAAGCGCGGCGCCAGATGCAGGCGCGCCGCGATCCGTTCCCGCAGCAGCACCGCGTCCAGGGCACGCGTTCCCGGAGGGAGACGCAGACGCGAGAGCCAACCCACATGCATGTGGGCCGCGGGGGTCTCGACGCGGAGAAACGAGGAGTCGAGCGTCGAGAGCCTGTCCATCGCGGGAGGATCGAGGTCAGGACGCCGGCTTTCCATCGCCCGTCGGTCCGCATCGGGCCGCCGCGGATGTACGGGAGGTCGAAATGCGCGAAGCTCGAGGCGCGCTAGGCCAGAGCGGGCGCGTCGGGGAGCCGCTCGAGCGCCGAGGCCATGTCGGCCTCGGAGAACTCGAGGTCCTCGAGCTTGCCCGCGTGGTAGGCGTCGTACGCGGCCATGTCGAAATGGCCGTGGCCGCAGAGGTTGAAGAGGATCGTCCGCTCGACGCCCTCGTGCTTCGCCTGCTCGGCCTCCTCGATGACGGCGCGGATCGCGTGCGCGGGCTCCGGCGCCGGGATGATCCCCTCGCACCGGGCGAACTGGAGCGCCGCCTCGAAGGTCTTCGTCTGCGGGAACGCCCTCGCCTCGACCAGGCCCTCCTTGACCATCGCGGAGATGATCGGCGAGTCGCCGTGGTAGCGCAGGCCGCCGGCGTGTAAGGGCGGCGGGACGAAGTCGTGGCCGAGCGTGTACATCGGCATCAGCGGCGTCAGCCCCACGGTGTCGCCGAAGTCGTAGCGGTACTCGCCACGGGTCAGGGTCGGGCAGGCGGCGGGCTCGGCGGCGACGAACCGCGTGGGCCGGTCGTCGCGGAGCTTCTCGCGGACGAAGGGGTAGGCGATCCCCGCGAAGTTGGAGCCGCCGCCGACACAGCCGACGACGACGTCGGGGTACTCGCCGGCGAGCTCCATCTGCCGCAGGCACTCCGTGCCGATCACCGTCTGGTGCAGGCAGACGTGGCCGAGCACCGAGCCGAGCGAGTAGTTGGTGTCCTCGGAGCCGGCCGCGATCTCGACCGCTTCGGAGATCGCGATCCCGAGGCTCCCGGTGGGGTGGCCGGCCTGTGAGCGCCCGGCCTCGGTCAGCTCCGTCGGCGAGCGGTGGACGGTGCCGCCCCAGGTCTCGATCATCGCGCGGCGGTAGGGCTTCTGGTCGTAGGAGACGCCGACCATGAAGACCTCGCACTCGAGGCCGAAGAGCTGGCAGGCGAAGGCGAGCGCGGAGCCCCACTGGCCGGCTCCGGTCTCGGTCGAGAGCTTGCGGATCCCGGCCTCGCGGTTGTAATACGCCTGAGCCACGGCCGTGTTCGGCTTGTGCGATCCGGCCGGCGAGACGCCCTCGTACTTGTAGTAGATGTGCGCCGGGGTATCGAGGAAGCGCTCGAGCCGGTAGGCGCGGAAGAGCGGGGTGGGCCGCCAGAGCTTGAGCGTCTCGCGGACCTCCTCGGGGATCTCGATCTCGGGCTCGGCGGAGACCTCCTGCTCGATCAGCGACATCGGGAAGATCGGCGCCAGGTCCTCCGGCCCGAGTGGCTCCTTCGTCCCCGGATGAAGCGGCGGTGAGGGATCGCCGGGGAGGTCCGGGACGACGTTCACCCAGTGGGTCGGGATCTCGTCCTCGGAGAGCAGGTACTTGACCTGGTCGTCCATGGATCGATCCTATCCCGCGACGAGAGAGGCCGCGCGGCTCGTGCCGCGCGGCCCTCCGCAACTCGAAAGGAGCTGTTACTCAGCCGTTGGTCGAGTCACCGGCATCGCTCGTGCCATGGGTCTCGTCGCCCTTGGCGCTCGTGCCACCGGTGTCGTCGTTGCCCCCGCCGGTCGACTCGTCGCCATTGGACGTGCCTGCGGTCGTATCGCCCTTGGCGCTCGTGCCGTTGGTGCCGGTGTCGTTGCCGCCCGTCGACTCGTCGCCATTGGACGTGCCTGCGGTCGTCTCGCCCTTGCCGCTGGTTCCGTTGGTGCCGGTGTCGTCGTCGCCGCCGTCACCGTCTCGTCGTCGTCGGCGTCGTCGTCATCGGACCCGCCGCCACCAGGCCCGGAGTTGCCCGTGGTGACCGCCGAGCCGTCGTGGCCGGGGCCGCTGTCGGCGTCCGCGTTCTGCACCCACAGGAGTGGCGCCGCGATCAGGTAGGCGAGCGCGAACACGAGCGCCAGCACCTTGCGCGTGGTCGAGGTCCGCGGGGTCTCGGCGACCGCCGCCTCCGAAAGGTGGAGATGAGCCCCTGCCGCACCCGGCATACCGCTGCTGGTGAACCGATCGGTCTTCAACGATTCCTCCTCTCGTGGTCAATCACTCAATAGCCAGAACACGAGCGCCCCGCGAGGATCACGGAGAAATCTACGGCGAGCGACCACTCAGCGCCTGCGGCCGAGCCTGACCCGGCTCGGCTGGCGGGCGATCGGGGCCTCGAGGCGCTCCGAGACCTCGGCGGCGGTGGGCCGGTCGGCGGGCGTCGGCTTGAGCATGTCGTCGATCAGCTCGGCGACGTCCTGGTCGACGTGGTCGGGGAGGGGAACTGGGGCGGGGAGTGGAGCTGCGGGAAGCGCACGTTCGGGTCGGGGTCGCGGCGCGCATCCTTCGGCGCGCGGGAAGGGGCGCTCGCCCGAGATCGAGTGCTGGAGCGTCGCCCCGAGGCCCCAGACGTCGGCGGGCGGTCCCATCGGGTCCGCCGGGTCGCGGACGCACTGCTCCGGGGCCATGTAGGCATCCGTGCCGATCGGGCCGTGGCTTTTCGCGGCGCGCTCGAGCGAGCGGGCGATCGAGAGGTCGATGAGGCGCGGCGGCACCCCCATGACGATGTTGTCGGGCTTGACGTCGAGATGGACGAAGCCGGCCTGCTCCATGTAGTGCAGCGCCCCCGCGACGTTCAGGGCCAGCGGCAGGAGCTGCTCGGGCGGAAGCGGGCCACCGCGGCGGAGGAGCCGCCGCAGCGACGGGCCCTCGAGGTGCTCGATCATCACGTGGGGGTGCTCGCCTTCGAGGACGGCGTCGAAGCCGCGGACGATCACCGGGTGGGCGAGCGTTTCGAGCAACTCGGCCTCGGCGGCGAGCTCGCGCAGCGCCCGCTCGTCGCTCGCCTGGTCGGGGCGGAGCAGCTTGGCGACGCAGATCGCGTGCATGCGCTCGTCCCAGACGAGGAAGACCTCGAAGCGGCTGCCGCCACCCAGGTCCTTGAGCACGGTCCGAGCGGGCGCGACCGGATCGCCCTGCTCCAGACCCCAGCTGGCGTGCTCAGCGCAGATCGGCGATCGCCTCCGCGAGGACCTCGGTGTGCCGGTCGACGTCCGCGGCGGTCGTCGCCGGGCAGCACAGGCACATGTTGTGGAAGGGGGTGATCAGGACACCGCGGTTCAGGGCGTGCAGGTGCAGGTACTCCTCGAGCGCGGGGTCGTCGAGCTTCGCCGAGCTGCCGCCGTCGCGGGGCGGGGTGGGGGAGAAGCGGTACTCGGCGCGGGCGCCGAGGCGGGCGACGTGCCAGGGCAGGCCGGAGGCCGAGATCAGCGAGTCGATGCCGTCGGCAAGCCGCTCGCCGAGCCCGGTCATCCGATCGAACGCCTCGGCGGTGAGCACCTCGCCGAGGGTGGCCCGGATCGCCGCGGCGGAGAGGGCGTTGCCCGCGAGGGTGCCGCCGACGCCGCCGACGTCCTCGTAGTCGGCGGCCTCCTCGGCGCTGACCCGTTCGGCGACCTCGGCGCTCATCCCGAACGCGCCGGCGGGGACGCCGCCCGCGATCGCCTTGCCGATCGTGAGCATGTCCGGCTCGAGGCCGTGGGCGGCGGTGAACCCGCCCGGGCCCGCGCTGAAGGTGTGGGTCTCGTCGATCACGAGCAGGGTTCCCGCGGCCCGGGTGAGCTCGCGCAGGGAGTCGTGGAAGCCGGGCTCGGGGAGGACGATGCCGATGTTGGTCAGCGCGGGCTCGGCGAGCACGCAGGCGACGTCGCCCTCGCCGAGGGCCGCCTCGAGCGCCGCGGGGTCGTTGAACTCGACCACGCGCGTCGTCTCCGCAGGGTCGACCGGGGGGCCGACGTTGCCCTCGCGCGGTCCGGCCGAGCCGTCCTCGTGCAGGGTGATGAAGGTCTCGTCGACGGTGCCGTGGTAGCAGTAGTTGAAGACCAGGATCTTCGGCCGCCCGGTGATCTGGCGGGCGAGGCGGATCGCGAAGCGGTTGGCGTCCGTGGCGGAGAGGGTGAGCTGCCAGAGCTCGAGCCCGAAGCGGCGCGCCAGCTGCTCGGCCGCGGCGGCCGAGTCCTCGCTGGGGAGCATCGCCGTGGCACCGGCGGCGATCCGCTCGGAGACCGCGCGCACCGTCGGCGGCGGAGCGTGGCCCGCCATCGCGCCGGTGTCGCCGAGGCATAGGTCGACGTACTCGTTGCCGTCGACGTCGACCACGCGAGCGCCCTCGGCCTCGTCGAGGAACACGGGGTGCCCACCTGCCCAGCGCGCCATCCAGCTCATCGGCACCCCGGCCAGGAGCGAGCCGCGCGAGCGCTCGAAGAGCTCGCGCGAGCGCGGATGAGCGGCGGCGAAGCGCTCGCGCTCCGATTCGGTCAGGCGACCGAGCCGGTCGCGGTCGATCTCGAGCGCGGTGGCGATTCGCGAAGTCTAGGATTGGCGCATGCCCGAGAACGGAACCTGGAACGTGTACCTCGCCGGCGAGATCCACTCCGACTGGCGCGAGCAGATCGCGAAGGGGATCGAGGAGGCCGGCCTGCCGGTGAAGCTGACCGCCCCCGTCACCGACCACGGCGCCTCCGACGACGTCGGCGTCGACATCCTCGGTGGCGAGGACGAAAAGTTCTGGCACGACCACAAGGGCGCCGGCGTCAACGCGATCCGCACCCAGAACCTGCTGCGCTCGGCCGACGTGGTCGTCGTCCGTTTCGGCGAGAAGTACAAGCAGTGGAACGCCGCCTTCGACGCCGGCTACGCCGCCGCCCTCGGCAAGCCGATCATCACCCTCCACCCGCCTGACCACGACCACGCGCTGAAAGAGATCGACCGCGCCGCGATGGCGACCGCGGAGAGCCCCGAACAGGTCGTCGAGATCCTCCGTTACGCGACCGTCAAGGAGTAGCTCGAGCGCCCCTGCGGCGCTAGCCTTCTCGCCCTGTCCCGACCCCACGGAGGGGTGCCGGAGTGGTTGAACGGGGCGGTCTCGAAAACCGTTAGGGGCCCTTGCGGTCTCTCGTGGGTTCGAATCCCACCCCCTCCGCCTAATCCCCAGGACGACTAGTCGATCAGGCCCATGCGGAACGCGATCGCGACCGCCGCGGCTCGGTCGGAGACGCCGAGCTTGGCGTAGAGGTTGGCGAGGTGGGTCTTGACGGTGCTCTCGCCGATCACGAGCTGGGCGGCCATGGCGCCGGCGGAGTTGCCCATCGCCGACAGTCGCAGGACCTCGAGCTCCCTGGGCGTGAGCCGTACGTCCCGGTGGCCGCCCGCGACATCGGTCGAGGAGAGCTCGTCCGCCGACCAGTTCGCCGGGGCGAAGACGACCAGATGGCATGCGCGCAGCGCGTCGGCGATGGCCCAGTAGACGACGTCGAGACGGCTGCCGTCCGGGAAGCCGACCTCGTACGACCCCGAAACCGTGCCCGCGGTCACAAGCTGGTGCCAGGCGGATTCCAGGTCTCCCATCCGCTCCGGTGGGGTGAGGTCCTCGATCCGCAGCTTCCTCAGCTCGTCGAGGGTGTGGCGGAAGACCAGGCGGGCCGGTCGGTTGGCATCGATGAACCGGCGCTCGGCGTCGACGGTGATCATCGGGAAGACGCTGCGGTGGAGCAGCCGCTCGAGCTCTTCGGGGTCGTCGCGGGTCTCGCGGGCAGTCTCGACGATGCCGGCGAGCGGGTCCGGGATGGAGCCCACGCCGTCGTCCGGCTGTGAATGGCTTTCCGGGACCAGCTCTCGCGTCGACGCCATTCGCAATCAGGATAGTCAAGTGACACACTCAAGCGAGATTGGTGGTTTGGCGATCCCGTCATTTGCCGATATGAGTCGTATGGAGGAAGGAACGGCAGGCACAGGAATCGGGCAGCGCGTCCGGGCAGCGCGAAACCGGCTCGGATGGACCCGTGAGGAGCTCGCCGTGCGGTCCGGGATCAGCTGGTCCGCGATCGCGCAGGTCGAGGGGGGCCGGCGCGCGAGCCCCCGCCCGGTGACGCTCTCCGGGCTCGGCCGGGCGCTCGGCGTCTCGATCGATTACCTCGTGAACGGCGGACCCGTGACGCCCTCGATGCTCGAGCACCGCGCCTTGATCTACGACAGCGACGAGGCCTTTGCCGAGACCACCTCCGGCTTCCTGCTCGAGGGCCTCGACCGCTCCGAGCGCGTGCTCGCGGTGACGACGAAGCACAACATCGGCCTGCTGCGGAAGCAACTGGGTGATCGCGGCGAGCAGGTTCAGCTCGAGGACGCGAGGGAGTGGCTGCGAACGCCCGAGGCCGCACTCGCCTCGTTCAAGCAGTTCCTCGTCACCAGCCTCGGCGAGGGCGCGGCCTGGACCCGGATCGTCGGCGAGCCGTTGTGGACCGGCCGGAGCGAGTCCGAGGTCCGCCTGTGGACCCGGTTCGAATCCCTCATCAACGTCGCCTTCGCGTCGACGCCGTTGAGCTTCCTCTGCCCCTACGACGCTCGCGCGCACGCCCCGGCGGTGATCGAGCAGGCCTCGCACACCCATCCCGAGGTGATCTCGGGCGGAGCCATCGCCAAGAGCATCGACTACCGCGATCCGGTCGGGTTCGCGATCGAGCCCTGAGATCCGGCGGGCCGCTGGTTAGGGCTCAGGCCGGCTGGCTTCGCGCCGCGGCGAAGCCGAAGAGCATGACCGCCGCCAGCAGGGCGGCGAAGATCGCGCAGAAGATCTCGGCGCCGAGGATGTCGACGCCGGCGAAGAGGATGCCGAGCAGCGTGATCGCGAAGACCCAGACGAAGTTGGTCGCCGTCTCCGCGATCGGCACCGGCGCCGCCGTGCGGCCGCTGCGAGTCCACCAGGAGTCCGCGCGGGCCGCGCCGGCGGCGGCGGCGAGCGCCGGGATCCAGCCCGCGAGTTGCAGGAGGACGACGATCCAGGCGTCGGCGAACGGCGCTTCGCCCGCGTGGATCGTCCCGATCGCGACCTCGGCGATGACGGCGAGCACGATCCAGCTCCCGAGCGCGAGCGCGGTCAGCGCGTACCGGCCCTTGAGCAGGCCGACGACGAGCGCGAGCGCGAAGACGAAAGTGGGGGCGATGGCGAGCACGGCAGACAGCAAAGTATTTCCCCGCCACCTCGAACGTCAACGCGGATGTGTGCGGGTTGCAACCAGGGGGTAGACCAGGACCATGAATCTAGAACTACCGCTGTTGCTCATCATCATCGGGATCGTTCTTGCGATCCTCGTGCATTACGCGCTCGGGATCGTCTGCATCCTGATCGGGCTGGTGCTGCTGATCTGGCCGCGCATCGCCGGACGAGGCACTCCCGCGGCTCGCTGAAGCTGTCGCGAGGTGGGGCAGGACAGCCGGCGGCCGAGTGCCGCCGGCTGCACCTCGCACCTCCGTAGTCAGTTCGCGCACGCTCGCATAGGCTGAGCTCGATGCGTGCCGTGACTTTCCAGGCGCCGGGCGAGGTAAGGGTCGAGGACCGGCCCGAGCCCGAGATCAGCGCCCCCGACGACGTGATCGTCCGCGTCGAGGCGAGCGGGATCTGCGGCTCCGACCTCCACATCTACCACGGCCGCGTCGCGATAGAGCCCGGCTTCACGATCGGCCACGAGTACGTCGGCACCGTGGTCGAGGCGGGCGACGAGGTCACCGGAGTCGCCGTCGGCGACCGCGTGCTCGGCGCCTACGGCACCGCCTGCGGAGAGTGCTTCTTCTGCGCCCGTGGCGACTTTCACAAGTGCGACCACAGCCGGGTCTTCGGCCACGGCGAGCTGCTCGGCTCGCTGCAGGGCTCGCAGGCCGAACTGCTGCTCGTCCCCACCGCGAACCTCACGCTGCGCCGGATACCCGAGGGGATGAGCGACGAGGTCGCCCTCTTCGCCGGCGATGTCATGGGGACCGGGTACCACGCGGTCGTCGAGACCGGCGTCTCCGAGGGCGATAGCGTCGCCGTCCTCGGGCTCGGGCCGGTCGGCCTCTGCGCCGTGCAGGCGGCGCTCGCCGCCGGGGCCGCCGAGGTGATCGCGATCGACACGGTCGCGGACCGTCTCGAGCTGGCACGGCGTTTCGGGGCGACGCCCGTGCACCTGACCGAGGAGGACCCGCGGGGGACGGTCAAGTCGCTGACCGAGAAGCGCGGCGTCGATGCAGCGATCGACGCCGTCGGCCATGCGGACGCACTCGGGCTCGCCTGCAAGCTGACACGGAAGGCGGGCACCGTCTCCGCCACCGGCGTCTACGCCGAGCCGATCGAGCTCCACATGGGGATCGTCTGGTTGAAGGCGCTGACGCTGAAGACGGGCCACGCGAACGTGATCGCGCATCTCGATCCGGTGCTGGAGCGCCTCGCCTCCGGTGCGCTCGATCCGGGGCCGCTGGTCAGTCACAGGATGGCGCTCGACGAGGCACCGGACGCCTACGCGCTCTACGACCGCCGCGAGGCGCTGAAGATCGTGCTGACGCCTTGAGCACGGAAGCCGGGGAGATCGCCAACGAGGACTTCGCCGCCGTCGACATGCGGGTGGGCCGGGTGACCGCTGTCCTCGACTTCCCCGAGGCGCGGGTGCCGGCGTGGAAGCTCGAGATCGACTTCGGCCCCGAGATCGGGACGAAGCGCAGCTCGGCCCAGATCACCAACTACGAGCGCGAGCAGCTCGAGGGCCGGCTCGTCGTCGCGGTCGTCAACTTCCCGCCGAAGCGGATCGGCCCGTTCACCTCCGAGGTGCTGGTCCTCGGCGCCCTGGACGAGGAGAAGGGGGTGATCCTCCTCGGACCCGACGAGGAGGTAGCCCTCGGCGCCCGCATCGCCTAGCACGCAAAACGGCAGACTCCCGCGGCCCCATCCCTGGGGCCGGCGGAAGCCAACGAAGTCGCCCTATTGGGCTTCCTCGTAGGGGTAGGCGAGTTGGACGTGGCCAGAAGCCACGGCCAAGAAGGAGCGCGACTGCGTCGCGCCCCCATTCGCCGAGGAGATCTCGGCGTTGACGAGGGGGATGAACTCGAGATCTCCCCTGTTGAGGAAGTCCGAGAGCCGAGACCGGTAACCCTCACGGGGTAGGTGAAGGTCCCCGGTTATGCGATGCCGGGGGGTTTCAAGCACCACACGTTCGACCCTCGTCTCCATCGAGAATTCATCGGCCGAACGCCCCGGAACCTTTAGTCCCCTCGGCGGCAATCTCGCGCATATGCTGAGGCCATGGCGAGGCTCGCGGTCGTGGCAGGGCACACGTTGCTCGGGACCTCGTTCGCCGCGAACGCCAAGCGGGCCGAGGTGCCCGCCGCCCTCGGCCAGGTTGCGGTGCTCGACGCGGGCGAATTCGTCTACCTGCAGCGCCACGGGTTCGACGAATACGTGGCCCCGCACGCCATCGATCACGGCGCCAACATGGCCGCGCTGGGCGAGCTCGGCTGTGACCGCGTCCTCGCGCTCGGCTCGGCCGGCTCGCTGCGATCGGAGATCCCGGTGGGGACGTTCATCGCCCCCGACGACTTCATCTCCTTTGCCCGCGCGACCGTCTTCGACGACGCCCGCGGCCACCGGGTCCCGGGCTTCGATCGCGAGTGGCGCTGGGTCCTGATCGGCGCCTTCGCGGCGGCGGGGCTGCCGCTTCGCGACGGCGGCGTCTACTGGCAGTCCGAGGGCCCTCGCTTCGAGACCCCCGCCGAGGTCCGGATGATCGCCCGCGACGCCGACCTGGTCGGGATGACGATCGCCTCGGAGGCGGTGATCGCGGCCGAGCTCGGGCTCCGCTACGCGGCCGTCTGCAGCATCGACAACCTCGCCAACGGGATCGAGGCCGAGCCGCTCGCGCTCGAGGACTACGAGGCGGGCAAGGCGGCCAACCAAGATCGCGCCCAGCGGGCCCTTGCCCAGGTCATCCCCGGCCTGGCCGGCGGCGGCGGCGCCGTGAGCCTCGCGGTCGAGGGCGCGACGCTCGGCGGCGAGCGGGTCGGCCTGCGGGTCGAGGACGGCCTCATCGCCGAGCTCGGGCCCGAGGTGCGCGCGGCGCCGGGCGACGAGCGGATCGACGGCTCCGGGACGGCGCTCGTGCCCGGGCTCGTGAACGGCCACACGCACGCCGCGATGACCCTGTTCCGCGGCTACGGCGACGACCTGCCGCTGATGGAGTGGCTCGAGGGCTGGATCTGGCCGGCGGAGGCGAGGCTGACCGCGGAGGACGTCTACTGGGGCACGCGGCTCGCCTGCGCGGAGATGATCCGCACCGGCACCGTCCGCTTCTTCGACATGTACTGGCACGCGGGCGAGACCGCGCGGGCGGTCGCCGACGCCGGCATCCGCGCCGTGATCGGGGCGCCGCTGATCGACACGGGGGAGGGCACGGGGATCGGCGGCCTGCGCGACGTCGCCTCGGCCAGCCTCGACGAGATCGCCGCGGTCGACGCCGGCGACCGGATCTCGGGTGCGCTCGCCCCGCACGCGATCTACACGGTCAGCGAGGAGTCGCTGCGCTGGGTCGCGGACGAGGCCGCGGAGCGCGAGCTGGCGGTCCACATCCACCTCTCGGAGACCGAGAAGGAGGTGGGCGACTGCGTCGAGGCACGAGGCGTTCGGCCGGCGCATTACCTCGACCGGCTCGGGCCTGCTCGGGCCGGGGACCGTGCTCGCCCACGGCGTCTGGCTCGACGACTCCGAGCTCGAGCTGATCGCCGAGCGGGAGGCGACCCTGGTGACGAACCCCGTCGCCAACATGAAGCTCGCGGTCGGCGGTCCGTTCCCCTACGTGAGGGCACGTGAGCGCGGCGCTCGCGTCGGCCTCGGCACGGACGGGCCCGGATCGAACAACTCGCTCGACCTGCTCTCAGACGCCAAGCACTTCGCGCTGATGCAGAAGCACGCCGCCGGCGATCCGGCCGCCGTCACCGCCGCCGAGACCTGGGAGATCGCGACCGGCTCCCGCTCGCCCCTGCTCGGTGGCCGCTCCGCCCTCGCCGCCGGCGACCCCGCCGACTTCCTGCTCGTCCGCGCCGACGCCCCCGAGCTGGCCCCGGGCGAGCTCGTCGCCAACCTGATCTACGCCGCCTCGGGCTCGGTCGTGGACACGACCGTGGTGGCGGGCCGGGTCCTGATGCGGGGCGGCGTGGTCGAGGGAGCGGACGAGATCCGGGAGCGCGCGCTCGCGCAGGCGAAGCGGCTCGGGGTGGCCTAGGGCAGCCCCTACCTCCCGAACCTGCTCTTCCAGAAGCTCGTTTTCTTCCGCGCGCCCGCCCAGTTGAGCTCGATGTGGACGTGGTCCTTGTGGGCGGTGGTGCGGTCGACGTCGGGGTCGCGCTTGCCGTTCTGCTTGTAACAGGTCGAGTAGCGGCCGAGCTCGCCGCCGTACCAGCTCTTGCAGTTGAAGATCAGGCCCTGGACGCCCATCCGCCGAGCCAGCGCGAACGGCTCGCCGTTTCGGTCCGACTCGATCAGCAGGTGGATCAGGTGCATCGCCGCCCGCTTCTGCTTCGGGATCCCGGCGTCGAGGTGCCAGTCGATCGCGCGGCCCTCGGCGTGGACCGACGCGGAGTGCTTGCCCCATTTCTCGCAGCGGTAGATCCCCCAGAGCTCACCGCGGGTGTGGCGCCCGAGCCACTCGGCGAGCGCCTTCGCGCCGGCCGCTCGCCCTTCTGGCAGTGGGTCGCGGGGTCGTAGTCGAGCGACTCGATCGGCTTGTTGAGAAGGCTCGAGTGGTTTGCCGGGTTGCGCCCGAGGTTGCCCGCGTGGGCGACCGCCGCGATCGCCACGATCCCGACCAGAAGAACTAGGGTCGGGACCGTGCCCCGGGTCGCTCTCTGCCTGGTGATCATCACCTGCGTCGCCCTGCCCGCCTGCGGAAGCTCGAGTGACGGCGGCCCGTTCGACGGTAGCGGCTATTCCATCGAGGTCGCCGACGGATGGGCCGACACGACCGAGGAGGCGCCGTCGGTCGACGACCTCGGCCTCGACGACCCGGCGCTCGCCGCCCTCACCGTCGACGCGACGCTCACCGCCGACGAATCCGACGGTTTCGCCCCCAACCTCTCCGTGGTCACCACCCCCGCCCCGCGCAGCGCCACGGCGCTGAAGCTCGCGAAGGCCAACCTCGAGACCTCCCGCGCGCAGGGGAGCCTGCCCTCCGGGGCGGGCGGCGGGGCCCTCGACTTCTCCGAGTCGGAGGTGGAGGAGACCGAGCTCGGCGGCGAGCCCGCAGCCTCCTACGAGCAGCTCGCGGAGGCGCCGCCCGGCGACGTGCGCCAGCTCCAGATCTACGCGGTCGAGGGCGACACCGCCTACGCGATCACCTACAGCGGCCTCGACGAGGGCCAGTACGAGGAGAACCTGCCCGACGTCGAGGCGATGCTCGACTCCTGGACCTGGGATCGCCCTAGCCCGGGATCTTGAACAGGCTCTGGACCTGCGGGGCGAACATCATGTCGCCCTCGATCTTCAGCTTGCCGGTCATGAACAGCATCGGGCCGGAGGCGTTGCCGGTGACGAGCTTGAGGAAGGTGGCGCCGTCCATCTTGAACGTCACCCGCGGCTCCTCGGTGGGCTCGTCCGTGTAGGAGAGCTCGCCGTTGCGGACGACGACCTCGTAGCGGTTCTCGGCGTCGTTCGGCCCGCCGCCGATGCGCCAGTGGATGACGGCGTCGACGTTGCCCGCCTGGTCCGCGCGGAAGTGCTCCTCCATGCGGCTGAAGATCTCGTTCAGGATCGTCGGGCGCAGCGGTGAGGACATCGCGGCCTTCAGGTCGTCGTCGGAGGCCTTGGAGATGTTCTTCGCGAACTCCTGCGGGTCCACGGCGGAGGTGTCGATCGCGGACGGGTCGATCGTGGCCGCGTCGCCGGCGCCGTTCGCCTCGGGCTCTTGTGTGGTCTGGTCGTCGGTCATCGGTTCCTTTCGCTGCGTCGTGGAGCTGCGTCACTTGATGTGGTGTCCGGAGATCGCCCGCGAGATCACGAGCCGCTGGATCTCCGCGGTGCCCTCGAAGATCTGGAAGATCTTCGCGTCGCGGTGCATCCGCTCGACGGGGAACTCGCGGGTGTAGCCGTTGCCGCCGAGGATCTGGATCGCCCGCTCGGTCGCCCAGGTCGGCGACCTCGCCGGCCTTCAGCTTCGACATCGAGCCCTCGGCGTTCGTGAACGGGACCTGGTTGCGGCCCATCCACGCGGCCCGCCAGACGAGCAGCCGGGCGGCGTCGATCTCCATCTTCATGTCGGCGAGCGTGAACGCGATCGCCTGGTTCTCGATGATCGGGCGGCCGAACTGGACCCGCTCCTTCGCGTAGTCGAGCGAGTACTCGTACGCCGCGCGGGCGATCCCGAGCGCCTGCGCGCCGACCGTCGGCCGGCTCATCTCGAATGTCTGCATCGCCGCCTGCGACTTCGACTTCTTGCCCTCGCGGGCCCGGGCGAGGCGCTCGTCGAGCTTCTCCTTGCCGCCGAGCAGCTGCGAGCCGGGGATCCGGCAGTCGTCGAGGTGGACGTCGGCGGTGTGCGAGGCGCGGATGCCGTGCTTCTTCACCTTCGCGCCCTGCTCGATCCCGTCGGTGTCGATCGAGACGACGAAGGCCGCCTGGCCGCGCGAGCCGAGCTCGCGATCGACGGCGGCGGTGACGACGTGGACGTCGGCGATGCCGCCGTTCGTCGCCCAGGCCTTCTGGCCGTTCAGGACCCACTCGTCCTTGGCCTCGTCGTACTTGGCGGTGGTCCGCATCGCCGAGACGTCGGAGCCGGCGTCGGGCTCGGAGGAGCAGAAGGCGGCGACCTTGGGCTCGTCCTGCTCGCCGAAGCAGCGCGGGATCCACTCCGCCATCTGCTCGGGGGTCGCCTGGCCGAAGATCGCGGCGACCGCGAGCGAGGTTCCCATGATCGACATCCCGATCCCGGCGTCGCCCCAGAAGAGCTCCTCGTTGACGATCGGCATCTGCAGGCCGGACTGGTCGAACCAGAACTGGGCGAGCGCCTCGTAGCCGTAGAGGCCGATCTTCGCCGCCTCCTGGATCACCGGCCACGGGTGTCTCCTCGCGCTCGTCCCACTCGGCGGCGGCGGGGCGGACGACGCCCTCGGCGAAGCCGTGGACCCAGTCGCGGATGTCCTTCTGGTCCTGGTTCAGCTCCATCGAGAACGCGGGCGTAGAATCGCCGCCATCGCCGCCGTTGGCGGCGGTCGCTTCCTCGATCAGTTCCTCTGCGGGCGTAGCCATCTGGATGTGTTCCCTCCGGGGCGAACTGGGGTACTTGAACGGACGAAGAAGCTTACACGGATCGATGTAACATCGAAAGGGACAACCATGAACGCCACGGACACGGTGATCGACGAAGAGGCGCTCGAGGCATTCGCCGCCGCGAGCGATCCAGAGCAGCTGCACGAGGTCCGGATCCACGGCCACCGGGTCTGCTTCCGGCTCGCCGGCAGCGGCCCGCTGATCGTGCTCATCCACGGGATCACCGGCAGCTCCGCGCAGTGGGAGCCGGTGATGGACGCGCTCAGCGACCGCTACACGGTCTTCGCGCCCGACCTGCTCGGCCACGGCGAGTCGGCGAAGCCGCGCGGCGACTACTCGCTCGGCGCCTACGCCTCCGGCATCCGCGACCTCCTGATCGGGCTCTCGGCCGAGCCCGCGACGATCGTCGGGCACTCGCTCGGCGGCGGGATCGCGATGCAGCTCGCCTACCAGTTCCCCGAGCGCTGCGGCCGCCTCGTGCTGATGTCGAGCGGCGGCATCGCCCGCGACGTCCACCCGCTCCTCCGCGCCGCGAGCCTGCCCGGCTCCGAGATCGTGCTGCCGCTGATCACCCATACGCGGCTGCTCGACGTCGGCGCCGCGATCGGGCAGGCGCTCGGCAGGATCGGCCTCCAGGCGGGCCCCGACATCGCCGAGGGGGCGAAGGGCTACGCATCCCTGAACGACGCCGAGACGCAGGGCCGCGTTCCTGCATACGATCCGCGCCGTGATCGATCCGATGGGCCAGCGGATCAGCGCGCTGGACCGCCTCTACCTCGCCGAGAAGATGCCCTCGATGGTGATCCACGGCGAGCGCGACCAGATCATCCCGGCGACGCACGCCGAGATCGCCCACGAGGCGATGCCCGGAAGCCGGCTCGAGATCCTCCCGGGCGCCGGCCACTTCCCCCAGCTCGCCGAGCCGATGAAGATCGCCCGCCTCCTCTCCGACTTCATCGACGAGACCGAGGCGGCCGAGGTCGAGGCCGAGGACATGCGCGATCTCGTGCTCAACCGGATGGCGGAGGATGCGGCGTAGGACGCCTCGCCGTCGCGGGGGCGGCGGGCCTTGTAGCCGCCGGAGCGCTCGCGCAGAAGCGGTTGCTCGACTCGATCTCGGCGGACCCCGAGTCCGAGCGCCTGCGCCGCCCGCTCGGCGGCGAGGAGCGAACGGTCCTCGCCGCGGACGGCACCCGCCTCCACGTCGAGGCCTTCGGCCCGGTGGACGCGCCGAAGCTCCTGCTGGTCCACGGCTGGATCTGCTCGATCGGGTTCTGGCGCTGGCAGATCGACGAGCTCGCCGGCGATTTCCGGGTCATCGCCTACGACCAGCGCGGCCACGGCCGCAGCGCCGAGGCTCGCGACTACTCGTTCGACGCCTTCGCCGACGACTTCGGCGCCGTGCTCGACGCCGTGGCGGCGGAGGACGAGCGGGTGCTCGCCGCCGGCCATTCGATGGGCGCGATGACGATCGCGGCCTGGGCCGGCCGCCGGCCCGAGGACGTCGAGCGCCGGCTCTCGGGCTGCCTGCTCGCCAGCACCGGCCTCGGCGACCTGATCACCCAATCCGTCGTCATGCGCACGCCGGAGCGGCTGACCGGCCTGCGCGACCCGCTCGGCCGCCTGCTGCTGACCGCCGATCTGCCGGTGCCCTCGACCCCGACGCCGCTCGGCGACGCCGCGGTCCGCTACGTCGCGATGAACCCCGACGCCTCGCCGGCGCGGGTCGCCTTCGTCCGCCGGATGGTGCTCTCCGCGAACCCGAAGGTCCGCGGCGCGGCCGGCCGCTCAATGGCCGAGATGGACCTCTGGCACGCGCTCGAGTCGCTGACCGTGCCGACCACGGTCCTCGTCGGCGCCGGCCGACAAGATGACCCCGCCGCCGCTTTCGCGCCGCCTCGCCGAGGCCCTGCCGAACCTGGTCGAGCTGATCGAGCTGCCCGGAATCGGCCACATGGCCCCCATTGAGGCCCCGACCCAAATCAACCAAGCCATCCGCGAGCTTGCCAACGGAACGCAACCGCCACATGGGGCGCGACCGATGCACCCCTTGAGCGTTTTGCGACCGGCGGCGTAGCCGCCCGTCGAGCGAAAGGGGTGCGTCGGGCGCGCCCCTACCTGCGCCTCCGCCCGCCGCGCTCCGCCTTCTCCAGCTCGCGCCCGAACGCCTTGTCGACCGCTTCGTTCATCGCCATCCCGAAGACGGCGAGCAGGGCCTCGGTGGCGAGCGGGCGCAGGCGCTCCAGGGACTCCTGGACCTCCGGCCACTGATCGTCGGGCCGGCCGGCGGCCTCGAACGGCACCCAGACCTCCTCGAGGAAGAGCTTGACGAATGTGCGCGAGACGCCGTCCGCGTGCCGGCGCAGCTTCGCCGCGACGTCCAGTGCCGTCTCCGCGGGCACGCCGAGGTCGGCGAGCTCGGTGGCGGCGCGGGCGAGCCGGGGGCTCCCCTCCTCGAAGCGCCCGTCGCCGAGCGGGCGCAGGATGCCGAGCTTGACCGCCTTGCGGATCAGCGCCGGGTCGTCGACCTTCCAGCGCTCGGCGAGCTCGGCCCCGGTGACGATCTCGGGCGTGTCGTCGTCGGCGAAGGGGGCGCGCAGGGCCTGGGTGAAGCGCAGGACTTCGGTGCTCGAGCCGTTCGCGCCCTCGATCAGCCGCCTGATCGCCTCGAGGTTGAAGCCGTCCGCCTGAAGCTCCTTGATCAACTCGATCCGGGCGACGTGCTCGGGCCCGTAGTAGCCGGTTCGGCCGCGGACCTCGGGCGGGGGGAGGAGGCCCCGGGACTGGTGGGCGCGGATGTTGCGGACCGTCATCCCGACCCGCTGGGCGAGCTCGTCGATCGTCAGGTCGGCCTTTTCCGTGACGTTGCTCACGAAACCAATCTTACGACGTTTGATGTGTCATGAATCCGTGTAACGTTAAACCGTGAAGGTGTTGATGCAGCCGTGCAAGCGAGGGAAGGAAACCTGATGGAGCTCTTCGCGCAGGCGGACGCGCCCTCGGCGGGAGGCGCCGCGATCGCCCAGATCATCATCGCCACGGTCATGGTCTCCGCGATCCTCGGCGGGGTCGCCTTCTTCCTGCTGCGCCACCGCGCCGGTCGCTCGACGATTCTCGCGGACGTCGCGGACCGCTTCGAGAAGCTGCTCGGCCTCCCCTACTGGGCTGCCCTGCCCTCGGTCGTCCTCGTCGTCTCCCTCCTCACGGCGGTCTTCGGCGTCTACTGGGACGTCTCGATCCACATCGACGAGGGCCGCGACGACGGGCCGCTCGCCAACCTCGCCCACTACCCGATCCTCTTCGGGCTGATCGGCATGCTCTGCGCCGGCTGGCTCGCGATCGCGCTGCCGCGCAAGGGCGACAAGCCGGGCCCGGCCGCCGTGCGCCTCGCCGAGGGCTGGTACGCCCCGGTGGGCGGCATCGTCATCGCCGTCTCCGCCGGCTTCGGGCTTGCCGGCTTCCCGCTCGACGACGTCTGGCACCGGATCTTCGGCCAGGACGTGACCCTCTGGGGCCCGACGCACCTGATGATGATCGGCGGCGCCGTGACGACGCTGATCGGGCAGGCGCTGCTGCTCACCGAGGGCCTCAAGTACCAGCGCGCCACGGGCACCCGGCCCGAGCGGAGGGTGCGCAACCTCGACCCGGGCGCGCCTGGAGCGCGCGATCGTCTGGATCAGGCGCGTGTCGCTCGGCGGCGGGATCCTGATCGCGGTCGACGTCTTCGCGATGGAGTTCGACTTCGGGGTGCCCCAGTTCGCCGCGGTCTTCCAGCCGCTCCTGCTGGCGTTCGGCGCCGGCCTCGGCCTGGTCGCGACCCGGCTCTGGGCGGGGAAGGGGGGAGCGCTCGCGGCGCTCGCGTTCTACTGCGTCATTCGCGGCATCCTCACCGTGCTCGTCGGGCCCGATCCTCGGGGAGACGACCCCGGCGATGCCGCTCTTCCTGGTCGAGGCGATCTGCGTCGAGCTCGTCGCGCTCGCCTTCGCCGGCCGGGCTCCGCTCGGGGCCGGGCTCACCGCCGGCCTGCTCTGCGGCACCGCCGGGTTCGCCGGCGAATGGGCCTGGTCTCAGCTCGTGATGCCGATCCCGTGGGAGTCCCCGCTGCTCCCCGAGGGCCTCATCTTCGCGATCGTCGGCGGCATCGCCGGCGGCGTCCTCGGCGCGCTCCTCGCCTGCGGCCTTCGCGGGACGATGCCGCGCCCCGGGATCACCCGGGTCGCCGCCGCCGGCTCCCTGCTCGCGCTGGGGGCCGCCGGGGCGGTCGGGCTCTCCACGAGCGTCCCCGCGGGAGAGGCCGACGTCACCCTGACCGAGACCCGAGCCGATCCGCGCGAGGTGATCGTCGAGGCGCGCTTCTCGCCGCCGGCCCTCGCCGAGGACACGACCTGGGCGAACGTCACCGCCTGGCAGGGCGGTGGCCTCGAGGTCGAGCCGCTCGAGGAGGTCCAGCCCGGCGTCTGGCGCTCGGCCGAGCCGGTGCCCGTGCACGGCGAGTGGAAGTCGCTGATCCGCATCCACGAAGGCAGCTCGATCGGCGGCATCCCCATCTTCCTCCCCGAGGACCCGGCGATCCCGGCGCCCGAGGTGGCGGCGACGCCGAACTTCACCCGCGAGGTCGTCCCGGAGAAGGAGATCCTCCAGCGCGAGGTCAAGGACGACGTCCCGAGCTGGACCTGGACGGTCGCCTCGGGCGCGGTGCTCGCGCTCTATCTCGGCTTCGTCCTGATCGTCTGCTGGGGAGTCGGCCGTGTCGCCCGCCGCGAGGACGAGCCGCCGAGCGCGGGCGCGGCGCGGGGCGCCCCGATTCGCCGCCCGGCGACGCCGAGCCCGGCCGGAGCATGAGCCACGCTCCCCGGCCGGCGGCCGGGAACGCCCGCTAACGTTTCTCCGGGCATGGAACGGAGCTCCCTAGCCCAGCGCGGCCGCGGCATCACGCACCGGATCGAGTCGTTGCTGCTGATCGTGCTGATGCTGGTCGGCGCGTTCTCCCTGTGGACGCTGATCCCGCTCGGCTGGCTCTGGATCGGGTCCCAGGTCGTCGGCACCCAGGAGCCGCGGCTCTGGGCCTACCTGCTCGTCCTCGCCGGCATCGTGATCTCGGTGATCGTCGTGGCCAAGCTGCTCTCGCTCCTGAACGGGCGCTACCTCGCGATCCACGGCGGCGACTCGGACTACAGGACGAAGATCCCGCTGCCCTGGCTCGAGTCGATGCGCGACGAGCGCCACGCACAGCGCGCGACCGCGCTCGACATGGTGCTGGTCGCCAGCGCCGTGATGGCCGCGATCGCGCTTTTCATCTGGTTCGTGGTGCTCTCCGAATCGCCCCTGCCGGAGGCCTGATCCCGCGCTGATCCAACCGGCGCACCGGCGCCGGGCCAAAAGTACGGTACGCGCGTGTCCACTACGGGGGTGGTGGCAGAGGGAGGATCCGCGCTACCGCGCGGACCGATCGGCGTGCCGCGAGAGGCGATCGCAGAAGTGGCCGGATGACCGGCACGCCGCGGCTGGTCGCGCGGCTCCTCGGCCTCGGCGCGATCGTGCTCGTCGTCGTCGCAATCGCGGTCGTTCTCGTCGGTGGCGAGGAGGACCCATACGAGGTGACCGGCGAGTTCCGCAACGCGAGCCAGCTGATCGGCGGGGAGCTGGTCGTGGTCGGCGGCGTCGAGGCCGGCCGGGTGGAGCGGATCGAGCTCTCCGACGACAACCGGGCGCTGATCACCTTCTCGGTCGAGGAGGAGTTCGCCCCGCTGGAGCGCGGCACCGTCGCGACCGTTCGCTCGACCTCGCTCGCCGGGATGGCCAACCGTCGCCTCGAGCTCACCCTGCCGTCCGGCGGCGAAGGCGGCGACGAGATCGATGACGGCGGCATCCTGGCCGAGTCCGAGACCGTGTCCGAGGTCGATCTGGACGAGGTCTTCAACACTCTCGATCCGCCCACCGTCGCCGACCTGAAGCGGGTGCTGAAGGGCTTCGAGCGCGGCGGGTCCGGCCTGTCCCGGGAGGCGAACCGCGGGCTCCACTACTTCAACCCGCTGCTCTCGACCTCGCGGCAGGTGCTCGCGGAGCTCAACTCCGATCGCGAGGCGGTTCGCCGCCTTCTCGTCGACAGCTCGGAGCTCTCGGGCGCGCTTGCCGAGCGTGCCCCGGAGATCTCCCAGCTGGTGGCCAACCTCAACACCGCGACGGGCGCTATCGGCCGCCAGCGCGCCGCGCTCACCTCCGGCGATCGAGAAGCTCCCCGACTTCATGCGCGAGGCGAACACGACGTTCGTCAACCTGCGCGCGACGGCCGACGACCTCGAGCCGCTGATCGTCGCCACCGACCCGGTCGCCGAGCGGCTCGGTCCCTTCTTCACCGAGTTCCGCGCCGCCGCCCGTGGCGCGGTGCCGACGATTCGCGACCTCGACGCGATCGTCCGCCGCGGCGGCCAGGCGAATGACCTCGTCGAGCTCACCCGCCTCGCGGTGCCGCTCGGCGAGGCCGCGCTCGGCGACGGGCACCCGGATTGCGGCGAGAACCCCTCGACGGACTTCGGCGCCGCGGCGGACGACGACTTCCGCCAGGGCGCTTTCGGCGAGGCGGACTGCGCGCTTCGCAACTCGCTGCCGGTCCTCAGCCACTTCCGCGCCTACACGCCAGAGCTCGTCGGCTGGTTCGACGACTTCTCGACCAGCGGCACGCTCGATGCGAGCGGCGGCATCGGCCGCATCGCCGGTACCTTCAACATGTTCACGGCGAGCCCGTCGAACGGGCTTCCCGACCTGCTCTCGCCGGTGGATCCCGCCGACCTCTTCGGCGCCGGCGGCAGCGGGCCGCTGATCGACCTGGGCAACACGAGCCGCTGCCCGGGCGCGCTCGAGCGCGACAACGGCGACGGCTCGACCCCATTCACAGACGGCGGCCGGCTCGACTGCGACCCGAGCCAGATCCCGGTGGGTCCCTAGTGAGGCGGATGGCGCTGATCGTCGTCCTGCTGGCGCTCGGCGCCGCCGGTCTCGCGACCTCGGGCGCCGGGGCCGACGACACCCACAGCTACCGGGTCGAGATGCTGAACGCGTTCGGGATCTTCAAGGGCTCCGACGTGCGCATCGCCGGTGTCCGCACCGGGATCGTCACCGCCGTCGACGTCAACGCGGAGAAGCGGGCCGAGGTGACGATCGAGCTCAGCGGGCCCCTGGCGACGCTCGGCGAGGACACCACCTGCGCGACCGAGCCGCAGTCGCTGATCGCCGAGTTCTTCATCGACTGCACCCCGAAGGGGCCGCCGATGGCCGAGGGCGCGACGATCCCGGCCGAGCGCGTCAAGCAGTCGATCCAGACCGACCTCCTCTTCAACACGTTCCGCGAGGACTATCGCGAGCGCGCCCGGGTGATCATCAACGAGCTCGGCACGGCGATGGCTGCCAACCCCGAGAACCTCAACGACGCGATCAAGCAGAGCGTGCCGGCGCTCGCCGACCTCCACGGGGTGACGCAGATCCTCGCCGGCCAGCGACGCGAGCTCGACCGGCTCAACGTCAACGCCGAGCGGGTCGTCAGCCGCCTCGCCGGGCGCCGCGACGACGTCGTCGCGACGATCGCCGAAGGCCGCGACGCCGCCGAGGCCGCGGCCTCGCGCCGGGGCGACCTCTCGACCGACGTCGACGCGCTGGACGACTTCCTCGCCGAGCTGCGGCCGACGCTCGCCGAGCTCGGCGAGACCGCGCGCGAAGGGAGCCCCCTGCTGGCGAACCTGCGCGCTGCGGCTCCGGGCCTGAACGAGCTCTCGACCAGGCTGCCGGGCTTCAACTCGGCCAGTGAGAAGGCCGTGGTCGCCCTCGGCGATGCGGCCGGCCCGGGCCGGCGCGCCCTCGCCCACGGTCGCGACGAGATCCGCGACCTGGCGCGGGCGGGAAAGAACGCTCCGGCGACGGCGGAGATCCTCGCCGACTTCCTCACCGACCTCGACGACCCCCGCCGCGTCGTCGAGGAGGACGAGCGGGCCGAGCGCAGCTGCGACGACCCGACGCTCGCCTGCTGGGGCACGGGCCGCAAGGGTCCCACGGGCTACACGGGCCTCGAGGCGCTGCTCAACTACGTCTACTACCAGTCGGGCGCGATCAACCAGTTCGACTCGGTCGGGCACTTCCTCCACTTCAACGTCTTCGACGTCGGCGCCGGGCCGTGCGGCGACTTCAACGCCGGCCCGACCGTGCCCGCGCGCGGCGGCGGGCGCACGACCGACATCACCGAGGCCGACCCCTGCGTCTCCTGGATCGGCGCCAACCAGCCCGACATCAACTTCGACCTCGGCCTGCCCCGCTACGACAACTCCGTCTGCCCGCAGGGCTCGACCGACCTCGAGCTCTGCGATCCCAGCATCTCGACCCACGACTCCGGCGGGCGCCTGCCCGAGGGCAGCTCGTCGCGCGCGATCTCCGGCACCGCTGGGTCGAACGGGCAGCCGCCGCCCGGCGGATCCGGATCGGACGGAGCCGCCCCGGCGCCTGACGCGCCTCCGCTCGGGATCGGGCCCGACAGCGGCGGCGCAACGAACGGGCTCGGGGACATCCTCGGGCTGCCCGAGGACGCGGTCGACGGAATCGGCCAGGGGCTGGGTGGCCACGGTGGGCATGGAGGCGGCGGCCACGGCCCCGGATCGCAGGCGACCGAGGAGCTCCTCGAGTTCCTCTACGGGTCATGAGTCGCGGCCCCTCGAGCCTCGCCGCCTCGCCGACGGTCGTCGGCGCGATCACGGTGCTGGTCGCGACCGTCGCGATCTTCCTCTCCTACAACGCCAACCAGGGCCTGCCCTTCGTGCCCGTTTACCGCGTCTCGGTCGAGGTGCCGAACGCCGCGCGCCTGATCGAATCGAACGAGGTCCGGATCGGCGGGCACCGGGTGGGCGTCGTCGAGTCGGTGACGGCCGTGCCGAAGGGGTCTGACCCCGAAGGGACGGAGGGGTCTCACACATCGGTTCCCGGCGCGGTGGCGCGCGTCGGCCTCAAGCTCGACCGCTCCGCCCAGCCGCTGCCGCAGGACTCGATCTTCCGCGTGCGCTACCTCTCGACCTTCGGGCTCAAGTACGTCGAGATCGTCCGCGGCACCGGCGCGCCGGCGCCCGAGGGCTTCGTCTTCGACGGGTCTGACGACGGTGGAGTGTGCAAGCTGCCGGTGAACCTCGAGACGTTCTCCGAGGAGGTGCCGGCGACCGCCCGCAACGGCTGCTTCCAGCCGCAGGCCGAGTTCGACGACCTCGGAAACGCCGCCGACGCGGAGACCCGCGAGAACCTGCGCGAGGTCCTGGTCGAGCTCGGTTCCGGGTTCGCCGGACGCGGAATCGGCGTCAACGCCGCGATCGAGGCGGCGCCGTCGCTGCTCTCCGACCTCGGGCCGGTGGCGCGCACGCTCGCGGCCCGCTCGACTCGGCTGGAGCGATTCGTGCGATCGCTCGAACGCACCTCGACGGCGCTGGCGCCGGTCTCCTTCGAGCTCGCCCAGGGCTTCTCCAACGCTGCGATAGCGCTCGAGGCGATCTCGCGCGACCCGGAGGCGCTCGCCGACGGCATCTCCGAAGCGGCGCCGCTCCTGGTCGACGGCGGCCCGCGGCTGGCGCGTGCGCGGGCTCTGCTCGCCGACACCTCGGAGCTCGCCCGCCGGCTCGAACCGGGGACCCGCGACCTCGTGCCGACCCTGCCGGTGCTGAACGACGCGCTCGAGGTCGGCACGCCGGTGGTCGGCAAGCTGCCCTCGACCGCGGGCAAGCTGCGCCGGGTCCTCGCCGAGCTGCGCCGGCTCGTCGACCGGCCGTCGACCGGCCTCGTCCTCGAGCGCCTGCGCGACACGGTCGACCAGGCACTGCCGCTGGCTGCCCACGTCGCACCCGCGCAGACCGTCTGCAACTACTGGAACTACACCTTCACCTTCCTCGCCGAGCACCTCAGCCTGCGCTCGACGACGGGCTTCACGCAGCGCAACATCATCTCCCAGATGCCCGGTCCCGACCCGGGCCCGGTCTCGATCGGCGATACGCCGGTCGACTTCCCCTCGACGGTCCGGGCGCCGCTCGCCGGCTACAGCGGCCTCCCCGCGGACGGGCTCGCGGGGCCCGGGGGCGGCGAGGACGGCCTGTTCAAGCCGCGCGAGCTGCCGATCGGACACGCCCCCGTCAACGCCCCCCACGGCCAGCTCACCGCGGGGTACCCAGACTGCGGCCCGGGCCAGTTCGGCTATCCGCTCGGCGAGCTCCTGCTGCCCGGACAGCCCTACCTCGCGCCGGGGATCGCCGTCGGCGACTACCCGGGTTCGCTCGGGCCGACGACCGCGTTCTTCAAGCGCGACGGGACGCGCGTGCTGCGCGACACCCGCGCCGCCTCGCGGGCGCCGACGAGCTGGGGGGTGAAGCCGTGAGGAAGCGCGACGAGCGCAGGCTGCCCAACTGGCTGATCGGGATCTTCGCGATCGTCCTCGCCGTTGGAGGCGTCCTGTTCGCGCTCGTCGGAGACCTGCCCTGGTCGAGCGGCTATGAGATCCGGGCGGTCTTCCCCAAGGTCCAGGGCCTCACCCCCGCCTCGCCGGTGCGGGTCGCCGGCGTCGACGTCGGCGAGGTGACCGCCGTCGAGCACGCGGACGGCGCTGCGCTCGCCGCGAGTGAGCAGGCGGCCGGCTCGGAGGAGGCGCCCGCCGGGGCGACGATGGTGACGATCGAGCTCACCGACGAGGCGCTCCCGGTGCACGAGGACGCGACCCTTCGGATCCGGCCGCGCCTCTTCCTCGAGGGCAATTACTTCATCGAGCTGCGCCCGGGGAGCCCGTCGGCGCGCGAGCTCGACGAGGGCGAGGCGATCCCCTACGCCAACACCTCGGCGCCGGTCCAGCTCGACGAGGTGCTGACCTCGCTCCAGTCCGACGTGCGCGAGGACCTGCAGGTCGCGCTCGACGAGCTCGGCGGGGCGCTCGTCACCGAGGGCGGGGACGAGGGCCTGCGCGAGCTCACCCGCACCGCCGGTGGGGCCGCCAAGCACATCGCGATCGTCAACCAGGCGCTGCTCGGCACCGAGGCCGGCGACCTCTCCGGGACGATCCGCAACCTGCAGCGGGTCACCGCCGCGCTGGACCGCAACGAGCCCGCGCTGCAGGGCTCGGTGACGAACCTGAACGCGGTCGCCGGGGCGCTCGCCGCCGAGGGCGACGCGCTCGAGCGCTCGGTCGCCGAGCTGCCGGGGACGATCGACTCGGCGCGGCCGACGCTGGACGCGCTCAACGCCTCGTTCCCGGCGACGCGAGCCTTCGCCCGCGAGGCCCTGCCCGGGACGCGGGCCCTGCCGCCGGCGATCGACGCCGCGACGCCGTTGCTCGGCGAGCTGCGCGGCCTCGTCTCGGAGCCCGAGCTGCGCGGCGCCGTCGCCGAGCTGCGCCCGGCCGTGCCCGATCTCGGCTCGCTGACCGAGGACACGGACACCCTGCTCGGCGAGGCGCGGGCGCTCTCCTCCTGCTTCAACGAGGTCGTCATCCCCTGGTCGCAGATGACCGTCCCCGATCCCGAGACGCCGCCGACCGGCGAGATCTTCAAGGAGACCGCCTACGGGCTCACCGGGATCTCCGGCGAGAGCCGCAGCATGGACGGCAACGGCCCCTACGCGCGCGTGCTCACCGGCTCCGGCTCCAACCTCGTCGTCCTGCCGCCGCTCGAGGGGACCACCGACGAGGCGGTCGGGCTGGCGCCGCTGCCGATCCTCGGCGCCCGCCCGGCGATCACCTCGTCGCTGCGGACCCCGTACCGGCGCGACGTGGCGTGCGAGACCGACGACCCCCCGAACCTGGCCTCGGGCCAGGCGGCGGACCCGCCCGAGCAGCGCTCGATCGACGGGCTCAGCGCGATCGAGCCCAGCCCGGAGCTCCGGGACGAGGTCGAGTCCGCCGCCGCGGACCTCGAGCGCGCCGAGCGCCTCGCCCGGGGGGAGGGCGGGGACGCCCGCCGCGCAGGCGAGATCTCGAGCGCGGCCACCGACCGGATCGAGGCCGCGCTCGCCGACGAGCTCGGCTGGACGGAGCTGCTCGATGCCGCGGACGGGGGCGCACGCTGATGGCAGCGCTCCGCGCACAGCTCCGCTGGCTGGCCGCGATCGGCGTCCTCGTCGTGCTCGCGCTCGGGGCGAGCTACGTGATCCTGCAGAACCAGCGGGTGCGGATCCCGATCCTCGAGGAGCGCCCGTTCGAGCTCAAGGCCGAGTTCGAGTCGACCCAGGCGGTCGAGCCCGGCCAGGGCCAGTCGATCCGGGTCGCCGGGGTCAAGGTCGGCGACGTCAAGGACATCGAGCTCTCGAACGGGGTCGCCGTCGCCACGTTCGCGATCAACCGCGACTACCTGCCGATCTACCGCGACGCGACGATCCTGATGCGCCCGCAGACGCCGCTCAAGGACCAGTTCTTCGAGCTCGACCCGGGCTCGAGCGCAACCGGCGAGTTCGACGAGGGGGCGACGATCCAGGTCTCGAACACCGCTGCCGGACATCAACCTCGACCAGGTGCTCTCCGTGCTCGACACCGACAGCCGGGCCTACCTGCGGCTGCTGGTCGTCGGGCTCGGCGAGGGGCTCGAGGGGCGCGACGAGGACCTCGCCGACGCGCTCGGCTCGCTCGGCCCGATCAACCGCGACCTGAAGCGGGTCGGCTCGGCGGTCTCGGCGCGCGACGAGTCGCTCTCCCGGCTCGTCCACAACCTCAACCTGCTCACCGGCGATGTCGGGAGCCGCGACGAAGACCTCTCCGAGCTCGTCGAGACCTCGAACGCCGCGCTCGGCGCCGTCGCCGAGCAGGCGCCGGACCTGCGCGCCGCGACCGCCGAGCTGCCCGGGGTCCTCGCCGAGGCACGCAGCACCCTCGCGGAGACCGAGCCGTTCGCCCGGGACCTCGGCCCGACCCTGGACGAGCTGCGGCCGTTCGCGCGCCGGCTCGAGCCCGTGGCGACCTCGACCGAGAAGCTGGCCGAGACCGCGACCCCGATCGTGCGCGAGAAGCTGCGCCCGCTCGCCCGCCGGCTGAACGTCGCGGCGCCGGACCTGCGCAGCTCGGCCAGCCGCTACTCCACCGCCGCGCCCGACTTCGTGCGTGCGGTCGGCAAGGTCAACGCGCTCGGCAACATGGTTGCCTACAACCCCCGCGGCGCCGAGCCGCCGGGCGCCAAGTGCCGCGACGAGGGCTACCTGTACTGGCTCGGCTGGTTCGCGCACAACAGCGTCAGCCTCTGGACCGGGCAGGACGCCCACGGTCCCTCGCGGCGGCTCTTCCTCACGGCGAGCTGCTCGAACCTGCGCGGGATGCTCGACCTCAATCCGGCCGGGCCAGTGGTCGGCGGCCTGCTGACCGGGCTCGGGCCGCTGTTCGAGGCCGGCGGGGAGTGCGATCGATAGTGGGGGCGCGGCTGATGGAAAAGCAGGCTCCAAGCCTCGGTCGGATCCTCGTCGCGGTCGGGTTCGCGCTCTCCTGCTTCGGGCTCCTTCTGTTCCTCTGGATCGCGTTCGGCGGGCCGACGCCGCTGGCCGCGAAGGACTACCGGGTGACCGCCTACTTCCCGGAGGGATCGGCGCTCGCGCTCGAGTCCGACGTCCGCGTCGGCGGCGTCTCGGTCGGCACGGTGAAGTCGATCGAGCTGGCGCCGCCGACGGTGCGCGTGAACGGGAAGGACACGACCGCCGCCCAGCTCGAGATCGAGCCCGAGTTCGCGCCGATCAACTCCGACGCGCGCGCGATCGTGCGCCAGAAGACGCTCCAGGGCGAGGCCTACGTCGAGCTCACTCCCGGCACCGAGCCGGTCGAGGGCACCGGCGAGGAGCCCTCGGTCGCGCTCGGCTCGGCCGCGAACGTCTCCGACGCCGAGGCCGATGCCGCGGAGCCGGTCCCCGAGGGCGGCGACCTCGGCATCGGCGCGGTCGAGGAGGCCACCCAGTTCGACGAGATCCTCAACGCCTTCGACGAGGAGAGCCGGGAGATCACACAGCGGCTGCTGGCGAACTCGTCGGCAGCGCTGCGCGGCCGCGGCACCGACCTCAACGACGGGCTCGGCAACCTCGCGCCGTTCCTCGAGGACGCCGGCGAGATCACGGAGACCGTGCGCGCCGAGCGACCGGCGCTGCGCGGCGTGATCCGCGACACCGGCACGGTCCTCGAGGCGCTCTCCGCCGACGACCGAGAGTTGGCCGGGGCGGTGCGGGGGGCGGAGCAGACCTTCGGCGGCCTCGCCGACGCCAACGAGCCGCTCGCCGAGACCCTGCGGATCCTGCCCACCTTCGAGCGCGAGGCCGACCTCACGCTCGAGCGCCTCGACACCCTCGGCGCCAAGGCGCGCCCGGTCGTCGCCAAGCTGCTCCCCGTCGCCTCGGACGTGTCGCCGACGCTGCGCTCCGTTCGCCGGCTTGCGCCCGACCTGGAGAGCCTCCTGCGCGAGCTCGGGCCGCTCATCCGCGCCGGCCGCGACGGCCTGCCGGCGCTGCGACGGACGCTCGACGGGCTCGGCCCGGTCTTCGACGCGCTCGACCCCGCGCTCGCCGAGCTCAACCCGGTCGTCCGGTTCCTCAGCGCCTACCGCGAGCGCGTCGCGACCTGGTTCTCGAACCCGCAGCTCGGGCTCTCGGGGACCCTGCCCGAGCAGGAGGGCCAGCCGGCCCCCCGGCACGCGCTGCGGGTGATGGCCTACGCGAGCCAGGAGTCGCTCGCCGTCCACCCGGTCCGCCTCAACACCAACCGCGGCAACGCCTACATGCGCCCGAACGGCTACCTCGAGGGCCTCAGCCGGCTCTTCCTGCCGAGCTTCGACTGCAAGAACACCGACTACACGCCGTCCTCCCAGGACCCCGACCAGGAGGAGCGCCTCGCCACGGTCGAAGACGAGAAGCTCGTCTCCGACGGCAAGGAGCCCGAGATCGGCTACCAGTACTCGTCCTGCGGGATCGCCAACCCCTTCTCCAACTTCGGCGGGGGCCAGGCGCCGCAGCTGTTCGCGGACCCGTAGGGGGCTACGCCTGCGGGCCCACGTCCTGCGACCCGATCGCGTCGGCCTCCTCGCCTCGCGACCCTTCGGCCGTCGCGTCGCGGGCCACGTCGATCCGCCCCCGCCATTCCGGCTTCGCCATCAGGATCTGCAGGTCGGAGATCCGGGCCTCGCGGAAGCCCGCTTCGGACGAGGCGAGCCAGATCTCCCAGATGCGGCGGAAATGCTCGTCGTAGCCGAGCTCGCCGAGCTTGGGGGCTGCGGCCAGGAACCGCCGGCGCCATTCGGCGAGCGTCTGCGCGTAGCTGTCGCTGATGTCGTCGAGCCAGACCGTGCGCAGGTCGGTGGCCCCGGCGACCGAGCGGGCGATCGCCTCGCGTGAGGGCAGGCAGCCGCCGGGGAAGATCAGCTCCATCGCGAAGCTGCGAGAGGCCTTCTCGGCCTCGTAGCCGCGGTCGTCGACGACGATCGCCTGGCAGAGGAAGAGGCCGCGGGGCCCGAGCAGCTCGGCGCAGCGCTTGAAGTAGAGGTCGAAGTACTCCCAGCCGACGGCCTCGATCATCTCGATCGAGACCAGCTTGTCGTAGGTGCCGGTGAGGTCGCGGTAGTCGGAGCCGAGCACGGTGATCCGGTCCTCGAGGCCGGCGGCGCGCACACGGGCCTCGGCGTACTCGCGCTGCTCGCGGGAGATGGTCGTCGTGGTCACCCGGCAGCCGTGCCGGCTCGCCGCCCAGATCGCCATCCCGCCCCAGCCGGTGCCGATCTCGAGCAGGTGGTCGTCGGGGGCGAGCTCGAGCTTGGCGCAGATCCGCTCGAGCTTCGTCTCCTGGGCCTGCTCGAGCGTCGCGCCCTCGTGCTCGTAGACCGCCGAGGAGTACATCATCGCCTCGGTGTCGAGGAAGGTCTCGAACATCTCGTTGCCGAGGTCGTAATGGGCGGAGATGTTGCGGCGTGCGCCCTTCCGGGTGTTGAGCAGCCCCAACCGGGCGATCCTCTGCGCGGGCCGGACCACCGGCGCGAGCCGGCGGCGGATCCGGTCGAGGCGGTTTACCTCGCGGGCCCCGACCCGCAGCAGCGTCACCAGGTCCGGGGTGTCCCATAGGCCCTCGGCGTAGGTCTCCGCCATCCCGACGCTCCTGTCGCGCAGCAGGCGGGCGTAGACGGACGGTGAGCGGATCGTCATCGCCGCCTCGCGCTCGGCCCGCTGCGGGCCGAACCGGATAGCGCCGGCCGGAGAACTCCTCGGTGAGGTCGAGCCTGCCTTCGCTCATGCGCGCGAGCAGCGCGTGGCCCGCTCGGCGCGCGATCGAATCGGTCATGGTTCGAACATACCTCGGCGGGGTGGCGCGGTTCAATAGGGTTGCGCCGCGAACGATGGCGAGTGTCCGGGAAGCTTCCTTCGATCTCTTCCGCGCAAGCGGGATGACGACGATCTTCGGCAACCCCGGATCGACCGAGCTGCCGATGCTCGCCGAGTTCCCCGACGACTTCACCTACGTCCTCGGGCTGCAGGAGGCCGTCGTCGTCGGCATGGCCGACGGCTTCGCCCAGGCCTCCGGCCGGCCCACGCTCGTCAACCTCCACACCGCGCCCGGGGTCGGCAACGCGATGGGCGCGATCTTCAACGCCCAGGCGAACCACTCGCCGGTCGTGATCACCGCCGGTCAGCAGGCGCGCTCGATGATGACGATGCAGGCGAACCTGACCAACCGCGACGCGATCCGGATGCCGCATCCGCTGGTCAAGCGCAGCTTCGAGGTTCCCCGCGCCGAGGACACGCCGCTCGCGCTCGCCCAGGCGATCCACCACGCCTCGCTGCCGCCGCTGGGGCCCACGTTCGTCTCGATCCCGATGGACGACTGGGCCGCGGAGGTCGATCCCGACGCCGCCCGGCACGCGATCGCTCGCTCCGTGACCGGCCGCGCCGGCGCCGACCCGGCCGCGATCGAGGACCTCGGCGAGCGGCTTGCCAACGCGTCCAACCCCGTCTTCGTCGCCGGGCCCGAGATCGATGCCAGCGGGGCCTGGGACGCCGCGGTGGCGCTGGTCGAGCGCCAGAAGCTGCCGGTCTGGGCGACCCCCGCGCCCGGTGGCGGCCGGATCGGGTTCCCCGAGGACCACGCCAACTTCCGCGGTGTCCTTCCTCCCGCCGTCGGCCCGGTCTCGGAGACGCTCGCCGGCCACGACCTGATCGTCTGCGCCGGCACCTCGATCTTCCCCTACTACCCGAACATCCCCGGCCCCTTCCTGCCCGAGGGCGCCGCGCTCGTGGCGATCACCAGCGATCCCGACGAGGCCGCCCGCGCGCCGATGGGGGAGGCGATCGTCGCCGACGTGAAGCTCACGCTCGAGGCCCTCGGCGCCGCCGCCGGCGACTCCGAGCGGCCCGGCCCCGACGAGCGCTGGCCGTCCGAGGACCCGCCCGAGACGGACCCGATCAACCCCGCGGCCGCCTTCGAGGCGCTCGCCGACGTCTTCCCCGGCGACGGCATCGTCGTCCTCGAGTCGCCGACTTCGACGCTGGCGCTGCGAAACCGCCTCCGCCTCTCCAAGCCGGGCAGCTACTACTTCGGCGCCGGCGGCGGGCTCGGCTTCGGCCTCTCGGCCTCGGTCGGCGTCCAGCTCGCCCAGCCCGACCGGCCGGTGATCTGCGTGATCGGGGAGGGCTCGGTCCAGTACGCGGTGACCGCGTTCTGGACCGCCGCCGCCTACGACGTCCCGGTGACGTTCCTGGTGATGCGCAACGAGGAGTACGGGATCCTCAAGTGGTTCGCGGGGCTGGAGTCGGTCGAGGGCGCGCCCGGCCTCGACCTGCCGGCGCTCGAGACCGCGAGGATCGCCGAGGGCTACGGCATCGGCACCCGCAACGCCGACACCGTGGACGCGCTTCGCGAAGGCCTCGCCGCCGCCTTCGCCTCCAGCAAGCCGGAGCTCATCGAGACCCGCGTCGCGGCCGGCATGGCCCTGAACTAAGCCGATGGCGTCGCTGAGCGCCGCCGAGGTCGAGCGGATCGCTCCGCCGCCGGTGGGCGCGGCGCCCGACCGGGCGCCGGAGGAGCTCGCGGCCGGCACCCCGGAGCCGCTGCGCCGCGAGCTCGAGAGCCTGCTCGGCGCCGACCGGGTCCTGGCGCGGGCGATCGACATCGTCCGCTACGCCTCCGACGCCAGTCCGTACCGCCGCTTCCCCAAGGTCGTGGTCGCCCCCCGCGACGCCGGCGAGGTCGCGCGCGTCTTCGAGTACGGGCGGCGCAAGGGGATCCCGGTGACGCTGCGCGCCGCCGGCACCAGCCTCAACGGCCAGGGCCAGGGCGACGGCATCCTCGTCGACGTCCGCCGCCACTGGGCGGGCGTGAAGATCGAGGACGAGGGCGAGGCCGTGCGGGTGCGGCCCGGCACGACGCTCGGCCACGTCAACCGGCTGCTGATGCCGGCCGGCCGCAAGCTCGGCCCCGACCCGGCGTCGACCGACTTCGCCACGGTCGGCGGCGTCGTCGCCAACAACTCCGGCGGGATGCGCTGCGGGACCACCCGCGACTCCTACTCGACGCTGCGCTCGCTCTCGTTCGTCCTGCCCTCGGGCACGACGATCGACAGCGCCGCGCCCGACGCCGCCGAGCGCTTCGCCGCCGCCGAGCCCGAGCTCGCGGCCGGTCTCGCCGAGATCCGCGACGAGATCCGCGACGACGAGGAGCTCAGCGCCCGCATCCGCTCCAAGTTCGAGATCAAGAACACGACCGGGTACCGGCTCTGCGCCTTCCTCGACGCCGACGAGCCGGTCGAGATCTTCCGCCGCCTGCTCGTCGGCTCGGAGGGCACCCTCGGGTTCGTCTCCGAGGCCGTCTTCGAGACCGTGCCGCTCGGCCGCTACACGACCACGGCGCTGCTCATGTTCGAGGACATGGAGTCCGCCGCCGACGTCGTCCAGCCGCTCGTCGAGGCGGGCTCGACCGCGACCGAGCTGATGGTCGCCCCGACCCTGATCACCGCCGCCTGGAACCTGCCCGGCACCCCCGAGGAGTGGAAGGAGATCCCGCCGACCGCGGCGGCGATCCTCTGCGAGTTCCGCTCCGACGAGGAGTCCGACCTCGACGGCAACGAGCGCGACGCGCTCGCCCTGCTCGAGGGCCGGCCGCTGATCGAAGCCCGCGAGTTCACCCGCGACGTCGAGCTCACCGAGATGTTCTGGCGGGTGCGCGAGGGCATGCACGGCCTGATCGGCCGGATCCGCCCGGACGGGACCTCGCTGATCGTCGAGGACGTCTGCGTGCGCCCCGAGCGGATCGCGGAGGCCGCGCGCGACATCCAGGCGCTGCTCGGAAAGCACGAGTTCCTGCCCGGCGTCGCCGGCCATGCCTCCGCCGGGAACCTCCACTTCATGCTCACCCCGGCCTTCGGCGAGGAGCGCGACCGCGAGCGCTACGAGGCCTTCATGGGCGAGCTCGTCGACCTCGTCCTCGACAAGTACGACGGCTCGCTCAAGGCCGAGCACGGGACCGGGATCAACATGGCGCCGTTCGTCGAGCGCGAGTGGGGCGAGAAGGCGACCGAGCTGATGTGGCGGGTCAAGGGCCTCGCCGATCCCGACGGGGTCCTCGGGCCCGGGATCGTCCTCAACCGCGACCCCGGACGTCCATCTGCGAGACCTGAAGTCGACGCCGCCGATCGAGGAGACCGGCGGCGCCACGACTCTGCGTCGAGTGCGGCTTCTGCGAGCCGGTCTGCCCGAGCCGCGACCTGACGACGACGCCGCGCCAGCGGATCGTCGTCCGCCGCGAGATGGCGCGGCAGCCCGCCGGCTCGCCGCTGCGCGCCGCGCTCGCCGAGCAGTACGTCTACGACGGGATCGAGACGTGCGCCGCCGACGGCAGCTGCAAGCTCGCCTGCCCGCTCGCGATCGACACCGGCAAGCTGGTGAAGGCGCTCCGCGAACGCGATTCCGGCGATCGCGCCGAGCGCGCCGGCCTCGCCGCGGCG
The DNA here is from genome assembly GCA_963844425.1 of uncultured Thermoleophilia bacterium. Classification (GTDB taxonomy): domain Bacteria; phylum Actinomycetota; class Thermoleophilia; order Solirubrobacterales; family 70-9; genus DASUSH01. Next base: position 225,499 of record CAWJOD010000020.1, on the reverse strand, counting down.
AAGCGCTGGGGCGCGGTCGAGAAGCTCGGGCGCGCGGGACTGCGCGCCGGGCACGTCGCCGGCGACGGTGCCATGAGGGGCGCGAGCGGGCTCGCTCGCCGGGCGCTCGGCGAGGACGTGGTCCCGGCCTGGGTGCCGCCGATGCCGGAGGCGGCCGACGCCGACCTGCCGGCGACGTCGCGCGAGGGCGCGGCCGCCGTCTACTTCCCCGCGTGCATCAACCGGATCTTCGGATCGCCCGGCGCGAGCCTGCCGGCGGCGCTGGTCGAGATCTCGCGCCGCGCCGGCCTGCCCGTCTGGATCCCTCCCGACGCGGCCGGGCGCTGCTGCGCGGTGCCGTGGAGCTCGAAGGGCCTGCGCGCCGGGCACGCGCGGATGGCGGCGGCGACCGCGGCGGCGCTCTGGCGCTGGACGGGCGGCGGCCAGCTACCGGTGGTCGTCGACGCCAGCTCGTGCACGCAGGGGATCGCCGAGGAGATCGGCGAGGCGCTCGACGAGGACGCCCGCGAGCGCCACGCCCAGCTCGAGGTGATCGACTCGGTCACCTGGGCGCTCGAGCGGGTGGCGCCGAAGCTCGAGGTGAGCGAGAAGGTCGCGACCGCGGCGATCCACCCGACCTGCTCCGGGCGCCATATCGGCACCAACGCCGACCTCGTCTCGCTCGCCTGGAAGCTGGCGGAGGACGTCACCGTTCCCGCCGCCTCGGGCTGCTGCGGCTTCGCCGGCGACCGCGGCTTCCTGCACCCCGAGCTGACCGCGGCCGCCACCGGTCCGGAGGCGGCAGAGCTCGCCGGCCGCGACTTCGACGCCTATCTGTCGTCGAACCGGACCTGCGAGGTCGGCCTCGAGCGCGCGACCGGCAGGGCCTACCGCTCCCCGATCCTGCTGATGGAGGAGCTGACGCGCCCGTAGAATCGTGCGATCGGCGCTCGGCGGTACATCGGGGGGGCGCTCGCGGTAGGGCTCTCCGTCCTCGCCGTTGCTGCCTGCGGATCCGATGGGGGAGGAGTCGAGGGCCCCGACGCAACGACCGCCCCGGCGCCCGAGCGCGACGTCGAGCCCGCCGCGCTCCACCGCTGCGCCGCGATCCCGAAGGTCGAGGGCTTTCGCTGCGGCGAGATCGAGGCCCCGTTCGAGCGCGCCGACGAGTCGATCGGGACGACCCGGATCGGCTTCGCGGTCCGGGCCCCGGACGACCGCGACGGCGAAGCCGGCCAGCCGATCTTCGCCGTCGAGGGCGGGCCGGGCTACGCCAGCACGCTCAGCGCCAACACCTACTTGAAGCTCTTCGGCTCGCTGCTCGAGACGCACCCGCTGGTGCTCGTCGACATGCGCGGGACCGGGCGCTCGCAACCGGTCGACTGCCCCGACGTCCAGCGCGGGCGCGCGCCCGAGTGGATCGCCGTCTCCGAGTGTGCGCGGCGCCTCGGCGACCGCTTCGCCTCCTACCGCACGTCGGCCGCCGCGGACGACATCGACGACGTCCGCGAGGCCCTCGGCTACGAGCGGATCGCGCTCTACGGCGACTCCTACGGCACCTACCTCGGCCAGTCCTACGCGTTCCGCCACCCCGACCGCCTCGATGCGCTCGTGCTCGACTCCGCGTATCCGGCCCGCGGCGAGACAGCCTGGTATCCGAGCCTGCCGCGGACCGGGATCCGCTCGCTCTCGACCGCGTGCGAGCGCGCGCCCAAGTGCGAGGGCGACGCGAAGCGGGTCCTCGAGCGCCTGACGAAGCACCTGCGCGAGACCAACCGCGGCGTCGGGCCGTTGATCGACGCCCTCGTCGACGCCGCCTACTCGCCGCCCGGCGCCTACCTCAGGATCGTCGCGGCGGGCCGCGACCTGCTGGCCGGCCACCCCGGGGCCTGGCGCCGGCTCACGGATCCGGGCAAGCCGGGCTCGCGGCGCATCCGCGACTACTCGCGCGCCGGCGAGCTCGTCGTCAGCTGCAACGACTACCCGATGCTCTGGGACCGCGCCTCGTCCGAGCCCGAGCGCCGCGCCGAGCTCGAGCAGGCGATCCGCGACCACGACCCGGACACGTTCGCCCCGTTCACCCCGCGCGAGGTCGCGCTCTCCTCGGAGATCGGCTACCTCTACTGCCTGACCTGGCCGCAGCGCACCGAGCTCTACGAGCCGCCGGTGGAGAGTGGGGCGGAGCCGACCGAGGCCCCGGTGCTGGTCGTCTCCGGCGAGCTCGATTCGGTCACGACCCCGCACGAGGGCCGCCGCGTGGCCGGTGAGTTCCCCAACTCGACCTGGTTCGAGGCCCGGAACGCCGGCCACGTCGACTCGCTTTACGACCGCCACGGCGACGCCGCGACCGAGATCCGGCGCTTCCTCCGCCGCCACATCGGCGCTGACCGAAGTCAGCCCGATTACAGGGACTTTGAGCAGTTCCTAACGGTTCTGTGAGCAGGCACACACGCTTGACTCGCCGCGATTATGTATATTGCCGCCCGCAAACCCAACCTTGCCGAGTCCCCGCGGCCACGCCCGCGGGGAACGGGGGACCCAAACGAGGCGCTTCCGGAGGGGAGCGCCATTGGGGCGAATCGGGGCCACCAGGCCCGTAGCGCTGCTCTTTCGGCGCGAGCCCGTCAGCTAACCCCGTAGGCGCTTGAAAGAGAGGACGAAGTGCGCGGATCGATTCGCGGGGTGCTCCAGTTTTCGACCAGGGACGTGCTCGTGGCCGCGATCGTCGCGATCGCGAGCTTCGGTGCCGGCCTCGTCTTCTCGGGGGCTGCCGATGCGCAGTCCACCGAGCCCGAGCTGGACGGCGTCAGCTGCGTCAGCGATTGCGAAGGCAAGGCGGCCGCGATCGGCTCGAAGGTCGAGCTCACCGGTTCCGGCCTCGAGCAGGTGAAGACCGTGAAGTTCTCCAGCGACGAGGAGAAGCGGGTGAAGACCGCTCCCGACAGCACCGCCGACGACGTCGTCGAGGTGACCGTGCCCGAGGGCGCCGTGACCGGCAAGCCGCGGGTGGTCGACTCCGAGCGCAACAAGGCGACCTCGCCGAAGGACCTCCAGATCGCCGGCGCCGCCGCCGAGGACCCGGCCGGCACGACGGACCCGGCCGATCCCAACGACCCGACCCAGCCCGGCGCCGACCCGGGCACCGGCGACGCAACCGGCGACACCTCGCCCGACGGCATCAGCGTCGACCCCGACAAGGGCTTCTTCAAGGGCAAGCGCACCGCGACCGCCCACGTCAGCGGCGGCTCGGTCTCCGAGCTCGATGTCGTCTCGGCCGACGACGGCAGCGTCGTCGCCACGGTCCCCGTGAAAGACGAGGGCACCGGCGAGGCGACCGCGAAGTGGAACGGCGTCACCGACGCCGGCGACGTCGCTCCCAACGGCAAGTACGAGTTCGGCGGCGGTGGCGGTGACTCCGCGGCGTTCGAGCAGTACGACCACATCTTCCCGGTCAACGGCAAGCACACCTACGGCGACGGCATCGGCGCCGGCCGCGGCCACCAGGGCCAGGACGTCTTCGCCGACTGCGGCACGAAGCTGGTCGCCGCGCGCGCCGGCAAGGTCGAGATCGTCGCCTTTCACGAGGCGGCGGGCAACTACATGGTCATCGACGGCAAGAAGACCGACACCGACTACGTCTACATGCACATGCAGGACGCGCCGAAGCTGAACGAGGGCGACAAGGTCAAGACCGGCGAGCGCGATCGGCCTCACCGGCGAGACCGGCAACGCCTCAGGCTGCCATCTCCATTTCGAGATGTGGGACTCGGGCTACCAGCAGGGCGAGCCCGCCGACCCGACGCCTCAGCTCAAGAAATGGGACGACTGGTCGTAGCGACGCGCAGGTAGGGGCGCGCCCCGACGCACCCCTTTCGCTCGACGGGCGGCTGCGCCGCCGGTCGCAAAACGCTCAAGGGGTGCATCGGTGCGCGCCGACGAGCAGGAGGGGCGTCGGGCGCCCCCAGAATGGGACGATCGGTCGTAAGAAGCTAAAGGGGGTATCCGGTTCGCTGCCCCGGATCGCTCCCGCTTTCACGCGGAAGGAGAAGCGACGTCGCTTTGGCATGGAAGCGACTGTTGGTCCGCAATGAGCGCGACCGCACCGACAGACTCCGAGTGACATCTCGTCGCGTCTCGATGCACCATTCGGTCTGCCGCGCCCCACCGCGCGCTGAGCTTTCGGTAGCGGCGCAGGACCTCGCCGTCGGCTCCCCGCTTGAGATCTTAGGCACTTCGTCTTGGCGCTCGATGCACCGCGGCCGTTGTCGCCGCATGATCCTCGCGCGGCCAGCTCGGGCGCGGGCCGTCCTGCGCTTCTGACAACGACTTCGTCGTCTGCTCCGGCGAGGAGGAGGAGGCGAACGACCTGACGGTCGGGGTGCACCCAAGACCGTCGCGCACTGACGTTCACCGATGCTGGCGACCCGCGATCGAGACCGCGCAAGGCCTGCTCAGGGGGTGGCGACCCCCGGCGTCACGGCGACCTGCCCGTTGGACCGGTACCCCTGGCCTGATCCATGCCACGGTGATCGCCTTCCTGGCGGGTGGCGACGATGAATTCGATTCGACGGGTCCCCGCCGGACCACCTTTCGGAGGAGGTCGCAGGCGCCGTCGTCGACGTTGCCTGGGCGGCAAGGGCGCCGACTGTGGACGTTGCAACTGGCCGTCGCCGGCGCCGAGGCTCCCTCACTTGGCGGGGAAGGTGCCGTCGGCGACGAACTTCTGGATCCGGTTGTTGTCGACGTCGGCGACGTAGACGTTGCCCGACGGCATCGGTCGCGACGCCGATGGGCCGTTGAACTCGCCGTCGCCAGAGCCGAAGCCGGCCCACTTGGCGAGGAAGGTGCCGTCGGAGTCGAACTTCTGGCTCCGGTTATTGACGATGTCGACGACGTAGACGTTGCCGGCGGGGTCGGTGGCGACGCCCTCGGGGTGCTTGAACTGGCCGTCGCCGGTGCCGCGCGCTTCGCAACTTGTGAGGAAGGCGCCGATCGGAGTCGAACTTCTGGATCCGGAGGTTGCCGGAGTCGGCGACGTAGACGTTGCCGGCGGTCGTCGGCGACGCCGCAGGGATCGTTGAATTCCCATCGACGGAGCCGGGCTCCCCCACTTGGCGAGGAAGACGACGATCGGAGTCGAACTTCTGGATCCGGTCATTGATGATGTCGGCGACGTAGACTTTGGCTACGGTCCGGGCGCGCGGGACGGGGACGATGTCGATCACCGGCGGACTCGGCGATGACGAGCTCGTTGGTGAGTACGGCGCGACCTGCTCAGGCAGGACCAGGCGACGATGTGGTTGAGGGTGCCTTCGCGATGACGGGCCGCGACCACGCGGCCGACCGGATCGCGTGCGGACCAGGAGATGACCGGGGTCAGGCCGAGCGAGGAAGACCGCTTGCGTGCTTGCGAGAAGGTGCACATCCTTCGAGGCTGAGCGCGCCCGCTTCTGCTTCGCGCGAAAAGCAGCAGCGGACGGGCAGGCAGCCCGGTGCCCCGCTAGAAGCCTAACTGAGCAGGAGGGGGCGACCGATGCCCCGCTCCGGCGTTTTGCGGCCGGCCGCGAAGCGGCCCACGAGCGGGAGGGGGCGTCGGGCGCCCCAGCACAGAGCGCTCAGCGGTGACCGTTGAAGGAGATGACCTGCTGGATGCCGCTCGGGCGGTTTGCGTAGCGCATCGTCGTCGGTAGGAGCCCGGGCGCGAACTTGATCCGCTCGGCGGTCGCGTCGGCGCGCCAGGCCGCCGGGTCGGGGCTGTTCTGCGTCTCCTGGAGCGTGTGGCCGGCCTCGGCGATCGCTTCCCAGACCGCCTTCTGGCAGGCCTTCTTCTTGCCGCCGCCGCAGTACTGGTTCTTGAACGGCTGCTCGACGTCCTGGCCGAGGAGCTCGCGGACGTCACGGTCGAAGTACTGGTACCAGCCGCTGTACTGACCGCTCGGCGGCTCGTCGAACCGGCTGAACAGCGTGTCGAGCTCGTTGAGGAGCTTCGGCTTCTTCAGCACCGGTGACATGAAGGCGTCGGCGATCAGCGGCCACGCCGTGTCCATGCTGGCGGCGCCCGGCGCGTCGATCTGCCCGTTCAGGTCGAGGTCGAGGCGACTGCCGCCGCTGCGGTTCCAGGCGATCATCTGGTCGAGCATCCCCTGTGCCTGCGCGCTGGGGGCCTGTGAGCCCGCGAGCAGCTGCTCGAGCAGCGGCACGGTGTCGATCGCGCGGACGTCCTGGGTCGCTCCCGCGTTCATCGCCGAGGTCAGCGAGGCGAGGCTCCACTGGCCGCCGCTCGCGAGCGCGTCCATGTTCTTGGTCAGCATGTCGACCCGCATCGCCGATCCGTTGCGGCCGAACTGGTCGTCGGCCGCGGCAAACCCGCGGGCGGCGGATTCGTTCCAGTTGACGATGGTCCCGTCGGCGGGATTGACGCCCTGCGGGTGGGCGGAGTCGGGGGCGATGCCCTTCCAGTCGTACTTGCCGTTGCCGTTCGTCAGCAGCCCCGGATCGACCTTCTTCGAGCGCTGCGGGAGCAGGCCGCTCGTGTACTCGGCGATGTTCTGGTGGTCGATGTAGAACGAGTTGAAGGTCTGCGGGGTCAGCCGGGCCGCGTCCATGAACGTCTGAGGGCTCGAGACCGCGCCGGTGGACAGGCGCCGGAAGAAGAGCTGGTCGAGCACGTCCTGCCCGGCGCTCGAGCGCTGCGAGGAGATCGCGTACTTGGTCTTGCCCTTCTTTGCGTAGCCGACGACCGGGCCGTGGACGGTGGTGTCGAAGACGACCGGGATGTCGGGATCGCCCTCGAGCACGCCGGCGTCGAACTCCTCCATCTTCACGCACTTGCCCTTGTACTCGTACTTGCGGTTGCCGCAGAGCTTGTTCGCGAACTGGTCGATGATGTCGGCGCTCGCCGAGGTCAGCGTGACGGCGAAGTCCTCGCCGCGACCGATCAGCAGGTACCCCGGGAATGGCGCCGAGGTCGCGCCGCGCCACTGCAGGCCCGGAGCGTTCATGTCGATCTCGTAGGTGAGGCCGGGGTAGAAGTAGCCGATCTGCGGCCCGCCGACCATCAGCGGGTTGCCCGTCTCCGAGTGCTGGCCGTCGACCATCAGCACGTTCGATGCGTTGGCGGGAACCTCGGGCTCCGCCACGCGCTCGAGCGCCTCGTCGGGGACCGCGGGGGTCTCGTTGAGGCTGCCCGGATCGATGATCACGTTGCCCTTCGGCTTCTTCGGGATCTTGCCGTAGTCAGCCTCGCCGTCGACCGCGAAATGGGTCTCGGGGTTCTTGAACTGGCGCAGGTCCTGGAAGACGCTCTTGCCCTGCTTCTTGCCGAGGTTCTTCTTCAGCCGGGCGTAGAACTGGGTGCGCCGCGCCTCGTCGCCGCCGCCCTGGCCGAGGAACTGGCCCTTGAGCGCGTTCAGGGCGTAGACGTCGTTGCGGGTCCAGGGGGCCGTCCCCGGGCTGTTCGCCGCGAGGTATTCGTTGATCCCGGAGATGAAGGTGTCGATGTCGTGGAGCAGGGCGACGCCCTCGGGACCGGCATCCTGGAGCACCTGCGTCTGCTTCGCGACCTCGGCCTCGGTCGCCTCGCTCGGCGTGAACGTCTTCAGCCCGACGATCAGGGAGAGCGCGGTCAGCCCAGGGACGTCGACGGCCGCGACGCGGGCGTTGTAGCGAGCCTGCTCGAGCAGCAGGCCGCGGTCCTTGGCGGCGATCCAGCCGGCCGCCCAGATCCCGTCGTCGTAGGTCGCCGCGGTCACGTGCGGGACGTTGAAGCTGTCGCGGACGATCTCGACGCCGGGACGCGGTACGGGGTCCGGCTTACCCGGGGCGTCTGAACCGATGGAGCCGAGCGCCTCCGACTTGAAGTACTTGTTGAGGTCGCCGTTGGAGACGTTCGAGAAGAGCGGGGTCAGGCCGTCGTACATCAGGGCCTGGCTGTCGGCGCCGTCGGGCGGGGGAACGGCTCCGTATTGCCCCGAGGGGATGATGTTGCGTGCGCTTGCCGCGAAGTCCTCGGCCGAGGCGCTCGCCACCGGCACCAGCGCCAGCGCGATCGTCGCCGCAACCATCCTCAAGCCAAGCCGCATCCGTTCAGCTCCTCTTCTCAGTCTGCCCCGCCGGTTCTCCCATCGGCGCTGGGGATACTAGTACCGAACCGCATTTAGGTTGGTTCGATGCGGTCTCAGCCGCGGAATTTCCGGCTAGGTCGTCTACTCGCAGCCGCGGCGGACGTCGCGGCCGGGCCCGCCGCCGCAGCGATCGGTGCCGGGGCCGCCCTTCAGCGCGTCGTCGCCGGCGCCGCCGCCGATGTTGTCGTCCCCGGCGTTGCCGGCGAGCACATCGTTGCCGATCGAGCCGCGGATGCGGTCGTTGCCGCCGCCGCCCTTGGCCAGGTCGGCATCGCCGCCGAGCGAGAGGACGTCGTCCCCGAGGCCGCCACAGACGACGTCATGCCCGTCGAGCCCGACGATCGTGTCGGCGCCGTCGAGGCCCAAGATCACGTCGGCCTTGTCGGTCCCTGTCAGGACGTCGTTGCCCGCTGTGCCGACGATGTCCGCCGTCTGGCCGGCGCATTGCGCCGGAGCCGGCTTCTGGATCGTCGTCACCTCGGTGCTCGAGTCGTTGGCCGGGGTCGGGTCGGCAGGATTGGTTCCCGAGACCGTGGCCGTGGTAGAAGCCTGGCCGTCACGCTGAGCGCGGACGCGGATCTCCGCCGATGCCTGGCCGCCTGACGCGATCTGCCCGAGCGAGCAGACGACCTTCTTCGAGCCCTGGATGTCGCAGGTGCCCTGGGACGGGGTGGCGGCGACGAAGTCGACCTCGTTCGCGAGAGTCGTTTCGAGCGTCACGCCGTTCGCGGCCTCCGGCCCGGAGTTGGCGACGGCGGCTCCATAGGTGAACTCGGAGCCCACCAACACCGGGTCGGCGCTGTCGGACAGGTCGACCGACAGGTCGGCCTGGGCGAAGGCGCTCGCCGGGAAGATCCCGGCGAGCGCCGTGGCCGCGATCGCGGCCTTCGCCAGGCGCGATTTACGCAGTGGCTTCGTCATCCTCCGAGACCTTCGAGGAGACGCACTTGCCGAACGCGTTCTTCTTGTTGCCGTTGGTGCCGTATGTCTCCTGGAAGGCGGCCGAGTCGGCCTCCTCCTCGGAGCGGCACTCCTTGGCGGCGTTCTTGAACTCGGTGACCTCCTCGGCGACGGCCTCGTCGGTCTTCTGGCTCACGCACTTGCCGAACGCGTTCTTGCCGTTCTTGTTCGAGCCGTACGTCGCGGCGAAGGCAGCGGGGTCGGCCTCCTGCTCGGCGCGACACTCCTGCGCGGAGTTCTTCGCGGCCTCGGCGACCTCGCCGCGGGCGGCGCGCTTGCAGTCGCGGAGCGCGTTATCGCCCCAGACGGCCTCGAACGCGGCCTTGTCGGCCTGCTTCTGCTGGACGCAGAGCGCCTTGGCGTCCTTGGCGGTATCGCTCTGCTCGGCGGCGCTGGTCGCGACACCGGCAAAGAGCGTGCCGACGCAGGCGACGGCGACGATCAGGTACTTCTTCACGTGTTTTTCCTCCTTGGTGTGGGGAATGGCCCCCGTGAGGGGACCCTCTGTTACCCCGAACGCGCTTCGAGCCCGCTTGTCAGGGTGTACCGGAGCTCGTTTATTCGGGCGGCTTTTGGCCCGGAGGGCCCGACCCGAGCGGGCCGAGTCCGATGCCGCCGACGCCGCCGGCCTGGCTCCCGCTCGAATGCGTCTCGCTAGGCGGCGTCAGGACCTGCCCGGGCGGATCCAGCTCCTGGCCGGGAGGCGTCTGCGTCTGGCCGGGGGGAGTCCCGTTGGGGTTCTGCGTGCCGGCGCTCGAGGAGCCCGCGTGGCCGGGGGGAGTCTGCGACTGCCCGGGCGGCGTCTGCGCCTGGCCGGGCGGGGTGCCGGTCGTGCCGACGCCGTTGCCCTGGCCGTTGCCGTGCCCGTTGGCGTTCCCGTGGCCATGACCGTTGCCCTTGCCCGGCTTTCCGGATCCGGCTGCGCCCTCGTTGGAGCCCTTGCCGGCGCCCGAGCCCTGGCTGTGAGCTCCTTCTGCGGTGGCGCCGGCTGTGCCCTGGTGGTGCCCCGATGCAGGCGCGGAGTTGCCCGCGCTCTCGCGCTCGGTGACCCCCGCTCGGGATCCGGAGCCGTCGAGGTCGACGACGCCGGTCAGGTCCGCGGCGCCGACTCCGGCGGCGACGACCGCGACGACCGCGGCCGCCGATTTCACCACCGCCGAGCCGCCGGCGGCGCCGCCGAGGGTCGTCAGCCCTCCGCCTCCCGCCGCCGAGCTGCCGAGGACGCTCTGCAGGATCCCCGCCGCGGCCGCGGGCGCTAGCGGCGCGATCTGGGCGAACTCGGCGCGGCGACGCCCGATCGCCGCCTCGAACTCGCGGCAGCCGTCGCATTCGCGCAGGTGGGCGCGCAGCCGTCGCCCTCGGAGCATGCGCTTGTCGCTCTCCGAGATCTCGGTGCGGACCGCCGCGCATTCCATCTCGCGACCCTCAGCCATCTCGAGCAGCGCTCCTCGCGCCTCGTAGATCGCCTGCCGGGCCGCGCCCTCGGAGAACTCGAAGGTGGCGGCGATCTCCGCGTAGCTGAGGTCGCTGAGCTCGCGCATCACCAGCGCGCCCCGCTGGCGCTCGGGCAGGGTCTCGAGGTCGCGGAGGAGCGATCGCAGGTGCTCGCGGCGCTCCGTGCGGACGGCCGGATCGGACCCGGGCTCCGTCAGGTCCGGATCGAGCTCGGCGGCCGGCCGGCGCTGGCGCAGGAGCGAGATCGACTCGTTGTAGGCGACCCGGTAGAGCCACGGCTTCAGCGCGATCTCGCGCGTCTCGCCCGGAAGCGACTTGATCGCGCTGACGATCGTGTTCTGCAGCGCGTCCTCCGCCAGCTCGCGGCTGCCGACGATCGCCTGGCAGTAGCGACCGAGCTCGCGGTTGTAGCGGCGGTAGATCTCCGCGAAGGCGGCGGAGTCTCCGGCGGTGGCGCGGCGCGCGAGCCCATCGTTCCCCACGAACCGAAGCCCGGCCGTTCGTCCGCGCCGAGGCGCGGCCCACGTAGCTTCGTTCATCGCCTCCATTATCGGACATTTTCCACCCCCACTGAGGCGATAACGATCCTCGTGGACGTTTGTCAGGGGCGACGGTGTGGAAATCGGGCGGCTGCCGAGCGGGCCTCAGGCCGGCCGCAGCGCCAGCACCGGGATCGTGCGCTCAGTGGCGCGCTCCTCATATAGCCGGTAGCCCTCGTAGAGCCGCTTCGAGAGCTCGAAGAGCCGGTCGCGCTCGGCGCCCTCGGTCTCGCGGACGAGGTAGGTGCCGCCCCTGCCCTTCGCGCGCAGCTCCACCCGCGGGTTCGCGACCGCGTTCAGATACCAGGCCGGGTGCTTGGCGCGCCCGAAGCTGGACGCGGTGAGGATCACCTCGTCGCCGTCGGTGAAGTAGACGAGGGGGACAGTCCGCGGCTCGCCGGTCCTGCGGCCCTTCGCGGTCATCATCACCAGCGGGAAGAAGGTCGTGGTGGCGAATCGCCCGCCCGTGACGCGCAACAGCCACGGGTCGATCCGCGACGCGACCTCGATCCCGTACCAGCGCCCGGGGCCCGACATCCCGAATCGGTGCGCCGCGCGCTGGATGCCGGACGGGGGAGCGGTCGGGTCGACCGAGGGAATCGGAATCGCGGTCATCGCCCGCAGTATTCCCCAGCCGCCTGCGAGGATGCGCGCCGATGCGGCTGGTCAGCTTTCGCGATCCCGGCGGCGAGACCCTCGTCGGCCGGCTCGACGGCGAGCGGGTCGTCGCGCTCGAGGCGGCGTCGATGCTCGAATGGCTGGGCGGCGAAGGGCGTGCCGACGCGGGTGCCGAGTACGCGCTTGCCGAGCTCGAGCTGCTCGCCCCGGTCCCCGAGCCGCCGAGCGTGCGCGACTTCTTCGCCTATGAGGACCACGTCCGCACCGGCGCGAAGCTACGCGGGGGAGAGATCCCGCCGGCCTGGTACGAGATCCCGGTCTTCTACTTCTCCAACCCGGCCTCGATCCACGGGCCCGGGGAGCCGGTGCGAAAGCCGGCGACGACCTCGCTGCTCGACTTCGAGCTCGAGATCGCGGCTGTGATCGGCGCCGGCGGCGAGATCGCCGGCTTCACCCTGTTCAACGACTGGAGCGCCCGTGACCTCCAGCGCCAGGAGATGACCGTCGGCCTCGGCCCGGCGAAGGGCAAGGACTTCGCGATCTCGCTCGGGCCCTGGCTCGCCACCCCGGACGAGCTGCCCTACCGCGACGGCCGGCTCGAGCTCGAGCGCGACCGCGACGGTGAACGGCCGCGAGCTCACCCGCACCGATGCTCGCGAGAAGCACTGGTCATGGCCCGAGCTCGTCGCCCACTCCGCCCGCGACACCCGCCTGCGCCCCGGCGACGTGATCGGCTCGGGCACGCTCAACCGGGGCTGCCTGCTCGAGCTCGGCCCGCTGGAGGGCGACCGCTTCCTGGAGCCGGGCGACACCGTGACGATCGCAGCAGACGGCCTGGGCGAGCTCGAGACGACGATCGCCTAACCACCGCACAAGGGGTCTGACCCCTTACTCGACCGGGCGCTCGAACAGGGTCGAGAGCACCACCTGGGTCTGCGTGCGCAGGATGCCCTTCGAGTCGCGCAGGCGCTCCAGGGCCTCCTCGAGGTGCTCGGTGTCGCGCGCGTGGAGGTGCAGGATCGCGCTCGCCTCGCCGGCGACGGTGTGCGCGGCGGTGACCTCGGGTTGGCGGCCGGCGGCGGCGAGGATCTCGGCGCCCGACATCTGGCCCTCGCAGTAGAGCGAGACGACCGCGTGGGTGGTCCAGCCGAGGGCGACGTGGTCGAGGACGGCGGAGTAGCCGCGGATCACGCCCGCCTCCTCGAGGCGGTCGACCCGGCGCTTCACCGCGGGCGCGCTCAGCGAGACCCGCGAGCCGATGTCCTGGAAGGAGCGGCGGGCGTTCTCACGGAGCAGCGCAACGATCTGCTGGTCGATTCGGTCGAGTTCGGGGGTGTCAGGCATTCAGACGCAACGTTTCGGGATTGAAGAGGACCATTCAGGAGCGGATCATAAAGGGAGATGGCGACGACCAGCACCGCCGACGCGCCCGGCACCGGCGCCCGACCGAGGACTTCATGCCGCTCGACGGGATCGACCACGTCGAGCTCTACGTCGGCAACGCCGCCCAGGCGGCCTACTTCTTCGAGCACGCGTTCGGCTTCCGCCGGGTCGCCTACGCGGGGCTCGAGACCGGCCTGCGCGACCGCACCTCCCACGTGCTCGAGCAGGGCCGGATCCGGCTCGTCGTCACCGGCACGCTTCGCTCCGGCACCGAGATCGCGGCTCACCACGCGCTCCACGGCGACGGCGTCAAGTCGATCGCGCTCTCGGTCCGCGACGTCGACCGCGCCCATTCGGAGGCGGTGGCCCGGGGCGCTCGCAGCCTCGCCGCGCCGGTCGACGACGCCGATCACCACGGCACGGTTCGGATGGCGACGATCGCGACGTACGGCGAGACGGTCCACACCTTCGTCAACCGCTCCGGCTACGACGGTCCCTTCCTGCCCGGCTATCGAGCCGGTCGAGGCCGAGGCCGGCGGGGGAGAGGACATGCTGCTCGCGATCGACCACATCGTCGGCAACGTCGAGCTCGGCCACATGAACGAGTGGGTCCGCTTCTACGAGGACGTCTTCGGGATGACCGAGATGATCCACTTCTCCGACGAGGCGATCTCGACCGAGTACTCGGCGCTGATGTCGAAGGTGGTCGCCAGCGGCAACGGCCGGATCAAGTTCCCGATCAACGAGCCCGCCGAGGGCCTCAGGAAGTCCCAGATCGACGAGTACCTCGACTTCTACGAGTCGGCCGGCGCGCAGCACATCGCGCTCGCCACCCGCGACATCGTCGGCACCGTCGCCGAGCTGCGCCGCCGCGGCGTCGGCTTCCTGCCGATCCCCGGCACCTACTACGACGACGTCCCCGACCGCGTCCCCGAGGTCGCCCCGCAGCTCGCCGACCTGCGCAGCCAGGGGATCCTCGTCGACCACGACGACGAGGGCTACCTGCTCCAGATCTTCACGAAGCCGATCGGCGACCGCCCGACCGTCTTCTTCGAGCTGATCGAGCGCCACGGCGCCACCGGCTTCGGCGCCGGCAACTTCAAGGCCCTGTTCGAGGCGATCGAGCGCGAGCAGGAGCTGCGGGGGAACCTGTGAGGTACGCGAGCCTCGGGAACGTCCCCGCCAAGCGCCACGTCCAGTTCCGCGAGAACGGGACGCTGCTCACCGAGGAGGTCCTCGGCTTCGAGGGCTTCTCGGGCAACGAGTCGATCCTCTACCACCTCCACTCGCCTTGCCGGGTGAGGGAGGTCGGCGGCTTCGAGCCCATCGCACGCGACGAGTGGGTGCCCGACACCCATGTCCACCGGCTGACCGACACGAACCCCGTCGAGCCCGGAGGCGATTGGCTCGGAGGCCGCCGGCTCCTGCAGTGGAACAACGACATCGAGGTCTCGATCGCGAAGCCGACGGAGGAGCGCGAGGGCTTCTACCGCAACGGCGAGGGCGACGAGGTCCTCTTCATCCACCGCGGCACGCGGCACCGTCGAGACGATCTTCGGCGACGTCCCCTACCGCCCGCACGACTACGTCGTGATCCCGCGCGGCACCACCTACCGGATCGCGATGGACTCCTCCGCACCCGGCGATCAGGTCTGGCTCTGCTTCTCGACGCCGGGCGAGATCGAGACGCCGAACCGCTACCGCAACCGCTACGGCCAGCTGCTCGAGCACGCGCCGTACTCGCAGCGCGACTTCCACCCGCCGCGCGAGCTGCGCACCCATCGCGAACGCGGCGAGCACGAGCTCACCCTCCGGGTCCGCGACGGCTACCAGGACTACGTCCTCGACTACCACCCGTTCGACGTCGTCGGCTGGGACGGCTACGTCTACCCGTACACGTTCAACACCGACGACTTCGAGCCGATCACCGGCCGCATCCACATGCCGCCGCCGGTCCACCAGACCTTCCAGGGCCAGAACTTCGTGATCTGCTCGTTCTGCCCGCGCGAGCTCGACTACGACCCGCAGGCGATCGCGCTTCCCTACCACCACTCGAACGTCCAGTCCGAGGAGGCGATCTACTACGTCGACGGCCAGTTCGGCTCGCGCAAGGGCGTCGACGTCGGGATGATCACCCTGCACCCGAGCGGGCTCCCGCACGGCCCGCAGCCGGGCCTCGTCGAGGCCTCGCTCGGAGCGCGCCGCACCGAGGAGCTGGCGGTGATGTGGGACACGTTCAAGCCGCTGCGGCTGAGCACGCTGGCTCGCGACCTCGACCAGCCCGAGTACGCGCTCTCCTGGTACGAGCCCGAGCGCGAGCCGGTGGCCGCGACGACCACCGGCTGAGGAGGCGGGAATGTTCGAGGAGGCACAGCTCTACTCGCCGGTCACGACCAGCGACGAGGGCGAGGTCACGGTCCACCTCGGCGACGACCACCCCGGGGTGAACGACACCGCCTACCGCGAACGCCGCAACGAGATCGCCGCCGCCGCGCTCGCCTGGAAACCGGGCGAGCCCCTGCCTCGGATCGCCTACACCGAGGCCGAGCAGGAGGTCTGGCGCACGGTGTGCCGCGAGCTCGAGCCGAAGCACGCGCGCTACGCCTGCCGAGCCTTCCGCGATGCC
This sequence comes from uncultured Thermoleophilia bacterium, assembly GCA_963844425.1. GTDB lineage: Bacteria > Actinomycetota > Thermoleophilia > Solirubrobacterales > 70-9 > DASUSH01. The sequence goes on along the minus strand of CAWJOD010000020.1, from coordinate 209,816 downwards.
CTCGTCGCGCTCGACCTGCCCGCCGATCGGATCCCCCAGCTCGACGAGGTGAGCGCCGGCCTGCGTCCGCTGACCGGCTTCGAGTACGTGCCCGCGGCGGGGATCGTGCCGCTCGAGGAGTTCTACGGCTCGCTCGCCGACCGCCGCTTCCACTCGACCCAGTACGTGCGCCACCACGACGCCCCCCTCTACACGCCCGAGCCCGACCTGATCCACGAGGTGATCGGCCACGCGCACCTGCTCGCCGACCCGCAGTTCGCCGAGCTCAACCGCCTCGCCGGCGAGGCCGCCGGCAGGGTCGAGACCGCCGGCGGGGCTGCAGATGGTCGCCGACGTCTTCTGGTTCACGATCGAGTTCGGGGTCGTCCGCGAGGGCGGCGAGCTGCGCGCCTACGGCGCCGGCATCCTCTCCTCCTACGGCGAGATCGAGGAGTTCCGGCAGATGGAGATCCGCCCGCTCGACTTCGCCGAGATGGCGACGATCGAGTACGACATCACCAAGTACCAGCCGGTGCTCTTCGCCGCCGAGTCGATGGAGCACCTGGTCGAAGCCGTGGGGGCCTTCTTCGCCGGCTGCGACGACGAGACGCCGGCGCGGCTCGAGCGCGAGCGCGCCACCACCGTCTGAACCGGCCGAACTGCCATATTTCGTACTCATGGCCGAGGAGGACATCGAGAGGCTTCGCGGCATCTATTCGGCGATGAGCGGCCGCGACGCAGACCGGCTCGCCGAGTCGGTCGCCCACGACATCGAGTGGACCCTCCCCGAGGCGCTGCCCTGGGGCGGCACCCATCACGGCCCCGACGGGATCCAGGCCCTGGTCGAGATCTTCACCGAGCACGTCGAGGGCTCCTGGGCCGAGCCCGACGACTTCCTCGACGCCGGCGACCGCATCGTCGTCCTCGGCCGGCTCCGCGGGACGGTTCGCGCCAGCGGCGAGGAGTACGAGGTCCCGTTCGCCCACGTCTGGGGGCTGAGCGACGGCGTCCCCTCCTCGTTTCGCGGCTACCTCGACACGACGCCGATCGTCTCCGCGCTCGAGGCCTGAGCCGCCGGCGGGCGCTACCGCCTAGCCTGGCGCGATGGCCATCACCGCCGCAGAGGCCCGCGCCGAGATCCTCGACGAGCTCGCCGCCGCGATCGATCAGCTCGCGACCGCCTCCGCCTGCCTCGGCGAGGCCTACGAGGACCTCGACGACGCCACCGCCGACCGGATGGAGGACGAGCTCTTCCGGCCGGTCCAGAAGGCCTTCGGCCGGGCCAAGCGCACCCACTCCCAGTTCGCCGAGCGCGCCGGGCTCTCGGCGGCCGCCTGGCAGCCGCCGGACGGCGCCCGCGGGCACTCGCGGGGCGAAGGCCCTGATCGAGCGCGCGGTCGCCTGCGCCGCCGAGGCCGACCGGATCCTCGCCGAGCTCCAGGACTCGATGCTGCCGATCGAATCCGGCGACGCCGAGCTGCGCGCCGGCCTCACCGAGGTGCGCGACCTCGTCGCCGGTCTGCCCGAGCGCGCGCGGGCGCTCCTGCGCGCCCTCGGCCGCTAGCCGGCCCGCCGCTCAGGCGAGCGGGATCGACTGGGCGAAGCTGAAGAAGTCGTCGGGGTCGTAGCGCGACTTGACCTCGCTGAGCCTCGCCAGGTTCGCGCCGTAGTAGGCCTGCTGCCAGTCCTCGAGGTCGGCGTCCATGTAGTTCTGGTAGGCGAAGCCGGAGCGGTATGGCTCCACCGCCGCGTAGAGGTCTTTCGCCCATTCGCGGTTGGCGTCGACCACGTCCGGGCTCGCGTCGTGGCGCCAGCGCGCCTGGTACTGGGTGACGAACAGGTTGTCCCGATGTACGAACGCCGTCGCGTCGGGCGCGATCGAGTTCACGGCACCGTCGGCCGCCTCGATCAGGACCTTGCCGATCGTGTGGGCGGGGGAGAACTCGCGCGGGGTCAGGGTCCGGTCGCGCTGGCGCCGCTCGATCGCGTCGACCAGCGTCGTCGAGGCCCGCCGCCGGCCACGGCCCGGAGGCGACGTCCGACTTCGAATAGAGGGCCGCGCGCGGGGTCTCGTCGGCGGGCGTCATCCCCGCGAGTGCGATTTCCTTGGGCCGAAAGCCCTTGCAGAAGAAGGCCTTGTCGACGTCGTAGAAGGGGCCCGACGAGATGACCTGCGTCGTCGGCGCCACGCCGACCGCGTCGAGCAGGCCGGCCACGATCGGGCCCACCTCCTCCTCGGGGCCCGCGTGGACGATCTCCACCCCGACGATCGGCGGCACCTCGCCCTGCGGCGCCTGGGTCTCGAGCTCGACGATGCTCCACGTCGCCCGCGGGCAGCCGGGGAGCCATTCCTGCCAGGCGGCGAGGAAGCTGGAGGCCGCGCTCCAGGGGAACTCGTAATGGGCATGGGTGAACGGCGTGTCGACGGGAACGAGCCGGAAGCTGAGCGCGGTGACGATCCCGAAGTTGCCGCCGCCGCCTCCCCGGGTCGCCCAGTAGAGGTCGGCGTCGTCGCGCTCGTTCGCACGCACGAGGCGGCCGTCGGCGGTGACGATCTCGACCTCGGTCAGGTTGTCGCAGGTGAGGCCATGGCGGCGGGAGAGCACGCCGAGCCCGCCGCCGGCGGTAAGGCCCGTGAGCCCGACGGTGGGACAGATACCGCCCGCGATCGCCTTCCTGTGAGGCCAGAGGTGCCGATACATGTCGAGCATCGTCAAGCCCGCTCCGAGCCGCGCCCGCTCGCCGCCGGGTTCGACCTCCACCGCGTTGAGCGCGCTCATGTCGACCACGAGGCCGTCGCCGGTCGAGTAACCGGCGAAGCTGTGCCCGCCGCCGCGAATCACGAGCGGCAGGTCCTGCGCGCGGGCGAAGCCGACGACCTCGCCGACGTCCGCCGCGTTCGCGACCTGGACGACCGCCGTCGGCCGGGCGTCGTCGAAGCGGCAGTCCCAGACCAGCCGCGCCGCCCCGTAGTCCGGGCTGCTCGGCAGGACGACCTCTCCCTCGAGCGCCGACGCGAGCTCGGCCAGGTCAGACGCGGTTGTCACTCAGGCCGAGAGCCACTCGATGATCTGGCCCGCGCTCGGCGGTCGTGGGAAGGTCGCCCCCGTCGCGCAGCTCTTCGGCCGCCGCCGCCATCGAGTTGACGGCGACCCAGGCGAGGCGGCCGCCGACGCTGATGCGCTGGCCGCCCGCCTCGACGATCTCGGCCAGCGAGAGGCCGGGTCCGGCGAGGACGTTCAGCGGCCTCGAAGTCGCGTCGCGGATCGCCCGGATCTCGTCGGCGCCGGGAAGCCTCGGCGCGTAGAGCACGTGCGCCCCGGCCTCCTCGAAGGCCTGGAGGCGGGCGATCGTGTCGTCGAGGTCGGGATTGTCCCGGACGAAATTCTCGGCGCGCGCCGTCAGCGTGAACGGAAAACCGAGGCCGTCGGCCGCCTCGACAGCCGCGGCGACCCGCTCGGTGGCGTGCTCGATCCCGTAGATGCCCCGCTCCGGATCGAAGTCCTCGATCGAGCCGCCGACAGCCCCGGCCTCGGCCACACGGGTGATCGCCCGCGCTGCATCCGCCGGGTCGGGGCCGTAGCCGTTCTCCAGGTCGACCGACACCGGAAGTTCCGTCGCCGCGTCGATCGCGCGCGTGTGCTCGGCGACCTCGTCGAGCGTGACGTCGCCGTCCTGCCGCCCCAGCGTGAAGGCAAACCCGGCGCTAGTGGTCGCCAGCGCCTCGAAGCCCATCCCGGCGAAGACCTTCGCCGAGCCGGCATCCCACGGATTCGGGATGACGAACGGCGAGCCCTCGTGCAGGGCGCGAAACGCCGCGCCCTTGCTTTCCTGGGAGATCTCCGCGGCCATCGAGGCGATTCTGCCCGATCGGACTCTGCGGGGGAGCCTCCGATGGGCGCGGCTGGTTTCGAACCAGCGACCTCTCGCGTGTGAAGCGAGCGCTCTCCCACTGAGCTACGCGCCCGGGCGGCTGGATTCTAGGTGGGAGAATTCTTGACTTCCAGGGTTGACAACGCTGATACGGTCGGCCGCGAGAGAGGGGACCTACCAAGGAGGGGTTGCGTTGGCGTATCTGAACTGCCCGGAGTGCTTTTACCGCGTCCGCTCGGAGATGGCGCGGAGCCTGGACGGTGAGATGAGCTGTCCGCGCTGCGCCCGCAAGAAGCGGATCGTCGCGATGTACTCGACCGCCCTCGCGCTCAATCCGCGCCGCCACGTCGACGTCCTCGACGGCACCGACCCCGCGCGGCCTGACCGGATCCACGCCCCGCGCGTGGTCTGAGCCCGGGGCTCGCTTCCCCAATAGACTTCGTCGCGGACCGTGCTAGGCGGGGAATTAGCGGTGCCCTGCACCCTCAATCCGCTCTAGTGGGGCCGAATTCCCGTCCGAGGGATCCTGGTCTTCGAGGCCAGTACGTCGCGGGCGGCGTTGACGGTCAGGTCCCGCGCGATGCTCGCCCGTGAACCAGGTCAGGTCCGGAAGGAAGCAGCCTTAAGCGACAGCGAGTAGGCGCCGCGGTACGCCTGACCCGAGCAAGCCACGACGGGAACGCTCGAGGACCGATATCGACGACGGGAGCGCACGGTCCATTTTTCCTTTCGCCTACGCTTGCTCTGATGCCGAGACGAATCGACGGAGGCGCGATCGCCGCGGGGCTCGGCGCCCTGCTGCTGCTGATCAGCCTCTTCCTCGACTGGTTCGAGCCCGACCTCAGCGCCTGGACGGTTTTCGAGGCGCTCGACATGGTCCTCGCCGCGCTCTGCCTGGCGACCTTCGCGCTCGTCGTGCCGAAGGCGCTCGGCCGCGCCGAGTCCCCGGGCGGCATGCCGGAGGGATTGCTGCTCGTCGTCGGCGCAGCCGCCTTCGTGATCGTCGGCATCCAGCTCCTCAACCACCCGCCGGCCGCGATCGGCCTCGACGAGGAGGTCGGTGCGTGGCTCGCCCTCGGCGGCGCGGTGCTGATGCTCGCCGGAGGCGTCCTCTCGCGCACCCGGATCACCTTCTCCGTAACCGTTCGCGATCCCGAGGCCGCGTCCCGGCCGCGGGCGGCCGCGCCGCCTGCCTCGCCGCCGCCGGAGCCGGCCCCGCCCGTGGCTCCGGCCGAGCCGGGGCAGACCGCCGAGACCCGGCGGATCGCGGACGACCAGAACGCCTGAGCCCTGAGATGACGGCGGACCGACCCGCCCGGTGAACGAGGAGCGAGGAGGCACGCGGGCCCGGCCCGGGGTCAGGCTCGGCGACCGCTTCCGCCTCGAGCGGGTGATCGGCACGGGCGGCATGGCCTCGGTCTGGCTCGGCCACGACGAGCAACTCGACCGGCCCGTCGCGGTCAAGCTGCTCTCCGACGCGCTCGCCGAGGACGAGCGCTTACGTCGAGCGCTTCTCGCGCGAGGCGCGCACCGCCGCAGGGGTCTCGCACCCGAACCTCGTCAACGTCTACGACTTCGATGCCTCCGGGCGGCGCCCGTACCTGGTGATGGAGTACGTCGACGGGCCCACGCTCGCGGTCCTGATCGAGTCCGATCGGGAGCGGCTCGACCCGGAGCGGATCGCGCGGGAGCTGCTCGAGGCGCTCCGCCACATCCACGATGCCGGCATCGTCCACCGCGACGTGAAGCCCCAGAACGTCCTCGTCGGCGACGACGGCCGCACGCGGCTCACCGACTTCGGCATCGCCCGGCCCGACGAGGCCTCCGGGCTGACGACGACGGGCCAGGTGCTCGGCACCTTCCGCTACCTCGCTCCCGAGCTGCGGATCGGCGAGCCGGCGACGGTTCGCTCCGACCTCTACGCCGCGGGCATCCTCCTGCGGGAGTGCCTCCCGCCCGGCGAGAGCGCGGGCCTCGCCGCGCTCGCAGAGCGGATGAGCGATCCCGACCCCGACGCCCGCCCGTCGTCGGCCGCCGTCGCCCTCTCCGAGATCGCAGCGACCGGCGTGATCAAGGCCCGCCCGTCGCGCGCCACCGAGCCCACCCCGGTCGAGCCGCCGCTGCCCCCGGTCGCGCCCGAGACCGACGAGCTGCCGGCCGCGCCGGAGCCGATGACGTCCGTGCTGCCCAGCGAGCCCGAGCCGGAGCCGCCACCCGCGGATCCCCTCCCGGACGAGCTGATCGGCCCTGCGCTCCCGCCGCGGATGATCCGCGCGCCGAGGATCCGGATCACGCCGAAGCGGATCGTGGTCGCGGCGATCGTCCTGCTGGGCGCGCTCGTCGCGGTGGGCGCGGCGGTCGAGCACGACGACGGCCGCCCGGTGCTGCGCCCGCTGGCCGACAAGCAGGACGTCCGCAAGGCCGACCGCAAGCCCGAGCGCCCGCTGATCACGATCCGCTAGACGTCTAGCAGCGCGCGTAGAGCACCCAGCTCGCGTTCTCGCCGACCTGCTCGAACCCGGCTGGGACCGGGGCGGTGAGCTCGCCGGGATCGTTCGGGTCCAGGGTGAAGTTCTCCTCGACCTCGCGGCTTGCGGGGTCGAAGAAGTAGCCGGCCTCGGGCGGGACCCGCACGAGCCTGCCGTCCTCCTCGCGCACGGCGGTGACGATCTCCGACGGGCGGCGGTCCAGCCACAGCGCGAGCAGCGGCACCGGCCGGTGGTTGGGCACCGTGACCGGCTCGCACGCCTCGTCGGTGGCGTCGTCGTCGGCGATCCGCTCGAGGTCGTCGCGGATCCGCTCCTGGATCGCGATCGAGTCCTGCAGGCTCTCGAGCCGGTCGAGCTGGCCCGGGGCGAAGACGACGAAGGCGACGGCGACGACGGCGCCGAACCCGATCCACCACGGCCGCACGGGGTGCTCGCGCGGCAGCTTCATCCACCCGAAGACCCCGGCGCCGCAGAAGATCGCCAGGATCACCGCGGCGAGCATCGCGTAGCGGGTGATCACGGCGAGCCCGGCGATCGCGAGCAGGGCGAAGGCGCCGGCCGCCAGGAACCCGGCGACGGCGCCGAGCCGGGCGCGGTCGCGAAGCAGCCAGAGGGTGAGGATGCCGCCGCCGGCGGCGCCGAGCAGGACCGGCTCGCGGAGGATCTCGCCGAGCCGGCGGGGGAAGAACCGGATCCAGTCGATCAGGCCGGTGTCGCGGCCGAGCGTCTCGACCGTGTCCCGCGTGCCGGTCAGCGAATAGAGCGGGTCGCCGGCGAAGACGACGTCGTAGAGGACCCAGAGGATGGGAGCGGCGGCGGCGAGCAGGGCGAGCCGCAGGAAGGCCGGCTGGCGGACCGCGTGCGCGATCGGCAGGAGCACCCGGTTCACCTGGTCGCGGCGGGTCGGGGCGACGACCTGGACGAGGCCGCTCTTCGAGCGGTGGGCAGCCCTGAGGGCGTCCACCGTTCCGGGCCGGAAGCGGGTGTAGGCGAGGTAGACGAGGTAGGCGGCGGAGAAGAGCCACGCCTCGGGGCGCAGCAGGCCGGCGAGCGCGAGGAGCGCCAGCACCGGCCAGCCCGCTCGCGGGCGCCTCGTCTCGATCAAGAGCGCGGCGAGGACGAGGGCGATGTAGGGGATGTCGACGTACGCGCGGACGCCGTTGGAGAGCACCGGCTCGCGGGTGAGCACGATCGCCGCGGCGAGCGCCCCGGCCGGCCAGCCGAACCAGCGCTCGCCGAGCCGGTAGGTCAGGAAGGCCAGCGCGGCCAGCGAGAGGAAGGCGATCGCGACCGTGATCGGCTCGGCGCCGGCGCCGAACGGCGCCAGGACGACGCCGACGAGCGTCGCCAGCGGATGCGGGGTGGGGGGGATGGGTGCGCCGTAGTCGGGCTCTTGCCCGTGGAAGATCTCGTTGCCCCAGAGCAGCGAGTAGAAGGTGTCGTAGTTGGCGAAGCCGTGGCCGAAGGCGAGCCAGAGGAGCGCGCCGCCGGCGGCGACGATCGCGACGGGGATGAGCGCGCGCGCGGGCGCGGGTAAGTCACGGGCAGCCATCGGCGGGCGGACCTTAGCCCGCCCTCAGCCCGCTAGGCGGGGCGTCGGGGCCTCTCGGCCACGATCACCTGCTCTTCGCCCGCTCCGCCTGCCCAGCCACCTCGGCGAGCGCCGCGATCTCGTCCGAGATCCAGACCGCGAGGTCGTCGAGGTCGTCGAGCGCGTCGTAGTCGCCCATCAGCGAGAGGTGGACGCCGCCGTTGTAGCTCATGATCGCGATCGCCAGTGCCTTCTCGGGACCCAGGAAGGGGACCGGGACGAGCTGCTCCATCTCGCGCCCCAGCAGGTACAGCGGGAACTGCGGCCCGGGGACGTTGGTGACGAGCAGGTTGTAGAGCCGGCTCGAGAAGTTGAGCCGCGAGGCCTGGGCGAAGACCGTCGGCGGCGCGAAGTCCTGGAGGCCCGCGATCGTCTCCGCGCCGAGCGCCCGCTTCGACTCCTTGAGGCCCTGCATCGCCTCGCTGACGATGCGGAAGCGGTCCCGCGGGTCGTCGGCGTAGACCGGCAGCGGGCAGGACATCATCGTGATCTTGTTGCCGAGCGAGTCGTGTTCGGCCTCCGTCCGCACCGAGACCGGTACGCAGCCGTAGAGCTCGAGCCCCTTGGTATCGATCCCGCGCGCCCGCAGCCAGCGCGCGAGCGCGCCGGTGACCACCGCGAGGAATGCGTCGTTCACGGTTCCGCCGAGGCCGTTCTTGATCCCCTTCAGGCGGTCGAGGTCGGTGCGCACCCAGGTCACCCGCCGGTACGGGCCCAGCGGCACGTTCATCGGGGTCTCCGGCTCCGAGTTGACGAGCGTCCACGCCACCTCGCCGACGCCCTCGATCGCCTCGCGAGCGCGCGCGATCGACGAGCCGGGGTGCTGGAGCGCGCCGAGCGCCCGGCGGGCGAGGTTGAACGGGGTCTCGACGAGCTCCCGGATCCCGCGGGCGGCGATCACGGCGTCCGTGGGCTCCGGGCCCGGCGTCCAGGGCTCGCCCGCCTCGATGGGCTCGGCCGGCTGGCGCTCGAGGTCGAAGAGCACGGTCGTGATGTCGACGCCGGAGACGCCGTCGACGAGCGCGTGGTGGGTCTTGTTGATGATCGCGAAACGGTCATCCGCGAGCCCCTCGACCAGCCAGAGCTCCCAGAGCGGCTTCGAGCGGTCCAGGCGCTGGGAGAAGATCCGGGCGACGAGCGTGCGCATCTCCTCGATCCCGCCGGGGCGCGGCAGCGCGGTCTGCCGGAGGTGGTAGCCGAGGTTGAACTTCGGGTCGTCGACCCAGAGCGGGCGGCCGAGCTCGAGCCGCGGACGCGCCAGCTTCTGGCGGTAGCGAGGGACGAGGTGGAGGCGCGAGGAGATGTGCTCCTCGAGCTCGTCCGTGGACGGCGGCGGCCCTTCGAAGACGCCGAGGGCGCCGATATGCATATGGGATCCGTCGCGCTCCTGCGCCAGGAATCCGGCGTCGATCGCGCTCAGCCTGTCCATGTGATCCGGGGCCATACCGGCCTCCTCTCCCCGATTTCCGAAGAGTCTTTCAGCTTCGCGCCGGGGCGGTCGGGCGACCGCGGATGCTGAAGCTAGACTCGAACTCCCGTGGCCGAGGCCTCCCTTTACCGCCGTCACCGCCCGCAGTCCTTCGACGCGGTCGTGGGCCAGGAGCACGTCGTCCGCACCCTCCGCAACGCAGTCGAGAGCGACCGCGTCCACCACGCCTACCTGTTCGTCGGCTCCCGCGGGACGGGCAAGACCTCGATGGCGAAGATCCTCGCCCGCTCGCTCAACTGCGTCAACGGCCCGACCTCGACCCCCTGCGGCGAGTGCGAGTCCTGCCGCCAGATCGCGCTCGGGACCTCGCTCGACGTGATCGAGATGGACGCCGCCTCGAACCGCTCGGTGGACGACATCCGCGATCTGCGCGAGCGCGTCGGCTACGTCGCCGCCGCCGGCCGCTGGAAGGTCTACATCCTCGACGAGGCGCACATGCTCACCCGCGAGGCCTGGAACGCCTTCCTGAAGACGCTCGAGGAGCCGCCGCCGTCGACGGTCTTCGTGCTGGCGACGACGGAGCCGCACAAGGTGATGCCGACGATCGTCGACCGCTGCCAGCGCTTCGATTTCCAGCGCCCGGCCGCGGAGCAGGTCGCCGAGGTGGTCCGCCGGGTCGCCAAGGCCGAGTCCCTGACGCTCGAGCCCGGCGCCGTCGCGGCGATCTCGCGATCCGCGAACGGCAGCTTTCGCGATGCGCTCGGAACGCTCGACCAGCTCTGTGCCTACTGCGGCGACGAGATCGGGACCGACGAGACACTCGCCGTGCTCGGCGTCGCCGACGCGGAGCTCATCGCCGCCGCCGCCGACGCGATCGCAACGGGCGACGGCCGCGCCGCGCTCGATGTCGCCGAGCGGCTCGCCGCCTCGGGCCGTGACGTCGCCCAGTTCGGGCGCGACCTCGTCGACCACCTGCGCCGGCTCCTCGTCGTCGCCACCGCCGGCGAGGTGCCCGACGGCCTCGCGATCTCCGACCAGGAGGCCTCCAGGCTCGCCGACCAGGCCCGCCGCGTCCCCGAGATCGCGCTAGTGCGCTCACTCGACGTCCTCTCCGCCGCGCTCGCCGAAGTGCGCGAGGGCGACGAGCCGCGGATGACGATCGAGGTCGCGCTGCTTCGCTGCGCGCGCCCGCAGGTGGATCCCAGCCGGCAGGCGCTGGCCGAGCGGCTCGAGCGGCTGGAGTCGCGGCTCGCCGGCGGCGCACCGCCGCCGCCCGCACCCAAGCCGGCGCCCGCCCCGGCGGCCCAGCCGGAGGCGTCCACGCCCCCCGAGCCCGAGGGCGAGGAACCGACGGTCGAGGACCGCACCGCCCAGGCCGCCGGTCCCGCACCCGAGGGGTCTGACCCCAAGGGGACGGAGGGGACGGAGGAGGCCCCGGACGAGGTCCTCGACATCGAGCGGATCACGAACCTGTGGCCTGGGATCGTCGACCACGTCCGCCAGTCGGGCTCGGAGCTGCTCTCGGCCGTCTACGAGTCGGCGCGGCCACTCGCGGTCGACGTCGAGAAGTCCGAGCTGCGCATCGGCTTCCCTCCCAGCGCCGCGTTCAACAAGCGCAAGGCCGAGGCCCAGGGGAACCGCGAGCGGTTCGCCGACGCCGTCAAGACGATCGTGGGCGAGCGGCTGCGCCCGATCTACGTCCTGCTCGACGAGGAGGCGCTGACCACCTCCGAAGGTGGCATCGAGCTCAGCGAGGATGAGCTGATCGAGCAGATCAAATCGACATTCGACGCCGAGGAGATCCTCGAGGAGGAGAGCGCATGACACGCGGTGGACCGGGAGGCATGCCGGGCGGGATGGACATGAACAAGATGATGAAGCAGGTCCAGCAGATGCAGGCCGAGATGCTCGAGGCCCAGGAGAAGCTGAAGGACGAGGTCGTCGAGGCGAGCGCCGGAGGCGGCATGGTCAAGGTCAAGATGACCGGCGACCTCAACCTCACCGAGCTGAAGATCGATCCCGAGGCGATCGACCCCGAGGACGCCGAGGTGCTCGAGGACATGGTCACCGCCGCGGTCAACGAGGCGCTGCGAGCCGCCCAGGAGCTGGCTCAGTCCAAGCTGGGCGGCGCCACTGGCGGCCTCGGCCTGCCCGGGCTCTAAGGCCTTTTTCGCCGCAGGCGCGGCGAGAAGATGCCGGCACGATGACCAAGCGGGACAGCGAGGTCGTCCGCGACGCGTTCACCGCGTTCGAGCGGGGCGACGTGAGCAACCTCGTCGATCTCATGGCCGACGACCTGGTCACCCACCGCATCGAGCCCGATAACGCCGTCTATCACGGCAAGGAGGGCTTCTTTCAGGCGACGGTCGACTGGACCGAGGGGTTCGAGGACTGGACCGCAACCGCTCAGGAGTATGTCGATGCCGGAGACGGTGTCCTGGTCCGGGTTCGCCAGACTGCCCGAGGCGAGGCCAGCGGCGTTCCCGTCGAGAGCGAGATGTGGTTCTTCTTCGGCATCCGCGACGGGAAGATCGCGCGCCTGAGCTTTCACACCACGGAGGCCGAAGCCAGGGAGGCCGCCGGACCGGGGTAGGGCTCCCTATGAGGACGCGGGCGCCGCCTCATGGTTCGCCAACTCGAACGGAGGGGGCCCGAGCAGCTCGATGCTCGGCGAGCTCTCGGCCACCTCGCGCAGCCGGGCGAAGTCTGCCGGCCGCGGGGCGTCCGTGGCCGAGCCGATCGGCTCACCCGCTTGCCGGTAGAACGCCTCGCCCGTGCCGGGCGTCTGCAGCGCGAGCACGCGGGCGGTCTCTGAGGTGACCATGAACGCGTGGGGGACACCGCGTGGCGCGTAGAAGAAGCCGCCCTGGCGGACCGCATGGCGCTCGCCCTCGACGTCGACCAGCAGTTCGCCCTCGAGTACGTAGATCGCCTCGTCCTCGTCGGGGTGCGAGTGCAGCGGGGTGACCTTTCCGCGCTCCATGCGGTCCTCCATCAGGAGGAACGCGCGGTCCGTCTCCGCGGCGGTCGCCTTCCACGTGAACGTCCCCCCGCCGGCGAACCACATCTCCTCGCCCTCACCGTCCTGCCGAATGATCGGAACTGCTGTGCTCATCGCGAACTCCTCGTTCCCCCCGGCGGCGACGCCGCCTCAAGGTCTAATATGGGACAGACATGACCATGAACAGTATCACCGTTCCATTATGGGCATAACAGTCCCATATGAGCAGTCGGGGAGGACGCGCCAGAAGGCGCGGACCCGCGCCGCGCTGGTGGCCGCGACGCGGGAGCTGCTCGGCGAGGGCGCCGACCCCACGGTCGAACGCGCCGCCGAGCGGGCCGAGATCTCGCGGACCACCGCCTACCGCTACTTCCCGAACCAGCGGGCACTGCTCGTCGCCAGCTATCCCCAGCTCGAGGCGCCGTCGCTACTGGGAAACCACGCGTCGAACGAACCCGTCGCGCGGCTGGATGAGGTCACCGAGGCCGTGTCGCGCCAAATGCTCGAGCACGAGCCGGAGCTGCGCGCGAACCTGCGCCTCTCACTTGAATCGCCGACCCCGCCCAAAGACACACTGCCGCTGCGACGGGGGCGGGCGATCGTCTGGATCGAAGAGGCCCTGACGCCGCTGCGTGAATTCATGTCGGACGCCGAGGTCCGCCGGCTCGCGATCGCGATCCGCGCGACCCTCGGTATCGAGCCGCTCGTGTGGCTCACGGACATCGGCGGCCTCACCCGCGAGGAGGCCGTCGATCTCATGCGCTCGTCGGCGCGCACGCTGCTTCGATCTGCGCTCGCCGATGCGCCCGGCCGGTGACCCCGCCGTAAGCGCTAGCCGAAGCAGTCCACCGCGGCGCTCACGGACTCCGTCGCGATCGTGACGGCGAGGGCCCCTTCACCCTCGCACGAGTAGATCCCGGTCGCGGACCAGTCGCCGTTGCGGACCTCGACGCGCCCGGGGTCCGACGAGAGCGTGACCCCGCCGCTTGCCGAGATCATGCCGGTCGCGGCGTCGGCGCCCGAGCCCTCGAGCACGAAGTAGCAGAGGTCGGCGCGGCGCAGGACCATGCAGTGGTCGGTGCCGGTCGTGTCGGTGAGGGTCAGCGGCCCCGCCGGGCCCCGCACCTCCTCGCAGCCGACGGGCGCCGGGTCCGAGGCGTCGGTCAGGCAGCGGTCCTCGCCGCGCCCGCCCGTCATCGCATCGGCGCCGGCGCCGCCGATCAGGACGTCGTCACCCCTGCGCCCGGAGAGCTCGTCGTCGCCGCCGCGGCCACGCAGCGTGTCATCGCCCGATGTGCCGCGGAGCTCGTCGGGGCCGGGGGTGCCGGCGATCGTGCCGGCCAGGGCGGGGCCGGCGAGCGACGCGGCCACGAGCGCGACGGCTACCGCGGGCTTCCATGCCATCGCTCCAATCTAGACCCCCGGTCCAGCCGGTACCGTGACCGCAGATGTACGCAGGACCGATCAACCGCCTGATCGCCGAGCTCTCGAAGCTGCCCGGGATAGGGCAGCGAAGCGCGCAGCGGCTCGCCTTCCACATCCTTCGCGAGGACGACGAGGAGGCGAACGCGCTCGCCGAGGCGATCCGCGAGGTCAAGGAGAAGGTCGGCCTCTGCGAGGTCTGCTTCAACCTCGCCGAGGGCCCGCGGTGCCGGATCTGCGAGGACGAGCGCCGCGACCGCGCCGTGATCTGCGTCGTCGAGGAGCCGGGGGACGTGATCCCGATCGAGCGCACGCATGAGTTCCGCGGCCTCTACCACGTCCTCGGCGGCGCCCTCTCGCCGATCGACGGCATCGACCCCGACGACCTCAAGATCGCCGAGCTCGTCGAGCGCACCTCGGGCGGGGACGTCTCCGAGGTCGTGCTCGCGACCAACCCGACGACCACCGGCGAGGCCACCGCGCTTCACATCGCCGAGCTCCTGCGCGAGCGGGTGACGATCACCCGCCTGGCCTCCGGGCTGCCCGTCGGCGCCGACCTCGAGCACGCCGACGAGGTCACCCTCGGGCGCGCGTTCGCCGGCCGTCAGGCCGTCGGCGGCTGACGCCGGGCGCTCAGGCTCGGTAGCGGGGGTCGACTGGCCGCTCGTAGGCCGGGTCACGCCGGGCGGGGTCGCGCCGGGTCGCCAGCAGCCAGATCAGCCACACCACGATGACGGCCACGCCGGCGATCATCAGGATCAGCCCGATCGTGTCCTCCTCGATCCCGGCGATGCTGATGTTGATCGCGTAGCGGATGATCGCGCCGATGGCGATCAGGAAAATTCCGAGACCCGGGGTCATCTGTGCCTCCTCTTGGACATCGTTCCCCCGGGCCTACCCGCTCGCCGCGGCGCCTAAGCAGGGGATTCGCTGAGCCCGATCCGCTCGTGCAGCCGTCGCAGGGGTCGCGGCGCCCACCAGTTCCAGCGGCCGAGCAGCTCCATCAGCGAGGGCACGAGCAGGGCGCGGACGATCGTCGCGTCGATCAGGACCGCGAGCGCGGTCCCGAGCCCGAGCTCCTTGATGAAGATCATCTCCGAGGTGACGAAGGCGCCGATCGCGATCGCGAAGAGCAGCGCGGCCGCGGTCACGATCCGGCCGGTTCGCTCGAGCCCGATCGCCACCGCCTCCGAGTCCGACGCGCCGCGATCGCGTGCCTCCTTGATCCGCGAGAGTAGGAAGACGCCGTAGTCGGTCGAGAGGCCGAAGGCGACCGCGAACAGGAACAGCGGTTGCGTCACCTCGAGCGCGCCCTGGCTGTCGTATCCGAGCAGCCCCTCGAAGCCGGCCGTCCTGGAAGATCAGGACGAGGATCCCGAACATCGCCGAGAGGCCGAGGGCGTTCATCAGCAGCTGCTTCACGGGCAGCACGACCGAGCCGGTCATCAGGAAGAGGATCACGAAGGTGGTCACGGCGACGATCGCCAGCATCAGCGGCAGGTGGTCGACGAGGCTGTCCTGGAGGTCGACGTAGCCGGCGGTGGTGCCGGTGACGAGCACGTCGCCCTCGAGGCCGCGTAGCTCGGCGACGAGGTCCTGGCTCGCCCCCGACAGCGGCGGCGTTTCCGAGATCACCTCGATCAGGAAGACGCCGTCGTCGAGCTTCGTCGCCGGGTTCACGGCCGCCACCCCGTCGAGCTCCTTCGCCTCGCGCAAGACCTCGGCGGCGGCGTCCTCGCCCCCGGCGACGGCGAGCTGGATCGGGCTTTCGCGGAAGGGCGGGAACTCGGTGCGCAGCGCGTCGTCGACCTCGTGAGCGCTTGAGTCCGCGGGCAGGACCTGGGCGTCGACCGTGGTGAACGCGATGCTGAAGAACGGGATGCCGAGCACGATCAGGAACGTCGCGCTGGCGATCGCGATCCGGCCGGGGACGCGCATGACGAGCCGGGAGAGGCGGTACCAGAAGCCCTCCTCGGTGGAGCGGGCATCGCGCTCGGCGCGGCGCTGCAGGAACCTCGGCGAGAGCGAGTTGACGCGGCCGCCGAGCAGGGCGAGCACCGCGGGCAGGACGATCAGCGCGATCGCGGCGGCGATCAGCGCGACGATCGCGCCCCCGAGGCCCATCGAGTAGAGGAAGCGCTGCGGGAAGACGGTCAGTGCGGCGAGCGCGGCGGAGACGGTCAGCGAGGAGAACAGGACCGTGCGTCCCGCGGTCCCGATCGTCGCCCGCATCGCCTCGATCCCCGGGCCGGTCTTCGCGATCTCCTCGCGGTAGCGCGAGACGATGAAGAGGCTGTAGTCGATCGCGAGCCCGAGGCCCAGGCCCGTCACCAGGTTGAGCGCGAAGATCGAGACCGACGTGAGCTCGGACGCGACGCTGAGCATGAAGAACGTGCTGACGATGGCGAGCCCGCCGACCAGCAGCGGCAGGAGCGCGGCGACGAGGCTGCGGAAGAAGAGCAGCGAGAGGAGGAAGAGGATCGGGAAGGCGTAGAGCTCGGCTCGCCGCAGGTCGCTCTCGGTCTGGTCGTTGACCTGCGCGCTCGCGACGGCGCCGCCGCCGACGCTGACGCCGCGCTCGCCCTCGAGCGAATCGGCGATCCGCTCGGCAGCGTCCTGGCGGTCGCCGTCGTCGGTCGGCTCGAGGCTGGCGATTACGTAGGTCGCGTCGCCGTCCTTCGAGAGGAAGGCTCGCGAGCCCGTCTCGGCGTAGCCGGTGACCTCGTCGACGTCCTCGTCGCGGCGGATCTCGCGCGTGACCTCCGCGACGCGCTCCTCGCCTGCGCTCGAGGTCGGGTCGACGCCCTCGATCAGGACGACGACGCCGGCCTCGCTGTGGCCGGCCTCGGTAAGCCGGTCCTCGCCGGCGACGCTCTCGGTGCCGGGGTCCTCGGCTCCGTAGGGATCGAGCCGGTCGGCGACGCCCGAGCCGAGCACGCCGGCGGCGCCGAAGAGGACGACGCTGGCCACGACGACCGCGATCCGGTGGCGCTGGGCGAGGTTGGCGAGGGCGGCGAACATCAGGCGGTTTCCGCTCGCCGGCTCAGAGGATCTGGGCGTCGAGAAAGCCGGCGAAGAGCACCGCGAAGCCGCCGATCTCGCCGACGATCAGGGCGAGCATGTAGGGGTGGGTGCCACGCACGGGATCGGCGAACTGGTTCGTGGTGTCGCGCTTGAGGCCGTGGTAGCAGTAGCCGGCTATCGCTCCGGCGAAGAAGAAGATGAGGGCGCCTGCGGCGATGAGGTTGACCGCCTCCGAGAAGCCGCTGAGCTCGACGAAGGCGGCGATCAGCAGCGCGGCGAAGCTGTAGAGGAGCGCCGCCCGGTGGGCGACGTCGACGTAGGGGTGCGCGAGGTGGTCCTCCGCGCTCGCCATCTGGCGGTACTTCCAGACGCCGAGCGCCAGCGCCCAGAGGAAGAGCAGGCCGCAGGCGACCAGCACCGCCTTCGTATCGGCGCCGAGCTCCATCGTCGCGAGACTACTCGGCGTCCTCGGCGAGGAGGCCGAGCGAGCGCTTGAGCTCGAGCACCCGCCCGACCGCTTGGTCGATCCGCTCGGGCTCGATCTCGCCCGACGAGACGGCGGCTAGCAACGCCTCGCGGACGCCGGCCGCCTCGTCCGGTGACTCGACCAGGAGCATGTCCGCGCCGGCGTTGACGGCCTCGATCGCGGCGGGCTGGACCCCTGTCGTCGCCCGCACCGCGCCGGTGCCGAGGTCGTCGGTGATCGCGACCCCGGTGAAGCCGAGCTGGTCGCGAAGGAGCCCGGTCACCACCTCCGGGGAGAGCGAGCCGGGGGTGACCGGGTCATAGGCGGCGTAGAACGCGTGCGAGAGCATCACCGCAGGAACCCCCTCGTCGATCGCCGCCTCGAACGGTGCGAGGTCGCGCGAGGCGAGCGTCGCGGCATCGAGGCTTACGGTCGCCGGGCCGGCGTCGGTCGATTCGGAGGCGGCTCCGAGCCCCGGGAAGTGGCGCGCGACGCAGGCGATCTCAGCTTCGGCACAGCCGCGCACGGCGGCGGCGGTCATCTGTGCGGCGACGTTCGGATCGTCGGAGAACGCGCGGTCGGCGATCGGGCTGTCGATGGTGGCGACGTCGGCGACCGGCGCCAGGTTGAGGTCGAAGCCGGCGTCGCTGAGCGCGTCGCCGGTCTCGCGCGCCCAGCTCAGGGCGAGCTCGGGATCGCCATAGTCGCCGATGTCGATCGCCCGGCTCTCGGGCGGCAGGTCGATCAGCGCCCGGTACTCGCCTCCTTCCTGCGGCGCGGCGATCAGGGGCGGGATCTCGCCGCCCTTGCCGGCGGCGTCGCGGAGCTCTCCGACCAGCGCGGTGCCCTGGACCGAGTCGAGCCAGTTCGAGGCGCGGACGACGACGCCGCCGAGCTGGCGCTCGCGCAGGGTCTCGAGGAAGGGCGTGGTCGAGTCGGTGCCCTCGAAGCCGACGAGCATGATCCCGTCGACCTTCTGCTCGGGTGTGAGGCCGCCGACGAGATCGCGGACCTCGACCGGCACGTCGCCTTCGCCGCCGGCGCGTTCGGGCGCGTGCTCGCTCTCCTCGTCCCGGACCAGGAGCAGATAGACCGCGGCGGTGGCGATGACCGCGGCGCCGATCGCAAGACCGCGACGGACGGGCCCCCTCATCGGCGGCTGACCTTAAAGCCTTGCGGCGTATCCTCAGCCGCCCGATGCCTGAGCCAGCTCTCGTCGTGATGAAGTTCGGCGGCACCTCGGTCGCCGAGCCCGAGGACCTGAAGCGCGCCGCCCGGCGGATCGTCGCCGCGCGCGAAGCCGGCAGCCCTGTCGTCGCCGTGCTCTCGGCGCGGGGCAAGACCACGGACGATCTCGACCGGATGGCGCACGAGGTCTCCGAGGTGCCCGATCCGCGCGAGATGGACATGCTGCTCTCGGTGGGCGAGCGGATCTCCTGCGCGCTCTGCGCGATGGCGATCAACGACCTCGGCCACAGCGCCGTCTCCCTGACCGGGTCGCAGGCGGGGATAGTCACCGACTCGTCGCATACGAAGGCACGAATCCTGGACGTCCGTGCGGACCGCATCCGCGACGCGCTCGGCGAGGACAGGATCGTCCTGGTCGCCGGCTTCCAGGGCGTCTCCGGCGACAGCCGCGACGTCACCACCCTCGGGCGCGGGGGCTCGGACACGACCGCGGTCGCGCTCGCCGCCGCGCTGGGCGCGCCCGTCTGCGAGATCTACACGGACGTCGCCGGCGTCTTCAGCGCCGACCCGCGGATCGTCCCCGGCGCCCGCAAGCTGCCGGTGGTGTCGTTCGAGGAGATGCTGGAGATGTCCGCCTCGGGCGCGGGTGTCCTGCAGCTGCGCTCGGTCGAATACGCGCGGAACCACGGGGTCCGGATCCACTGCCGAAGCTCGTTCGAAGATGGCCCCGGTACCCTCGTCGCGGGTGAGGACGTGACGATGGAGAGGCCCCTGGTGACCGCTGTCACCCACTCGAGCGCCGAGGCGCGGGTGACGCTGACGGGCGTGCGCGACGAGCCCGGGATCGCGGGCCAGATCTTCACCGCGCTCGCCGACGCCAACGTCAACGTCGACATGATCATCCAGAACGAGCCGGTCTCCGACGACCGCAAGGCCGACCTCTCGTTCACCGTGCCGCTCTCCGAGCTCGGGACGGCCACGCGGGCGATCGAGTCGCTGGGCGCCGGCGAAGGCGTGCAGACCGACGACGCGATCGGGAAGGTCTCGATCGTGGGCGCGGGGATGCGCAGCCATCCGGGCGTCGCCGCCAAGGTCTTCTCGACGCTCGGCGAGAGCGGCATCAACATCGAGATGATCTCCACCTCGCCGATCAAGATCTCGTGCGTGATCGCCGCCGGACAGGTGGAGGACGCGGTGCAGGCGCTGCACTCGGCGTTCAAGCTGGGCGAGGACTCGATCCGCCCCGAGGACCCGGCGGGAGACCACCGCCCGACCATCGCCCCCTCCTGAGCGCGTCCCCGGCCGGCCAGTCGCTGCTCTCCGCCGTCGGCGGGAAGCTCGGCATCGCCGAGACCACGCTCCCCTTCCTCGTCTTCGCCGCGATCTGGGCGGCGACCGACCGCGCGGTCGGGCCGGCGGCCGCCGTCGCAGTCGGCATCGCCTTCGCCTTCGCCCTGGCGCGGATCGTCCGCGGCGACACGCCGCAGTTCGCGCTCTCGGGCGCCTTCGGGGTCGGGATCGCGGCGATCGTCGCCTCCACCACCGGCCGGGCCGAGGACTTCTTCCTTCCCGGGATCCTGCTCAACGCCGCCTCGGGCACCGCGTTCCTGATCTCGATCCTGGCCGGCCGGCCGCTGCTCGGCTACATCGCGACCCCGATCCTGAAGGAGCGTGCCGACTGGCATCGCGACCCGGAGGTGCGCGCGCTCTACACGCGGGCGAGCTGGATCTGGGTCGGCGTCTTCTCGTTTCGTCTCGCGGTCCAGCTCCCCCTCTACCTGATCGGTGCCGTCGGGCCGCTCGCGGTGGCCCGCGTGATCGCCGGCCCGCCGCTCTTCGCCCTCGGGCTGTGGCTGTCCTATCTCGTGCTGCGGACCCGTTTCGACCGCGACGGAGGGCCGCTTCGCCATACTGAGGGCGATGAGTGACGGCTATCGCGTAGGAGTCGTGGGCGCCACCGGCGCCGTCGGCTCGACGATCCTCGAGGTGCTCGCCGAGCGCGGCTTCCCGGCGCGCGAGGTGGTGCCGTTCAGCTCCGAGCGCTCCGCCGGCACGCGGGTGCGCTTTGGGGACGGCGAGATCGAGTGCCGCCCGCTTTCCGACGAGTCGATCACGGGGCTCGACATCGCCCTCTCCTCGGCCGGGGGCGCGGTCAGCGCCGAGTGGGCGCCGCGGCTGGTCGACGCCGGCGCCGTCGTCGTCGACAACACGAGCTTCTGGCGCATGCACGACGACGTGCCCCTGGTCGTCGCCGAGGTCAACCCGGACGCGGCCGCGGCGCACCGCGGGATCATCGCCAACCCGAACTGCACGACGATGCAGATGGTCGTCGCCCTGGCGCCGATCTGGCGCGAGGCCGGGATCGAGCGGCTCGTCGTCTCCACCTACCAGTCGGTCTCGGGCACCGGGCGGAACGCGGTCGAGGAGCTGAGCTCCCAGTCGCGTGCCGTGCTCGACGGCGAGGAGCCCCGGGCCGAGGTCTACCCGCACCCGATCGCCTTCAACGTCCTGCCCCAGGTCGAGACCTTCAAGGACGGCGACGACTACACGACCGAGGAGCGCAAGGTGATGGCCGAGACGCGCAAGATCCTGGGCGCCGGCGAGGAGCTGAGGATCTCCGCGACCTGCGCCCGGGTGCCGGTGATCACCGGGCACTCGGAGTCGGTGAACGTGCAGACGCGCGATCCGCTCTCTCCGGAGGAGTGCCGCGAGCTGCTCGCCTCGGCGCCGGGCATCGTCGTCATGGACGACCCGGGCCAGGGCATCTACCCGCTGCCGACCGCCGTCGCCGGTCGCGACGACGTGCTCGTCGGGCGCATCCGCCGCGATCCCTCGCACGAGAACTGCCTGAACCTCTGGGTCGTCGGCGACAACCTGCGCAAGGGCGCCGCGACGAACGCCGTCCAGGTCGCCGAGATCCTCCACGAGCGCGGCCTGGTCGGGATCCCCGAAGGGGCGGCGGCGCCGGCCGCCTAGTCGGTGCTCGCGGCGATCGCCGCGGCGGCGGTCGTCTGCGTCGCCGCGCTGGTAATCGGTCAGGCGCTGCTGGCCTTCGCCGGGTGGCGCAGCTGGTCGCCGCTGTCAGCGGGTGTGGGGTTCGGAGCGCTGCTGGTGCTGTGTGGGCTGGGGGGGAGGGCGGTCGTGCTTCTGCTGGCAGTCCTACTTGCGGTGGCGGGGCTCGTTGCCGCGGGGCTTGTGGGGGGGAAGGGCAGGGGTCGCGGGGTGGACCCAGGGAGCGCGGATGGCGAGAACCTTTCGCATAGCGAAAGGAAGTCGCCATGGGTGACTCTTGGCGCCGGGCTGATCGCCGCTTTCGGCGCCGCGCTGCCGTTCCTGGTCAACGACCGGGTCGGGGTACTTGGGGCGGGGCTCGTCAACGACGACATGGCGAACCACCTGCTGATGGCGGATTGGGCCCAGAACGGGACCGAGCCGCGGCCGGAGCTGATCGGCGACGGATACCCGCTCGGCCCGCACTCGCTCGCCGCGACGCTGGCCGACCTGCTCGGCACCGGGCTCGTGGAGGCGTTCGCCGGGATCACGCTGGCGATCGCGGCCCTGGCGGCGATCACCGCCCTCGCCGCGCTCGACCGGCTGCCGCCGCTGCGGCGAACCGTCGCCGGCGCGCTCGCGGCCCTGCCCTACCTCGGGGCCGCCTACCTCGTCCAGGGCGCCTTCAAGGAGCCGATCCAGGCGCTGCTGCTGATCACGTTCGTCCTCCTCCTCGCCCGGTGGGTGAGTCTTTCGGGCCTATATCGGGCAAAGCTCACCCACCGGCGGGTGGCGGTGCCGGTTGGGGTGCTCCTCGCGGCGCGCGATCTTCAACTACTCATTCCCGGGCCTCTTCTGGCTCGCCGGAGCGGCGGCGGTCTACCTCCTCATCCTCCACGTGCCCAGCCCCTCGGCGATGCGTCGCGGCCCTCAGGCGTGCCGCCGTCCCGATCGCGATCACCCTCGCCATCGCCGCCCTCCTCACCATCCCGGAGTGGGGCCGGATCGTCACCTTCACCGGCTTCGGCGCCTTCGACCCGGCGGGGGAGCAGACCGGGCTGGGCAACCTGCGCCAGGCGCTCTCGCCGCTGGAGGCGCTCGGGGTCTGGCCCAGCGGGGAGTTCCGGCTCTCCCCGGCGGACGCGAGCCTGCCCGCCGCCGCCTTCTACCTCGCCGGGCTGCTGGGCGCCGCGGCCGTCGGCGTCGGCATCGCGGTCGCGATCAGGCGCAGGCGCGACGACGCAGACGGGCTCGCGATCCTCGCCGCCTTCGTCGCCGCGGCGGTCATCTACCTGGGCGCCGCGATCGCCGGAACCCCTTACACGAGCGCGAAGGCCCTGGCGATCGCGGCAGCCCCTGCGATGCTCCTCCCTCTGCGTGCGTTGTTGTCCCGAGGCGCGATCTCGAATCTGATCGCTGGAAGACACCGCCTCCTCGCCCCGGCAGCCACCGCGTTCGCGCTCGCCTTCGTCCTCGCCGCCGGCATCTCGAGCTTCCTGGCCCTGCGCCAGGCGCCGGTCTCCGTCGCGGCCCACCCGGACGAGCTCGCCCAGATCCGGCCGCTCGTCGCGGGCGACCCGGTGCTCTTCCTCGGCCGCGACGACTTCATCGCCTGGCACCTGCGCGGCTCGCCGGTCTCGACCCACATCAAGAACTTCTTCAGCACCGGCAAGGTGCCGGCGCGCGTCGACCCCGAGGACGGCGAGAAGTTCGACTTCGACGCGGTTTCGCCCGAGACCCTCGATGACTTCGACTGGGTCCTCACCAGCTCGACCGCCTACGCCAGCGACCCACCGGAGAACTTCGAGGTGGCGGAGCGCACGCCGTCGTATGCGCTCTGGGAACGCACCGGGACGACGGCCGCTCGGGAGATCCTGGGCGAGGGAACCGCACCCGGCCTCCGAGCGGGGTGCTTTGTCCCGGGCGTGACCAGCGGCGATCTGGTCCGTCCCGCCGGCCGAGGGCTCCGAGTCCGACTGGCGCCCGTCGGCGACGATCGCACCCGGCCAGACCGCGACCCAGTCGCTCGAGCTCGGCACGGGGAGCTGGGAGCTCTCGCTCGCCTACGACAGCCCCCGGCCGGTCACCCTGAAGGTCTCGGGGCCGGGCCTCAACCAGCGCCTCCTCACCCTGCCCGCCAACCTCGACTTCCGCGGACCGACGCCGCCCTTCCCGGCGGCCGAGACGCTCGACCTCCACCACGAGGGCACATACGAGGTCGAGGCGACGCTCGCCGAGGCGCCCCTTGCCGGCCGTCTGCTCGGGGCCGAGGGCGAGGCCCACCTGCGAGGGCTCTTCGCGGTCGATACGAGCGCCCCCGTCGAGGAGCGCACGGGCCGCCCCCGGTGCGGGGGCTACGTCGACTGGTACCGCACGGACTGACCTCGCCTGAAAAGGTCCCCCCGTGAGCGACGGCGAGCTGATCCTGGTCGCGGGTGCGCTGCTGGGTGCGGGGCTGGCCGCTGCGCTGCTCGCGTCGCGCCTGCGCGTGCCCAGCCTGATCCTCTTCCTCGGCGTCGGCATGCTGATCGGCTCCGACGGCACGGGCTGGATCGAGTTCGACAGCTACGAGCTCGCCCGCACGGTCGGCATCATCGCGCTCGCGCTGATCCTGTTCGAGGGCGGCCTCACCTCGGGACTGATCGAGATCCGCCCCGTGCTCGGCTCGGCGATCAGCCTGGCGCTGGTGGGGACGGTCGTGACCGCCGTCCTCACGGGGCTGGCCGCCGCCTGGCTGCTCGACCTCGGGACGCTCGAGGGGATGCTGCTCGGCTCGATCATCGCGACCACCGACGGCGCCGCGATCTTCGCCCTCCTGCGCGGCTCGACCCTGCGGCGGAAACTGGCGCGAACCCTCGAGGGAGAGGCCGGCCTCAACGACCCCGTAGCGATCCTGCTCGTCCTCGGCTTCATCGAGTGGATTCAGCACCCGGACTTCGGCATCGAGGGGATGCTCCTGCTCTTCGTCGAGGAGCTGGGCATCGGCCTCGCCGCCGGCGCCGCCGTGGGATGGGCCTCGGTCGAGGTGCTGCGCCGGATCCGCCTCGACACCGGCGGTCTCTACCCGGTGGCCTCGCTGACCGTCGCCGCGCTCTCCTTCGGCGCCGCCGACGCGCTCGGGGGCTCCGGGTTCCTCGCCGTCTACATGGCCGGGCTCGCGCTCGGCGGCGCCGCGATCCCGGCGAAGCGGACGATCACCACCTTCCACCAGGGCCTCGCCTGGGTCGCCCAGGTCGCCCTCTTCCTGGTCCTCGGCCTGCTCGTCTTCCCGAGCGACCTCGGCGACGTCTGGCTCGAGGGAACAGCCCTCGCCCTCATCGTCCTCCTCATCGCCCGCCCGATCGGCGTCTTCGCTTCGACCGCCCCGTTCCCGTACAAGAACTCGGAGCGGGTGGTCCTCTCGTGGGCGGGCCTTCGCGGCGCGGTCCCGGTGGTGCTCGCGACCTTCCCCGTGATCGCCGGGGTCGGCGAGAGCGAGACCTTCTTCGACATCGTCTTCTTCGCAGTGCTCGCCTCGACGCTGCTGCAGGGCTCGACGTTCGAGGCCTTCGCGCGACGCCTTGGCGCGACGACGAGCGAGCCGGCGCTGCCCCAGCCGCTTGCCGAGCGCGGGGTGATCCGGCGCCTCGGCGCCGAGGTGCTCGAGCATCCGGTCAGCGAGGGCGACGCGATCGCAGGCGCCCGCGTCTCCGACCTCGGGCTGCCCCGCGACGCGGTGGTGAACGTGATCGTCCGCGGCGACCAGGCGATCCCCCCGCGTGGCTCGACTCGCCTGCACGCCGGCGACCGCCTGCACCTGCTGGTCCGCCAGGAGACCGCCGACGAGGTCAACAGCCTGATCGAGCGCTGGCACAAGGGTCCGATCGGGCCCGCCGCGCGGCCGCCGCGCAGGATCCAGGGCCGCCCGCCCGTCTTCTTCGTCCGTCCCTGGCGGGAGGGCGACGGCGATCCCGCGCGGCCGGGAGGGATCGCGGGCGAGCCCGTGATCGAGCGCCTGCGCGAGCGTCGCGACATCCCGGGCGCGCTGGTCCTGCTCGAGGACGGCCGCTACGCGGTCACCGGGCCGCTGCTCGCGGTCGGCGGCCGGGAGGACCTCACCGCCTGGAGCAAGCGCCGGCTGGGCCGCGCGGAACCCGACGAGCGCGCCTGGCTCCAGGGCGTGATCGGGACCCTCGGCGCCGAGGGCTACTGATCAGAGCGCCTCGTCCGGGACCTCGTTCGAGCCGCTCGCCCTGCGGACGAACCTGGCGACGAGCGCGTGGAAGTAGTCGTGGCGCGTGACTACGGCGTGGACCCTGCCTGAGGTCGCGATGGGGATCACGAGCACACGATGGTGGAGGAAGAGCTCGGCCAGCTGGGTATCCGAGAAGTCGTCCTCGACGAGCACCGCGTCGTCGGTCAGGTAGTTGCGGATCGGCTCCGCCGCGCACTCGAGACGCCGGTCGATCGCCTCATCCATGCTCCGCGAGATCATCGCCGAGGACGAAAGCTCCGCGAAGTAGCCGGGAAAGAGCGCGCTCATGAATTCGCGTTCGCCGAAGATGCCGGCGAACTTGCCGTTCTCGTCTACGGCTGGAAGCGCGGGAAGCTCGGTATCGACGACCCGGCGGGCGGCGCGGCCCACGGTCTCGTCGATGCCGAGCGGCTCGACCTCGCGCAGCGCCTCCTTCACGATCGAATCTGGCATCGGCGTCCTCCTCAGTTCAGGGCGACGTAGCGGACGAGCACGTACGCCGTGGCCATCAGCATCGAAACTACAGTCACCGGCACCCCGACCTTCAGGAAGGCGACGAACCCGATCGGCCTCCCGGCGCGCTCGGCGAGTCCGGAGGCGGCGACGTTGGCGCCGGCGGCGATGATCGTCGCGTTGCCGCCGAAGCAGGCGCCGAGCGAGAGCGCCCACCAGTAGGCGTCGTCGCCGGACGCACCCTGGAGCTGCTCGACGACGGGCAGCATCGCGGTCGTGAATGGGATGTTGTCGACGATGGCGGAGCCGATCGCGCCGATCCATAGCGTCCCCATGAGCTCGGCGGTGCGATCGCCGCCGGTGATGTCCTCGAGGGCGGTCGCGACCTCGGCGATCGCGCCGGTCTGCTCGAGCGCGCCCACCATCACGAAAAGCGCGACGAAGAAGAAGAGGGTCGGCCACTCGATTTTCGAGAGCGCCTGTTCGAGATCCACCTTCGTCACCAGGAGCGCGATCGCGGCGCCGGTGAGCGCCACCGTAGCCGGCTCGATATGCAGGGCCTGATGGGCGAAGAAGGCGAGGATCGTGACGACGAGGATCGGGGCTGTGCGGCGCAGCTCCTCTCGGTCGCGAATCGCGGCCGCGGCGTCGAGGTCCATGACGAAGTGGCGGTTCTTCTCCTCGACCTGTAGCTGCGGCCGGTACCAGAGGTAGAGGAGCGCGGTGACTACGACGAAGGTGAGGATCGCGATCGGCGCGAGGTTGACGATGAAGCTGTTGAAGCTGAGATCCGTGGCACCGGCGATGATGATGTTCGGCGGGTCGCCGATCAACGTCGCGGTGCCGCCGATGTTGGAGGCGATCACCTCGATCACGATCAGCGGGATCGGGTCGATGTCGAGTGCGTCGGCGAGCAGGAAGGTGACCGGGACGATCAGCAGGATCGTCGTCAGGTTGTCGAGGAACGCCGAGAGCACCGCGGTCGTTCCCGCCAGGGCAATCACAACGCGTAGCGAGCGGCCGCCCGAGATCTGACCCGCGCGGATCGCGATCCAGTCGTAGACGCCGGTCTGCTGGGTCAGGTAGACGAGGATCATCATCCCGGCGAGCAGGCCGATCGTGTTGAAGTCGACCGAATCGATCGCGTTCTCCTGCGAGAAGTCGCCGACGAAGAGGACGACGATGGCGGCGCCGAGCAGCGCGACCTTCGTTCGGTGCACCCGCTCGGAGGCGATCAACGCGAGCGCGACGAGGAATGTGGCGATTGCGATGGCCATTTAGCAGAAGACGTTCATGGGTCGGCAGCGAATCGCCGACCAGCCTTCCCGGCACACCGCGATTGAGGATATACGGCTCTAGGCGCTGGCGCCGGCCGTGAGCCGGCCCTCGACCCACTCGGTCGAGGCGATGTGCTTCGGCATCCCGAGCTGCTTGGGCTCGAAGCCAAGCGCGAGCCCGACCAGCTGCGGCAGGTGCAGGATCGCGAGGTCCAGCTCGCGGTTGACGACCTTCGCCGCCTCGGGCTGCTGCATGTCCAGGTTCAGGTGGCAGAGCGGGCAGGGCGTGACCAGGCAGTCGGCGCCGGCGTCGATCGCGTCGCCGACGTGGGTCCCGGCCTGGCGCAGCGAGGTCTCGCGATTCATCGTGATCACGGGGAAGCCGCAGCACTTCCGGGCGCCGTCGTAGGTCACGACCTCGCCCCCAAGGGCCTCGATCACCTTCTCCAGGTAGAGGTCGCGCTCGGGATGCTCCTCGTAGCCGAGGCGATGCTTGGGGCGGACGATGTAGCAGCCGTAGAAGGGCCCGACCCGGAGGCCGGAGAGCGGCCGCTTGACCTGCTCCTTGAGCGCATCGAGGCCGATGTCCTCGACCAGGATCCAGAGGAAGTTCTTGTTCGTCCAGCCGTCCTTGTCCTTGACGTACTCGAGCCCGTCGTCGGCGAGGACCTCGTTGATGTGGTCGCGGTAGGCGGAGTCGGCGTCGAGTCGCTGCTGGCACTCCGACTGGGCGCCCTGGCAGGTCGAGCAAATGTTCATCATCGCCAGGTCGGTCTTCTGGGAGAGCGCGAACGTGCGCGCGTTGAGCGTGTCGGCGAGCTCCTGGTTGTGCTCGGCGATGACGCCGGCGCCGCAGCAGTTGGCGCGGTCGAGGGTGACGAGCTCGATCCCGAGCGGGTCGGCGATCAGCGCCATCGAGCCGTGGAGCTCGGGGGTGAAGCCGCGCGAGACGCAGCCGGGCCAGTAGGCGAGCTTCACGACGATCCCTGCCCGTCCTCGGTCTCCGGCTGCTGGGATCCGGCCCCGGCCGCCGCGGCCCCCGTGGCCGACGCGGCGCCCTCCTCGGCGAGCTCCTCGTCCGTCTCCTCGTCGGGCTCGGGCTCGATCTCCTCCTCGCCGGTGATGTAGAGGTTCAGCTCGGTGGCGTGCTCCTCGGCGTGGGAGTAGATCCGCTTCACCTGGTCCTGGCCGCCGTCGGGAAGTTTCGGGTGGACGCCTGGGATCAGCTTCGAGAGCGAGCGCATCTTGCCGGTGCGGATGCCTCGGATCGCGGTCGGCAGGGAGCCGATCAGGCCCTTGATCGCGCCCTTCGACGGCTTCAGCTTGCCCTTGACCCCGGCGGCGTAGGACTCCTGGAGGAGCAGCGACTCGTCGAGCGTCCCCTTCTTCTCGATGATCTTGGTGAAGGCGATCTCGTGGCGGTGGCCGTTGTTGACGTCGTCGATGCCCTCGTCGTCGCCGGCCTTGCGACGCAGGCGCATGATCTGGTCCATCGGCGCGACGCCCTTGGGGCAGGCGTCGACGCAGCTGAAGCAGTGGGTGCAGTCGTAGATCCCGTGCGGGTCCTGGGCGAGGTCGTAGAGGCGCTCCCGGGCCTGGCCGTCGCGGGGGTCGCCGACGAAGCGGTAGGCCTTGGCCAGCGCCGCGGGCCCGATGAACTCCGGATCGACCTCCATCGAGAGGCAGGAGGAGACGCAGGCGCCGCACTGGATGCAGGCCATCGACTGGGTGATGTCGATCATCGACTCCGGCGGCACCACGTACTCGCGCTCGGGCGGCTCGCCCTCGGGCAGGAGCCACGGGGTGACGCGGCGGATCTTCTCCCAGTGCGTCGACTCCATGTCGACGATCAGGTCCTTGATCACCGGCATGTTGCCCATCGGCTCGACGACCACGGGCTCCGACCCGCCGTTGAGGCGGTTCGCCGCCTCCTGGGCCTCGCCGATCTGGGTCAGGCAGGCAAGCGTCGACTCGCCGTTGATCTTGACCCCGCAGGAGCCGCAGATCGCCGCCCGGCAGGAGCAGCGCACCGAAAGCGAGCCGTCGTCGCGGTCGCGCGCCTGCAGGAGCCCGTCGAGGACGGAGAGGGTGGGGTCGAGCTCGACGTCGAAGTCCTGCCAGTAAGGGCCCGCGCCCTCCTCGGGCTTGTAGCGCCGGACTCGGATCGTGTACTCAGCCATCTGCTCTCACCCTACCGAGGAGCGACGGCGCTACGTCATCACACCCCGTTGGTCGCCCACTGCTGGTTGATGTCCCCGTGGCAGTGGAAAACCTTGAGCTGTGCTCCGTCCGCGCGGTTGTAACCGAAGATGTCGAGGCAGCGGTCGTTTACGCCGCGGATCTGATCCCCGACGACCTGCCAGCGCTGCGCTGCGCTTCCGTCGCAGGTCTTGATCACGACGTCGGCGCCCTCGCCGCCGGTGGTCGCGTCGACGCACTTGTCCGGGTGGGCTCGGAGCTTCAGCTCACCCGTCGGGAGAAGCTGGAATCGCTGGGTATCGCTGCCGTTGCACGTCGCCATCCGGAGCACGGTCTGATCGACGAGGCTCGGCATGTCCACGCACTTGTAGTTGAGCTTGCTGGCGATGCGTCCCTGAGCGGATGCCGGCAGCGGGAGGGGGAGCGGCAGCCCCATATCGCGGATCGCGCCCTGGGCCGATGCCGCCATCTGCGTGTATCCGTCCCATTTCGGATGGATGCCACTGTCGTTGCTGAGGACCCAGTGAGTATCGCTCCGGCATTCGCCGAGCCTGTCGGTCTGGGTGATCAGCGACTGGCGCGACGGTCCGTCGACGTAATGCCCGTTGCATTCGTATGGGTCGTGGCCGTTCGTGTTGGCTCCGAGGTAGAAGGGCGGCGGATCGCTCCACCGAAGCCGGTCGCCGTAGCCGTTCTTCCGGGACCAGTCGCGGACGTCGTTCAAGGCGAGGTGAATCACCGCGTTGATCTCGTCCTCCATGTAGGTGACCTCCCGCACGTTGAAGATGTTGGAGGCGAGCGCGGGAAAGGAGCTGGGGTAGCCCGAGATGACGACGTGGTTCGGGCCGTAGACGACGAGCGAGGTGAGCACGAATTTCATCCGGTCGTAGAGCTTCTCCTCGCGGATCAGCCTGTCGATGCAGTCCTTGAGTTTGCCGAAGAGGGAGTCCCACTTGCAGCCGAGGGTGTCGCCGCTGAGGAGGACGCGGCCGAGGATCGGGTTTGCGCCGAGCGTCAGCACCGTCAGGTCGGGATCTTCGAATAGCACGCGACCCAGGGTGCTCTTCAGGAGCCTGTTCTCCGAGACGGGCTCCCAATGCTGTGGCTCCGAGCCGGTCACGGCGTAGTTCGCGTACGTTTGCAGGCCGTTCTGGGTGAGAGGGATGTTGTTGGTGTTGGCCAGCTGGGCGGCCCACGAGATGTTGTTCCCGAGTCCGTAGTCCTGGCTCCAGCTGAATCCGTTCCAGGTCTCACCCGAGTTGGAGGAGCAGCGGTTGTCGGGCACGTTCGGCGGCCTGCAATCAAGCAGCCAGCCGAGGTCCATGCCGTTCTCGCCCGGCGGGAATGCCTCGCCCGCCCTGGCGCTGAAGTTGTCGTGCGTGGGCACCCGCTTGCTCGTCCCCCAGTAACCGAACCCTGCGGTCACCGAGTCCCCGATGGCGCGCATCACGAACGGGCGGACGTCGACCCTCACCGTGTAGATGTCGCCCCTGTCGGGGGACGCCTGCCCGGGATCGAGATAGACGACGATCTCATCCGGGCCGACGTAGCCCGGGTCGGGACGGTAATGAGCGACGAGCGCGCCGGTCTGGTCTTTGACGTCGAATGAGACCCTCCCGTGCTCGGGCACCCCGAGGTCCTCCTGCGAGTAGGGCTGGATGGTCTTTGCGCCCTCCTGCCATTGGCAGATCTTGATCTCGAACGGGGCGCCGTAGTGGACCTTGCGCACGGTGCTCTCCCATTGCCGCGCCCCCTGCTCGTCGTCCTTCAACGCCATGTTGATCGCCGGGCAGGGTGAGCGTTGCTCGAGGAGCTCGGGCGCTGCATCGGACCTCGGCAGCCGGCCCACTCGCAATCCTCCCTCGCGCCCCGCGGTGCCGTATTCGGGCCGGCTGTCGTCGTCGATGCTGAGCACGTGTCGCGCTCTGACGCCGGCGACCAGATCCGGCCGGGCGGCGCCGAACGTGGACTCTCCGATGAGGCGATCGGTCTGCGTGCGGCTCAGCAGCAGCGAGTGTCGGATTACCTTCCCATTCGTGCGATCGTCGCGCTCGAGTGTCACGCTGGTCGATGCGCGCGTCCTGCCACCCGCCTCCGTATTGCGCAGCCGGAGCCGAACGTTCGCCTCGAGGCTGGCGAGGAACGAGTGCCAGGCGACAAGCTGATCGCGGCGAGCCCGGAAGGAAGCCCGCGCCTTCGGGAAGCGCGATTCGATGCCGCTGTAGGCGACTCTCGTCTGGACGAGCAGCCTTTCCCCCTCGACTACCCGGGCCTGTACGCGGTAGATCTCCGGGGGGGACGCGATCGGGCCGAGGTGCAGCGGCCTGGCCACGGCGCTCTCGGCCGGCGCGACGCAGATCAGCGCCAGGACCAGCGCGGCGACCGCCCGCCTGGCGTTGCTCCTGCGATGCGCTCCCCTATCAGTACCCATGAACGCGGATCCGTCCGCGCGTGCAAATTACCGGAGCGCGGATGGCCCGGCATCCGTAGAAATTACGGGTATTCGAGCCGTTAGTAGGTCCGCTCCTGGGGCTCCCACTGGGTCATGGTCACGTCGGTGTAGGCGATCTCGGGACCTTCGCCGTTCATCGAGAGGTCGATGTGCTTGATCCACTCCTCGTCGTTTCGGTCGGGGTGGTCGGTCCGGTACTGGGCGCCGCGGCTCTCCGTGCGGTGCAGCGCGGCGACCGCGCAGGCCTCGGCGTTGTCGAGCATGAAGCCGAGCTCGATCGCGCCGAGCACGTCCTGGTTGAAGACCGTGCCCTGGTCGTCGATGTAGGCGGTCCGGGCCTCCTCCTTGAGGCGCTTGACGATCTCGATCGCCTGCTCGATCCCCTCGGCATCGCGGAAGACGGCGACGTAGCGGTCCATGGTGTCCCCGAGCTCCTGCCGGATCTCGGAGACGCGCCGGCCGGAGCCGCGCTCGCGGCCGAGGATCTCGCCGATCTGCGCCTCCTCGTCGGCGAGCGACGCCTTCGGCACCCGCGAGTAGTCGATCCGCTGGGCGCGGTCGGCGGCGTGCTGGCCGGAGCGGCGGCCGAAGATGAGCGTGTCGAGGAGCGAGTTGGCGCCGAGCCGGTTGCCGCCGTGGACCGAGACGCAGGCGACCTCGCCGGCCGCGTAGAGGCCCGGGATGTCGGTGGCGCCGTTGACGTCAGTGGCGACGCCGCCCATCGTGTAGTGGTTGCCGGGCTTGATCCGGATCGGCTCGCGGGTGATGTCGACGCCCGCGAAGTCGCGGCCGACGAGGACGATCTCGCGCAGCGCCTCGTGGATCCGCTTGCGCGGGACCACGGTGATGTCGAGGGCGACGGTGCCGTCGTCGAAGCCGCGGCCCTCGTTGATCTCGGTCTGCTCGGCGCGCGAGACGACGTCGCGCGAGGCGAGCTCCATCTTGTTCGGCGCGTAGGTCTCCATGAAGCGCTCGCCCTTCGCGTTCAGTAGGTGGGCGCCCTCGCCGCGGGCGCCCTCGGTGATCAGGAAGCCCTTCTTCGCGAGCGTCGTCGGGTGGTACTGGACCATCTCCATGTCGCGGAGCTTGGCTCCGGCGCGGTAGGCCATCGCGATCCCGTCGCCCGTGCAGATCAGCGCGTTCGTGGTCGGCCGGAACATCTGCCCATTGCCGCCGGTGGCGAGGATCACGTTCTTCGCCTCGAACAGCTCGATCGAGCCGTCGCGGATGTTGCGGGTGATCGCGCCGACGCAGTTGCCCTGGGTGTCCAGAGCGAGGGAGGTCGTGAACCACTCCTCGTAGCGGTCGACGGTGTCGGAGTGCTTCATCAGCTGCTCGTAGAGCACGTGCATGATCGCCTGGCCCGTGATGTCGGCGACGTAGTAGGTGCGGGCCTGCGAGGCGCCGCCGAAGGCCCGGGTGCCGAGCTTGCCCTCCTCGTTGCGGTGGAAGGTGACCCCCAGGTGCTCGAGGTGGAGGATCTCCTCGGGGGCCTCGCGGCACATGATCTCGATCGCGTCCTGGTCGCCGAGGTAGTCCGAGCCCTTGACCGTGTCGAAGGCATGCGACTCCCAGGAGTCGTCGGGGTTGAGCGCCGCGTTGATCCCGCCCTGGGCCGCGTTCGAATGCGAGCGGACCGGGTGGACCTTGCTGATGATCCCCACCGAGACCCCTTCATCGGCGGCCGCGAGCGCGGCCCGCTGGCCCGCCAGTCCCGCTCCTATGACGAGCACGTCATGCCGTGGCATCGAGGCGCGATCCTATATGGGTCGAACCGATCACTGCGGGCGCAGTGAGCGCCCGACTGCGTCGACGGTGACGACGCCTCGCAGGTGGCCCTCGGCGTCGACGGCGATGAGGCCGCCCAGGCGGCGCAGGTTCTCGTTGCCCAGCACCACCTCGAGCGGAGCATCGTCGCGGACGACTATTCCGCCGTCGGCATCCGCAGTGAGGAACTCGGCGACGTTGGCGGCGCCGCGACGGCCCTCCGGGACGGCGTCGGCCGCCCCGCGCTGGAGCAGGCCGCGGAACCGCTGGGCGGGGTCGACGACGGGGAACCAGGGCCAGCGGTAGCGCAGGAAGAACTCGTCGAGGGCGCGCTCGACCGAGAGGTCGTCGGGGATCGCGATCGGGTCCGCATCCATGACGTCGGCGACCCGCAGGTGCTCGATCCGGGACGTGATCTGGGTCTGGACCGTCGCCGAGCGCGCCGAGGAGCCGATGATGAAGCCGATCAGGGCGAGCCAGATCCCGTTGATCAGCTGGCCCTCGACGGTCAGCGCGACGAAGAGCCCGAAGCCGATGAACAGGTAGGAGAAGCCCTGGCCGACGGTCGCGGCGAACCGCGTGCCGCTGTTGCGGCTGCCGGTGATGCGCCAGGCGATCGCGCGCACGACCCGGCCACCGTCCAGCGGGAACGCAGGGATCAGGTTGAAGACGAGGACGAGGAGGTTGATGCTGGCGAGCCAGGCGAGGAGCGCGAGCGGACCCGAGGCGTCGGGGGAGGGCTCGCCGCGCATCGCCCCCCAGAACTCGTCACCGCCGGCGGCGAATCCGATCGCTCCGCAAGCGAGCGCGATCACGAGCGTCACCGCGGGCCCGGCTAGCGCGATCTTGAGCTCGGTCCCGGGGGAGTCCGAGTCGCGCTTGAGGCGAGCGAGGCCGCCGAACATCCACAGCGTGATGTCGGAGATCTCGATCTTGTTGTTGATCGCGACGAAGGCGTGGCCGAGCTCGTGGAGCAGGATCGAGGCGAAGAAGAGGATCGCGCTGATCACCGCGAGCACGTAGGGCTCCGTCTCCGCGGTGCTGGCGCCGAGCACGTCGCGGAACTCCCCGGTGAGGAAGACGATGACCAGCAGGAGGACGATGAACCACGAGTAGTCGGCGCTGATCCGGATGCCTCGGACGTGGAACAGGGTCACGCCCCCGCGCGCCGTCATGAATCCATGTTAGGCGGGACGCCTCGGCTGGACGACTAGATGTGCGGATTGCCGCCGCTGCCGCCCTGGCCGGGAGCGTTACCGCTGTTCCCCGGCGCGCTGCCGGACTGGCCCGGCGCGGCGCCGCTCTGGCCGGGCGCGGTCCCGCTCTGACCCGGCGTGGAGCCGCTCAGGCCCGGCGCCGTCCCGCTCTGGCCCGGAGGGGCGCCGCCGCTCGCCGGGGTTGCTGCCGCTCTGGCCGGGCGCCGACCCGCTCTGGCCCGGCGTAGATCCCGTCTGGCCGGGGGCGCTGCCGCTGTTGCCGGGAGAGCCGCCACCGGACGTATCGCCGCCCGTTGAGCCGCCGGACGAATCGCCGCCCGTCGAGCCGCCGGTCGAACCGCCGCCCGTCGAACCGCCGCCGGGTGAGGCGCCCGCCGATCCGGGATCGCCGGAGGGTCCCGGAGAGGGGTCGCCGCCTCCGCCGCCTCCGCCCCCGTCGCCGGAACCGGAACCGCCCTGGCCGTCGGCGGATCCACCCGCCTCGGAGCCCGCGGCATTGATGGAGCTCGCCTCCCCGCGATCGCCGCCGCGTCGATCGGCGGCGCCGGCGGCGCTCGCCCCGGGAGCGCCCCGTGTGGCCCCGCTCGCTTCATCGGTACCCGCAACGTCGTCGTCGGAAGTCTCGGTCTCGCCCGCGGCCGCGGCGGTGCCCGTCTCGGCGCCGGAGAGCTCGGCATCGGCGCCGGTCGCGTCGGTCTCGGCGGAGCGCTCGGGACCGAGGCCTGGAATCGGGCTCGGGATCCAGCCCCGCTCGGCGGCGTAGGCGCCGCCGCTGCCGATCGCGGCCACGGCGAAGAGGATCGCGAGCCGTCGCGGCAGCTTGCGTCGCCCGTTGCGCCCGGCGCCGCGTGATCGAAGCGTCGAGGGCGTCGACGATCTCGGGGTCGAACTGCGTGCCCGCGCAGCGCTTCATCTCCTTCATCGCAGGGCCCGTCTTGCGGCCCTTGCGATAGGGCCGATTCGAGCGGATCGCGTGGAAGGCGTCGGCGACGAGGATGATCCGGCTGCCGAGCGGGATCTCCTCTCCTTCGAGGCCGTCGGGATACCCGCTGCCGTCGAAGTGCTCGTGCGAGTGGCGGACGAGGACCGACGCCGGCTTGAGCTCCGGGACCGCGCGCACGATCCGCTCGCCGGTCACGGTGTGCTTCTTGATCAGCTTCCACTCGGACTTGTTCAGCGGCCCCTTCTTGTCGAGGACCTCGCGCGGGATCGCGACCTTGCCCACGTCATGCAGTCGGGCCGCGACGAGGATGTCCTCACGTGTCTCGCCGTTCACCGAGAGCTTCCGGCAGAGCTCCGCGACGACCAGCTCGACGTCGTCGG
Organism: uncultured Thermoleophilia bacterium; assembly: GCA_963844425.1. Lineage (GTDB taxonomy): Bacteria > Actinomycetota > Thermoleophilia > Solirubrobacterales > 70-9 > DASUSH01. The sequence continues at coordinate 173,441 of CAWJOD010000020.1, read as the reverse complement.
AGTGCTCCCCGGTGCTCGGATCCGCCGCCTCGAGCATGGCCGCGGCGATCTGCGCGCCCGCTTGGCGAACGCTCGTCGCGTCGCCGTCCCCGTTCTTTCGCTTGGGGCCGCGAGCCGCGCGGTCCTTGGTTTCGCGCGACAACGACACCTCGGGGGACGAGGTCGGCTCTCTCCTCTTGAGCTTCTCTGCCGTTGGGGCCATGCCCGAAATTCGCGGGGGACTCTCCCTGGCTATCGGCCGCTGAGACGATCCCTTTAGCGGGGGCGCCGAGCCTTATCCGGCGCGGAGTGCTCGAACCGGTAATTTTCGCCGCCTTGGAAGCCGCAACCGCCGACGCCGCGATCGCGACCCCGCCGGGCGAGGACCGCCTGCGCGACGCTGCTCGACGAGCTCTGCTCCTTCGAGCGCGAGACCGCGACCGAGGGCGAGCGCCGCGCGGCGGAATGGCTCGCCGAGCGGCTTCGTGAGCACGGGCTCGAGCCGCGGCTGGAGACGGAGCGCATCCACAGCACCTACTGGTGGCCGCTGGGGATCGCCTCCGCGGCGGGCGCCGCCGCCGGGATCGCCGCGCGCCGCGGCCACCGCCGGCTCGGCGCCGCGCTCGGGCTGCTCGGCGCCGCGGCGGCCGCGGACGACATGCCGGGCGACGGCCGGCGCCGGCTGCGGTCGCTGCTGCCGGCGCGGACCGCGACCCAGCTCGTCGCCGAGGTCGGGCCTGCCGACGCGGAGCGCACGGTCGTCGTCTCCGCCCACCACGACGCGGCCCACACCGGGGTGATCTTCCATCCGGCGATACCCGAGCTCGCCGACCGCGCCGGGCTCATCGAGCGCAGCGACACCAGCCCGCCGCTGATCGCGATCGGAGTCGGCGCGCCGCTCGCCGCCGGGCTCGGCGCCCTCCTCGGCTCGCGGGCGCTGGCCGGCGCCGGCGCCTTCGTCAGCGCCGGTTTCGGCGCGGCGATGGCGAACCTCGGCATGAGCCGGGTGGTCCCCGGAGCGAACGACAACGGGACCGGGGTGCTCACGCTGATCGCGCTGGCCGAGGCGCTGGCGCGGCGGCCCCCCGAGAGCGTGCGGGTGATCCTCCTCTCGACCTCCGAGGAGGCGACATGCGAGGGGATGGAGGCGTTCGCCCGTCGCCATTTCGGCGAGCTGCCCCGCGAGAGCACCTTCTTCCTCAGCGTCGACACCGTCGGCTCGCCGCACCTCTGCGTGCTTCGCGGCGAGGGCATGCTGCGGATGAAGGAGTACCCGGCCGAGTCGCTCGCGCTGGTCGACGGGCTCGCCGAGGAGCTCGGGATCGGCCTCTTTCCCAACCTGCGGCTGCGCAACGCGACCGACGGCGTGATCCCGCTCTTCGCCGGCTACCAGTGCGCCTCGCTCGCGTCCGTCACCGATCTCAAGCAGCCCGCCAACTACCACTGGCCGACCGACGTGCCCGAGAACGTGGACTTCGGCACGGTCGGCGACGCGATCCGGCTCTCGGAGGCGGTCGTGCGCCGGCTCGACGACGAGTGGCTGCCCTTGCGATCGGATGCAGGGGAGCGTTAGGATCCGCGCCGGATGGTGAAGCGCACCCTCATCGTCATCGCTCTGGCCCTTGCGGTCACGGCATTCGCGATGGTCGGCATGGCCGGCGCGACGAAGGCCCCCAAGGCGCCGAAGCTCTGCAACCAGCCGCGGGTGGAGCCGAACAAGATCGTGATCGCCTGCGCCGACTTCGGCCTGATCGTCGAGAAGATCAACTGGCGCTACTGGGGCGCGGACAAGGCGAAGGGGTCCGGTGTCCTCGTCGATTCCGGCGGCGGCTCCTACCTCGTCAACGTCACCCTGCAGAAGGTGCGGTCGCGCAACTGCGACGGGTACCACGGGAAGATCTTCAAGACGATGAAGCTGAACTTCCCCGGCGCGCTGCCGCCCTACGCGGCAAGCGTTCAGAAGAACCGCCTCTTCTGCGTCTCCAAGTAGACGGGCTGACCGCCACGCTCGCTGGCAGACTGCGCCGATGCGCGCGCTCTCGATCGTCCACCAGCCCGATGCCGGGCCGGGAGTCTTCGCGGAGGCGATGCGGGCCGGCGGCGCGGAGCTCGACACCTGGGCGATCGCCGACTCCGTAGAGCCTCCCGCCGACCCGGCCGGCTACGACGCCGTGCTCAGCTTCGGCGGCGCGATGCACGTCGACCAGGAGGACGAGCACCCGTGGCTCGCCACCGAGAAGCGGCTGCTCTGCCGACCTGCTCGATCTCGGCGTCCCGCTCTTCGGCGTCTGCCTGGGCGCCCAGCTCCTCGGCGAGGCCGCCGGCGTGCCCGCGCGCCGCTCGACCGTCCCCGAGATCGGCTGGTACGAGGTCGAGCTCACCGCGGCGGGCCGCGAGGACCCGGTCATCGGGCCGCTCGCGCCGGGCTTCGAGGCCTTCGGCTGGCACAGCTACGAGTGCCCGCTGCCCCCGAACGCCGTCCCCCTCGCCGGCAGCGAGACATGCCTCCAGGCCTTCCGCATCGGCGACCAACGCCTGGGGCATCCAGTTCCACGCCGAGGTCTCCACCGCCGACGCGGAGTTCTGGATCCGCCACTACGACACCGACCCGGACGCCGTCGAAGCCGGCATCGACCCCGAGGCCCTCTGGTCGGAAACCGCGCCCGAAGCTGGCGGCGTGGAACGACCTCGGCCGGGCCCTGACCACCCGCTTCCTCGATTCGATCTAGAAGGCCCACCGGCACCGGGGGGTGGATACCGAAATGCACCTCCACGGTGCATTTCGGAATCCACCCCCTATTGCGGGGTGACGTAGGCGCCGCTCAGGCCGCCGTCGACCAGGAACGTCGACGCCGTCACGTAGCTGCTGTCGTCGCTGGCGAGGAAGAGGGCTCCCTGGGCGATCTCGCGCGGGTGGGCGAAGCGGCCGATGGGCACGTGGATCAGGCGGCGGGCGGCCTTCTCGGGGTCCTTGGAGAAGAGCTCCTCGAGCAGGGGGGTGGAGACCGGGCCGGGGCAGAGGGCGTTGACGCGGATGCCGCGGCGGGCGAACTCGACGCCGAGCTCGCGGGACAGCGCGAGCACGCCTCCCTTCGCCGCCGTGTAGGAGATCTCCGAGGTCGCCGAGCCCATCACGGCGACGAACGAGGCGGTGTTGATCACCGAGCCCCCGCCCGACTCGAGCAGGTGGGGGATGCCGTACTTGCAGCAGAGGAAGACCGACTTGAGGTCGACGTCCTGGACCCGCTGCCATGCCTCGACGTCCGTCTCGAGCACCGACTGGTCGCGCTCGTCGACGATGGCCGCGTTGTTGAAGAGGACGTCGAGGCGGCCGAACTCCTTGTGCGCGCGGTTGAACATCTCCCGCACCTGCTCCTCCTCGGCGACGTCGCAGGCGAGCGCGAGCTCGGCCTCGGAGTCGTCCGCGAGGTCGACGCCGACGACGTGCGCGCCCTCCTCGGCGAACAGGCGGGCGGACTCGGCGCCGATGCCGCTGGCGGCGCCGGTGATCACGCAGACCTTGCCCTCGAGCCGTCCCGGCATCGGCGGACTAACCCTCCCCGGTCGCGTAGTAGACGTTCTTCAGCTCGGTGTAGTGCTCGAGCGCGTGGGGGCCGAGCTCGCGGCCGACGCCGGACTGCTTGAAGCCGCCGAAGGGCGTGGAGACCCGAACCGAGGTGTTCGAGTTGATCGAGAGCACGCCGGTCTCGATCGCCCGCGCGACCCGCAGCGCCCGCGCTCCGTCGCGGGTCCAGACCGAGCCCGAGAGGCCGTACTCGGTGTCGTTCGCGATCGCGATCGCCTCCGCCTCGCCCTCGAACGGGATCACCGAGGCGATCGGGCCGAAGATCTCCTCGCGCGCCTGGCGGTCGTCGTTGGAGACGGGGCAGAGCACGGTCGGGGCGAACCAGAAGCCGGGCCCGTCGGGCGCCGAGCCGCGGAAGGCGACCGGCGCGTCGTCGTCGAGGTATGAGGCGACGGTCTCGCGCTGGTCCTCGGAGATCAGCGGGCCCATCTCCGTCTCGGGGTCGAGCGGGTCGCCGACCCGCATCTCCCTGACGACGGGCTCCATCGCCGCCATGAACTCGTCCAGGACCGGGCGCTCGACGAGGATCCGCGAGCGCGAGCAGCAATCCTGGCCGGCGTTGCCGAAGACGCCCATCGGCGCCGCGGCGGCGGCGGCCGCCGACGTCGGCGTCGGCGAAGACGACGTTCGCCGACTTGCCGCCGAGCTCGAGCGTCACCCGCTTGATCGTCTCCGCCGCGCCCGCGGCGATCCCGCGCCCGACGGCCGTCGACCCGGTGAAGGCGATCTTGGCGACGTCGGGATGCTCGACCAGGCGCTTGCCGCAGACGCTGCCCGGGCCGGCGACGACGTTCACGACGCCCTCCGGGATCCCGGCCTCGCCGGCGATCCGCTCCAGCCGCAGCGCCGTCAGCGGAGTCAGCTCGGCCGGCTTGAGGACCACCGTGTTCCCGGCGGCGAGCGCGGGCGCCACCTTCCACGAGGCGATCGTCAGCGGGAAGTTCCAGGGCGTGATCAGGCCGACCACGCCGAGCGGCTCACGGAAGGTCATGTCGACGCCGCCCGCAGACCGGGATCGTGTCCCCGAGCAGCCGCTGCGGCGCCGCCGCGTAGTAGCGGAAGGTGTCGACGACCATGCCGATCTCGCCGCGGGCGTCGGAGATCGGCTTGCCCGCGTTGCGGGCCTCGAGCGTCGCCAGCTCGTCGCTCGCTCCTTCGAGGGCATCGGCGAGGTCGTGCAGCAGCGGAGCTGCGGTCCTCGGGGTCGATCGCTCGCCAGCCCGCGAACGCGTCCTTGGCCCGGGCGACGGCGGCGTCGACCTCCTCGGCGCCGGCGCGAGGGACCTCCTCGAGCACCTCGGCCGTCGCCGGCTCGAGGACCGAGATCGAGCTCGGGCTCACGCCGCCACCCCCGCGGATTCCCGCGCGGCGGCGACGAGCGCCTCGATCACCGCGCTCGGCGACTCCTCCTCGGCGTGCCAGAGGACGCCGAGCGCGAACGAGCGCGCCGGGTCCTCGATCGCCTCGGCGACCCCGTCGCCGACGGAACGCCCGCTGACGACGAGGCCCTCGCCGAGCTCGCCGACCCCCTGATGGTGGTGGGAGCGGACCGCGATCCGCTCACCGCCGGCGGCGCGGGCGGCGAGGCTGCCGGGCTCGAGCTCGACCTCGTGGCTGGTGAACTCGCCCGGGGTGCGCAGGTGGGCGTCCCTGTTCTCGATCTCCTGGACCAGGGTGCCGCCGCGCGCGACGTTCAGCATCTCCATGCCGCGGCAGATGCCCAGAAGCGGCAGGTCGCGTTCGAGCGCGGCGCGCGTCAGCGCGAGCTCGAAGCCGTCGCGCCCCGGCCGCACCCCGACGGTCTCCTCGCGCTCCGGCTCCCCGTAGAGCGCCGGGCTGATGTCGCCGCCACCGGCGACGAGCAGCCCGTCGAGCAGGTCGAGTGCCTCTCCGGGGGACCCCGCGATCGCGTCGTCGGCGGGCAGGATCACCGCCTGGGCGCCTGCCCCGGAGAGCGCCTCCGAATAGCTTCTCGGCGAGAGGTTGGCCTCGGCCTCCCAGACCGTCCAGCGCGCCGGCTCGAGCGCGGCCGGGACGCCGATCACGGGCCGCCGCCCCGTGCTCACAGCCTCTCGAAGCCCCGGAAGCGCTCCCAGTCGGTTACCGACGCTTCGAATGCCTCGAGCTCGATCCGCGCCCGGTTCAGGTAGTGGTCGACGACCTCCTGCCCGAACGCCTCGCGGGCGACGTCGCTCTCCGCGAACAGGTCGCGCGCCGCGTACATCGTCTTCGGGACGTGCGGCTTGTCGGACTCGTAGGCGTTGCCCTCGAACGGCTCCTCGAGCGCCAGCTCGTTGTCGACCCCGTGCAGGCCCGACGCGATCATCGCCGCGAGCGCCAGGTAGGGGTTGACGTCCGCGCCCGGCATCCGGTTCTCCAGCCGCAGCCCGCCGCCGTGGCCGACGACCCTGATCGAGCAGGTGCGGTTGTCCTTGCCCCAGGCGACCGCGGTCGGGGCGAACGAGCCCTCCGCGAAGCGCTTGTAGGAGTTGATCTGCGGGGCGAAGAACAGGGTCATCTCCTCCATGCAGGCGAGCTGGCCGGCGATGAAGTGGTCGAAGAGCTTCTGGTCGCCGCCGAAGACGTTCTTCTCGTCCTCGTCGACCAGCGAGCAGTGGATGTGGCACGAGTTGCCCTCGCGCTCGTCGAACTTCGCGATGAAGGTGAGCGAGTAGTCCTCCTGCGCCGCGATCTCCTTCGCGCCGTTCTTGTAGATCGCGTGCTGGTCGGCGGTCGTCAGCGCCTCGTCGTAGCGGAAGTTGATCTCGTGCTGGCCGAAGTTGCACTCGCCCTTCGAGTTCTCGACCTTCATCCCGCGCGCCCATCATCGAGTTGCGGATCCGCCGGATCAGCGGCTCGATCCGCGCTGTGCCGAGCATCGAGTAGTCGATGTTGTAGAGGTTGGCCGGCTCGAGGTCGCGGTACGCCTTCTTCCAGGCCTCCTCGTAGGTGTCGCGGAAGACCATGAACTCGAGCTCGGTGCCCGCGAAGGCGCGCCAGCCGCGCTCGGCGAGGCGCTCGAGCTGGCGGCGCAGGATCTGCCGCGGCGAGGCGGGCACCGGGGAGCCGTCGTGCCACTGGATGTCCGCCATCAGCTGCACGGTCCCCTCCTGCCAGGGGATCGGCCGCAACGTCTCCAGGTCCGGGGCCATCTCGAAGTCGCCGTAGCCGCGCGACCACGACGACATCTCGTAGCCCTCGACAGTGTCCATGTCGACGTCGACGGCGAGCAGGTAGTTGCAGCCCTCGGCGCCGTGCTCGGCGACGTCCTCGAGGAAGTGCTGGGCCGTCAGCCGCTTGCCCTGGAGCCGGCCCTCCATGTCGGCGATCGTGAGCAGCACGGTGTCGACCGTGCCGTCATCGACCGCCTTCTTCAGCTCATCGAGCGTCATGCCCCTGCCCAGCCTACGCGTCGCGCGTGATCTCGTCCTCTTCGAGCGTCCGCACCGGGCCCTGGTACTTGTCCTTTGCCGAGACCAGGTACCAGAGCCCGAAGATCAGTGGCACCACGATCGCCAGCGGCGTGTAGTTGATGGTCGTCGCATCGAACTCCTCGTTCCACGGCAGGCTCGTTGGCGCAAACGGGATGTCGAGCGCGTAGACGACGAGGATCACGAAGATGATCGCCAGCGTGTTGACGATCTTGTACTTGTTCCCGAGGGTCCAAGGTCCTGGCTCGAACCGGTCGCCCGCACGCAGGCGCAGGAAGATCGGGAGGATGTAGGCGAGGTAGAGGCCGACCGTGCAGATGCCAGTGATCGCGAAGAACGCGAACGGGATGTCGTTGGAGCCGAACAGGGCCGGCAGTGTGATCACGAGCGCGAAGAACGAGACCGCGATCACCGCGTAGAGCGGTACGCGATCGCGGTTCACCCGCTTGAACAGCGCCCAGCCCGGGATCGCGCGGTCGCGGGAGAACGCGTACCAGGTGCGCGAGGCGCTCGTCAGCCCCGCGGCGACGCAGAAGACCTGACCGATCGTCGCGATCAGAATGACCAGCTTCGCCGCCCAGGGATCGAGCGCGGTGGTGAAGATCTCGCCGACGAATCCGGCGGCGTCGTTGATCGCCTTGACGTCGTTGGCCGCGAACAGGAAGGCGAGCAGGACGAACCAGCCGATCAGGGCCGAGAAGAAGACCGAGCGCCAGACGCCCTGAGCGGCGGCGATCGCCGCGTTCTTGGTCTCCTCGGCGGTGTGCGCGGACGCGTCATAGCCGGTCTGCGTGTACATCGCGAGCAGGAAGCCGATCGGCAGGACGATGAACCAGAAGCCGAGCCCGAGGTCTCGCCACCGAAGTGACCCGAGTTGTTGATCCGCTCGCCGAAGACGAAGCTGGCGCTCTGGTGATCGTCGGGCACGAAGACGAGCAGAGCGATGATCACCGCTACGCCGAGCACGTGCCAACCGACCGAGATGTTGTTGAGCAACGCGAGAGCCCGGTCGCCGAAGATGTTCAGCAAGGTGACGAAGGCGAGGATGATCAGGAACAGGACGAAGGTGTCGGCGAGGACGCTGTCGCCCCGGGCGAAGTCCATGCCGAGGAAGCTGACTTCGTAGAGCGAGAGCAGGCTGTAGAGGAAGAAGGCGGCGCCGTAGGCGACCGAGGCGACGATGCCGACGAGGCCGACGATGTTGAACCAGCCCGTCATCCAGCTCCAGCCCTTGCCGCCGAGTCGGTGCGCCCACCAGTAGGGGCCGCCCGCCGTCGGGTAGGCGGAGGTCAGCTCGGCCATCGAGAACGCGACCATGAGCACGAACGCGCAGATGATCGGCCACCCGATCGAGGCGGCGATCGGACCGCCGTTCTGCCAGGCGAAGGCGAAGGTGGTGAACGTCCCCGCGAGGACGGAGATGATCGTGAACGAGATCGCGAAGTTGGTGAACCCGCTCCACGCGCGCGAGAGCTCCTGCTTGTAGCCCATGTCGGCGAGCGTCTGCTCGTCGCTGGAACCGGTGGACGTGGCGGGCGCGGGCTCCTGGCTTGCCATCACTCTCCTCATCCGGGCCCGGCTCGAGCGCGACCCTGAGATAGTGCCGTCTGTGACCAAATCCGACCCTAAAGGCGAACGCGCAGACGCAAGTCAATGTGCCGGTGCGTATGAAGGCGGACGTTGCAATTGTCGGTGCAGGCGCAGTCGGCAGCGCCACGGCGCTCGACGCTCGCGCGCCGCGGGGCCGAGGTGGCCCTGCTCGAGGCCGAGGCGCGAGCCCGGATTTTGCGCGAGCGGGACCAACTCGGGGATCCTCCACGCCGGCTTCGACTCGGCCCCCGGCGAGCTCGAGACCGAGCTGATCCTGCGCGCGGCCGAGATCCGCGACCCGCTCATGGAGGCCCTCGGCGTTCCGTTCGTGCGCTGCGGCGGGCTGATGCTGCCGCGCTCGCCGGCAGAGGAGGTCGCTATCGCGCGCCTCGCGGAGAACGCCGAGCGAAACGGCGTCGAGGCCGAGCACCGCGACGACGGCTCCCTGTTCGTCCCGGGCGAGTCCATCACCGATCCGATGGCCTACACGCAGGCGCTCGCCGCCGCCGCCGAGCGGCACGGGGCGCGGCTGCGGACCGGGTTCCGGGTGAGCGGGCTCGAGCGGGAGGGGGAGGGGCTTGCGCTGGCGGCCCGGCGGAGAGCGGGTCGAGTGCCGCGTCGTCGTCAACTGCGCCGGCCTGGGTGCCGACGCGCTCGCCGCCTCCGCCGGGGACGAGCGCTTCGAGATCTATCCGCGCAAGGGCGAGTTCCTCGTCTTCGAGCAGCCCGGGGAGCGGCTCGAGCGGATCCTGCTGCCGGTTCCCGAGGAGGGGACCAAGGGGGTGCTCGTCTTCCCGACCGTCGACGGTCACGTGATCGCGGGGCCCACCGCCATCGACGGCACCGACAAGTCGGACTGGTCGGTGCGCCCGGAGGCACGGGAGGAGATCCTGGCGAAGGCCGCCCCGATGTACGAGCCGCTCGCCGGCGCCGAGCCGATCGCCTCCTACGCCGGCCTGCGCACCGCGGCCCGGGAGCGCGGGGACCCCGGGCGCCCCCTGAACTACTTGATCGGTCCCTCCCCGGCATGCGAGGGTCTGATCAACGTGGCCGCGATCCGCTCCACCGGGATGACCGCGTCGCCGGCGATCGCCGAGCGCGCCGCCGAGCTCGTCGGCGAGGCCGGGGTCGAGCTGGGCGACGAGGCGCCGCTCGAGCGCGCCGGCGCGCCGAGCCGCCCGAGCCGTGGTGGAGCCGGGCGGCGGGGCTGAGCCGGGGCGTGGGCTAGCCGAGGGCGGCATGGCCGACTACCTGCTCGGCATCGACGAAGGGACCTCGGCGGTGAAGGCGGTCGTCTACGACCTCGAGCTGGGGACGATCGCGGAAGCGAGGCGCGAGAAGCGCCTCCACCACCCCCGCCCTGGGTGGGTGGAGCAGGATGGCGAGGAAGTCCTCGACGGCGGTGACCGAGGCCGTCGAGGAAGTGCTCCAACTCGCGCGCGAAACCGACCCCTCGGCGGAGATCGCCGCCTGCGGGCTCGACCATCAGGGCGAGTCGGTCCTCGCCTGGGACGCCGAGTCCGGCGAGGCGCTGACGCCGATCGTCACCTGGCAGGACAAGCGCTCGCAGGAGGTGCTCGACCGCCTCGAGGCCGACGGCCGCGCCGAGACCGTGCGCGAGCGCAGCGGGATGCCGCTCGACCCCTACTTCTCGGCCGGCAAGCTCACCTGGCTGCTCGAGAACGACGACTCGGTCGCAGCCGCTCGCGAGGCGGGGACGCTTCGCCTCGGCACCGTCGACTCGTGGATCTGCGACCGCCTCGGCGCCGGCTTCGCCACCGACCCGTCCACCGCGTCGCGGACCCAGCTCGGCGCGCCCGAATGGGACGACGGGCTGCTCGAGATCTTCGGCGTGCCGCGCGAGGCGCTCCCCGAGCTCGCCCCGACCGCCGGCGACCTCGGCACCCTGCGCCACGACTCCTGGCCCGTCGAGCTGCCGCTGCGGGCCCGCTGCGTCGACCAGCAGGCGGCGCTGGCCGGCGCCGGCTGCGTGATCCCGGGCCGGGTCAAGGCGACCTACGGCACCGGCGTCTTCGTCCTCGCCCACGCGGGCGATGAGCGCCCCGAGGTCGAGGGCGGGCTCGTCCCGACGGTCGCCTGGCGCGTCGGCGATCGCGTCGAGTGGGCGATCGACGGCGGCGTCTTCACCGCCGGCGCCCTGCTCGAGTGGATGACCCGCGACATCGGCCTCGCCGCCGACCCGCCCGCGCTCGCGGCCCTCGCGGCGGAGGTCGAGGACTCCGGCGGAGTCCGTGTGCTGCCCGCGCTCGCCGGGATCGGGGCGCCCTGGTGGCGCTCCGAGGCCCGCGCCGTGATCGCCGGCCTCACCGCCGCCACCCGCACCGGCCACATCGCCCGCGCCGCGCTCGAGGCGATCGCCTGGCGCGTCGCCGACATCGTCGCGACCGTCCGCGACGCGGTCGAGGTCGAGGTCCTCCGCGTCGACGGCGGGCTCACCCGCGACCCGACCCTGCTCCAGTTCCAGGCCGACAGCGACCGGGATCCCGGTCGAGCGCGGCGCGGTCGACGCGACCGCCGCCGGGGCCGCCGCGCTGGCCGCCGTCGGCGCCGGGATCTGGGAGGGGACCGAGACGATCGCCGAGAAGATCCCGGTCGGCGAGCACATCGAGCCCCAGCGCGACGACGCCTGGCGCGAGACCGAGCACGCCGCCTGGCGCGAGTTCGTGGAGCGCGCGGCCGAGCAGCTATTGAGGGACGGCACCCGGCTCAGACCGTTGGCGTGTGGCGCTCGATGATCCGCTCGGAGTCGACGCCCGGCGGCAGGGTGCCGAAGGCGTGGCCCCAATCGCCGCCGAGGCGGGAGGCGCAGAAGGCGTCGGCGACGGCCTCGTCGCCGTAGCGGACGACCAGCGATCCCTGGAGCGCCAGCGCCATCTGCTCGACCAGGCGCCGCGCTCGCGACTCGATCGCCTCGAGGTCGCCGAGCTCGCCGCGGAGCCGGTCGGAGAACTCGTCGAGGCGGCGGTCGGCGCCGCGGGCCTCGTCGACCTCGCCGAAGTACGCCTCGAGGGCCCGCGGGCTGCGCGCCATCGCCCGCAGCACGTCGAGGCACTGGACGTTGCCCGAGCCCTCCCAGATCGAGTTGAGCGGCGCCTCGCGGTAGAGCCGCGGCATCCCCGACTCCTCGACGTAGCCGTTGCCGCCGAGGCACTCGAGCGCCTCGGCCGCGTGCACGGGGCCGCGCTTGGTGTGCCAGTACTTGAGGACCGCGTTCGAGATCCGCTTGAACTGCTCGGCGTCCTCGTCTCCTGCGGCCGCCTCGTCGTAGGCGCGGGCGAGCCGCAGGGCCGCGATCGTCCCCGCCTCGGCCTCGACCGCCAGGTCCGCGAGCACGTTCTGCATCAGCGGCTGCTCGTTCAGCACCTTGCCGAAGGCGGAGCGGTGGGCGGTGTGCCAGGTCGCGGCCGCGACGCCGGCGCGGAAGCCGGCGGCGCCGCCGAGCGAGCAGTCGAGCCGGGTGTGGTTGACCATCTCGATGATCGTCCGAACGCCCGCGCCCTCCTCGCCGAGGAGCCGGCCCCAGGCGCCCCGGAACTCGACCTCCGAGGATGCGTTCGAGCGGTTGCCGAGCTTGTCCTTCAGCCGCTGGATCTGGATCGCGTTGCGCTCGCCGTCGGGGGTGAAGCGGGGCATGAAGAAGCAGGAGACGCCGCCCCCGGCCTGGGCGAGGACGAGGAAGGCGTCGCACATCGGCGCCGAGAAGAACCACTTGTGGCCGTTGATCTCGTACTCGGCGCCGGGGCCGCCGCCGTTCAGGGGCCGCGCCGTCGTCGTGTTGGCGCGCACGTCGGAGCCGCCCTGCTTCTCGGTCATCCCCATCCCGCAGAGCGCGCCCTTCTTGTCGGGCGCGGGGACCATGCGCTCGTCGTAGGAGAGCGAGGTGAAGCGCGGCTCCCACTCGGCGGCGATCTCCGGCTGCTTGCGAATCGCCGGGATCGCCGAGTAGGTCATCGAGATCGGGCAGCCGACCCCGGCCTCGACCTGGCCGAGCAGCATGAAGAGGGCGCCGCGGGCGACGTGCGCTCCCGGCTGCGGCTCGCGCCACGGCAGGGCGTGGAGGCCCTGCTCGACCCCGAGCCCGAGCAGCTCGTGGTAGGCCGGGTGGAACTCCACCTCGTCGATGCGGTTGCCGAAGCGGTCGTGCGTGCGCAGCTTCGGCGGGTTCTCGTTCGCGACGGCGCCGGCCCGGATCACGGCCGGGCGGCCGCAGATCGCGCCGAGCTCGCGCGCCCGCTCCTCGGCCCACTCGCCGCCCTCGCGGCGGAGCGCCTCGACCAGGACCGTGTCCGACTCGAAGACGTTGTGGCCCTCGAGCGGCGGGGCCTGGTTCACGACCTCGTGGGTGGCGCGGCCGGCGGTGGTCTCAAGCGTTGACAAGGCTGGGCTCCTTTGCTCCGGTGACTGAACGTACGCAGAAGTCGGTGAGGGCGGCGACGACGGTGCCGGCATCGCGCTCGGCGCCGGCGGGGGAGAGCGGGCCGACGAGCGCCTCCCCGATCGCGCCGACGAGCGCGGCGCCCGCGAGCTCGGGGTCCTGGCGGGGAAGCTCGCCGGACTCGATCCCGGCGGCGATCAGCCCGGCGAAGACGTCGCGGTAGGCGCGGCGGAAGGCGAGGCGCTCGGCCTCGACGCCGGGGTCGACGGGCTCGGCGATCAGCGCGTAGGCGATCCGGCGGCCGCGCAGGGCGCGGCGAGCGAAGGCCTCGACGGCGGCCGCGATCCGCTCGCTCGGCGCCGCCCGGCGCCTCTTCGGCGACGGCCGCGACCGCGTCGACCTCGCGCTGCGAGGCCTCGCGGAAGACCTCGGCGAACAGGTCCGCCTTCGAGGGGAAGTGGCGGTAGACGGTGCCGGTCGCGACGCCGGCGCCGGCGGCGACCGCGGAGACCTGTGCCTCGGCGTAGCCGCCGCGCGCGATCAGCTCACGCGCGGCGGCGACGATCCGCGCTCGGACCTCGGCGCGGCGGGCCTCGGTGCGCTCGGTGGGTCTGTAGGCCACCGAAGAAGTGAACCACAATTCACTTCTTCGGTCAAGGTGCTACCTCAGCCGAACGGGGCGGTCACCGACGCGCTCTTGCAGCGGGTCTTTCCCTTGCGCTTCACCTTCTTGACGATGACGGTGACGTCGTCGCCGTCCGGCGGCCGCGGCCCGTCCACCTTCCAGGTCCCGTTCGTCTCGGTCAGCGTCGTCGCGATCTTGATGCCACGGTGGAAGACCTCGACCCTCCGCTGGGCGACGCAGATCGTCTTCGGCGGGTCCGCCGTGACCTTGCCGCTGTACTCGACGTTGACTCCCTTGTCCTTCATCTTGAAGGTGGTGCTCGTCGTCGCCGCGGCGGCCAATGCGACGCTCGCGAGCACGAGGCACGCGCCCACCGTCGCGAACAGCAAAACCCTTCTTCATCTCCGCTCCTTCCCGTGTTTCCCCGGGCGGAGATTACTCCGTTGCGGCCTCCTCGACCTTGCCCCCGGGCATCCCGATCAGCGCCACCACGAAGGCGACCGCCATCGCCCCGGCCATCACGTAGAACACCGTCCGGGTCGACATCGCGTAGTCGATCTGGATCGCGTCGAAGACCTCCTTCGCCTTCGCGCCGGCGTGCTCGGTGAGGCTCGACGAGCTGCCGCCGCCCGCGCCCGCGACCGCGGCGGCGATCTCGTCGGCCTTGTCGGTCGGGATCCCCTGCGAGCCGAGCGTCGACTCGAGGTTGGAGCGGTTCTCGACGATCAGGAGCGAGCCGAGCACGGCGAGCCCGAGGCTGGAGCCGAAGTTGCGCACCGTCTGGGTGATCCCCGTGACCTCGCCGTAGCTCGCCCGCGAGGCGCGGTTGATCGCGTCGGTGTTGGCCGGGCCGAGCACGAGCCCGACCCCGGCGCCGGTGAGGACGATGAAGTACCACTGCTCGTTGAAGTCGAGGTCGGTGAGGCTCTGGCCCCAGAGGAAGAGCCCGACCGCGGTCACCGCGCAGCCGAGCACCACCGCCGGGCGGGCGCCGACGTTGTCGAGGATGCGGCCGCCGAACTGCGAGGCGACGGCGAAGCCGGCGAAGAACGTGAGCAGGTAGAGCCCGGCGTTCGAGGCGTCGTAGCCGAGCGAGATCTGCGAGTACGTGCTGCCGAAGAAGAACAGCGGCACGAACGGGATCATCAGGATGAAGAGGACGATGTTGTCGACGAAGAAGGCGCGGCTCTCGAAGATCCGCATGTTCAGCAGCGGGTGCTCGACGCGGCGCTCGAAGGCGACGAACCCGGCGAGGATCACGAGGCCGGCGATGACGCAGCCGATCGTGCGCGCGTCGGTCCAGCCCCAGGTGCCCGCCTGCTGGAGGCCGAGCACGGCGAGGGCCATGCCGGCGGTGACGAGCACGGCGCCGCGGTAGTCGATCGGGGCCGGGCGCTTCTCGTTCTCGGGCTTCGAGATCGCGATCAGCACCAGGGCGATGATCGCGATCGGGATGTTGACCCAGAAGATCGCGCGCCAGTCGATCTCGGTCAGGTAGCCGCCGGCGATCGGGCCGACCGAGGTCAGCCCGCCGGTGATCGCGAAGAAGATCGCCATCGCCTTGCCGCGCTCGTTGACCGGGAACGACGCGATCACGATCGCCAATGCCGCCGGCATCATCATCGCCGCGCCGGCGCCCTGGATCACCCGGAAGACGATCATCCACGCCTCGGCGCCGCTGCCGTCCGGGGTCGCCCCGCACAGCGCCGAGGCGGTGGCGAAGACGATCACGCCGATGATCACCATCCGCCGGTGGCCGAGGATGTCGGCGAGCCGGCCGCCGAGGGCGAAAAGCGCCGAGAGCGAGAGCAGGTAGCCGTTGATCACCCACTGCAATCCGGTCGAGGTGAGGCCGAGGTCCTTCTGCAGCTCCGGGATCGCGATCGCGACGATCGTCTGGTCGATGAACATCATCGCGACCGCGAAGATCATCGCCGCGAGGATCAGGTTCTTCGAGCGCCCCTCCGCCATCGGCGCGGGACCCTACTCAGATCGACCGACGGCCGCCCAGCGCTCGGGGTCATCTCCCTGACGCCGGGCCCTGCCGGTCGCCTCGAGATGGCGCAGGTAGCAGAGGGTCTCCATCAGCCACCAGTTGCCGGTGCGCTCGTCGAGCGGCCGGCCGTGGACGTGCGGCTGCACCTCGACGGCGGTCAGCTCCTCGCCCTCGATCGCGGCGAGCGCGTTCGCGATCCGCTCGCCGACGAGCTCGCGGTTGGCGTTGACGTGTGCGCGGACGTCGGTGAAGGTGCGCCCGTGGCCGGGTAGGCAGAGGCGGGCGTCGAGCTCGTCGACCGCCTCGAGCGAGCTCAGGAACTCGCCGGCCGGGTCCGGCGTGTAGCCGTAGTCGTAGTAGAGGGAGACCCGGCCGAGCAGGTGGTCGCCGGAGATCAGGAGCCGGCGCTCGGGCTGGAACAGGCAGACGTGGGAGGGCGCGTGGCCCGGGGTCTCGATCACCTGCCAGGCGCCGAGGTCGGTCTCGACCTCGACCCCGGGGAGGAGCTCGCGGTCGGGCGGGACGATCCCGGCGACGCCGAAGCCCTGTCCCTTGCGCGACTCGCGGTACGCGGCGAGCGCGGCCTCGGGAACCCCGCTCTGGCGGGCGACCTCCAGCCGCGCCTCGAGCCAGGCGTCGGGGTCGGAGGCCGCGCGGGTCATGTGCTCGTGGTCTGGGTGCATCCAGAGCTCGCACCCGGTCCGCTCGACGATCGTCGCCGCCTGGCCGTAGTGGTCGGAATGGGCGTGCGTGCAGACGAGGAGGCGGCACGCCGCTCGAGCTCGAGCCCGACCATCTCCAGCGCCCGCTCGAGCTGCTTCATCGAGCCGGGCTCGTCGATCCCCGTGTCGAAGAGGACGAAGCCGTCGCCGGCCTCCACCGCCCAGGCGTTTCCGTGTGGGACGCCCGGCCAGGGGAGGGGGAGGCGGAGCCGGTAGACGCCGGGAAGCGTGCGCTCGCCGCGGCCCAGTTCGCGCTTTCGGTCGGGGCTCGGCATCCGGGGAAGCTAACCGGCCACGTCTAATAGCATCGCGCGCCGCATGGCCAAGATCGAAGTCCGCAAGCCGATCGTCGAGCTCGACGGCGACGAGATGACCAGGATCATCTGGGCCTTCATCAAGGAGAAGCTGATCCTGCCCTACCTCGACGTCGAGCTCGACTACTACGACCTCGGGATCGAGAGCCGCGACGAGACCGAGGACCAGATCACGGTCGACGCCGCGAACGCGATCAAGGAGCACGGGGTGGGGGTCAAGTGCGCGACGATCACCCCCGACGAGGCCCGGGTCGAGGAGTTCGGCCTGAAGGAGATGTACCGCTCGCCGAACGGGACGATCCGCAACATCCTCGGCGGCGTCATCTTCCGCGAGCCGATCGTGATCTCGAACATCCCGCGCCTGGTGCCCGGCTGGACGAAGCCGATCATCATCGGCCGCCACGCCTTCGGCGACCAGTACCGCGCCGAGGACACCCTGATCCCGGGCGAGGGCAAGCTCACGCTTACTTGGACCCCCAAGGACGAGGGCGAGCCGATGGAGATCGACGTCTTCGACTTTCCGTCAAGCGGCATCGCGATGGCGATGTACAACCTCGACGACTCGATCCGCGACTTCGCTCGCGCCTCGTTCCGCTACGGGCTCGAGCGCGAATACCCGGTCTACATGTCGACCAAGAACACGATCCTGAAGACCTACGACGGGCGCTTCAAGGACCTCTTCCAGGAGGTCTTCGACGCCGAGTTCTCCGACGACTTCGAGGCCAAGGGCCTGACCTACGAGCACCGGCTGATCGATGACATGGTCGCCGCGGCGCTGAAGTGGGAGGGCGGCTACGTCTGGGCCTGCAAGAACTACGACGGCGACGTCCAGTCCGACACGGTCGCCCAGGGCTTCGGCTCGCTCGGCCTGATGACCAGCGTGCTGATGACCCCCGACGGCAAGACCGTCGAGGCCGAGGCGGCGCACGGGACCGTCACCCGCCATTTCCGCCGCCACCAGAAGGGCGAGGCGACCTCGACCAACCCGATCGCCTCGATCTTCGCCTGGACGCGGGCGCTGGCGGCGCGCGGGCGGATGGACGAGACGCCGGAGGTGATCGAGTTCGCCGAGACGCTCGAGCGGGTATGCGTCGAGACCGTCGAGAGCGGGAAGATGACCAAGGACCTGGCCCTGCTCGTCGGCGACGAGCAGGAGTTCCAGACGACCGAGGAGTTCCTCGCCTCGATCGACGAGAACCTTCAGCAGGCGATTCAAGGAGATAAGAGTTGAGCGATCCCGTCAACGTCACCGTCACCGGCGCCGCCGGCCAGATCGGCTATGCGCTGCTGTTCCGGATCGCCGCCGGCGAGATGCTCGGCCCCGACACCCAGGTCAAGCTGCGCCTGCTCGAGATCCCGGACGCGCTCGAGGCCGCCGAGGGCACCGCGATGGAGCTCCAGGACTGCGCCTTCCCCCTGCTGGCGGGGATCGACATCACCGCCGATGCGAAGGAGGCCTTCGACGGCTGCAACGTCGGCATGCTGGTCGGCGCCCGGCCGCGCAGCAAGGGCATGGAGCGCGCCGACCTGCTCGAGGCAAACGGCGGCATCTTCAAGCCCCAGGGCGAGGCGATCAACGAGGGCGCAGCGGACGACGTTCGGATCCTCGTCGTCGGCAACCCGGCGAACACCAACTGCCTGATCGCCAAGGCACACGCTCCCGACGTCCCCGACGAGCGCTTCACGGCGATGATGCGCCTCGACCACAACCGCGCGATCGCCCAGCTCGGCTCGAAGCTCGAGGTGCCGTTGCCCGAGGTGAAGAAGATGACCACCTGGGGCAACCACTCGACGACGCAGTACCCGGACCTCGTCCACTGCGAGGTCGGCGGCTCCTCGGCCTGGGACGCGGTCGACGACGAGGAGTGGATCGCCAACGATTTCATCCCAACGGTCGCGAAGCGCGGCGCGGCGATCATCGAGGCGCGCGGTTCGTCCAGCGCGGCCTCCGCGGCGAACGCCGCGATCGATCACGTGCGCGACTGGGTCCGCGGCACCCCGGATGACGACTGGGTCTCCATGGCCGTCGTCTCCGACGGCTCCTACGACGTCCCGAAGGGCCTGGTCTCCGGCTTCCCCTGCACCTGCGCGGGCGGCGAGTGGCAGATCGTGCAGGATCTCGACATCGACCAGTTCTCGCGCGAGCGGATCGACGCCAGCGCCAACGAGCTCGCCGAGGAGCGCGAAGCGGTCCGCGAGCTCGGTTTCGTCGAGTAAAGAGGCTCCGCGTTAGGTGGCCGGGTGGTACCCCCGGCCCTCCTTACGGACCAGGCCTTCCTTCTCGAGCTCGCTCATCACGCGGTACATGTAGTTCGGCGCGATCTTCATCTCCTTGGCGATCTGGCCGGCGCTGATCCCCGGGTTCGCCGTGACCATCTTCACCGCCTGGTCGCGGCGGGTGCCGCCGCGACGCCGGCGCCGGCGTCGTCCGCGGGCGGGCGCGCCGCCGCTGTTGCGCGAGCCTCGTGGCCGGCCGGGGCCGCGGCGACCGCCGCCCAGGTCGGATAGGGCCTTCTGCACCTGGGCGCGCTCGTCGTCGAGCTCGCGCAGGCGGTCCTGAAGCAGGGTGCGGACGTGATCGATCGTGTTACTTCCTTGGGGTGTCATGGAAGTAACAGTAACTCTTAAGGCGCGCTGCGATTGCGAGGCAACGTGCGGAAGACCACGTCCCAAATTGGTGTGGAAACGCCGAATCCGAACCTGTGGTCCTGGAAGTGGTGGCGCATGTGGTGTTCGCGCAGCCGCTTTCCGAACTTCGACCTGGGAACCGCGTGATGCAGGTAATAGTGGGTGTAGTCATAGGCGAGGTAACCGATCAGGAATCCGGCGAAGATCGGCAATGCCGTGGGGAACCCGAACACCACGAAGAAGAGGCCGAAGAAAAGCGAGGCGAGGGGGATGCTCGCACCCGGGGGCATCACGAGGCGGAGCCGGTCGTTCGGATGGTCGTGGTGGACGCCGTGGATGATGAAGTGCATCCGGCGGCCGAAATCGTTGTCCGGCTGCCAGTGGAAGAACTTGCGATGCAGCCAGTACTCGGTGATGGTCCAGATCGCGAGGCCGGCGAGGACGAGCAGCACGATCTCCAGCGCGCCCTGGCCGTCGCGCGCGCCGAGCACGACCAGCAGAGCGATCACGGGCAGAAAGATGATCGCCGGCACCGACGGGTGAACTCTCGAGAAGAAGTCGAAGAACCGGCTCTCGAAGAGCGGCGGGGAGGCCGAAAGGCGGGCTGTTCGCTCGTGTGCCATCGATCCGATTCTAGCGTCGCGATCCACCGCCCGAAACCTGCCGCGAGGCTCACCGCAAAACGGGGGTTTATTCCGCTTGACTTTTCAGAACATGCTGATTTGCAGGCAAAAACGAATGTAACGGAAATGTTGCGTTTTGCGGAATCGGGGCTGGCGGAGCGCGTCGGCGAGTGGCATGATCGCCTCCGGATGGCGAGCACGACGAAACAGGGCGGCAAGGGCCGGCGCAAGCGGAAGCCAGGTTGCGAGAGCTGCTTCTTCGGCTGCCACGGGCTCTGCGCGCTCGACCTCGGTGGGCCCTGCGCGACCTTCCGCCCGGACACCCCGGACGGCCTGACGCCGCCGCGCCAGCCGGCGCTTCTGATCCGCGAGTCCGAGGGCGCCGTCCTCGCCGCGCACTAGTGCCGCGTCCACCGATCCACACCCGCTTCTGACGGCTGCAAACCTTCGCCTGACGTCGTCCTCGATCGCCCCCATAGCGCTGCTATGCGGCTCACTGCGTCCTAGTCAGTCTCGGTTTTCGCTCGCCAGAATCGGGCCTGGATCGGCAGACGCGGCACTGCCGCGCCCGGTTTCCCCTGCATCCGCGGTTAATCTGCGCCCATGCGGGTCACCGTGCTGGGCAAGTCGCCCTCCTGGCAGGACGCGGGCGGCGCCTGCAGCGGCTACCTGATCGAGCACGGCGAGGTCGCGCTGCTGCTCGACTGCGGCAACGGCGTCTTCTCGAAGCTGCGCCTTCACCGCGACTACGTCGATGTCGACGCCGTCGTGATCTCCCACATGCACGCCGATCACTTCCTCGACCTCGTCCCGTTTGCATACGCGCTCACCTACGCGCCCCGCCAGCAGCCGGTCCCGGTCGAGCGCTGGCCGGGGACCGACGACCCCGCCCGTCCGGAGCTCCACCTCCCCGAGGGCGGCGCGAAGACGCTGCGGGGAATCGTCGGCTCCTGGGGGCCGGAGGACCTGATCGACAAGGCGTTCCGGATCGACGAGTACGACACGCGCTCGACCGTCCGCGTCGGCGAGCTCGAGGCCCGGTTCCATCCGGTGCCGCATTTCACCGAGACCTTCGCGATCAACCTCACGACCGCCGACGGCTCCGGCCGGCTCACCTTCGGCGCCGACTGCCGCCCAGGCCCCGAGATCGTCGACGCTGCGCGGGACACGGACCTCCTGATCGTCGAGGCGACCCTGCCGCGGCCCGAGCGCAGCGGCGAGCGCGGGCACCTGACGCCCTACGAAGCCGGCGAGCACGCCCG
Source organism: uncultured Thermoleophilia bacterium (assembly GCA_963844425.1). GTDB lineage: Bacteria > Actinomycetota > Thermoleophilia > Solirubrobacterales > 70-9 > DASUSH01. Next base: position 152,289 of record CAWJOD010000020.1, on the reverse strand, counting down.
CCTCGCGGGGGCCAAGCGGGTCGTGCTCACCCACCTCTCCGACGAGCTCGACGCCGGCTGGGCTCGCGAGCAGGGGAGCGAGGGCTTCGGGGCCCCGGTCGAGGTCGCGAGCGAGGGCGCGGTCTACGAAATCTGACAGCCGGGTAACTTGAGTCCATGTCTCGGCAGCGGGATCTGTTCGTCAACTTCGACCGCGTCCGCCGCGAGATGGACGAGCTCTTCGGCGACGTCTGGGGCCGGACCGGGCTCGCCTCGCGGGGCGAGAGCGGCTTCTCGCCCCCGCTGGACGTCTATTACTGCAACGTCGACGGCGCCTCCGAGGGCCCGCCGAAGGCGGTCGTGAAGGTCGACGTCTCCGGGGTCGAGCTCGCGAAGATCAGCCTCGAGGTCGCGGGCCGCCGGCTCATGATCGCCGGCGAGCGCCCGGTCCAGGAGACCGAGGGCCGCGTCTACGAGCAACTCGAGATCGCCTCGGGCCCCTTCCGGCGCGCGGTCGAGCTCAGCGCCGACGTCGACGCCGAGCAGGCCAAGGCGACCTACGAGGACGGCGTCCTGCGGATCGAGCTGCCACTGATCACCGAGGAGCGCTCGCGAACCGTCCCGATCGAACGGGCCAAGGAGTAATGCCTGCGGAGCGCGATCCGACGGGCGACCGGCTTGGCTCCGATCCCGGCGGCGTGCTCGAGGACGACGTCGCCGCGATCCAGATCGTCGAGTCCGAGAACGTCGAGGACGCGATCCGCGAGAGCCAGGGGCGGCCGCTCCCGTCCGCGCTGCCGGTGCTGCCGCTGCGGGACATGGTCACCTACCCCGACACCCTGACGCCGCTCGCGGTCGGCCAGGAGCGCTCGATCAAGCTCGTCAACGACGTGCTCTCCGGCGAGCGCACCCTCGTAATGGTCGCCTCCCGCGATCCCAGCCTCGACGAGCCGGGGCCCGACGACCTCTACGAAGTCGGCGTCGCCGGCGTCGTCGCGCGGATGCTCAAGGTCCCCGACGGCAGCGTCCGCATCCTCGTCCAGGGCACCGAGCGCGTGCGGCTCGGAGAGTTCATCGCCGAGGAGCCGTACCTCGTCGCGCGGATCGAGGAGGTGCCGGACCGGATCGAGGAGTCGCAGGAGCTCGAGGCCCTGACCCGCAACGTCCAGCGCACCTTCAGCGAGATCATCGAGCAGATCCCCTACCTGCCGGAGGAGCTCCAGCTCGCGGTCACCAACATCGAGGACCCGTCGGCGCTCTGCCACCTGATCGCGGGCTCGCTGCGGATCTCGACCGCAGAGAAGCAGCGGCTGCTCGAGGAGGTCGACGTCGGCAAGCGCCTGCGCAGCCTCTCCGAGATCCTCGCCCGCGAGCTCGAGGTGATCCAGCTCGGGTCCAAGATCCAGTCCCAGGTCCAGTCCGAGATCGAGAAGGGGCAGCGCGAGTACTACCTGCGCGAGCAGCTGAAGGCGATCCAGGACGAGCTCGGGGAGGGCGACGAGCGCCAGGCCGAGATGAACGAGCTGCGCGAGCGGATCGAGGAGGCGGGCCTCCCCGAGCACGCGCGCAAGCAGGCCGACCGCGAGCTCGCACGACTCGAGAAGCTGCCCCCCGCTGCGGCCGAGTACGGGGTGATCCGCACCTACCTCGAGTGGCTCACCGAGCTGCCGTGGTCGGCGGAGACCGACGACAACCTCGAGATCGCCCACGCCCGCGAGGTCCTCGACGCCGACCACTACGACCTCGAGCCGATCAAGGAGCGGATCGTCGAGTACCTGGCGGTTCGCAAGCTGAAGCCCGACTCGCCCGGCCCGATCCTCTGCTTCGTCGGGCCTCCCGGCGTGGGCAAGACCAGCCTCGGCCGCTCGATCGGCCGTGCGCTCGGCCGCGAGTTCGAGCGGATCTCGGTCGGCGGCGTCCGCGACGAGTCCGAGATCCGCGGACACCGGCGCACCTACATCGGCGCGATGCCGGGGACGATCATCCGCGCGCTCCGCGACGCCGGCTCGCGCAACCCGGTGTTCATGATCGACGAGATCGACAAGATGGGCACCGACTTCCGTGGCGACCCGGCGAGCGCGATGCTCGAGGTCCTCGACCCGTCGCAGAACAACTCCTTCCGCGACCACTACCTCGACCTTCCCTTCGACCTCTCCGACGTGATGTTCATCACGACGGCGAACATGCTCGAGCCGATCCCGGGCCCGCTGCGCGACCGCATGGAGGTGATCCAGCTCTCCGGCTACACGCTCGACGAGAAGCTGCACATCGCCAAGCGCTACCTGGTCCCACGACAGATCGAGGCCAACGGCCTGAAGACCTCGCAGATCGAGTTCGCCGACCCCGCGATCCGGGCGATCGTCGAGGAGTACACCCGCGAAGCCGGGGTTCGCGGGCTCGAGCGGGAGATCGGCACGGTCTGCCGCAAGGTCGCCCGCGAGATCGCCGAGGGCAAGGGCAAGGCGGCGAAGCGGAAGGCGCGGATCTCCGCCAAGCGCACCCGCGAGCTGCTCGGTCGTCGCAAGTACTTCGCCGAGGCACGGCGCCGAACCCGCGAGCCGGGCGTGGCGACCGGGCTGGCCTGGACGCCGACCGGAGGCGAGGTCCTGTTCATCGAGGCGACGGCCATGCCCGGCAGCGGCAAGCTCACGATCACGGGGCAGCTCGGCGACGTGATGCGCGAGTCCGCGCAGGCGGCCCTCTCGTTCGTCCGCGGGCACATCGGCGAAATCGCCCCCGACCGCCCCGCCGAGTGGTTCGCGGAGAACGACGTCCACATCCACGTCCCCGCAGGCGCCGTGCCCAAGGACGGGCCGTCGGCCGGGGTCGCGATGGTGGTCGCACTCTCCTCGCTCGTGCGCGGCAGGCGGGTGGGCTCCGACGTCGCGATGACCGGCGAGATCACGCTGACCGGCCAGGTCCTGCCGGTGGGAGGGCTGAAGGAGAAGGCGCTCGCAGCCCAGCGGGCCAGGATCAAGCGGGTGATCGTCCCCGCTCGCAACGAGGGCGACATCGCGGAGATCCCCGAGCACGAGCTGGGCGAGCTCGAGTTCACCTACGTCGAGCACGTTCGCGAGGCACTCGCGGAGGCGCTCGGTTGATTCCCCGCGAGCAGGCGGTTTCCGCCGCAGGCTGGCCGGTTATATGCTCCGCGAGGAGCTTTTCGGAACTCGCGACTAGGAGAGGTTGATGGCATCGAAGAAGGGAAAGGCGGCAAAGACCGCGGGAGCGGTCGGCGGTGCGGCCACCGCGGTCCGGTCTAGCCCGTACGTGCAGCGCCTGATCGAGGACGAGGAACTGCGCGACAGCATCCAGGCCGCCTTCGAGGCGGCGCGGGACGCTTACGCGCGGATGGCCAACGGCAAGGGCCCGGCGAAGGCGCTGATGGACGACAAGAAGGTCCACAAGGACCTCCAGGAGGCCGCCGAGAACCTGAAGGAGGCCTCGGACCGGCTGCGCGGCAAGAAGCAGCGCAAGGGCCTCTCTTTGGGCCGGCTGCTGCTGCTCGGCCTGATCGGGGCGATCGTCGTGCTGGTCCTCTCGGAGGACGCACGCAAGGCGCTGATGGACAAGCTCTTCGGGGCCGAGGAGGAGTTCGAGTACACCTCGACGACGACGAGCGAGTCAGCGGGCGCCGCGGCGCCGACCACGAACGCGTCCTGAGGCGGAGGCCTCTCTGCGCATAGCCCGGCGCCGGTCGCGATGAGCGGCCCGTACGACTACGTCGTAGTCGGCGCCGGTTCGGCGGGCTGCGTGCTCGCCAACCGCCTCTCCGAGGACCCGGCGACGCGGGTGCTGCTGCTCGAGGCGGGCGGCAGCGGCCGCCACCCGAACATCCGCATCCCGGCGGCGTTCTCGAAGCAGTTCCGGACCAAGCTCGACTGGGCCTTCGACTCCGAGCCGGAGCCGGGGTGCGAGGGCCGCTCGCTGTTCATCCCGCGCGGTAGGTCGCTCGGCGGCTCGAGCTCGATGAACGCGATGGTCTACATGCGCGGGCGCCCGATCGACTTCGACGCCTGGCGAGACGCGGGCTGCGAGGGCTGGGGCTGGGATGACGTCCTGCCCTACTTCGTGCGCTCGGAGAACAACTCGCGCGGGCCCTCCGAGCTGCACGGGACCGGCGGCCCGCTCGAGATCACCGACCAGGTGCTGCCGAATCCCCTGACCGAGCGGATCGTCGACTCCGCGGAGGCGGTCGGGATCCCGCGCAACCCGGACTTCAACTCGCCGGAGCAGGACGGGGTGGGCCTGAACCAGGTGACGCAGAAGGGCGGGCGACGCTGGAGTGCGGCCGACGCCTACCTGCGCCCTGCTCGCCACCGGCGCAACCTCGAGATCGCCACCAGGGCGCAGGCTCTCGGGCTCGAGCTCGAAGGCGGGCGCGCGGTCGGGGTCCGCTACCGCGACCGCCGTGGGCGCGAGCGGCTCGCACGCGCGGGGCGCGAGGTGATCCTCTCCGCCGGCTCGATCGGCTCGCCGTGGCTCCTCCAGCTCTCCGGGATCGGTCCCGCCGACCACCTCCGCGAGGCCGGGGTCGAGCCACGCTTCGAGCTCCCCGGCGTCGGCGAGAACCTCCAGGACCATCCCTACATCGTCTGTGTCTGGGAGTCCGATCTCGGCGGCACCCTGCTCGACGCCGAGAAGCCGCGCGAGCTCGCCAACTTCCTCCTGCGCCGCACCGGCCTGCTCACCTCCAACGTCGCCGAGGGCACGCTTTTCACGCGCACCCGGCCCGGCCTGCCGGCGGCGGACCTGCAGTTCCACTTCGGGCCGGTCTTCTTCGTCGACCACGGCTTCGCCACCCACGAGCGCCACGCGTACTCGCTGGTGCCGATCCTGGTCACCCCGAAGAGCCGGGGCCACGTCCGCATAAAGAGCTCCGATCCGCTCGCCAAGCCCGCGATCCTCGGCAACCACCTGACCGAGCCCGAGGACGTCGCCACGCTGGTCGCCGGGGTGAAGCTGGCCCGGCGGATCGCCGCCGCGGAGCCCCTCGCGGAGGCCACCGGCACCGAGCTCTTCCCGGGCCCCGGCGTCGAGGACGACGACGAGGCGATCGAGGCCGACATCCGCCACCGGGTCGAGCTCACCTACCACCCCGTAGGCACCTGCCGGATGGGGGTCGGCGACGACGCCGTCGTCGATCCCGAGCTGCGCGTGCGAGGGATCGATGGCCTGCGGGTCGCCGACGCCTCGGTGATGCCGCTGATCCCCGGCGGCAACACCCACGCCTCGGCGGTGATGATCGGCGAGAAGGCCTCGGACCTGATCCGCGCCGGTTAGGCTGCACAGACATGGGCCTAGGAGGCTTCTTTCGCAGGCTTCGCGGCGATCAGCGGGCCATGCCCGACCCGGATTCGCCCGAGTTCCAGCAGATGGTGGAGGGATCGGCGCTCCCGGGCTCGACCGCGATGGGGGCGCAGGGCTGGGCGAGCGCGGCCGCGGCGGGGTCCGCGCCCGAGATGCCGGCGATCGCCCCGGGGATGCCGGGCTCGGCGACCGGGGATCCCGGCGCGCCGCAGTCGTTCTTCGGCGCCGGCGGCCAGACCCCGGCGGTCACCCCGGAGTCGCTGATCGCCGCCGGCGTCCCGCCGGAGTCGGCGCAGGCCACCGCGGCCGCGCTCGCGCAGCTACAGCAGGCGTTCGGCGGCGGCACCGCCACCTTCGACGACGTGACCGTCGAATCGGGCGGCACGCACACGATCGACATGCAGGGCATGCAGGGCCTCAGGGACCAGATGCGCGCGACCCTGCGCGAGCACGGGGTGGACCCCGACTCGGGGGTCGCGATGGACGCGAGCTCGGTCCCGGGCCTGCAGGAGGCGCTGCTGCGGGTGCTCGCCGAGAACGGCGTCGACGTCAGCCAGTACGGCGGCTAGGCATTAGCCCTACGCCTTCTGGACGTTGACCGCCTTGGGGCCCTTCTGGCCCTCTTCGGTGTCGTAGTTGACCCGCTCGCCGTCGCCGAGGATGCCGCCGCGATCGGCGAGGCCGGTGCGGTGGACGAAGAGGTCCTGGTCGCCCTCGTCCGGCGTGATGAAGCCGAAGCCCTTCTCGTCGCTGAACCACTTCACGGTGCCGCTGGCCATGTTTGCCCTCCCTGTTTCGCCGCTTATTTTCTTTCCCGCCGGGTCCCCTGACGCCCGAGCGAGCGCGCGAGATTACCCGTTCGCGAGGACTTCCGGATTGACGCTGTTCGGCATCGGCTCGCCGGCCAGCCCGGCGAGCAGGTTGGCGACGGCGAGGTCGGCCATCGCCGCGCGCGTGCGCTCGGTTGCCGAGCCGAGGTGGGGGATGACGATCAGGTTCGGCGCCTCCAGCAGGGGGTCGTCCGGCGGCAGCGGCTCGGGCTCGGTCACGTCGAGCGCGGCGCCGGCGATCCACCCCTCGCGCAGGGCGCGGGCGAGCGCGGCCTGATCGACGATCGGCCCCCGCGCGGTGTTCACGAGGTAGGCGCTCGGCTTCATCGCCTGCAGCTCGGCCTCGCCGATCAGGTTCCGTGTCCCGGGGTTCAAGGGGACGTGCAGGGAGACGAAGTCGGAATGCTCGAGGAGGTCGGGGAACGGGGTCGGGCCCTCGCGGCCGGCGACGAACACCTCGCAGCCGAACCCGACGAGCCTGCGGGCGACGGCGCTGCCGATCCGCCCCCCGCCGACGATGCCGACGGTCGCGCCGTCGAGGTCGCGGCCGAGCATCCATTGCGGCGACCAGGTCGACCAACCGCCCGCGCGGACGATCCGCTCGCCCTCGGGGATGCGGCGTGCGATCGCCAGCATCAGCCCAACGGCGAGGTCCGCGGTCGAGTCGGTCAGCACGTCGGGCGTATGGCCGACCGGGATCCCCCGCGCGGTTGCCGCGGCGACGTCGACGTTGTCGACCCCGACGGCGTAGTTGGAGATGACCCGCAGCGCCGGCGCCGCCGCGATCAGCTCGGCGTCGACGGTGTCGGTGAGCAACGAGAGCAGCCCCTCGCAGCCCGCGACCCGCTCGCGGAAGGTCTCCGCCGGCGGCGGGCCGTCACCGTCCCAGACCTCGGTTTCGTGCGCGGCGCGGAGGCGGTCCAGCGCCGCGCCGGGGAGCTCGCGGGCTACGAAGCAGCGAGCCACTCGGCGATCCGGCGCCCGATCATCTCTCCCTGGTCCTCCTGGAGGAAATGGGACGCATCGGGGATCGGCTCGGGCTCGGGCCAGCCGAGCTTCTCGCATAGGCGGGCACCCATCGCCGGGGTCAGGATCGGGTCCGAGTCGGCCCAGAGGACGAGCGCCGGCGGCGAGGACGCCTCGAGCTTGGCGAGGGCATCGCGGCCGGCCTCGGCACCGGGTGCGTCGGGCGTCGTCGCGAGCATCAGCGGGAAGGCACGGGCACCGGCCTTCGACTCGGGACTGGGGAAGGGCGCCTCGTAGGCGGCGATCACCTCGTCCGGCACGTCGCTCGCGCAGGCGCCCTGGACGAGCATCCCGATCGGCAGGTCCTCGGTGCGCTGGACGAAGTCGCGGAACGCCTTCCAGGCGTCGGACATCTTCTGGTGGCCGGTGAAGATCCCGGTGTCCATGATCACGAGCCGGGCGATCCGCTCCGGGTTCTCGGCCGCGACGCGGAGCCCGATCGGCCCGCCCCAGTCGTGGAGGACGAGGGTGACGCCGGTGAGGTCGAGCTCGGTGAGGAGCGACGCGATCGCCGCCGTGTGCCGGTCGTAGGAGTACCAGTCGAGATCGGCGGGCTTTTCCGAGCGGCCGAACCCGGGCAGGTCGGGGGCGACGCAGCGGTGGCCGGCGTCGAGCAGCGGTGGCATCACCTTGCGCCACAGGTAGGACCACGTCGGCTCGCCGTGCAGGAGGACGATGGTCTCGCCGTCGCCATCGGCGTTCTCGTCGAGGTGCGCGAGCCGGATCCCCTCCCAGTCGCGGTACTCCGGCTGCCAGGGATACCCGGGAAGTCCCTCGAAGCGCTCGTCGGGAGTGCGCACCGACTTCCACGGCTCGATCCTATGTGGCCGCGGCTACCGGGGGAAGATGCGGGGCATCTTCAGGAGCACGAGGGGGTTGCCCCTCGGGCGCAGCTTGCGCTGCAGCATCGCCCGGCGCGGGTCGCCGCCCCAGGTCGACACCGCGACCCAGTCGCGCCAGCTCGTCTCGAACGTGAGGTCGGGCTTCGCCGCCTCGCCCGGCATCGCCGCGGTCGAGCCGTTGTCGATCCGCAGGTGCCACGGCGCGGCATCGCTGAAGCGCCACTGGAGCGTGATCGGCTTGCCGTTGACCGCGTCGTGGTTGACCGAGCGCGCCATCACCTCGAAGACCATCTCCTGGGTCTCCGGCGACGAGTCGGGCTCGCCGACGGGCTCGCCGGTGACGCCGGCCTCGAGCAGCCTGATCGCGTCGGCGGCGCGCTCCTCGGGAGGCTTCTCGAAGTCGAGCGGGAAGACGTCGGGCGGCATCTCGGTGATCGGGTAGCCGGCGGCACGCCACTTCGTCTCCACCGACCGCATCCCGAACGCGAAGATGTCCTCCATCTCGAAGCCGTAGCAGCGGGTGTACTCGCGGTCCCAGTTCGGCGGCACGAACACGCCCATCGTCTTCGGCAGCACCTCGCGCATCAGCTCGTCGACCGCGGCCTTGCACTCGTCGCTCTCGGCGAAGCACTCGGAGAGGGTCTTGACGCCGAAGCCGATGTGGCGCTGCTCGTCGCGGGAGACGTTCTTCATCCCCTCGCTGAAGCCGGGCATCGTGCCCTCCTTCGTGAAGAAGTCCTCGATGAAGTGCTGGCCGGGCTGGGCGAGCGTCGCCTCGACGACCATGTGGTAGAGCGCGATCGCCTGCGCGAACTTGGGCAGCGAGCGGTCCTTCCGCAGCTCGTCGGCCATCTGATCGAGCCGGTCGAACGTCTGCCGGTAGCCCCAGTTGAGCTGCGGGAGGGTGTAGGCGAGGCCGGCGGAGTAGTCGCCCTCGACCCCGATCACCTCGCGGAAGAAGCGGGCGAAGAAGACGGAGTGCCGCGCCTCGTCGACCTGCTGGGTGGCGAGGAAATACTTCTGCTCCTCGCGCGGCGCGGCGTCGATGTAGGGGGAGAGGTTGTCGGTGACCGAGTCCTCGCCGTAGAAGAACATCGAGTAGATCCACAGCGCCGAGCGCCGCTGGATGTCCGAGAGCCCCTCCCAGCCGGCGCGGTCGCCGGCGAAGTCGATCTCGGTCGCCTTCCAGTTGCCCTGCTCCCACCGCTCGTACAGGTCCGCATAGGAGATCTGCCGGCTGGCGAGGGCGGAGACGTCAGCGGGCTTTTCGGCGGTCTCGGGCATCGGCGACTCCTTTACATCGATCGGTGTCGCATTAAACCGAGCGCGGGCCGATCGGCCAAGCGTGTGTGCGCGATCTCACACTTGAGCCGGGGCGACGGACCGGCCGGCGCTAGTAGATCTGATCGCCCAGCCGGTAGCCCAGCGAACCGTCCACGGGTACGACCGGGAAGACGTGCTGCGGCTCGCCTTGGCACTCCGCTCTCTCGGGCGGTCGATCCTTCGTCTCCTGCTCACCCTCCTCGGCTGATTGCACGTAAACGAGTCGCGCTTCGCAGCGCGGGCAGACGTTCTGGCAGCGGTTCGGACACGGCTCAGCGGCCGACGTCGCAGTTGCAGACGACGATCGAGGTGGCGCCGACCTGGGTCTCGCCGGCGGTCGTGTAGCCGCGCACCTCGACCTCCTTGCCCGCGCCGTTCGGGTCGAGATAGGCGGAGAGCTTGCCCGAGGGGATCCTCGTCCTCGCGAGCTCGTCCGCGGCGTCGCCGCCGATCGTGACCGAGAGGCGGACGTCGTCGGCTCCGGTGCGCGAGCGCGGCGCGGCGATCGAGACGAACACGAGGGCCGGCCCGCTGCCGTCGCCGGCCGGCGTCTGCGCCAGGGTCGCGCCCTCGGCGTCGACGGTCGTCGACTCCGTGACGAGGTCGGACTGGCTGATGCCGGAAGAGCCGGTGTCGTCGAACTTGACCTGGTCGAAGACGAGGAGGGTGCGCCCGCCGACCTCCGCCGTGCCGCTCGTGGCGGTCCCCTCGAGCACGATCACGTGCTCGCCCGTCGGCAGCTTGCAGGCGCAGCTGATGAGCGCGGCGCTCTACTCGCCGGAGCCGGTGGTCGAGACCTCGGCGTCGCGCGCGACCTTGCCGTCGATCTTCAGTCGCAGGGAGGGCTTGCTCGAGCCGATCAACGCGACCTGGGAGGCGACGAGCGCATCCTCGTCCCCTCGGGTCGTGATCTGGGTGCTGATCAGGGTCGTGTAGCCGTCCGAGGAGCGAAGCGTCGCCCGGCTCTGTTCGAAGTCGCCCTCGGTGGAGGAGGGACCGAGCGTCTCGGTCTCCGAGACGTTCGCCTGCGGGTCCTCCTCGCCGCAGCCGGCGAAGACGCCGAGCGAGATCAGCACGCAGGCGCCGAGCAGCGGCGCAAGGCATCGCATTCGCGGTCGGACCTCCTCAGCCCCCATCGCTGCCAAGCCTAACCGGGCGCGGAGGTGCGGGCGGCAGTCAACCGAGCTTCGGGCTCGTCCAGGGTTGCTCGAGCCGCTGCGCCAGCTCGCCGGCGATCTCCTCGGCCGGCACCCGGGACTGCTCGAGCGAGTCGCGCTCGCGCAGGGTGACGGTCCCGTCCTCGAGCGTCTCGCCGTCGATCGTGATGCACCACGGGGTGCCGACCTCGTCCTGGCGGCGGTAGCGCTTGCCGATCGAGCCGCCCTCGTCGAACTCGGCCGGCATCAGCGCCCGCACCGACTCGAAGACCTCGCGCGCCCGCTCCGGCATCCCCTCCTTCGAGACCAGTGGCAGGACCGCGGCCTTGTTCGGCGCCAGCCGCGGGTGCAGGCGCAGCACCGTGCGCTGGCGCCCCTCGACCTCCTCGACCTCGTAGGCGTCGACCATGAAGGCGAGCATCGCCCGGTCGACGCCGGCGGCGGGCTCGATCACGTAGGGGACGTATCGCTCCCCGGTCGACTGGTCGAAGTACTCGAGCTTCTCGCCGGAGAACTTCGCGTGCTGGGTCAGGTCGAAGTCGCCGCGGTTGGCGATCCCCTCGAGCTCGGACCATCCCATCGGGAACAGGTACTCGACGTCGGAGGTCGCGCTCGAGTAGTGCGAGAGCTCGTCGGCGCCGTGCTCGCGCAGGCGCAGGTGGTCGGGGCGGATGCCGAGGTCGGTGTACCAGCCCATCCGCTGCTCCATCCAGTGCTGGTGCCAGTGGTCGGCCTCGGCCGGCGGGACGAAGAACTCCATCTCCATCTGCTCGAACTCGCGCGTGCGGAAGACGAAGTTGCCCGGGCGTGATCTCGTTGCGGAACGACTTGCCGACCTGGGCGATCCCGAACGGCGGCTTCTTGCGGGCGAAGGAGAGGACGTTCTTGAAGTTGACGAAGATCCCCTGCGCGGTCTCGGGGCGCAGGTAGACCTCGGCGCCCGACTCCTCCACCGGGCCCATGTGGGTCCTGAACATGAGGTTGAACTGGCGCGGCTCGGAGAGCTCGCCGCCGCATTTCGGGCAAACGATCTCGCCCTCGGCGTCCTCGGCGCCGAGCTGCTCCTCGCGGACGTGGTCCTCGCGCCAGCGGCGCTTGCACTTGCCGAGGCACTGGACCAGCGGGTCGGTGAAGCCCTCCAGGTGCCCCGAGGCCTCCCAGGTCTTCGGGTGCTGGAGGATCGCCGAGTCGAGCGCGACGATGTCGTCGCGGTCGCGCAGCATCGCCCGCCACCACTCGGCCTTGACGTTGTTGCGCAGGAGCACGCCGTAGTGGCCGTAGTCGTAGGTCGAGCCGAGGCCGCCGTAGATCTCGGAGGTCTGGAAGACGAAGCCGCGCCGCTTGCACAGGGCGACGATCTCGTCGAGCGCCGGCTCGGTCGTTTGGGTCTCCTCCGCCATCGGACGCCAAGCTACTGGCTCGGCGCGCGTTTGCGATTTGCGCAATTTGGGGTAGGGCGAGATCGGAGCGGCACGGAGCCGCCCGTGTGAGCCGGAAGTGACTAATAATCGCTCCGGCCGGCCGCCGATCCCATGGCACGGGCAAGGAGAAGAATGACCGACCTCATCACTTCGCCGCTCCGAGCCAGCCGCCACCTGGCGATCTGGCTCGTCTGGCACTCGGTCGGCGTCTCCCTCATCACCGAGGAACAAGAGCAGCAGCCGTAGCCCCAGGGGCGCCACTGCTTTACTTGCGCGGTGCCGATCTACGAGTACCGCTGCGACCGACGGGCACGAGTTCGAGGTCGTCCAGAAGATGATCGACGACCCGGTCACCGTCTGCGAGGTCTGCGGCGAGCCGGTCCAGCGCGTGTTCTCCCCGGTCGCCGTCCACTACAAGGGCTCGGGCTTCTACACGACCGACTACGCCCGCAAGGGCAAGGACTCCGCGGGCAACGGCGGCAAGAGCGAATCGAACTCCGGACTCATCGAGCGACTCGAAGAAGAGCGACTCCAAGGGCAGCAGCAAGACGACGAAGTCCGCGTCGGACTAGGCCGGCTCTCGCCGGCACTCGCCGTCCTTCACGCGGATCAGCGTTAGGGCGACGTCGCCGCCGGCGGGCTCCTCCCCGGGTTCCGGGAAGAGAGCGCATTCCGCGGGCGAACCGCACCCGCACTCCTTCGCGACCTCGAGCCATCCCTTCATCGCCTTGGTGCGCTCGAGCAAGGCCTCGACCTCGTCGAGCTTGCGGGCGGAGAGCGATCGCATCGGTGCGGCCATCCCCTCCCGGTCGTCCACGCCCTCGACCAGCTCCTTGATCTCGTCGAGGCTGAATCCCGCCGACTGCGCAACGCCGACGAAGGCGATCTTTCCGATCACCGACTCGTCGTAGCGGCGCTGGCCGCTCTCGCGCTCGGGCTCTGGGAGGAGGCCGATCGACTCGTAGTAGCGGATCGCTGAGGTCGCCACTCCGGCTCTGCGAGCGACCTCACCGATCGTCAGTTCAGGCCAGTCGTCCATTTCCTCTCGGAGGCCTTGACTTCAAGCCGACTTCAAGGTCCATGGTAATCGCGGGAAGCTCGAAAAACCAGCAACGAAGGAGGAATCATGGCAGTTGCAACAGGCACCAAGTTCGAGCTCGACACGTTCAAGCGCGGCTACGAGGAGTGGGACATCGACGCCCTGCTCGCCCTCTACGCCGACGATGTCGAGCTGGTCCAGATCGACCGCGACAACCCGCCGAGCTCTCCGCGCATCCGCCAGGGCAAGGACATGTTCAAGGGCATGTTCGAGCACTGCGCCGGCGCCGGGGTCAAGGCGAGCGTGGAGAACCTGGTCCCGGGCACCGAGCGCGTCGCCGCGACGGTCACCTGCGCGTTCCCGGGTGGCCGCAAGGTCGTGGCAACGGGATCTTCGAGCTCGAGGACGGCCGCATCGTCCGCGAGCTGCAGGTCCTGTCCGGCGATCCCAAGTAGAGAGGAGAAAGACGATGCCGAAGGCGTCAAAGCAAACCGCGTCCGAGCATGAGTCGGTCCCGGGTTACGAAGGTCACTTCGAGCACTTCGAGGGTGGCTGGACGGTGGGCTTCGAGAGCTACTCGGAGGATGCCGACCTGGCCCCGTACTTCAAGGGGCTCCCGAACGACGAGTGCCAGTGCGAGCACATGGGCTACGTGATCAAGGGCAAGGTCGCCTTTCGCTCCGGAGACCAGGAGGAGGTCTTCGAGGCCGGCGACGCGTACTACGCCGGCCCGGGCCATACCCCGGTGCTCTACGCCGGCACCGAGGTGGTCGAGTTCAGCCCGACCGAGGAGCTCGGCCGGACGATGGAAGTGGTCACGAAGAACATGGAGGAGATCGAGTCCTCTTGAGGGTCTGTGCCCGGGCGCCCCGCGCAGGCGCCCGGGCCGCCCAGTTAACCCACCGGCGAGCAGGCGGGCTCGCGCTCGGGCTCGCCGCCGATCAGCTTCTTGACCTTCGCCAGGCACTCCTCCTGGGGAACGATCAGCGGCTGGCTCAGGGCCTCCGGCTCGAGCACCTCGGTCGGGGAGTCGCCGCCGATCACCGAGGCGAACAGCAGCTGCGGCATCGTCAGCGCGCCCATGTCGGTGACCAGCGCCTTCGGCGCGTTCCAGCCGATCAGCGGGCCGCGGATGAAGTTGAGCGGGAACGAGAGCGGGCTCGTCAGCTTGCCCTTGATCCCGGAGATCACCTCCTGCTGGAAGCGGACCCGGTCGAGGTCGTTGATATCCGAGTCGGGGGAGCCGTCGTCGTTGCAGTCCCCGCTCGTCCGCGTGCGCGCCAGCGAGAGCGCCTCCTCGCCGTCGAGGTCGTTCTCCCCCTTCTTCAGGTCGAGGGTGAAGCCGCCGTTCTCGGCGCCGCCCGAGATCTCCGAGCAGACCGGCTCGTCGAGGTCGACGGTGATCCCGCCGAGCGCGTCGATGAAGTCCTTGAAGCCGGTGAAGTCCACGATCGCGACGTGGTCGATGTCGATCCCGAGGAAGTTCTCGACGGTCTCGATCGTCAGCTTGGCGCCGCCGTTGGCGTAGGCGGCGTTGATCTGGGTCGCGCCGACGCCCGGGACCTCGGCGAGGGTGTCGCGCGGGATCGAGAGCTTGCGGAAGGTGCCGCCGCCGGCGCGCACGACCATGATCGTGTCCGAGCGGTAGGGCTCGCAGCCCTCGGGCGGGGCCTTGCCCTCGCCGGCGGCCTCGAGGCACTTCTCGGACGGCCGTGTCGTCCTCCGAGCCGAGCCCGGACGGGCGCGCGTCGGTGCCGAGGACGAGGATGTTCTGCGGGCTGACGGCGAGGAACGGGTTGCCGTCGAGCGCGTCGGCGGCGCCGTCGGCGAGCTTGCCTTCTGGATCTGCGCGGAGACGGCGAAGGCGATGAAGCTGAGCAGGATCCAGCCGAAGATCCCGAGGAAGACCCAGCGCACCCAGCGCCGCTTCTCGCCGGGGGCGCGCGGCTGCTTCGGCATCTTCGGGCCCGACGGCGGCTTGTCCCCGCCCCCCGGGAGCTTCGAGCGCAGGCTCGAGACGTCCGGCTTCGGCAGGCGGCCGAGACCCCTGCGCGACTTGTAGACCTTGTACTCGGGGGCGTCGCCGCCGCCCTCCGGCTTCTCGCCGCTCACCTGTGTTTCCCGCGGGCCCACTGGTATCAATACTGCCGCATGGGGTCGACATCGAATCTCCCCGCCGAACCGGGCTCGGCGACCGCGGTCGGTGCGGACCTCGGCGGCACGAAGCTCCTGGTGGGCGTCGTCGACTCCGAGCAGCGGATCCTGCACCGGGGACAGGAGCCCTCGCACGGGCGCACCAGCGAGGAGGTCCTGGAGCTGCTCGAGCAGGAGGTCCGCGAGGCCGTCGCCGCCGCCCCCGGCGCGTCCTCCGTCGGGCTCGGGATCCCGGCGACGATCGACCATCGCCGCGGGGTCGCGATCAACGCCGTCAACCTGCCCATCGTCGACGTGCCCGTGCGCGACCGGATGCGCGAGCGGCTCGGGCTGCCGGTCTTCATCGACAACGACGCCAACACCGCCGCCCTCGCCGAGTTCCTCTACGGCGCCGGGCGCGGCACCGAGAACATGGTGATGCTGACGATCGGCACCGGGATCGGCGGCGGGCTCGTGCTCGGCGGCCAGCTCTACCGCGGCAGCACCGGCGCCGGGGCCGAGCTCGGGCACGTCGTGATCGAGAGCAACGGGCCGCCCTGCCAGGGCACCTGCCCGAACCACGGCTGCGTCGAGGCGTTCGCCTCGGGCACCGCGATCGGACGGGAGGGCCGTGCCGCCGCCGAGCGCGAGCCCGACTCGGCGCTCGGCCGCGCCGCCGCGGCCGGTGAGGAGGTCGACGGGCGCGTCGTCACCGAGGCGGCGATCGCCGGCGACGAGGTCGCGATCGGGGTACTCGCCCACATCGGCAGCCACCTCGGCGTCGCGCTCTCGTCCTTCGCCAACATCTTCGACCCCGACGTGATCGTGGTGGGCGGCGGCGCCAGCGTCGCGGGCGACCTGCTGCTCGATCCGGCGCGGGAGGAGCTCCGCGCGCGGGCGCTGCCGCCGATGAACGAGACCCCGGTCGTCCTGGCGACGGCGGGGCCCGACGCCGGCATGATCGGGGCGGCCGCGATGGCGATGGCCGAGCTCGAAGCCGGCGGCTCCTGAGAGGCCGTCCCTAACCTCCGAAACATGCCCGGCAAGCTCACCGTCGCCCCGACGCCGATCGGGAACATGGAGGACCTCACGCCGCGCGTGCGCAGGAGCCTCGAAGAGGCCGACGTGGTCGCCTGCGAGGACACGCGGCGAGCCGGGCGGCTGTTCGAACGGCTGGAGATCGAGACGCCGCGGCTCGTCTCCAACCACGAGGGGAACGAGGACGAACGGGCGCTGCAGCTCGCCCAGGCGATCGAGCGGGGGGCGAAGGTGGCGCTCGTCACCGACGCCGGCACGCCGGCGATCTCGGACCCCGGCTGGCGGCTGATCCGCACCTGCATCGATCGCGACATCGAGGTCGAGGTCCTGCCCGGCCCGTCCGCGGTCACGACCGCCCTCGTCGCCTCGGGCCTTCCCGCCCACCGCTGGCGCTTCGAGGGCTTCCTGCCCCGGCGCGCGGGCGAGCTCGAGCGGGTCCTGCAGGCGACCGAGACCGTGATCGCCTTCGAGTCGCCACGGCGGCTGCCCGAGTCCCTGGCCGCGCTCGCCTCGCTGGCGCCGGACCGCCCGGCGGCCGTCTGCCGTGAGCTCTCGAAGCTCCACGAGGAGGTCGCCCGCGGCACTCTCTCCGAGCTCGCCCGCCGCTTCCGCGAGGACGTCCGCGGCGAGATCGTGCTCGTCCTCGGCGCCGGCGCCGGCGCCGGCGGGCAGGGGGCGGCGGGGGAGGACATGCACTTCGCGGTCGACGCGCTGCGGCGCCTCGTCCAGTCGGGTGCCCGGCCGCGCGCGGCCGCCCAGGTCGTCGCCGCCCTCACCGGGACGCGGCCGAACGAGCTTTACACCGCCCTCACCGGCCGCGCCCCTCGCGAATAAGCCGCAAATCGCCGGAATTCGCCGCGCCCAGGCGTATGGTTTGGCGTCATGGCAAAGCGCGATCCTCGCATGGTCTCGCTCGGCTACGGCAAGCTCGTCCGCGCCGACCGCGTCTACGCGATGGTCCCCCTGCCGCCCGAGGAGCGCGGCGACGGCCGCCGGACCTACGTGCACGTCGACGGCATGCCGGAGCCGCTGGTCGCGTCGCGCTCGGAGAAGGCGATCCTCGCCGACGTCGAGGAGGCGCTCACCGAGGCCGCGGGGATGCCGCGCCAGCGCCAGGCAAGGGGCCAGGACTCGCTGATCTAGACCTGCCGGCGCGCGGCGACGGTTGCCGGTTGCGCGCGGTCGTCTGCACGGAGTAACTTCTGCCCCGCAGGCCCGCCGGGGGGCGATCCGGCGGCAAGCGAGGAGGGAGTGGAGATGGCGTCCAGCGCGGGGGACGAGGGAGCGGTGGAGGGCTCCGCCCTGGTCGGCGAGCTGACCCAGCTCATGCGCGAGATCGACAGCTTCTTCTGCACGGAGGAGCGCGAGGTCGCCGAGCGCTACTGGAAGTACTACCTCGTGCCCGAGATCGAGCGGCTGTTCACTCCCGACCTCACGATCCACGCCCACTACGAGGGCCCGAGCGGCCAGCTCCTCTACACGGGCTACGAGGGCATGCACGCCTGGGCCGACGACATCGTCGCGCTGTTCACCCGGTTCGTCCGCCACAACACCGACTGGCAGCCGCTCGGCCCCGACGCGCTGCTCGTGAACCAGCACGTCGAGGCGATCGGCCGCGACAGCGGCGCCGACATCGAGCTCAACCTCTGGCTCCTCTGGCTGATCGAGGACGGACGGATCTGCTCCGTGCGTACGTTCCCCGACCGGTTCCTCGCCGAGGCGGCGGCGGGTGCCAACCGTCTCGCCTCATCCGCCGCCCGGCTGCCCCCGGACTGAGCTCACGCCCCGCCACGTAAGCTCACGAACCTCTCGTGAGCTACTACATCACCACCCCGATCTACTACGTCAACGCCGAGCCCCATCTCGGCCACGCGTACTCGACGATCGCCGCCGACATCCTCGCCCGCCACATGCGCCAGCGCGGGGAGGACGTCTTCTTCCAGACGGGCACCGACGAGCACGGCGAGCCGACCGCGCAGGCGGCGGAGCGGCTGGGCGTCACCCCGAAGGAGCTCGCGGACAAGAACTCGGCCCGCTTCCGCGAGCTGATGCCGAAGATCAACGCCTCGATCGACTTCTTCATCCGCACGTCGGATCCGCAGCACATCGCGCGCGTCCAGGAGGTGATGCAGCGCGTCCACGACAACGGGCACGTCTACGAGGGCGTCTACGAGGGCTGGTACTGCCCGCGGTGCGCCGACTTCAAGACCGAGTCCGAGCTCGGGCCCGACAACACCTGCCCGATCCACGAGATCAGGCTCGAGCGCCAGCGGGAGGAGAACTGGTTCTTCCGCCTCTCCGCCTTCCAGGACGACCTCGAGCGGCTCTACTCCGAGCGGCCCGGCTTCGTCGTCCCCGAGTTCCGCCGCAACGAGGCGCTCTCGTTCATCAAGAGCGGCGTCCAGGACGTCTCGCTCTCGCGGCCGAACATCTCGTGGGGCGTGCCGCTGCCCTGGGACCCGAACCAGGTGATGTACGTCTGGTTCGACGCCCTGCTCAATTACTACACCTCGCTCTCCTACGCCCGCGAGGGCGAGGACCTGACCGAGCGCTACTGGCCCGCGAGCCTCCACGTGCTCGCCAAGGACATCCTCAAGTTCCACGCGGTGATCTGGCCGGCGCTCCTGATCGCCGCCGGGATCGAGGTGCCGAAGCGGATGGTGATCCACGGCTTCCTGCTGATGGGCGAGAGGAAGATGTCGAAGTCGCTGGGCAACGTCCTCGACCCGTTCGAGGTGATCGAGCGCTTCGGAGCCGACGCGCTGCGCTTCTATCTCTTCCGCGAGGTCAGCTTCGGCCAGGACGGCTCGATCGCGCCCTCGGGCTTCGAGTCGAGGTACGAGTCCGAGCTCGCCAACGACTTCGGCAACCTCGCGAGCCGCACGCTGGCGATGATCGAGCGCTACCGCGACGGGGTCGTCCCCGAGGCGGCGCCGGACCCCGAGCTCGCCGGAGGCGACGACGGGCTCGACGGCGTCCGCGCCGAGGTCTGCGAGCTGCTCGACCGGGTCGAGCTGACCCAGGCGCTGGACGCGATCTGGAGCCGGGTGCGGCGGCTCAACCGCTACGTCGAGGAGGCGCGGCCCTGGGACCTCGCCAAGGACGAGGCGCAGGCCGAGCGCCTCGACCAGGTCCTCTACTCCCTCGCCGAGGGATTGCGGGTCGTGACGCTGCTGCTCTTCCCCTATCTCCCCGAGGCCGCGGGCAAGCTCCTCGCGGCCCTCGGCCGAGATGAGCGCGACCTGGAGGAGTTCGGCGGCCGGGGCGGTGGCGCGAGCGTCGAGCGGATCCCGCCGCTCTTCCCGAAGATCGAGGACGAAGGCTGAGCTACTTCCTCAAGACCGTCTTCGGCCTCGGCCTGCTGCTGGCCGGCGCGACCTGGCTCGCCTACGACGTCTACCAGCTGCTCCAGATCGGGACCTGCGCCTCGGGCGGCCCCTACGTATCGGCCCGCGAGTGCCCCGACGGCACGGCTCGGCTGGGATTGATGATCCCGGTGGCCCTGATCGTCATGGCGGTCGGGACGGGGCTCTACGCCACCCGGGGGCTGCCGCCGGGGAGCGAGGGCAACGGCCTGCGCGTGAACGCGGTGATCCTGGCCTGGTGCGCGATCTTCCTCGGCATCTCCTTCGCCTGCTTCTGGGGCGTCTGGGGACCGGATGCGAACCCCGGGCCGGGCGGCAAGGAGGGCGGCCTGATCGTCGGCTTCCTCTTCGTCCTCATGGGAGGCGGTGCGCTGCCGTTCCTTTTCAGCCGCCGGGAGTCGCGGTTCGGGAAGCAGGCGCGCGATGGAGCGGATCGCGGGCCGGGTCGACGCCGAGCTGGCCGGGAGGCGGCGACGTCGTCTCGAGGCTCGAGCGGGCGAACCGGCTGCGGGCCGAGGGCGCGCTCACCGAGGCGGAGTTCGAGAAGCTCAAGGCGGAGATTCTGGGCCGGAGGGGGCGGATGAGTCCGGTCGCCCCGATCGCCCACCTGATCGCGATCGCCGCCGGGGTCCTGGGCGGGCTCTGGATCGGCGGCTTGATCGCCCCCGACCTGCCCTCGGCCGAGACCGAGCCCGGGGTCGTCGCCGGCGAGCAGGTGAAGGGGTCGGACCCCGAATCGCTCTACCGCCCGGGACCCCTTGCCGAGGCGGTGACGCAGACGCTCGAGCAGCTCGGCGACGGCGCCGAGGTCTCGGCCGTGACGATCGAGCCGGCGGCGCTCCACGCCGCCGAGAACGAGGGGCCCAACCTGCTCGCGCTGGAGTCGATGCCGGTCACGGCCCCGGAGCGGATCGTCGCCGGCCTCGAGGCCGCTCGCGAGCAGGCCGGGGTCAAGGGCGCGATCGGCCTCGACGACGTGAAGCATTTCTCCTGGAGCCCGGCGAACCCGACCGCGAGCGAGTGGTACGTGCTGCTCGACATCACGACCGCCGGGCCGCCGACCGAGTTCTCGGCGAGCCGCGACGGTTCACAGGTCAGGGTGGGGGCTCCGTGAGCAGCGAGACGTAAGCTCGGGACCACAACCGAACAAGCATTCGGATACGAAGGGAGCGCAGATGGACAGGATCATCCTCGGCAGGCGGGGCGTCCGCGCGGGACTGGTGCTCCTCGCCCTCCCGCAGCTCGCGATCGGCGTGTGGGCACTGCTATCTCCGAGCGGCTGGTTCGAGAACTTCCCGGGCGCCGGCCGCCACTGGCTGCCGCTGTACGGCGCCTTCGACGAGCACCTGGTCACCGACGTCGGCTCGACCTTCCTCGCGCTCGGCGTCCTGCTCGTCCTCGCCGCGGTCTGGATGGAGCGGCGGGTCGTGATCGCCGCCGCGGTCGCGTACCTCGTCTACCAGGTCCCGCACACGATCTTCCACTTCGGCGCCGACGACGTCCTCTCGAGCGGCGACCAGATCGCCAACGGGATCGGCTTGGTGCTGACGATCGTCCTGGCGGTCGGAATCCTCGTCGCGACGGCACTAAGGTCCGACCCCTCCGTCGCCCCGGCGGTGCTGCCGCGCCGACGGCTGACCGCCCGCGGGGACGGGGACGGAGGGGACGGAGCACGGCCCGAGGATTGGCCCACCTCCCGGAGGCCTCACCGCCCGCGTCACCCGCTGGTACGGGCGCCGCCAGTACGGCCAGGAGCTGGCGCCGACCGACGCGTACCTCCACACGAAGGGGCTCCTCTTCGGCTACGGCGCCTTCGAGACGGCGACCCTGCGCGCGCACCGGGTCGACGAGCGGCTGAAGCTGCTGGCCGAGCTCAAGGCGGCGGCGGTCGTCGGCTGCGAGTGGTGCATGGACTTCGGCTCGAAGCTCTCGCACGAGAGCGGCATCCCCGACCGCCAGATCCAGGAGCTGCCCGCTCTACCGCGAGAGCGATGCCTTCGACGAGCTCGAGCGCCTGGTGATCGACTACGCGGCGGCGATGAGCCGGACGCCCTCGGAGGTCGACGACGAGCTCGTCGCGCGGCTGCGCGAGCGCTTCGACGACGCCCAGCTGGTCGAGCTCACCAACGTGATCGCGATCGAGAACCTCCGCGCGCGCTTCAACCACGCGCTCGGGCTCGAGCCCCAGGGCTTCGCCGAGGGCGCCGCCTGCGTCGTCCCCGAGCTCGCGGAGGCTCGTATGGTCTCCGCCGGTGATCGACAGCCACGCTCACCTGACGCTCTGTGAGGACGACCCGGAGGAGCTGATCGCGGCCGCGCGGGCGGCCGGCGTTCGCCGCATCCTCACCGTCGGCCTCGACGAGGCCACGAATCCGGGCGCCGTCGCGCTCGCCGACGCCCACGAGGAGGTGCGAGCGGCGGTCGGGCGCCACCCGAACTCGGCCGGCGGCTTCGACGCCGCCGCCGCCGGCGAGATCGAGCGGCTCGGCGCCGAGCCGGGCGTGGCGGCGATCGGCGAGACCGGGCTCGACTTCTACCGCGACACGGCTCCGCGCGAGGACCAGTACGCCGCCTTCCGGGCGCAGATCGGGATCGCGCGCCGGCTCTCCAAGCCGCTCGTGATCCACATGCGCGACTCGGTCGACGAGGCCCTCGAGCTGCTCGCCGCCGAGGCCGACGGGGTGACGGTGATCCTCCACTGCTTCTCGGCCCCGCCCGAGCGGGTCGCCGGACGCCGCCGCGCACGGCTGGTACTGCTCGTTCGCCGGCAACCTCACCTACCCGAAGGCCGAGGAGCTGCGCGAGGCCGCGAAGCTGGTCCCCGACGAGCTCCTCCTGGTCGAGACCGACGCGCCCTTCCTCGCGCCTCAACCGGTCCGCGGCAAGCCGAACGCTCCCGCCAACGTCGTCGCCACCGCCGAGCGGGTGGCCGAGGTCCGCGGCGTTCCCTACGCCGAGCTCGAGCGCGCGGTCGAGGCCAACGCCGCCCGGGTCTTCGGATGGTGAGCGCGCCGCGGCCCGGTGCCCGCCAGCGGCGGCTGGGCCAGAACTTCCTGCGCGATCCCAACCTGCTGGATGCGATCGTCCGCGACTCCGGGGTTGGAGCGAGCGACGTGGTGCTGGAGGTCGGGGGCGGGGGAGGGGCGCTGACCGAGCGGCTCGCGCCCGCCGTCTCGCATCTGCACGTGGTCGAGCTCGACGAGCGCCTGCGGCCCGAGCTGGATGAGCTCGCCGCCGGGCTCGGCAACGTCGAGCTGCACTGGGGCGACGCGATGCGAGATGGACCTCGGCGCCCTCGCGCCGGCCCCTGTCGCGGTCGTATCGAACCTGCCCTACTCGGTGGCGACGCCGCTCCTCCTGCGCACCATCGAGCTCCTGCCCTCGGTGACGACGTGGACGGTGATGGTCCAGCTCGAGATCGCCGAGCGGCTCGCCGCAAGCCCCGGCGGGAGGATCTACGGCGGGCCGAGCGTGCTCGCCCAGCTCGCCTGCAAGGTCGAGGTGGTGCGTCGCGTCGATCGCGCCGTGTTCAGCCCCCGCCCCCGGGTCGACTCCGCGATCGTGCGGCTGGTGAGGCACGGACCGGCGGCGAGCGAGGAGCTGCGGCGGCTGGTGCGCGGGGGGTTCGCCCACCGCCGCAAGGCGCTGGCGGGCTCGCTCGCGCTCGCCGAGCCCGAGCTTCGACCGCGACCAGCGTCCGCGCCGCCCTCGCCTCGGCAGGTCTGCCCGAGGACGCGCGCGCCGAGGCGCTCGCGCCCGAGGACTTCGAGCGGCTGGCGGCGAACCTGGGGTCGGCGCGATGACGCTGAGGGCGCCGGCGAAGCTCAACCTCTGCCTCTATCTCGGCGCCCCGCGCGAGGACGGCAAGCACGAGCTGCGCTCGCTGGTCGTGCCGCTCTCGCTCGCCGACCGGATCGCCGTCTCCGATTCCGAGGCCGACGAGGTCGTCTGCCCGGCCGTCGCCGGACCGAACCTGGCGGAGCGCGCCCTCGCCGAGCTGCGCGAGCGCGGCTGGCGGCGGGGCCCGCTGCGAGTCGAGATCGAGAAGCGGATCCCGATCGCCGCGGGGCTCGGCGGCGGCAGCGCCGACGCGGCGGCGGTGCTGCGGCTCGCCCGCGACGAGGTCGACGGCCTCGAGCGGCTCGCGGCCGAGCTCGGCGCCGACGTGCCCGTCGCAGCTCCACCCGAGCCTGGCACTACTCGCCGGCGCCGGCGAGCGACGTCGAGGAGCTGCCGCGGCCGGGGGAGTTCGGCGTCGTGCTGATCCCCGACGAGGACGGGCTCTCGACCGCCGACGTCTACGCCGAGGCCGACCGGCTCGGCCTCGGGCGCTCGGCGCAGGAGCTCGACGAGCTCGGGGGACGGATCCGCGAGGCCGCCGGCGCCGGGCGCTCGCCGCTCGAATACGCCGACCTGCTCGTCAACGACCTCGAGCAGGCGGCGCTCTCGCTGCGCCCGCAGATCCGCGAGGCGGTCGAGGCGCTGCTCGAGGCCGGCGCCGAGGTCGCGCTGGTCACCGGCTCGGGGCCGACGGCCTTCGGCCTCTTCCACGACCTCGCCGCTGCCGACAGCGCCTCGTCGCGAGCTGGCGCCCCGCTGGGCGGGGGCGATCGTGAGCGCGCCGGAGGCGTTCGCTGTGAGCGAGCGGCTGAAGGCCGCTGTGGCACAACCACTGGGTGCGCCTGGCCCTGCTCGCGGCGCTCGCCGCGGGGGCGTACTTCCTGTTCAAGGCCCTGGTCCCGGATTTCGACCTGCAGGACCTCCTCGACGACGTCGCCGCGAAGCTGGGCGCCTGGACCTACCTCGCGGTAGGTGCGCTCGCCTTCCTCGAGACCGGCGCCTTCGTCGGCCTCGTCGCGCCCGGCGAGACGTTCGTGATCCTCGCCGGAGCCGTCGCCGGCGTCGGCGAGACGAACGTGATCATCACCCTGGCGATCGTCTGGTTCTCGGCCTGGCTGGGCGACACCGCGAGCTTCTTCCTCGGCGCCCGGCTCGGCCGGGGGTTCATCCTCCGGCACGGGCCGAGGGTGCGGATCACCGAGGAGCGGTTCGGGCAGGTGGAGGGCTACTTCGAGCGCCACGGCGGCAAGACGATCCTGATCGGCCGCTTCATCGGCCTCGTCCGCGCGCT
Source organism: uncultured Thermoleophilia bacterium (assembly GCA_963844425.1). Classification (GTDB taxonomy): domain Bacteria; phylum Actinomycetota; class Thermoleophilia; order Solirubrobacterales; family 70-9; genus DASUSH01. The sequence goes on along the minus strand of CAWJOD010000020.1, from coordinate 127,695 downwards.
CGCGCCGTTCGTCGCGGGCAGCTCGGGGATGGAGTACCGCGCCTTCGTCCCCTACAGCATCCTCGGCACCGGCCTGTGGGCGGCGACGTTCACGCTGCTCGGCTACTTCGCCGCGCGCAGCCTCGACCAGGTCGAGAAGCTCGCCGGCCGCGGGATCTTCCTCTTCGGCCTCACCGTCGCGGTGATCGTCGGGATCGTGGTCGCGGTTCGCTTTCTGCGGGTCCCCGAGAACCGCAGGCGCCTGGTCGAGCGGATGGATGGCAACGCAGCGTTGCGGCCGCTGGTCGCCCTTGGCCGCCGGGTGCAGCCGCAGGCGCGCTTCCTCTGGAAGCGGCTGACGCCGGGCGGGCTCGGGCTCGAGTTCACGACGCTTCTGGCGGCGTTCGCGGTCGGGTCCTTCGTCCTCGTCGGCTTCGCGATCCTGATCGGCGACGACCCGGGGCCGACGCCGGGTGACATGGCGGCGCTCGACGTGGTCCGCGAGATCAACATGGCGTGGCTCACGGACGTCGCCCGGGTCGTGACCGATCTCGGCGCCGCCTACGTCGTCCTGCCGCTCGCGGTGATCGCGACGGTGCTGCTCGCCGTCAGGCGCCGGTTCGTCGGGGCGATCGCGCTTGTCGTCGCGATGGTCCTGATCGTCGTCGGAGTCGACGTGATCAAGGACCTGACCGACCGCCCCCGCCCCCCCGACCGGCTCGTCGACCCCGGCAGCTCCTCGTACCCGAGCGGGCACGCCGCCTACTCGGTCTTCTACACCTGGGCCGCGGTCGTGCTCGCCTTCGGGATGACGCAGAAGGAGCTCGGCCGCAGGCTGACCGTTCGCGGGCTCGTGATCGCGGGCGGGATCGCGCTGACGGCGATCGTCGGGCTGACCCGGGTTTACCTGCGCGCGCACTACCTGAGCGACGTGAGTGGCGGCTGGGCCCTCGGGGTCAGCGCGTTCGCGCTCTGCGGCATGGTGGCGTTCGTCGTCCTTCATCTGCGCGACAATGGGGAGCGCACGCCTCGCGCGCCGTCCCCGCCTGCGCCTCCTGAAACTTGACCGCCGCCGCCAAGATCGCGCCCGAGTACATGCTCTTCGGCGGCGCCGTGCTGCTCAGCCTGCTCGCGTTCACGGTGCTGATCCTCGTTCCGGCGCTCTCCTCGTACGGGCGCGGCTGGGAGAAGGCGACCGCGGCGTTCCTCTCGTTCTTCGTCCTCGCCGCGCTGATCGCGGTGGGGGTCGCCGCCGGAGCCCTCATCGTCTACAACTGGAGCGAGATCAACAAGGTCCTCAAGGACATCGGGGACATCTTCTCCGTGGTCGTTCCCCGTCTCCGCTAGCCGTCCCGGACCTACAATCCGCGCATGGGCAGCGGAACGGACACCTCCGCAACGAAGCCCGCTGGCCTCACGGCGCTCGCGGTCGCGGTCGAGGGCGGCGCCGGGCTCCCGGCGCTGGCGCGGGCCGCGGCCGAGGGGCTCGGCGGCAGCGTCGCCGTGATCGATCGTGCCGGCGCCGTGCTGGCGGTCGCCGACGCGTCCGCGGGCCAGGAGCGCGAGCTTCTCTCCGGCGGCGAGCGGATCGAGTCGATCGAGCTCCGCGTCGGCGACGCCGTCGTCGGCGAGCTGCGGGTGCGACCGCGCGAAGGCGGTGTGGATCCCGACGCCGCGGCGCTCGTCTCGGCTGTGGTCGCGCTCGCGGTCGAGCGCGCACGCTCGCCGGACTGGGCCAGCGACAGGCTCGCGGGCGACTACGTCCGCGCCGTCCTCGATCGCGAGGTCACCGATCGCGGCGACATCGTCGCCCGCGGCGCCGAGCTCGGTTCCGAGCTCGAGGGTGGGGCCGGGGTGATCGCGCTGCGCGCCCAGCCCCTCAACCCGCAGGAGGGCGAATGGCGCGAGCGCGTCCTGAACCTCACCCTGCGGGCGCTCCGCGGGGTCAGCGCCGGCTCGCTCGCGGCGCTTCGCGATTACGAGCACGCCGCGCATTCACATGGCGGTGAGGCCGCGCACGGCGCCGCGCTCGTCCCGGGCGACGACGACGCCGTTCTCGGGCGCGCCGCGGAAGCGGTCGAGCGCGAGCTCTCGGCGGCGCTCCAGGGCTTCGTCGTCACCGTCGGCCGCAGCCGGCTCACGACCGATCCCGCCGACCTCTACCGGGCCGGCAAGGAGGCGCTGCTGGCGATGAACGTCGGCGCCGCCGAGGGGATGGCGACGCTCGCCTTCGAGGACACGGGCTCCTACCGGCTGCTGCTGCCGGCGATGAGCGAGGACCCGGGAGAGCTCGAGCGCTTCTACGCGGAGACGGTGGCCCCGCTCGCGGCCTACGACGAGCAGTACGAGACCGACCTGGTGACGACGGTCGAGACCTACCTCGACGAGGACGGGAGCGTCACCCCGACCGCGGAGCGCCTGTTCACGCACCGGCACACGGTCCGCTACCGGCTCGAGCGGGTGAAGGAGGTGACCGGCCTCGACCTGACCTCCACGGAGGGGCGGGAGAAGGCCGGCCTCGGGCTGAAGGCGATGCGCGTGCTCGGCATCGCGTCACCGCGCGGCCCCGCGAACGAACCCGGCACCGAGGCCGGCAAGGTGAGCCGCGGCAAGGGCAGCTGAACGGCGGGTACCCCGGAGAACGAACTGACGAGTTCCGGGAGGAGGATTTGAACCCACCGCTTCTCGGACCAAAACCGAGCGTGCTGCCAGCTACACCATCCCGGAACGGCGGTCGGCCAAGTCTAGGTTCGGACCACCCACCAAGCACAGTGGGTGAGCTTGACCCTGTATAGGCGGGAAAGACTCACCCACCGAGGCTCGCCCGGGCTCAGGCCGTCGCGCCGAGCGGTGCCGCCCGCCTGCGGCGCACGACGATCACGCCGGCGATGCCGATGGCGCTGATCGCCGCGAAGCCCGCGAACGCGGGCCAGACGAGGCCCTCCGCGATGGCGCCGCCGAGGGCGGTGTAGGCGAGCACGCGCGGGGCACCGCCCAGCACGCTGCCCGCGAGGAACTCGCGCAGGCGGATCCGCGTGAGGCCGGCCCCGTAGTTCAGGATCGCGGCGGGCGAGCCCGGCGCGATCCGGATCAGCGCGACCGCGAGGATCGGCCGCTCCTCGACCTTCGCCTTGAGCCCCTCGAGCCGCGGTCCGCAGAGCGCGTCGGCCGGGCCCCTGCCGAAGCGGCGAGCGATCAGGAAGGCGAGGGCGCTGCCCATCATCGCGCCAGCGAGTGCGACCGGCATCCCGGCCGGGCCGCCGAGCAGGATCCCCGTGGCGGCGGCGAGCAGCGTGCCCGAGACGAGCGCGGGCGTCAGGATCGTCCAGGCGAGGAACGCGGCGCCCGCGACCAGGCCGGCGGGCATCGCCTCGGCGGCGCGGACGACCTCGCCGGGATCGTGCGGGAGCAGCAGGAACGCTGCCGCGAAGGCGGCGCCGATCGCAACTGCGAGAAGGAGCAATCTTCTGCGCGCGCTGCGCTGGAGTGACGGCCGGTCCACGGTTAAAGACGGTAGTCGCGCCACCTAAATGAGAACCTCAAGAGGCGGTGGCGGATCAGGACCAACGGTTGCGCCCAGCCGGTCAGGTTGGGCGCAGGACGGCACCCGCCGGGAAGTTTGCTCTTACGATTCCGGCGTGCCAACCGATCCCACCGTCCTCGTCATGGCCGCCGGCGAGGGGACGCGCATGCGTTCCTCGTTGCCCAAGGTGATGCACGCGCTCTGCGGGCGCGCGCTCGTCGCCTGGCCGGTGCTCGCCGCGCGCGAGGCCGGGGCCGGGAGGGTCGCCGTGATCTCGTCGCCCGGTCATGACCTCTCGCAGGCGCTGCCGGAGGGCACCGAGGTCGTCGTCCAGCCGGAGGCGAACGGCACCGGCGGCGCGATCCGTGCCGCCGGCGAGGTGATCGCCGCCTCGGAGACGGTCGTCGTCCTCTCCGGCGACAGCCCGCTGGTTACCGCCGAGGTGATCTCGCGCCTGCTCGCGACGCACGAGCAGAGCGGCGCCGCGGCGACGGTCATGACCGCCGAGATGGACGAGCCCGGCAGCTACGGACGGATCGTCCGTGACTCCTCCGGTGACATCGCCCGCATCGTCGAGGCGAAGGAGTCCGCCGGGGACGCGACCCCCGAGGAGCTCGCGATCACCGAGGTGAACACGGGCACCTACGTATTCACCGCCGCGCCCGCTCGCCGACGCCGTCGGCCGGATCACCAACGACAACGCTCAGGGCGAGTACTACCTCGGCGACGTCCTGCCCCTGCTGCGCGAGGCGGGACTGCGCGTCGCCGCCCACCTCGAGCGCGAGCCCGGCGTCAACCTCGGCGTCAACACGCGCGCCGACCTCGCCCTCGTCGGCGGCTACGCCCGACGCGCGATCAACCACCGCCACATGCTCGCCGGGGTGACGATCGTCGACCCCGGCGCGACCTGGATCGACGCCGATGTCGAGATCGCCGCCGACGCGACGATCGAGCCCGGCTCCTACCTGCGCGGCGCGACCAGGATCGCCGGCGGGGCCGTGATCGGCCCGCACACCACCCTCTACCGACACCACCGTCGGCGAGGGGGCCGCCGTCGTCCGCTCGCACCTCCTCGAGTGCGACGTCGACGCCCGCTGCAACGTCGGCCCGTTCGCCTACCTGCGGCCGGGCGCGACGCTGCGCGACGGCGCCAAGGTCGGCGCCTTCGTCGAGGTCAAGAACTCCGAGATCGGCGCCGGGACGAAGGTCCCGCACCTGTCCTACGTCGGCGACGCCGACGTCGGCGCCGGCTCCAACCTCGGCGCCGGCACGATCACCGCCAACTACGACGGATTCCGCAAACACCGGACTCGGATCGGCGACCGCGTCCGGATCGGGGTCGACACGATGCTCGTCGCGCCGGTACGCGTCGGTGACGATGCTTACACTGGCGCCGGCGCCGTGATCCGCGAAGACGTGCCGCCTGGCGCGCTCGGGGTGAGCGACAACGCCCAGCGAAACGTCGAGGATTTCGCCCAGCGCAAGGCATCGGAAGCCGAGAAAGAGGACGACAGCAGCTGATGGCCACCGTCGAGGAACGCCCGACCGCAGTCAGTTCGATCGTCCACGAGTACAACAAGCGGCTGATGGTCTTCGGCGGCCGCGCCTCCGGAGAGCTCGCCGCGAAGATCGCCGAGCGCCTCGACGTCGACCTCGGCTCGGTCACGCTGAAGACGTTCTCCAACGGCGAGGTCTACTGCCGCTTCGAGGAGTCGATCCGCGGCGCCGACGTCTTCCTCGTCCAGTCGACGGCGTCGAACGAGAAGAACGGGATGACCGCGAACGACGCGCTGATGGAGCTGCTGACGATGATCGACGCGGCCCAGGGCGCCTCCGCGCACCGGATCATCGCCGTGCTGCCCTGGTACGGGTACTCGCGCCAGGACAAGAAGTCGGCGCCGCGCGAGCCGATCACCGGCCGCCTGGTCGCCCGCTGCCTCGAGACCGCCGGAGTAGACCGCGTCCTCACCATGGACCTCCACTCCGGTCAGGTGCAGGGCTTCTTCGGGATCCCCGTCGACCACATGACGGCGATGCCGATGCTCACCCAGTACTTCCTCGACCAGCACTTCGAGGACGAGCTCGTGGTCGTATCGCCCGATGCCGGCCGCGTGAAGATGGCTCGCAACTTCGCCCGCAAGATCGGCACCCACTGGGCGGTGATGGAGAAGGAGCGCCCCGCCCAGCAGGTCGCCGAGATCGGCTACGTCGTCGGTGACGTCAAGGGCAAGGTCGCGATCCTCTCCGACGACATGATCGATACCGCCGGCACCCTTTGCGCCGCCGCCCGCACCGTCCTCGACGAGGGCGCCTCGCAGCGTCATCGCCTGCGCCACCCACGGCGTCTTCTCCGGGCCCGCCTTCGAGCGGCTCCCCTACGAGGAGTCCGGGATCGAGCGCATCGTCGTCACCGACACGATCCCGCTCAGGCCTGGCGCGCCGGAGAACATCCACGTGCTCTCCGCGGCGCAGACCCTCGCCGACTCGATCCGCCGCATCTTCGCCGACGACTCCGTCTCGGAGATCTTCGCCGGCGAGAACCAGCTCTTCTAGGTGGACCAGAAGGACCCGGCGACCGAGCAGGTCCTCGACAGGCTTCGCGAGGGAATTGCGTCCTGGAACGCGGGCGCGCTCGAGTCAGCGCCCGTGATCTGGCACGACGACATCGTCTGGGTCGAGCCGCCCGGCTTCCCCGATGCGGGAACCCACCGCGGCCGCGACGCCTGTGTGACCCGGATGCGCGAGCGCCTCGACCTGCTCGGCGACATAAAGGTCGAGGTCGTGGGCGGCGAGATTCGCGGCGAAAGGCTCTTCGTCGAGGCGACGGTGAGTGGCAAGGGAGCCGCCAGCGGCGCGCCCGCCCAGCAGCCCGAATGGTGGGTCTACGAGTTCGCCGAGGACCGCCGGATCATCCTCTGGCTCGAGTTCCTGGACCGCGACCAGGCGGAGGCCGCGCTCGCGGCCTAGTCCCCGAGGCCGGAGACCTTCCAGTCCCCCTCGCTGTCGACCAGGTCGAACGAGCTCTCCTGGGCGCCGGCGCCCGCCCTGCGGACCTCGGTCTCCGCGACCGCTTTCGGCCCGCTGACGCGAACGTTCGTGACCTTGATCGAGACCTCGCCGCCCTCGCCCGCGATCGAGGCGATCTGCTCGGAGCACTGATCGCCGCCGAGCTGGGTGGCGAGCTCGTCCGTGAGCGCGCCGCAGGCCGCTTCGAAGTCGCCCGACTCCATCGCGGCGACGAACTCTTCGGCGGCGGCGCCGGCCTGCTCCTCCGGCTTGGGCTCGTCGTCGCCACCGCAGCCGGCCGCTGCCAGCGTGGCAATGACGGCGAAAAGCACGAGGAGCGCACCGACCGGCAGGCCGGGTTTCTTCCAGGAGGTCATCGGCGCCTGACTCTACATTTGGGCGATGGCTGAGGGCGACGGACCGCGACGGCTGCTCCGCGTCGGCCACAAGGGCGCCGACGCCGTCGTCCCGGGCAACACCGTGGCCAGCTTCGTGCGAGCGGTCGAGATCGGCGTCGACCTGGTGGAGTTCGACGTGCTGCGCCCGCCCGGCGACTTCCCCGGCGGCGCCGACTGGCGCGATGCCGAGGCGGGACCCGGCGCACCCGGCTCCGCACCGCTCCTGGTCGCCCACGACTGGGCCGCCGCCGAGCGCGGCGACCCGCCGACGCTCGCCGAGGCGCTCGACGCCTTCACCGAGCCGCCCCTCGACCGGGTCGAGATCGACCTCGACCTGAAGATCGCGGGCCGCGAGGACGAGGTGATCGCCGCGCTCCGCGAGCACGAGCTGACCGGGCGGGCGATGATCTCGACGATGGAGATCGCGAGCTTGCGACGGGTGCGCGAGCTCGCCCCGGAACTGCGCGCCGGCTGGACCTTCCCGCGCGCCACCCGCGCCTGGGACCGCAGGCGCTGGGCCCGCCCCGCGCTCATCGCCGCGATCGCGGCGATGCGCCGCCGCCTGCCATCGCTCGCCGCGAAGCGGCTGCCCGAGCTCGGCGTGCACGCGATGTGGATCTACCACCCGCTCGTCACCGACCGCCTCGTCCGCGCCTGCCGGATGGCCGGCGTAGAGCTGATCGCCTGGACCGTCGACGACCTCGAGCGCATGCGCGCGCTCGTCGCGCACGGCGTCGACGGCATCGTCACCAACGACCCCCGCCTGTTCGCCGAGCTCGAGCCGGCTGGATCTAGGTCGTCTGCGGAGCGCCTCGCGTCCGCACCGCCGACTCCAGGTCCGCCTGCGTGAACGCCGCGGTCGTCTCGCCGTTCGCCGCGTAGCGGTAGAGGGCGACGCCGAAGACGCCGCGCATCGTCCGCACGATGAAGGCGCTGATGAGGAAGATGACCAGGCCGATCGCGACGAGCACGCCGCCGGCCGCCATTTCCGCGCCGCCGCCGTCGCTGATCCAGAGGACGATGCCCAGCGCGATCAGCGCGATCGCGGGCAGGTAGCCGACCAGGAAGACGATGCCGCCGATCGCGACGTTGCCGGTCACCTGGCCGGCCCAGCGCTCGCGGAAGAGGTGCGCCGAGCGCTTGAGCGTCGCGAACGCGCCCGGCCCCTCGAAGGCGATCACGGGCACGGCGAGGAAGGTGATCAGGTCCCAGGCGCCGTTCAGCAGGCCGGCGATGAGCTGCTCGCCGATCTCGCCGAAGTACTGGATCGCAGCGACGATCAGGCTGACCCCCGTCGCGACAGCGGCCCAGCCGGCGATCGAGCCGAAGCGGGCACGGGCGGCGGCGAGCCCATCGCCGACGGTCGCGTCGCGACCATGGAAGATCGCGTCGGCGGTCGCCGCCAGCCCGACCGAGAAGTAGAGACCGATCAGGCTGGTCACGTAGAAGCCGACGACGAGCAGGATCACGCCGACGACGTACTCCTTCATGTCGAGCAGGAAGATGCCGGCGATCACGATCGCGATCGCCGGCAGCGAGGCGAGCGTGCCGTAGACCGGGAAGCGGAACAGCTCCTTGTGCTCGCGCAGGAGCGCCCAGCTCTTCTTCGTCAGCTCCCAGCCCTGTCTGATCTTGTTGCGCATCGTCCTCGCCTCCTGGTCGGCAGCCGAGGCAGCCTAAACGCTAGGTAGGCTGCCGCCCCACGTGATCGGCCATCATCACCGCAGGGGTGCGGAGCCGGCAGCGGCCACCGCCGGCTCGGGCGCTGCCTCGACACCGGCCGGGGCCGCCGCCGACAAGCTGCCGCCGGGGACCGGGATCGCCCTGTTCGCGATCGGCCTCGGGGTGATCGTGATCGCCAACGACTTCACGGCGATGAACGTCGCGATCCCGGCGATCGAGCACGACTTCGACATCGATCTCGGCACCGCCCAGTGGGTCGTCAACGCGTACGCGCTCATCTTCGGGATGGCGATCGTCACCGGCGGCCGCCTCGCCGACATGTTCGGGAGGCGCAAGATCTTCTTCGTCGGCGCCGCGATCTTCGCCGGCTTCTCGCTGCTCGGCGGGCTCGCCCCGAACGCCACGATCCTGATCGTGATGCGCCTGCTGATGGGCGTCGGCGGGGCGCTGATGTGGCCGGCGCTCCTGGGACTCACCTACGCGATCCTCCCCGACTCGAAGGCCGGGCTCGCAGGCGGCCTGATCCTCGGCGCCGCCGGGATCGGCAACGCGATGGGACCGATGCTGGGCGGCTTCCTCACCGACGAGATCTCCTGGCGCGCGATCTTCTTCCTCAACCTGCCGATCGCCGCCTTCGCGACCGCCGTCATCGCCGCGCGGGTGCCGAAGGACGAGCCCGGCGCTCGCGAGGGGATCGACTACCCGGGGATCGCCTCCCTCTCGGTCGGCCTGATCCTGCTCCTGCTCGGCTTCGACCAGGCCGCCGACTGGGGGTTCGGCGACGTGCGCGTGATCGCGATGTTCGTCGTCGCCGTGCTCCTGATCGGGAGCTTCGCGCTGATCGAGCCGCGGATGGGCGAGCGCGCCCTGGTCCCGCGCGACGTGATCCGCAACGCCAACTTCCGGGCCGCCTGCATAACGGTGCTGCTGCTCTCCGCGGTCTTCTTCGCGGCGATCCTCTACGTGCCGCAGTTCATGATCGAGGTGCTCGGCTACTCGCCGCTCGAGGCCGGCGTCGGGATGGTGCCGATGCTGGGCGTGTTCGCGATCACCTCGTTCATCGCGGGGCGCTTCTACGATCGCCTCGGCGCCAAACGGGCGGTGACGACGGGAGTCGCCGGGATCGTCATCGGGATCGGCCTGCTCTCGCTGATGTCCGACGACTGGGAGTACGCGAACCTGATCCCCGGGCTGATCGTGCTCGGCCTCGGCTGCGGCGTCTTCTACTCCTCGGTGACCACCGCCGGAGTCACCTCCCTCGATCCCTCGCGGACCAGCCTCGCCGGAGGGATCGTCTACATGTTCCAGGTCGCGGGCGGCGCGATCGGGCTCGGGATCACGACGACGATCTTCACGATCACCTCCGAGAACGAGCTCTAGGAGAAGGCTGCGGCCGCCGGGACCTCGCTGACCGAGCATCAATCGAGCGTCCTGCACGGCCTGCTCGCGGGAACCGAGACCGCCGGCGCCGCGGCGAGCTCGCTGGACCCGTCGAAGCTCGCGGTGGTCGAGGGGATCGTCCGCGACTCCTTCGTCACCGGGATCGCGTCCGGCTTCCGCTACGTCGCGATCCTCGCGGTCGCGAGCTTCTTCGTATCGCTCTTCTACGTCGGCGGTCCGCTGCGCCGCAGGGACGAAGGGGAGGTGGCGACCGGATGAGACTGCGCACGGGTGCGGTCCTCGCCGTGGCCTGCGGGGCGCTGGCGCTGGCCGCCTGTGGCGGCGGCGACGAGCCTGCGACCACCACCACGTCGACCACCTCGACGACCACGACGTCGACCGAGCCCGGCACCTTCACCGGGACCTCGACGACCTCGACCTCGACCTCGACCAGCACCGCCACCGAGGGCGCGCCGATCGAGGAGATCGTCGCCAATGCCGCCCGCGTCGACCCGGAGGAGGTCCAGTGCGGCGACGAGGGCATCGAGTCGGTGCTCGGCAGCGCCGGCACCTGCTCGGCGAACGGGACCGAGTACGTCGTCGCCGACTACGGCGAGGAGCTCGAGCTCGACACCCTGACCGCCCGCATCGACGAGATCGAGGAGACGGAAACCGTCCGCGGCGATTACCTGAAGCCGCGCGAGGCGAAGAACGGCGTCTACTCGGTCGCGACGCTCTCGATCACCAACGAGGGCAACGGCACCCAGGTCTTCGACGACTTCGGCGAGCAGGTCCAGCTCAAGGCCGGCACCGCCACCTACAACGAGCCCTTCAACGTCCTGAACGGCGTCGCCACCGACTCCTTCCTCTGGCAGGCGAAGAAGATCAAGCCGGGCGCCACCGAGTCCGGCACCGTCGTCTTCGACATCCCCGAGCTCGCCGCCGAGGAGCTCGCCGCCAGCGGCAGCATCCAGGTCCTCAACTTCGGCGACGAGGGCAACATCCGCCGCGCCGACCAGATCGGCCTGCTGCGAACCGGCGAGTCTTCCTAGGCGGCGCGGCCGCCCGCGACCCGCGCCAGCGCGAGTACCAGGAGGGCGACGCCGAACACGCCGGCTGCGATCCCGGTGGCGTGGGTGAGCGTGAGGCCGTCGTCAATCGCATCGGCGGCGTGCATCGCGATCCCGCCCCAGACGAGCCCGATGCCGAGGATCGCGAGGACGACCGTGCGGGCGCGCTCGCTGCCGCGCGGCCACAGCGCCGCCGTCGCCCATAGTCCCGCGGCGCCGACGGCGCCGAGCGCGAAGAACCACGTCGGGTCGGCGAGCCCGTCGGCGACGTGCTGACCGAGGTGGACCGTCAGGTCGAGCGCCGCGATCGCGACGAGCGCCCGCGCCAGGCGCTCGTGGCGCTGCCCTATACCGGCCGCTGCGCGAACCCCGGCACCCGCTTCTGGCCGCGCGACTCGAAGTACTCCCATTCCTCGACGCCGAGCGGGGTCGCCGGCTCGTCGGCGTAGACCCACTCGCGCATGATCCGGTACCAGTTGCGCTTCGCCCGCAGCTGGGCGAGCACCGCGAGGACGCCCGTCTCCATCCGCCGGCCCATCAGCTCCTCGGCCGGGACGGATTCGCGGCGCATCAGGTCGTAGTACTCCGAGCGCGGGTCCGAGGTCGACTCGATCACCTTCATCACCCGCCGCGCCGAGACCTCGTACTCGCGGTCCTCCATGTACCAGCCGCCGACCAGCATCACGTGGTCCATCAGCCGCTCGGCGTCGATCTTCTTCGGGTTGTTGACGAAGCCGAGGTCCTGCAGGCTCTTCATGAGCGCCTCCGGATCCTTCCGCACCGCGGCGTCGATCGCCGCCTGCTCGAGCTCGATCTGCTCGGGGTCGAGCTTCTTCGTCATCCCGAAGTCGAGGAAGGCGACGCGCCCGTCGTCCATGAGGATGTAGTTGCCGGGGTGGGCGTCGGCGTTGAAGTGCTGGAGGTGGTAGATCGAGCCGAAGTGGAAGCGGAAGACGATCTCGCCGTAGCGGCTGCGCTCATCGTGCTCGAGCTCCTTCACCTGCTCGAACTGCGTTCCCTCGACGAACTCGGTGACCAGCACCTTGCGACGTGAGAGCCGGGTGATCACCTGCGGCACGTAGATGAACGGGTGGTCGCGGTAGGCGCGGGCGAACGAACGCTGGTTCTGCGCCTCGAACTCGTAGTCGAGCTCCTCCATGACCCGCTCCTTGAGCTCCGCGGCGATGGCCTTCGGGTCGAGGCCCGGCGCCAGCGCCTTCGCCAGCCGCACGATCGTGCCGGCGTTGCGCAGGTCCGCCTCGAGCGCGTCGGCGACGTCGGGGTACTGGATCTTGACCGCGACCTCGCGACCGTCGGTCATCGTCGCCCGGTGGACCTGGCCGATCGAGGCGGCGGCGAACGCCTTGGGCTCGATCCGCTCGAAGAGCTCGTCGATGCGCTCCGGCGCGTACTCGTCCTCGAGCACCTCGACGACCTTCTCCCATGGCATCGCCGGCGCGTCGTTGCGCAGCTTCGCCATCTGCTCCTGGTAGAGCTCGCGGTACTCCTCGGGCAGGAACTCGGTGTCGACGAACGAGGCGAGCTGCCCGAGCTTCATCGCCGCGCCCTTCATCTCGCCGAGCGTGCCGGCGATCTTCAGCGCGGTCTCGAGATGGCGGTTCTCGAGCTTCTCCTCGCTCTTCTCGCCCGAGCGGACGACATTCGCCGCCTTCGTCCCGGCGTAGCGGGTCGCCTGCGTGCCGAGCGCGCTGCCGAGCTTGGCGGAACGGCGAACCCTGCCCTTGGGAATCTTCTCCTCCGCCACGGGCGCGAAGCCTATTGAGGGACCGGGCCTTCTATCCTCCGCAGCCGCATGGCGAGCCAGCAACGACCGAAGATCAAGGTGGCCGAACGCAATGAGTTCGGCACCAGGGTCAGCAAGCGCAAGCGGCGCGACGGCCTCGTGCTCGGCGTCGTCTACGGTCGCGGCGACGACGCTCGCGCCTTCGAGGTGCCCGAACGCGAGCTGCGCGTCGTCCTGCAGACCGGCGCGGCGCTCTTCGATCTCGAGTTCGACGGCTCCTCCACGCCGGTCGTCATCAAGGAGCAGCAGCGCCACCCCGTTCGCGGCGAGCTCCAGCACCTCGACCTGCTCGAGGTCAAGCTCGACGTCGCGATCCAGTCCGAGGTCTCGATCGAGCTCGAGGGCGGCGAAGAGGCGCCCGGGGCCAAGGAGGGCGGGGTGCTCGAGCACGTCACCCGCGAGGTCACCGTCGAGGCGCTTCCGACCGAGATCCCGGAGCAGATCGTCGTCGACGTCTCCGCGATGGAGATCAACGACACCATCCAGCTCGCCACCGTGACGCCGCCGGAGGGAGTCACCTTCGTGGTCGACGACCCCGAGGAGGTCACGATCGCGACGCTCTCGCCGCCGCGGATCGAGGAGGAGCCCGAGCCCGAGGTCGAAGAGGAGGCCGAGCTCGTCGGCGAGGACGGCGAGCCGATCGAGCCCGCCGAGGGCGCCGAGGGCGAGGACGCCGGCGAGGGCGAGGGCGAGCAGCCCCAGCCCGAGCGGATCGGCGAAGAGGGCGGGGAGTAGACGTCGTTGCGCCTCTTCGGCCGCCAGCGCGGCGGCGAGGGAGCGGCCACATCCGATCGGGTCCTGATCGTCGGCCTCGGCAACCCCGGGCGGCGCTACGAGGGCACGCGCCACAACATCGGCTTCGAGGTCGCCTCCGAGCTGTCCCGTCGCTGGGAGCTGCCGAGGGCGAAGCAGAAGTACAACGGGCTGATCACCGAGGGAAGGACCCGTCCGGGCGGCCCGCACGTCGCGATCCTGCTGCCGCAGACCTACATGAACGAGTCCGGCGACTCCGCCGGCCCCGCACGGGGCGATCTGCGGGTCCCGCTCGAGCGGCTGATCGCGGTCCACGACGAGATCGACCTGCCGTTCGGCGAGGTGCAGGTGAAGGAGGGCGGGGGAGTGGCGGGCCACAACGGCCTGAAGAGCCTCGAGCGCGGTCTTGGCGATCGCGAGTTCTGGCGCGTGCGGGTCGGCGTCGGCCGCCCGGACTCGACGGACCCGGAGATCGTCTCGGCGCACGTCCTGGGCCGCTTCGCGGAGGACGACGACCAGGTGCGCGAGCTGATCTTCCTCGGCGCCCAGGAGACCGAGCACCTGGTCGACAGGCTCGCCCCCGATGACTGAGCCGCTGACCAGCTACTCGCGCGACGAGCACGGGATCGGCCTGATCCGGCTCGAGCGCGCCGAGGCGCGCAACGCGATCAACACCCAGATGCTGGGCGAGCTCCTCGAGCACCTGCGGACGCGCCCGCGAGGACCCCGAGACTGCGCGTCCTGGTGATCTCCTCCAACGACCACATGGGCCTCTCCGCCGGCGCCGACGTCCGCGAGGACCTCGACGAGGAGGGCAGGGTCCGCCGGATGGAGCTGTGGGCCGAGTTCTACGACGCGCTCGTCTCGTTCCCGCGCCCGACCGTCGCCGCCTGCCACGGCGCCTGCGTCGGTGGCGGCGCCGAGATCGCGATCGCCTGCGACCTGCGCGTCGGCGGCTCCAACATGCGCCTGCGCTTCCCGGGTGCCGCCCTCGGCGTTCCCGTCGGCCCCGCCCGCCTGGTCACGCTGGTCGGCCTCTCGATCGCCAAGTACGCCCTGCTCACCGCCCGGGAGATCGGGCCCGACGACGCCCACCGCTGGGGGCTCGTCCACAAGATCGCCCCGGCCGCCGCCACCGAAGGCGCGGCGCTCAAGCTCGCCGAGGGCGTCGCCCAGCTCGACCCCGACGGCGTGGCCCGCCTGAAGGCGATGCTGCACGAGCACGACGGCGTCGTCGAGCGCTCCGCCGCCGAGGGCCGCGGCCAGGTCGAGTGGCAGCGGACCGGGCCGGGCCTGCCGTACCGCGCCTAGGCCGGGGCTACTCCTCCGGCAGCACGCCGAAGACACTCGTGACCTTCCACTCTCCGTCCTCGTCGGCGAATGTGGGCTTCGCGGCTCCGGCAATGGCCGTGGCAGTGTCGCCGTCGATCTCCACCTCGATGAGCTCGGGGCTGAGGCCGGCCGCGAACGAGAGCGTCGCGTCCTTGTCGCTCAGCACGTCCTGGCAACTCGGTCCGCCCGCGACCGGCGAGCCGAGCTGCCGGTTGAACTCGTTCGGCCTCGCGAGCTCGTCGGAGAGCTCCGCGCAGGCTGCATCTCCGTCCCCCTTCTCGACGGCATCGGCAAACGCCGCCCATGTCTTTTCGATCGCGGCCCGATCGTCGGCCGGCGATGCGTCGGAGGTCGAGCTGGTGGTCGTCGAGTCCCCTCCGCATCCGGAGAGCAGGGCGACGCCCGCGATCGCGAGCGCCAGGAGGGTTGGGACGGGGCGGTTCACGGCGGCTGACGCTACCTGGCGAAGCCGCGATACGACCCTCGCTACGATCGACCGGCCGGGCCTCCGCGCCGGTTATTCGCCGTGCTCAGACCGCTTCTCGACATCGTCAACGACCTCGACCGCTTCGGCGCTCTCGCCGCCGATGTCGCCGGCGATGGCCGTACCGAGGCCCACATGTCCTCGGCGATCAGGCCCTACCTGCTCGCGGCGCTGCTGGAGTCCGAGGACGCCTTGGGCGGCCGCCCAGCGCTCGTCGTCACCGCCGACGACCGCTCCGCTCGCGACCTCGCGCGCGATCTGAACGCCTTCACCGGCCCTCGGAGCGTCCGTTACTACCCGTCGCGGGGGACCGGCTACGAATCGCACGTCGCGCCGCCTCCGCACCTCGTCGGGCTGCGGATCGCGGCGCTCGATGCCCTCACCGGCGAGGGCGCGGCGGGCGAGCCGCCGCTCGTGGTCGCGAGCGCGATCGCGCTGGCCGAGGCGGTCCCGGACGCCGGCCTGCGTCCTGCCGGATTCACCCTTCACCTGGGCGAGGAAGTCGACCTTGCGGACGTCGCGGAGCTGCTCGTGGAGTGCGGGTACGAGCGCCTCGACCAGGTCGAGGAGCGCGGCCAGTTCGCTCTCCGCGGCGGCATCCTCGACGTCTATCCGGCGACCGAGGAGCGGGCGGTCCGGCTCGAGCTCTTCGGCGACGAGATCGAGTCGCTGCGCTGGTTCTCGACCTTCACCCAGCGCTCGCTCGGAGAGGCCGAGCGGGTCGAGATCTCGCCCGCGGCCGAGCTCGCTGCCGAGCACCGGGAGCTCGCCGAGGCCGCGTCCGGACCAGGAGGACCGGCCCGACATCGCCGAGCTGCTGCCGGTCGATCGCTTCCAGGCCCCTCTCGATCTCGTCGCCGACGAGACCGCCGTGGTGATCGCCGCCGCCGACGAGATCCCGGCCGCGCTCAAGGACCACTGGACCGACGTCACCACCGCGATGCACGACGACGACGCTCACCACCTCTACGTCGAGGTCTCGGAGCCGCTCCGCGAGCGGGCGCATCCTCGAGGTCTCCTCGCAGCATCAGCGACCAGCCGCATTCCTTCCGCGCCCAGCGCCCGGCCTCCGCCGCCCGCACGCCCGCGGAGGCCGAGGGCGAGGTCTCGAAGCAGTTGCGATCCGGCTACGCGACCGTCGTCGCCTTCGACCGGCTCGGTGAGGCCGAGCGAGCCCGATACTCGTTCGACCGCCTGAGCGCGACCATCCTCGATGACCGCGCCCCGGAACCAGGATCGCTGGCGTTCGCGGAGGGCTCGCTCAGCGAGGGCTTCATCTCCCCCGAGCTGCACCTCGCCGTGATCCCCTGGCGCCAGCTCCTGCACCGGCGCAAGACCGCCGCCGCGGCTCCGGCCCGCGGGCGGCTTCGCGCCTTCTCCGAGCTTCGTGTCGGCGACCACGTCGTCCACGAGGACCACGGCGTCGCGCGCTTCGCCGGCTTCGAGACGAAGACGCTCGCCGGCGTGACCAGGGACTACCTCCAGCTCGAGTACCGCGGCGAGGACCGGGTCTTCGTCCCGGCGGAGCAGCTCGCGAAGATCAGCCGCTACATCGGCGCCGGGGGCGAGTCGCCGCAGCTCTCGAAGCTCGGCGGCTCGCGCTGGGAGCAGATGAAGGCCCGCGCGCGCCGCGCGGCGGGCGAGCTCGCCGGCGACCTGCTGAACCTCTACGCGGAGCGCCGCTCCCGCCCAGGCCATGCCTACTCGCCCGACGGCGAGTTCCAGATCCAGCTGCGCGAGTCCTTCCCCTACCGCGAGACCGCCGACCAGCTCGACGCGATCGAGTCGGTCGAGTCCGACATGGAGGCGGCGACGCCGATGGACCGGCTGATCTGCGGCGACGTCGGCTACGGCAAGACCGAGGTCGCGATGCGCGCAGCGGTCAAGGCGGTGGCCGACTCGAAGCAGGTGATGATGCTGGTGCCGACGACGATCCTCGCCCAGCAGCACCTCGGCACCTTCCGCGAGCGTTTCTCCGATTTCCCGATCGAGATCGACTCGGTCTCTCGGCTGAGAAAGCCGGCCGAGGTGAAGGCGACCCTCGCCGCCTTCGCCGACGGCCGGCTCGACGTCCTCATCGGCACGCATCGGCTGCTCTCCCGTGACGTACGCGCTCGCGACCTCGGCCTGCTGATCGTCGACGAGGAGCAGCGCTTCGGGGTCAAGCAGAAGGAGCTCCTGCGCCAGCTCAAGCTGAAGGTGGACGTGATCTCGCTCTCGGCGACCCCGATCCCGCGGACCCTGCAGATGAGTCTCGCCGGGCTCCGCGACATCTCGGTGATCGAGACGCCGCCGGAGGGCCGGCGACCCGTGCGCACCTACGTCGGGCCCTACGACGACGACCTCGTTCGCCGCGCGATCGAGCGCGAGCTCGCCCGCGAGGGCCAGGTCTTCTTCCTCCACAACCGGGTCGAGTCACTGCACGAGATCGCCGAGGGGATCCGGGCGCTCATCCCGCGGGCACGCGTCGCCGAGGCCCACGGCCAGATGGACGAGCAGGCGCTCGAGGCGACGATGCTCACCTTCCTCCGCGGCGAGGCCGACGTCCTCGTCGCGACCACGATCATCGAATCCGGCCTCGACATCCCGACGGCGAACACGCTGATCGTCGAGCGAGCCGACCAGCTCGGCCTCGCCCAGGCCTACCAGATCCGCGGCCGGGTCGGGCGCTCGCGCGAGCGGGCCTACGCCTACCTGCTGTACCCGGCCGAGGAGACCCTCAGCGCCGATGCCGGCGCCCGCCTCGCGACCCTCTCCGACCACACCGAGCTCGGTTCGGGCTTCGCGATCGCCATGCGCGACCTCGAGCTGCGCGGCGCCGGAGACCTGCTCGGCGACGAGCAGTCCGGCCACGTCGCCGCGGTCGGCTTCGAGCTCTACCTGCGGATGCTGGAGGAGGCGGTCGAGGCGCGGCGCGGCGCGAGGGAGGGCGAGGTTCCGGAGAGCGCCGTCCGGCTCGACCTCGACGTCGACGCCTACGTCCCGGCCGAGTACGTGCCGTTCGAGGCGGCGAAGATCGACGTGCACCGCCGCGTCTCCGCCGCCCGCGAGCCGGGGGAGCTGCGCGAGCTCCGCGACGAGCTCCGCGACCGCTTCGGCCCGCCGCCAGAGGCGCTCGAGAACCTGATCTCGCTGCAGCGGGCGCGGATCGAGTTTGCCCGTGCGGGCGCGAGCTCGGTCGAGGCGCGCGGCGGGCGCCTGACCATCTCCCCGCTCGAGCTCGAATCCGAGCAGGCAGCCGGGGTCTCCGAGCGGGTGGAGGGGGCCCTTTACGAGTGGCGCCAACGGACGCTCTCGATGCGCGTCCCGCCCGACCCCGCGGCCCGTCTCGGAGCCGCGGTCGCGCTCGCCGAAGCCTTGGCCGCGGTGCGCAGCGAGCCGGCGCCGCCGGAGGCGGTCGCGCCGGCCTGAGCCCCGAAGTTGAGGCACTTTTGATTTCCATCGTTATGCTGCCCCGCTCGTGAGCCCGCAGTCCCGGAAGGGAAACCCCGCCAAGGGCGCGAGGACGAATCGGCCCGCGCCCAAGTCGCCCGAGATGCCCAAGCCGCGCAAGCGGCTCGCGGCGCTGATCTTCGGCGTCGTGCTCGTCGTGATTGCGGCGGTGGTGATCATCGGCCGCGGCCACATCGGCGAGGGCTCGGCCCCGAGCTCGGGCGTCGTGGAGGTCCAGGACGTCGACGACGGGATCGTCACCCAGGAGCAGTTCGACGCCGCCGTCTCCCGTGCAGCGGAGGGCCAGGGCCTGAAGAAGCCGCCGCCGCCCGACGACCCCTCCTACACGGCCCTGCGCGATCAGGCTTTCGGCGAGGTGCTGCTGCCGCTCTGGATCCAGGGCGAGGCCGCCGACCGCGGTATCACCGTCACCGACGACGAGATCGCCCAGCGCGCCGAGTCGATCGTCAAGGAGAACTTCGGCGACCAGAAGGAGTTCGACAAGTTCGTCGAGGAGCAGGGCTTCTGCACCCAGGATGAGCTGAACGAGGGCATCGACACCCTCACTTGCGAGGGCGTCCAGCGCGAGGTTCGCGTGATGCTGCTCGCCGAGGCCGTCCAGGAGGCGGTCATTCCCGCCGACCTGACCGCCGTCACCTCCGGTGAAGCCACCCCCGCGGAGGCCGAGTCGGCGATCCCGGAGTCGGACGTCGAGGAGTTCTACGACGAGAACATCGAGCAGTTCCAGGTTCCCGAGACGCGCGACGTCCGCACGATCCAGAACCAGGACGAGGCCAAGGTCTCCGACGCGATCGCCGAGCTCGAATCCGACGATTCCGAGAAGAGCTGGGACGCCGTCGCGAAGGAGTTCTCCCAGGACCCGGTCTCCAAGGACCGGGGTGGCCTGCTCGAAGGCGTCGTCGAGGGGCAGAGCCCCGGCGGTCCGGCCTTCGACGAGGAGGTCTTCGCCGCCCCCGAGGGCGACATCGTCGGTCCGATCGAGACCGACAACGGCTTCTACGCCGCCCAGGTGGTGAAGGTCAACGAGGAGGAAACGACGCCGATCGACGATGTCGCGGACCAGATCCGCCAGCAGCTCGCCGGCCAGGAGTCGGAGCGCCTCGCATCCGAGTTCGAGGAGGACTTCGTCACCAAGTGGACCGAGCTCACGCTCTGCGCCGACTCGGTGCTCAACGACCGCTGCGTCAACTTCGAGGCCCCCAACCCGCGCAGCTGCGACGGCCAGGAGCCGCTTCCCGAGGGTTGCCCGGTCGGCGCTCCCGATCCGCTCGCCTGCACCGACCAGACCCCGTCGGAGGCGGGCTGCGCGGCGCCGGTCGTCTCGCGCAAGCCGCGCAAGCCCGGCACGCCCGCCGATTCGGATCCGCTCACGAACCTCGCCCAGGGACCGTTCCCGCTGCCGCAGCCGGAGGTGACCGGCCTACCTCCGGGCATCCCCGGCGGCGCCCTGCCCCCGGGTGGAGCCGTGCCCCCGGGCGCCGCGCCTCCGGGCGCGGCACCGCCCGGCGCCGTCCCGCCCGGTGCTGCGCCGCCCGCCGGCGCCGTCCCGCCTGGAGCCGCTCCGCCCGCCGGCGCCGTGCCGCCCGGCGCGGCTCCGCCTGGCGCGGTTCCGCCCGGCGCCGTCCCGCCCGGCGGAGCGCCGGTCCCGGCCGCCCCGCCGGGTGGCTGATCCACCCAACTCGGCCGACGCTCTCCAGCGCCTCGACGCGATAACCCGGCGCCTGCGCCGCGAGTGCCCCTGGGACCGCGAGCAGGACGAGCGCTCGATCGTTCCGCACACCGTCGAGGAGGCCTACGAGCTCGCCGACGCCGCCGCGCGCGGCGACGACGAGAAGCTCCTCGACGAGCTCGGTGACGTCCTCTTCCAGGTCCACTTCCTCGCCCTGCTGCTCGAGGAGCGGGGCGCCGGTGACCTCGCCGCGGTGGCGCAGGGAATGACCGAGAAGCTGGTCCGCCGCCACCCGCACGTCTTCGGCTCCGAGAGCGAGGCCGCCGACGCCGTCGGCGACGCCGAGACCGCGCGCGAGGTCCTGAGGAACTGGGATCAGATCAAGCGCGAGGTCGAGGGCCGCGGCGCCGGCGACCCGTTCGCCGACGTCCCCGAGAACCTGCCCGGGTTGCTATACGCGCGCAAGATCCTGCGCCGCGCGGAGCCAGACGCCGGCTCACCGTCCTCGAAGAACACGGCGGAGCGCGACGCGGCGGAACACGAGATCGGCGATCGCCTGCTCGCGATCGTCTCCGAGTCGCGGCAGCGCGGCGTCGATCCCGAGCTCGCGCTGCGCGCCGCCGCCGAGCGATATCGGGACGAGCGTCGGGCCGAGGGCTAGTTGGGGCGGCCTAGTACCCGCCCCAGCTGACGTGCCACCACTCGCTCGGGATCGTTCCCGACCAGCCGTAGGCGCCGCCGATCTGGTCGATCACGGATCGCATCTCCGGCGTCGCGACGTCCACGGCGACGCCGAGCTCGTGCGAGGAGGTGCCCGGCGGGTTCGCCGGTGCTCCGGTTCCCGCGAGGAACTGGTCGTAGAGCAGCGCCTGCTGCTCGTAGGTGCGCATCGCCGAGAGCGTGCCGGCCGGATGCAGCTCGACGCCGAACTGCTCCAGCGCGGCGGCCGCCATCTGGTTCCAGGAGTCGGCCGCCGCCGGGTCGAGCGACAGCGGACCCCAGGGCGAGTTGATCAGGCCGCTCCCGGGAGCGGGCGTCGTCGTGGTCGTGGCCGTCCCCTCCGGGGCGACCTCGTCCGCGCCGGGCACGTCGATCGTCTCCCCGAGGATCACGTGATACTCGGAGGAGACGCCGTTATAAGCGGCGACCTGCTCCGCCGAGAGGCCGTTCGCGGTCGCGATCGACCACAGCGTCTCGCCGGGTTGAACTACATGCGGAACTGCGGCGCTCGCCGGAGTTGCCACCAGCAGCGCCGTACCGAGGAACACCCCCGCTCCCACGCGGCGTATGACCACGTGAGGCTCCTTTCGTCCGTCGGTGCGGAGCCGAACTTCGCTGGCCCCGCACCCGAACCTCCCGGGGGTACGCGCTTATGTCTCCTGAACGGTTCCTCTCAGCGGACCACTAATACCCGCCACCGCCCGAGTCGGAGCTTGTCGTCTCGGTGTCCGTGCTGCCGGTCGGCTCGGAGCCGGTGACGGCGAGTGCGCCGCGCATGTCCTGGGCCGTGTGGTAGGAGCAGTAGAACGAGATCAGGCCGGACTCCGGGATCTCCACGTCCACCGAGGCCGTCTCACCCGGCTCGGTGTCCTCGTCGATCTTCTGGTCCTCGATCGTGAGGTTGTGCTCGGAGTCGCCTTCGTTCGTGATCTCGAGCGTGACCTTCTGCCCGGCATCGCCGGTGAGCACGGTCGGCTCGAAGTAGAAGTCGTCCTCCTCGAATTCGATCGAGTCGCCCGTGACCTCCTCGGTGCCCTCGTTGTTGGCGGTCTCGCCGTCGATCTCGATCGTCGCCGCCTCCTCGGTGCCCTCGGCACTGCTCGAGGTCTCTTCGTCGTCACCACCGCAGCCGGCGACCGCGAAGGCCGCCGCGGCCATCGCGACGATCAGGAACGTCGGGGCGCGCAGGTAGCGCAGGGATCTCATCGAGGCACCTCCCTCGGTAGCGGGCGACAGCGATCCTCTACCCGCCACCGCTCGCACTGCTCAACTTTTAGGTCCCCTTAGACTCCCGCGCTCGGTATGGGCGCGATCGAGCGCATCCACGCACGCCAGATCCTCGATTCGCGGGGGAATCCCGACGGTCGAGGTCGAGCTCGCCCTGGCCGGGGGAGCGAGCGGCCGTGCCGCCGTGCCGTCCGGGGCCTCGACCGGCGAGTTCGAGGCGACCGAGCTGCGCGACGGCGGCGAGGCGTGGGGCGGCAAGGGCGTGACCAGGGCCGTCGCGAACGCGAACGGCGAGATCGCCGAGGCGCTGGCAGGCTTCGACGGCGATCAGGAGGAGCTCGACCGCCGCCTGATCGAGCTCGACGGCACCGCCAACAAGTCGCGCCTGGGGGCGAACGCGATCCTGGGCGTCTCGCTCGCCTTCGCCAAGGCGCGGGCGTCGGAGGCCGGCGAGCCGCTGTGGCGCGCCCTCGGCGGCGGCGACGCCCACGTCCTGCCGGTGCCGATGATGAACGTCGTCAACGGCGGCGCCCACGCCGACAACCGCGTCGACTTCCAGGAGTTCATGGTCGTGCCCGCCGGCGCGAGCTCGTTCGCGCAGGCGCTTCAGGTCGGCACCGAGGTCTTCCACGCGCTCAAGGGCACGCTGCACGAGCGCGGCCTCGCCACCGCCGTCGGCGACGAGGGCGGCTTCGCACCCGACCTCGGCTCGAACGCCGAGGCGCTCGAGATGCTCGTCGCCGGAATCGAGGCGGCCGGGTACGAACCGGGGCGCGACGTCTTCATCGCCCTCGACCCGGCGACCAGCGAGATCCACGAGTCGGGCTCCTACGTGCTCGAGCACGAGGGCCGGACGCTCACGCCCGAGGAGATGTCCGACTACTGGGCCGAGCAGGTCGGCGCCTTTCCGATCATCTCGATCGAGGACGGGATGGACGAGGAGGACTGGGATGGGTGGAAGCTCCTCAGCGACCGGATCGGCGAGAGCTGCCAGCTCGTCGGCGACGACCTCTTCGTCACCAACCCGGAGCGGCTGCGCCGCGGGATCGAGGCCGGAGTCGCCAACTCGATCCTGATCAAGGTCAACCAGATCGGCACCCTCACCGAGACGCTCGAGGCGATTCGCGATCGCGCGCGAGGCCGGCTACACGGCGGTGATGTCGCACCGCTCGGGCGAGACCGAGGACACGACGATCGCCGACCTCGCGGTGGCGACCGGCGTCGGGCAGATCAAGACCGGCGCGCCCTCGCGCTCGGACCGCGTCGCCAAGTACAACCAGCTCCTGCGGATCGAGGAGGAGCTCGGCGAGCGCGCGACCTACCCCGGCCTGAGCGCGTTCGCGGGGCGCTGACGGGGACTGGGCGGTTGCGCCCACCGCCGTCCGCGAAAAGGGTGGCGAACCGCGGCATCGAACAGATGACCAGTGAGCGCTCGTGCGCATCGATCCTCCCAGCGCCGGTACCGGGTCGCCCCCCGGTCGCGCTCGCGTCGAGCGTCGCGGATCGACTGGGAGCGCACCGGCCGGATCGCGCTCGTCCTCGTCCTCTTCCTGATCCTCGTCCTCTACGTGAACCCGGTGTCGAGCTTCTTCGACGCCTGGCAGGAGGGCAACGCCGGGAAGGAGAACCTCGCCGACCTCGAGGCCACGAACGCCGAGCTCAAGCAGCGGGTGGAGGCCCTGAACGCCCCCGGCGGCGCCGAGCGCGAGGCCCGCAAGCTGGGCATGATCGCCGAGGGCGAGCGCGCCTACGTCGTCCGCGACCTGCGCGACAAGTAGCGCTCTCCCAACGCCCGGGAGGACCCGGCCGTGCTTGACCTCGGCGCCTACCTGCTGGCCGTAGCCGAGCTCGCCGCGATCGCGGCAGCGCTCGCCTTCGGAGCGGTTCGCCTGCGGGCGGCCCTGCTTCCCACCTATGAGGGCGCTCCGGCGCGCCTCGCCGAGGCGGTCCTGGGCCTCTCGACACTGCTTCTTGTCTGCGAGGCGCTCGGCCTCATCGGGATCTTCGAGGAGCTCCCCCTGCTCATCGGCTGCGTCGGAGTCGGAATCGGCCAGTCGCTCGTGGCGCTTCGAGAATCGACGTGCGACGAGAAGCGTTGCCCACGGCAACGGAATTCGTCACACGTCCCTGGGGCGGGCGCGGGTTGCAGATCGGGATCGCGATCGCGGCGTCGGCCTTCGTCTTCGCGCACTGGGGGATGCCGACGCTGGACGCGCTCGGCGAGGGGATCTACGGCTTCGACAGCCAGTGGTACCACCTGCCCTTCGCCGCCCGGTTCGCCGAGACCGGGCAGGTCTGGGACTTCCACTACACGACCCCGGTCCTCCTGAGCTGGTTCTATCCGGCGAACTCCGAGCTGCTGCACGCGGCGGGGATGGTGGTCACCGGGCGCGACGTGCTCTCGCCGCTCATGAACCTGGGCTGGCTGGCGCTGGCGCTGCTCGCCGCCTGGTGCATCGGACGGCCCTGGGGCGTCGGCGGATTCTCGGTGCTGGGCGCTTTCGTCGTCCTCGACGCGGGCCTTCTCGCCGACCAGGCGGGCGACGCGCGCAACGACGCGATGGCGCTCGCGCTGATCCTCGCCGCGGCCGCGCTGATCGCCCAGCGGCCGGCGGCGGTGGCCGGCTCGGCCCTGGCGGCGGGGATGGCGCTCGGCACGAGGCTCACCAGCCTCGGCCCGGTCGCCGCGCTGACCGTGGGGGCGATCGCGATCGCGAGGCCGGGCAGGCGACTGCTGACGGCGGCGGCCTGGTTCGTGCCGCTGCTCCTCACCGGAGGGCTCTGGTACCTGCGCAACCTCGTCGCCACCGGCAGCCCGCTGCCGCAGGTCATGTCGCTCGGGCCGCTCGACCTCCCCGGCCCCGACCAGGCGCTCGGCGGGCGCCCGTCGTTCTCGGTGGCGCATTACCTGACCGACTTCGCCGTCTGGGGCGACTGGTTCGCGCCGGCGCTCCGCGACGCGCTCGGCCTGCTCTGGCCCCTGGTGCTCGCGCTGGCGGTGATCGGTGCCGTCCTCGCGCTGATGCGCGGCCCCACCCGCGCGGTGCGGATGCTCGGCGTGGTCGCGATCGTCACCGCGCTCGTCTATGTCGTGACCCCGGTTACCGCGTCGGGACCCGAGGGCGAGCCGCTCGGCTTCGGCCCGAACCTCCGCTACCTCGCGCCCGGGCTGGCCCTGGCGCTCGCGCTGCTGCCGGTTGCGCTCAGCTCGTTCGGTTCGCGCGCCCGGATCGCGGCGGCCGTGGCGGTCGGCGCCGCCGCGATCGCGGTCGCCGCCGAGCCCGAGCGGTGGGAGGGGGGCAACCTCGCGCTCGCCCTTGCGCTCGGCTGCCTGATCGCGATCGCCCTCGCCGGCATCGCCCTCGTCGCCCGTCGCGGCGCGGACGAGCCGGGCGCGGGCCGCGGCGCCGGGCCCGCCGTCGCGATCGGGCTCGCGGTCATCGCCCTGCTCGCGACCGGCGCCGGCTACTTCGCGCAGCGCAACTACCTCGAGGAGCGCTACGCCGACCCGGCGGCGGTCCTGTCCAATCCCGGCCTCGACGCCGTCTTCCTGTGGGCGCGGGGGGAGAGCGGCGAGCGGATCGCCACGAACACGACCCGCCAGTACCCGCTCTACGGCACCGACCTCTCCAACCACGTCCAGTTCGTCGGCGTCGAGCGCCCGGAGGGCGGCTTCGTCGCCGCGAGCGATTGCGAGAGCTGGCGCGCCGCCGTCGACGCCGGCGACTACGACTACGTCGTGACCGCGCTCGACCGGATCGAGGACGACGGCCCCAGGAGCCACCGCAGCTCGCCTGGACCGAGAGCTCCCCGAGCGCGACCGAAGTTCTGCGTGACGGCCCGGCCGCCGTGTTCGAGCTCACCGGCCCGCTCGACCCCGGCGCCTGCGCCCATGACCTCGCCGAGGCTGAGCGATGAGCGACGCAACGCTCGACCTCGGCGCCTACCTGCTCGGCCTCGCCGTGCTCGCCGCGATCGTCCTCCCGCTCGTCTACGCGGCGGTGATCGCCCGCCGCATCCTGCTCCCGGGATGGACCGGCGCCCCCGCCCGCCTGGCAGAGGCGATCGCAGCAATCGCCCTCCTCCTCTGGACCTCCGAGCTCGCGGGAACCGCTCGCCGAGGCGATCGCCGTAATCGCCCTTCTTCTCTGGACCTCCGAGCTGGCCGGCACGGTCGGGCTCTTCAAGGAGATCCCACTAATCCCTCTCTCCTCATCGGGGCGGGAGCATGGGCAATAAGGGGGAGGGCTTGAAGGGGAGGGGCGGACCCCGATGCAGCCTCCGAACGTTTTGCGGCCCGCCGAAGGCGCGACGAGTGAGGAGTCTGCGTCGGGCGCCGTCCCGACCGCAAAGTTCGCGCTGGCGGCGGTCGCGGTGGCGCTGGTCGCCGCCGCCTGGGCCATCCCCCTCGCCGCCAGCTACGCCGGCGGCATCGACGGGGTCGATTCGATGTGGTACCACCTGCCGCAGTCGGCCGTCTTCGTCCAGACGGGCTCGGTCACGGACCTCCACTTCACCGACCCGTACTTCCTCAACTGGTACTACCCGGCCCACTCGGAGCTCCTGCACGCGGTGCCGATGCTGGCGTTCGACCGCGACTGGCTCTCGCCGCTGCTGAACCACCTGTTCCTCGGCGCTCGGCCTGCTCGCCGCCTGGTGCATCGGGCGGCCGTGGGGCCTCGGCCCGGCGACGCTGATCGCCGCGGCGATCGTCTTCGGCGCCGAGATGATGATCGACTTCCAGCCGGGCGAGGCCAGAAACGACGCGATCGGCCTCGCGTTCTTCCTCGCCGCGATCGCCTTCCTCGGCCAACGAACCCAAAGCGGGGCCAGGCACCTCGACGACGAATCCCGCTGATCGTCTTCGCCGGGCTGGCGGCCGGGCTGGCCATCGGGACGAAGCTGACGATGCTGGCCCCCGTGGCGGCGCTGGTCGTCGCCGTCGCGGTGCTGGGCGGGCCGGGCAGGCGGCTGCGCGACGGCGGCGCCTTCCTCGTCGCGGTGATCGCCGCCGGCGGCTTCTGGTACCTGCGCAACCTCGTCCACTCCGGCAACCCGCTGCCGTGGATCGACCAGATCGGGCCCGATCTCCCTGCCCGCTCCCGACGTCGCCCTCGAGCTGCGCCCGCCGTTCTCGGTGGCCCACTACGCCTTCGACTTCGACGTCTGGTCCGACTTCTTCGCGCCGGGCCTGGCCGACTCGGTCGGCCCCCTCTGGCCGCTGATCCTGGTGCTCGTCGCCGGCGCCGGCATCTGGGCGCTGGTGCTCGCCTTCCGCGATCGGGGCTCGAGCCCGCTGCTGCCGGTGCTCGGGGCGGTGGCCCTCTTCACCCTCCTCGCCTACACCGTCACGCCCCTCACCGCGTCCGGCCCCGAGGGCCACCCGGAGGGCTTCGTCTGGAACCTCCGCTACATCGCCCCCGCACTCGCCCTCGGGCTCATCCTCGTGCCGCTCCTGCCATCGCTGCGCGGCCGCCGCGCGAGCCTCGTCGTGGCCGTCGGCCTGTTCGCGGTCCTCGCCTTCCAGACCTGGCGGCTCGACGTCTGGGACTTCGGCCAGGGGAGCTGGGCGATCGGGTCGGCGCTCGTCGTCCTCGCCGGCTTCGCCGCGGCTCGCGTGCTCGCCGGCCATCGCCCCTCGCGGGCGCTCGCCGCTGCCGGCACCGCCGTCCTCGCCGCCGTTGCGATCGGGGCCGGCTACGTCGAGCAGGACCGCTACCTCGAGCGCCGCTACGCCGACGTCCTCGACGGCCTGCACCTCGACCGCGCGATCGCCTGGGCGAACCCGGTCTCCGGCGCGCGGATCGCCACCGCCGGCCGTGGCGGCGTCTTCTTCCAGTACGGGTTCTACGGCCACGACCTCTCGAACGAGGTCCAGTGGCTGGGCGAGCCCGGCCCGCGCGGCGCCTGGCTTCCGATCGAGACCTGCGAGCGCTACCGGGAGGCCCTCAACGAGGGCGGCTACGACTACGTCGTCACGACCTACGACCGCCGCTTCCCCGGGGCCGACCAGACCTCTCGCGAGGGCGAGTGGATCCGCCGCGACCCGGCCGCCGAGGCGATCTCGACTGACGGCCCGGTGACGGTCTTCGAGCTCGACTGGCGATCTCGATCCCTCCGGCTGCGGACCGCTCGAGGACGAGGCTGCCGCGCGCCCGACCGGCGTCGCCGAGCGCCCAGGACTGAGGCCGGCGGCGTCAGCCTCGCTTTAGCCGCGGAACTACCCTGATCGGCCTCCGATGATCGGCATCTTCATCGCCGCGATCCTGATCTGCGCCGCCTCGCTGCTCGCCGGGCGCGCGCTCTTCCTGCTCTGCGGGCGGGAGAGCTGGACGTGGATCGAGGGCGCCGCCGGCCTGGCGCTCCTGATCGTCTTCTGCCACGTCGCGATCTCGCTGCCGGGCGGTGCGATCGTCGCCGTCGTCCTCACCGCACTGCTCCTGATCGGCGCGGGCGTCGTCGTCGCCCGCCGCTGGACGCCGCCGCGCGAGTGGGTCGTGCCCGTCGCCGTCGCGCTCCTCGTCCTGCTCGCTCTCGGCGATCCCGTTCGCCCTCAACGATCGCGTCGGCGTGCTCGGCGAGGGGATCTACTCCAACGACCACGCCGTCCACCTCTACTGGGCCGACTGGCTCCAGAACGGGATCGGCGAGAAGCCGAAGGGCATCGGCTGGGGCTACCCGGTCGGACCGCACGCGCTCGTCGCCACGCTCGCCGAGGCCACGGGGATCAGCGTCGAGGCGGTCTTCAACGGGCTGTTGCTCGCGATCCCGGTCCTCACCGCGCTCACCGCCCTCGCCCTGCTCGCGGCGCTGCCGCCCGTTCGCCGCACGGTCGCCGCGACGCTCGTCGGCATGCCCTTCCTCGCCACCTCCTTCTTCGCCCAGAGCTCGTTCAAGGAGACCGCGCTCGCCCTCTTCGTGCTCGGCTTCGCCCTGTCCCTCGCCGCGCTTTCGCGGGAGGGGACGGAGCGAACCGAGGGGACGGAGCCCGATGCGGGCGCTCGCGACGCGCATCCCGACCGCGCGCTCGTCGCCGGGATCGCGCTGCTCGCGGTCGCTTCGGTCCTCACCTTCTCGGTCCCGGGTCTCGCCTGGTTCCTGCTCGGCGGCGCCGTCTGGCTCGTCGTCGAGCTCGTCGCCGGCCGCCTCCCGTTCTCCTTCGCCGCGCTGTGGGCCGGGCTGCGCCGCGCCTGGCCGCTGCTCGCCGTCGCTGCCGTCGTCGTGATCGTGCTCGCCGTCGTCGAGGCGGGCACGATCTCGCGCTTCGCCGACCGCATCCGCGAGGTCCAGGAGTCCCAGGGCCGGCTCTCCGGCCGGCTGCCACCGTGGGAGGTGCTGGGGATCTGGCCGCGCGGCGACTTCCGCGTCGCCACCTCGGCGGTCGACGGCGCCGTGATCGCGATCCTCTTCGGCCTCCTCTGCTCGGCGGTCGCCGCGGTCTGGTGGCTTCGCCGCCGCCAGCTCGCCGTGCCCGCGGTGGTATTCGCCGCGCTCGCGATCTTCCTCGTCGCCCGCGCGACCTCCGGCATCCACGTCGAGGCGAAGGCGCTGATCGTCGCCTCGCCGCTGGTGATGCTCTTCCTCGTCCGCGGCCTCCTCGACGGGGTGCCGCGCGGGCCTTCTGCCTGGCGGATCGCGCTCGGCGGGCTCTTCGCCGGGCTCGCGGTGCTCTCGACCCTGCTCGCGCTGCGGGCGACGCCGGTGGGAACGCCGGCTCACGTGGACGAGCTCGCCTCGCTCCAGGACGAGGTCGCCGGCAAGGAGGTCGCGTTCCTCAGCCTCGACCGCTTCGCCCCCTACCGCCTGAGCGGCGCCGAGCGGGTGCAGAGCCCGGGCGGCTACGTCCCGAACGCGCTGCGCGGCCGGGTGAACAAGTCCTGGGGGCAGAGCGAGGCGATCGACTTCGACTCGATCGACTCCGACGTGCTCGACCGCTTCGGCTACGCGGTCACGACCGGCGCCGCCTACGGCAGCTCGGCGCCGCAGAACTGGAAGCCGGTGGCCCGGACCGAGAGCTTCGTGCTCTGGAAGCGCAACGGCAAAGCCCCGCCGCGCGAGGTCCTCGACGAGGACCCGCAGCCCGGCGCGGTCCTGCCCTGCGGCAAGCCGCCCGCGACCGAGGCCGGCACCGCCGGGGTCTGGCCCACGGACCCCGTGCTCCTCGACGGCGATCCCTGGAAGCCGACAGGGGCGATCGTCGCCGGCGAGTCGTCGAAGCTCGAGCTGCTCCTGCCCGCAGGGACCTGGCAGCTCTCGCTGCAGTACTCGAGCGAGGTGCCGCTCCGCCTGCGGGCCGACGATCTCGAGACGACGCTGCCGGCCGCCCTCGACGGTTTCTACGCGAACGCGCCCGGCAAGGGACCGTTCTGGCCGGCGGGCGAGCTCGAGACCGAGGGCGGGACGGTCGAGGTCGAAGGTGACCGCCGACGAGGCGCCCGCGCTCAGCCGCCTCGTCGGCGCCGAGCGCCGCGCCTGGCTCGGCGACTTCGCCGCGGTGAAGGTCGACGACGCGAGCGAGTCGAAGGACCCGCCGGGCCCGGCCGCAGCCGAGGAGGTGCCGCTGCGCGAGGCGTGCGGCGGCTACGTCGACTGGTACATGGAGGCGAAGTGACGGCCGAGCGCCCCCTCGTGTTCGTCGGCGGCACCGGCCGCAGCGGCACCCACGTGGTCGCGAGCCTGCTCGACCACCATTCGCGCTACCACTCGGTGCCGATCGAGTGCCGCTTCCACACCAACCCGCAGGGCTTCCCCGACCTGCTCGAGGGCCGGGTGACCAAGGAGCAGTTCCTGCGCAAGCTGAAGAAGTTCTGGTGGTACCGGATCCGCGCCGGCGAGCCGCTCGCCGCGGTGCTGCCGAAGCTGCCGCTCGGCCGCCAGACCCGCGGCCTGCACAAGGTGATCCCGCGAGAGCGCTTCGACGCCGCCGTCCTCGTCTTCGACGGCGCCTACGAGGACGACCCGCTCGCCGCCTGCCGCGCGCTCTTCCTCGAGCTGCTGATGCCGCTCGCCGACGAGGCGGGCAAGCCGGGGCTCGTGGAGATGAGCTGCTTCACGGTCGCGCAGGCGCCGACGCTCGTGCGCCTCTTCCCAGAGGCGAAGATCGTCCACACGGTTCGCGACGGCCGCGACGCCGGCTCCTCGAAGGTCTCCAAGCGCCAGAAGCGCGAGCACCCGCGCGACGCCCGCCAGGGCGTCGAGTGGTGGGCCGGCCGGCTCGCCGAGGCGGAGGCGGGGGCGCGCGCCGTGCCGGCGGAGAAGCTCCTCACGATCAGCCTCGACGAGCTCGTCGGCGGCGAGCGCGAGGCGAGCTACGCGCGCCTCCTGGAGTTCCTCGAGCTCGCCGACGAGCCGGCGATGCGCGAGTTCTTCGAGGACCGAGATGACTCCGGAGAACGCCCACCGCGACCGCTGGCGCGACGGCCTCTCCGAGCCCGAGCAGCGCGAGGTCGCGAGCGCGTACGAGTCCGCGCTCGACCGCATCTCCGGCGAGGGCTACCTCTCGGCGCCGCTCCTGCGGAGGGTCTATGAGCGCTTCGGATAGCCCACGCGAGGTCCAGCGCCAGCCGCGCTCGGACCTCGTCTTCGTCGGCGGAACCGGCCGCAGCGGCACCCACCTCGTCGCGAAGCTGATCGGCCGCCACGCCGAGTTCGAGAACGTCCCGATCGAGGTCCGCTTCCACGCCGACCGCGGCGGCTTTCCCGACCTGCTCGCGGGCCGGGTGACGAAGGAGCAGTTCCTGCGCCGCCTGCGCGGCTTCTGGTGGCATCGCTACCGAAGCGGCGGCCGCCCCCCCGACATCCTGCCCTGGGTGGCGCTCGGGCGCGAGCCCCGCGGCCTGCACAAGTTCGTCGACGAGGCCGACTTCGAGGCCGCGACCGCGCGCTTCGACGAGCGCTTCGACTCCGAGCCCGAGGCCGCCTGCCGCGAGCTCTTCGAGGCGCTCCTGCGCCCGCTCGCCGAGCGCGAGGAGAAGCCGGGGCTGGTCGAGATGAGCTGCGCGACCACGCTCGCCGCGCCGGCGCTCGCCCGGATCTTCCCGGACGCGCTCTTCATCCACGTCGTCCGCGACGGCCGCGACGCGTCCGCCTCGCGCGTGCGCCAGGGCCGCGGCCTGCTCTACCCGCGCACCCGCGTCCAGGGGGTGCGCTGGTGGGAGGGCCGGGTTCGCCGGATCGAGTCGGCGCTCGCCGAGCTCCCCTCCGATCGCGTTCTCACGCTCAGCCTCGACTGGCTCGTGCAGCTGCCGCCGAACCGCCGCGGCTACCGGCTGATGCGCCGCTTCCTCGGCGTCGACAAGCAGAAGACCGCCGACACGATGTTCAAGCGGAAGGTGAATCCCGATCGCGCCAACGTCGGCCGCTGGCAGCGCGGCCTCTCCGAGGGCGCCCGGGAGAAGGTCCGCGAGGAGTACGAGGCGGCGCTCGAGCGGCTCGAGCGCGACGGCCTCGCCAGCGCGCCGCTCCTGCGCGAGATCTACCGCTTCGAGGGGGACCAGGTCGGCAGCGAGCAGACCGGCCTCGCCGAGGCCAACGTGGCACACGGCGGGGACGGGCCGGGGGCGTGAGCCGCCTCCTCTTCGTCACCTCGAACGGGACCGGGCTCGGCCACCTCACCCGCGGGATGGCGATCGCGCGCCGCCTCGGGCCCGAGCCTCGAGCCCGCCTTCCTGACGCTCTCGGCGGCGGCGCCGGTCGTCGAGGAGGTCGGCTTCCACGTCGAGTACTTCCCCTCGCACGCGGCCGCCGCCGCCGAGTCGCCGCGCCGCTGGGACCGCCGCCTGCGCGCCCGCCTCGAGCAGCTGATCGACGAGCTCGAGCCGGACCTGCTCGTCTTCGACGGCGCCCACCCCTACGACGCCCTCGTCGCCGTGCTGCGCGCGCACCGCGGCGGCTCGATGCGGACCGTCTGGTGCCGGCGGCCGATGTGGCGCGAGGGTGGCGGCGCCGAGGCGATCTACTGGTCCGGCGAGTTCGACGCCGTGCTGGAGCCCGGCGAGCTCGCGGAGGCCGAGGACCGCGGCCTCACCGTCGCCCGCCGGGCGGAGGCCGAGCGCGTCGGCCCGATCGTCTTCCTCGATCCCGGTGAGCTGCTCACCCGCGAGGAGGCGTGCGCCGAGCTCGGCCTCGACCCCGAGCGCCCGCACGCCCTCGTCGCCCTCGGCCAGGGCCCCGAGCTCGACGGCGCCGTCGCCCGCTGCCTCGAGCTCCTCGGCGCCCACCCCGAGCTCCAGGTGGCCGCGCTGGAATCCAGCCTCTCGCCCGAGCTGCGCGTCCCCGGCGAGGTCGTGCTCCTGCGCGGCACCTATCCGATGAGCCGCTTCTACCGCGCCTTCGACCTCGCCGTCGCCGCCGCGGGCTACAACGCCTTCCACGAGCTCCTCGCCCACGGCGTCCCCTCGCTCTTCGTGCCGATGCCGCGCCAGATCGACGACCAGGCGGCGCGGGCGCGGTGGGCGCAGGACTCGGGCGTGGGGAGGGGGCTCGACGGGCCCGGAGGACCCGGCGCTGGAGCAGCGGCTGGCGGAGCTCGCCGACCCGGAGACGCGGGCAGGCGATGCGCAAGAGCCTCGAGGCGTTGCCGCCTGCCGACGGGGCTAGGGACGCGGCCGCATGGTTGACGGGGCTCGTGGGGGGCGGGGTCGGACCCGGACGAGGGATCCAGGACGTTGGCGGACACGTGGGGCAGGAAATGCCGATGGTCCGGCACTCAGTCGCCACACGTCTGCGGCCCGGCGCTCTCCGTGTCCGCCGAGCTCGTCAAGCGGGTCGGCCCGCGCCTTCCCCTTATTGCCCTCCGCCGAGCCCGCCGGCGCGTCACCGATCCACCGCCCCCGCCCGCTCGCCTCGCCGCCATCGCCATCGGCCTCCCCGCGGATGAGCTGATCTCCCGCCTGCGCTCGCTGGCCCGCGACGAGGGCATCGAGCCCCACCGGCTGCTCGCGATCACCGACTCGCTCGACTTCACCGCGCTGCGCCGAGCGGGGTTCGCGTTCGAGTACGTGCCGTCGCCCGAACGTGCCGCTGCGATCACCGACGAGCCCTATCCTCGTTTCGCCGAACGCCGGATCAGGGCGATCCTCGCCGGTCGCCGCAGGATGCCCTGGACGACGATTTCGGCACCATAGGACCGACCGGAGCGATGGAGGCCTCACTCGAGACCCCCCAGAAGGCGCCTGCCGAGAGCGGGGGCGGCGCGCTGCCGAACACGATCGTGATCGGCGCGCAGAAGTGCGGCACGAGCACGCTGCACTACTACATGGGCTTTCACCCCGAGATCTCCGCCTCGAACCCGAAGGAGCTCAACTTCTTCATCGAGTCGAGCAACTGGGACCGGGGCGTCGACTGGTACCGCAGCCACTTCGATCCCGAGAAGGCGGTCCGGCTCGAGTCCTCGCCCAACTACACGACCTGGCCGCATCACGAGGGCATCCCCGAGCGGATGGCGCAGCTCGTCCCCGACGCGAAGCTGATCTTCCTCGTCCGCGACCCGATCGCCCGCATCGAGGCCCACTGGGTCCACAACTACGCGAAGCGCCGCGAGCGCGGCACGGTGATCGAGACGATCACCCACCCGAACACGACCTACGTGCTGCGCAGCCGCTACTTCATGCAGATCGAGCGCTTCCTCAAGTACTTCGACCGCTCCCAGATCCTCGTCTTCCAGCAGTCCGACCTGCGCGAGCGCCGCGCCGCCCAGCTCCGCGACGTCTTCGAGTTCGTCGGCGTCGACCCGAGCTTCGAGCACAAGGCGTTCGACACCGTCCGCCACCGCACGGCGAAGAAGCGGCGCGCGTCGAAGGCGGGGATCAAGGTCCAGGAGTGGAGCCGCACCGACTGGGGCAAGCGGATCCCGAAGGTGTTCTGGAACTACGCCGAGGGCGGGCTCCGCCTGTCGCGGCCGATCGAGCGGCCGAACCTGCGCGACCAGTTGCCGGACGACGTGCTCGCAGAGCTGCGCGAAGACGCGATCAAGCTGCGCGAGTTCACCGGCCGCGACTTCGCCAACTGGTCGATCTGGACTTGAGTCCCGAGGGCAAGACCTTCGAGCGGGGCGGTCCTCGGCTCGAAGGTCCTGCGCTATTCGGGCATCCAGGGCGGGCTGCTCGCGACCAGCAACCTGCTCACGTTCGCCAGCGTCGCCGTCGTCGCCTTCTTCCTCGGGCCGGCCGACTTCGGCCGCTTCGGGCTCCTGCTCTTCCTCGCCGGCCTGCTCAACATGCTCTTCAACCTGGCGACCAAGCAGGGCACGTTCAAGCGCGTCTTCGGCATGGACGACGAGGACGAGGACGACGACGACGAGGCCGACGACTCGGCCGCCGCCGCCGGCGGCGACCGGACCAGCCTCGGCACCGGGCTCTGGATGACGGTCGCGGTCTCGATCGTCGGCACCCTCCTCGTGATCGCCTTCGCCGAGCCGATCGGCGACCTGCTCCTCGGCGGCGAGCACAGCCGCGAGCTGATCGCCTTCGCCGCGATCACCGGCGGGCTCGGCGCGATCTTCCGCCTCACCTCGCTGGTGCTCTGGCTCGAGCGGCGGCCGGGCGCGCACGTCGCGGTCGAGGTCGCCCGCCCGCTCCTCGTGCTCGGCGCCGTCGTCGCCTTCGTCGCCTCGGGCGCCGGGCTCGAGGGCGCGATCGCCGGCACCGCGCTGGGCACAGCGCTCGCGGTGGCCTTCGGGCTCGTCCTGCTCTGGGGCAGCTACGACCCGCGCCCGAGCCTCGCCGAGGCCGGCGCAGATCTTCCGCAAGGGCGCTCCGCGGATCCCGGTCGTGCTCTCGATGTTCACGATCTCGCAGCGCCGACATCTTCCTGCTCTCGCGGTTCGTCTCCGACGCCGACCTCGGCGTCTACCAGCTGGCCGAACAGGACCGGGATCGTGGTCGCGCTGCTGCCGGGCGCGTTCCGGGTCGCGATGCGCCCGCTGCGCAAGTCGCTCAGCTTCAAGGCGGTCCAGGACGAGTACGGCCGGGCCGTGGCGCGCGGCCAGCAGCTCACCTACTTCTTCCTGCTCTGCATCATCGCCCTGCTCGCGGTCACGCTCGGCTCGCAGGTGCTCGCGCACCTCGCCCCGAGCGGCTACGCCGACGCGGCGAACGCTCGTGCCGCTGGTCGCCGCGGCGCTGATGGGGACGAGCGTGATGCGCTCGATCTCGCAGGCGGTCTCGATCCCGAACAAGCGCAACACCTTCATCGTCGGCGCGGTCGTCGCCGCGCTCACCTTCATCGGGCTCAGCCTCGTCCTGATCCCGGAGCTCGGGGTCGAGGGCGCGCCGATCGCGATGCTCGCCGCCTTCGGCGTGCCCTGCCTGTACATGCTCGGGCGCTCCCAGTTCGGCGACGAGCCGATCGAGCTCCCCTACGTCAGGCTCGCGGCGGCGGCGCTGCTCGCGGCGGCGATCGCGGCCGGCTACGACGCTGCTCGGCCCCGACAACGGCTTCGCCGAGCTCGTGCTCGGGATCGCCCTCTTCGCCGCCTACCTGGCCGCGCTGCCGGCGCTCCGGATCGTCCCGCGCCACCATTGGGGGGCGCTGCTCCAGATCGTCCGCGCGCAGTTCGGCCGGAGGGAGGGACCGCGAAGGCGAAGGGCGAAGGGGCGTTCGACCCGGCGCGGGCGCTGGCAGCGGCTCGACGACGCCGACCGCGTCGCGCTGCGGATCGCGATCGTCAAGGGCAAGCCGGTGGAGCAGGTGCCCGAGCGCCTCGCCAACCGCGGCCTCGCCACGAACGGGGCCGAGGGCGCCGCGGGCGGGGGAGCGCTCGTCGTCGGCGCCCTGCGGCGCGCCGCGGACGAGGGCGGCACCCCGATCCGCGAGGGCAAGAAGGCGGCGCGGCGCTGGGGCTCGCCGGCGGAGCGCGACGCGGAGATCGCCGACTACCTCTTCCCGCAGGGCACCGTCGCCCAGCGCGACGCGCACCATGCGGCGCCTCCTCGACGAGGGCGTCCGCAGCGACGAGCTGATGGCGCTCGAGGCGGTCCTCACCGAGCTCGAGAACGCCCCCGGCGAGGCCTGGAAGGGCCGGTCCTAAAGGGTCTGGACCCGTAGGCGCCTAGGAGGCGCGGCGGATCGTGATCCGGTCGGGCTCGATCTCGACCTCGACCGCGCGGTGACCGGCCCAGTGCTCGGAGTAGGTCGGAGTCGTCGGTGACCGCCGGGTCGAGCCAG
Source organism: uncultured Thermoleophilia bacterium (assembly GCA_963844425.1). Classification (GTDB taxonomy): domain Bacteria; phylum Actinomycetota; class Thermoleophilia; order Solirubrobacterales; family 70-9; genus DASUSH01. The sequence continues at coordinate 90,049 of CAWJOD010000020.1, read as the reverse complement.
AGGCCGTAGCCCTCCTCGCCGTGGTCGAAGGTCGCCTCGAGCTTGCGCGCGCCGCCCTGGCGCCCGCCGCCTCCGCCGCCACCGCGGCCGCGGCGACCGCGCCGGCGCCGGCGCCGGGGCGCCCCGTGCCGGGGCCTCCCCGTCGCCCTCGCCGGGCTTCTCGTCGTCTCCGTCGTCCTTCTCGGCGTCCCCGGAGTCGTCGGTCTCGTCGGCCTCGTCGGCCTCGTCGTCGGTGTCCTCGTCCTCGTCGGCTCCTCGTCGAGCGACGCGGCCTCGATCTCCGCCTCGATCTCGTCGCGCAGGTCAAGCTCGGCGTCGTCGCCTCGCCGTCGGCCGTGAGCTCGTGGCGGCGGCGGAACTCCCGCAGCTCGGACGCCGGCACCTCGAGTTGGTGGGCGATCCAGGCGTCGGTGCGGCCCTGGCGGACCCAGGCGCGGATCTGATTCAGTTGTGCACGTAGTGATTTCTTGGCCATAAGGAGCCGGGAAGACTACAACCGTCCCTGCGGTGCGGCCGTTCGGGTACGCTGCTGGTGATGGGGTGTGCCCTTGGGGGTTCGCCAAACTCGTAAGGAAGCGAGGGGCGATGCTGGTCCTTACACGCAAGACCAACCAGAGCATCATGATCGGCGATGACGTCGAGATCTCCGTGCTCGCGGTCGCGGGCGACAAGGTCCGGATCGGGATCACGGCGCCTCGCGATATCCCGGTGTTCCGCAAAGAGGTCTATCTGAGCATCCAGGCCGAGAACTCGAAGGTCCCGGCCGGAAGCGGAGAGAGGGTCAACAAGGCGCTCGACGACCTGTCGTCGGGCTGACCCGTTGGCTTCTGGCCGCGGGTGATCAGCCGGTGCTGGTGATCACCCAGGCCAGGATCTCGAACATCACGACCACCACCGCGACCACGGTCGCGGTCAGTGCCGTGAAGAGAACGCTGAACCTGATCTTGCCGCCGCGCTCGGTCTTCTGGATGTGACGAGCGCGCGAGCGGTTCGCGGCGCGCTGGCGTAGCTGCTTGCGACGGCGCCGCTCGAGCGCGGCCTCGCGCTCGAACGCGACCTCGAACTGGTCGAGGTCCTGGTCGAGTCGTGTGGCTGTGGCGCTTGATTCCATTGTCATCCCCGGTAAACCGGTTCCCTGCCGGCAACGACCCCCGCTGCTCCTGCGAGCGGGAACCTAGCAAAGGGTACACCCGTTATAGCCAGTCGATTACAGGACCGTAACGATTCACACATGAATCCGGGCCTGGTCGAAGCCCCTAGCAGCGCCCCAGAGCCCGGCGCCCTCGCGGCCGGCCTCCGCCTCGAGCCGGCCGAGCCGTCCCGCGCGGGAGGTGTTCGGCTCGATCTCGAGCGTGGTCGCGTAGCCGCCCTCGACCAGTGCGCCGTTGACGAAGGTCCCGCCTTTGTCTGCGCCGACGTAGACGTAGGCGAGCAGGCGGCCGTAGTGGTCGCGGCGCTCGGCATCGAAGACGAGCCGCACGGTCTCGCCGTCGACCAGGCGCTCGTTGGCCGCGCTCGCCTCCTTGCCGAAGCACTCGACCGGCTCGCCGGGGATCGCCGACTCGGGCGTGTCGATGCCGATGTAGCGGACGTCCTCGGTGGCGCCGCCGATCTCGACCTCGATCGTGTCGCCGTCGATCACCCGCAGCGACCTCGGCCGTCGCCTCGTCGCCGAGGCCGCCACCGCTCTCGCTCTCGCCGCCGGTCAGGTCGAGGCCGAGCAGCGCGGCGACGGCGATCGCGAGCACGAGGATCGCGCCCAGGCTGGGTCCGGTGCGTCCGATGCGCACTCACCGAGACTGAAGCCCGCGGCGGTCGTAGCCGCCCCGGTGAAGGCGATCTTGCGGAGCGGCGGTTCCCTACGGGATCCGCGTCACGTGGCTGAGCAGCGTCTCCTTGATCTGGCCGATGATCTCCAGCGCGTCGGACCACTCGCGCTGCCAGACGTTGCGGCCGAAGATCACGCCGGAGCCGCCCGCCTCCATGATCGCGCGGGTGTGGCCGAGGACGACGTCGTCGTCGACCTTGGAGCCGCCGGAGAGCACGACCAGCGAGCGCCCGGCCGAGGCGACGCAGTGGCGGATCGCCTCCTCCTGGCTGAAGTCGCCCTCGTTGTAGGGGGCCGGCGAGTCCTTGTCCTTCTCGGGGTTCAGCTTCGGCATGTTGAGCTTGACGACGTCGGCGCCCATCTCCATCGCCATCCGCGCCGCGTAGTCGATCGCGTAGAAGGAGTCGCGGCCGCCCTTCTTGTCGATCGCCGAGCCGCGCGGGTACGCCCAGATCACGAGCGGCATCCCGTAGCGGTCGCAGTCCTCGCGCACGCCCTTGAGCTGGTGCAGGTCGTCGCCCTGGCGCGGCGAGCCGAGGTACATCGTGTAGCCGACCGCGTCGGCGCCGAGCCGGACCGCGTCCTCGACCGAGGCGTTGGTGGTCGAGAAGCGCGTCGTCGGAGGGCGGCACGTCGGTCTTGCCGTTCACCTTCAGGATCAGCGGCACCTGGCCGGCGTAGTCGGGGTAGTACTTCTCGGCGAGCCCGATCTGGCAGGCGATCGCGGAGTAGCCGGCCTCGGCGGCGAGCCGGAACTGGTACTCGGGGTCCTTCGAGGCCGGGTTCGGGAAGAAGTCGCGCGGGCCGTGCTCGATCCCCTGGTCGATCGGCAGCAGCATCAGGGTGCCGTGGCCGGGGCCGAACTCGAACAGGAGCCGGCGCAGGCGAGCCCGCTTCCCGGGCGGGAGGACGCTGAGAAGCGACTTCTGCTCGGCTGCGCTCTGTGACTTCCACTGTTCGATTCCTCCTTGGCCGGTTGCGCAGCTGAGTCTAATGCCGCACCGACTCGACGGCCGAAGCGCTCACTAGGCTCCCGCCCGATGGAGCACCGCTTCGACGGGCCCCCGTTCACGATCGGCGTCGAGGAGGAGCTGATGCTGGTCGACGCCGAGACCCTCGACCTCGGCCAGGGGATCGACGCGATCCTCGAGGGCGTGCCCGACGACATCACCGGCCACGTCAAGCCCGAGCTCTTCCAGTCCGTGCTCGAGGTGGCGACGACGCCCTGCCAGAACGTCGCCGAGACGACCGCCCAGCTGCGCGACCTGCGCCGTGCCGTCAGCGAGGTCGCGGAGGCGAACGGCTACCTCGTCGGCGCCGCGGGCACCCACCCGTTCGCCCTCGCCGAGGAGCAGAAGATCGTCGACCGCGAGCGCTACCGCCAGCTCGCCGCCGAGCTCGGCTGGATCGCCCGCCAGGAGCTGATCTTCGGCACCCACGTGCACGTCGCGATCGACGGCCCCGACAAGGCGATCTACGTCGCCGACGGGATCCGCCGCTACCTGCCGCTGCTGCTCGCGCTCTCCTCGAACTCGCCCTACTGGCGGGGCGAGCTGACCGGGATGATGTCGGCGCGGACCGCCGTCTTTCGCGCCTTCCCCCGGGTCGGCGTGCCGCCCCATTACGGCACCTGGGAGATCTACTCGCGCCGGGTCGAGCTGATGATGGAGGCGGGCGCGATCGACGACTACTCCTACCTCTGGTGGGACGTGCGCCCGCATCCGAACCTGGGCACGGTCGAGACCCGCGTCTTCGACCAGCAGACGCGGCTCGAGGACACCGCCGCGCTGGCGGCGATGACCCATTGCCTCGCCCACGGCCTCGCCGGGCTCTTCGACGCCGGCGAGGTCCTCGTCGAGGTCCCGACCGAGCTCGTCGACGACAACAAGGTGCGGGCGGCGCTGCGCGGGCTCGAGGGCGAGCTCATCGACTTCCCGCACCGCAAGTCCGTGCCGGCGCCGGACATGATCCGCCACCTGATCGAGACGCTCCACGACGATGCCGAGGAGCTCGGCTGCGTCGAGGAGCTCGAGGCGGTGGAGGGGATGATCACCCGCGGGACCGGCGCGCGACGGCAGCTGGAGCTCGCCGACGGCGGCGCCGACACCCGCGCCATCGTCGCCGAAATCGTCGAGAAGAGCCGCGCCTAGCGCGACGCTTGCGCGAACCAGCCCGCGGGCTATTCTCAATCGGGTGAGCTCGCCTGAGCTGAGCGTCGTCTGCAAGAGCTGCGGCTCCGAGGTCAGCCCCTACGTCACCGAGTGCCCGTATTGCGGCACCCGGCTCCGCAAGCGGGCTCCGAAACTGGAGCGGGTGGGCGACGAGCTCACCGCGAAGGAGTCCAAGCGCCAGAAGCGCAACCGCCGCCGCCAGGAGGCCGCCGCCGAGCGCGCCGCCCGGATCCGCGTCGGCGAGCGGGGGGCAGGCCCTACGTCACGATCGCGGCGATCCTCGCGCCGGCGATCCTGCTGATCGTCCTCACCGCCGCCGGGCTGACCGCCGAGGACGTCGGCGCGATCGTCGGCCCGGTCGGCTCCGAGTGGTGGCGCTACCTGGTCGCGCCCTGGGTCTTCGACGACGCCGGCTACCTCTTCGTCGTCGCGGTCGCGCTCGCGATCTTCTGCCCGGGCCTCGAGCGCCGTCTCGGCGCGGTGCCGACCGCGCTACTGCTGATCGCCTCCGGATCGCTCGGGATGCTCGCCGCGGTCGCGCTCGACTCCACGATCGACGGCGGGTTCGTGATCGCCGCCGGCGGCAACGGCGTCGCCCTCGGCGCGCTGTGCGCCTGGTACGTGATCCGCCGCGACGAGGTCGAGGCGCTCGACGACGACGCGCTCGACTGGATCGGCGTCCTGGTCGCCGCCGCCGTGCTGGTCCTGCTCCCGGTCGTCGACAGCCTCGCCAACTTCCCCGCCGGGGTCGCGGGCGGCATCGTCGGCGCCCTCGCGGGGCTCGCCGCGACGACGTTCCGGCGCGACTGACGGCTGATCGCGTGTCCAAGTTCACCGCCCTCACCGACGAGATCCACGCCTACATGGTCGATGCACGGGGCGCGCCAGGACGAGCTGCTGGCGCGCCTCCAGGCGGAGACCGAGCGCGACGAGGGCGAGATGGCGGTGATGCAGATCGCCCCCGACCAGGGCGCGTTCATGACGCTGCTCACGCGCGCGATCGGCGCCCGGCGGGCGATCGAGGTCGGCACCTTCACCGGCTACTCGGCGATCTGCATCGCCCGCGGGCTGCCCGGCGACGGTGAGCTCGTCTGCTGCGAGCTCGACCCCGGCAGGGCCGCGGTCGCCGAGCGCTGGATCGCCGAGGCCGGGCTCGCCGAACGGGTCGAGATCCGCGTCGGGCCGGCGGCGGAGACGCTGCGGTCGCTGCCCGACCGACGAGGCCTTCGACATCGCCTTCATCGACGCCGACAAGACCGGCTACGAGGATTACTTCGAGGAGTGCCTGGCGCGGCTGCGGCCCGGCGGGCTGATCCTGCTCGACAACGTCCTGCTCTCAGGCCGCGTCCTCGACCCGCCCTCCGGCGACGAGTCCGCGGCGGCGCTGGCGGCGCTCAACCAGCGCCTCGCCGGCGACGAGCGCGTCGACCTGGCGATGGTCGGGATCGCGGACGGGCTCACGATCGCGCGGAAGCGGTAGGTGGTGCCTCGCATGACGTCCGCCAGGCATGACGAGACCAGGCGTTGCCAGGCAAGGACGCAGGGAGCCCGAATGGCAGCGCCATTCGGGCGACCGAGGACGCCGCATGGCAACGCGTTGGGGCCGTCATTGGCGGCGAGACGTCGTGGGAGGTACCACTATGGATCGCGCCGAGTGGCTCGACGTCGTCCGCGAGAGCATGGTCGCGACCTGGCGGCTGATGGCCGAGCACTCCGAGGGCGGTCGCGCGATCGAGCGCGACGGCCTCTTCGCCGCGATCGTCCCGGCGACGCCGAAGCGGTCGGTCTCAACTCGGTGATCTACTCGGATCCCGATGCGCTCGCCGCCTCCCTCGACGAGCTCGCCTCGGCCTACGACGAAGCGGGCGTCGACGCCTGGACGGTGTGGGTGCCCGAGGGCGACGCGGTCGCGATCGAGGCGCTCGAGCGCGCCGGCCACGTGCTCGACGCCGAGCCCCGGGCGATGGGCGCCGAGCTCGATGAGATCGAGCGTCCGGACCTCGGCGAGCTCGAGTGGTTCCGCGACTGCGACCTGGCCACCGTGGCCCGCATCAACGACGACGCCTACGGCTACGGAGACGACGGCTTCGGCGCCGGTGATCTCGAGGCTGCCCGTCGACGAGGTCCATGCCTACGGCGTGAACGTCGACGGCGAGACCGCTGCCGTGATGATCGCGATCGACGCCGGCGATGACACCGAGATCGCGTGGGTCGCGACCAACGAGGCGGCGCGCGGAAGGGGGCTGGCGACGGCGCTCATGCGGCAGTCGATCTGGGACGCGCGTGAGCGCGGGCGGCGGACCTCGACCCTGCAGGCGACGAAGCTCGGGGCGGCGGTCTACGAGCGGGTGGGCTTCCGGGACGTCGGCGCGCTGCAGATGTGGGAACGGCGGCGGTGAGCGGTCAGCACGGGCTGCCGCGGACGGCGGCGAGCGCGCAGAGCGCCGGCTTCGGCGTCAGGTTGCGCTCGATCACGCCCCATCCCGACTCCGCGGTGCGCAGCCGCTTCGGCCCGTCGATCAGCCGGTGGATGACGATCGCGGCGACGTCGGGCATCGAGTCGAGCGCGCGATAGATCGCTCCGCAGCCCCGCTGCCTGCTCGGAGTGCGTGTAGGGGAACGGGCCGGCCGTCGAGAGCCCGACCTCGGTGACCCAGATCGGGGTCCCCGCCGCCCCCGAGTCGAAGAGCGCGGCGCGGATCGCGTCGAGGTGCTCCTCGATGTCCTCGAGGTATCCGTCTCGGGCCTTGAACCGCGGGAACGGGTGCATCGCGACCCCGTCCCAGCCGCCCTCCGGGACCGCCGCGTAGGCGGCGCGCAGGAAATCGTCGTAGGCGATCTCCTTCTTCTCCGGGATCGTCTCGTAGAGAGGCGCCGAGCCGCCGAAGAGGACCGGCACCGAGGTCCCGGACATGGAGTTGGCGAAGTCGACCCCGGCGTTGGCCCAGGCGGCGAGGTTGGCCGCCTTCACGGGGTCGGGCCGCGGCATGAAGAAGTTGTCGAGGTTGGCCTCGTTCCAGCTCTCGATCGCGACCGTGTCCGGATACCGGGTGACCACCCGCGAGGCGAACCAGGCCCAGTCGTCGTAGTGGTTCGGCCGTGGCGGGCGCGGCTCGAGGCCCTTCGCCGCGCACTTCTGCTCGTTCTTCGTCCAGCTCCAGCACGGCGCGTCGGCGAGCACCCAGAGCGGCCTGGTCCCGACGGCCCGGAAGCGCTCCACGAGCTCGTCATAGGTGCTCCAGTCGAGCACCCCGCGCTTCTCCTCGACCACCCGCCACGAGATCACGGCGCGGGTCGTGTCGGCGCCGGCCTCATCGACCAGGCTGAGCTTGTCCACGTGGTGCGCCCATTCGTCGTTGAAGCCGAAGTGGGGCGGCTCCGGGATCGCGGCCGCCGGATCCTGGGCGTGGGCGGGCGCGGCGAGCGCGGCCAGCGCCATGGCCGCCGCGCCCGCGAACCGGGCGATCCCCGCCGTTCTGGACCTCATCGCCGCCGGCAGCGCTCCCCGCGCTCGGCGGCGAGCGCGCAGTAGGCGGGCTTGGGCCGGCCGCCGCGGCGGACGATGCCCCAGCCGGCCTCGGCGGTCTTCAGGCTCTTCGGCTGGTCGATCAGTCGGTGCACGATCACGGCCGGGACGTCGGGCTCGGCGGAGAGGCCACGATAGATGCGGACCAGTCCCCTCGCCTGGTCGGCACCGGAATAGGGCCTGAGGCCCTCGGTCGACAGGCCGATCTCCGTGACCCAGATCGGGGTCCCCGCGGCGCTCCGGGGGAGCGCGCTGCGGACCCGGCGCAGGTGGGCGAGCACCTCGCGCAGGTAATGGGCGCTCCTCTGGAAGCTGGGGAAGGGGTGGATCGCGACGCCGTCCCAGTGACCGGTGCCGACCGCGGCGTAGGCGTGGCGGATGAAGCGCTTGTAGGGCACCTGCTCGCCTTCGACCGGGACCAGCACCGGCGAGAGGCCGCCGAGGACGACCGGCATCCCGGGGGCGGCCGACTTCACACCCCAGTTGGCCCACGCCGCAACGACGGCGGCTCGCGCTGGCCCGGGCTCGGGTCGCCAGAACGACCAGAGGTTGGGCTCGTTCCAGGTCTCGATCGCGACGGCGGCCGGGTAGCGCTCGGTGACGCGGTAGGCGAAGGCGGCGAAGTCGGCGTCGTGAGCCGGCGCCGGCGGGTAGCCGATCTCGCGGTCATGGCATTGGGCGCGCTCGACGTCCTGGGCCCAGCAGGGAGCGTCGGCGAGGACCCAGAGCGGTCGCATCCCGTTCTCGAGTATGTGCGCGTAGAGGCGGTCGTACCGGCGCCAGCGAAGATCGCCCGGGTTCGGCTCGGTCCGGTTCCAGGAGATGACCGCCCGGGTCGTGTCGGCGCCGCCACGGGCGGTGAAGCCGAGCCGGCCGCGGTGGGCGAACCAGTCCTCGTTGTAGCCGAAGTACGGGTGGGCATCGGGCCGCGGGATCGCCAGCGGCTCGTGGGAGGGCGGGAGATCGTCGCCGGCCGGCGCCGCGGTCGCGAGGGGTCCGGCCACGAGGGCGGCGGCGCACGCCGCCACCAGCGGTGCCAGCGCGAGCGCGAGTCGAAGTCTGTGGATCATCGCCCCATACCCGGTCGAAGATTGTGGCAGCCCGATCTCGGCGCCGGTCCACTACGTTGGGCTCATGGCCCGGCATCGCTACTCCGAGGCCGAGCTCGAGAGCGCGATCGAGAGGCTCGGCGAGCGCGAGCGCTTCCGCGAGGCCGAGTCGCTGGTCGCCGCCGCCGCGCCGCAGCTGCAGCTCGTGCTCGCCCGGGCACTCGAGCACGGCGGCTGGTTCGGCGAGAGCCACGAGGCCGAGGCGCTGAAGGCCGCGACCACGCCTGACGAGGAGGAGCGGCTGGCCGCGGTTCGCACCCTCCTCGCCGAGGAGGCGCGGATGGGAATGCTCGTCGGTGTCGCAGTAGGGTGGGCGCTCGCCGAAGAGCTCAGCAACGAGGAGGAGGACTAGAGATGGACATCCGCTACCACGGCCACGCGTGCTTCGAGCTCTCGGATGGCGACGCCAGGATCCTCGTCGACCCGTTCCTCAAGCCGAACAACCCCAGCGCCGTCGCGACCGCCGACGAGGTGGATGCGACGCACGTCCTCGTCACGCACGGCCACGCGGATCACATCGCCGACGCGGTCGCGGTTGCGACCCGCAACGGCGCGCCCGCCGTCGCGATCGTCGAGGTGGCGAACTGGCTGGGCGCCCGCGGCGTCGAGGAGACCTTCGACCCGAACCTGGGCGGCACGGTGCGCTTCGACTGGGGGTCGGTCAAGCTCGTGCCCGCCTGGCACACGAACACGATGCCCGGCTCCTCGGAGGCGCCCTTCAGCGCCGAGGAGGGGACGCCGGTCGGTACCGCGGCGGGCCTGGTCATCGACGTCGGCGGCACGACCGTCTACCACGCCGGGGACACGTGCCTTTTCGGCGACATGCGCCTGATCGGCGAGCGCCACTCGATCGACGTCGCGCTGCCTACCGATCGGCGGCCACTACACGATGGACCGCGAGGACGCGGTGGCGGCGGCGGAGATGATCGGCGCCGGCACCGTGATCCCGATGCATTTCGACACCTTCCCGCCGATCGAGACGGACGCCGAGGCGTTCAAGGCGGACGTCGAGGCGCAGACCTCGTCGAAGGTCGTGGTGCTCGCGCCCGGGGATTCGCACTCGGTCTGACTCGGTAGCCTCAGGTCGCATGGAGGCCAAGGAGTTCTCGCTCGCCGACGCGGTTCAGAACGTGAGCCGCACCGAGCGCGACGACTTCAAGGAGACGAGCGACCCGGCGCTCGAGAGCTCGGCCGACACCGGCAGGGCGAAGCTGCTGGGGTACACGCAGCTCTACGAGCTCTGGGAGCGCCAGCAGTGGCTGACCCAGGACCTCGACTTCTCCCAGGACCGGGTCGACTGGCACGAGCGGATACCCGAGGACGAGCGCTACCGGCGGATGTACGGGCTGTCCGCGTTCTTCATCGGCGAGCAGAAGGTGGCCGACGAGCTCGGGCCGATCATGCGCGCGGCGCCGACCGAGGAGATGCGGATCTTCCTCGCCACCCAGATCGTCGACGAGGCCCGGCACGTGCGCTTCTTCGACCGCTTCTACAGCGAGGTCGGGGTGCTCGAGGGCACCGAGGACCTCGCGGGCCGGCTCGAGATGACGAGCAAGCACACGAACGACGCCTTCGCCGAGCTCTTCGACGGCCTGCTGAAGACGAGGGTCGACCGGCTCGCCGGCGAGCCCACAGACCTCGAGACCCTGGTCGAGACGATCACGCTCTACCACATGATCATCGAGGGGGTGCTCGCCCTCACCGGCCAGCACTTCATCATCGATTACAACACGCAGCAGGGGACGCTGCCGGGATTCGTCGAGGGCTTCTCCAACGTCGCCCGCGACGAGCACCGCCACATCGCCTTCGGCGTCCGCTTCCTCACCGACATGGCCGACAAGGAGGATCGCTACCGCGACGCGATCCAGCGCATGCTGGGCGAGGCGCTGCCCGTGGCCGACGGGGTCCTCACCCCGCCCTGGCCACCCGAGGAGGACCTCTTGCTCGCCGGCCAGAGCCGCGAGGACACCCAGGCGTTCGCCGCCCAGTGCCTGACCAGGCGCCTCAAGGTCATCGGGCTGGCGGGCTGACCGCGGCCCCCGGCCGCGCGAGCGAGCCGACGCTTCCGGAGCTCCTGCGCTCCGCCTGGCGGCGCTCGGGCCGGATCGGGCGGACCGCGCTGGTCTTACTCGGCCTCGCTGTGATAGCCGTCGTCGCGTGGCTTCTCTTCGGGCGCGGCGGGGACTCGTTCTCCTACGACGGCGACCAGGCGCCGCCGTTCTCGATCTCGTGGGGAGACGAGATGGAGCGCGCCGATGCTCCGGGCCGACGACGCTCCTGCGGCTCGAGACGCCGGGAGTCGAGCGACGGCGACGCTCGGCTACTCGCGATGCAGCCGCTGCCCGAGGTGCGCGGAGCCCGCCCGGCGCGGCGGATGAGCCGTTGCCGGCGCTCGCGATCGCGGCAGGAGCGCGACGCCGGGCCGTGACCGCCGGAGGCGACGCGCGCGTCGTGCTCGAGGGTCGCACCGAGCTCGCCGTCGACCGTGGGCCGGAGGCCTACCAGCTCGCCTATGTCACGGCGCCGACGGTCCGGACGGCGGCATCGCTGGTCGGAAGCGCTTCCTCGTCCCCGACCCCGACCGGCCGGGGGAGGGCGTCGAGATCGAGATCGGCGGAGCGCACGACGAACCCGCGCGTGGCCGAGAAGGTCGCCGACGCGCCGGCGGGGTTCTTCCTCAACTGGCCGATCCAGCTCCTGCTCGAGGACGCCGCGTCGGTGCGTACCGGCGAGGGGCTCGAGGAGCCGCTGCGGAGCTTCGCCTTCGGCTGAGCGGTGGCTACTGCTCGCCGGTGGGCTCTACCGGGGCGACCGGGACGCGCCCGTCGTCGCTCGGCGGGACGCCGGGCTCGGCGCCGGGGAGCGCGGGTGCCAGCGAGGGATCGCCCCCGCTCGGCGCGGGCGCGGTCGTCACCGGGCCGTCGTGCGTCGGCGTCGCCGTGGCGCTGCCCGAGGTGGTGGGCGGCCGCTCGTGCGCGGTCGCGCTGCCGATCTCGGCGCCGTCGGAGGAAGCGCCGGCACCGGGCGCGGGGTTCTCGAGCTCGGTGGCCGGCGGCGCGTCGGCCGGAGCAGGATCGGCCGGGGGCACGGGCTCGGAGGGCTCGACGGGCGGATCGCCGGCCGGCGGCGCCGGGGCGTTGTCCTCGGCCTTCGGCTCCGTCGCCGGAACGGAGGCCGGCGCGGCCGGGATGGCCTCGGCCGCCCGGACCACCTTCGGCTGCGCATGCGCGGGAGCCTCGGCGACGATCGCGTTGCGCGCGACCGGCTCCCCGGAGGCGACGTAGTTCTTGACCTCGACCGCTCCCGCGGCGACGACGGCGGCGGTTGCCGCGGTCGCGACCGCCTTGGTCCCGATCACTCCGCCGATCGCGCCGATGCCGCTGCCGATCGCGCTGCCGCCGCCGGTCGCGGCCGCGGCGCCGCCGATCGCGCCGCCCGCCGCGGCGCCGCTGCCGCCGGCGGCCGAGGCGCCGCCCGCGGCGCAGCCGCCGGCACCCGCGCCGGCACCGCTGCCGGTCGCGCTGCCGGCCCCGGCGCCGCCGAGCTTCGCGAGCACGGCGTCCTTGAACAGGGCGATGGGGCCCAGCGGCAGGATCGCCGCGAGGGCCTTCGAGTTCGAGCGCAGCTGGTCGCGGAAGTCCTTGCACTGATCGCAGCCCTTGACGTGCTGGCGCACCGGGCCACTCGCCTTCGTCAGGCCCTCGGCGGCCTCGGCGAGCTCGAGCTGGACCTCGCCGCAGGTGAGCAGGCGAGCCTGGCTCGACTCGGCGAGCGTGATCCGCGCGCGCACCAGAAGCGACTTGACCGCGGGCACGGTCGTGTCCATCGCCACCGCGATCTCGGAGTAGGAGAGGGCGTCGACCTCGCGTAGTAGCAGTGCCGTGCGCTGGGTCTCCGGAAGGTGCTTGACGTCGGCGAGGACCTCGCGAAGCTCGGCGCGGCTCTGGACCTGGTCGGCGGTCGTGGTGCCGCCGTTGTAGGGGTGCTCGTCCATGAGCTCGTCCGAGCCCTCGGGCACCGGGCGGCGCAGGTGGTTGAGGCAGCGGTTGCGGGCGATCCGGTAGAGCCAGGGCTTGACCTTGATCGGCCGGTTGTCCTTGAGCAGCGCCTTGTGGGCGGAGACGAAGACGTCCTGGAGCACGTCCTCGGCGTCCTGCTCGGAGGGCAGCATGTGGCGGCAGAAGGCGAGCAGCCGCGTCTGGTAGCGGTCGAAGAGCGCCTCGAACGCCCACGCCTGCCCGTCGCGGATCATCGCGATCAGCTTCTCGTCGCCCTGCAGCCGCACCAGCGGCGATCGCCGGGCCAGAAGCCCGCGTCGACCGGCATGGGTGAGTGTGGATGCCTCCACGGCTGGGATGCGTCTCCTCCGCTCGGTTCAGGCGTGAACCTGGCTCCTGAGCCCTAGAACACATCCAAGGTACCAGTGGATGCGGTGCCTGAAGGCCCTTTTTCAGCCGCCCTTTAGGCGACGAGATACCCGGGGCGGGACTCGAACCCGCAACGCTCCCGAAGGAGCAGAGGTTTTTAAGACCTCGGCCTTTACCAATTTGGCTACCCGGGCCATTCAATTATGGTCGCCGCGCGATGGAATCTGCTGACGACCCCCGCGGCTGGGAGCCGGAGCTCGAAGAGCTTCGCCGCCGCGAGGAGCTGGCGAGGCGGATGGGCGGGGAGGAGCGGGTCGAGCGTCAGCGGGCGTCGGGCAGGCTGAACGTTCGCGAGCGGGTCGAGCGGCTCTTCGACGACGACAGCTTCCACGAGACCGGGGCGCTCGCCGGGCGGGGGACCTACGACGATGACGGAGAGCTGGTCGATTTCCTGCCCGCGAACGTGGTCATCGGGCAGGGGCGGATCGACGGCCGGCGGGCGGTCGTCCAGGCCGATGACTTCACCGTTCGCGGCGGCGCCGCCGACGCGGCGATCTGGGAGAAGTTCGTCTACGCCGAGCGGATGGCGAGCGAGCTGCGGCTGCCGCTGGTACGGCTCGTCGACGGCACCGGCGGCGGGGGCAGCGTCAAGACCCTCGAGACGATGGGCTTCACCTACGTGCCGCCGCTGCCGGGGTTCGACATGGTGGTGCGCAACCACTCGACGATCCCGGTCGTCGCCGCCGCGCTCGGCCCGGTCGCCGGGCTCGGAGCGGCGCGCGTCGTCGCCTCGCATTTCTCGGTGATCGTCCGCGGCACGGCCCAGCTCTTCGTCGCCGGCCCGCCGGTCGTCGCCGCGGCGATGGGCGAGTCCCCCGACAAGGAGGAGCTCGGCGGCGCCCGCGCCCAGACCCGCGCCGGCGCGGTGGACAACGAGGCCGCCGACGAGGACGACGCCCTCGCCCAGATCCGCCGCTTCCTCTCCTACCTCCCCGCCAACGTCTGGGAGCCGCCGCCTGCCGAAGCGTCCGTCCCCTCCGTCCCAGGCGGAGGACGGAGCGTGAGGCCGCCGAGGAGCTGCTCGAGATCGTGCCGCGCGACCCGCGGCGCCCGTATGAGATGCGGCGCATCCTCGAGCTCGTCTTCGACCGCGGCTCGGTCTTCGAGATCGGCGCCCGCTTCGGGCGCTCGCTGATCACCGCGCTCGCCCGGCTCGACGGCCGGCCCGTCGGCGTCCTCGCCTCCGATCCGAAGCACTACGGCGGCGGGCTCACGGCCGACGCCTCCGAGAAGCTCGCCCGCTTCGTCGACACCTGCGACCAGTTCCACCTCCCGGTCGCCAACTTCGTCGACCAGCCCGGCTTCGTGATCGGCACCGAAGCCGAGCGCTCGGGGACGATCCGGCGCGGCGCCCGCGCCCTCTACGCCGTCCACCAGGCGAGCGTGCCCTGGGTGTCGGTCCTCGTTCGCAAGGTCTTCGGCGTCGCCGGCGCCGGGCACGGCGACGGCTCGCGCCTGAACCTGCGCTACGCCTGGCCCTCGGGCGACTGGGGCTCGCTGCCGATCGCGGGTGGGCTCGAGGCGGCCTATCGCCGCGAGCTCGAGGCCGCCGAGGACCCCGTCGCGCTGCGGGCCGAGATCGAGGACCGGCTGAACGCGGTGCGCTCGCCGTTCCGCACCGCCGAGCGCTTCTCGGTCGAGGAGATCATCGACCCTCGCGACACCCGGCCCCTGCTTCGCGACTGGGCCGAGCGCGCCCACGAGCTCGTCCTCCACGAGCTCGGCGCCGGCCCGAAGGCGCGTGGCCTTCGTGCCTAGCCCGATCGGCTAACCCGGCGGCTGGCAGCGGGCCCCCGCGAATATCCGCCGATCGATGGATACCGAGATCAACGGCGGCGTGGATGATCCAGGTGCCGATGAACGACCGGGACGATTTCGGGGTGCGGATCGCCGATGTCCGCGCCATCTTCATGCTCGATGGCGAGAGCGAGTCCCTGCTCGAACCCGGCGAGGTCGAGCTGCTCGGTCGTCTCGCGGACCAGACGGCCACTCGCGGGCTCGAGAGCGCCGCCCACATGCAGCGGATCGGCGAGTACTCGGCGCTGCTCGCCCGCGCCGGCGGGCTCGACAGCACGGAGAGCCGGCTGATCGGCCTGGCGGCGCCTCTGCACGACGTCGGCAATCTCGAGATCGCCGACGAGATCCTCTTCAAGCAGGGCGATTTCGACCCCGGCCAGCGCGAGGAGATGCAGCGCCATGCCCGCGCCGGGTATGACCTGCTCGCCGATTCGAGCTCCGAGGTTCTCCGCCTCGCCGCCGAAATCGCCCTCACCCACCACGAGCGCTACGACGGCGGGGGCTATCCGCAGGGACTGGCCGGCACCGAGATCCCCGTGGCCGGGAGGATCGTCGCCATCTCCGATGTCTTCGACGCGCTCGTCTGCAACCGGCCCCACAGACGTGCGCTGTCCCTCGAGGAGGCCGTCAAGATCATGCTCACGGGCCGCGGCGACCAGTTCGACCCGACGCTTCTCGACGTTTTCGTGAGCGAGCTCGACAATGTTCTCGCCGCCGCCGCGAAGACGGCCGACATCGATCGCGCGCTGACGCTGTAGATCAGTCGATCAGGTCTTCCAGCGCGTCGATCGCGTCCCCCGCCTCCTCGCTCGCCGCGAGATCGCCGAGCAGGGCGGCGGCCTCCTGGCCCGTCTCCGACTGGGCGATGTCGATGATCACGTCGAGCGGCACGCGGTCGATCGCCTCGCCGATGACGAGCGCCTCGAGCCCGTCGATCGCGCCGACCTCGACGGCGTCGTCGTAGGCGCGCTGGAGCCCGCCGCGGACCGCCGCCTCGAGCGTCTCGTCGGAGATCTCGCGCTCGTCGAGGAAGGCCGCCCGTTCCTCGGGATCGGCGAGCGAGAGGACGAGGTCCTCGCGCGTGATCCGCAGCTCGCAGGCGGCGCCGTCGAGCGCCGACAGCGCCAGCTGCTGCACCGTCGCCTCGATCCCGTCCGGCGCCTCGAGCGGCCGCGGGTCGCAGGGGTCGGCGACCTCCATCGGCTTGTACGAGGCGCCGCCCAGGCCGATGTAGAGGCCGAGCAGGACGACGGCGGCGAACACCGTCACCGTCAGGACCTGGGCGCCTCGATGGGGGATCACGGCCGCAACCTCGCCATGCAGATCGGAACCAGCGCGAGCAGGGCGAGCGCGCCGGCGACGAGGAACGCGGGGCTGAAGGCGTGGGTGGCGGCGGCGTCGATCTCGTCCTCGAGGTCGGCGCGAAGCTGGGCGTAGGCCTGCGCCTGCTCGGGCTCCGGGGTGACCGCCGCGAACGCCGGGCCGAGACTCGGCAGCTCGCCCTCCGCGCCGCGAGACGTCGGCGCCGATCTGCTCGCCGAGCTCGATCTTCGTTCCCGGAGAGAGCGGTGCGTCGAGCAGGATCGAGGTGCCCGAGAGGCGCACGTCCTCGTACTCGTTGTTCAGCTGGGCGTCGAAGATCGGCGTGAGCAGGACGATGCCCAGCACGACGCCCGCGTGGCGGGCGGCGATCGTGCCCGCGGCGCGGCGGCCTGCGGGGTCGCGGCCGCCGAGCGCGAGCTCGGTCAGCCCGGGAAGCGTGAGCGCGATCCCGGCGCCGACCAGGATCTGCGGCGCCACCACCCAGCCCCAGTGGGCGCTCGGAAGCAGGCCCAGCGCGGCGAGCCCCGCGCCGATCGCGATCGCGCCGGCGGCGAGCACCGCCCGGCTCGGCTCGAGCCTCGACGCGAATCGGCCCGCGACGACGGTCGCGAGCGGCATCGCCGTGACGACCGCAGCCGCCTCGAGCGGCGAGTAGCGCCAGCCCTCGGTGAGCATCACGACGAGCAGGAAGATCGCGCCGGTGAGGCCGGCCGAGATCAGCGCCAGCGCGATCTCGGGCTGGGGCTCGATCCGCCCGCCGCTGCCGCGCTCCGCCCGGCCCGGAGACCCGCAGCGCCAGCGGCAACAGCGCCAGCATCGGGATCTGGACGTAGAAGATCGACTGCCAGGAGAGGACCTCGGTGAGCACGCCGCCGATCGCGGGACCGAGCGCCAGCCCCGCCAGGCCGGCCGTGCCCCAGAGCCGCGCCGCCGACCGGTGGGTCCCGGTCGCGCGGGCGAGCAGCTCGATCGCGCCGGCGACGACGGCCGCGCCGCCGAGCGCCTGCACGCAGCGGGCGGCGATCAGGACCGCGCCGGTCTCGGCGAGGGCGCACGCCGCCGAGGCGAGGACGAACACGACCAGCCCGGCGCCCCAGGTCGCGCCGGGCGCGCGGCGGGCGCCGAGCGCCGCCGGCAGCAGGGTGAAGGCGAAGACGATGTTGAAGGCGGTGAGGACCCAGGAGACGCCGAAGACGGTGGCGTCGAACTCGACGAGGATGTCGGGCAGCGCCAGGGTGACCACCGAGGAGTCGGCGAGGACGACGCCGACCGTCAGGGCCCAGGCGAGCTTGCGCGAGGTCAACTCCCGGCCAGGCGCTCCTCGACCGAGCGCACCTTGTCGTCGAGCGTCTGCCCGGGGCGGTCGGTTCGCTCGTCGAGCTTCAGCACCGAGTAGGCGCGCGGAAGCCCCATCTCGAGCGGGACCGCGTGCAGCTCGCCGACGACGGCGAGGATGTCCTCGCGGGTTCCCTCGAGCGAGGTGCCCATCGCGTGCATCTCGGTAGCGGACCCGGTCCTGCGCCGCCAGGCGGCGCTGGATCTCGGCGATGTACGCGCTCGCGCTCGCGTCGCTTCGCCCGAGCCCGATGACGGTCAGGTCAGCTGTCGCCACCGGGTCCCGGCGGCGCGTCGAGCTCGCCGAGGAGCTGCTTGGCGCGGGCGGAGACGTCGTGCTCGACCTGGACCTCGTAGCGCTCGGCCTGCATCCCCTTGCGCGACGCGAAGTCACGCCGGCCGCCGGTCATGGCCTGACCGATCGCGCCGAAGACCGTCCCGAAGATCGTTCCGGCGACGAGCCCGTAGAGGATCACGCCGAGGAAGTCGGGCCCTTCGAAGAACAGGCTGAACAGGAGGCCGAAAAACAGGCCGAGCATCGCGCCCTGCATTGCGCCGGCGATCGCGGCGCGGCCGGTCGTGAGGCGGCCGGCGATCTGCTCCACCGTCTTCAGGCCGGTGCCGACGATCGCCGCCTTCTCGACGGGGAAGCCGCGATCGGAGAGGAAGTCGACCGCCCGCTCCGCCTCCGGATAGGTGCCGTAGGTTGCGACGGTCGTCTTCGAGGCGGGTGCCGGGGTGCCTTCCACGGTCACATCGTCGCAGACTCGGGCGCGTCGTCTAGAGCTGCGCCCACACGGTCTTCAGCTCGAGGTAGGCGTCGAGATTGGCGTGGCCCTTCTCGCGCCCTATGCCCGAGGACTTGAAGCCGCCGAACGGCGCCGCCGGGTCGGCGCCGCCCCAGGTGTTGACGTAGACGTTGCCGGCGCGCAGCTTCGCCGCGAGCTTGTGCGCCTTGGAGATGTCGCGCGTCCAGACCCCGGCGGCGAGCCCGTACTCGGTCGCGTTGGCCCGCGCCGCGACCTCGTCGAGGTCGTCGAAGGGCATCGCCACCAGCACCGGCCCGAAGATCTCCTCGCGGGCGATCGGCATCTCGTCCGAGACGCCGGAGAACAGGGTGGGCTCGATGAAGTAGCCGCCGCTCGCCCGCCTCCTCCGCCGGCCCGCCGCCGGCCAGCAGCTCGGCGCCCGCCTCGCGCCCGGAGTCGATGTAGCCGAGCACGCGGTCGCGCTGCTCGGAGGAGATGACCGGGCCGAGCTCGGTCTCGGGGTCGAGGCCGGGTCCCAGCCTCGCGCTGCGCGCCTGCTCGGCGAGCGCCTCGGTGACCTCGTCGAACTGCGAGGAGTGGACGAAGAGGCGCGAGCCGGCGTTGCAGACCTGGCCCGAGTTGAAGTAGATCGCCTGGAAGGCGCCCTTGATCGCGGCCTCGAGGTCGGCGTCGGGGAGGATCACGTTCGGGCTCTTGCCCCCGAGCTCGAGTGTCAGCCGCTTCAGCGACTCGCCGCACTTGGCCCCGATCTCGCGGCCGACCGCGGTCGAGCCGGTGAAGGCGACCTTGTCGACGTCGGGGTGCTCGACGAGCGCGGCGCCGGTCGTGCCGTCACCGGCGACGACGTTGACGACGCCCTCGGGGATCCCGGCCTCGAGCGCGAGCTCGCCGAGCCGGAGCGCGGTCAGCGGCGTCTGCTCGGCCGGCTTCAGCACCGTCGTGCAGCCGGTCGCCAGGACCGGCGCCAGCTTCCAGACCGCCATCAGCAGCGGGAAGTTCCAGGGGATGATCTGCGCGCAGACGCCGACCGGCTCCTTGCGCGTGTAGCAGAGGACGTCGCGGGCGGAGACCGGGATCGTCTCGCCCTCGATCTTCGTCGGCCACCCGGCGAAGTAGCGCAGGTGGTTGACGGCGGCGGCGACATCGATCTTCGCCATCGCCAGGGGCTTGCCGTTGTCGAGCGACTCGAGCTCGGCGAGCTCGTCGAGGTTCGCCTTGAGCTGGTCGGCGAGGGCGAGCATCATCCCGCTGCGCTTCGCGGGGTTGACCTTCGCCCAGGCGCCCTCGAAGGCCTCGCGCGCGGCGCCGACGGCGCGGTCGACGTCCTCCGGCCCGCCGTGGGCGACCGCGATGATCGCCTCGGCCGGTGGCGGGGTCGATCGTCTCGAAGGTGGCGCCCCCGGCGGACTCGGTGCGCTCGCCGGCGATGTGGTGGTGGGCGGCGCCGCGGTCCAGGAACTCCCGCGCCGCGGGTGAGAGCGCTTCGGCGGTCCCCGTGGCCATCGAGGCTGAGCTTAGTATCCGGCCGATGCGCAGGTTGCCCGCCACGGTCCTCGCCCTCGCGTGCGCGCTAGCGCTCGCCGGGTGCGGCGGCGATGATGAGACCACGACGAGCGCCATCACCGAGAACGTCCACGACCCCGGCGCGGGCGCGGAGGGCGGCCCGACCGGCGCGCTCACCGCCGAGGGGATCGGCGAGGTCGAGGTCGGCGCGACCGAGGACGAGGTCGAGGCGGCGTTCGGCGAGCCGGTCGACGTCGTCGACGTCGACCTCGGCGGCGGCGGGGGAGGCCCCCCGCAGGTGAACTGGGTCTACCGCTTCCCCGAGGGCGACGTGACGATCAAGTTCGACACCGAGGACGACACCTTCGCCGCCTACGACGTCCACACCCCGGAGCTCGAGACCGACGACGGGTTCAGGGTCGGCGACACCGACTCCGAGCTCGAGAAGCGCTACGGGGACGACCTCGCGGGCAGCCCGCTCGGCGTCCACGCCCTCGTCCTCTCCGCCTCGAAGCCCGGCTCGGCGCAGTCACCGGCGCTCACCTTCGCCATCGACGGCAAGAAGATCATCGCGATCTCCGGCGGGGACGTCGTCCAGCCCGCCGGCGAGTGATCTGGGCCCCCGGCTGATTCAGGGGCGCGGCGGGAAGTACCCGTTGACGCACACCGCGTATCGCGTCGTGCCGTCGGCGGAGGTCAGCTTCGGCAGCGGGAATTCGTTTGTGCCGCTGCCGCCGTAGCGGTCCCGTAGAGCGAGAAGAGCGCCTGATACTGCCTGATCGGGAGTAGGCTTCCGTCCGCCGGCAGGGTGCCCTCCGGGGCGAAGCTGAAGCCGACGTGGAGGATCTGGCCGATGTAGCCGCAATCGCCCGAGCATCGCGAGCTGCTCCGCTCCGACCGAGCCCTCCTGCAGATCGCTCGACTTCACCGCGCCCGGCTCGATCTCGCTCGAGCCGACCGAGTTGTTCGCGAGCTGCTTGTCGCCGATGCTGTTGGCGCCGATCGCGTACGCGGTCCCGCTCATCGCCAGGACGAGCGCGATGTAGCCGACGAACTGCGATCGCAGGTGTCTTCCGATCCGTGTACCCATGTCTATCTCGCTTCCTTGCGCCGCCTTAGTGGAGCGCGAACGATAGGTGCGCGGCTAGGCGCCGGGCGGGCAGCAGGGCCCGCCGGCGTCCGAGGAGGGCGTCGTGCACTCGACGATCGGCGCCGGCGGCGCGGCGGCGGGTGGGGCGTCGGCCTCGGGGGCCTCGCCGCCGTCCTCGGCCGCCGCCTCGGCGGCCGCGTCGGGCTGGCACTGCGGCAGGGACTGGGGCGGAGGCTCGGTGGGAGCGGGCTCGGCCGGGGCCGGCTCGGTCGAGCCCTCGGCCGCCGGGTCGGCGTCGGTCGCCGCCGCGGGCTCCTCGGTCGCGGGCTCGGAGGAGACCTCGCCCGAGTCCTCGTCCTCGCCGGCCTTGGCCCGGTCGCGCTCGAGCAGCTCCGCCTTGCCGCCGGCCTCGTCGTCGGGAGTGCCCCACGCCGAGACGGTGACGGAGTAGGTGCCGGCGCCGACGTAGGGGACCGAGACCGAGGCGCTGCCGCCGCCCTCGCCGCTGCCGACCGTGCCCAGGTCCTGGACCGAGCCGTCCGCGCGCGTGACGCTCGCCGTGTAGTAGTCCGCGTCCTCGACGCCCGTGAAGCTGACGTCGATCTGGCAGACGATGCCCTCGCCGGCGACGCCGCAGCCGCCCAGCGAGGCGCTCACCGATAGCCCGCCCGGGTCGCCGCCGACGACGCCGAAGGCGCGCAGCGGCACGACCACGAGCGCGGCGAGCGCGGCGACGAGGAGGACTCGGCGGACGATGCTCACGGGGCCGGGGCCTCCTCGGGCGCGGCGGCGTCGCCCTCGGGCGCGGCCGCGTCGTCGCTGCCGGGCGCGGCACCGGTCTCCACGTCGCCGCCGCCCTCGGGCTCGGGGACGAACGAGCCGTGGATCAGGTCGGCGCCCTCGCTCGCCTGGCGCGAGGCGCCGGGCTGGACCGTGGTCGCGAGGTAGTAGCGGAACGGTCCGGCGGCGCGAAGGGTCACGTCGTAGGGGGCGGAGACGCCGGTGCCCTCCGGCGTGTCGGCGCGCAGGCGGACGACGGTTCCGGCCGCGGTCGGCGCCGGGATCCGCTCGATGACCTCGGCGTTGCCGGTGAGCGAGCGCAGCTGCTCGAGCGAGCGGGTCTCGAACTCGGCGAAGCTGAGCTCGGGCGCGCGCTCGATCCAGAGGGTCGCGTCGGCGGTGCCGTCGGTCGAGGCGGCGGTGAACGCGGCCCCGCCCTCGGCGGGCGTCTGCTCCCAGCCCGGCGGCAGGGCGAGCGAGTAGCCCGGCTGGGTGACGAAGCGCGCGCCGGACTCGGTGGCCGCACCGGCCCCGCCGCCCGCCGCGGCGCCGTTGCCCTGCGCGGCTCGGTGCCGAGGGCGCCGAGGGCGTCCCGGGCGCGCCGACGGTCACCGTCGGCGAGGGATCCTCGCCGTCCTGGAGCAGGATCAGGGCCACCACCACCGCCAGCGCGGCGACCGGGATCCCGATCCAGCGCCAGATCGGGCTGTGAGCGGGGGGAAGGGGGGGAGGGTGAGACGGCGCGGGGGAGGGGGCGCTGGCGCGACTGTGGGGTCAGACCCCCGTGCGTCGCAGTCGGAGGCGTTCAGGCCAAGGGGGTCAGACCCCGCGCTCTCTTCTTCGACCTCGCGCATTCGTATTGCTGGCTGCACTCGCCGCAGACGACGCGGCGGACGGCGCGCGAGGGCAGGTAGCCGGAGAGGCGGACTCGGGTCTCGGCCCCCGCAGGCGTCGTGGGCCGCGCGAACGACCCGCACGGGTTCGCCGTCGGGCGGTTCGGGAAAGCCCCCATTCGACTCGAGAGAATTCATATGCCTGGCAACCGTCAATCGGCTTCGTGCGCGGGAACTTGAGCGTGCGACCCCTCGCCCGTGGGCGAGAGTAGCCGTGTGGGGGTGATCACGCCCGAATCCCGCGCTCTCATGGGACAATTCCTGCCCGACCACCATCTGGGGATGTCCGCAGACGCATGGCCCTGACCGCGCTCACCTGGTTCTACTCCAAGCTCGGCCGCTTCTATCCGGCCACCTATCTGACCCTGGAGCTGCAGAGCGCCTTCTTCGTCACCGTCGGCACCCTGGCGCTGCTTTCGATCTACTACGACGCGCTCGCCGACGATTTCCTGCCGATCGGCGCCGTCGCGCTCGGGACCACGGCGCTGGCGGTGATCCTCAACCTCTGGCGGACCTTCCCGATGCTGCGGCCGATCAACAGCTGGATCAGGGGCGATCGATCGGAGGAGGCCTCCGCGCGGGCGTGGGCCGCGGCGATCACCCTGCCGCTCGGCCTGATCAAGCGCGACCTCTGGATCCCCGTGATCGTCGTCGTCATCCCGACCACGGTCGCCGCGCTGCTGTTCACCGGGCTGCCCTGGTGGTCGGCCTTCCCGATCTTCACGTCGGCGATGATCGCCGTCGGCTACGGCGGCGTCCTCCACTACCTGATGCTCGAGACCGGGATGCGCCCGGTCCTGGTCGAGATCAACCACTCGCTGCCGCCGCGACAGCAGGCCGACGCCTCGGCGATCCCGCTGCGGTGGCGCCTGCTGGCGACGATGCCGCTGATCAACGTGATCACCGCCTTCGTCGTCCAGGCGCTCTCCTCCGACAACACCGCGCCGACGCCCGAGGTCGATTTCCTGATCGCGGTCGCGGTCGCCACCGCGATCTCGCTCGAGCTCTCGATCATGCTCTCGAAGTCGATCCTGCGCCCGATCGGGGACCTGCAGGAGGCGACCGAACGCGTCGCGGACGGTGACTTCGACGTCTCCGTGCCGGTGACGACCGGCGACGAGCTGGGCGAGCTCGCCGCGTCGTTCAACGAGATGGCCGCCGGCCTCGCCGAGCGCGAGAAGATCCGCGACGCCTTCGGCACCTACCTCGATCGCGAGGTCGCCGAGTACATCCTCTCCGAGGGCTTCGACGAGGAGGGCATGGACGTCGAGGTCTCCGTGCTCTTCGCCGACGTCGTCGACTTCACGAGCTTCGCCGCCAGGGCCGAGGCTCGCGAGGTCGTCGCCTGCCTCAACGAGCTGTTCGAGATCGTCGTCCCGGTGATCGCGCGCTTCGGCGGCCACATCGACAAGTTCGAGGGCGACGGCCTGCTCGCGGTCTTCGGCGCTCCCGAGCGCATGCCCGACCACGCCGACCGCGCCCTGCGGGCTGCGCTCGAGATGACCCGGCGGGTGAACGGCGAGGCCGGGATCAGCGGCGACGGCGCCGGGACGCCCGACGGGCGAGGTCGACTTCCGGATCGGCGCCGGGGTCAACACCGGCGAGGTCGTCGCCGGTGCGATCGGCGGCGGCGGCCGGCTCAACTTCAGCGTCATCGGCGATGCGGTCAACGTCGCGGCCAGGGTCGAGGGGGTCACCCGCGAGACCGAAAGACGACGTCCTCATCACCGAGGCGACCAGGGACGCGCTGCGAAACGACTGCGAGCTGATCGAGCGCGGCCGCTTCGAGCTCAAGGGGATCGACGAGCCCGTCCACCTCTTCGCCCCGGTGCCGGTCGCCGCCGGCGACGGTCGTCCCTCGCCCTCGCCGGTCCCGGGAACGCTCGCCGGCTCCGAGGACGCGATCCTGCGCTCGCGCAGCTAGACCGCGGCACGCCTGAGCCCCGATCGTGATAGGCTCGCCCGATGGCGACCGAGCAGCAGGCCGAGGCGGCGGAAGCGCGCGGAGTCCGCCGACGGCGGCGCCGTCCACGGCGGCCGGCTGGCGGCACGCGCGCTCGCCTCGCGCGGCGTCTCGAAGCTCTTCACCCTCTCCGGCGGCCACCTGTTCTCCCTCTACGACGGCTGCAAGGAGGAGGGCATCGACGTCGTCGACACCCGCCACGAGCAGGCGGCCGCGTTCGCCGCCGAGGGCTGGGCGAAGGCGACCCGCGAGCCCGGCGTCGCGGCGCTGACCGCCGGCCCCGGCGTCACCAACGGGATGAGCGCGATCGCCGGCGCGCCGCTCAACGGCTCGCCGCTCGTCGTCCTCGGCGGGCGCGCGCCCGAGATGCGCTGGGGCTCGGGCTCGCTCCAGGAGATCGACCACGTGCCCTTCGTCTCGCCGCTGGTGAAGGCGGCCGAGACGGTCAAGGCCACCGCCGACGATCCCCGCCGCCACCGCGAGGGCGATCGACGAGGCCGCGGCGCTGCCGACCGGGCCGACCTTCCTCGACTACCCGCTCGACGTCGTCTTCATGGAGGCCGAGGCCGAGACGCCCGAGGCGCCGGCCCCGGCCGCGGCCGCACCCGCCGACGGAGCGGAGGAGGTCGGCGGCGCTCCTCGCCGCAGGCCGAGCGCCCCGTGATCATGGCCGGCACCGGGCTCTACTGGGCCCGCGCCGAGGACGAGCTGCGGGCGCTCGCCGAGGCGCTCGGGATCCCCGTCTTCCTCAACGGCATGGGCCGCGGCTGCCTGCCCGCCGACCACGAGCTCTTCTTCTCGCGCGCCCGCGGCGCCGGGCTCAAGGGCGCGCGACGTCGCCCTCGTGATCGGCGTCCCGCTCGACTTCCGGCTCGGCTTCGGCGGCTCCTTCGGCGAGGAGACCCGCATCGTCTCGGCTCGACTCCGCGCCCTCGCGGCTCGAGTCGACCCGCCCGCCGAGCCCGCCCTCGTCGGCGACATCGCGGCGACGCTGGCCGCGATCCGCGAGTCCGCCGCCGGCGCCGGCCCCGATCGCACCGCGCGCTGGGTCGACCGAGCTGCGCGAGACCGAGGCCGAGAAGCGCGCCGGCGAGGAGGCCGACCTCGAGGACGACCGCGCTCCGCTTCACCCGATGCGGGTCTACAAGGAGCTCGCCGACGTCCTCGACCGCGACGCGATCGTGATCGGCGACGGCGGCGACTTCGTCTCCTACGCCGGCCGCGTCGTCGAGACCTACGAGCCCGGCTGCTGGATGGACCCCGGGCCCTACGGCTGCCTCGGCGCCGGCCCCGGCCAGGCGATCGGCGCCAAGCTCGCCCACCCCGACCGCCAGGTCGTCTGCCTGCTCGGCGACGGCGCCTTCGGCTTCTCCGGGCTCGAGTTCGACACGATGGTCCGCCACAACCTGCCGGTCGTCGGGGTGATGGGCAACAACGGGATCTGGGCGCTCGAGAAGCACCCGATGGAGTTCCTCTACGGCTACTCGATCGCCGCCGAGCTGCGCCCGGCGACCCGCTACGACGAGGTCGTCTCCGCCCTCGGCGGCCACGGCGAGCTCGTCCACAACCCGGCCGAGCTGCGGCCCGCGCTCGAGCGCGCCTTCGCCTCCGGCAAGCCGGCGCTGGTCAACGTGCTCACCGACCCGAGCGTCGTCTATCCGCGCAAGGCCGTGCTGGCCTAGCCGGATCCGTCGTCGGCGCCGTCGGCCACCCCGAGCTTCTCGAGCGCGCGGCGCTCGAAGTCCCGCAGGCCGACCCGCCCCTTGGTGATCACCTCAGCCGTGGTTTCGCAGACCGGCGAGCGTGTGCGCCGGCAGGTCGAGCGCGGTGTAGACGAGGATCTCGCAATCGCTGGGACCATCGGGCCCGTCCAGCCACCTGATCATCTCGGCGGGTCCGGTGCCGGGAAGGTCGACGTCGAGCACGAGCAGCTCGGCCCCCCAGTCGCTGAGCGCCTCGACGGCCCCGTCGAGCGTGGTGGCCGCCAGGGACCTGACGCCGTGCCGGGCGAGCGAGGCGGCGAGGACCTCGGCGAGGTCGACGTCGTCCTCGACGATCAGGACGCTGGCCGGCTCGTTGCTTTCCGTCGTGACGTCCCCCGGGGACCGGGCGAGCGGGAGCTCGAAGGCGAACGTGGTGCCCTCGTCTCCGGTGGACTCGATCCAGATCCGGCCGTCGTGCTGCTCGACGATCGCCCGCGCGATCGACAGTCCGAGCCCCGTGCCGCCCTTGGCGCGGGCGGAGGCGGAGTCGGCCTGGACGAAGCGGGCGAAGATCGCGTTCCTCTGATCGGACGGGATCCCGGGGCCCTGATCGCGGACGAACACGCGTGCGTACTCGCCCTCGATCTCGCCGTCGACGCGAATCGTGGTGCCCTCGCCCGAGAATTTGATCGCGTTGCCGATCAGGTTGACCAGCGTCTGGGTGATCCGGTCGGGGTCGGCGAGCAACCGCGCCGGCAGCGGCGTGACCTCGAGCGTCACGCCGGCCTCGGTCGCAGAAGTTGTGAGCAGGTCCGAGGTCTGCGACATCAGCTTGCCGAGATCGGTCGCGCGGACCTCCATCGGCGCCTTTCCGGACTCGATCCGCTCCGAGTCGAGCATGTCGTTGATCAGCCGCACCAGCCGGTCGGCGTTCGAGATCGCGATCGCGAGCATCCGCTGGGCCTCCTCGGAGATCTCGCCCACGACCCCGCCCTCCATCAGGCCGAGCGATCCACGGATCGAGGTCAGGGGCGTGCGCAGCTCGTGGGAGACGACGGAGACGAATTCGTCCTTCATCCGCCCCGCGGCGAGCCGCTCCGAGATGTCGAGGAAGGTGTTGACGACCCCCGTCACCTTGCCGTCGACGATCATCGCCGTCGACCGGTACTCGACCGGGAACGGTGTCCCGTCGCGCCGCCAGTAGAGCTCGTCGGAGACGGTTCGCTGCTCGCCGGTGTGCAGCGTCTCGAATGCCGGGCACTCCTTGCTCGGGTAATTGCTGCCGTCGGGGCGAGTGTGGTGGATGAGGTCGTGCATGCGCTCGCCGATCAGCTCGTCCACCTCATACCCGCAGAGCCTTGCCGCCGCGGGGTTCACGAACGTCGCTCGCCCCTCGAGGTCGATCGCGACGATGCCCTCCGCGGCTGAGTCCATGACCGCGCGCGTGTACGCCTCCGCCTCCGCCTCGCTGCGGGCGCGGAGCTCGGCCTCGGCGGCACGGGTCCTGATCTGCCGGACGAGGTTCTGGGTGACGAACCCGATGAACGCCGCCAGCGCGGTGACGAGGATCGCGCGGCGCCATTCCGCCTCGGGGTACATCGGCGGCCCGAAGACGAGGATCGGCACGATGAAGGTCGCGGCGACCGCGCCGATGATCAACGTCAGCTCCTTGCCGGCTGCCGTAGAGCGCCAGCCAGACGACGGGGATCAGCGCGAGGACGCCGAAGCCGGAGGTCGACGCCGCCCTCCGCATGGCGGAGCAGGGCGACGATGATCAGCCCGGCGAACGGTGGGATCACGGCGATCGGCCCCGGCAGGCGCGCCCAGGGAAGGACGATCACGGAAGCCGCCAGCACCACCAGTGATCACCGCGGCCGCGATCACGAGCGTCAGGTCGGCGTCGTAGGCGGAGATCGGTACGGTCGCGAAGCCGAGCAGGACGATGATCGCGAACGGCGCGGTCCGCTCGAGCAGCTGGTCTCGTTTCCAGCCCCGTTCGCCTGGCCCGGTCATCGGGCCTAGCGGTCCCAGCCGAGGGTGTTCGCGACGTCGCTCGGCAGCTTCATCGGGTCGAATGGCTTCGCCAGCACGCCGACCGCCCCGAGATCGAGATAGCGCTCGCGATCGCTGGGCTGGAGCTTGGCGGTGAGGAAGATGACGGGGATCTCCCAGGTTTCCTCGTTCGCCTTCAGCCGCCGGATGGTCTCAGCGCCGTCCATCTCCGGCATCATCGAATCGAGCAGGATCGCGTCGGGCCGGTCGCTCGCGGCGATCTCCAGTCCCCGCTTGCCCGAGGGGGCCTCCAGAACCTCCCAGCCGCCGACCTGCCCGAGGCTGATCCGGCCGACGGTGCGGATGTCTTCCTCGTCGTCGATCAGAAGGACGGTCCTCATCGCGGCTCAACCTACCCGGCACTCGGTTCGGAACTCGCTTCCGCGGAGAACCCCGTGCGGCTCATCGCGCCCCACTCGGTCTGGCCTCGCAGGTAGCTCCAGATCCCTCGCAGCCGCCAGACGATCGTCAGCTGGCGGTAACCGAGGGTCTCGAGGATCACCCAGGGGATCAACTGGAGCCGGTCGCGGAAGCGCGAGTAGGGACGGCTCGAGAGCTCCTCGAGCAGCAGCGAGCAGGTCGTCAGGAGCATCCCGTAGCCGTACGCGAAGATCAGCAGGAGCAGCGCGAACTCGAAGTTGACCGCGCCGAGCGCGAGCGCCGCCGGCAGCGCGATCAACCCGAACGCCTCGACAAGCGGCGCGAGCAGCTCGACGAAGAAGAAATAGGGATGGGCGACGGTGCCGAGGGGGCCGTAGCGGGGGTTCAGGAGTAGCCGGCGGTGGCGCCAGAGGCTGTCGGCTAGCCCCCGGTGCCAGCGATCGCGCTGGCGGCCGAGGTCCCGGAGCCGCTCGGGTACCTCCGTCCAGGCGACCGGATCGGGGACGAAGAGGATCTTTCCCGGAGCGCCGGTCTCCGCCGCACGCCGGCGAAGCCGCACGATCAACTCCATGTCCTCGCCGACACTCTCGTGCAGCAGGCCGCCGACTGCGGCGACGACGTCGCGCCGGAAGAGGCCGAAGGCGCCCGAGATGATCAGGTTCCCGCCGAGCCCGTTCCAGCCGAGCCGGCCGAAGAGGAACGCCCGCACATACTCGACCGTCTGCACGCCCGGAAGGAAACGCCGCGGCGCGCGCCGCTCGACGACACGCCCCGAGCGCACGACGGACCCGTTTGCGACCCGGATCGTGCCGCCGCAGGCAGCCACGTCCTCCGACTCGATGTAGGGCTGGACGAGGCGCAGCAGGGCGTCGGGCTCGATCAGTGTGTCGGCGTCGATGAAGCAGATCAGCTCGGCGCTCGAGACGTTGAGCCCGGCGTTCATCGCGTCGGCCTTGCCGCCGTTCACCTTGTCGACGACGACGAGCTGCTCGATCCGCCGCGAGCGGTGGATGCCGACGATCGGCGCGTGCTCGACCAGCGGCTCGGGGTCGGGATGGACGCGGTAGAGGTCGAATTCCTGCTCGAGCACCTCGAGGGTGCCGTCCGTCGACCCGTCGTTGACGACGACGACCTCGAGGTTGGGGTAGCGCAGCGTGAGTAGGGCTCGCAGGCTCTGGGCGATCGTCGCCTCCTCGTTGTAGGCGGGAGCGACCACGGCCAGCCGAGGGGCGTTTTCCGATCCGAGCAGCCGCCGGTAACTGCGCTGCCAGCCGCGCAGCCGATGGCGCCGAAGCGCGCCCGCGGCGCTGACCAGAAGCACCGCGTAGAAGCTGTTGACCGCGACGAAGTACGCCGCGACGAAGTACTCCGAGTACTCGAGGATGAAGCGGGCGACGTCGGTCAAGCCGCCGTCTCCACCTGCTCGTGCGGCTCGGCGGGCGGCAGCTCGAGCGCGCTGCGCGCGGTGTCCACCGCCGGCCCATCGCCGGCGCGGCTCTCGCGTCGCAGCAGGAGCTCCCCCGTCGATCCCATCCGCCGCAGCGCGAGCGCGGCAGCGCGGCGGGTGGGCCAGTCTGGGTCGCGCAGCAGGGCGGCCACGCTCGCCGCCTGCTCCCATCGGCCAAGGTGCCCGAGCCCGGCGGCGGCCGCCGCGCGCACGCTTGCGTCGCCGTCGCCCAGCAGGAGCACGAGCGCCTCCGCCGCCTCCGGCCCTCCGATCGCTGCGGCGAGGCTTGCCGCGCGCCTGCGGACGATCGGATCCGGAGCCATCATCAGGCCGATCGCCGCCGGCAGGTAGTCGGGCACCGCGAGCTCTCGTGCGGCCTCGAGCGCGCCCACGGCTGCGGTCCCCTGGATGCGGCCGAGCGCCACCCCGAGCTCGACGATCGCCGCGCGGCCGGCGTCGACGAGCGCCTCCCGGGCGGCGAAGCGGCATCGTGGCTCGGGGTCTCCGAGCATCTCCGTGAGCCGCGTGATCCGCGCCGGGTTCGGATGCGCCCCGGCCCATTCCGCCGCCTGAGCGCGCACGTCCGGGTGGGCGTCGTCGAGAAGCGCGTCGCCGAAGCTCTCCTCGCCGGTGCCGAACATCGCGATCAGCCGCGCGGAACGCAGGCGCCGCGGCCATCGCCGGCTCGCCGCCCAGCCCTGGGCGCGGTCGAGCACGCCCCAAGCGCGGGTGAGCTCGTCGAGGCGCTCGCGCTGCTCGCCTGCGACCGTGAGCGCCATCTCGACGAGGACCCCGATCGCATGCCGGGAGTCGAGCCGCTCGAGCTCGGCGAGGGCGGCGGCGGAGTCGCCGCCCTGAAGGGCGGCCGCGAGCGCGCGCAGCGCGGCCGGCCGGCGGCGCGCCTCCCGCCACGCCGAGACCGTCGCCCAGGCGGCGTGCGAGAGCCAGACGACCAGGACGAGCGCCGTCAGCGCGGCGAAGATCGCCCCAGCGGTTCGCAGCGTCTCCTCGCCGATCATCGGCCGAGCGCGCTCCTCAGGCGCTCGACCAGGACGGGCACGCTGAACGGCTTCGCGACGTAATCGGTGGCGCCGAGCTCGAGCGCCTTCAGGGTCTCGGCCTCGCTCGCGCGCGCGGTCAGCATGATCACGCGGGTGCGCTCGACGACGCCGGCTTCGACCATGCCGCGAAGCACGCTGAGCCCGTCGGCGCCGGGGAGGTCCCAGTCGAGCAGGACGACTCGCGCGGTCAGCCGGGGTGGGTCGGCGGCAAGCGCGGCGATCGCCTCGTTGCCGTCGCCGAACAGACGGGAGCTCAGCCCGAGGGTCTCGAGGGCGAGCTGAGGACGTCGACCACCGACTGGTCGTCCTCGACGATCGCGACGTCGACCCGTTCTCCCTCCGGCTCGCCGGCGGCGCCCGCTGCGACGAGCCGCGCTCCGCCGCTCCGCTTTGCCTCCGCGAGCGCCTGCTCCGCCGCGCTGAGGAGAGCCGGTATCTCGATCCGGTCCGGCGAGGCGGCGGCGATGCCGGCGCTCAACGTCACCTCTGGCTCGCCGTCGTTGACCCGCTCGAGCACCGCGCCGACCCGCCGGGCGGTATCGGCCGCCGCCATCCCGTGGAATCCGACGAGGAAGGCGTCGCCGTCCCAGCGCCCCACCGCTTCGCTCGTCAGCTCGGCGCGGAGCAGCTCGCCGACTCGCCGAAGCGCCGCGTCGCCTGCCGCCAGCCCCGAGCGCTGATTGAGCGCGCCGAGCCGGTCGACGTCGAGCAGGGCGAGCGACAGCGGCTCACCGGCCGTGCGGGCGAGATCGGCGAGTCGTTCGAGCTCGACTGTGGCGGCGCGACGGGTGGCGGCACCCGTCAGCTCATCGCGCTCGGATGCCTCGCGGTAGGCGCGGACTCGCCCGAGCCGGTTGCGCACCCGTCCCAGCAGCTCCTCCTCGATGATCGGCTTCGAGAGGTAGTCGTCGGCGCCCGCGCCGAAGGCGTTCCGCACGACCTCGGAATCGCGGTATGCGGTCAGGATGAGCAGCGGGAGCCAAGACCAGCGCGGATCCGCTCGGAGTGCCTGGCAGAGCTCGAACCCGTTCACCTGTGGCATGTCGAGGTCGATGATCGCGAGGTCCGGCGAGACCTCCTCGAGCTTGCGCCAGAACCCGTCCGGATCGCCCGTTGTCTCGACGGTGAACCCGTTGCGCCCGAGTAGCGCCTCCAGGGCAGCGAGGACCGATTCGTCGTCGTCGACGGCCAGGACCGTCGCCCCCGGCTCGCGCAGCCCCGCCGCGAATCGCTCGACGGCGTCGACCAGCGCGCGCGGCTCGAGGCCCCGGTCGAGGAAGCCGCGGGCCCCGTGTCGGACCACCGCGACCCGGTCGAGAAGGTTGTCTCCGGAGGCGAGCACCAGCACCGGTGGCGAGGAGGCACCGGAGGTCAGCTCGGAGAGGAGCCCGAGCCCGGCATCGAGCGAGCCCGCGAGCGCGAGGTCGGTGAGGACGAGGTCATACCGACCGACCTCGATCTGGTCGGCGGCCCCGTCGGGATCGATCAGCTCCCCGGCGAGGTCGCGGTCATCGATCGCGTCGAGGAGCGCCCCCCCGAGGTCGGTGTCGTCGCTGACGAGGAGAATGGAAATCGCGCCGCTGTCGGTCTCCGCAGGCACAGCTGGGAGTTCGGGGTCGGCTTCGAGCTCTGCCCGTAGCGCGAGCACGAGGCTCGCGACCTCGGGTGTCCTCGCGGTCCCGACGGCCCCTTCGGAGAAGATGTCCTCGAGCTCGCCGGCGATCTCGCCCGCCCGGTGAAACCCGTACATCCCGAGCGAGCCGCGCAGCTTGTGCGCCGCGCGCCGGGCCTCGTCACGAGGCTCGTCGTCGAGGCCGCCTCCGGCCAGCGCGGCGGCGGCGTCTTCGAGGCCCGACACCTGGGCGAGCGCTCTGGGACGAGCGGACTGCCAGAGCTCCGCCAGCGTGCCGGCGATCTCCCCACCCTGCGCAGCACCCTCCATCGCGTTCAATGCTTCCAGAACCGGCGCCCGCAGGCGCCGAGACGGCTCAGACCAGGATCGAGAGCAGCGCGAAGAGGACGCCGACTGCGAACGCGGTCGCCAGCACCGCGCCGAGCGCGAGCGCTACGAGGGGCACGAGGAGCTCGAAGAACGTCGGGCGCTCGGCGGGCGGGCGCTCAGCGGTCCCCGCGGTCATCTTCATCATCGGCGGAAAGCCCTCCTTACGTTTCTGGGCGCCACAAGTTCAGCTCCATACCCGGAGCCCCGCGCAGCTCAAACGCAGGTTGGCCGCGAACGGGGCGGGGTAGGAAGGAGGCGTGGAGCACCAGCGCGTCACGCCCGAGCATCTGCCGCCCCTCGAGCTGCGCCCGATGCGCGACCTCGACCTGGAGAAGGTCTCGGGCGGGCCCGAGCACCTCTCCGCAGCCTCGGGGATCGTTCGGCGCGGCGTCTTCGCGTACGTGATCGGCGACGACCTGTTCGACCTCGGCGTCTTCGACCTCTCCGGCGCCGGCCCCGGCAGGCTCCGCCAGGTGCTCTCCGGCTCTCGGCCCGCCGACGAGGAGGAGGCCCACCGCGACAAGCCCGACCTCGAGGCGCTGACGGCGCTGCCCCCCTTCGGCAACAGCTCCTACGGGGCGCTCCTCGGCCTCGGCTCGGGCTCGGAGGAGAACCGCGGCCGCGGCTTCCTGTGGCCCTTCGACGCCGACGGCTCGTTGCCCGGCGATCCCCGGGAGGTCGATTTCGCGCCCCTCTACGCGAAGCTGCGCGACCAGCTCGGCGAGATCAACATCGAGGGCGCGTCCGTCTTCGGCGATCGGCTCTGGCTGTTTCACCGCGGCAACAAGGGCGACGCGCCGAACACCGTCGTCGAGCTCGCGCTCGAGCCCCTGTTCGAGTCCCTGGGCGGCGACCTCGTCGTCGATACCGAGGAGCTGCTTGGAGGTCCGCGCCTACGACCTCGGTGAGCTCGAGGGGACCGCGCTCTGCTTCTCGGACGCATCGCCGCTGTTCGACCGCCTCGTCGTCTTCACCGCGTCGGCCGAGGTCGACTCGGAGGGCGCCGACGACGGCGCCGTGCGCGGCTCGGTCGTCGGCACGATCGACGCCGAGGGCGTCGTCCACCGCCTTCGCGAGATCGATCGCCGCTGGAAGGTGGAGGGCGTCCACGCCCAGGTCGACACCGGGGTCATCGACTTCGCGTTCGTCTGCGACCAGGACGACCCAGCGATCCCCTCGCCGCTCCTCACCGCGACGATGCCGATCGAGCCCGGCTTCGAGTCGCCCGTGTAGCCAGGGTGCGCGCAGGGCGTCGACCCGCCTAACATTGCGCCCGGGGAGCGCCGATGCAAGAGCCATGGCGGGCACAGCGACAGGCCGGAGTCGCCGGTCGGGTCCGGCTCGATCTCCGACGCCGCCGAGCGCAGGCGGATCAAGGCCCTGCACGCCCTCGGGATCCTCGACTCTCCCTTCGAGGAGCGCTTCGACCGCCTCACGCGTACCGCCGCGCGGCTGTTCGACGTGCCGATGGCGGCGGTCTCGCTCGTCGACGTCAACCGCCAGTGGTTCAAGGCCTGCGTCGGGCTCGAGGACCGCGAGACCTCGCTCGAGACATCTCTGTGCACGATCGCGATCCGCGGCGGCGACCGGCAGCTGGTGATCGAGGACGCGCGCGCGGACCCGCGATTCGCCACCCACGGCGCCGTCACCGACGACCCCTGGGTGCGCTTCTACGCCGGCCAGCCGCTGCGCCTGCCGAGCGGCGAGATCCCGGGCACGCTGTGCGTCTTCGACAGCCGCCCGCGGCGCTTCAGCGAGGAGGACTCGGAGGCGCTTCGCGACCTCGCCGACCTCGTCGAGCGAGAGCTCACCTCCGAGGGGGTCGAGGACCTGCTCGGCCAGCTCATTCGAGTGACGGCGCGAGCGCGCGCGATCGCGGACGCTGCGGCCGAGGGGATCATCGCCCTTACGCCCGCGGGGCGAGTCGAGTTCGCCAACGACTCGGCGGAGTCGATGCTCGGCTACGAGCGGGGCGGGCTCGCCGACCTCGACCTGCACGCGGCCGTTCACGGGGACGGATCGGATTGCGACGGCGATTGCCGCGCTCGCGGGAGCGATCGGCGGCGCCGAGGCTCTTCCCTCGACGCGAGCGGAGTTCACCCGTGCCGACCGCGAGCGCATCCCGGTCGAGGTCGCCGCCCAGCAGGTGAACGAGAAGGAGGAGGTCACCGGCATCGTCGTCACCTTCGCCGACATCAGCTCGCAGGTCGAGCTCGAGCGGGTCAGGGAGGAGTTCGCCGCCCACGTCACCCACGACCTGCGCTCACCGCTGACGACGATCCGCGGCTTTACCGAGATCGTCCGCCAGAGCGACGGGATCGGCGAGGAGGAGCGCGACCAGCTCGGCGCGGTCATCCGCGGGACCGAACGGCTCGAGAATCTGATCGACGACCTGCTCGCGCTGGCCGAGCTCGACGCCGCCTCCGGCGAGGTCGAGCGTGCTCCCGTCGACCTCGCGGCACTCGTCCGCAAGCTCGCCGACGACCACGCCGCCGAGGCGGCGAGCCGCTCGCTGCGGGTCGAGGTCGACGCGCCCGATCGCCTGGTCGTCGAGGGCGACGCCGATCAGCTCGAGCGCGCGATCGCCAACCTGACCTCCAACGCGATCAAGTACAGCCCCGATGACGGCCTCGTCACGATCCGCGCCGTTGTGGCCGACGGCCGTTGCACCGTCTCGGTATCCGACCGGGGCCCCGGCATCCCGGCGGCTGAGATCGACAAGCTGGGCAACCGTTTCTTCCGCGCCTCCACCAGCGGCGGCGTCAAGGGCACCGGGCTCGGGCTCGCGATCACCAAGGAGGTCGCCGAGAGCCATGGTGGCGAGCTGCGGGTCGAGAGCGCGCTCGGCGAGGGCTCGACCTTCACGGTCGAGCTGCCGACCGCTGTCGGCTGAGCCGGCCTCGGCGCTTCTCACAAGTTATTGACACATCCGGGCGCAGCGATGTCTAGCTTTCCCGCCGTGGGGAGAAAGGGAGCACTCTGGGGCAACGCCGCGATCATCCTCGCGGTCGTCTGCGCCCTCGTGGGATCGGCCGTCGCCGGCGGCGGAGAGGAGGAGGGCCGGATCGGCCCCGAGACCGGTATCCAGCCCTCCGGCCGGCTGCTCGATCCCGTCGGCAAGCTGACCGAGCTCGGCGCGCTTCCGGGCGGCGCCGCGATCACCCCGGACGGCCGCTTCGCGCTGACCGCATCCGCGGGGCGGGGCTTCAACGACGTGCAGATCGTCCGCGTGCTCCCGAAGCCGTGTGCGCCGAAAGCGACGGCGAGGCAATGCAAGAAGCGAAAGCGCCGCCAGACCGGCAAGGTCGTGCAGAAGGTCCCGATGCCCGGGCTGTCCGGCGGGATCGCGGTCGCCCCCGACGGGCGCACCGCCTACGTCTCCGGCGTCCCCGAGTCGGGCGATCCCGACAACGAGGTCGGGGACGACGTGCCCGGCAAGAAGGGCGACGTGATCCACGTGCTGAAGCTGGCGCGCTCGGGCAAGGCGGGGAGGGCCGGCGTGATCGAGGTTCCCGCCCCGGACGGCGCGCCGCCGCCGCAGAGCTTCCCGCCCACCGAGACGGGCGCGGTCTCATGGCCCCGCGACATCGCGGTCTCGCCCGACGGCACGAGGCTCCTGGTCGCGCTCAACCTCGCCCATCAGGCGGCGATCGTGGACACCGGCTCGGGCGAGGTCGACTACGTGCCGACGGGGCGATACCCCTACGGCGCGGCGATCACCGCGGACGGCGCCACCGGGCTGGTCTCCAACGAGGCCGACGGCACCGTTTCGGTGATCGACCTCGACTCCGGCGAGGAGACGCGGGAGCTCACGGTCGGGCCCCACCTCTCCCACCCGGAGGGGATCGCGGTCGACCCGAAGCGCCCCTATGCCTACGTGGCCGTCGCCAACCAGGACCTGATCGCGGTGATCAACACCGACTCGCTCGAGGTCGAGCGCACGCTCTCGGTCGAGCGCCCGCAGGGGATCGGCACCTCGCCGACCCAGGTCAGCGTCACCGCCGACGGCTGCAGGCTGCTCTCCGCGAACTCGGGCGAGGACGCCGTCGCCGTCTTCGCGCTCTCCGGGGCGAAGCGCTGCGACCCGGGCGCGCGCAAGAGCGGCTCCGCCCGCGCCGAGCTCGCCGATCGCATCCTGGACCACGAGACCCGCGGCTCGGTCGAGCAGTCCGAGAACGAGGCGGAGGAGGCGGCGGAGCTCTTCGGCGAGGACGCCGAGGAGGAGGCGGAGGAGAAGGTCGAGCGCGACCCCGTCGAGCGCAGGAGCAAGCGCTGGTCCCTCGTTGGCCGCGTCCCGGTCGCCTCCTATCCGACCGCGGCGCTCGCGACGCCGCAGTCGCCGCACAAGCGGAAGCTGGTCTGGATCTCGGGCAAGGGCCTCGGGGTCGGGCCCGAACACCGCCGAGCCCGGCGAGGAGCTGCCCGAGGACCCCGGCTCGGCGACCGGCGGCAGCGACCCCGCCTACTACTTCAAGTACCTGCCGGAGGAGGTCAGGGGGATGTCGGGGATCACCCGCTTCCCGAGCGACGCCAAGCTCGCCGAGCTGAGCCCGAGGGCCTCGAAGCAGATCCGGCCCTCGAACGACGAGCCGGCGCCGCCGGACACGCCGCTCCGCGCGGACGGCCCGATCGACCACGTCTTCTACGTGGTCCGCGAGAACCGCACCTACGACCAGATCCTCGGTGACGACGAGCGCGGCGACGGCGACCCGAAGCTGACCCTCTTCGGCGAGGACGTGACTCCCAACGCCCACGCCCTCGCCGAGCGCTTCCCGCTGCTCGATCACGTCTACGCCAACTCCGAGGCCTCGATCGACGGCCATTTCTGGACCTCGGCGGCATCGGTGTCCGATTACGTGACCAAGAACTGGCACCAGAACTACGCCGGCCGGGGCCGGCCTTACGACTTCGGCGTGTACTCGGTGACCTGGCCGGCGACGGGCTTCCTCTTCGACCAGGCCGAGAAGCAGGGGATCTCGTGGTTCAACTTCGGCGAGGCGATCGCGGGCACGGTGCCCCTCGCCGATGCCGACCGGCGCCCCGACGAGACCGCGCAGGTCGCGGCGAAGTTCGCCAAGTCCGACCTCGGCCCGCTGCCGGGTGCGCTTGCGGCTCCCGCCGGGGGGCAGTGCTTCCCCAACGACGCGTCGTCGGGCGGCAAGGACGTGATCAACCAGCAGGAGGTCTTCGACTCGACCAAGCCGGCGGGGGCCTCGCCGACCGCCGGGAGCCGCTTCGAGTGCTTCCGCAACCGCTTCAACCAGTGGGTCGGGCAGGGCTCGGTGCCGGCCTTCACCTACCTCACGCTCCCCAACGACCACACCAGCGGGACGACGCCGGGCGCCCGCACGCCGCGGGCGATGATCGCGGAGAACGACTTCGCCCTCGGCCAGGTCGTCGACCTGATCTCACACTCGCCGATCTGGGAGCGCTCGCTGATCCTCGTCATCGAGGACGACTCGCAGGACGGCGCGGACCACGTCGACGCCCATCGCATCCCCGCGTTCGCGATCAGCCCCTACACGCGGCGCGGGGCGGTCGTCCACACCCGCTACGACTTCCTCTCGTTCATCCGCACGCTCGAGCTCGTCGTCGGGATGGAGCCGCTCAACCTGTTCGACGCCACCGCCGTGCCGATGTACGACGCCTTCGACGCCGACCCCTCGGACAACCTCGACCCGTACTCGGCGATCACCCCGGGGATCGACCTGCTCGAGCGCAACACCGAGGCGTCACCGAACGCGCGCCTCTCCAACCGCCTCCCGCTCGAGTTCACCGACCGCACCCCGCAGCGCGTGCTCGACCGGATCCTGTGGCAATCGGTCCACGGCGCGGACGCGGAGCCGCCGCCGCCGGGCCCGAACGCCGCCGGGATCGACGAGGAGCGCTGGCGCCGGCACGGCGCCGTCACCGACGAGGAGGCGCTCGAGGCCGCGTTCGAGACGCTCGGCTTGGACGAGGAGGCGGACGGCTAGCCGCGACCGTGTAGCGCCCGCCCGCTCAGTGCTTGCGGTGCCAGCTGATGCGGATCCCGGCGCCGGTGCCCTGGTTGTGGCAGTGGTGGTAGTGGTGCTCTTCGGGGTTGTAGCTGTGCCGGCAGCTGACCTCGTAGTAGATGTGGTGCGGTCCGTACTGCCCGAGGTTGCAGACCGAGCCCGTGTTGACGACGCAGGACTCCCTGTGGAGGAACTCGTGCCGCACGATGTGCTCGGCGCGCGCGCAGCCGGTCTGCCCGGTCCCCCTGCCCTGCCCGAGGAAGTGGGTCGCCGCGACGTGGGTGACGCGGACGGCGTGGCCCTCGACCGGGGTGAAGTGGCAATCGTGGTAGGTGATGGTCGGCCGCGGGTCGGCGCTCGTCGCCGCCGGCAAGGCGATCGCGGTGAGCGCCGCGGCCGCACATGCCGCCGTCAGGAATTTCCTCGTCATGGTCAATCCTTCCTTGGATCGGTCGCTTCGGTTATGTGGGCCACGTCGGCCTTCTTCTCGATCACGTTCCAACCGTCGTGCGTGTCGATCACGGTCTCGACGTCGAGGACCTCGTGTCCCGGGACGACGACGAACCAGCGTGAGTCCGAGCGCACGTACTCGTACTGGGAGCGGGTGAGCTCGACCTTCTCGGTGCACACGGGGTCGGCGCACTCGCAGAGATAGCGCTCCTCCTCGCCGTCGGGGTGGCGCTCTTCCCACTGCGCCATGCGCTCGTTGCCCACGCGGAAGACCGCTTCGTTACGGGTGATCCGCTCTTCCCTCGATGTACCCATCGGACGATCTTACGACCACACCCCGCTTCGTCCCGTAACGAACGGCGCCCACGGCGGAGGGCCGCGGGCGCCGTCTTTGGGCAGGGAGGAGGGTTACAGCTATCGAATTTTCAGCCAGCAACCTCAGCGCGACGTAAACCGCGCGACGGTCTCCGAGTACGCCTCAGGCCAGCGGCACCAGCGTCGGCCGCCCGCGGGCGAGGTCGACGGCCGCGGCGAGGAAGCAGACCGCGCCCCAGAGCGTCCCCATCCGGTTCAGGTTCGCGTTGATGAAATCGCTGTTGTCGGGGATCACGTAGGCGCCCACCGCGGCGGCGGCGAAGAAGATCGAGCCGAGCATGTTGAGCAGGGCCTCGCGGCGGGCGACGTCGCGCTCCCGGCGGACCGCCCAGATCGCGATCGCGCTGGAGATGAGGAAGCAGGCCGAGCCGAACGCGTCCGGCGCCCAGACGACGAGGTCCTTGTCCGCCGTCGAGAGATGCTCGAGCACCTCCGAGAACGTGGAGATGTTGAAGAGGACGGTGCCGCCGAGCTGGATTGCCGAGCTCCAGCGCTCCGCCGGGTCTGGGCTGGAGAGCCGCATCTGCTCGACGGCCGCCCAGGTGAAGAAGACCGAGCCGAGGAAGTAGATGACGGCGTCGGCCTCGGCCGAGAGCGAGGAGGCGCCGGGCAGTGAGGCGACGGCGAACAGCGCCGCGCCGATCGCGAAGATGATGCCGATCCGGCGGTTGTCGGAGCCCTGTGCGTCGTGGGCGCGGCGGGAGCGAAGCGCGGCGGCGGCGCTCATCCGGTCGCAGAGGTCGCTGCGTCAGCCGGCTGGTGCCGGGTCCGCCGCCGCCTCGAGTGCGGCGCCGTGGAGGATGTCGTGCTCGGAGACCTCGACCTGGTCGAGGCCGAACGCGCGCATCACCTGGATCAGGATCACGATGCCGGCGACGATCGTCGGCGCCCGCAAGGGCTGGAGGCCGGGCACGCGGAAGCGCTCGGCCATCGGGATCGAGGCGAACCGGGAGAGGGTGTGCTGGATCCCGGAGATGGTCAGGGTGTGGCCGTGCACCTGGGTCGCGTCGTACGGGACGAGCCCGAGCTCGATCGCCGCCAGCGAGGTCGGCGTGCCGGCGACGGCGACGCCGACGTCGGGATGGGGAGGGGAGCCGTCCGTGATCTCGTCGACGACCATCGCGCGGACCTCGCCGGCGAGGTCCTCGAGCTCGGTGGGCCGCGGCGGGTCGGAGGAGATGTGGCGCTCGGTCTGGCGCACGACCCCGGCCTGCATCGAGGTCCAGAACTCGACCTCGCGATCGCAGCCCGCGACGAGCTCGGTCGAGCCGCCGCCGATGTCGGCGACGAGGATGCAGGAGTCCAGGTCGGGGCGGCCGGCGGTGGCGCCGGCGAAGGTCAGCCGGGCCTCGGTCTCGCCGTCGATCAGCCGCGGGCTCAGCGGGAAGCGCTCGCGCAGCTCGGCGAGGAAGGCCTCGCCGTTGGCGGCGTCGCGAACCGCGCTCGTCGCGATCGCGATCACGTGGTCGGGCGCGAGCGGATGGATCGTCGCCATGTAGTCGGCGACGGCCGCGCAGACCGTCTCGATCCCGTCGTCGGAGAGCTTGCCGGAGAGGTCGACCCCCCGCCCGAGTCGGGTCACGCGCGTCTCGCGGACGAGCTCCAGGACCTCGCCCTCGGTGCCGATGTCGGCGACCATCAGCCGGGTCGAGTTCGTCCCCAGGTCGATCACCGCGACGCGTGGTCCCGCCCGGCCCGCGTCGGCGGCAGCCCCATCCGTGGCTGGCCTTCCGGACTCCACGACCGCACCGTAGCGAAGGCGGACCTGGCCATACGGCCAGGCACGAATCAGCCCACCATTCGCGAACCGCGCGCTAACCTACGGGCACGCCGCGGGGTGGAGCAGTCAGGTAGCTCGCCGGGCTCATAACCCGGAGGTCGTGGGTTCAAATCCCACCCCCGCTATGTCTCTGACTACCACGCTTGAGCCCTCCGGAAGGAGGGCTTTCGCGTTCTCGAAGGCCTCAGCTACTGCTTCGGCGACCCCTATCGACGCCGCGGGACGCAAGCAGTACGTCAACCACCAGCTTGCGTAGGTTGGGCGTCGACCCCATCCGCGGCCTTGCCTAGCCTAAATCCTTCGCCATCGACTCGAACCACCTTTGCATCTTGTGCCTCGGAACAGCCGGTCCGGCCGCCTGAATGCGCCGCCACCTGCTGGTCAGCGGGTCATCGATGGTGGCATCGAAGCACCAGGTGTCGAACATCTCCTCCAGGAGCTCGTACCCGAGGCCCTCGAGTAGCTCGCGGCACGCGACGTGGTCCGAATGGAGATGGACGTCCTCATATACGAGGACGCGCGGACGGTAGGCGGCGAAGTCGAGCTGGCGGATGATCTCGAAGTCGTAACCCTCGGTGTCTATGGCTACGACGTCGAGCCGCTCGACGTCGTGGCGGCCGAGAAGCGACGGCAGGGTGCAGCACGCCACCTCGGTGGACACGATCTCCGCGTCGTGATCGAGGATGTGGGAGAAGCTCTCCACGTGATCGCGTGAGAACGAGCCGAGCGCATGACTTATGTCCGTGGCCTTGCCATGCGCGGACTGAGGGTTCTCGGCGAAATAATGGAATTCCGCAACGCCATCGTGGTCGGCGATGGCGACGTTCTCGAGTGCGACCCGGTCGATGCCGGCGTAGTTTCGCCGCAGGCGCTCGAACACATAGGGGACCGGCTCGATCATGATCCCGCGCCACCGGTGCTCGAGCACATACGGCCGAAGGTGGTCGTCGGTCACGCCGTCGCTAGCACCGACCTCGAGAAAGAAGGGGCTCGGATGCATGTCAGCAAACGCATTCAGCAGCTTGCGCCCCGCGGAGCGACGCTCGAAGCGCCGGAGCCGAAACGCACGCCGGCGGGCGCGTAGGCGGCCGATCACCGTGGTCGCTGGGCTCTCGACATCGATCACGGCAGGGGGCCTCCGAGGCCGAGTTTACGTTGAACTCCCTAACCGTCGTCTTGGGGCCCGGCGCGTCGGGACTTATCCTTTTACTCCGGCGATGCGAGGGAGTCGCCGCCCAGGACGAAAAGCGGGCATCTGCGCGTTTGGCCCGCTTGGCGGACTTAAGGCGCCACCTCTGACATCTGCCTTAGGTGGAAGCAGGCGCTGTCCGACGAGTCTGCGGGTTTTCACCGATGTGCGGCTGGCCAGACACAGTCAGGCTGTGGGCATGAACCGCGTCGTCTCCCTCTCCGTGATCGCCTGCGTCGCTTCAGTGTGGACCTGTTCCGCTACCGCGGTCGCCGCTCCGAGCGCGCCGTCCGGCCGCGACCATGCGGAGCGCTCCGCTAATGACGGGCCGCCGACCGTCACGCCGGACGACATCCAGTTCACGAGCCGCACGCTCCGCGACGGCCGGCCGCAGCAAGTCGGGCTGCTTCCGAAGTACGTCGGACAGCTTCGTGATGACGCCGAGGCCTACCTCAAACCCACCACCGACCACCCCACGTGGCCCGCCTATCCCGGGGCCGTATTGCTGGCTGCCAAGGATGGCGTGGTGGTCGCCCGCGCCGCGGTCGGCAAGGCGGTGCGCTATGAGTCGGTCGGCCTGGCACCCGATCGGATCGGTGTCGAGCTGCCCGACGACCAGCAGGTCCCCACCCGGCGGGACACGATCTACGACGTTGCGTCAATGTCGAAGCTGTTCACGACCATCGTGGTCCTGCAGTTGGTCGAGGACGGTCTTGTGGACCTGAACGCACCGGTGGCCCGTTACGTGCCCGAGTTCGCCGCCGGCGGCAAGGAGGACGTCACGGTCCGGATGCTCCTGACCCACACGTCGGGCCTGCCACCCGACCCGAACCCGGACCTTTGGACGTATCCCGCACCCGAGGATCGGCTCCCCGCGGCGCTGGCGACGGCCCTTACCGGCACACCGGACGGTCAGTACGTCTATTCCGACATCGGTTTCATCGCGCTGGCCACGCTTGTGCAGCGGGTCACGGGCCTCCCGCTCGACGAGGCGGTGCGTAGGGGAGTCACGGGGCCGTTGAAAATGACGGACACCGTCTACAACCCGCAGCCGGAGCTCTTTCCTCGAATCGCCTCGACCGAGTGGGAGCCTGACGTCGGGCGGGGAATGGTGCGGGGTGAGGTCCACGACCCAAACGCCTGGGCGCTGGGCGGCGTCTCGGGCCACGCCGGCGTCTTCTCCACCGCCGACGACCTCGCCATTCTTTGCCAGACGCTGCTCAACGGAGGCCAGTACGGCGGCGTTCGCATTCTGCGGACGGGCTCAGTGCGGATGGCCCTCGTCAACTACAACGCCCGGTTCCAATCCAGGTATCCGGACAGCGATCGCGGCCTCGGCTTCCAGCTCAGCACGTACAGCTATATGGGCCCTCTAGCGTCCCCCGTGACCTTCGGGCACCTCGGTTACACCGGCACCTCGGTCGTCATCGATCCGCTGTCGCATTCGTTCCTGGTCCTGCTCGCGAACCGCGTGCACCCGGACCATAATTGGGGAGCCAACACCGTCGCTCGGGCGACGCTGGCGAGTGACCTGGCGTACGCCATGCCCGTACGCCCGCTGGACGACGAAACCGCCTGGCGCGCCGACCGCGGGAAGCTCGGCACCTCCACGCTCGCAGCTCCGTTGTCGGATCCGGTGGATGACGCCGCTGCCGAATTCCAGCTCTGGTACGACACGGATCCGCGTCACGACACGGTCCGCTTTGAGACCTCCACCGACAACGGCGAGACCTGGTCACCTACGAAGATGAATCTGTCGTGGGCTGGCGAGAAATGGACGGCCGCCGGAGAAGTCGAGGGCTACGGCGGTCGCCATTGG
The DNA here is from genome assembly GCA_963844425.1 of uncultured Thermoleophilia bacterium. Taxonomy (GTDB): domain Bacteria; phylum Actinomycetota; class Thermoleophilia; order Solirubrobacterales; family 70-9; genus DASUSH01. Next base: position 45,279 of record CAWJOD010000020.1, on the reverse strand, counting down.
TGGCGAGTCTCAGCCAACCTTCCCGACGGCACCACTGACATGCGCTGGAGTTACGTTGCTAAAGGGCAGGGGCTCAACCTGAACGCAGAAGGACGCGGCGCCTACGTAGACAAGATACGCGTGGATGACGCCGCCGTGGGCCGCGTAGACGCCGACGGCTGGTCCAGGGCCTCGGACTGATAATCGTGATCGTGCCGTCGCTAGCGAGGGACGAACCGGGCCCCCGCTTAACGAGGACCGGGTCAGGACGAGATGTCCGGCTGCTTCGGCAGCAGCCGATGGCCGTCGACGACGGCGGCCGCGACGTCGGCGAGCTTGGTGTTGGCCCGGCGCGATTGGTCGCGCAACATCTCGAAGGCGGTGCCGTCGTCGACCGAATGACGCTCCATCAGGATGCCCTTGGCTCGCTCGGTGACCGCGCGGCGGCCGAACGCGCCCTCGAGGTCGTGATACTCGGTGAACCGGCGCAAAACGATGTCGATCGCGCTCTGCCAGTCGTCGACCTCGGAGTCGGTGATGTAGGCGAAGATTCCGCGCATCGATGCCTCCTTGACGAACGCGGGATCGGGCGCGTGGATGAGGAGGATCACCGGGCACGCGGCCTCCTGCACGATCTTGTCGATCAGTGCGAGGGCATGCTCCGAGCTCTTGCCGAGGCCGACCAGAGCGACATCGGGGTGCTCCCTGGCGGTCACGACTCCGACGTCCGCAACGTCGATCTCGCGTGCGATCACCTCGTGCCCGAGGTTCGCGACCGTCGGCGCGACGAGCGCCAGCCGATCCTTGCGCTCGTTGGCGATCAGCACCCGGAGATGCTCTGTCTCGCGATAGCTCATCGACGGTCCAGTCGGTCCCGAGTCTAACTCTGGGGGAAGCGCCCGCCGAGCGGCCTCTTGCGTCCGGGTGTATGGTGGTTGTGCGCTTCGCCTCAAACCCAGGCGAGCGAATCTTTCCGGCTCCGACCCTCGGCCGGTGTATGGGCGCAACGACATCAAACGGTCTGCGCCGCAGCCACCGACGTTAGGAGCCTCATGTCAGTCACGACTGAAAAGCCGGCGGGCGCCACAGAGATCCGTCCCTTCCAAGTCGAGGTTCCGCAGGAGGACTTGACCGACCTCCGGCAGCGCATCGCCGCCACGCACTGGCCCACAAGGGAGCTCGTCGACGATCGTTCGCAGGGCGTCCAGCTGGCCACGACGCAGGCCCTGGCCGACTTCTGGGTAACCGAGTACGACTGGCGCGCGTGCGAGGCGAGGCTGAACGCGCTGCCGCAGTTCAAGACCGAGATCGACGGCGTCGAGATCCACTTCATCCATGTGCGCTCAAAGCACGAGGACGCGCTGCCGCTGATCATGACCCACGGCTGGCCCGGCTCGGTCGTCGAGCTGCTCGAGACCGTCGGACCGCTCACCGACCCGACCGCACACGGCGGTCAGGCGGGGGACGCATTCCACCTGGTGCTGCCGTCGTTGCCCGGCTACGGATTCTCCAGTGAGCCAACCGAGCTTGGCTGGGATGCCGCCCGCACCGGCGCGCGCGTGGGCGGAGCTGATGGGACGCCTCGGCTATGACCGCTATGTCGCCCAGGGCGGCGACGTGGGTGCCCTCGTCACGGACCTGATGGGTCGCCAGGCGGTCGAGGGTTTGGCCGGCTACCACCTGAACCTGCTGACGGCGGTGCTCGCAATCGGCGATCAGCTGCCCAAGGAATCCGATCAGGAGCGCGCAGCGGCCGAGGCGGTCGCGACGTTCAAGGAAGACGGCTTCGGCTACTTCCTCGAGATGGCAACGCGGCCGCAGACGATCAGCTACGCGCTGCTCGATTCACCGGTCGCGCTGGCGGCCTGGCTGCTCGATCACGACACGGACAGCTACAACAAGATCTCGCGCGCGTTCGTCGACGGCGAGCCGGTAGGCAATCTCACCCGGGAAACCATCGTCGACAACATCACGCTGTACTGGCTAACCGGCACCGGCAGCGTCGGCGGCCCGGTCGTACTGGGAGGACGGACGGGCGCTGGCCGCATCGCTTGCGAGCGGCCAGCCTCCTCCGGCGGTCACCGTGCCGGTCGGCTTCACCACGTTCCCCGGCGAGATCTGGGCGACGCCGCGAAGCTGGGCGGAGGCCGTCTACCCGGGCCTCGCCTACTTCAACGAGGTCGACAGGGGCGGCCACTTCGCCGCCTGGGAAGAGCCCGATGTGTTTGCCGGCGAGGTTCGCGCGGCGTTCCGGAAGCTCCGCTAGGCCACCGTGTTCGACGAAGGGCTACGCACCGTCGACTACCGCCATCGAGATCCGTCCGTTTCACGTCGACGTTCCGGAAGAGGAACTTGCCGACCTTCGCCGCCGGATTGCGGCGACGCGCTGGCCCGAGAAGGAGACCGTCGCAGATCATTCGCAGGGCGTGCCGCTCGCGATGACTCAGGAACTCGCCAACTACTGGGCCACGGACTACGACTGGCGCGAGTGCGAGGCAAAGCTGAACGCTCTACCGCAGTTCATCACCGAGATCGATGGGCTCGACATCCACTTCATTCACGTTCGTTCGCAACACGACGACGCGCTGCCGCTCATCGTCAATCACGGATGGCCCGGCTCGGTCATCGAGCAACTGAAGATCATCGATCCACTGACCGATCCCACGGCGCACGGCGCCGAGCGCATCGGACGCATTCCACCTGGTGATTCCGTCGATGCCCGGCTACGGGTTCTCAGGCAAGCCGACGAGCCCCGGCTGGGGCCCCGAGCGCATGGGCCGAGCCTGGGCGGAGCTCATGAGGAGGCTGGGCTATGACCGCTACGTCGCCCAAGGCGGCGACTGGGGTGCTTTCGTCGTGGACCAGATGGGCTTGCAGGCACCTGACGGATTGCTCGCCATCCACACCAACATGCCCGCCACGGTTCCGGCTGACGTCGACGAGGCGTCTCCTTGCCGGCGACCCGCCGCCATCCGGTCTCTCAGCTGAGGAACAGCGCGCCTATGCAGCAGCTGGAGAGAACCTTCAAGCAAGTCGACTACGCCAAGTTCATGGCCGCGCGCCCGCAGACGTTGTACGGGATCGCGGACTCACCCGTCGGGCTGGCCGCCTGGCTTCTCGACCACAACGATGCCGACGACCAGCCGGCCGCAGCGGTCGTCGAGGCTCTGGACCGGACTACGAGCGCGAACGGGGAACTGACGCGTGACGAGCTGCTCGACAACATCACGCTCTATTGGCTGACGAACACGGGGGTCTCTGCTTCCCGTCTCTATTGGGAATACAAGGGTGGCTTCTTCAACGCGAAGGGCGTCTCGATTCCGGTCGCCGTGAGCGTCTTTCCCGGCGAGCAATACGAGGCGCCGCGGAGCTGGACGGAGCGGGCCTATCCGAATCTCATCCACTACAACAAGCTCGACAAGGGCGGGCACTTCGCGGCCTGGGAGCAGCCGGAGCTCCTCTCAGAAGAGCTCCGCACGGGGTTGCGAAAGCTCCGCTAGCCGAGATGGACGACTGGGTCGTGGTCGATGTCGCCCGTAGCGAGCCCGAGGCCGAGCTGCTCTGTTCGGTCTTGCGTGGCGCCGACATCGAGTGCCTGCTCCGGCTAACGAACAGCGGGGCCGGGGCTGGAGACGGGCTGGGCACCGTGGGGGCGCACGACATCCTGGTCAGCCCCGAGGACGCGCAAGACGCGCGCGAGATCCTGAGCGAACCCCGATGAGCCCCAGCGAATGACGGCTCGACCGAACCAAGCGTCGGCCGTAGAGGGCCTCAAGTGCGCCGACCTGGTCGACGCGATGGGTCGCCGGCATCGCCACCGCTGCCACATCCTCGATCTCGCCACGCCGACGCCGGGTCGGGTCCTGTTCGGCCCCGCGGTGACCATCTCCTACTTTCCGAGCTGTTCGGCTTCGTTTGATCCCGAGCGCTACAACCTCGCCAACCTCTTCTACGAGGCGGTTGGCGACGCCCCACAGGGCAAGGTCCTGGTGCTCGCCTCCAACGGTTACGTCGATGTCTCGATGGGCGGCGGAACCAAGCTCATGCGCCTTCAGCACCACGGGCTGGCCGGTGTGCTCACCGACGGGCGCCTGCGTGACTTCGACGAGCTGGCGGGATATGACTTTGCCGCCTACTGCGCGGGCGAGGCGACACGATGGGGCGGGGGCGAGGTGACGCCGTTTCAGGCCAACGTACCCGTGGTCTTGCGCGGCGTCGGGGTGATCCCCGGCGTGTACGTGTTCGCCGACTCCTCGGGCGCGGTCGTGATCCCGCCGGAGACCTCGACAGGTGCTGGCCGAGGCGCGCTCGATCGAAGCGGACGACGCGCGGTCCGCGAGGAGATCGCCCGCGAGGAACGGCCCGCCGCCCTAGGTGACCAAGGCCTTCCGCGACTAGCCTTCGACAAGAAAGGACCATCCGATGAGCGACAACACCGAGACCGCGATCCTCGCCGGAGGCTGCTTCTGGGGCGTTCAGGAGCTGCTGCGCCAGCGCGACGGGGTCATCTCCACCCGGGTCGGATACACCGGCGGGGAGAACGAGGACCCGACCTACGCGAACCATCCGGGTCACGCCGAGGCGGTCGAGATCGTCTTCGACCCCGAGCGCATCTCCTACCGAGACATCCTCGAGTTCTTCTTTCAGATCCATGACCCGACGACCAAGGACCGCCAGGGCAACGACATCGGCTCCGCCTACCGTTCCGAGATCTTCTATACGAGCGACCAGCAGCGCGAGGTCGCCGAGGACACGATCGCCGACGTCGACGCCTCAGGCCTCTGGCCGGGCAGGGCCGTGACCGAGATCAGCCAGGCTGGCCCATTCTGGGAGGCCGAAGCCGAGCACCAGGACTACCTCCAGCGCTACCCGGGCGGCTACACCTGCCACTTCCCGCGGCCGGGCTGGAAGCTGCCTCACCGCGAGACCGCGGTGTAACTTTGCGTAAGGTCCTCGGCGCCCAGGCAACGACCGAGAGGAACCGCATGGCGACCAAGGACGACTTCACTGCCGAGGAGTGGGAGGCGATCTCCGACGGGCCGGTTTACGCCGGGTTGATGACCATCACCGCCAGTAAGGGCGGGACATTCCGCGAGACCTTCTCGATGTCCAAGTCCTGGACCGAGGCGCGTCAGCGCCACGGCGAGAGCGAGCTGCTCGACGCGATCGTCGCCGAGAAGCCGAAGCTCGACGAGAAGCCCGGTTCGGCGATCGAGCTCCACAATGCCGGCATCCAGATGCTGCAGCAGGCCGTCCAGGTGATCGAGGCAAAATCGCCCGACGATCTCGGCTCCTACCGGAGCTTCGTCACCGGGCTCGCCGAGGGCGTCGCCGAGGCCCACGAGGAGCACGGTGAGAAGGTCAGCACGGGCGAGCGCTCGGTGCTCGACGAGATCGCCGGGGCGCTCGGGTCCGACGCGCCGACGTCCGCGGAGGAATAGCCAAACAATTCAGGCCCGCAAACGCGAGCTTTCCTAGTCCTCGACGGTTGCGCCCGTAGCCGTTGTCGGGCATCGCCCACCACCGCCCTGGCCCCGAGCATGCCGGCGGCCCGGCGGCGCCGGCGGGCGGGGCGAGCAAGAGCGCGGCCAGCAATGCCGCCGCCGCTGCCGCATCCCGCGTCCTCGGTCCCTTCATCCCTGAATCCCGGCCCTATCGCTGATCCCGTGCCCGGACTCTACCGTGGAGGGTGTACCGTGGATAGCGACGGGATGGGCGGACGTCGGTCAGACGTCTAATCCACGGAAGGACCCCCATGATCGCCAGCGTCACCCCGAAGGCAACATGGCCGGCCACGGCGCTGATGCTGGGGTTGGTACTCGCGGCCGTCGCCTTCCCTGCGGCGGCCAACGCGGACGCGCTGCGATCGCCCACGAGCCTCGCCATCGACGCCGCAGGCGACGTCGTCGTCGCCGACACCGGCAACGAGCGCATTCAGGAGTTCAGCTCCACCGGGGGCTTCATCCGCAAGTGGGGAAAGCACGGCTCCGGCGACAGCGAGTTCTTCAATCCCCGAGCCGTCGCCACCGACGCGGCCGGCCACATCTTCGTCGCCAACACCGACAGTAGCCGGATCCAGGAGTTCGACGCTTCGGGGAATTTCATCCGCAGGTGGGGCACCTACGGCGACGGCGAAGGTCAATTCGCCAACCCGAGGGGCATCGCCACCGACGCGGCCGGCAACGTCTTCGTCGCCGACTCCTACAACCACCGGATCCAGGTGTTCGACTCCTCGGGGACCTTCATCCGCAAGTGGGGAAGCTTCGGCTCCGGCGACGGCCAGTTCGGCACCCCCGTCGGCATCGCCACCGACGCCGCCGGCCACGTCTTCGTCGCCGACTCCGACAACAACCGGATCCAGGTGTTCGACTCCTCGGGGACCTTCATCCGCAAGTGGGGGAGCTCCGGCTCCGGCCACGGCCAGTTCCTCAACCCCCGTGGCGTCGCCACCGACCCCGCCGGCAACGTCTTCGTCGCCGACACCGACAACTCCCGGATCCAGGCGTTCGGCCCCTCGGGCACCTTCATCCGCACGTGGGGAAGCGCCGGCAACGGCGAGGGTCAGTTCCGCAACCCCAACGGCGTCGCCACCGACGCCGCCGGCACCGTCTTCGTCGCGGACACGGGCAACGACCGGATCCAGAAGTTCGTCGGCTCCGCGACCTTCCTCCGCACGTTTGGGAGCTCCGGCTCCGGCGACGGCCAGTTCAACCAGCCCCTGGGCATCGCCACCGACGCCGCCGGCAACGTCTTCGTCGCCGACTCCGACAACAACCGGATCCAGGTGTTCGACTCCTCGGGGACCTTCATCCGCAAGTGGGGGAGTACGGCTCCGGCAAGGCCAGTTCGAGTTCCCCTAGGCATCGCCACCGACGCCGCCGGCAACGTCTTCGTCGTCGACACCTACAACCACCGGGTCCAGGTGTTCTCTTCCTCGGGGGCCTTCATCCGGGAGTGGGGGGCCCCCCGGGGCGATCAGCCGTTCAAGACCACTTCAGCCATCGCCACCGACCCCGCCGGCAACGTCTTCGTCGCCGACATGGAACACAACAAGGTCGGGAAGTTCTCCTCTTCGGGGCAGGCCAAATGCTGCGCCATGTCCAATACCAGATACGGCCAGATCTCCGAGGACCCCCGGGCCGTCGCCGCCGACACGACGGGCCACGTCTTCGTCGCCGTCACACCCGGCAAGATCCAGGTGTACGACTCCACGGCCGGGCGCTTCATCCGCCAGTGGCCCGGTGGCGGGCCCATCGCCACCGACGCCGGCCGCGTCTTGACGGTTACCGAGGGCGAGGAGTTCCGCACCTCCCAGATCGCGGAATTCGACTCGTCGGGCACCTTGTTCAGCACCTGGGGCAACGGTCGTCTCGGCGAGTTCGTCGGCGGCATCGCCACGGACGCCGCCGGCCACGTCTTCGTCGCCGATACCTTGAACGACCGGATCCAGCAATTTGGCCGGTCCTGGGCCTTCGCCGGCAAGTGGGACGGCACGGGTCCCGGCGTCGCCCCCAACCTCAAGATCAAGCACCTTCGGCTTCGCCCCGACCGCTTCCGGGTGAGCCCAGAGTCGGCTCGAGTTGGGCGCGATCGCCATCCCAGCCGAGGCTCGACGATCAACCTTCGGCTCAACACCAAAGGCCTCGTTCACTTCGGCGTTCGCCGCCGGGGAGCCGACCAGCCGCGACACCCGGCCCACCATCGGCGCGGCTTCAACATCAAGTTCGGGGCCGGCGCCAACTCGGTCGAGTTCTCCGGCAGGCTCCACGGCAGGTCCCTGAAGCCGGGGCGCTACTTCCTCCACGCCCGAGCGGTCTCCGCCTCTGGAACACGCTTCAGGCGGGTATCGGCGCCGTTTCGGATCGCCCCAGGCTGAGAAGCCCGGGGCTAAGGTCGCGCTCGGCGACCGTCGAGAGCCGCCGGCACCAGCCTGGCGAGCTCGCGCCAGTGGCCCTCGAGCCGGTCTCCGTTCAGGAAGAACGTGGGCGTCCCGTGAACCCCGGCTCGCTCCCCGCCGGCCACGTCCTCGCCGACCCGCGCCCGGAACGTACGCTCGTCCAGCGTCGATTCGACCTCCTCCGGGTCCAGTCCCAGCTCCCCGCCCGTCGCGACGAGGCCGTCGAGCGTGAAATGGTCGCGACCGGCCAGGAGGAGGGAATGCGCCTCCCAGAACCGCCCGCTCGCTGCCGCCAGCTCCGACAGCTCGGCGGCGAGGTCGGCACCGGGATGGAGCTCCGCTGTCGGGGAAGTGGCGCCAGACCAGCCGCACGCCGCCGTAGCGCTCCAGAAACGACTGCAGCGCGCGTTTCGCCTGGAAGCAGTGCGGGCAGCCGAAGTCGCCGTACTCGACGATCGTCAGCTTGGGGTCCTCGGCTCCGATCGCGTGGTCGCGGTCGCCCATTCGGGCGAGCATCCCATACCCATTCGGGCAGCGCTTACCTGGCCAGAACCTCCCTCAACCTCTCCGCGAACGCGTCCGGGTCGCCCTGCATCCCGAACTCGCCGCCGAGGAAGCCGCCGTGGTGGCTCGGAAAGATCCTGGCCTCGGTCCCCAGCCGATCCGCGATCTCGAGCGAGGCGCGGTAGGTCAACTCGTCCTCGGACTCGACGCCGGCCGCGACGACGATGCGGGTCGGCGCGGCGCGCAGCGCGTCGAAGTCGTGCTCGTAGCCGGTGCACGAGACGATGTTCGCCATCAGCGAATCGTCGCGGCAGCCGTCGTCCTCAGCCGGCAGCCCGAACATCGCGGGATCCGGAGCGGACTCACCGAAGGCGTCGGGCGGGATCGGCCCCTTCATGCCGGTGAGGGCGATGAACTTCGCCATCGCCGGTCCGAGGCCGTCGCTCACATAGGTCGCGTGGATGTCCGCGGTGACGGCGAGGGCCGCCTCGCTGTCCGGCAGCACCTGCGCGGCCGGCGGCTCGTGCGCGACGAGCGTGCTCACGTGCTCGGGATGCCTGGATACGAGCGCGAGGGCGTTGACGGCGCCGCCGCTGCTGGCGAAGACGTCCACGGGACCTGTCCCGAGGGCGGAGATCAGGTGGTGCAGATCGTCCGCGTGCTCGTCCGGGGTGGACTCGGTGGCGCCGTCGGTCCGCTCGCTGCGGGAGACGCCACGGGGGTCGTACGTCACGACCTTCCGATCCGGGAAGTGCGCCGCGAGCGAAGTGAACCCGCTGGCGTCCATCGGCGAGCCGATCATCAGAAGCACCGGCGCGGTCTCGGCCTCGGGCTCGCGGATGTCATAGCTCAGGCTGGCGCCCGGCACTTCCAGGGTCTCGGTCTTCAGGTTCTGCGTCTCGGTCTTCAGCTCGGTCAACGGGGCTCCTTTCTCGAGGGTTAACCGCTTAGACCGAGGGGAGCGACGAAACTAATCGCGACCTTGACCTTCCACATGTGCTGCGCTACGCTCGATGTTAGTCAACTGCCTTAGGCGATAGACTAATCAGCGATGGCAAGCACCTCGAGCACACCCGCGACCCCCGCCCGCAACGAGACCGCCGAGGCGTTCCTCGACGCCGCCGAGCGCCTCCTGGTCGAGGTCGGCTACGCGGGGATCACGACGCGCCGGCTCGCCGCCGAGGCGAATGCCAACCAGGGGCTCGTCCACTACTACTTCGGCTCGATCGACGCGCTCCTGGCCCAGGTACTTGAGCGGTTCACCGATCGCCTCGTCGAGCGCCAGCGCGAGATGTACGGCTCGGACGCCCCGTTCCTCGAGAAGTGGCGCACGGCCTGGCGCTACCAGCAGGAGGATCTCGACGCCGGCTACTCGAAGATCTGGATGGAGCTCCAGGCGCTCTCCTGGAACCGGCCGAACCTGCGCCCGGTGGTGGAGCGCGTCAACGCCGAATGGCGCGGCGTCCTGCGCCAGGCGTTCGAGCGGGCGGCGAAGGAATACGGCCTCGAGCCGGAGGAGTTCCCGGTCGAGGCGCTCGTCACGCTGATGATCACCTTCGGCCAGGGATACGCGATCGAGCGGCTGGAGGGCATCGACGAGGGGCACGCGGCCCTGCTCGACTGGATCGACGGGTGGCTGGAGGATCTCGAAGCAAGGAGGAAGAGATGAGCACGATGGAGACGGCCGTGGAGCTCCCCGCCGCGCCGGCGGACGAGCAGAGCCGCGCCCGCTACCCGGACGAGGAGGGCTTCGTCGAGCGCGACGGCGTCCGCGTCTTCTGGGAGTCCTACGGCGAGGGCGAGCAGACCATCCTCTTCCTGCCGACCTGGACGCTCGTCCACTCGCGCGTCTGGAAGGCGCAGATCCCGTACTTCGCGCGCCACCATCCGGGTGGTCACCTTCGACCCGCGGGGCAACGGCCGCTCCGACCGTCCGACGGAGCCGTCGGCCTACGACGAGTCCGAGTTCGCCCAGGACGCGATCGACGTGATGGACGCGTGCGGCGTCGACCGCGCCGTCGCGGTCGCGTTCTCGACGGGGGCGCAGCGAGCGCTGCTGCTGGGGGCCGATCACCCCGAGCGCATCGCCGGGCTGGTTTTCATCGGCGCGTTCTTCCCCGTGAGCCGGCTGCGTTCGCTCCACCTTCGCGTCCTTCGCAGCTCGCGCCTGGAGACGCTGGCGCAGAAGCCACCGCTCACCACGCGCGGCTGGGGCAAGGCGAATCCGTACTACTGGCGCAACGGTGGCTACGCCGACTTCGTGCAGTGGTGGGCCGAGCGGATGCTGCCCGAGCCGCACTCGACGAAGCAGATCGAGGATGCGATCGCGTGGTCCCACGACACCGATGGCACGACGCTCGCCCTCAGCGTCGCCGGGCGTCAGCGCGACCGACCTCACGCGGCGGGACCAGACCGAGCTCGCCGGGCGAGTCCACTGTCCCGTGCTCGTCATCCACGGCACCCGCGACAAGACGACCCCGTACCCCGACGGCAAGGCGCTCGCCAAGATCACGAAGGGCCGTCTCGAGACCGTCGAGGGGGCCGGCCATATGCCCCACGCGCGCAAGCCCGTCCAGGTGAACCTCGCGATTCGCGACTTCATGGGGGATGCGCCGCCGCGCGACCCGACCGTGCACCGTCCCGACGGGCGCAAGCGGGCCCTCTACATCTCCTCGCCGATCGGGCTCGGCCATGCCCAGCGCGACGCCGCGATCGCGCGGGAGCTGCGCGGGCTCGTCGACGGGCTCGAGATCGACTGGCTGGCACAGGATCCCGTGACGCGGGTCCTCGAGGCGGAGGGGGAGCGGATCCATCCCGCCAGCGAGCACCTGGCCAACGAGTCCCGCCACATCGAATCGGAGTCGGCCGAGCACGACCTGCACTGCTTCCAGGCAATCCGCCGGATGGACGAGATCCTGATCAACAACTTCATGGTCTTCCACGACATCGTGCGCGAGGACCGCTACGACCTGTGGATCGGCGACGAGGCGTGGGAGCTCGACTACTACCTGCACGAGAACCCGCGCGAGAAGCGGGCGAACTACGCCTGGATGACGGATTTCGTCGGCTGGCTGCCGATGGCGGACGGCGGCGAGCGCGAGGCCTACGTGACGGCGGATTACAACGCGGAGATGGTCGAGCACATCGCCGGCCATCCCGACATCCGCGATCGCGCGGTCTTCGTCGGCAACCCCGACGACATCGTCCCGGACCGGCTTGGCCCGACGTTGCCGCTGATCCGGGACTGGACCGAGCGCAACTTCGAGTTCGCCGGCTACGTCACCGGGTTCGACCCGCGCACCCTCGGCGACCGCGAGAAGCTGCGCCACGAGCTCGGCTACCGGCCCGACGAGAAGGTCTGCATCGTCAGCGTCGGCGGGTCGGGCGTGGGCGAGCACCTGCTCCGCCGGGTGATCGCGTCGTTCGGCGCGGCGAAGCAGATGGTGCCCGAGCTGCGGATGATCGTCGTCGCCGGCCCGCGGATCGACCCGGACTCACTCGAGCGGCCCGAGGGCCTCGAGGTCGTCGCCTACGTCCACAACCTCTACCGGCACCTCGCGGCGTGCGACCTCGCGGTGGTGCAGGGCGGCCTCACGACCGCGATGGAGCTGACCGCGAGCAGGCGGCCGTTCCTCTACTTCCCGCTGCGCCACCACTTCGAGCAGAACATGCACGTGGCTCACCGGCTCGACCGCTACGGCGCCGGTCGCCGCATGGACTTCGACGCCGCCACGCCCGACGTCATCGCGTCGGCGATCGCCGAGGAGATCGGCAGCAGCGTCGACTACCGCCCCGTCGAGACCGACGGCGCCCGGCGCGCGGCCGAGAAGCTCGCCGAGCTGCTTTGACCTAGGCGACTAGCGGCCCTTCCAGACGGGGTCGCGCTTCTCCTTGAACGCGGTCGCGCCCTCCTTCGCGTCCTCGGAGACCGCTACCGGCCCGACGATCTCGGCCTGCTTCTGCCACATCTCCCCGGCGGTCCAGTCGAACTGCTGCTTGAGCACCCGCTTGGACGCGATCACGGCGAGCGGCCCGTTCCTGCTCAGCGCCTCGGCCAACTCGAGTGCCTCGTCGAGCGCTGCGCCCGGCTCGGCCAGGCGGTTCACGACGCCGAGCTCGTGGAAGCGCTCCGCGGGCCAGGCGTCTCCTGAGAGCGCCAGCTCCATCACGGCGTGGTACGGCATCCGGCGCGGAAGGCGCAACAGCGCGCCGGCGGCGGCGACGAGAGACCGCTTCGCCTCGGGGATGCCCATCTTCGCCCCCTTCGCGGCGACGATCAGGTCGCAGCCGAGCGCGATCTCGAGGCCGCCGGCGACCGCGAAGCCTTCGATCGCGGCGATCAGCGGCTTCTCGGAGGCTCGCTCGGCGATGCCGGCGAACCCGCGGCCCTCGTAGTAGGGCGACTCGCCCTTGACGAAGGCGCCGAGGTCCATCCCAGCGCTGAAGAACCCGCCGGCCCCGGTGAGGATCCCCAGGCGGAGCTCGTCGTCGGAGTCGAGCTCGTCGAGCGCTCGGCCCACGCCGTCGGCGACCGCGGCGTTGACGGCGTTTCGCACCTCGGGGCGATTGAGGGTGATCACGAGCACGCTGCCCCGGCGCTCTGTGAGCACGGCGGGCGATTCGCTCTTGGCTGCCATCGGTTCCGATCCTTTCAGACGTACCGCCATGGAGAGGTAGGCTCCCTCCCAGTTTGAGGGCGCACAGGGTTGGCAGGAGTTCGAACGGCGGGCTCCCTGTCGCGAGTGCGGCGTGGGTCGCGGCGCTCGTCGCGACGCTCCTGGCCGGGCTCGCGCTCGCGGCGGAGCGGGCCGATGCGTTCGGGACCTACAACATCCTCGGCCAGAACGCCGAGCACGAGCGCATCACCCGGGTGCTGCAGTGCGGCAACCCCACGCCGGTCGCGGACTGCATACAGGGCCGCACGATGGGCGTCGTCGCCGGGAGCGACGGCACGCTCGGGGCCGTCGGCAAGCCGGACGACATCCGCGAGCTCTACGCGTTCCCCTACGCGCATTGCGACGGCGCCGACTTCTTCGACCGCTCCGGGTACCCGCAGACGCTGATCCAGGCGAACGAGCACATCCAGCGCTGCGCGTTCGCCGCCTTCGGGCGACTGAACGCCGCTGTGGAGGCGGCCGGGCTGATCGTCGAACCGAGCGGTCGCCTGCGGGTGTCCGAGACCGACATCTCCGACTGCGGCTTCCCCTCGGCCACGACCTCCTCGCCCGGGGACGCGAAGACGGCGAAGTGCCAGGTCCTCAACCAGTTCGGCCGGGCCCTGCACGCGATCGAGGACTTCTGGTCGCACAGCAACTGGGCCGACGCCGCCAACCCGGGCACGGTCACGATCGCCAACCCGCCCGGGATGCAGCGCACGGAGATTCCGGACTTCTTCCGCTACGGCCTACACGGCAGCGTCGCCAGCGCGAACCAGCTCGCGATCCCGGCCGGCCTGATCACCGGCTGCGACGACAGCTCCCCGTTGGAGAAGGTCGAGCGCAAGTGCGGGAAGCCCGGCACCAGCGACGACCGGGTGAAGCACAGCGACCTGAACAAGGACCGCGGCACGATCGACCCGCGAACGGGCGCTACCTCCGGGCCGACGACGGAGCGGGGCAAAGGCTGGGGCGGCTCCAACTTCGGGGCTGCTGTCGCCGGCGCGCGCGGCCACGTCAAGCAGACCTGGGCCGACCTGACCGCCGCGATCCGCTCGCGCTACCCCGGCCCCCGCGGAGCGGCCATCGTCCTCGCGATCTCCTCGGACACGCCGTGGACGCGCTGCCGGCTCACGGGTGGGTCGCCGAACGCGCAGAACCAGCCCGTCGGCGCTCAGTCCTCGACCCGCTCGACCACGGTCACGGTCCAGAACCGGACCGCGAGCGCCTTCGCCTGCGCGGAGGCGTCGCTCGACGAGGGCGAGTGGGCCTCGCTGCCCGCCGACGAGCTCGGGGCCGGTGGGAGCACTCGCTTCCGCACGCAGACGGACTTGAGGCGCGGCCAGAAGTCGGTCAAGGCGTCGGCCAGCTTCGCGATCGGCGCCACCGGCTACGTCGTGCGGGTTGGCTGGGCCAACCCGCTGTTCGGCTCGAACTCCTACGAGTGCGACTTCTTCCTCAACGGCCAGAACGTCACCTCGCGGGCTCCGTACTCGTGCAGCCGCTCCGGCGGCTCGGGCAACGACGCGGCGCCGACGTTCACGATCTCGACCCGGGGCCGCGCCGGCGAGCCCGCGCCCGCGCCCGCCGCCTCGATCCCTCGTGCGCGTCGCGGCGGGGCCGGTGGTGGCGACGACGAGCCGTCGCGGCCGGACACTCTCGTGCTCGACGAGGACGCGCTCAAGGAGTGCTCTGGCTACGCTCGCAACTTCGGCCTCCACGTCGACGACCAGGCCTGCGACCGCGCCCTGAACAAGCTCGCCCGCAGCGTCGCGGAGGACGAGCTTATGTCCCGAGGGTTGGCGCGCGCGGCGCGACGTGCGGATCGAGGACTTCAACGACCGGGGCGACGATTTGCCGCCGCTCATCATGTGCACCGAGCGCGACGGCAGCGGTGGCGACGGCGAGCGCGACCGCTACGCCTTCCAGGTCCACGCCCACTGACCAGCGGGGTTGGCGGGGCTAACGTTCCCACCCCACCTCAAACGAAGGGAAACCCGATGGCGAAGACGATCACGTCCGACCAGGTGGTCGGAGCAGCGGAGGAGCTCGACAAGCCCGAGTTCACCCGCGCCGACCTGGCCGAGAAGCTGGGAGTGAAGACGACGGCGCTGAAGGACGCGTTCAAGGAGGCCCGTCAGTCCGAGCGGCTCGAGAAGGTCCGCGACGACGAGGACGGCAAGGGCGTCTTCCACCTCACCGACAAGTCCGCGGCGGGCTGACGATGTACGTAGCCGAGTTCACGCTGCACGCCAAGCCGGGCCACTTCGAAGATGTCGCCGACACCTATTCCGAGTTCGCGGAGAAGTTCCTCAGCGAGCAGGACGAGCTCGAGAACGTCCTGATCCTCGGCGACGAGGCCTCGGGCACGGTGCGCGGGATCGGCGTCTTCACCGACCGCCCTGCGGCCGACGCGGTCAACGCCAACCCCGAGTTCGCGGAGTTCAACGACCGGGTCGCGCCGCTTCTCGCCGGCCCGTCCGAGCGCGTCGAGCTCCAGCTCCTGCACCACTACACGAAGTAGCGCCGGCGGGCATAGAGGCGTAGGTTTGGCGGGTGCCCCTGCTCCCGCCGGCACGTCTCGAGTTCGACGATCCTCCAGCCGCGGCGCTGGAGACGCTCGAGCGGCTCGAAGAGGCGCTCGACGACGACATCCCGCCGAAGCGGGCCGACGAGAACCTGCTGATCGCGACCTGGAACATCAAGGCGCTCGCCCGCGTGACCAAGCGCTGGACGGCGAGCGACAGCGACAACCCCAAGCGCAACCTCCTGGACCTGTGCTGCATCGCGACGATCATGTCCCGCTTCGACGTGATCGCCCTCGTCGAGATCAAGCGCGAGATGGAGGCGCTGCGGATCCTGATGGAGATCCTCGGCCCGAAATGGGGGTTCATCGTCTCGGACGTGACCGAGGGCACCGGCGGCAACACCGAGCGGCTCGGGTACGTCTTCGACCTCGACCGGGTGCGGCCGTCGGGGATGGCCGGCGAGCTGGTGATTCCCGATGACGAGTTGAAGCTGTCCGACGCCGTCCTCAAGGAGCAGTTCGACCGCACCCCCTACAAGGTCAGCTTCAGCTCCATGGAGGACGCGTTCACGCTCGTCTCGCTTCACATCGTCTTCGGTGAGCGCGCCTCTGACCGCACGCCCGAGCTGGCCGGGTTCGCGCGGTGGATGCGCGACCACGCCGAGGACGAGGACGAGTTCAATCGCAACCTGATCGCGCTCGGCGACTTCAACATCGACCGGATGGGCGACCCGAACTGGGACGCCTTCGTGATCGACAACGGGCTCTCGCCGCCGGCCGAGCTGCTCGACCTGCCGCGCACCGTCGGCGACACCGAGGACAAGCACTCCTTCTTCGACCAGATCGCCTGGTTCGACGACGGCCAATTCTCGTCGCTCACCCTCGATTACAAGACCGCCGGGACGTTCATCTGGGACCGGCACCTGCTCGCGGGCCTCCCCAACCCGCGCAAGGAGGCGCGGATCTCCGACCACTACCCGCTCTGGGCGGAGTTCGGGCTCAGCGCATAAGCGGCGCGGAGAGCGAAACCGCCGCGAACGTCCCGGAGACCCCCCTATAGCGGCGCGATTGGGACGTTCGCCGCGGAACGATCCACTTCCGGCGGACTACTCCGACGGCCCGGCGGCTTCGAGGGCTTCCTCCCAGGTTCCGTACGCGACCGCCCGGGTGTTAACGCCATCGTCGAACCGGAAGATCCACGCGACTTCTCGCTCGACGCTCATCCCGTCGCGCGCGTGACCCTCGAAGTTGCCCAACACCACGACGTCGTCGCCGAAGTCTCGGGCCTGATCGATTTGGATTTGAAGCGACTCCCAGGGCTCGCGGAAGGTGGTCCAGAAGCGGCGCAGCGCGGCACGCCCGCGGTAGATCGGGTCGGTCCCCGGGTAGACACCGGAAGTCTGGAACTCGATGTCGGGGTGCGCCGTTCCCAGCCATTTGTCGATGTCACCGAGGTTCCAGCCCTCTAGCGCACTCCTCACGGCGTCCACATTCTCCTCCGACATCGCGCGCGCAGTATCCCGCGGACCGTGCTGGTAATACTGCGGCCGTGCTCGCGGTCGCGCGACCCCCGTCGGAGGAGATACTCGAGGCAGATCCCTCCCTGCGGCGGCTCCAGACATGGGGCCGCCTGCTGCGCTTCCCGGTCTTCGCCAGCCTCGGGGCCTTCGCGATCGGCATCGTGCTCTCGATCGCGGTCGACAACTCCTGGCTCTACCTCGTCGTCGGGGGCGCGCTCGCCTGGCTGCTGTTCGCCCGCATCGCGATCAAGGTCTGGCGCGACCTTCACCTGAGCGACCTCGAGTGGCGGCTCGAGCACGGCTCCCAGCGCGAGCGCACCCTGCTCGCGCTCGCCCAGCGCGCGACCTGGGCCTGGCCCGAGGAGGTGGCCGAGGAGTCGACCCACGCCGTTCTGGTCGTCGAGTCGGTCGGGGGTCAGCTCGAGGTCGAGGAGTTCTGCGACCTCGACACGGCGAGGGCGCGGGTCGAGCGCCACGTCGACCGCCTCGCGGGCGAGGAGCAGCCGGTCGTCGTCGGCCTCGTCGAGCTCGACGCCGAGACCGACCGCGCCCTGATCGACGCCGAAGGCGGGCGCCTCGGCGACCGGCGCTCGCTCGAGTCGCTGGAGCTGGCGCCGGACGGCTGGCTGGTCGGGATCTGAGCGCGGCCCGGGGCCGCGGGCTCAGAGCTCGGCGAGGATCTCCGCCGCGACGCGCTCGCCGGAGCGGATCGCGCCGTCCATGTAGCCGACCCAGTAGCCCGACGTCTCGGTGCCGGCCCAGTGGATCCGGCCGGCGGGCTCGCGCAGGTGCGGGCCGTAGGCATAGAGGGCGCCCGGGGAGGTGAAGCCGACCGGGCCGCCGCGCGACCAGCGCTCGCCGGGCCAGTCGGACTCGAAGTAGTCGATCGGGTTGCCCGCCGCCTGCCCGAAGTACTTGGTGAAGTTGGCGAGCACCGCGGCGCGGCGCGCGTCGGGCGAGAGCACGCTCCACTCGCGGGCGAGGTCGCCGCCGACGAAGCCGAAGATGACCCCGGGCGAGCCGTCGGGGGGCGAGGCGTCGTAGGTGACCTGGACCGGGCCGTCGTGGGAGACGACGGTGCCGTTGAGGCCGTCCTCGCGCCAGAACGGCTTCTCGTAGACCGCGGTCACCTTCATCAGCGTCCCCTGCGAGATCCGCTGGGTGAGCTGGTCGCGCGCCGCGGGCAGCACCGGGTCGTAGGAGATCCGCGCCGCGAGCGCCGGCGGGATCGCGACGATCGCCCGCTTCGCCTCGACCGTGATCCCCTTGGCCTCGACGGTGACGCCCGCCGCCGCGCTGCACGATCCGGCTCACCGGCGCCTTCTTGACGACGCGCTTGCGGCCGAGCTCGGCCGCCATCCGGTCGCAGATCAGCCCGGTGCCGCCGACGAAGCGCGAGCTCCTGGGCGCCGCCGCGGGTGTTGAAGTTGCGCTCGAAGGTGCCGACGTTCTGCTCGTCGCCGGAGGCGGCGATGTAGAAGAGGACGTAGAGAAGCGAGAGCTCGCGCGGCTCGGCGCCGAAGATCGGCCGGGTCGCCACCGGGACGATCTGGCGGAACTGCGGCGTCGTCGAGTTCGCCTCGATCCAGGACTCGAAGGTCTCGCCGTCGAGGTCGCGGGCCCCGGATGCGGCGTATGGCTTCTCGACGTCGATCTGGGCGGCCATGTCGTCCAGGCGGGCGACGACCGTGGCGAGGTCGGGGACGATCAGCGGGTCGGGCGGCGCCGTCCCGGTCGGGCCGGTGTCGGAGTAGGTCGAGCGGGAGCCGCTCGCGTCGACGTAGACGTTCTCGCCCGTCGACGTAGGTCGGGAAGGTGTCGACGCCGAAGCGCTTCGCCATCGCCTGCAGATGGGTCTGGGTCGGCCCGGTGAAGGTGCCGCCCTTCTCGGAGATCTCGCCGCCGCCGATGTCGGCGTTGTGGACGCGGCCGCCGACCCGGTTGCGGGCCTCGAGCACGATCACCGACTTGCCCGCCGCGACCAGCTCGAGCGCCGCGGTCAGCCCGGCGAACCCGGCGCCGACGATCGCGACGTCGGCGCGGCGGCGCTTGCGCTTCGGCTTCGCCGCGGCGGGGTCGGGGCGGATCGCCCGCGGCAGCGCCGCACCGGCGGCTCCGGCGGCGGCCCCGCCGACGAGGCCACGGCGGCTGATCCGCGGCCCGGCGGTGTCGCTTCGGTTCGGCGAGTCACCCACGGCGAGGGATCTTGAAGAATGACCCGCCCTCATGCGCCGTTCGGCCGAAACTGCTTTTCGACTTCATATCGAAGCTCGAATGCAGTTTCGGCTCGGTGATCGGTAGCTTCCGCGCCGATGGAGGCGAAGCGGATGACCGAATCGGTTCCGCTCGTGGCCGAGCGCGAGCGCGTCGCGGCCGCCGCCCGCCGCCTCGCCGACGACGGCCTCGTCGCCGGCACCTCCGGCAACGTCTCCGAGCGCGCCGGCGAGCGGGTCGCGATCACGCCGACCGGCGGGGTGCTCGCCGACCTCACCGCGGACGAGATCTCGGTCGTCGACCTCGACGGCGGCTTCGTGGCCGGCGAGCTCGAGCCCACCTCCGAGCTCGACCTCCACCTCGGCGTCTACCGCCGCTACGACGCCGGCGGGGTCGTGCACACCCACGCGCCGATGGCGACCGCGCTCTCGTGCGTGATCGACGAGCTGCCCTGCGTCCACTACGAGATGCTGCTCCTCGGCGGCACAGTGCCGGTCGCGCCCTACGAGACCTTCGGCACCCCGGAGCTCGCCGAGGCCGTGGCCGACGCGCTCGAGGGCCACACCGCGGCGATGATGGCGAACCACGGCACGATCGCCTTCGGCGAAGGCGTCGAGAAGGCGGTGGAGCTGACGGCGCTCCTGGAATGGGCGTGCACCGTCTACTGGCGAGCGCGGGCGCTCGGCGATGTGCGGACGCTCGACGAGGAGCAGCGAAACGCCGTGATCGCCGCGGCGGTCGAGCGCGACTACGGAAAGACGAGGCCTGCGCGATGAAGGCGATCGCGATGGGCGTGCACGTGCTCGACGTGCTCGTCCGCCCGGTCGAGGAGATCCCCGAGGGGCAGGGCGGCTCCCTGGTCGAGGAGATCCGGATCACCGCCGCCGGCGCGGCCGGGGGCACCGCGGTGACGATGGCGAAGCTCGGCGCCGAGGTCCGCTGCGCCGGCGCGATCGGCACCGACGCGGTCGGCGAGATGCTCGTCGGCCTGCTCGAGCGCGACGGGATCGACACCGCGATGCTCGTTCGCCGCGAGGACGTGCAGACGTCGGCCAGCGTGCTGCCGATCCGCCCCGACGGCTCGCGCCCCGCCTTCCACGTGATCGGCGCCAACGGCACCTACGGGCCCGCCGACGCCGACCGCGAGGCGATCGCGGCCGCCAGCCACCTCCACCTCGGCGGCCCGGAGTTCATGGGCGGCGAGGCGGCGGCGGAGATCCTCTCCTTCGCCCGCGAGCAGGGCGTCGTCACCTCCGCCGACATCCTCGCCCCCGGCGAGCAGGCGGCGGACATCGTCGACTGGGTCGGGCCCGCGTTCGAGCACCTCGACTACCTGCTCCCGAACGACGAGCAGGTGCTGGCGCTCTCCGGCGCCGGCGACGTCGCCGCCGGCGCGCGCGAGCTCGTCGGGCGCGGGGTCGGCTGCGTCGTCGCCACCTGCGGCGCCGACGGCGCGGTGATCGTCGACGCCGACGGCGAGGAGCGGGTGCCCGCCTTCGAGATCGAGCCCGTCGACACCACCGGCTGCGGCGACGCCTTCTCCGCCGGCTTCCTGCGCGGGCTCTCGCTCGACCGCGACCGCCGCGAGGCGGCGACGCTCGGCTGCGCCGCCGCCGCGCTGGTCGCCCAGGGCCTCGGCACCGACTACGGCGAGTTCGACCTCGCCGCCGCCGACGAGTTCGCGGCGAGCGCCGAGCGGCGCGCCGCGAACTAGCCGACTCCCGTTGTCGAGTTGACGAGCGCCCGAAGTGGGCACTGACAAAGGGGACTCCGCAGCGTTCCTGAACACGAGGAGGTTTCATGAGCGCCACACGGAGGAGGACGTTCAGCCGTGCACAGGAAGTGGGGGGTATCGCCCTTGGATCCGCCGAGACGAGAGCGTGAGGTTGCGCCCGCTGCTCGCCCTCCTCGACGTGCTCGAGGATCGCTATCCCGACCTCGCCGGGCACGGCGAGCTCGTCGGCGGCTATGCCGCGATCACCGGCGAGGAGCTCGGCCTCTCGGACGAGATGGTGGAGTGCCTGCTGCTCGCCGGCACCCTCCACGACCTCGGCAAGCTCGTCCTCGACGAGGAGGTCCTGCGCGAGCCCGGACCGCTCGACGAGGAGCAATGGCGCGAGGTGATGCGCCATCCCGAGCTCGGGGCGGACCTGCTCGTCGCCGCGAACCTCGACGAGATCGCGCGCTGGGTCCTGGCCCACCACGAGCGCCCCGACGGCAACGGCTATCCGTTCGGCGTCGACGACGCCGAGATCCCGCTCGAGGCGAAGATCCTCGCCGTCGCCGATTCCTATGACGCGATGCGAACCGACCGGATCTACCGCGCCGCGATGTCCCACGAGCAGGCGGTCGAGGAGCTCCACCGCGGCACCGGCACCCAGTTCGACGGTCGCGTCGTCGAGGCGTTCCTGCGGGCGCTGGCCTCGCTCTGACGCGGCGAACGTCCCAATCACGCCGCCATAGGGGCGTCTCCGGGACGTTCGCGGTGGAGGGGCGCGCTAGCAGCCCGGCGGCGGCGCGCTCAGCGGCGGCTCCGTGTCGAGCGAGCCCCCCGCGGTAAAGGTCGAGCCCGGTCGCGGGCCGCCCTCCTGGCCCCACCAGTTCTGCTTCGCGCTGACGTCGTAGCCGACGACGACCGCCGCCAGCGAGCCGCCGTCGAGGCAGTTGCCGCCCGGCGCTGCCGAGCCCGCCGCCGCCGAGGTCGATCGTGCTCTCCGCCGTCGAGCCGAGCTCCTCGACGCTCACGTTCGCCGCCCCCGACCCGGTGCCGCCGGCGTCGGCGAGGTCGGTGTCCTCGACCCTCACCGACAGTCGCTCGAGCCCGGTCTCGTTGCCGACGCGGAGGTTGGCGCCGCGGTTGCCGGTGATCCGGGTGCCGGCGACGTCGAGGTCCATCAGCGCCGTCGGCCCCTCGCCGTTCGCCACCGCCGAGCCGAAGGTGATGCCGTTGTTGGCGCAGCCCGAGAGCTCGCCGCCGCGGATCGTCGTCTCGATCGTGTTGCCGGCGCCGCCGCTCGCCGCCAGCAGGCAGTCGGCGTTGTTGCCGGGGATCAGGACGGTGTTGCCCGTGCCCGATCCGGCGAAGCCGCGCGAGTCGGTGGCGGTGACGTCGTCCAGGCTCAGCCGCATCTCGGAGTTGGTGCCGAGCGCGAGCTGCTCGAGCACGTCGCCGGTGGCCTCGGTGAAGCTGGAGCGGGCGACGCTGACGCTCGAGCGCGAGCCGTCGCCCATCGTCACGTACTCGAGGCCGTTGCCCGAGAAGCCGCCGAGCCCGTTCGGGTTGGTGTAGGTGTTGCGGGCGATCCGGGCCCTCAGCGTCGACCCGTCGACCGGGTTGACGAAGACGCCCTCGGAGTCGGCGCCCGCCGGCCCGGCGCCGGGGTCCTCCTCGTTGCCGAGGTTGGTCTGGCTGTTCCGGCGAAGCCGGGCGACGAGCCGCGAGCTGTCCCGCGTCTGCAGCCCGAAGGCGAGCACCGACTCGTGATCCTCGCCCTGGCGCAGGTCGGCGACGGCGTTTCGCCGCACCGAGGCGCGGTAGTCGGCGCTCCCGCTCAGGCGCAGGTCGATGCCGTCGCCGCAGTCCGCCCCGGCGACGCTGTTGCCGGCGATCGTCACCGTCCCCCTGCCGCGGTTCGCGTCGACCATGATCGCCGCCCAGCCGTTGATGAGCCCCTCGGAGATCGGGATGCCGGCGCCCGGCGCCGTCGTCGGCACGTTGAAGGGCGGGATGTGGAAGCCCTCGGTGCAGGAGGCGTTGTGGGCGCCGACCGAGTTGCCGGCGATCCGCACGCCGCTCACGTTCTCGCCGTAGATGCCGCCGCGATGCGAGCCCTCGATCCGGATGTTGCGCACCGTCGCGCGGTCGGCGAGGACGACGGCGTCGCCGGAGTTGCGCTCCGCCGTGGTGTTCGTGATCCGCGGCGCGCGCTCGGCGGCGGCGCGCGAGACGACCGGCGGCCCGGCGCCGATCAGCCGCTGCCCGGGCTTCAGCGCGATGCCGCCGTCGAGCGCGGCCTGCGAGCGCAAGACGACGATCCGCTCGCCCGGGGCGGAGGCACGTTCCACACGCTGGAGCGAGCCGAACGGCGCCTGCCGCGAACCGCTGCCGCCCTCGGCCTCAGCCCTCACGAACCACGTCCGTGCCGCGGCAGCCGGCTCGGCCGCCCCGGCGACGGCCAGCGTCGCGAGCAGGCAGGCGAGAACGCGCCGCAAGGCGGTCAACGCGGCGGCGAGAACGGCTTCACCTGGCCGCCGGGCCCGCTCGTGCACCGGCAGCTCCAACGTCAGGTCGCGCACCGCGATCTCGTACTCGCCGGCCGGCTCCTGCATGTAGGGGAAGTCGCGGCCGAGGAGCTCGAGCTTCGGCACGTGGCCGGCCGCGAAGTGCCAGCCCTGCGGGTGGAGCTGGAAGACCTGGCGCCCGCGCTCGCGGGGGAGGTAGATGGAGTGCTGGATCATCGTCTGGGTGCCGTCGGGGCCGACGTCCCACAGCCGCGCCGAGACCTCGGGGAACTCGCCGTCGACCCTGATCCGGGCGCTGATCGTCGGCGAGCCGACGAGCGTGTAGCCCTCGCCGCGTCGCGGCCTTGCCGCGGTAGGTGGCGGCGCCGGGGTCGTCGTCGGCGCTCACCGTCGGGCACTCGCCGCCGGCGAACGGGTCGGTGGAGAGCGAGTTGTCCTCGCTGCCCCCGGCGGAGGTGAAGAGCTGGCGCTCGGCGCCCTTCACCCGCACCTCGCCCGGGTGCTGGGCGCGCCAGGTCTTCGTCTCGAACGGGCCGAGGACCGGCGCGCCGTTGCAGCCCTGGGTCGTCGTCGCCACGCCGGTCGGCGGCTTCACCGAGCGATCGCCCATCAGGTGGCGCTCGAAGAGGCGGTCGCGGGCGTCCTCGGCGATCTCGGAGGTGGCGGTGAGCGAGCCGCGGTTGTGGCCGTAGCTCGCCTCGAAGACGAGGCCGATCTGCGCCTTCGGGAAGCGCTTGCGCGCCCGCTCGTAGTAGGTCAGGGCCTGGTCGGGGGGCATGATGTCGTCGGTGAAGCCGTTGTAGATCGCGAGCGGCGCCGGCGCCTCCCGCTCGGAGCGCGGCAGGTGGTCCTGCACCGAGTAGGAGGAGCGGAAGCGGCGCATCTCGTAGAGGACCCGCCGGAGCATCTCCTCGTCGTACGGCGGTCCCGCGTCGAGCGCCGCCTTCCAGCTCTGGATGTCGGCGCTCTCGTCGGCGCCGGGCGGCGCGTAGTAGCCCGACAGCCCGGCGGCGAACAGCGCCTGGAGGTAGGAGTACTTGGTGATCCCGACCTCGCGGCCGTACGGGTTCTGCGCCTCGTAATCGAGCTTGCGCCCGGTCGGCGCCAGCGCGTAGGCGAGGTCCGACCAGCCGATCCGCGGCGCCGCGGCGGCGATCTCCATCGGCGTCCCCTCGGGGCTCGTGAACGGGACCAGCTCGCCGTCGGGCATCATCATCCGGTCGCGCAGCGTCGCCAGCATCAGCGACTGCCCGCCGCCGTAGGAGTCGCCGGTGACGCCGATCCGCCTCGGTTCGACCAGCCCCTCGTCGACGAGCAGGCCGGCGAGGTACTGGGTGTCGCGGACCTCGTAGCGGGCGTCGGCGAGGTGGATCCAGCCGCGCTCGCAGCCGGCCGTCCGCGAGGCGACGACGCCGCAGGAAAAGCCCTGCCCGCGGGCGGAGTACGCCATCACCGCGTAGCCCTCCTGCGCGCGCTCGGTCGGATAGGAGCTGCCGCCGAAAGCGGCGACCTTGGTCACGCTGAAGCCATGAAGGCCGACGATCAGCGGGTCGGGCTCGCCGTCGTCCGGCGGTAGGTAGATGTCGACGTCGAGCGGCACCCCGTCCCAGCTGGGCACGCGGGCGAGCTGGGAGCCGGTGCAGACCGTGATCCCGCCCTCGCCGGCGGAGCAGGGGATGCCGAGGACGCTCGCGGGGGAGCCGCCCTGGGCGGCCGCGGGCGCCGCGCAGGCGAGCATCGCCAGGATCGCCGCCGACGCGACCAGCGCACGCAGCGGCATCCGCGCCATCTCCTCTAGCCCCCTAGGCAGTTCTGATCGTCTCAAGCGGTGACGGTTCCGACGGTGCGTCGGAGCTCCGGTCCGCGAATCCTAGCCAGGCGTCCCTGCCTGACGAGCCAGCCAGCGCCTCGAGCTCCTCGGCGGCGCGGGTCGCGCCGTCCTCCTCCTTGAACGCGGCGCCGAGCCGCTCGGCCTCG
The DNA here is from genome assembly GCA_963844425.1 of uncultured Thermoleophilia bacterium. GTDB lineage: Bacteria > Actinomycetota > Thermoleophilia > Solirubrobacterales > 70-9 > DASUSH01. Next base: position 19,764 of record CAWJOD010000020.1, on the reverse strand, counting down.
GCGCGGTAGGAGGGCTCGGCGAGCACGTCGGCGACCGCCCGGCGGAGCTTCGTCGCGCTCGGCCTGCGCCCGAGGCGGACGCCGGCGCCGCGGTCGACGACGCGGGCGGCGACGTCGGGCTGGTCGCGGCCGTCGGGGACGCAGACGAGCGGGACTCCCGCTGCGAGCGCGGCGTGCACCGTGCCCATCCCCGCGTGGGTGATCATCGCGCTCGCCTCGGGGAGGACCGCGGAATGAGGGACGAACTCGCGGACCTCGACGTTCGCCGGGCGCGGCAGGCCGGTGGGGTCGAGCGCCGGTCCGGTCGTGACGAGCGCGCGAACTTCGAGCTCGCCGAGCGCCTCGATCACGGCTTCGGCGAGCGGGCGCTGGTCCATGAAGGTGGTGCTGAAGCTCGCGACAACGAGCGGCCGCTCGTCCCCTGGTTGCCACGGCGATTCCCATTCGCCGGCGGGGCGGGGGTCGAGCACCGGCCCGGTGAAGCGCATGTCGTCGGGTAGTTTCGCCTTCCCCGCGAAGTCGAACTCGGGCGAGGTCAGGATCAGCCCGCGGTCGGCGGCGTCGAGCTGGTCGAAGGGAGAGTCCTGGGGCTCCAGGCCGAGCTCCTCCCGCGCCCGGTTCGAGGCCTTGAGGCCCGGGCGGAACAGGAGCTCGAAGACCGGCCGGATCGCCGCGTCGCGGAGCCGGCCCGGCGCGCCGCGGGCCGGCGCGAAGCCGAGACCGAACGGAGGGACGCCCTCGGCGGGCGCGGGGTAGATGTTGTGGATCACCACGGCCGACGGCACTCCCGCGCGCTCGGCCCCGATCCCGGCCCCGAGCAGCAGGTAGTCCCAGGCGACGACGTCGGCGGGACTGTCCTCGAGCGCGTCGAGCACGTCCCGCGCGTATTCGAGGGCGGGCCCGTACATGAGTCGTTCGCGGACGCGGACGAAGGCGCCGAGCGGGGTCCGCGCCTCCCAGTCGCGCAGGATGTCGGTATCCGGGCTGCTGGCGTCGTGGTCGGGGCCGTGCCGAAAGGCGCGGAAGCTCGCGCCGGTCCGCTCCACCTTCTCTCGAAGGCAGCTCGACCCGAGGATCGTCACCTCGATGCCCGCGCCGGCCGAGCTCGCCGGCGATCGCGAGCTGCGGGGCGACGTTGCCGCCCCCTTCCCAGAAGACCTGGAGGACCTTCACCCCCGACCTCGCCTATGGGATAGCCAGCGTCTCGCGGATTCCCGGCGGCTCGTACGAGGACCCGGGCTTAGTGTTGCCCGTGGGCCCGTAGACGCGCAGGAGCAGTTGGAACTCGCCCTCGGGCACGGGCAGCCAGTTGGCATCGGGGACCGCGGTGGGGCGCTCTGGCTGGATGTAGATCGTCACCGAGCCGTCGGCGCCGCGGTGAAGGCCCGGGGTGTACCCGGCGACGACGTACTTGTCGGCGTCGTTGGGGATCAGGGTGCCCGACTCGGGCAGATAGGCGGTGAGCGACCAGAAGCGCTTGGCCTCGGGCACCTCATCGGCGTCGAAGTGGAGGATGTAAGCGGGCGCGGTCGAGCAGTCCAGGGTGACCCCGCGGCGGTCCGTGAAGGCGTTGTAGTAGCCGGCGACCGCAGAGCCGTTGCCGAGTTGGATGTACTCGGTTAAGGCGGCACGGTCGAGGTAGGCATCGCCCCAGTCGCCGATGTTCGAGAAGTAGACCCAGTTGGTCTGGCCGGTGTGGGTCAGCCAGCGGTTGATGATCTGCGAGTGGGCCGCCTGGATCGCATTGATGATCCGTCCCTGGGTGTGGCCCCGAGCGCCGGCGAAGAGCGAGTCGAAGCGGTCGGAGAGGCGCCCGTCCGAGGCTGTCATCGGCTGCGTGCCGGGATCGTGGACGGCGTCCTGCATCTCCCGGAGGAAGCCGAGCGGGCGCTCGTAGACGGCGCTGTCGGCCATCACCTTCACCTGTGGCGAGTAGAAGCCGACGGGAACGATGATCGGTTGCCCGGCGTCGGGGTCCTCGCGATAATCGGCAAGACTGGTTAGGCGCAGCTGGCTGCGAAAGAGTGCAGCCTGGAACCGCATGTCGGTGCCTTCGGCCGCGTACTTGTCGGCTCGGATGATCCACTCCGACTCGCGGTAGGGAACCTCGACGCGCTCGACGCCCGCAGGAAGCGTGCCTTCCCAGTTCGGACGCACCAGCGCGTAGGTGCCGGCGCGATCGGTTGGGATGCCGCTCTCGAAGACCGACCCGAAGACGTCGAGGGTGAGAAGCGAGTAGACGTCGTCCGTCTCGGGGATGGTCAGGACCTGCGGACCCTTTGCGAGGTCGAGCTCGGTGGTGACGTAGAAGGTGTCGTCGTTGGGGGCGACGACGATTCCCCACCGGGGCGTGACCCGGTCAGGGCCGACGAGGCGATTGGTCACCGCCAACTGGGCCTGGCGCCAGGTGAACCACCGCGGCCAGAAGCGGATCAGGTACTTTCGAGCGACGTTGTAGGCGGCCGAGCCCGATCTCGCGTCGTGGGCGGCGTTGGCCTTCCCCGCGGCGGCGTCTGGCAAAGAGGCGGCGGGAGCGCATGCGAGGATCGCGCCGACGATCGCGAGCATGACGAGGAGTCCTCGGCCCCGGATCACCGAGAACACCCTAAACCAGGCACGACGCGATCCCCCTGCTGTGGGGGCAGCTCAGCTAGCCGGCCGGTCGGGGAGGCGAAGGGGCTCAGCCGAGCCGGTACGGCACCGTCGTCACGATCACCCGCGGCTCGAAGAGGAGCATGCGCTTGATGTAGACGGCGTCCTCGTTGTGCAGGGTGCGGGCCGGGCCGTGGATTCGCAGGTCGTGCATGACGACCGCGACCGCGGTCTCGCCGTCGCCGGTCAGCTCCCGGACGTAGGAGGTGAGCGCGCCCCCGAGGTCCCGGGTCGGAGCCTCGACCTGCTCGAGCGGCTCGGCGATCGCGTGCTCCTCCCACTCGCGCCGGATCTTCGCCGCGCGCTCGTCGTCGAAGGCGACGAAGACGGCGCGGGTGTCCTCGATGCCGAGCGCGCGGGCGTAGCGGAGCGAGCGCATGCTCGCCGCGTGCATCTCGGGGAAGAGGACGCGGCAAACGAGGCGCTCCGGGAGCTTCGCCGTGTCCTCGCCCGGCCCCAGGCGAAGCGGAACGTCGGCGATCGCGATACCCGGCTGGTCCAGCAGCCTGCGCTTCAGGCGCAGGTTGGTGCCGAGCTCGGTACGAAGCGAGCGGCGCTCCAGCGCCTCCGGGATGAGGACCGTCTCGAAGTCGGGCTCGCCGGCGGTCCCGTTCCCCGCCGCGATCCGGTCGGCGTACCAACGGGCGTAGCGGCGCGCGGCCTCGGTGCCGGATTCGTGGAGGACGACCCTCGTGACCGCCGGTTCCGCGCGGAGCTCGTCCTCGAGCCCCGCCACCAGCGCGTCGCGGGTGCGGCGGTAATGGCGCCGGACCCAGAAGAGGAGGGCCATCAGGAGCGGCATCAGGACCACGACCATCCAGGCCCCCGAGGTGAACTTCGTGAGCACGACGATCACCGTGACCAGGCCGGTGAGCGCCGCGCCGACGGCGTTGATCGCCGCGCTTCGCCGCCAGCGGCCCTCGCGGTGGCGGCGCCAGTGGCGGACCATGCCGAGCTGGGCGAGGGTGAAGGCGGTGAAGACCCCGAGCACGTAGAGGTGGACGAGGTCCTGCGTGTTCGCCTTGAAGGCGACCAGCAGGGCGATCGCGAGCAGGGCGAGGACGAGGATCCCGTTCGAGTAGGCGAGCCGGTTGCCGAGGTGGCGGAACTGGCGCGCGGCGAAGCGCTCGCCGGCGAGCGTCGCGAGCAGGCGCGGGAAGCCCTGGAAGGAGGTGTTGGCGGCGAGGACCAGGATCGCGACCGTGACCGCCTGGACGCCGTAGTAGAGAAAGCCGCTCCAGCTGCCCTCGGGGAAGACCGCGCGGGCGATCTGGGACAGGACCGAGGCCGACTCGCTCGGCGCCGCGTGCAGGTGCACGGCGAGCCAGGAGACGCCGAGGAAGAGGAAGACGGCGATCGCGGCGAGCACGCCGAGCGTCCGGGCCGCGTTCTGGGCCTGCGGGCGCTCGAAGGCGCTGACGCCGTTGGCGATCGCCTCGATCCCGGTGAGCGCGCTGGCGCCCGAGGAGAACGCCTTGAGGATGAGGAAGATCGTCAGCGCGTCGGTCCCCGGCGGCACCGGGTCGGGGACGGTGGCCTGCGGGCAGCCCGAGACCGCGCAGGTGCCGAGGCCGGCGAGGATCGTCACCCCCATCAGCAGGATGAAGCCGTAGGCGGGGACGGCGAAGACGCGGCCGGACTCGCGGGCGCCGCGCAGGTTGGCGAGCGCGATCACGACGACGAAGAGGACGGCGATCTCGACGGTCGCGCCGGAGAGCCCGTTCGCGACCGAGGTGATCGCGAGCACCCCCGCGGAGACCGAGACCGCGACGGTCAGCGTGTAGTCGATCATCAGCGCCGACGCGGTCAACACGCCGGCGAAGTCGCCGAGGTTCTCCTTGGCGACGATGAACGAGCCGCCGCTCGTCGAGTAGGCGCGGACCATCTGCTGGTAGGAGAGGGCGACGACGACCAGCAGCGCGGCGACCGCGATCGCGATCGGGAAGACGTCGGGCCGCGCCGAGAGGCCGGCCGCGATCAGGACGACGAGCGCGGACTCGGTCGCGTAGGCGACCGACGAGAGCGCGTCCGAGGCGAAGATCGGCAGCGCGAGCCGCTTCGAGAGCAGGGTGCCGCTCAGCTCGCGCAGCGGTTTGGGCCGCCCGACCAGCAGGCGCCGCAGCCTGGTCTCGGGAAGGGTGGAGCTGTCGGGGGCGGCGGCTACGCGCGCAATCTACGCCGTCGGCGTCCAGGCGGGACCCTGCGGGCGCCCGCCGCTACTAGAGCGCCACCTTCACCTTGCGCTCGCTGGAGACCGGGTCGCCGGCGACGTCGGTCATCTTGGCCTCGGCGATCGCGGAGAGCGAGCCCTTGCCGTCGAGCTTCTTGCGCCCGGCCTTGGTCGGCTTCAGCTTCACCTTGCCCTCCTCACCGGCGTCGATCTTCTTCTTGCCCTTGGCGATCACCTTGTTCTTGGCGCTCAGGGTGAAGGAGGCGTCGCAGCCGCCGGGCTCGATCTGCGGGCAGCTCGCCTTCAAGCTCACCTTGCCCTTGGCGACGGAGCCCTTCTTCGAGGCGATCTCGACGCCGAGCGATACCTGGTCGCAGTCGGCCGAGACCTCGTCGAAGGAATCGCCGAACAGGGTGTCGAGCGAGGAGCCGCAGCCGAGCACGTCGGCGCCCTCGTCGCGGCTTCGGAGCGTGTCGGGCCCGGTGCCGCCCTCGATCGTGTCGATCCCGGCGCCGCCGGTGAGGGTGTCGGCGCCGTCGACGACCTCCGAGCCGCCACCCGCGCCGCCGCCCTCATATCCGCTCACGCCACCGATCAGCCCGTCGGCGCCGGGGCCGCCGGAGAGCGTGTCCTCGCCGCCGCCTCCGGTCAGCTGGTTGTCGGAGTCGTTGCCGCCCAGCGTGTCGTTGCGCGGGCCGGCGATCGCATTCTCGATGTCGGTGCCGAAGTTGTCGCCCTCCCCGGCAACACCGTCGTCGGCCACGCCGTCAAGGGTCATCGTCACGGCGTCATCGTCGTTGCTTCGATCGACGACGTCCGTACCCGGGCCGCCCAGGATAGGTGTCCGGATCGGGATCGGCTCCCTCGCCCTCATCGCCGGAGAAGAGGTCGTCGCCCGGACCGGCATCGGCAGTGTCGCTTCCGTCGCCGGTACCGATTCTGTCGTCGCCCTCGCCCGCGGCGATGAAGTCGTCGCCCCGGTCGGCGAACGCCTGGTCGTCACCGGCCCCCGCGTCGATCACGTCGTTGCCCCCTCCGGCGCTGATGCCGTTCCGCACCGGCCCGAACCTCACGGTGTCGTTACCTCTCCCGGTGTTCGCGCTCTCGATGTCGTCCATCACGTTGTCGCCCTCGCCGGCCTCGCCGTCGTCGGCGACGTTGTTGGTATCGACCGTCACGTCCCCGGCGCGCCCGCTGAAGGAAACGGAGTCGAACGGCTCCCGCTCCACCCGAGAGCGAGTCGGCGCCGTCCGGGACAGGCTCCGATGAGATCTGATCCGAGTCGGGGCCGCCGACGACTGTGTCGTTGCCGAGCCCCGGGTCGTAGAAGTTGGTCCCGGCGCCACCCGTGAGCGAGTCATCGCCATCGGACCCCCCCAGACTGTCTACCCGCGAGCCGCCGGTCAGGTTGTCCACCCCGGGCCCGTCGTTGAAGCTCTCGTGGCCGAAGAGGGAGTTGGTCGTGTTCGGGCCCCCGATCAGCGTGTCGTTTCCCGCTTGGCCCTGGATCGTCACGAAGGCTGAGAAACTCTCGCCGCCGGTGACGGTTGGGTCGATCTCGGCCCGATCGTCCAGGTTGTCGAGCGTGATGTTGACGCTCTTGACCACCGCCGCGTTGCAGCTGACCACGCCGGCCGCGACCGAGCAGTCGGCGGCGTCGGCGGTGGTGGCGCCGGGGCCGGCGTCGGTGATGACGTACTGGGTGGCGGTGCGCGAGACGGTGACCCTGTTGACCTCGGCGGCGGTGGCCGAGATCGTCAGCTGATCGGCGCCGTTGATGACCTGTACCGGGGTCGCCGCACCCTGCGCCGCCGCGGGCAGCGCCGCCAGCGCCGCGAGCGCGAGCGCCGGCGCGAGGATCGCCCGCCGCGCCCTCACAGCGCCACCTTCACCTTGAGCTCGCTGGAGACCGGGTTGCCGTCGGCGTCGGTCATCTCGGCGCCGGCGATCGCGGAGAGCGAGCCCTTGCCGTCGAGCTGCTTGCGCCCGGCCTTGGTCGGCTTCAGCTTCACCTTGCTCTCCTTGCCGGCGGCGATCGTCTTCTTGCCCTTGGCGATCACCTTGTTCTTGGCGCTCAGGGTGAAGGAGGCATCGCAGCCGCCGGGCTCGATCGGCGGGCAGCTCGCCTTCAGGTTGACCTTGCCGCCGTCGACGCTGGCCTTCTTCGAGGCGATCTCGACGCCGAGCGAGACCTGGTCGCAGTCGGCCGAGACCTCGTCGAAGGAATCGCCGAACAGGGTGTCGAGCGAGGAGCCGCATTCGAGCGCGTCGGCGCCCTGGTCGCGGCTTCGGAGCGTGTCGGGGCCGCCGCCGCCCTCGATCGTGTCGATCCCGGCGCCGGCGGTGAGGGTGTCGGCGCCGTCGCCCGCGATGAGGGCATCGGCGCCGCCCAGCCCGGTCAGGGTGTCGCTGCCGTCGCCGCCGGAGAGCTCGTTGGCGGAGTCGTTGCCGATCAGGGTGTCGTCGTCCTCTCCGCCCTCGGCGTTCTCGATGTCGGGCATTGCGTTGTCGCGGCCGCCGCTGATCACGGGGTCGGCGAACCCGTCGTCGGCGACGCCGTCGAGTGTTATCCGCAGCGGCAGCGTTCCACCGCCGCCGATCCCGTCGATTCCTTCTCCGCCGCTCTGCACGTCGGTCGCGTTGTCGAAGAACTCCTCCTCGATGTAGTCGTTCCCGGGCCCGCCAAAGGCCTGGTCGCCGCCGGATCCGCCGCTGACCTCGTCGGGGCCGTCACCCCCGTCCACGATGTCGTTGCCCGAACCGCCGGATAGCTCGTCGACACCTCCCTCGCCAATGAGCGAGTCATTCCCGTCGTTTCCGATCAGCTCGTTGTCCGCGGCCGTGCCGCCGACCGTGTCGTCGCCGTTGCCGCCGGTGAGGTTCTCGATGTCCGAGCTCACGTTGTCGCCCTCGCCCGCCTCGCCGTCGTCGGCGACGTCGTTCGCGGTCAAGTTGATCGCGAGGCTGCGGTTGCTGAAGCTGAGCCGGTCGCGGCCCGCGCCCCCCACGAAATTGTCCGGCCCGTCCGGCTGGAAGTGGGTACCCAGGTTGTCGTTCCCGGGTCCGGCATCCACCGAATCCGCCCCGGGACCGTCCTCCATCCTGTCTGTCTCCTCGCCACCGCTCATCACGTCGGCGCCGTCGCCGCCGAAGACGCTGTCCCGCCCGCCCGCCGAGGTCAGCGCATCGCCGTCGGCCTCACCGCTCAGCTCCACGTTGGCGCTGCTCGCGGCGGTGAGTGTGTCGCTGCCCGCTCCGCCCCGGACCTGGATGTTGTTCTCGAAGAGCTCGCCGAGCTGGGGCACGGAGTCGGCGATCAGCGCGGTGTCGTTCAGGTCGGCCAGCGACACCTCGATCTCGTTGACGACGGCCGCGTTGCAGCTGACCACAGCGGCCGCGACCGAGCAGTCGGCGGCGTCGGCGGTGGTGGCGCCGGGGCCGGCGTCGGTGATCACGTACTGGGTGGCGGTGCGCGAGACAGTGACCCTGTTGGCCTCGGCGGCGGTGGCGAGCACGCGCATTTTCCCGTCGAAGTTGTCGACCTGCACGGTGGTCGCCGCACCCTGCGCCGCCGCGGGCAGCGCCGCCAGCGCCGCGAGCGCGAGCGCCGGCGCGAGGATCGCCCGCCGCGCCCTCACAGCGCCACCTTCACCTTGCGCTCGCTGGAGACCGGGTTGCCGTCGGCGTCGGTCATCTCGGCGCCGGCGATCGCGGAGAGCGAGCCCTTGCCGTCGAGCTGCTTGCGCCCGGCCTTGGTCGGCTTCAGCTTCACCTTGCTCTCCTTGCCGGCGGCGATCGTCTTCTTGCCCTTGGCGATCATCTTGCCCTTGGCGCTCAGGGTGAAGGAGGCATCGCAGCCGCCGGGCTCGATCGGCGGGCAGCTCGCCTTCAGGTTCACCTTGCCGCCGTCGACGCTGGCCTTCTTCGAGGCGATCTCGACGCCGAGCGAGACCTGGTCGCAGTCGGCCGAGACCTCGTCGAAGGAATCGCCGAACAGGGTGTCGAGCGAGGAGCCGCAGCCGACCGCGTCGGCCCCCTGGTCGCGGCTTCGGAGCGTGTCGGGGCCGCCCTCGCCGTCGACCGTGTCGATCCCGGCGCCGGCGGTGAGGGTGTCGGCGCCGTTGCCCCCGATGAGGCCATCGGCGCCACCCTGCCCGGTCAGGGTGTCGTTGCCGCCCTCGCCCGAGAGCTCGTTGTCGGAGTCGTTGCCGATCAGGGTGTCGCCCTTTTCGGTGCCCACGACGTTCTCCATGTCGGCGCCGACGTTGTCCAGCGCCGCGGGTGTCGGCGGGTCGATCAGGCCGTCGTTGGCGACACCGTCGAGGGTGACGGTGATCGGTGTCTCGCTCCCGCCCCCGAGGGTGTCCAGCCCCGGCCCGCCGTTGTAGTTGTCGATCTGCGCGTCGAAGAACGACTCGAACAGGTAGTCGTAGCCGTCCCCGCCCTCGAGGGTGTCGGCTCCCACCGAGGAGCCGATCCTGTCGTTGCCCCCTTCGCCGCGCAGGATGTCGTCGCCATCCGACGTGAAGATCGTGTCGTTGCCATCACCGGCGCTGATGTCGTTGTTGCCGCCCTGGTCGAAGACCTGGTTGGGCCCGGGCCCCCCGATGACGATGTCGTTGCCCTGTCCGAGCTGGAAGTCCTCGACGTCCGAGGCCACGTTGTCCCCCTCGCCGGCCTCGCCGTCGTCGGCGACGTCGTTCGGGCTGATGCTCACGTTTCCGACACGCTGGCTGAAGTTGGCCACGGTCGATATCCGGCCCACCCAGCATCGTGTCGGGGCCGTCGGGGGTCGAATCCTGCTCGAGTTCGTCGAAGCCCTCGCCGCCGTCCATGATGTCGGCGCCGGGGCCCCCGATGAGGCGGTCGCCCCCACCCGCCCCGACGATCACGTCGTTGCCCGCGCCACCGAGGAGGCCTTCGCCGAGATCGGCGCCGATGACCGTGTCGTTTCCGTCTTCGCCCTGCAGCCAGTTCTCGATGCCCGCTCCGCCGGTGATGGTGTCATCACCGAGCCCGCCGAAGAAGCTGATGTCCCGGACCGGAGGCACGACCGACGCGTCAACGGAGATCGTGTCGTTCATGTCCGCGAGGCCGATCGAGAACCTCGTGACGTTGGGCGCCGGGCACCGGGCCTCGGTCGCCGCGATGAACATGCACGGGGCCAACACGTCCGCCATCGCGAACCCCCCGCCGGCATCGGTCAAGACGTACTGCGCGCCCTGCTTCGAGATGACGATCCGGTTCACCTCGCCGTTGTCGGCCGTGTAGACGATCTGAGTGCCGCCCGGAGACTGAAGCGGGGTGATCGCGGCGGACGCGCCCGCCGGCAGCGCCAGAGCGACTACAAGCGCCGCCCCCGCAAGGCGTCCGATGCCTGCCGTCCCCCGACTTTTCCGTTCCACCGACATGCAGCTAAACGGATTCGACGGGACTTGTCAATCAAACTGGACGAATAGGCACCGGCCGAGGTCCGCGCTCGCTCCGATCGCCGCCGCAGCGGGTTGAATAGGCGGAGTGAGGAGACGCGCCAAGACCATCGCTGCTCTCATCGCCGCCGCGGCGCTCGGCGCGCTGGCCGCGGCTCCGGCCTCCGCCGCGATCTCGACCAAGGACGTCTCCTACGACCTCGGCTCGCCGCCTGCCGATCCGAACGACAACGCGCTCGACGTCTACCAGCCCGACGGCACCGCCCCGACAGACGACCGTCCCGTCGTCGTCTACGTCCACGGCGGTGGCTGGGCGACCGGGGACAAGAAGAACAAGATCCAGGACAAGGTCGACCTCTTCACCGGCGCCGGCTACGTCTTCGTCAGCATCAACTACCGGCTCTCGCCGAACAACAACCAGTTCGATCCGTCGCGCATCCGCTTCCCCGCCCATCCCGACGACGTCGGCGAGGCGATCGGCTGGCTCGAGCCGCCACATCGACGAGTTCGGCGGCGATCCGACGCGGCTGCTCCTGATCGGCCACTCCGCCGGCGCCCACCTGGTCGCGCTCGTCTCGACCGACCCTCACTACGCCGGCCGCCACGGCGTCGAGCCCTGGCAGCTGATCGGCACCGTCTCGCTCGACACCGAGGCCTTCGACATCGCGGAGCGAATCGCCGAGATCCCACCGGCCGGCGACGAGACCTTCTACAACGCCTTCGCGACGCCGGAGGAGAACGCGATCGACGACGCCTGGAATCGCGGCTCGCCGATCCGCTTCGCCGACAAACTTGATCCGCGCCACCTCTTCGTCACCCAGGCCGACGACCCCGAGCGGATCGCCGGCAACCAGGCGATGGCATCAGCCCTCGGCCAGGACCCGTCCGCCGTCTTCGCCGCCCCCTACAACCACGAGGGGATCAACGACGCGGTCGGCGACAAGAACGACGCCTCGGGCGAGACCGTGGCGATCATGGACTTCATGCGCAGCGCGATCGCCGATTCCGCCGATCCGAAGGCGAGCCTCGCGAAGCATCCGGACAAGCGAGTCGAGACCGACGGCAAGAAGGCGAAGGTCAAGTTCAAGTTCGACTCGAGCCAGGCCCACTCCGATTACGAGTGCCGCCTCGACTCGTCGAAGCTGAAGCCGTGCGACCGCAAGGAGACGCTGAAGGCGAAGCGCGGCGAGCACGTGCTGCGCTACCAGGCCATCTCCGAGCGTGGCCGCCCGGGGCCGGTCAAGAAGTTCCGGTTCAAGGTCGCGCGCTAGCGGGCGGCGGACGGGACTCTTACGCGAAGCCTCGGGCTGCCCAGGCCCGGGCTTTGACCACGAACGGGGGCGACGGCAGCATCTCCCGACACAGCTCGCGCAGTCGGCCCTGCCGCTCGGCGTCCAGGCCGGCCGCAAAGCTGCCGGCTGGACCGACGCCGAGCAGGAACGGTTCCCACCAGTCGTCGAAGTTTGGATGCTCGACCTCGATCCAAAGGCTCCTCTCCTCGACCTCATCGAGTCCGGACTCCTTGAAGAGCTTCGCGAGGTGGCCCTGGCGGGCGCCGGCGAGCTGCGACTCGTCCCGAACGTCGGGATCGAGCTTTCGCGCCGCGTCCCAAAACACGCTCAGCGGCCCGTGGCCGCCTGCCGTGATCCCAGACGCACGCCGCGACGACGCCCCTCGCGCGCGTAACGCGTGCCATCTCGCGCAGCCCAGCCATTGGGTCGGCCATGAAGTGGACGACCAGCTCCGCCAGCGCGGCGTCGAACTCCCGGTCGTCGAACGGCAGCCGCTCGGCCGCGGCGCATTCGACCGTCGCGCCGGGGTGCCGGTCGCGAGCGGCGGCCACGAATGACGCCGAGGGATCGACCGCCGTGACCGCCTCTGCGCCCAGCCGCTCGGCGAGGACGGCCGTCAGCGCGCCCGGACCGCAACCGACGTCGAGCACGCGCTGACCGGGAACAATTTCGGCGAAGTCGGCGAGTTTCGGTGCGAGCGGCGCCGAATACCTGCCCATGAACCGGTCGTACGCCTCAGGGCCGGCGGCGAAGCTCACAAGCCGGAATCTATCCCTCGCCGATCTGCGGGTTTTCCCCCATAGCGACCATGCCCCCGTCTGCGACAATCGTTTCGTCTTCGCCGGTTCGGCGTCGGCCCCGGCCGATGCGGGCGGGTGAGCGGGTTTAGGAGTCTCTGTGACCGACAGCGGTTCGCGCGAACGGCATTCCGGCGTCGTGCGGAAGGCTCGCTGGGTCCTCGGAGTCGCCTCGCTTCTCTGCCTCCTCCTCGCGGCTTCGGCGCTGGGCGCCGACCGCGTCTACTGGGGCAACGATGGCAACGAGACGATCTCCTTCGCCAACCTCGACGGCTCGGGCGGCGGCGGCCAGCTCCCGACCGCCGGCGCGAACGGCCCCTTGGGCGTGGCGATCGACCCCGCCGCGGGGAGGATCTACTGGGCCAACCAGGGCAACAACACGATCTCCTTCGCCAACCTCGACGGCTCGGGCGGCGGCCAGCTCTCGACCGCCGGGGCGACGGTTAGCAGCCCAATCGGCGTGGCGATCGACCCCGCCGCGGGCAGGATCTACTGGTCCAATCCCGGCAACAACACGATCTCCTTCACCAAGCTCGACGGCTCGGGCGGCGGCGGCCAGCTCTCGACCGCCGGCGCGACGGTGAGCGGCCCCGCGGCGTGGCGATCGACCCCGCCGCGGGCAGGATCTACTGGGCCAACCGCGGCAACGACACGATCTCCTTCGCCAAGCTCGACGGCTCGGGCGGCGGCGGCCAGCTCTCGACCGCCGGCGCGACGGTGAGCCTCCCGGCCGGCGTGGCGATCGACCCCGCCGCGGGGAGGATCTACTGGGCCAACGAGGCCGACGACACGATCTCCTTCGCCAAGCTCGACGGCACGGGCGGCGGCGGCCAGCTCTCGACCGCCGGCGGCGACGGTTAGCGGCCCCCAGGGCGTGGCGATCGACCCCGCCGCGGGCAGGATCTACTGGGCCAACCTCAACAACCACACGATCTCCTTCGCCAAGCTCGACGGCTCGGGCGGCGGCGGCCAGCTCTCGACCGCCGGGGCGACGGTGAGCTTCCCGGTCTTCCTCGCCCTGCTCAGGGCGCCCGCGGGCGCCGGAGCGCCGGCGATCTCGGGCGGCGGCGAGGTCGGCCAGGAGCTCACCTGCAGCCAGGGGAGCTGGGCGGCAGACCTGCTCGGCTCCTTCCTCTACCGCGCGCCGCGCTCCTTCGCCCACCAGTGGCGCAGGGACGGCGCCGACATCCCGGGCGCGACCCAGCCGACCTACACGCCGAGCTCCCCCGGCGAGTACAGCTGCCGGGTCACCGCCACCAACCAGGCCGGCTCGACCTCGCAGACGAGCGCGCCGCGGACGGTCTCCGCGACCCCAACGCCTCCGGACCCCGATCCGACGCCCGACCCGACCCCGCCGGCGCCCGAGCTCGAGATCATCGGCCTCGACCGCGACCGCGCCGACGGAACCGCGACCCTCACCGTCGCGACCAACGTCGGCGGCAACCTCGGCCTCGAGAAGACCAACAAGGTGAAGGGCGCAGGCCCCGCGACCCTGGACGAGGCGGGCACGGCCGAGCTCGAGGTCGTCCCCCGAAACAAGGCCGCGAAGACGCTCGCGCGCAAGGGCAAGCTCACCGTCAACCCGAAGATCCTCCTGATCACGCCCGGCGACGCCACGATCCTCCTCCGGCACGAGTTCGAGCTGCGCCAGGACTGAAGCGCCTCAACAGGGCTTCGAGATGCGCCCGGGTCTCGGCGGGCGGCCACCGTCCGGTTTCGGATCCGCCTCCATGGAGGGGCTTGCCGCATTTCCGAAAGGGTGGCAGGCTCCGCTCGACCGCGAACAGGAGGTGCAAAGACCATGCCCAGTGAAACGGCCGGTCCTGACGGCGAGACGCGCCTCGCCTACTGTCCTCGGGGTGGCGCTAGCGGACGACGTCGTTCGCGAATGGCCGCAGATGAGTGAGATCGTGCGGGGCCGGAAACTCATCGGTGCTATCGAGGGTCAATTCGAGGAGCCCACCCTCGCGGTCGGTGAGCGCCGCCGGTTCGGCGACTTCCTGATGGTCGAATGGAGCAACGATTACGGCGACGATGTCATCTACCGCAACCTGACAATCGCGGAGATGAGACGGGAAGGCCGTGCCGGGTCACCAAGTATTGGGGAAAGCCCTTCTAGATGCCTGAATGGCGGCGGGGCAAGACCGAGAGGCTGGACATGCCGCCGGCGGCGATGGCCCTCAGCCGAGGAGCCTCGCACGACTGATCGCAGCCCGCTCCTGCGCCGCGCGAGCAGGAGTTTCGGCCGGTTCCGACCCGGACGACCGGCAATGCGAAAGGGCGCCGACCGCTCGCGCGGCCGGCGCCCCATTCGCGTCTCGCTGAGGTTGCGGCGAGCTACGCCCGCGCCCCCTCGACCTCGGGCTCGCGCCCGAGCTTCGGCAGCCAGCCGAGCCAGCTCGGCAGGTACCAGTTGCGGTCGCCGAGGAGCTTCATCGACGCCGGCAGCAGGACGGCGCGGACGATCGTCGCGTCGATCAACACGGCGACCGCCAGCCCGACTCCCATCTGCTTGAAGTCGAGCGCCGTCAGCGTGGCGAAGACCGCGAAGACCGCGATCATCACCACCGCCGCGCTCGTCACGACGCCCGCCGTCGACTTGATCCCGTGCGCGACCGCGTCGTCCGTCGACATGCCGCCGTCGAACGCCTCCCGGATCCGGCTGATGATGAACACGTGGTAGTCCATCGAGAGGCCGAACAGGAGGACGAACAGGAACAGCGGCAGCCAGGCGACGACGCCGCCGTTCGACTGGAAGCCGAGCAGCCCCTCGCCGTGGCCGTCCTGGAAGACCAGGACGAGCACGCCGTAGGCCGCGCCGACCGACAGCAGGTTCAGCACGATCGCCTTCGCCGCGATCACGATCGAGCGGAACGTGACCGTCAGCAGGACGAACGCCAGCCCGAGCACGAACGCGAACACGAGGGGAGCCGTCGAGCTCATCTGCTCGTCGAAGTCCTCGTTGCCGGCCGTGAACCCGGTGACGTAGGTGTCGACCCCGTCGACCTCGCCCAGCGTCGAGGGGATCAGCTCCTCGCGCAGGGTGTCGAGGCCGGCGACCGAGGTCTTGTCCGTGCCCGAGCCCTCGAGCGGGATCGAGATCACGCCGACGGTCTCGTCGGGGTTGACCTGGGTCTGGACCGGGTCGCTCATGTACTCGGTCGCGAGCGCCTGCTCGGTGAGCTCCTCGCTCGCCGCCTTCACCTCGGGTGAGGTGACGTCGTCGCCCGAGACGACGATCACCGCCGGCAGCGGACCGCCGGGGAACTCGTCCTGGATCCGGTTGTACGTCTGCATGATCGGCAGATCCGGCGCCATGTCCTGGATCCCGGTCTGGGTCGTGTTCATGCCGAGCGCCGGGATCGCCAGCGCGACCAGCACGCCCGCCGAGAGCACGGCCGAGACGAGCGGCCGCCGCAGGACGCGGTCGATGATCGCCGACCACACCCGCGACTCCGAGTGCTCGCGCCGCCGCTTCGCGAGGAAGGGCACGCGCCCCTTCTCGACGCGGTCGCCGAGCTTCGAGATGATCGCCGGCAGGACGGTCAGCGAGCCGAGCATCGCGACGCCGACCACCAGGATCGTGCCGACCGCGAACGACATGAACGTCGCGTCGCCGGTCAGGAACATCCCGGCCATCGCCACCATCACGGTGAGGCCGGAGACGAGCACCGCCCGGCCCGAGGTCGCGGCTGCGATCTCGAGCGCCGTTTCGTTCGAGTGACCGTTCGCCCTCTCCTCGCGCTGGCGGCGCAGGTAGAAGAGCGAGTAGTCGACGCCGACCGCGAGGCCGATCAACAGGACGACCGAGCCGATCTGCTCGTCGACCGGGAAGATCTGGCTCACGGGGCCGAGGAGGCCCAGCGTGCCCATCACCGCGGTCAGGGCGAGCAGGAGCGGCACGCCGGCGGCCATGAGGGCGCCGAATGCCACCACGAGGATGATCAGCGTGATCGGCAGCGACAGGGTCTCGGCGCGCTGGAAGTCCTTCTCCATCGTCGCGTCGAACGCCTTCATCGCGCTCGCCTCGCCGAACTCCTCGATGCGGAGGTCGGGGTGCGCCTCCTGGGCGTCCGCGACCGCCGCGAGCGGACCGTCGACCCGCTCGATGCCCTTGTCCTCGTCGCCGAGGACCTCGAACGTGACCAGCGCCGAGTGCTCGTCGGCCGAGATCTGCCCCTCGTTGCCCTTATCGAGCGGCGAGGAGAGATTGGCGACGTGCTTCTCGCCGGCCAGGCTCTGCTCGACGTCGTCGATCGCGGCTCTGAACGCCGCGTCGTCGACCGTCTGGCCTTCTCGTGCCTGGATCAGGACCTGCTCGGACTGGTCGTCGGGGAACCCCGAGTCGGCGAGCAGCTGCTCGGCCGTCCGGGAGTCGCCGTTGCCCAGGTCCTCGTCGGCGATGTTCTTGGTGCCGACGAACGAGCCGAGGGCCATGGCGACCACGACGAAGGCGATCCAGCCGAAGAACGCCTTGCCGCGGTTCTGGGAGCTCCAGCGCGCTGCGCGGGAGGAAATCGATGTGCGATTCATGATCGCTCCTTCGTGTCGGGTGTGGGTGAACTGCATGGCCCGACTCTGACCTCGCGAAGGGGCCGTTCCCAGGGAGCCAGCAGGCGTCCCGCGGTGCGGCTGGCGCGCGGCGATGGTGCGGTTACCCGTATGTCCAAAGCGCCCGCTCTGCGCGAGAATCCACGCATGGGCACGGTCCTGATCGCCGACGACCACGCGGGCTTTCGCGCCTCCGCGCGGCGCCTGCTCGAGGCGGAGGGACACGAGGTGGTGGGGGAGGCCGCCGACGGCGCCGAGGCGGTGCGCGAGGCGGGCCGGCTGCGCCCCGACCTCGTCCTGCTCGACGTCCAGCTGCCCGACGCCGACGGCTTCGACGTCGCCGCGCGCATAACCGCCTCCGAGACCGCGCCCGCGGTCGTCCTCACCTCCAGCCGGGACTGGAGCGACTCGATCGACTTGATTCGTCGCAGCGGTGCGAGAGGCTTCGTCGCGAAGTCGAAGCTCTCCGGCGAGGCGCTCGCCGGCCTACTCACATGAGATCGCTACGGACGGCACTGATCGCGCTGGGCCTCGTGGGCCTCGTCGGCTGCGTGATCGGCACGGCGATCATCGCCGGCTCGGACCACGAGGAGTCGACGGGGTCCGTGGTCGTGGTGCTCGGGCCGCTGATCGCCGCGTCGTTCATCGCCACGGGCCTGTTCGCCTGGTGGCGGCGCCCGGAGAACCGCTTCGGCGCGCTCATGACCGCGGTGGGGTTCGTCTGGATCCTCAGCGCGTTCGGCGCTTCGGACACCCCGGCGGTCTTCATCATCGGCGTGCTCGCGGGCCCGCTCGCCTACGCCCTTCTCCTGCACATGCTGGTCGTCTTCCCGTCCGGCGAGCTGCGCACCCGCTGGGAGCGGTTCCTCGTCGGCGTCGCCTATATCGACACGACGGTCCCGACGGTCCTCGGCTTCCTCTTCCACCAGACCTCGGCAAGCGACGACTTCTGCACCGGCTGCCCGGCGAACCCGATCCTGATCTCGAGCCAGGAGGGCTTCGCCGACGCGATGTTCGGCCTTCAGTCCGTCGTCGGCTTCCTCGGCCTCGCCGGCGTCGCGATCCTCCTCATCCGCCGCTGGCGCGGCGCGAGCGCCTCGTACCGGCGCGCGGTGACGCCGGTCCTGCTCACCGGGGTCGTGACCGCGTTGCTCCTCGGCCTCTCGCTGATCGGCGACGTCACCGGGGTGCCCGACGACACCGCGGAGGACGTCGTCGACGTCCTGGCCCTGATCGCGCTGTGCTCGGTGCCCTACGCGTTCCTCGTCGGCCTGCTGCGCTCGCGCCTCTCGCGCGCCGGCGCGGTGTCCGAGCTCGTCGCGCGCCTCGGCGAGGCCGACCGGCGCCAGGGCCTTCGCGACGCCCTGGCCGAGGGCCTCGACGACCCCTCGCTCTCGCTCGCCTACTGGGTGCCCGAGCAGGAGCGCTACGTCGACGCCGAGGGGCGGCCGGCCGACCTCGAGCGGGAGGGCCAGGTCTGCACCCACGTCGAGCACGAGGGCCGCCCGGTCGGCGTGATCTGCCACGACGCCTCGCTCGAGAACGAGCGCGAGCTCGTGCAGGCCGTCGCCGCGGCCGCCTCGCTCGCGCTCGAGAACGAGCGGCTCGATGCGGAGCTGCGGGCGCGGATCGAGGAGCTGCGCGCCTCGCGGGCGCGGATCGTCGAGGCGGCCGACAACGAGCGCCGCCGCCTCGAGCGCGACCTCCACGACGGCGCCCAGCAGCGGCTCGTCGCCCTGGCGCTCAACCTGCGCGTCGCGCAGTCGAAGCTCGACACCGACCCCGGCGAGGCCGCGAAGCTGATCGAGGAGACCGCCGCCGAGCTCGGCGAGGCGACCGACGAGCTGCGCGAGCTGGCGCGGGGGCTCCACCCCGCGGTCCTGAGCGACCGCGGCCTCGGCCCGGCGCTGGAGGCGCTCGCCGGGCGGGCGCCGGTCCCGGTCGCGCTGGGCGGCGGGGTGGGGGAGCGGCTGCCGGAGGCGGTCGAGACCGCGGCCTACTTCGTCGTCGCCGAGGCGCTCACGAACGTCGCGCGCTACGCCGACGCCTCGCGGGCGGAGGTGAGCGTCGAGCGGGCGAACGGCCGCGTCGAGGTCGAGGTCCGCGACGACGGCGTCGGCGGCGCGGACCCCGGCGCCGGGTCCGGGCTGCGAGGGCTCGCCGACCGCGTCGCCGCCCTGGACGGGCGGCTCGACGTCGAGAGCCCGGCGGGGGAGGGGACGGTCGTGCGAGCGGTGATCCCGTGCGGGTAGTCGTCGCCGACGACTCGGTGCTCCTGCGCGAGGGCGTCGTCCGCGTCCTCGACGACGCCGGCTTCGAGGTGGTCGCCCAGGCCGGGGACGCCGAGGACCTCCTGCGCAAGGTCCGCGCCCACAAGCCCGACGTCGCCGTCGTCGACGTCCGCATGCCGCCGACGAACACCGACGACGGGCTCCGCGCGGCGCAGCAGATCCGCACCGAGCTCCCCGGCACCTCCGTGCTGGTCCTCTCCCAATACGTGGAGGAGAGCTACGCCCTCGAGCTCCTGACCGAATCCGCCGAGGGCGTCGGCTACCTGCTGAAGGACCGGGTGCTGGAGATCGACCGCTTCACCGAGTCCGTCCAGCGGGTGGCCGAGGGGGGCTCGGCGCTCGACCCCGAGGTCGTCTCGCTGCTCCTCGGCCGCCGGCGCGAGGAGGACCCGCTCGAGCAGCTGACCCCGCGCGAGCGCGAGGTGCTCGGGCTGATGGCGGAAGGGCGCACCAACGCCGCGATCGCCGAGGAGCTCGTCGTCACCGAGCGGGCGGTCGAGAAGCACGTGACCAACATCTTCGGAAAGCTCGACCTGGCGGCGACGGGGGCGGATCACCGGCGGGTGCTGGCGGTGCTGGCGT